>CAWGOJ010000041.1:0-202261 GCA_963824195.1 uncultured Acidimicrobiaceae bacterium | reverse complement strand
CTGACCGTGCTCAGCTGGTTCGGCGTCGGCTGAACGGCCGTCTGGCCGACCACCCCGGAGGCGCCGTTTGCGCCGGACCAGGGGGTTCGGGGAGGCTAGGGGGCCATGGTGGAGCGCGTCGGGACATCCGTTGCCTAAAACGCCCCGCCAGAAGTGGATCGAGACGAAGGAGTCCTGGGAGCGCTCGCGCCACATCGAGGTACCCGCCCCGGTTCCCGCCGCCGCACCCCAGCCCGGGGGCCTGCGCATCGCCTTCCTCATCTACCGGGGGAACCCGCGCTGCGGTGGCCAGGGGGTCTACACCCGCCACCTGACCAGGGAACTGGTCGCCCTGGGCCATTCGGTCGAGGTCTTCGCCGGCCCCCCCTGGCCCGAGCTCGACCCCGGCGTGGGCTTCACCCCCGTGCCCGGCCTCGACCTCTACCGCCACCCTGACCCGTTCCGGGTCCCGCACCGGCGGGAGTTCACGTCTCGCGAGGACCTCATCGAGTTCGGCATCATGTGCACCGCGGGCTTCGGCGAGCCGCTGGCCTACTCCCTCCGGGCCCGCCAGCTCCTGGCGCAGCGCCGCGACGAGTTCGACGTCGTGCACGACAACCAGTGCCTCGGCACAGGCATGCTCGGCATGGTCGAGGACGGGTGGCCCCTGCTCACCACGCTGCACCATCCGATCACGGTGGACCGCCAGCTGGCCCTGTCCCACACGACGAACCCCTGGCAGAGCTTTACCACCCGCCGCTGGTTCGGGTTCCTCGGCATGCAGGTGCGGGTCGCCCGGGCCCTCCCCGCCGTGGTGACCGTGTCGCAGAACTCCCGCCAGGACATCGCGGCGCAGATGGAGGTGGCGCCCGAGCGGATGACCGTCGTCCCTGTCGGGGTGGACCACACGGTGTTCAGGCCATTCGACGAGGTGACGCCCGTCCCGGGCCGGATCATGGTCACCTCGAGCAGCGACGTTCCCATGAAGGGCCTGGTGCCCCTCCTCGAGGCCGTCGCCAAGCTGCGCACCGAGCGCGATGTGGAGCTGACCGTCATCGGTCGACCCACCGAGGGCGGGCGGGTCGATCGGGCGATCGCGCGCCTCGGGCTGTCCGACGCAGTGCACTGTGTGAGTGGCATCAGCGACGGCGCGCTCGCCCGCCTCTACGGCGAAGCCCAGGTCGCGGTGGTGCCCTCCCTCTACGAGGGCTTCTCGCTGCCGGCGATTGAGGCCATGTCCTGCGGCGTCGCAGTGGTGGCGACGACCGGGGGCGCCCTCCCCGAGGTCGTGGGCACCGACGGGGAGACGGGATTGCTCGTCCCGCCCGACGACCCCGGCGCGCTCGCAGCGGCCATCGGCCGCCTGCTCGACGACCCGACGCTCCGGGCCCGGCTCGGGGCCGCCGGCCGCCGGCGCGTCGTGAGCCGCTTCACCTGGCAGGTGACGGCGGCCGGCACGACCGCCTGCTACCAGGCGCTCCTGGAGGGACGACCTCTACCCGGAGCGCCGTCAGCCACCACGGTGGGCGCGGCGGACGTGTTATCGCGGGGAGCGGCCTGATGCTCACAGTCGACTACGACCGGCTGGGGGTCGGCCCGGGGGACCTGGTGCTCGACCTCGGCTGCGGGTTCGGGCGCCACGCGTTCGAGGCGGCCCGCCGTGGCGCTTCGGTTGTAGCCCTCGACGCGGGTCCGGACGAGGTCGCCCAGGTGCGTGCCACGTTGGGCGCCATGGTCGAGGCGGGCGAGCTCGCCGCCGGCCACCCCGCGACGGCCGTGCAGGGCGATGCGCTGGCCCTGCCCTTCGCGGACGGGACATTCGACCGGGTCATCGCCTCGGAGGTGCTCGAGCACATCCCCGACGACACTGCGGCCATGCGCGAGCTGGCCCGTGTCCTGCGCCCGGGTGGTGCGATGGCGGTGACCGTGCCGCGCTGCGTCCCCGAGGCCGTCAATTGGGCGCTCTCGGACGAGTATCACGACACCCCCGGCGGCCACGTCCGCATCTACCGGCGGTCGACGCTGGAGCGGCGGCTGGGCTCCGCCGGCCTCGTGCCGACCGGTTACCACCACGCGCACGGACTCCACTCTCCCTACTGGTGGCTGCGCTGCCTCGTGGGGCCGTCCAACGACACGCATCCCGCGGTCGAGGCATACCACAAGGTGCTCGTCTGGGACATCGTCAAAGCACCGTTCCTGACGCGCACGGCCGACCGCGTGCTCAGCCCGCTCATCGGGAAGAGCCTGGTGCTCTACCTGACCAAGCCTGACGCCGCGCTCTCGGGTCTGCCCGACGCCCGGCCCAACCTGCCCCGCGGCGTCCCCGGGCGGCGCGGGCCCACCACTCCGACCCAAGGGGCTGCGGCATGACGACCGAAGAGATCCGTTTCACGAAGGCCACCATCCCGGAGGTGCCCGGCATCCTCACGAGTGCGGACGTCCTGGCCACCGCCCACGCCATCGCGGAGGTGCAGCGCCACGACGGGATGATCCCGTGGTTCGTCGGTGGCCACTGCGACCCTTGGAACCACGTTGAGGCCGCCATGGCGCTCACCGTGTGCGGCCTCGTGGACGAGGCGGTCGAGGCCTACCGTTGGCTGGCGGGCCGCCAACACGCCGACGGCAGTTGGTTCAACTACTACCAGGGCGACACCGTCAAGGATCCGCGTCTCGACACCAACGTCTGTGCCTACCTGGCGGCCGGAGCCTGGCACCACCACCTCATCACCGGTGACGTGGAGTTCCTGGGCGAGCTGTGGCCGACGATTGAGAAGGGCATCGACTTCATTCTGCGCTGGCAACAGCCGGACGGCTCGGTGTTGTGGTCGCTCGACTCGTCCGGCCGGCCCGAGGGGTACGCGCTGCTGACCGGGTCGTCCTCCATCTACCACTCCATGCGCTGCGCGGTGGCTATCGCGGAGTGCCTGGCCAAGGACCGCCCGGACTGGGAGCTGGCGGCGGGGCGGCTCGGCCACGCCGTGGCACACCACCCTGGCGCGTTCGCCCCCAAGGTGGAGTTCGCCATGGACTGGTACTACCCCATGCTGTCCGGCGCGTTAGAGGGCGAGGCAGGACGCCTCCGCCTCGCCGAGGGATGGTCGACCTTCGTCATGGAGGGCCTCGGGGTGCGCTGTGTCTCGACGGGCGACTGGGTCACCGCGGCAGAGACGGCGGAATGCGTGCTGACGCTCGACGCGCTCGGCATGCAGGGCCCCGCCCTCGACCTCTTCACCGCGGGGCAGAACCTGCGGCTGCCGGACGGGTCGTACTGGACGGGGATGGTCTACCCGGACCAGGAGACGTTCCCCAAGCACGAACGCACCACGTACACGTTCGCCGCCATGGTGCTGGCAGCCGACGCGCTGTCGGGGACCACGCCGGCAGCGGGGCTGTTCCGTGGTGAATGCCTGCCGGCTGCGCTCGATCTGGCCGAGCCGCACTGCGGTGACGCCATCGAGGGTTGCACCGTCGCCGATCTGCAGCGGCGCTTCTCCCGCGGCTGACGGACAGCCCTCGCCACACGCCGCCGTGCCCGCGGGGCGGCCGTCACAGGCCGTGCCGACGCGCTGTTCGTCGCGGTGGTCGCCACTCGGGGCCGTCGCGGTGGCCGCGGTGGGTCTGAGATCAAAGCCGGCCGGCGCGCCCGTTCCTGGTGTGGTCCCCGGGCTGGTGCCTGCCGAGACCGGGGAATGACTACAGGCGTCTCGACGCGCCCGCTCGAGACGCCGATCTGCCTAGGAAGATCGGCCAGGGCTGGTCACTGATCCACCTGCAACGGAGCGAGGCCAGAGCAAACTGATGATGTGACCGGCCCGGCTGAAGACATTCGCCGTGCGATCCTCGACGATATCGAGGATCTCCTGGCTCTTGACCACAGGGTTACGGCCGGGGACATACAGCGGGTGTCAGATATACGTGACCACGTGGAGAACGGCCATTGTCACGTCCATTCCGAATCCGATCATCTTGACGGCTACGTGGTCGTACTCCCGCGCCATTTCCTCGGGCGTGACTTTGTGGACCTTCTCATCGTTGCGCCCTCCGCCCGACGATGCGGAATCGGGCGCAAGTTGCTGAGAGCAGTGCTCGACATGGAAGGGACCAGTCAGGTCTTCACCTCATCGAATCGATCGAATACCCCGATGCGTGAACTGCTCCGGGAGCAGGGCTGGCAGCTCAGTGGAGAATTGGACGGGCTCGATGCCGGTGACCCCGAGATGTTCTTCTTCGCCCGGCGCACAGAGCCGATGAACGGGGACGCTGGAATGGAGCAGGCCATCCATACGGTTCGGACGGAGCGATGAGACCTGGTTCGAGAGCCCGTCGGTGTCCGGAAAGTTGCGATTCAACGGTGCGAGTGGCCAATCCATCAGATCTACATGCGGCCCTTGACGGGACGAGCGGCACTGTGACCGAATTCTTGGACCAGCTTGTCGGTGAGGGCATCGTTGCTCATGCGTGGCACCACGAGATGATCGGAGCGCGCGCTTCGGACGATGTGCTGGTTGAAGAGAGCCAGCCGCTGCTTCACCGGGCGGCCACGCTTCGGGGTTGCATTTCCGGCTGTTCGTATGTGTACGCGGAAAGCGTCATTGTCACGAGTCGCCTACCAGCGGGGCTCTCTCACAGACTTGAGTCCACGAGCGACCCGATCGGTCGGATACTCCATGAGGTGGGGATCGTTGTCTCCCGTGAGGACCTGGTCCATCCATATGGACCTATGGTCTCTCGGCCCTGGAATGCGAATGCCACGGTGGCGATTACTTGCTTGCCCGGAGCTATCGCATCGACTCTGAACAGACCCCCCTGATGATCATCGCTGGGTGGTTCCTTTCGACACTGACGCCATTTCTTCCGTTGGCATAGGGGGGAGAATCCTGATGCCGGCATCTGGGGTCACCCTGGGACACTGGTCAGGAATGTCTAGTCGGGCCGGCCGGACCCGAAGCCGTCAGGACGTTCGGGGCATCGGAAGATCACTCCTGTGCTCCAGCCTGAGCGTGCGCTGCACTCATAGAGGGTTCTCGAGCCGTAGCCTGATCAAAGACCGCGGCGCATGCAGTGACGATGCCGACTGACATCAAAATGGACCCGACGGCATCGAGTGGGGTGTGCCAGTGCGCGCCGACCACGGCCAGCGATATCAGGAGGGTCCAGGCAGCACCCAGCACGAGGCTGACCCTGCACGCCCACTTCCCGAGCAGCGGGTAGAGGGCGAGCCACATGGCTAACGCCGTCGCGCATACCGAAGTGACTCTGCCGGAGGGAAAGGTGAGCGCACCATAGAGGGTCCGCTGGACCAGCGGCTTGGCAACGTGCTCGTTGATGAGCAGAGTGGCGGCGGCAAGCGCTGCGTAGACGGCGACACGGAGGAAAGCTCGCCTGACAATGCCGAAGGTGAGGCAGGCGAGGAGGACAAGGCCGATAGTCGGGGTGCCGAGGAACTCAGTGAGATCGGCCCAGGCACCGATCGCAGAAGGAGGTCCCAACCATTCGAGGGCGGGGCCCTCGAATCCGTAGGGGGCGCGGCTGTGCGCGACCGCCGAAGCCAACACCACGGTCATGAACAGGCACATCAACGCGGTGATCTTGAGCTTGGTGCGCACAAGGACCAAACTATGCGGGCGAGGAGAAGTCGCGTTGCCGCCTCCGCCCCCATCAAAAGGAGTCGGGAGCGTTCTGTTTTGGCGGCGCGCTCGAAAGGCGGGGCACCTGATCCAGGGAGACGGATCACGCTTGAGTCCACCTTGAGGATCGTCGCGGGACAGCCCCATTTCAGCCCACAGGAGCGCTCTGCCCTCGTCCGCCAGATCCCCGGGAACCGCCCTTTCCACGCGTAGGAATCCGTCCCTTACGGATCAGCCGATATCTTCAGGCGTCAGCAGACCTAGTCTCGCCGATGGTGCCATCCTCCATCTCATCGACGCTAGTAGCGCTTCCGGTCCGATAATTGACCGTCCACGGAGTGCCGGCCAGCCGTCCCACCATCCCGGCGGCTGACACTCCACTCCCGAAGGAGGGCGAGGGGTAGGGTGCGACGTAGACACTTGATGAAATACGTCATTGAATACGACGTTCGTACTGCTGGTCTCACGTACGAGCAGACCTTCGCCAACCAAGATGCGCTTCTCAATGCATTTGGAAAATGGACGCCTGAGGAGGGTCTTACCGTCCACGCATTCGTGTCCAACCTGAACAATGGGGGCTGTGTACTGGTTGAGGCTGACGACCCAGGCGTGGTCTATTCATTCGTATCCAAGTTCAACTATTGGAACGACATCAGCGTCGTTCCTGTAGTTGACGTTGCCGACGCGGTCGCAACGGGAGCAGCGTCCTTGGCGTGGGCTCGCACTGCAGTAAAGGGCTAAGTAGCTCCGAATCCTCTCCTGGAAGAGGATGAATCTCGCTTCAGTTGGCGCACTGGCCAACAGAGATAGGGATCCGATGGATGACACCGAGATCCCGTCGAGGACAACACGTGCGAGATTGCGTCGTCGTGACCGATGGCGAGCAGCACTGCTACGTACGCACCGCCGACCTTCAGCCGACTCCCACCGGTCGGTCGGCGCTGAACTTTCGATGGACAGGACGGTACTTCGGCCCGGTGTAGCACCCCCAGGGTCAAATCGTCCGGTCACGCCGTCAGGGCCCCGCCCAGAACCCGGTGCCCCTCAGAGGCGCACAGCTCAGCCACTAGCGACGCTTGGTGTGCTTCTTGACAAACTTGAGGATTGCAATGTGCTTCTGGGTGTCACGTTGCATGAGATCGACCAGAAGACCCCAAATGCTCGTGTTCTTCACGTCACCCAACTCACGTTGGAGGCGCTTCAACTCAAGGGCGTCTTGCTGCTCCTTTTCGAGGAGTGTCTCGGTTAGGTCCAAGACCGCTTCCTTGTTCGTCCGATTGAAATCGAGGTACGGAACTTGCGGATCCGCGCCAGGTCTCAGAGATATGGTCTCTAGCGATTCGGCAAGCTCCAAGAAGATCCGATGGTGACGCATCTCGTCTTCGATCAACAAGTTGACGAGATACTCAAATGCTTTTGACGAGCTTGCCTCGGCCGCCGAGCGATACTCCTCGAGCATTCCACGTTCGATCTCTACGTGGCTCGTCAGGTGGGCATGAAGTTCGCGCGCCCAGGCAGACGGCCCAGCAGCCGACGAGTTCGTCATATCAATCATCGTTCCTCGCTTTCGGGGCTCTCAGGAGACTGTCAACTCTGACCATGGCTCACGGACCCAAGGTAGGGGCATTCGTCCCTGATTATCATGGGACGGCGGGGACTCGTGGGATAGCTGGCGTTCATGTGGAATCCGGCGTGGCTGAACACGCCGAAATCCGCCCCACTCGTGCCGAAAACTGTCCCACGGTTCAGGCGTGCCGGGGGTAGTCCCCTGCTCAGTCCCGCTGGTACGTCGTGCAGGTCACCAGGAGAGCAAACCCACATCCAGCGTAGAGGCGACGGGAGGCCTCGTTGTCGAGCACGTAGGTCACCTTGATTCGAGTGCACCCTCGATCGACCAGCCGGGTGATCCCAGCCCTGAGCAGCGCCGAACCCAGCCCGCGGCGTTGAAACGCGTCGTTGGTGCGTATTGGCTCAACCAGGCCAACCTCGGTGACCGGATCCGCCCAGAAGAGGCCGTAAGCGGCCACCGCTTGGTCCGGTCCGTAGATGGCGAGATCCAGGCTCTGCTGGTAGAGCCCGCACTCTTCGAGACGTTGGGCGACGTGCGGCCCATTCCTCGCGGCCATTGGATGCTCTCGGTCTGAGAACTCGTCCCTCGACCCGATGGTGAATCTCTCGGGCAGGGGCGCCTGCGGCGGCGCATGTGCCGGGGCCAACCACGCGTCCGCTCCTACTTCGGCGCTCGGCTTGAACTTGAGCCTCGAGGCCAGTGCAATCATGACCGGGTCGTCGTCCCGTACAACCATCTCCAATGGGACACCCCCGGCGTTGTCGGTCATCTGTCTCGCCACCGGCTCCATCAGATCGAGCAGCTCGGTCCGTCCGCGTTCGGGGACTAGTAGATCAAGGGATAACCGATCATCCCAATCCGAGAGGACCACTGCTGCCACCGGTGAGCCGTCCTGGACCCAAAAGGACTGTCGAGCAGGATCGGGGTGCTGATCTTTGCGCCACCACCATTGGAGGTCGGCCGCCTCCCACACTCCGGTCGTGGGGTGCCCAAGTCGTATTGATTGAAGGGTCTCGGTCGTGAGCCGCAGATACTTCTCGCCCGCCGTCGTACGGACATCGAGAACCATCAGGTGAGCCTAGAAGAGAGTCATGAATTGCTCCCCACCGATCTTCATGTACGGCGTTATGGGAAGCGGCTCGCGGCCGGATTCCAGTCCCAATTCGTCTCGACCTTCAAGGGCGTTGGTCCATTCGGAACGCGTGCCGGCCGTGATTGCTCCTTCCACATGTTGGAAGGACTCGCTGCCCATCCGCCCGGGTCAAGGTGGCCAGCTCGGTCTCACTACCCAGACACCCAACCGGGGATGTTCACCCTCCCGGCGACGAACTGGGACACCTAAGTACCCTGTTTGCTCCGTTCTGCGGACAAGGCTTGATCAGCTGCGCGTAGATCGGCCAAAGTGTCGGGCGTGGGCGCCGTGACGTCTCGTTTTGCCGCTTTGATCAACACCGTCTGAGCTCGCAGTAGGGATTCCGGGATGTCTTCGGCCGGAGAGGCGCTACTTGTTTCTCCGATCACAGAGCCCTTGTCTGAGTAGCCAAACGCTGCGGAGCCGATAACGCTGCTTTCATAGGCATCACTGCGGTCGATTTGTTGGTCCAGGCGCTCGAGCACAACCAGCAATTCGTTACGCACATCGACCGAGGGATCCTTCAGATACGCCTCGATCGACTGTTCCACCATGCCGAGGTCCAGTTCAAGGTTGGCGTCCACGGAAACTTCTTCGTCCTCGTCGGTCTGATGCTTTTGACGACCAAACATGGCACCACCCCTCCAGTCGGATAGAGGCAAATTTACAAGCTTGTGCAAGTCCCACCGGGCCGGCCGCCGGCCCATGTCGGGGTCGCCGCTCACGGGCCGGCCCGACTGCCGGTAGGGTCCAGGACCGAGCCGAGCGCCGAGCGGCGGACCATGGGAGGCACCGATGACGGGCCAGGGTGACGGGCAGAAGAGTGAGCAGGTCCACGAGTGGGGAGAGGCAGTGCCGGCGTCCTCCGGCCGGCCTAAGCCGGGCGACATCATCACCGAGTCTGGCCTGGCCATGGCCCCTGGTCCCCTGGTGGGCCAGGACGTGTCGACTCCGCTCGAAGAGGACGAGCCCGAGCACACCATCCCGCCGGGTCCGCTGTGGGCCATGAAGGAGCGCCGGCACACCCAGTGGCACCTCCTGCCGGCCCACGAGCAGCACGAGCGGATCCGCGAGTGCTTGGAGGCCGACGACTACACCCTCTACTGCATCGACGACGGGCGGCACCACGCCATGATCGGCCGCCGCGTCGGCGCCTCGCCCAGCGGTTGCGAGTACACGCTGCTCGGCCGCATCGCCCGCCAGCGCTACGAGGAGCTGCGCGACGAGGTCGTGCTGCTGGTCAACTGCTTCGACACGGCCACCGAGATGCGACTGTGCGGGGTCGCCGTCGAAGAGGACATCCGTTCGTCCAACGTCTTTGACGTCGCCAACTACGACAGCATCGACGACGTCCCCGAGGACTACCGGCCGGGCTCGCCGTTCCACCACTTCCGCCAGGAACTGGAGATCACCGCCTACGAGTGACGGTGTCCCGGGGCGCCTTCGGCTCGGTGGGAGCCGAGTCAGCGGGTGGCTTCGACGGCCCCGGCGGGTGTCTGGATCGAGATAGGCACACGCGCGGGCTCCGCTCTGTGTCGTTGGCAGTCGAGCGTCGAGCGGCGGACCACGCGGCGAGCATCGTGTCCCAGGGCAGCGCCAGGGCTCGGTGCGCGGGGGCTCACGAACCGCTCAGGTACAAGAAGCCGTACCCTTCGTCGCGCACCACCACCTCAGCCTCCGCGAGTGCCGCGTCCCAGTCCCCTCGAACGGCCGGGTCGGACTCCTCCATACCGTGGTCGGCGACCAGGAAGAAGGCACAGTCCTCCCACACCCCGGCCTGCTCCACGACCTCAAGGATCCGACCCAGCCGGGCGTCACTGTCGCGCACGGCGCTCGCCGCCATCTCCGAGTAGGGACCGCCCTCGTGAAACGCCGAGTCGGTCAGCGTGAAGTTGACCCAGGTGAAGACGGGCGGGGTCGCGTCGGCGTTGGCCCAGATGCGGTGGAACTGCTCGACGGCGGTGTGGTCCGCGCGCGACGCCCACCGGTAGTCCTTGCTTGGCCTGACGAACCGTGTGGTCGCGTCGGGTAGGTCGTCGGGTCCGGGGGCGGGCAGCGGCCGCTTGCCGTTGCGCACGAGGCCGAACGTCGAGTAGTCGGCCCCGGCGTCGCAGGGCTCGTTTATTGAGGCGGTGGTCCCGGGACGCACACGCTTGGCCGCGTGGTGCATGGTCTGCACCCCAGGATTGAGCCACTGCATGGAGGTCGCCCACGTCGCCGGCGAGTTGGTGATCACCTGCGCACCGGTACGCCGGTCGACCCAGGCGTTGTGGAGGATCCCGTGGTGGCCTGGGTGGCTGCCGGTAAGGATCGTGGTGTGGTTGGCCAGGGTCACGGTCGGGAGGGACGCCAGCGCCCCGTACCGGCAGGCCGCTCCCTCTCCGATCAAGCGCGCCACGTTCGGGGCCTCGCCCCGACCGGCAAGGTCGTAGAGCACGTTGGGATTGGTCCCGTCCCAGAGGAACCCGATCAGATACCGGGCCCGGCCCGGGCCGTCGACCAGGGCGTCGATCACCGACCCGTCCTGGTGGGAGAGCGGCGGTTGGTCGGGGTCGTGATCGGCCGCGAGCAGCCGAAGCGTCGTCGGCGCCACGTCGATCAGTCGGCACCCGATGTCGGCCATCCCGAGTCTCGGCACCCCGGCGCCGGCGACGATAAAGGGTGCCCTCGCCTGTACGACGCCTAGCGATCCATGCTCGCCGAGGTGCCCGCCCTGGTCGGCCCAGTTGTGGGACGCACTGTGGATCACGCAGAGGTCGGGAGCCGACGGATGGTCGAAAAGCTGGGCGAACTGTTCGAACGCGTGGGGGTAGCTGTTCAGGCGGCGACTCGGATGCGGCATGGCCCGCTCGGCCTCAAGTCCGACGAAACGCGTCTGGTCCTGCACGGCGAGCGGGTTCTGACCCGTGGCCGACTCGATCCAGAAGCCACCATCCATGCCGGCGTCGCGTCGGAACCGCACGGCTCCCTCCGCCGACGCGACTTCGTAGGCGTCGTCGGCCCTCGACCAGCCGACCATGTCGACGATGGGCTCGAGGTCGCGGCTCAGCAGCACCTGGAGGGCCCGGTCACGTTGGCGGGTGGTCGCCGGGACGAGCGCGCTCATGCCCGAAGCGTAGGCCCGACGCGCGCTTGGGACTCGACTCGAGCACTTGGACGCCTGTGGAGCCCACGACCTGCCCCGAAGTGCCGCAGTGTCCCACGTCGCGGGCGTTCGGGGGCTCCCCCTCGGGCCGTTGGTGCCGTTGATCCTGGCCCGATGGCTCAGATGCCCTACGGAAGGCTTTCAATGATCGGGACTACGTCCTCGCGGTGGAGTGCGAACCGGCGAGCCTGAGGAAGCAATTCTTGGGCTTGCGCCCAGATGACGCCACGCCCAGGTTCTCCCGGTCTCGCCCGCTCAGTTACGCGGCAGCGCCACCCGGCGTACGACGCGCAGGCTGCCGCAGGCGCCGTCGTCAACGAACTCCCCAGAGTCGAGCGCGGCGCAGTAGATCTCATAAGGAGGACGCCCGCCGTCGGCCGGGTTGGGGAAGACGTCGTGAATGGCCAGCCATCCCCCGACCGCCACGTGCGGTGCCCAGCCCCGGAAGTCGGCCCAGGCGGGATCCTCGCCGTGCCCGCCGTCGATGAAGCAGAACGCCAGCGGCCGGTCCCAGCGCGCAGCGACCGTGGGGGAGTCGCCCACGACGCCCACGACGGACACCTCGAGCCCGGCGATCGAGATGGTGCGCCGCCAGTGCAGCAGCGTGTCGATGCGGCCCGCCTCGGGATCGACGAGATCGGCCTCGTGGTACTCCCATCCGGGCTGGTTCTCCTCGGAACCCCGGTGGTGGTCGATGGACAGCAGGACCGCGCCGGAGGCCTCGGCGGCCGCCCCGACATACACGGTGGACTTCCCGCACCAGGCGCCGATCTCCACGAAGGTCGGCGGCGTCGCGCTGGGGACCCTTTCCCGGCCAGCCCGGAGGGCGGCGAGGAACAGCGCCTCCCCTTCGTCGTCGGGCATGAAGCCCCGGGTCTCGCGGGCTGTCTGGAGTAGTGCCCGCACCCGGTCGGACTCCCGCGCGTCGCTGGCGGGCACCGCCTGGGTCATCAGGCGCTACGCGTGCCGGCTGCCCGCAACGAGTCGGCCAGCTCAGGCCGTTCGCGGGCTGCGAAGGCCACGTTGACGTTCAAACGTTCGGCCGACTGCGCGACGCGCCGCGGGCCTGACGCCAACGGATGGTCCTCGAGGAACGCGATCGCTCCGCGTGCGAAGTCGGCGTCGCCGCAGAGCGCTGGCAAGGAGTCGAGGATACGTGGCGGCGCATTCTTGGGGAAACGCTCGAGGATCGTGTCCCAGCTTTCGGTGATGCGCGTCCATACGGCCTGGTTGCCGACGGGATTGGCCAGGAGGGCGGAAATGACGCTGAACCCGTTCTGGGTGCGCACCTCGGTGAGGGCCAGGTCAAACGTCCGCAGGCAGAGATCGACGTCGGGGAAGCTGGCGAGCGCGCCGAGCGAGCGCATCTCCTCCTGCGGCGTCGATGCCGAGCGGTAGCGTTCCAGGAGCGCGTCGTAGTCGCCGGGGCGCACGAGCTGCGCCACGACTGCCAGCGTCGCCGTCTCGATGTCAGCGGGGATCGCAGGGCCCGAGCCACCACCTATCGGCGACGCATCGAAGCGCCGAGCGGCTTCGGCCCGGACCTCCTCGTCCGCTCCGACGGTGCCCATCAGGTTGATGGCGAGCGAGCGCAACGACGGCGTGCGGTCACCCTCTTCCGGGGACGCATCGAAGCCGAGGCGGCGGTTGATGGGGCCAACCAGCGCAGCAACGGCCTCATGCAGCGCGTCCTTGTGCTCGGGCAGCGCGATCCGCTTGGCCAGCACGAGGGCGCTGCCGACCGACGCCCAGGGCGCAGGGTCGGGCTCCAGGCCCAGTCGCGACGCCAGGACCAGGAACTCCGACAACGCGTTGTGCCCAGCCAGCGTCGTCGCCCACGTATCGGAGAGGAGGTTGGCCCGCTCGAGCGGGGTGAGCTCGGGGAGGTGCTCGGCCAGCGCCAGCCGGTGCCCGCTCTCGTAGCCCACCCTGAACACGCCCCAGCCACCGGCGTTCAGCACCGCCAGCCCCTGCTGCGCCTCGTCGATGGAGGTCGGCTGCGGACCCAGGACCAGGTGCCGGACCGGCGCCCCCGGCATGCCGGAGGCGGGCAGCGCACGCACCGCGATGGGCACGTTCCACTCCCTCCCGATGGACGACTCCACGCCAGAGGGCGGTGGACCGAAGGAGAACGGCTGCTGGGTCAGCGTGTCCCCGTGCAGGGAGACGAGTGGGTGCCCCCCCTGGAGGATGAACGTGTCCATGACGTCGCGCACCGGCGCGCCGCTGGCGTCCTCGAGCGCGTCCCAGAGGTCGGTTGTGACCGTGTTGCCGTACCCGTGCGCCTTGAGGTACGTGCGCACGCCGTCCCGGAAGACATCGGCCCCGATGTGCTGCTCGAGCATGCGCAGCACACCACATCCCTTCTCATAGGTCAGCAGGTCGAACATCCCCTCCGCCTCCTTGGGCGGCCCGACGGGATACTCAATGGGACGAGTCGAGTGCACCCCGTCGACGGCAAGGGCGGCCTCGCGTGAGGGGGCGAAGCCGACCCAGCGGTCCCACGAGGGCCTGAACGCGTCCACGCAGAGCATCTCCATGAACGTGGCGAAGGCCTCGTTGAGCCAGATGCCCTCCCACCACCGCATCGTCACGAGGTCGCCGAACCACATGTGGGCGAGCTCGTGGGCGATCACGTCGGCGACGCGCTCGAGCTCGGCCCGGGCAGCGCTCGACGTATCGACAAGGAGGGCGGTGTCGCGGAAAGTGATGCAGCCCAGGTTCTCCATGGCTCCGGCCGCGAAGTCCGGGATGGCGACCAGGTCCACCTTCTCGCCCGGGTAGGGGACGTTGAAGTATTCGGTGAAGAAGCGCAACGCGAATGCGCCGACCTCGAGAGCGAATTTCCCCAGGTGCCGTTTCCCCGGCGTGCACACCACCCGGAGGGGCACGCCGTCGACGTCCACGGTCTCGGTGGTTTCGAGCTTCCCGACGACGAAGGCCACCAGGTAGGTGGACATCTTCATGGTGGGGGAGAACCGGATGCGGCGCTTGGCGCCGACCTGGTCGATCCCGACGATCGGGGAGTTCGAGATCGCATCGACCGTGGGGTCCACGATCAGCGCGATGTCGAAGACGGCCTTGCGGTCCGGCTCGTCGAAGCAGGGGAAGCAGCGCCGGGCGTCGACTGACTCGAACTGCGTCGTCGCGATGGTCTGCGTCTCGCCGTCCGGGCCGATGTACGTCGAGCGGTAGAACCCGCGCAGCTTGTCGTTGAGGGTGCCGGTGAAGCGGCAGCTGATGGTGCGCGGCCCTGGTGGCAGCTCCGAGGGGGGCCGGAAGACGACCTGCTCGAGGTCGTCATCGAAGGTCACGCTGCACCCGACCGTGCTCCCGTCGGACCCCAGGACCTCGACGTCGCTGATGGCGAGCTCCGCCGCGTTGAGCACGATCTCAGTGACCGGCTCGCGGACGACGACGTCGATGGCGACCGTGCCCGAGAAGGTGGCCGACGCCACATTCGGCTCGATTTCCATCCGGTAGGTTTCGGGATCGACCGTGCGCGGCAGGCGGAACGCCTCCGAGCCGGGCGGGACGGGCGGCGTGGGACCTGGTGGCATCCGGTGAAGGCTACCCGCGGCGCTGCGAGTAGGTTCTCGCAGCGTGCCAGCCGAGGACGCCACGACCGTCGACCACGCCCAGTCATCCCCAGGGAGCCACGAGGGGGACGGCCACGATCTCGACGTGGTCGCCATCGGCTCGCCCCTGCTCGACGTGATTGAGCTGGCGAGCGACGAGCAGCTGACCCAGGTCGGGCTGGAGAAGGGGTCCATGACGCTGATCGACCTGGTGACCGCCAACGCGGTCCAGGAGTTCATGGGCGCCCCCCGCTACGTCTCGGGGGGTTCGGTGGCTAACACGACCGCCGGGATCGCCGTGCTCGGCGGGACGGCCGGCTTCGTGGGAGCGGTGGCCGACGACGAGGTCGGCCGGACCTATGCGGAGAACCTGCGGGCAGCCGGCGTCGAGTTCGAGCCGCACTACAGCGAGTCGGCTGCCGGCGACGGGCTGGGCACGGGGCGCTGCGTGGTCCTGATCACCGAGGACGCGGACCGGACCATGGGGACGTACTTGGGGGCGGCATCCACGCTGTCGCCCGAGGGCGTCCCGACGTCCCTCGTGGCCCGGGCTTCCGTGGTGCTCCTCGAGGGCTACCTCTGGGACGTCCCGGCCGCCAAGGAGGCCATGCGCCACGCCGCGGCCACCGCCCACGCCTCGGATGGCTCGGTGGCGCTGTCCCTCTCCGACCCCTTCTGCGTGAGTCGACACCAGCGCGAGTTCCTCGAACTGCTCACCGACGACGTCGACATCCTGCTGGGCAACGAGGAGGAGGTCACCATGCTCTTCGGGGCCTCCTCGCACGGGACTGCCGTCGAGGCCGCCGAGGAGACCGGTCTGCTGGTCGTGATGACCCGTGGCGCCCAGGGCGCCGTCGTGCTCACGGCGCGGGGCCCCGAGGAGGTCCCGGCCGCCGCGGTGGAACGCGTCGTCGACACCACCGGGGCGGGCGACCTCTTCGCGGCCGGTTTCCTCTTCGGCCTCACCCATGGCATGGACCCCGTCGAGAGCACCACGCTCGGAGGGCTGTGCGCGGCGGAGATCATCTCGCACACGGGCGCCCGACCCGAGGCCGACCTCAAGGCGCTCGCCGCAGCCGCCGGCCTGCTGTCCGCGTAGCCGGGCCGCTCCGTGAGCCTGTCGATCGGGATCGTCGGACTGCCCAACGTCGGCAAGTCCACCTTGTTCAACGCCCTGACCAACAACGAGGTGCTGGCGGCCAACTACCCGTTCGCCACCATCGACCCCAACGTGGGTGTCGTCGCCGTGCCCGACGCGCGGCTGAGCAAGCTCGCCCAGCTCTACGACGGTGCACCCGTGGTGCCGGCATCGGTCACTTTCGTCGACATCGCGGGCCTGGTGCGCGGCGCGTCGAAGGGGGAGGGTCTGGGCAACCAGTTCCTGGCGGCCATCCGCGAGACCGACGCCATCTGCCAGGTGGTACGGGCCTTCCACGCCGATGACGTCGTGCACGTCGACGCG
The DNA here is from genome assembly GCA_963824195.1 of uncultured Acidimicrobiaceae bacterium. Classification (GTDB taxonomy): domain Bacteria; phylum Actinomycetota; class Acidimicrobiia; order Acidimicrobiales; family RAAP-2; genus Bog-473. The sequence goes on along the minus strand of CAWGOJ010000041.1, from coordinate 185,768 downwards.
CGGGTCGACCCAGCGGGTGACATCGAGACGGTGAACACCGAGTTGATCCTGGCCGACCTGCAAACGGTCGAGCAGCGACTGCCGCGCCTGGTGCGCGAGGCCAAGGGGACTCCGGCGCTGAAGCCGACGGTGGATGCCGTGGCCACGACAGAACGGATCCTGGGCGAGGGCCGCACCGTGTCGAGTGCGGCCGCAGCCGGCGAGGTCGACGCCGTGCTCCTGCACGACCTGCACCTGCTCACGGCCAAGCCATTCATTTACGTCTTCAACGTCGACGAGAGCTCGCTGGGCGACGCGGACCTGGTGGCCCGCCTCACTGAGAGCGTGCGGCCGGCGCATGCGGTGGTCCTGTGCGCCCAGATCGAGGCGGAGGTGGCGGGGCTCGACCCGGACGACGCCGCGGAGCTGCTGCGCAGCTACGGCCAGGAGGAGTCGGGCCTGGAGCAGCTGGTGCACGTGGGCTTCGCCACGCTCGGGCTCCAGACGTTCCTCACGGCCGGGCCCAAGGAGGCGCGTGCGTGGACCATCCATGTCGGCGACACCGCGCCCAAGGCCGCCGGCGTGATCCACACCGACTTCGAGCGGGGGTTCATCAAGGCCGAGGTGATCAGCTTCGAGGACCTGGTGGCAACGGGCTCGGTCGCTGCGGCGCGCAACGCCGGCAAGGCGAGGATGGAAGGCAAGGACTACGTCATGCGCGACGGCGACGTGGTGGAGTTCCGCTTCAACACCTGAGGGTGCCGTCGCGGCCCGGGCTCAGTTGTTGGGGTTCGGGCCGCCGTTGGGGTTCGGGGTTCCGTTGAGGTTCGGGCTCATCACCGAGAACGCGGTGGTGATCTGCTGTCCCGTCGCGTTCAACACGTACCAGAGCCCCCCGTCCTGGTCGATGGCCTGGCCCATCACCAGCCCGGGCGTCACGTCGAGGTTGTACGTGTAGAGCGGGTGGCCGCCGTAGGAGAGCTGGGTCGACCCGTCGGGGCGCGTCAGCGTCCCGACCAGAGAGGGGTCGACGCCGGGGCCGACCCGCACGGGCCCGGACTCGATGAGCGGCGGCCACTGGAACACGCAGCCGTCGTTGAGGCAGGCGCTGTGCGTGGGGGTGTCGGGGACGAAGTCGTACAGCATGTCGCCGCCCCCGGTGGCGAGGATCGGCCCGACGGGCGAGTGCTGGAGCGTCAGAGTCGAGCGCGGTGTCGGTCGTCGGCGCAGCCGTGAGCGTCGTGACGTCGGTGCTCGAGCACGCGCCGAGCACCAGGGCGACGCCGACGAGGGCTGCCGGCAGAACGAGGGCGGAGCGGCGCAGCCCTGGCCGCATCACGAGCCCGACGCGGGGACGTTGGTCCCGAGCATCCAACTGATGGAGGCGAGGGCGTCGGCGAGCGTCCAGTTGGGCTGCTGCGGGTCGTGCAGGTCGTGCACCCCGCCGCCGTCGAGGAGCGAGGTCAGCTTGGGGTCGAGCTTGCCGCCCAGGTTCGGCGCGGTGGCGTCGACGAAGCGCTCGTGGCCGTCGGTGCCGACCAGGATGTAGCCGTCGGTGTGGTCGACGTCGTAGGTCAGGGGCTTCCCGGTGAACCAGTCGATCTTGGGCGGCTGCTCCTCGGGGACGATCTGGTACTCGACGCCGAAGGGCTTCCAGAAGGCGGCGACGTTGACCGGCGTGCCTGTCCAGAGGTCCCAGTCGGCCCCGAACTCCTTCTGGTAGGCGGCCAGGCGGGCCACGGTGTCGCGGCCCGGGTCGACGGTGGCCTCGACGAAGACGACCCGGTTCCCCAGCCCGGCGGCCCGAAGGTCGCGCTGGAGGGAGATGAAGGCGCCGGTGACGAGCGGGCACTCGTCCTGGCAGAGGGAGAGGAAGGGGGCGAGGACCACCACCTTGCCCCGCAGCCGGGCCAGCGACACCGGCCGGCCCTGCTGGTCGACGAGGGGGACGTGCTGCGGCGTCGGCCGGTCGAGCACGAGCCCCTGGCTGGGCGGCGGTGCGGGTGGCGCCGACGACCCGCAGGCGGCCAAGAGGCCGCCGAGGACGAGGACAGTGACGAGGGCCCGACGGTGGGAGATACGGGTCAGGCCTCGTCCTCCCCGGCGGGCAGGAACGAGAAGGGGAGGTCGGCCAGGGAGATGAGGGTGGAGGCGACCCAGCGGGTCAGGGCGTCGAAGACCGGCGCGATGGTGGACGGCTCCTCGAGCTGGTGCTCGCTGAAGCGGACCGAGCCCTCGTACGTCGCCTCGGCAGCCCAGCGGAGGCCGCCGCCGCCGTCCCCGTCGGTGCGCACCTGCTCGATCGTGGTCGCGGTGCGGACAAGGTCCATGGGGTCGCCGAGCGGGCCTGTGATCGGCAGGGCCGCCATGACCTTCTCCGTGTCGGGGGCCTCGGCCATGCGCTGGACGCGCAGCGCGACCTCGATCACGACCTCGGGGAGCTCGTCGGGCGGCTCGCCAATGGACCAGCTGCGGTAGGAGGTCTGGCTCCACGTGGGCCAGTCCACCGAGATGTCGGCGCGCACCCGGGGCGGCTGCTCCTCGCCGGGCAGGCTGTAGGAGGTCTCCCAGGAGACGTCGCCGAGGAACACGTCCACCTGGAAGCGCTCCTCCACGGCCTGGCGCTGGAGCAGCGCCCGGTCGAAGGAGGCACGCATTGTGCTGATGACGTCGACGAGGAGGTGATCGAGCACGCCGCACGAGGATAGGCCCGTTGCCGCGGGAGGCGGCTTCGCCCTGGTCGCGGCGGATCCGGCCCAGGCCACGGCTGTTACGGTCGGGCTGGTGAGCGCGCCGTCCCCTTGGCTGGAGCGGAGGGTCATCGCCTACGCGCACCAGGGCGGGGCATGGGAGTCGCCCTCCTCGACCCTCCATGCCATTGCGCACGCGCTCGAGGCCGGCGCCACCGGGATAGAGCTCGACGTGCACGCGACGGCGGATGGGGAGCTGGTGGTGTGCCACGACGCCACGGTCGACCGCACGACGCCGGCGACGGGCACGATCGCCTCGTTCACGCTCGCCGAGCTGCGGCAGCTCGACTTCTCCTACTGGTGGATCCCTGGGGCTGACGTCACGCCGGGCCGGCCTCCGGAGGACTACCCGTTCCGGGGCCGGGCGCCGGAGGACCCGTCGTTCGGCATCGCCACCCTGCGCGAGGTCCTCGAGCGGTTCCCCGGCGTCGTGCTGAACCTCGACATCAAGCAGACGGCGCCCGTGGTGGTCCCCTACGAGGAGGCGCTGGCGCGGCTGCTGGCGGAGTTCGGGCGCGGCGACGACGTGATCGTGGCCTCGTTCCTGGACCCGGCGACCGACGCCTTCCGCCGCTTCGCACCCTCGGTGCCCACCTCGGCGGGCACCATGGCCACGGCCGATGCCTGGCGGGCGGTGCAGGCCGGGGAGGGCGTGCCCGAAATGCCCGTCGTGGCGTTCCAGGTCCCCGAGCGCCAGGGGGACCTGGTCGTGGTGGACGAGCGCTTCGTGGCGGCCGCGCACGAGGCGGGCAAGGCCGTCCACGTGTGGACGGTGAACGACACCGAGTCCATGGAGCGCCTGCTGGGCCTCGGTGTGGACGGGATCATCTCGGACCGGCCCACCACCCTGTGCGGGGTGCTGTCGTCCCAGGGCGTCGCCTGGGACGGGACCTGAGCGATCAGGCTCTCAGGCAGCCGGACCTGGCTTCAGCCGCGGCCGCAGTTCGGCTTCTTGCCGTGATTGGCCTTCTTCTTCGTCCTGAGCTTGCGCTTGACCGTTCGCTTCGACATGAGGCGGAGATCCTAGACGATGCGGCACAGGCCGTCCGGTAGCCTCGGTCGCATGCGGTCCGGATGGCTGCTGCGGGACGGAGACGTGGTGTGCGCGCTGGAGATGGCCGACTCGCCCGCTGAGCGCCGCGCCCTGCGTGGGCGAGCGGGATGCGAGGGCGCGCTGCACGTGGAGGGCGCCCGCGCCGTGCACACGGTGGGCATGCGGTTCCCCATCGACGTGGCCTTCCTCGCGGACGATCTCACCGTGGTGCGCGTCGCCCGTCTCAAGCCGTGGCGGATGGCCAGGGGTGGGAGGGCGGCCCGCAGCGCGGTGGAGACCGAGGCGGGCGCGCTGGAGCGTTGGGGCGTGCAGGTGGGTGACCGACTCGAGGTGCACGAGGCGAACGGTGCCGTAGGCGACGGGCCTTGAGCGGGGAGGGGCGGGGCCAGCTGGTGCTCGTGGCCACGCCGATCGGGAACTTGGGCGACCTCTCCCCCCGGGCGCGTGAGGTGCTGGCGACGGCGGATCTGATCTGCTGCGAGGACACCCGGCGCACCCGGGCCCTGCTCTCGGCGGTCGGCGTCGCCGCCGGCGGGCCGGGCGGTGACCGCCTGCTCTCGCTGCACGGCCACAACGAGGCGGGTCGTCTGGACCGCGTGGCGGCCGCCGTGGCCGGCGGTGCCACCGTTGCCGTGGTGAGCGACGCGGGCACGCCCGGCATCTCGGACCCCGGCGCGTGGCTGGCGGCGCAGCTGGCCGCCGCCGGCGAGAGGGTGAGCACCGTGCCGGGGCCGTCGTCGGTGGTGGGGGCGCTCGTCGTGAGCGGCCTGCCCGCCGACCGCTTCGGCGTCGAGGGGTTCCTGCCGCGCAAGGGCTCCGAGCGGCGTCGTCGGATCGCCATGCTCATGGGGGACGAGCGCACGTCCGTCGTGCTCGAGGCGCCCGGCCGCGTGGCGGGCACCCTGAGCGAGCTGTCCGTCGCCGACCCCGACCGACCGGTCGCAGTCGTGCGGGAGCTGACCAAGCTGCACGAGGAGGTCTGGCGGGGCACGCTGGGCGACGCAGCGGAGGCGTTCGCGGCACGCCAGCTGCGGGGCGAGGTGGTGCTGGTGGTCGGGGGCGCGCCGGCGCCCGAGCCGGCGGGCGACGAGGAGGTCGAGGCGGCGGTGCGGGCGGTCGTCGCCGACGACCCGTCTGCCGGGCCGCGCCAGGTGGCCGAGCGGGCGGCGGCGTCGCTCGGCGTGCCGCGCCGGCGCGTGTACGAGGCCGCACTGCGAGTGCGTGCGGCGGCCGGGAACGAGGCGGGCTCGTCGGGCCGCGCCTGAGGGCACCGGTACGCTACCGGCGGTGCCGCCCTACTACCTCACCACGCCGATCTACTACGTCAACGACGCGCCGCACGTCGGCACGGCGTACACGACGGTCAACGCCGACGCGCTGGCTCGGTGGCACCGCCTGCTCGGGGACGACGTCTGGTTCATGACCGGCACCGACGAGCACGGTGCGAAGATCGTGGAGGCGGCCGAGGCCAGCGGGACCACCCCCAAGGAGTGGACGGACCGCACGTCGGCCCGCTTCCTGGAGGCCTGGCGGCGTCTCGACATCTCCAACGACGACTTCATCCGCACCACCGAGTCACGCCACTACGCCGTCGTCCAGCAGTTCCTCCAGCGGATTTACGACAACGGGTTCATTGAGCTGGCCCCGTACTCGGGCCTCTATTGCGTGTCCTGCGAGGACTACTACACCGAGGACCAGCTGGTGGACGGCAACTGCCCTGTCCACGGGCGCCCCCTGGTCGAGATGCAGGAGGACAACTACTTCTTCAAGCTGAGCGCGTTCGAGCAGCGGCTCCTCGACTACTACGACAGCCATCCTCACTTCGTGCGGCCGGCGTCCAAGCGCAATGAGGCGCTGGGGTTCATCCGGGGCGGCCTGCGCGACGTCTCCATCACGCGCACGTCGTTCACGTGGGGCGTGCCGGTGCCCTGGGACAGCGGGCACGTGTTCTACGTCTGGTACGACGCGCTGATCAACTACCTGACTGTCGCCGGGTACGGCGGCGACCCGGCGACGTTCGCCTCGCGCTGGGGCGCGGCCCACCACCTGATCGGCAAGGACATCCTCAAGTTCCACTGCGTGTGGTGGCCGGCGATGTGCATGGCGGCGGGCATCGACCCTCCGGCGGAGATCTTCGTGCACGGTTACCTGCTCATGGGCGGGCAGAAGCTGGGCAAGACGATGATCGCGGCCCGCCTGGCCGGCGCCGACAGCGCGGCGCCGCTCAAAGTCACTGACGTGTCGCCGCTCGCGCTGGCCGACGACTTTGGGGTCGACCCGCTGCGTTACCACCTGCTGCGCGAGGTGCCGCTCGGCGGGGACGGCGACTTCTCCTATGAGGGCATTGTGGCGCGCTACAACGCGGACCTCGCCAACAACCTGGGCAACCTCGTGTCGCGGGTCACCACGGTCGTCCACTCCAAGTGTGGCGGCGTGGGCCCGGCCTGCAACCCGGCCAGCACGCTCGCCCGCGTGGCGTCCGGGGTGCTCGACGAGGCGACGGCGGCCTGGGCCCGCTGGGCTCCGCACGATGCGCTGGAGGAGACGTGGCGGCTCATCGGGTCGGCGAACGCAGAGCTCGAGGCGGCCGAGCCCTGGAAGATGGACCCGGGGCCGGCCGTCGACGCGGTCCTGGGCGACGCTCTCGAGGTCCTGCGGATCGTCGCCGTCCTCATCGCCCCCGCCATGCCGTCGACGGCGGTGGAGGTGTGGCGCCGGATCGGGGTCGGGGGCGACCCGGTGGCGGCCCGCCTGCCCGACGACGCCATCTGGGGCGGCTACACCGGAGGGTCCGACGTCGTGAAGAGTGACCCCCTGTTCCCGCGGCGCAAGGGCTGACGTGGCCGGGTGGTTCGACTCCCACTGCCACGTGCAAGAGGAGTATCTCGGCGGGGACGAGGCCGGGGCAGCCGACCTGGAGCCCGTCCTGACTCGGGCGCGCGAGGCCGGCATCGACCGCCTCGTCTGCATCGGGACAGGGGCGGTCACCTCGGACCAGGCGGTGCGAGTGGCCCGGACGACCGCAGCCGACGGGTCGACACCCCGGGCCTGGGCGACCATCGGGCGGCACCCGCACGAGGCGAGCGAGGGCGTGGACGAGGTAGCGGCACTGCTGGAGCGCGAGCTTGGCGTGGGCGACGGCGCCGTGGTGGCCGTGGGGGAGTGCGGGCTGGACTACTTCTACGAGCACTCCCCGCGCGCTGCGCAGCGCGCCGCTTTCGCGGCACAGATCGCGCTGGCGCACAAGCACGGCCTCGCACTGGTGATCCACGCGCGGGACGCGTGGGCCGACCTCTTCGATGTGCTCGGGGCCGAGGGCGTCCCCGAGCGCACCGTGCTGCACTGTTTCACGGGCGGGCCCGACGAGGTCGAGCTGTGCCTGCGCGCGGGGATGTACGTGTCGTTCAGCGGCATCGTGACGTTCAAGAACGCAGGCGACGTGCGCGCCGCCGCGGCGCACTGCCCGCTCGACCGGTTGCTCGTCGAGACGGACAGCCCGTTCCTCGCGCCGGTGCCCCATCGGGGCCGCACGAACGAGCCGTCGTATCTCCCCTTTGTCGGCGAGGCCATCGCCGCCGTGAAGGGCTGCAGCGTCGGCGAGGTCATGGAGCGCTCGGGCGTGGCGGCGGCCATGGCGTATTCCACAGGTAGGTAATTCACGCGCTGTTGTGCGTAATACGAGAACCTCGTGACCAGGGTGTTTGACGTTGATTTTGGCCAAAAAAGGCCTCTGAACTGGTAGTTCATCGAAATGTCACGGACCACATGGTCCGTGACCTGCGGAAATAGCGCGCCAAAAGGTTCCACCACTTTTTGGGTTTGCGTGGGCCGCGATTGGTTATCTAAGTTCTCCAGAAACCCCCCGCCACCCGTGTGTCGGCGCGGGTGCACTGTGTCCCCGAGAAGGGTGGAGCCCTGCGGAACCAGAGCACGAGGGGGAGGCGCCTCGGCGTCGCTGCAATCATTTGCGGCGCGCTGTTCGTCGCGCCTCTCCTGTTGTTGAACGTCGGTACCGCGTCACGATCGGTGACGACGGTGGGCACCGTGCACGGCGCGCACACGTCGGCCGTGCACACAACATCGCGCCTCGACGGTGTGAACCTACGGTCGCACCTCGTGGCGTACCACGCGCCGGCGACGACCACGACGACGGCCCCGCCGGTGACGACCACGACGACGGTGGCACCCGCGCCGGCGACGACCACGACGACTGCCCCGCCACCGACCACCACGACGACGACCGCACCACCACCGCCGCCGCCGACCACGACGACGACGACGGCGCCACCGGCGCCGCCGGCTATGACGAACTCCGAAGCGGGCGAGGCCACCTGGTACTCGGAGGCCCCGTCGGGGATGTGCGCCAGCCCGACCTTGCCCTTCGGGACGGTGCTCACCGTGGTCAACGACGAGACGGGCGCATCGACCGTCTGCACGGTGGATGACCGTGAGGGTGCCGGCTACCCGCGGGTGGTCGACATGTCGCCGGAGGGCTTCTCTCAGATCGCCGACATCGGGCAGGGAGTGGTGGACGTCACAATCTCCTGGTGACCCATTCCGGCGCCGACATCGCCCAGTTGCTGTCGGCGCACGGTCTCCGTCCCAGCAGGGCCCTCGGCCAGAACTTTGTCGCTGACCCCAACACCGTTCGGCGGATCGCCCGGCTCGCCGGCGCCACCGTCGGATCCCGGGTGCTCGAGATCGGAGCGGGCCTCGGGTCGCTGACCCTCGCGCTGGCGGAGACCGGGGCCACGGTGGTGGCGCTGGAGACCGATCGGTACCTGATCCCCGTGCTCCGCTCCGTCGTCGAGCCGGTCGGCGTCGATGTGGTCGAGGGTGACGCCATGACGATCGACCTGGCGGCCCTGCTCGCCGAGCGCGGCGAGGGCCCGTGGAGCCTGGTGGCCAACCTGCCCTACAACGTGGCGACCCCGCTCGTCCTGCGGACCCTGGTCGAGGTGCCCGCGGTGGCCCACCTCCTGGTGATGGTGCAGCGGGAGGTGGGCGAGCGCATGGCCGCCGGGACGGGGGATGACGCCTACGGGGCGGTCTCGGTGCGCATCGCGTATTTCGCCCGGGCCGAGGTGGTGGGCCGCGTGCCCGCCTCCGTGTTCATCCCTCGCCCGAGGGTCGAGTCGGTCCTGGTACGCCTGGACCGACTGCCTGCCCCTGCCGTGGACCCGGCCATCGTGTCCTACGAGCGGCTGGACGCCGTGGTGCGGTCCGGCTTCGCCCATCGGCGCAAGATGCTCCGTCGCTCCCTGGCTGGCGTGGTCGAGCCCGCGGCGTTCGCACGGGCCGGCGTGCGCCCCGACGCCCGGGCCGAGGAGCTCGGGGTGGCGGAGTGGGGGAGGCTGGCGGCACTGTGACGCCCGAAGCCCCCGTGCCCGACGCCATCGTGACGGTGCTGGCCCCCGCCAAGCTGACGGTGTCGCTGCGCGTGACCGGGGTCCGGGCCGACGGGTACCACGAGCTCGACGCGGAGATGGTCTCCCTCAGCCTGGCCGACGAGCTCGTGCTGACCGACGGCGGGTCGGGCCTGGCGGTGGTGGCCGAGCCCGGCACGCGGGCCGAGGCGCTCGAGGGCCCCGAGGACAACCTGATCGGCCGCGCGCTGGCCGCCTGCGGGCGAGTCGCCTCGGTCCGCCTGACCAAGCGCATCCCGGTCGGCGGGGGCCTGGGCGGGGGCTCGGCCGACGCGGCGGCCGTGTTGCGCTGGGCGGGTTGCGCCGATCCCGAGGTGGCGGCGCGGCTCGGCGCGGACGTGCCCTTCTGCGTGGTCGGTGGCCGGGCCCGGGTCGAGGGGGTGGGGGAGCTCGTCACGCCGCTGCCGTTCGAGCACCGTTCCTACCTGCTGGTGCTGCCGCCGTTCGGCGTCGACACCGGTCGCGTCTACCGGGCCTGGGACGAGGGCAGCCGGGAAGGGGGCAAGGGAGCGAACGCGCTGACGGCCGCCGCGTTGGCCGTCGAGCCACGTCTGGCGCGGTGGCGCGACGCCCTGGGGGACCTGGCGGGCAGCGAGCCGACCCTGGCAGGCAGCGGGTCGACCTGGTTCGTCGAGGGTGGCCCGGCGGGGACGACGTCGGCTCCCGAGCTGCGGGTGGGGACCGAGACGGCCCGCCTGGTGCGGGCCCGCACCGTGCCGGCGGGCTGGGACGGTGACTGAGGGGAGGGAGGTGGGGCCGACGGGCTACTTGCCGGCCCGGCGCTGCCAGCGGGTGGCCTTCAGCATCTTCTTGTGCTTCTTCTTGCGCATCCGCTTGCGGCGCTTCTTGATCAGTGATCCCATGTCGTGCGGCAGGCTAGCGGTCCGGGGGGCCGACTGCCAGGTCGCTCCCGGCACGAGGAGGCACCCATGGGCTTCGAGATCGTGCGGCTCGACCACGTGCAGCTGGCCATGCCGCCGGGCCGCGAAGCCGAGGCCGAGGCCTTCTACTCGGGCCTGCTCGGGCTCGAGCGGGTTCCCAAGCCCGAACCGCTGGCGGCGCGGGGCGGCTGCTGGTTCGGCCGGGGCGGCGTGGCGGTGCACCTCGGCGTCGAGGTGGACTTCCGTCCGGCCCGCAAGGCGCATCCGGCGTTGGTGGTCCGCGACCTGCCCGCCCTCGAGGCGGCGCTCGGCGCCGCCGGGGTGTCCGTGCGGGCCAACCCGGACAGCGAGCCGGGACGGGGTGCGTACGTCGACGACCCCTTCGGGAACCGCATAGAGCTCATGGCGGCCGACTGAGGGCTCCGGCGCCCGCTACGGGTGTGCGACGTCGTCCTCGGGGCCGGGCACCGTGGGCAGGCGCATCGACATCCGGGCCCCGCCCGTCGGGTCGTTCTCGGCCTGGATGGTCCCGCCCTCGGCCTTGACCACCTGGGCCACGATGGCCAGGCCGAGGCCCGACCCCGGCAGCCCCCGGGCGGCCGGGGAGCGGTAGAAGCGGTCGAAGACATGGGGCAGGTCCGCCTCGGCGATGCCGGGCCCGTGGTCGTGCACCACCACCGTCCCGTCCCGGCACTCCACCGACACGGTCTGGCCGGGCGGGCTCCACTTGCGGGCGTTGTCGAGCAGGTTGCCCACGGCGCGGCCGATGCGGTCCGCATGGCCGTCCACCCAGCAGGGCTCGGCGTCGAGGTGGAACGTGACATCTTGGGCGCGGCCGTGGGTGTTCTGCACCGCCACGGCGTCCCGGACGAGGAGGTCGAGTCGGAGCGGCTCGGGCGGTGCCGGCTTCTGGTCGCCCCGGGCCAGCTCGGCCAGGTCGCCGACGAGGTCGGTCAGCTCCTGCAGCTGCACCAGGACGTCGTCGACGAGGACGGAGCGGTCCTCGTCGCTCAGCTCGTCGACGCGGCGGATCACCTCGAGGTTGGTGCGCAGGCTGGTGAGGGGGGTGCGCAGCTCGTGCGACGCGTCGAGGACGAGCTGGCTCTGAGCCCGGCGCGACGACTCGAGCGCCTCGAGCAGGCGGTTGAAGGTGCGCCGCAGCCGGCCCAGCTCGTCGGGGCCACCGGGGGACAGCCGGCGGGAGACGTCAGTCGTCTCGGCCAGGTCCTCGACGGTGTCGGTGAGAGAGTTCAGCGGGACGAGGGCGGTGCGGGCGACGAGCCAGCCGAGCACGACGGCGAGGAGCACGCCAATGAGCGCGACGACACCGAGCAGGATCGCGAGCGTCCTGAGCTCCGAGCTCGCGTTGAGCAGGGTGGCGATCTGCAGCGCGCCGCCGTTGACGAGGATGCCCGACTCGAACGCCGTGCCGGCCGGCAGGTGCTCGACGAGCTCGCGCATCTCGTTGCCGTCCACGGTGACGGTCGTGAAGTACGACGGGGCGAGGCCGACGGCCACCAGCCGCACCTGGCCGGTCACGGGAAGGCCGCCACCGGAGACGACGGCGCCGCCGGCGTCGGTCACCTGGCCGAGCGTGGCGGTGGTCGAACCGATCTCCTGCCCGGCGACGATCCGCTGGGCGGCCGTGGTGAGCGAATTGTCGGTCGCCTGGAGCAGCGTGTTGCGGGCCACCAGGAACGAGGCCAGCGAGGCCGCCAGCACGGCGACGACGACCGCCGCCGTGGTCGCCAGCACCAGGCGGGCGCGGAAGGTCACGCGTCCCGCAGCACGTAGCCCACGCCGCGGACCGTCTGGATGCAGCGTGGCTCGCCCCCCTCCTCGAGCTTGCGCCTCAGGTACCCGACGTAGACGGCGAGCGAGTTCGTCCCCGAGTCGAAGTCGAAGCCCCAGACCCGGTTCAGCAGCACCTCGCGCGTGAGCACCTGGCGAGGGTGGCGCAGGAACATCTCGAGGAGGTCGAACTCGATGCGCGTGAGCGTGAAAGTGCGCTCCCCGCGCTGGCCCTCCCGGGTGGAGAGGTTCAGCGCCAGGTCGCCCACGCGCAGCAGGCCACCCTCGCCCTCGAAGCGCCGCCGGAGGAGCGCGCGCAAGCGGGCCAGCAACTCCGCCAGAGCGAAGGGCTTGACCAGGTAGTCGTCGGCGCCCGCATCGAGCCCCTGGACCCGGTCGTCGATGGCGTCGCGCGCCGTGAGCATGAGGACCGGCGTGTCGTCGCCGGCGCTGCGCATGCGCCGGCAGACGGTCAGGCCGTCGACGTCGGGCAGCCCGAGGTCGAGGATGAGCGCGTCCGCCGGTGTCTGCGCCAGCGCCTCGAGCGCCTCACCCCCCGAGGGGACTGTCATCACGTCGTAGCCCTCGAGGCGGAGGGCACGGTCGATCGAACGGCGCACGGCCAGGTCGTCGTCCACCACGAGGATGCGCACGAGGCAAGAAGCTACCGCCGTGCTGAGGCCGCGCAGGGCCGGGTACGGCCCGGCACGACGGGCGGAGTGCCTAACCTCTAGCGGGGCGATCGCCTCGGTCCGGGGTAGTTCAATCGGCAGAACGTCGGCCTTTGGAGCCGGATGTTGGAGGTTCGAGCCCTCCCCCCGGAGCTGGTCCACTGACCTGCGCAAACGGCAGCAGAGGCTTGCAATCCGGGCAACGGGTTGAACCTACGTTGAATAGTGGGATAGTCCGAGTGCCCCCCAAGGCGGTCGGCACCTACCCAGAATCGGTGCAAACATGTTGCGTCACGCAAGGGCGGGAGGACGAAATGGTTACGGACGAAGAGATTGTCGAAATCATCGACCAGGCTGAGGCCGGGGTCGGTGATTTGCTGGATGCTTACGAGAGCATCGAGACGGCGTACTTCGCCTCCGTGCGGCAGACGTCGGGCACTACGATTCAGTACGCGGTTGGCACGACGACCGCACCATAGGTGCCGACCTGGGGGGAGCTCCTAAAGGAGCTGCAGCGTCTTCAGGGGACGCCCGGAAACGTCAACCCGGGTCCGGGAAAGCCGACTCCGCACGACATTCTGAGGCGGAAATACCTCAAGGAGATGTCCGCCCTCACCGGGCGGGCGACCATCGTGTACGCCAGCGCGTGGATGGAGACGAAGACCGGCGTTGATCCGGTGGCCCATCAGATCACCCTTGCGGACATGCAGGGCTTCATGGAGGCAGTCTCAGGAGTTTCTGAGAGGGAACTGGACCTCTTCCTCCACAGTCCAGGAGGTAGCGCAGAGGGCGCGGAGTCGATTCTGGAATACCTGCGGACTCAGTTCGACCACATCAGAGTCATTGTGCCCATGGCAGCAATGTCCGCCGCCACGATGCTCGCTCTAGGCGCTGATGAGATTGCCATGGGTTCATATTCCCAGCTGGGCCCAATCGACCCCCAGTTCACCGTACAGACGCCCGAGGGACCGCGATCCGCTCCAGGCCAAGCGATCGTGGATCAGTTCGAGCTAGCGAAGGAGGAATGCCAGGATCCGGCGAAACTCCCGGCCTGGCTCCCAATATTGCGTGGTTACCTACCAGGGCTCATCGCGCAATGCGGTCACTCTCTTGCTCTCGCCCAACAACTGGTCGAGACGTGGCTTACGCGTTACATGTTCGCCGGTTTTGACGAGCCTGAACGAACGCAAAAAGCCAAGGATGTCGCAAAGTGGTTTTCGGATTTTCAGCGATTCAAGTCGCACGGGAGACGGGTTGGACTCGAGGACGCTGAACGCCAAGGCCTCACCATCGTCAGGCTTGAGGATCAAAAGGAACTGCAGGAAGCTGTTCTCAGCGTTCACCACGCATTTCGCCTGACCCTGTCTCAGACACCGACGACAAAGATCATCGAGAATCACAACGGACGGGCCTACATCGAGATGGCTCAGCAGATCCCAGTCCTTCTTGGACCGCCCGGGACCCAACCGCGCGCGAGGAGGGGGAAGTCCTAGTAATCCGCCCACTCTGGGGTCTCCAAACGCGCCGGCCCCGAAGCTCAGCCGACAGCAGATCCGACAGCAGCAGCGAGAGTCCACCAAGAGAGGTGGGAAGCCGACCTGATCACCCGACTACCGGGCGTCAGCGGGGAAACAGGTCGTCCGCGTAGCGGGTAGCTACTGGCGCAGGCCCGTGAGGTGATCGGCGCACGCCCACACCCTCCACCACCTGTCACCCTTCGGCGAGAACCAGCGCCCTGTCCCGCTCGCTTCTCCCCGGCAGTGGGTGGCCCTGCATGTTCCGGTCGGGCCAAGGGAAACGAGAAGCTCCGTGCCGACTACAAACGCATCGCCGAGCACGCCGGCAAGTACAAGGCCCACGTCGCGGTGGCCCGCAAGCTACTCTACCCTCGTCTTCTACGCATTGCGCGACGGAGAAGTCCGATGCCTCGAGACCGCCGCCTGAGTCTCGGCCACGGACCGACGCGCGCTCGACTAACGCCGTGGCCCACCGACTCCGGTGTGGCCGTCGTTTCTGATTGAGCCCGTCGGGACGTGGCCGAACCCCATCATGTGCGGAGATCGACGAATGAATGGCTGGCTGCCCACGGGAGCGTGACAGAACCCAGAGCAGTGATGAGAACTCGCAGCACCACATAGGCGTCCTCGTCCAGGATGCGCCACTCGGCGCCGGCGTCAACGTCACAGCCTTCGGCGGGCGTCCGCCCGACACGTTGACCCCGGTGCCTTGGTGGCGCGCGCTTTCGTGCAGGACGCCGCTCTGCGAACTACCAGGACATGAAAGAAAAGGTCTCTTGACCGGCCCCGCCCCTTCATGTACGGCGTTAAGTGATACCCGCCCCCCTTCCGCCACCCTCGCTCATTGTTGGCCTGTTGCCGTCCGCGCCAGGGTTTCGGCTGTCCATCGCTCACCGTCCCACCAGCGGAGCGTGCTGTCGTCGCCGGGGCTTGGATACCAACCCGATGGTTTGGTCGCCCCATTCGGACTACTTGCAGCGCTGTTGGCCTTGACGGCGTCTTCGTGGCGCAAGTCGAAATGAATGGCTCGCAGTAGCTCTAGGACAAACGTGAAGAACAACATCGCGGAAGCGCTGACTATCGTGCCCGCAACGATTCCGATAACGGCTTCGGTTACCTCAGTATTGCTGTAACCGTTCTGGTGCATGTCGTGTCCCGTCACAGTGGCCGAGATCGCGCCGCCAATCAGTATGAGGGCTGCAAGTATCCGAAAGACGTTGGCAACGACCGCCGACCCGCGGAAGTCCTCATTTATGAGGTAGTGAGGCACCCAGCTACCGCTCTTCCTCCCTTTGGACCAGCCCGGACCTGGCTTGCCAGCCTTAGACGCCATCGCCTGCTCCTTCGCTCAGGGGAACCGACACGAAAAGTAAAGCAGAGCCGTCCCGTCGAGGCGCGAGGTACGGCTCACGATTCGCGCGACAACCCCCCGGCCTCAGCGACACCCGGTCAGTCAACCCAGCGTCAGCTCTACAGCGTCCCACCCTCCCGGCGGTAAGGGACAGTCCGAGAATTCACGTTTGGCGCGGCGGATGCCGCCCGAACTCCTCTGACCCCGTCAGCCCGTCGAGTTGCTCCCCAACATGCCTACCGGGCCGTCGTACCCCATATCACCCCTGGATGAGTTGGGTCTTCAGGGCGACAAACTCTTCCTCCGATAAGACGCCTGAGTCCCGCAGCTGCGCCAGCTTGGCTAGCTCGTCTGCGATCAGTTTCGGAGCACCCGGCGACGGTGCCGGCCCCCCTTCATCTGAACCAAGAGTTATTCCGTGATCGCGTATCCACGGTGAGATACTCCCGAGCAACATCCCGGTCGACTGCCCCCCGATCGTGAAGTACCCGGCATCGCCGTTCTTGAGGCAGACGACCACTGTTGCCCTATCCTGCGCCCCTTTGGAGAGGATCCCACCGAACCTGAATTTGGCGGCCTGCTCGCTGGTTACTTCGATGGATGCGATGGCACGCGTCCGGCAGACCTCAATGGGTGGACGGTACTCCCTTCCGTCCACCAGCCACCGGAGCGTGAGGGCATCATCGTCCAGCACCAGGCGTCCTTCTCTGGTTTCGCTCAGCCCGAGGTGTGAGAACCCACCGTGATATGTGGCCCCTAGAATCGCGACCGGCTCCGACATGACCGCCATTATGCCGACCCTGGCGCTCGCGATCGCCCGAACTCTTGCAGCCCGGTCGGCCTGCCCAGGTGGTCGGGACATGCCCATACTCGCCACCATCGGTCGCCCCACGGTGAGAACCAGCGGTCCGTCCAGGTTGGGGCCTCGTGGTAGTGGCTGGCTTCCCGGTGCGAAGGCTGACCACCCGTACGATTATGGCCTGTTGGGAGCTGAACCACTTGCCCCCATGGTGCCGGAGTGGGGCACCCTTTTGGGTCAGCATTGAGTCTTCGATTCTCAAAGCACCCGCACGGCTCGAGCCGATGGCGCGTCCGGTTCTCGCATGAGGGCGCCGAGCCTCTCGGCGATAGCGCGGTCGCGCTCCTCGGTGGCGTGCTGGTAACGCATTGCCATGTTCGGCGAGGCGTGGCCCAGTCGGTTCATCAGCTCCGCCAGCGTGTCCCCCGCGTGCGCCGCCCAGGTGGCTCCTGAGCCTCGGAGGTCGTGGAAGTGCAGCCCGGAGATTCCGGCCGCCTCGCACGCCACGACCCACCGAAGGCGGAACTTCGTCCGGCGCAGCGGGTGGCCTTCGGGCGAGGTGAACACGAGGGCGTCAGGCTCGGGCCCGACGTACTCGGCGAGGTGGGTCTCGAGGGCAGGGACCAGCTCGGGCGGTACGGCCACGGTGCGCCTCCCGGCGTCGGTCTTGGGCGGTCCGAAGATGGTCCGGCCGCTGGAGAGCTCGACGGCGTTCTCCTCGACGCGGATGGTCCGGTGCAAGAGGTTGACGCGGCTCCTACGCAGCCCGGCCAACTCCCCGAAACGAAGCGAGCACCACGCCCCCAGGAGCACCATCGGCTGGTAGCGCGGCTCTATGGCAGCGACCACCTTGAGCACTTCGTCAGGCATCGCCACTGGGCGCTCGGGTGTCTGCTCGCGCCCCGCACCTTTGACGCGGCACGGGTTCGCTCGCATCACTCCATCGTCTACGGCAGTGTTCAAGATGGCCCGAGCCAGTCGGTAGGCGCTACCCGGTTGCGTCGAGCCAGGATGGGCCGCACGGCTCGAGGTGAACCACGTCCGCCAGTCCTCGGCTGTCATCCTCCCGAGAGGCACGTCGCCGAAGGCGAGCTCGAGCCAGATGCGCCAGAGCCGTTCGTACCGCTCGGCGCTCGAGGGCCGCAGGTCGGCCCGGCTCGCAAGCCAACGCTTGCCGTAGGAGTCGAACGTCTCCCGGGCGGGCTCCGGTGGGCGCCAGTCACCGCGCAAGAGCTCTGTCTCCACGGTCGCAAGCCACACGCTCGCATCCGAAACCGTGGCGAAGGTGCTCTCGCCAGCGCGCCGCTTGCCGTCCGGTGCGATGTACGAAGCCCGGTAGCGCCCTGACGGGAGCTTCCAGACATTGCCGAAAGTCCGGCGACCCTTGCGCTTGCGTGTCGTGCGCTTCGTGGTCTCGGTCATCGTGGCTGCCTCCACTTAGTTACTTCCCCCTGAAAAACCCGAAGTGACTCCGGGCCCTCCCTGGGATCGCTTGCGTCTTGTCGTCCAGTGATTTCCGGCTCCGGTCCTGGTGGTGCTGGATTCGATTCGCCCTATTCGCTGGGTGTCAGTGCTCCGATCTTCACCAGGTTGTGGTTGAAGACCCCGTAGCCGCACCAGGTGCGGGCTCCTTCGATCCCGTCGATCTGCGTCCGACTCCAACCGAAGTCCCGTTTGAGACAGCTGATCCGGCCCTCGCTTCCCGTTCTCCACTTCACCAGGCGCTGGAACTGCGCTCGGTTCTCGACGGCGCGCCGTGACGCGTTCGGTTTGCCCTTGGTTGGTAGGACGACCGTGCGCACCCCTAGCGCACCGAGCTGTTCTCCGACCGCGTTCTCGCCATAGCCGCGGTCAGCGGTGACCGCCTTGGGCATGCGCTTGGCCCGCCGAGCCACGCGCTCGACGGCGGGAACGAGCATCGGTGCATCCGACGGGTTACCGATCTCGACATTGTGGTCGAGCACGAGGCCGTCCTCGTTGTCGACGACCTGGGCCTTGTAGCCGAACTCGACGGGCTTGCCGAGCCGACCCTTGCGGATGGGGCGGGCGTCGGGATCGTGGAGCGACACCAACCGGGTCGCTCCGTCGGGAACTTCGCCACCGAGACGCTTCTCGGTCTGCTCGGCGATCTGGGCGACCCGACCGGCCGTGACCTCCAAGTCGCCAACGATCGAGCAGAGCCCCCTGGGGGCGGCGTCACCGAGGTGCTTGAGCGCCCGCAGAGCGTTCGCCGCGACTTGGCGGGCCTCGTCGACAGCGACCCGAGCGATGCGGACCATGTCGGCGTTGATGGCCATGACCTCGCCTTTTGCCTCGCCGCTGCGCCGTCGCAGGTTGGCACCGATGGAGCGGGCCCGGGCGCGCATCATCCGGGTGCGGTCCCGCGACCTGGTCCTCGAGGCTAGGCCCGCACCCTTGAGCTTCTCGATGCTCTTGGCCATCTTGGCCACGCCCTTGGCCAAGAGACCCGAGTCCGTCGGGTAGGCGACGTTGGCGGGGACCACAGTGGTGTCGGCACGGACCTTGTTGGTCTTCAAGACCTTGGCCGCCTGGGCCTTGGCCAGCAGTGCCTCGTTGAGGCCTTCGACCGCGGATGACCCGCACCGGGTGGTGATCTTCATCAAGGTGGTCGGGTGCGGCACCGCCGTGCCCAGTGGGATCCGACAGAAGCGCTGCCACGAGATCGAATCGGCGACCTCCCGGCACAACGGCTCGAAGCCCAGGCGATAGCGGTACTTCAAGAACATCAGACGCAGATACGTCTCGATCGGAACCGATGGGCGTCCGAGGGCGGTGTGGAAGTGGGCCCGGAACGGCTCGAAGAAGGCCGGATCGTCGAGCAGCCGGTCGACGGACTCCAGCTCAGCCGGCATCCCGAGGCACATCTCGGGGAGGATCGCTTCCCACAACGTGGGCTGCGCGTTTACAGTTCTCAACACGATGGCCTCGATCCGTACTAGTCCTACGGTTCGGGGCCATCCTTATCGATCGGGACTCAAATCGCGAGCATCTACGGCGACTTTTTCAGGGGGAAGTAGTTAGGTGCCAGGGCGACCCATCGGAGGCAGCCGACGAGCCACCCTGGCAGGTGGTCTGAGGTTAGGTTCGGGGTGTGTCGAGGGGACGCATGAGGTTTCTCCGGGAGGCACGGTGGACGATGACGAGGTGATCCGGGAGGCAATCAGGCGCGCCCGCGAGACTGGCGTGCCGCTCTCCGACGAGTTCATCGCCGACCAGGTGCGGGAAATGCGGGCTTTGCACGAGATCGGGTTGCCTGCCTGGCAGCTCGAAGCAGAGGAGAGGGAACGGAGAGCTCGCCGCAGGTCTCACAACGCCAGAGCTTCACCCCCGCGCAGCCCGGATGACGTCGTTGTAGAACCCTGCGGCCACGTCCGCCGCCTGTCTCGCAGCCCGCTCGCGAGACGCAGCGGCGATGGCGTTGCGGCGCTTCACTTCGGGACGCTGGGCGTACCGCTGAGCCGCCTCCCACTTCCTCACGAGCTCCTCGGCCATCACCACGTTCGGGTCGCGTGGCTCCGGTAGGCACTCGGGCCGGGACATGTCTTCGACGGCCGCGGGACCGAACCAGACGAGCTCCTCCCACCTCGTGACCACCGCCGCCCGGGCCTCCTGGCGGGCCTCTTTGGCACTCCGTAGCGCGGCCTCAGCGGGCTGAAGTTTCTCCTCGGTAAGCAGGCCGGGAGCGCGCTGTCATCGCGGCCCTGCTGATGTCGGCCGCGTAGATGCGTTCGAGGTCGGCGCGCCCGGCGCCCTTCAGGGCGTCCTCGAGCGCGGCCCACCCTGCGGCGGCTTCAGCGGTAGCAGCGTCGACGAGGGCCTGGGCCTCGTCACGGTCGGCCTGCGCGACTTCGAGCACGTCACCGGCCTGGGTCCAGACGTCGACGGCCACGGCGAGGGTCCCGCGTGCCGCCGCCACCCGGGTCAGGTAGAGGTGCTGTCGTTCGCGCTCGGCTTGTTCAGCCGCGGCCTGGCGTTCGGCTCGGCTTGCTCGGCGTCGATCTTCTCGGCCCGGGCGATGAGGTCGGCGGCCTCTTGGCGTAGCTGCTCGGGGTCCGGTGGTGCCAGCGTGGAGCCACCGGCACTTTCGTCGACCGGGGCGACGTCGGGGTGATCCCTTCGGCGCCTCATCGTGTGAGGTCCTCAAGGTCCCCGCTGTCGAGCACTCGCACGGCCGCGGTGTCGTTGGGGCCAACAGGCGGCGGCCCATTCGGCGCCGTAGGTGCGAGCTCCGTCGCAAGGCGTCGGTCTGTGCGCTGATGTTCGCGTCCACGGCGAGAACATCGTGACTCGTCGGCTGTCCCGGCACTCTCGGGCCCGGGACGAACATTCCCGCCACCGGATCGCGATGCACCTTCCCGCTGGTGTCGGTCATGAGCTCATGGTCCAGATTGCTCGCACCCGAACTACTGCGCTGCATCCTCTGGCGATCTCGGCGTCGCTGTCGGCCACCATCGCGGGCGTTCGGTGCAGCTCGGTGACCACCTCGCTCGCGTGGTGTGCAGGGCTGGGCGCATCCTCGCCGCTTCGCTGCGGCGACTTCGGCTTCTTCTTACCGTCCTTCTTTCCCACGGCCGATCACCTCCCCTTCGTGACGATGGAGGCGAAGCGAGACTTACCGACAACCTCGTGCAGCTCGTCGAGCGCGGCCTGTGAGCGCGGGTGCGTCGGGTTGTTGGCGATCTTCACCAACTGGCGAACCTTCTTCGGCTTCGCCTTTGGGGGGTCGAAAAAGTCGACGGCGTCGAGTTGCTCGCGAATCATGCGGCGGTGGCGCTTGTCTACTTTCGCCATTCGCTTGTTGACGATCTTCTCGGCTGCTCGGATGTTTGTGATTTGGCTTGTGTAGGCCAGATGGTCTCCTATCTGCTCGTTGTTCTTGTCATTGTGACCGCCCCGGGCCTCGGAGTGTGGGGAAGATGAAGGCCCGACACTCCGAGGTGGTCCGGAGCTCCCGCGGAGAAGGGAATCAGCCGCGGGTCGTCGGCGGGCGAGTCCATTAAGAGGCGCCCTACCGAGCGAACTGTCATGGCGCCTCGCCCTCCTGGCAGGCGAGGGTGGCGAGGGTGTGACCGATGCGTGCGAGTTCGTCGCTGGCACCTGGGACCCGGCACACGATCGTGGCGGCCAGGTGGGCGAGGGCTTCGGGCACGGTGTCGCGGAGCATCTCGAAGAGCACCTCGGAATCATCAGCCTCGCGGCCCGCCTCGTGTTCGGAGGCAATGAAGGCGACGACAGCGACCGCAGCGGCGGCCTGATCGACGGTGCTCAAGGTCCTACGGTGCAGACGGCTCCTTCAGGCCACCAGCCCGGCCAGGGCGTAGGTGGGTGCTTGTCGAGGTTATGCCGCGCCCGGTCATAGCGCCGGGTCGTGCGAGGGTCCGCGTGCCCCGCGGCGTCCTGAACGTCGCGCAGAGAGGCACCAGCGTCGAGGCTGAGTGTCACGAAGGCGTGGCGAAGGTCGTGGGGGTGAAGGGTCATCGCTTTCGACGGCACGGCCGAGCGGGCAAGGCGGCGCAGGGTGCGCCAGCAGGCCACACGGTCGAGGGGAGCGTCGGACGAGGTGGCGAACAGAGGGCCGCTCGTGCGCCCGTCCAGGTAGGCGTCGATGGCCTCGGCGGTCCGCGGAGCGAGCGGCACGGTGGCACGCTTGCCGCCCTTGCGGGTGATCCGCAGCACGCGGTGCCCGCGCTCAGTATCGAGGTCGGCCACGTCGGCTCCGAGGGCCTCGGAGATCCGAAGTCCGTTCAGCCCGAGCAGCAGGACGAGGGCCAGGCTCCGAGGACTGTCGGCCTCGGCCTCGGCGATGAGGGCGCCCAGCTCGTCCTTGTCCAGCCCCGTAGAGATCGTGTCGGTTCCAACCTTGGGCCGCCGCACGAAGTCGACGGGGTTGCGCGCCACCTTCTCCTCGCTCAGTGCGTAGCGGTAGTAGCCGGACACCGCAGAGAGATGCTGGGCGACAGTGGCGGGGGAGCGGCCCTCGAGCTCGGCCAGGGTCCGGGCGAAGGCGTCCACATGCGCCCTGGTGGCCTGCAGTGGGTCGACGTCATGGCTGGCGCACCAGCCGAACCACGAACGCAGACAGCGCCCGTAGGCGTCTCGGGTGTGGCCTGAGTGGCTGACCAAGAAGGCCAGCGCGATGTCCTCGGCGGAGAGCAGGACGTCCGAAGGCTCTATGACACTTCGTGAGCCCTGAGGCTCTAGAGCGGCACCCGGTGGCGGCGTCATGGATACATCATAATGCCCCTTATGTTGTATGTCAACCCAGGGCAGGCCGGGCCGGTCGCCGTCACCGGGGGGCCTCGAGCGCGGCGATTTCGGCCTCGAGGCGCCGGAGCGCCTTTTCGAAGAGTGCCCACGAGATGTATCCGTCCTCTGGCACGAGGTCGGGCCAGTGGGCGGCGAGCGTGGCGAGGAACCACCCGGCCCACTTCTCACGGCACGGCTCGCAGCAGCCGCAGCGGTCGACGCTCCCCGCCTCCTCGACGCTCGTGGCGTGGGGTCGACCACAGGAGCCACACGGCGCGCCAGCTTCGGCCTCGAGCGCTACGGCAGCGAGGTCCCAGGGCCCGCTCATCGACGGTCCAGGGCTCGCAGGTGCTTGCTCGAGGCGGCCATCAGTCGATCCCTCATTTCAGCGTTGAAGGCGAGCTCCGGGTCATTGATAACCGCCCGGAAGACACTGGAGATCATCTCGCCGTAGGTCTCGAGCAGGCGTGTCCTCCGGGTGTCCAGGTCGAGCTTGACGAGCTCCGAGAGCACCCGGGCGCTCCGGTCCAGAGAGCGCTCATACAGAGCCACGGTGGCCCTCTCTCGCTCTACCCCCAGCCGGTCGACGCTTGCCAGCTGGCGCAGCTCGGCGACGCGCTCACGGAGCACGGATTGCCACGCCCGCACCTCGGCGGCGACGGCGATCAGCTCCTCGACGGGGTGCCTTAGCGGTTCGGGCCTACCGAGCCGCTCGAGCAGGTCTCGGGCCTCCCGCTCGGCCAGGACGATGTGCGCCCCGGTTTGCTGCGTCGGAGTACAACCACCGTGGAGCTTGCACCGGCCAGCCCGACATCAGTCAGGCAGACTCCGGTCGGACCCCGCCCTGCGCGGGGCCGACCCATTTTTGACGGGTTGGCACTCACGGTACCCGATTGCCAACGGGAGTTGTGTGATACTGCTTTGATACTTGCGGGGTCCCACACCAGGCGCGCAGAGCCTGCGAAAATTTGGGCTATGCCCCCAAGAGTCGCCACCACAACGACGGCCACCAAGAACGTTCAGTCAATGGTGGTCCGTCTGCCCGTCGAACTTCATCAGGAGGCAAAGCAGCGGGCTTCTGACGAGGACATGTCACTCGCGCAGATCATCCGTAGGGCACTTAAGCAGTACCTCGCTCGGCCCGCCGGATAGTCAGTCCAGTCTGCCCGGCGATCCCCCCCACGGTGCTGCTTCGTGAGCGTCTGGTGGGGTCGGGTGCGTAGCGCTGCGCCGTTGAATCCGCGTTGAATAGTGGCGCGGCTGACGCTGGCGGTAGGTGTCGCTCAGTGTCGCTCTAAGCAGGGCGAACGAAAACGCACGGCTCCCACCTGGGGCCGAATCGGATGTTGGAGGTTCGAGCCCTCCCCCCGGAGCGTCACGAGTATTCGCGCTCCACCCGGCTCGACCGATCCCCCCGGAGTTCACGTCACCGCTCGGCGGCCTTGTCCCGTTCCGCCAGCTGTGCCAGGTACGCGTTGTAGGCAGCCAGCTCGGGGTCCTCCTCCTGGCGCACGTCGCCCGCGGTGTCGGCGGAGGCGGAAGCGTCCGGGCCGCCGGCTGGGTCGTCGGCGGAGGCGGGCGGCGGCGTGCCCTCAGGCGCCTCGTGCACGAGGCGCCACCACATGTAGACGGCGTACCCGGCGAAGAGGGGCCACTCGAAGACGTAGGCCCAACTGAGGGTGTTGCCATCGACGGCGCGGGAGACCTGCCAGAGGCACAGCGCCAGGAAGCCGGGGACCACGATCAGGATGACCGCGTGCAGCTTCAGGGCGCGGCGCGAGAACCAGACGCGCGAATCCATCAGCCGCCCGGGAAGAGGAAGTCGTCCAGGATGCCGGCCAGCTCGAGCGGCCGGTCGCCCTGGATGCTGTGGCCCGCCCCCTCGACGCCCACCACGGTGGCGCTGGGCTGGCGGCTCAGGAGCTCGGCCACGTCGGCGTCGTCGACGACGGACCAAGCCAGGCCGCGCACGAGCAGTAGCGGGACGGTCAGCCCGGAGATCGCCTCCCACCAGTCGCCGAAGTCGGGATGGGCCGTGGCGTCGTCGGTGCGGAAGCGCGCGTAGCGCCAGACCCAGCTGCCGTCCTCGCGCTGGACGGCGTTGTGCAGGATGCCCCGACGCAGCGACGACTCCGACCGGGTGGGGTTGTGCTCCATGGTGCGGGCCAGCAGCTCGTCGAAGCTGTCGAAGCTGGCGGGTCCGTTGACGAAGTTGGTCACCGGAGCCGCCTTCTCCGCGTTCACCCCGGGGGTGATGTCGACCAGGACGAGGGCGCGCACGAGCCCCGGGGCGTGGGCCGCCAGTGCGATGGAGGACATCCCACCGAGTGACATGCCCACGACGCCGCGTGCGTCGGGGGCCAGCTCGGCGACGACGGTCGCGAGGTCGCGGCCGTTGCTGCCGGCGGAGATGGAGCCCTCGGGCCCGCCGTCGGAGTGGCCGTGGCCGGGCAGGTCCACCGCCACCAGCGGCCGGCCCAGGGCCAGCGCGACCGTGTCCCAGGTGTGGGCGTTCTGCGCCCCGCCGTGGACGAGCACGAGTTCGGGCGGGTCGGTGCCCCAGACCAGGCTGGAGACCTTGCGGCCCGGCGCGACCTCGACGTCGACGCGGCGCACGGCGGGGGGCCCGGTGTAGGGCAGGTCGTACTCGGCGGCGTTCTCGTGGAAGAGCCCGAACTCGTCGTAGGGGATCACGCTCATGACAGTACCGGGGTCGGGACCGGGCTCATGTGAGAACCCGTCTGGCCTCCGACGGCGAAGCCTGGGTCGGCGGAGGAATCCTGAAGCCGCTCGCGGTCGACGGCGGGTCCGAGAAGATCACATCGAGAACGGATAGGGCGATGAGGCCCCGATGACTCCCGGGGTCGACCATGACCGCACCGGGCAGCCCGGCGGGCTAAGAATGCGTCGATGCACGAACGCCGCCTCTCCGCCGTGGTCCTGGCCGCCGGGGAGGGGACGCGGATGCGCTCCGAGCGCCCCAAACCGCTGCACCTCCTGTGCGGCCGACCCATGGTCCTCCACGTCCTGGACGCCATGGCCGAGATCGACGTCCATCGGGTGGTGGTCGTGGTGGGGCACCGGGGCGAGTGGGTGACCAAGACCCTGGTCCAGTTCGCCCCACCGACCATGGAGATCGAGTTCGTGGAGCAGCTCACCCAGTCGGGCACGGGCGACGCGTTGGCCGTCGGCCTGACCGGGCTGCCCGACGACGACGACGAGGTGGAGGACGTGGTCGTGCTCCCTGGCGACACGCCGCTGCTCCGCCCCCAGACCCTGGCGGCACTGGTGCGCGCGCACCGCGCCGAGGACGCCAGTGCCACGCTGCTGACGGCCGTGGTCGAGAACCCCTCGGGCTACGGCCGGGTCGTGCACGGCAAGGACGGCGACGTCAGCCGGGTGGTGGAGGAGGCCGACGCCACCGACGAGGAGAAGGCGATCGAGGAGGTCAACACCTCCATCTACTGCTTCCGGCGCAGCATCCTGGCGCCCACCCTGCGCCGCCTCAGCCCGGCCAACGCCCAGGGCGAGTACTACCTCACCGACGCCGTCGCCGTGCTCTCGAGCGCCGGCTACCGGGTGCGATCGCTCCTCCTGCCCGACTCCATGGAGGCGGCCGGGGTCAACGACCGGGCCCAGCTGGCCGTGGCCGAGGCTGAGCTGCGCGACCGGATCAACGAGCGCTGGATGCGCCGTGGCGTGACCATGTGGGACCCCGAGCGCACCTACGTGGACGCGCAAGCCCGCCTGGAGGCCGACGTATCCCTGCTCCCCGGGGTGATCCTGCGGGGCGACTGCTCCGTGGGCGCGGGGGCCGAGATCGGGCCCAACAGCGTGCTGACCGACACCACGGTCGGCGAGGGTGCGATGGTGCGCGAGAGCGTGTGCACCCGGGCCATCATCGGCGCCGGGGCGCGGATCGGCCCCTACAGCGTCCTCGAGCCAGGCGCCGAGGTGCCGGCCGGCGCCGAGATCGGGCCCCACTCGGTGCTGCGGAGCCCTGATGCCTGAACACCCCGGGGCGCGGACCGACCCCAGCGAAGTAGCGTTGGGCACGTGGAGTTGATCCCGCGGCGCCGACTCGAGCTGGTCTCCGGTCGCTCGCACCCGAGCCTGGCGCAGGACATCGCGGGTCACCTGGGCGTCGAGCTCGGCGAGGCGAACCTGCGCGAGTTCGCCAACGGGGAGATCTACTGCAAGTACGACATCTCCATCCGCGGCTGCGACGTCTTCATCATCCAAACGCACGCCTCCCCCGTGAACGACTCGCTCATGGAGCACCTGATCATGATCGACGCCGCCAAGCGGGCATCGGCCAAGCGGATCACCGCGGTCTGCCCCTACTACGGGTACTCGCGCCAGGACCGCAAGTCGACCGGGCGCGAGCCGATCACCGCCAAGCTCGTGGCTGACATGCTCTCCGCCGCGGGTGCCGACCGCGTCATCAGCGTGGACCTGCACTCGGGGCAGATCCAGGGCTTCTTCGACGTGCCCTTCGACCACCTGGTGGCGACGCCCGTGCTCGAGGGGTACATGCGGGAGAACTTCGGCAACGACGTCGTGGTGGTGGCGCCCGACGCCGGCCGGGTCAAGGTGGCAGAGCGCTACAGCCAGCATCTCGGCTTCGACCTGGCCCTGATCCACAAGACGCGGCCCCGGGGCACCTACAACGAGGTCAAGGCCCGCCACGTGGTCGGTGACGTGGAGGGCCGCCACTGCGTCCTGATCGACGACATGATCGACACGGCCGGGACCATCTGCGCCGCGGCCGAGCTGCTGGCCGACGCCGGCGCCTCGGACATCTCGGCCATGGCCACGCACGCCGTCCTGTCCGACCCTGCCGTCGACCGCCTGAAGGCGGCGCCGATCTCGCGGGTCGTCGTGACCGACACCCTGCCGGTGGCCGAGGACCGCACGTTCGACAAGCTGGAGGTCCTCTCGGTGGCCAAGATCATCGCCGACGCCATTGACGCCGTCTTCGAGGACACCTCGGTCTCCGAGCTCTTCGGCGGGGACAACCTGGTCTAGCCGTGCCGGGTGCGGCCCGACCCAGTCGCCACCTGATGCCGCCCACGGAATGACCGCCTTCGGTGCGACGGGGTTGGAGGAGCCCGCGCCGGCGCACGCGGTGAGCGGGCCGCCCGCCGAGCGAGCGGTGGCGGATTTCCCGGCCCGGCCGATGACCCTGGGCACCTGGCTCGCGCTCGTGGCGGTCATGGGCGTCGGTGCCACCATCCGGGCGCACGGGCTGACCAGCCTCGGGTTGTGGCGGGACGACGCCTGGGCCGCGCTCTCGTCCCAGGTGGGCATCGGCACCGCTTGGCACATGTGGGTGACGGCACCGGGCTTCTACCTCTTCGAGCGGACATTCCTCCTGCTCGATCCCGGCACCACCTGGTGGGCGCAGCTGCCACCTCTCGTCCTGGGCGTGGCCGCCATGCCGGCCATGTACGCCGTTGCCCGCTACTTCAAGCTGGGCCGGGTGGCCGGGCTCGGCCTGGCCCTGCTGGTGTGCGTGAGCCCGATCGCCGTCGCCTACTCGACCAGGCTGAAGGAGTACGGGGCCGACTTCCTCCTCACCTGCCTTCTCCTGGCCCTGGCGGAGGCGGCGCGGCGGCAGCCGAGCCGGCGCCACCTCACACTGTTCGCCCTGGCGTCCGTGGCGACCTTCGCCGTGTCCGCCACCATGGGGCTGGTCGTCGTTGCCCTGTGGGTGGCCCTCCTCGTCCTCCACCGTCGCTCCCGGCCGGTCCTGGCGGGGCTCGTCGTAGCGGGGGGCTGCGTCGCCGTGGCCTGCGCCGTGGTCGCGGGCCTCCTCTACCGGCACCTGTCACCGGCCCTGCAGCGCTTCTGGAACGGGGACTACTTGGACCACGTGTCGGCGTGGGCGTTCGTCACCTCGTTGTACGACTCGACCTGGAACTTGTTCACCGGCCTCCTCGGCTTCACCGTCGTCCAGCCGGCCGCACGCGTGGTCGTGCTCGCCGGCCTGGTCGCCCTCCTCGCCGCCGGGGCCTGGCGCACCGCCGCCATGCTCGGACCGGTCCTGGTGCTCGTGGCTGCAGTGGTCGCCGCCGCACTGCACCTGGCGCCGCTCGGAGCGGGGCGGGTGGACGAATACCTCTACCCGGTGCTCCTCCTGCTGCTGGCCACCGGTGCCACGCGTGCCTGCCGCGCGCTCGACCGCGCACTGAGCGGCCTGGCCGTCCCGCTGCGCTGGGTGGGCGCGGTGGTCGTGCTCCTCGCCGGGGCTGCGCTCGTGGGGCACGCGGCTGCCAACCTGCCCGTCTACCCGGGCACCGACGTGAAGGGGCTGGCCGCCACCATCCATCACGACGCGCGGCCCGGCGACCACATCGTCGTGGCCGAGCTCATGCGCTACCCCTGGGCCCTCTACGAGGACGTGCCGCCCCACCTGGAGTTCGGTTCGGACTGGAGCACCGGGTTCACGGTGCTGAGCACCCGGCCCGACACGTTCATCGTCCCCTCGGAGTACTACGAGGGAGGATCGGATCCGTCCCGGTGGGCCCGGCAGCTGCGGCCGTACCATCGCCTCTGGTACGTGTACGCCAGGCCACTCAGACTCAACCCGAGCTACGCCGCCCTGGTGGCCGCGGGCTGGCACCCGGTCACCACGATCGCCGCGGCCGGGGCCAAGGCCGTCCTGCTCCAGCGCACGGGCTGAGCCTGTCCGTCCCGCCGTTCCCGGCGGAGGCCCGTGGCGACGCCGGTGGCGCCGGACGGGCCCGCTGGTCGGCCGGCCAGCCGGGCGGCTACGCTGGTAGGCCGTTCGCCGGAGGCCCCAGCGCCGTCCGCGCACGCCGCTCTCGCCACCCGAGGAGATCCGTTATGGCCGAAGTCGTACTCGCCGCCGAAGTCGGGCGCCCCCTCGGCTCGCGCGCCGTGCGCCGCTTGCGGCGCGAAGGGAAGATCCCTGGCGTCATCTACGGGCACGGGACGGACCCCGTGCCGGTCGCCGTGGTGGCCCGGGAGCTGCGGGCCGCCCTCAACACCGACGCCGGGGCCAACCAGCTGCTGTCGCTCGACACGGGGTCGGGTACGTTCCTGACCATCGCCCGCGAGATGCAGCGCCACCCGGTCGCCCAGACGGTGACCCACATCGACTTCGTGATCGTCCGGCGCGACGAGGTCATCAGCGCCGACGTGCCGATCACCCTCGTGGGCGAGGCGCTCGAGGTGCACCACGGCGACGGGCTCGTGGAGCAGCAGATGTTCACCCTCCCCATCCGGGCGCTGCCGGGAGCCATCCCGACGGTGCTCGAGGTCGACATCACCGAGCTGACCATCGGCGGGCAGGTGCGGGTGTCCGACATCTCGCTGCCCGAGGGCGTCACCACCGAGGTCGACGTCGAGACGGCGATCGCCATCGGACAACCTCCCCGCGTCGTCACGGCCGAGGAGGAAGGCGCCGAGGGTGAGGCCGAGGAAGGGGCAGCGGGGGAGACCGCCGAGCCGACCGGGGAGGCATCCGAGACCACGGGCGGAGAGGGCTAGGCCCTGCGCCGCCCTTTCGCCCGGTCCGAGCACCGGGGGACCCCGGCGGACCTGCTGGTCGTGGGGCTCGGGAATCCAGGTGCGGAGTTCGCCGGGAGCCTGCACAACGCGGGGTCCGATGCGGTCACGATGCTGGCGGACCGCCACGCTGCCTCGTTGCGGGCGGAGAAGGGCGTGCCGGCCCGGGTCGGGCTGGCGACCATCGCCGGCCGGCGGGTCGCACTCGCCGTGCCGACCACCTACATGAACGAGTCCGGCCTCGCCGTGCGCGCCCTGGCGAAGCGCTTCGGGGTCACCGACCCGGCGTCCGTCGTCATCGTGCACGACGAGCTCGACCTCCCTCCGGGCACGGTCCGCCTCAAGGCGGGCGGAGGCCTCGCCGGCCACAACGGCCTGCGCTCCATTTCGGACCACCTCCACACGAACGACTTCGTCCGCGTCCGCATCGGCGTGGGCAAGCCCCCCAGCGCGGCCCAGGGCGCGGCCCATGTGCTGAAGCGCCCGCCCAAGGCGGTCAGGGAGCTGCTGGCCGCCTCGGTCCAGATCGCCGCTGACGCGGTCGAGCACATCGTGGCCGACGGCATCGACGCCGCCATGGCGTGGTGCCACTCACGGCCCACCTGATCGATGACCGCGCCCTACCCCACCCGTTCGCCGACGCCGCCCGGCGGCAGCCTGGCCGCCGTCCCGCATCTGCTGCGCACCGAGCCGGTGATCGGTGCCGTCCTCGGGGCCGCCGATGCCACGGTGGCCGTCCCGGAGGCGGCGCAGGGCGTGGTGGTCGCGGCGCTGGCGACGTTCACGCAGCGGTCCCCGCTGCTCGTAGTCACCGCGACGGGCCTCGACGCCGAGCGCCTGGCGGACGACCTGGCCTGTCTTCTCGCGCCGGAGGGCGACCCGGCGGCCGGCGAGGTCGTCGGTGCCCTCTCCGGAGCGGTCACCGTCCTGCCGGCGTGGGAGACCCTGCCCTTCGAGCGCGTCAGCCCCGAGATCGAGACGATGGGGCGGCGCCTGGCCGTCCTGCACGCGCTGACGCACGCGCCCGACGGCACGCTACCGGCGCCCCCGCGGGTGATCGTCGCGCCGGTCCGCGCGCTGCTCCAGCGGCTGGGGCCTCCCGACGGGACCGCGCCGATCGTCATCCGGCCGGGCCAGCAGGTCGACGTCGGCGCGCTCCTCACCGAGCTGGTGGCCCGGGGGTACCGCCGCGAGCACCAGGTCGAGCACCGCGGCGAGTTCGCAGTCCGCGGCGGGATCGTCGACGTGTTCCCCCCCACGGCGGACGTGCCGGTCCGCATCGACCTGTGGGGCGACGAGGTCGACCGCCTCACCGCGTTCGCCGTCAGCGACCAGCGTTCGCTGCACGACATCGGCGCCGTCGCCCTCTTCGGGTGCCGCGAGCTCGTCGTCACCCCCGAGATCCAGGCCGCGGCAGAGTCGCTGACGACGCGGCGGCCTTGGGGGGCGTCGGTGTGGGAGCGCCTGGCGCGCGGCGAGCAGTTCGACGGCATGGAGTCGTGGCTCCCGTTCCTCGAGCGCACCGAGCGGGTGCTGCCCGACATGCTGCCGGCCGGCGGCCAGGTGGTCCTCGCCGAGCCGCGCCGGATCAGGGACCGGGGCACCCAGCTCCTCGACGAGGAGGCCGCGTTGGCCGAGACGCTCGCGGCGACGTGGGGGGCCAAGCAGGGGGAGGGGGACACCTTCCCGCGCCTCCACGTCAACTTCGACCGCCTGCTGCGCGACTGCGCCGCCGGCGTGGTCGCCCTGCCCAACGTCCCCGAAGGGCCGTCGACCAGCGCGCTCACCGTGCGCCGCTTCGACCCGGTGGCGGGGGACCCGGCCCGGCTGGCCGCCGGGGTGACCCGGCTGGTGGGCGACGGGTACTCGGTGACGCTGTGCGCCGCCACGGTTGCCGGCGCCGCCAGGCTGTCGGCCGCCTTGGCCGAGGAGGGCGTACACGCCCCGGTGGTGGAGGCAGCGACGGGTCGGCCGGGCGCCGTCGTCGTGGCGGCACCCGTCACCAGTGGCTTCATCCTCCCCGAGGCCAAGGTGGCCGTCCTCTCGGAGACCGACGTCACCGGCCGCCGGATGCCGCACCGGCGCGCCCGCCCGCGGGCCCGGGCGGCGGACGGGTTCTTCGACGACCTCGAGTCCGGCAGCTTCGTCGTCCACCGCCAGCACGGCGTGGCCCGCTTCGAGGGCGTGACGACGCGGACCATGGGCGGGACAACGCGCGACTACCTGATCCTGCAGTACCGGGGCTCCGATCGCCTCTACCTCCCGGTGGAACAGATCGAGGCGATCACCCCCTACAGCGGCGGCGAGTCCCCGACGCTCTCGAAGATGGGTGGCGCGGACTGGCAGCGCACCCGGTCCCGGGCCCGTGCGGCCGCCGCCGAGGTGGCGGCCGACCTGGTGGCGCTGTACCGGCGTCGCCTGGCCGTCGAGGGGCGTGCCTTCGGCCCCGACACACCGTGGCAGGCGGAGATGGAGTCCTCGTTCCCGTTCGTCGAGACCGAGGACCAGCTGAAGGCGATCGCCGACGTCAAGTGCGACATGGAGGAGCCACGGCCGATGGACCGCCTGGTGTGCGGCGACGTCGGGTTCGGCAAGACCGAGGTGGCGGTGCGGGCCGTCTTCAAGGCGGTGCAGGATGGCGCGCAGGCCGCGGTGCTGGCCCCGACGACGTTGCTGTCGAGCCAGCACGCGCAGACCTTCGCGGACCGGTACGCGCCATATCCGGTACGGGTCGAGCTGCTGAGCCGCTTCCTGTCCCCGGCGCAGCAGAAGGCCGTCGTGCAGGGCCTGGCCGACGGGAGCGTCGACGTGGTGATCGGCACGCACCGACTGCTGGCACAGGACGTGCAGTTCAAGGACCTCGGGCTGCTCGTGGTCGACGAGGAGCAGCGCTTCGGGGTGTCGCACAAGGAGACGGTGAAGCGCATGGCCGAGGGTGTCGACGTGCTGACGCTCACGGCCAGCCCGATTCCGCGCACTCTGGAGATGGCGTTGACGGGCATCCGGGACCTGTCCATGGTGAACACGCCGCCGGCCGACCGCCGCCCCATCCTCACCTACGTCGGCGAGCAGGACCCGTCCGCGGTGAGCGAGGCACTGCGGCGTGAGCTGCTGCGTGAGGGCCAGGCGTTCTACGTGCACAACCGCGTGTCCGACATCGACCGCGTCGCCCGCGAGGTCCGCGACCTCGTTCCCGAGGCCAGGGTGGCGATCGCCCATGGGCAGATGGACGAGGGGAGCCTCGAGACCGTGGTGCTCGACTTCTGGGAGCGCCGCTACGACGTGCTCGTGTGCACGACCATCATCGAGTCGGGCATCGACATGCCGTCGGTCAACACGCTGATCGTGGACCGGGCGGACCTCCTCGGCCTGGGCCAGCTCCACCAGATCCGCGGCCGGGTGGGCCGCGCCGGCCAGCGCGCCTATGCCTATCTCTTCCACCCGGCCGACCGTGTCCTGTCCGAGCAGGCCTACGAGCGCCTGCGCACCATCGGCGAGCACACCGAGCTCGGCTCCGGCTTCAAGATCGCCATGCGCGACCTCGAGATCCGGGGGGCCGGGAACCTGCTCGGCTCGGACCAGTCCGGCCACATCGCGGCGGTGGGCTACGACCTCTACGTCCAGCTGGTAGCGGAGGCGGTGGCGGAGGCCAAGGGCGAGGCCAGGCCCGCCCCCCCGACGGTCTCCATCGATGTCCCGGGCGACGCGCACCTGCCCAAGGAGTACGTGGCGGCCGAGGACGCCCGCCTCGAGGCCTACCGCCGGCTGGCGTCGGCCGGCACCGCGGCGGACGTGGACGACATCGGCGTGGAGTGGGCCGACCGCTACGGCCCGCTGCCCGGCCCGGCCCAGGGCCTCCTCGCAGTGGCCCGGCTGCGCGCCAGCGCGATGGCGCGCGGGATCGGCGATGTCACCATGAGCTCCGTCCGGCCGGGTGGCACCCGCCAACCCACCGTGCGGGTGTCGCCCGTCGCGCTGCCCGCCAGCGCCCAGGTGCGGCTGCGGAGGTTGGCACCCGGTGCCACCTACCGCGAGGACCTGGCCCAGCTCCTGGTGCCGATTGCCGCGGGGCGCGGGCCGCCGACACCATCCGCAGCGTCATTGAGGAGCTGATCCCGCTGGGCGATGCGGGACCCGGCAGGGACACCTTGTAGCATGCGCGGCGCGTGAAGCGGCTCCTCGTCCTCCTCATCGTCCTCGCCGGCGGCGTTGCCGCGGCCGCGCTGACCGTGCCCACCAACGCGGCCGACGTCAACGGCACCAGCATCAGCCAGGCATCGCTCAATTCCGACGTGAGCGCGATCGCCGGCAGTGCCTATTACCAGTGCTACCTGAACTCCCAGGCCTACCTCTCGTCGAGCGGGGGCGAGCAGCTGCCGCCGGTCACCGGTGCGGGCAAGGGCCAGGACGGGGCCGGGGACCACCCTACGGCCACCAGCGCGTTCGTCGCCACGTACCTCGACACCGAGGTCGGCCACCAGCTCGTGCTGCAACTGGCGGACGCGCGCCACGTCACGGTGAGCCCCGCCCAGCTGACGGACGCGCGGGCCAGCCTGAGCGGTCAGATCTCACAGGTCATGTCCGAGGTGCTCCAGACGGCCCAGGGCCAGAACGTCCACTACAGCTGCGGCATGACCGGGCAGCCCCTGACGGGCGAGGAGGTGCTGGGCACCGTTCCGGCGTCGTTCGTCGACCAGCAGGTGCAGTTCGTCGCTACCGCCAGCGCGCTGCAGGAGGACCTCGCCGGCGTCGGCTCCAGCGCGACCGACCTGGAGGGCTACTTCCTGCGGCACCAGGCCGAGTTCGACACGGCGTGCTGGACGGTGGGGGTGTACTCCAGCCAATCGGCCGCCCAGGCGTCGGCGGCGGAGGTGGCCTTCGGGACGCCGTTCTCCCAGGTGGCGGCGAAGGCGACCCAGGGCGGGCCGCAGACCTGCGAGATGCTGCCGATCATCGCGTCTGAGCTCGGTTCGACTTCCAAAGTTGCGTCGCTACCGACGGGCACCGTCTCGGCACCCATCGATGACAACGGGACTTACCTCCTCGTGCAGATCACGTCGCGGACCCCGACCTCGTACGCCAACGCCTCGCCGGTCGTCGCCGAGGTGGTGCAGGAGGCGGGGGCGAAGGCGACCCAGGCGGCCATTACGGCGGCCGAGCGCCACTCCTCGGTGAGCATCGACCCGCGCTACGGCGTGTGGCTCCCCGAGCAGGCGACCGTGTTCACGCCGTTGACGCCCGCCACCTCGGACGTGTTGAACCCGTCGGCGAACGAGGCCGCCGTCACCTCGACATCGGCCAGCGCGTCCAGCGGCTGACCGTGGCGCGGCTCCGCCCCCACATCACGGTGGTGGGCCTCGGGCCTGCCGGCACCGACCTCCTCGGCGACGCCGCCGCCGCGCTCCTGGCAGCGCCCGGGCGCGCCTTCCTGAGGACGGCGCGCCACCCTGCGGCGACGCGCGTGGAGGGGGCCCGTTGCTTCGACGACCTGTACGAGTCCTCGGCGACCTTCGACGAGGTGTACGCCGCCATCGTGGAGGTGCTCGTCGCGGCGGCGTCGGCCGTGGCGCCCGAGCCAGTGGTCTACGCGGTGCCGGGATCACCCCTGGTGGCCGAGCGCAGCGTCGAGCTGCTGCGCGACGACGACCGGGTCGAGGTGACGCTGCTGCCCGCCCTCTCGTTCCTAGATCTGGCCTGGGCCGCGCTCGGCATCGATCCCCTGGCCGAGGGTGTGCGCCTGGTCGACGCTGCCGCCTTCGGGGACGTCGCCGCACGCCAGAGCGGCCCGTTCCTGGTCGCGCAGTGCTGGTCGCGGCATCTCCTGTCCGAGGTGAAGCTGAGCGCCCCGGACGAGGCCGGGCCGGAGCTGCCGCGCCCGGTGATCCTGCACCACCTCGGGCTCCCCGACGAGGTGGTCACCACGGTCGACTGGTGGGAGCTCGATCGGACGGTGGAGCCGGATCATCTGACCTCGCTCTACCTCCCAGCGTCGCCGGGCCACGGCGGCGTGTCCTCCGGTGACGAGGTGGCGCGGCTGGTCGCGCTCATGGGCACATTGCGCGAGCGCTGCCCCTGGGACCGGGTGCAAACCCATGCGTCGCTGATGCCGCATCTCGTCGAGGAGTGCTACGAGGTCCTGGACGCGCTGTCCGGCCTGGACGGGACCGGCGCGGCCTCCGCGCACCTGCAGGAGGAGCTGGGCGACCTCCTGTTCCAGATCGTGTTCCACGCCCGCCTGGCCGACGAGGACGGGCAGTTCGACCTGGCGGACGTCGCGCGTGCGGTCCATGACAAGCTTGTGCATCGCCATCCCCACGTCTTCGGCGACGTCGACGCCGAGAGCGCGGACCAGGTCGTGTCGAATTGGGAGGCGATCAAGAAGAGCGAGAAGGGCCGGAGCAGCGTCACCGAGGGGATTCCGGCGGCGCTTCCCGCGCTGATGCTGACCACCAAACTGGCGCGCAAGGCGCGCTCGGTCGGCATGGAGCCCTACGACGCCGGTGCGACGAGTGCGACGACGGCGGCACTGGAGGCGCTCGTGCAGCGTTCCGCCGATACCGCTCCTGCTCCCGACGACCCGCTGGCGGGACAGGCAGACGAGCTGAACATGCAGGTGGGCGAGCTCCTCTTCGCGGTGGCGAACCTCGCGCAGCGTCTCGGCGTGGACGCGGAACAGGCGCTGCGCGATCGCGCTCTGGCGTTGCGCGTGGACATCCTCGCGGCCGAAGGCGTCCCCGACCAGGAGAATGGCAACCGCTAACCTTGTGCCCCGGTGTCCCACCAGGGCAGGGCACCCAAGGAGTGATGTCGTGAGCACCATTGAGCACGTGATCGGGCGCGAGGTCCTCGACTCTCGCGGCAACCCGACCGTCGAGGCGGAGGTGGTGCTCCACTCAGGCGCCCGGGGGCGCGCCATCGTGCCGTCCGGCGCCTCGACGGGCATCCGCGAGGCGGTCGAACTGCGCGACGGTGGCGACCGCTTCTCCGGCAAGGGCGTGCTGCGCGCCGTGGCCAACGTCAACGGCGAGATCGCCGACGCGGTCCGCGGGCTGGACGCGCTCGACCAGCGTGCCATCGACCTCACCATGGTCGACCTCGACGGGACGCCCGACAAGGGACGGCTCGGCGCCAACGCGATGCTGGCCGTGTCGCTGGCGAGCGCCAAGGCGCTGGCGGACGACCTCGAGATCCCCCTGTACCGCTCCATCGGCGGGGCCAACGCCCACACGCTCCCGGTGCCGATGTTCAACGTGCTCAACGGCGGCGCCCATGCCGACAACTCCGTCGACTTCCAGGAGTTCATGTTGATGCCCGTGGGGGCGGCCTCCTTCAGCGAGGCGCTGCGCTGGGGTGCGGAGACTTACCACACGCTGCGCTCCATCCTGGCCGAGCGCGGGCTGTCCACCGCGGTGGGCGACGAAGGGGGGTTCGCACCCGACCTCCCGCACAACGAGGACGCGGTGAAGCTCCTCCTGGAGGCGATCGAGGCCGCCGGCCGCGTGCCCGGGGACGAGATCGCGCTGGCGCTCGACCCCGCGACCAGCGAGCTGTGGGACGACGGGTCCTACGTCCTCGTCGGGGAGGGCCGGACGCTGTCGCCGGCCGAGCTCGCCGACTACTGGGTCGACCTGGTCGATCGCTACCCGATCGTGTCGCTCGAGGACGGCATGGCGGAGGAGGACTGGGACGGCTGGGCGGCCCACACCAAGGCGCTCGGTGGCAAGATCCAGCTGGTTGGTGACGATATCTTCGTCACCAACGCCGAGATCTTGGAGCGCGGGATCCGTGACGGGGTGGGCAACGCCATCCTCGTCAAGCTCAACCAGATCGGCACCCTGACCGAGACGCTCGAGACGGTGGCCCTGGCGAACCGGGCGTCCTACGCCTCGGTGATCTCCCACCGCTCCGGCGAGACGGAGGACACCACGATCGCCGACCTGGTGGTCGCGGTGAACGCGGGGCAGATCAAGACGGGCGCGCCGGCCCGGTCCGATCGCGTGGCCAAGTACAACCAGCTGCTCAGGATCGAAGAGGACCTGGGCGAATCGGCGAGCTTCCCCGGGCGTGCCGCGCTGTCGGGCGAGGGAGTGCGGCGTGGCGCGGGATAGCCGCCGGTCAGGGCAGAAGTCGCGCCGGGCGCCAGTCCCCGGGGGTGTCGGGCGCTCGCGGTTGGTGCTGCTCGGCGCCGTCGTGGCCTCGGCGGTCGTGCTCTTCGCGTGGTTCCCCGCCGGCTCGCTGCTCAGCCAGCGTTCGAACCTGGCCGACACCGAAGCGCAGCTGGCCGCGCTGCACAAGCAGGATGTCGCGCTGGCGCAGGAGAAGAAGAACCTCAGCGACGCCAGCGAGATCGGGCGCATCGCCCGAGAGCAGTACCAGCTGGTCAGCCCCGGCCAGCAGGCGTACGAGGTGCTCCCGCCGTCGGGCGCGGCGGCGGTCGGCACCCCCTATGCCGGCGATCCGGGGTCGGATGGCCCGGTCGCCCCGTCGGCCACGCCGGAGCTCCCACCCGGGGGTGTGACGACCACGACGACACCCTCGAGCGTCGGTGCGGCCTCCCACCACGCGGCGCCCACGAGCGCGGCGTCCAGCTCGGGCCTCCTGTCGCGGATGCTGCACTCGCTCGAATTCTGGCGTTGACCCCACGGTGGACGCCGGCACGGCGCAGACGGGCGACGACGAGGCGGTGGCCGCGCTGCTGGGCAGGGATCCCGGCGGCGGCTTCACCGTGGTGGTCCGCCGTGACGACGGCAGTCCCGTGGTCATCGCGAACGAGCCCTTCCTGCGGGACGGCACGCCGATGCCGACGAGGTACTGGCTCGTGGATCCCGGCCTCCGGGCCCTCGTGGGGCGTCTGGAGGCGGCCGGCGGCGTGCGGGAGGCCGAGGCAGAGGTGGATGCCGGCGCGCTCGCCGACTGCCACCGCCGCTACGCGGCCGAGCGCGACGCACTGGTCCCCGCCGGCTGGACGGGGCCACGTCCGAGCGGAGGCGTGGGCGGCACGCGGCAGGGGGTCAAGTGCCTCCACGCCCATCTGGCCTGGTGGCTCGCCGGCGGTGACGACCCCGTGGGCGCGTGGGCGGCCGGACGCCTGGGGCTGACCCGAGGGGTGAGCGGTTCTCGGCCCTTGTGATAGGCCACAGCCGTGAAGGACGCCGCAGCGGTCGCAGCCGTCGATTGCGGCACCAATTCCACGCGGTTGCTGGTCGTCGGAACCTCCGGCGACGTCAGGGCACGGGAGATGCGGATCACGCGGCTGGGTGAGGGCGTGGACGCCACCCGCCGTCTCCGGCTCGAGGCCATGGAGCGCACGTTCGCGGCGCTCGGGGAATTCCGCTCCGTCATGGATGCCGAGAAGGTCGGGCGCGCCCGCCTCGTGGCCACCTCCGCCGTGCGGGACGCGGCGAACGGCGACGACTTCCTGCTCCCAGCCGGCGAGATCATCGGCGCGCCGGCCGAGCTGCTGTCCGGTCGGGAGGAGGGGCGGCTGTCGTACGCCGGCGCGACCGCCGAGCTCCCAGCGGGCGAGGGCGTGGTCGTGGTGGTCGACATCGGCGGCGGATCCACCGAGATCGTGACCACGGCGGGCGGCGATGTCCTCTCGGTCTCACTGGACATCGGGTGCGTCCGGCTCACGGAGCGCTTCCTCCGGAGCGACCCGCCGAAGGCCGCGCAGGTGGCCGATGCCGTGGCCGCCATCGACGCGGAGCTGCAGCGGGCGACCCAGGTGATCCCCGAGCTCGGAGACGTCGGCGGCCCGGCGCGCCTCGTCGGCCTGGCGGGCACCGTCTCGACACTCGCCAGCCTGGAGCTGGGGTTGACGGACTACGACAGGGAACGGATCCATGGTGCCGTCCTGAGCCGTGAGTCCGTCGAGAGATGGTGCAAGGTCCTCGGCGCCGAACGCGTCGGTGAGAGAGCCCTCCGGCCCGGCATACCCGAAGGTCGCCAGGATGTCATCTTCGGTGGTGCCCTCGTGCTCAACGAGGTCCTGGGCAGGTTCGGGCTGCACGAGTGCGTCGTCTCGGAGTCCGACATCCTCGACGGCCTGGTCATGTCGCTGCAGCCTCGGATTCAGCCTCCGCACAGGTAGCGACCGACCGGTCAACCGATAGAGTGAGCACATCTCCGGCCCCGAGACTGAGCCCGACGGTGCGACGCCGGCGAGAGAGGCGTGTGGAATGGAATTCGTCTACGACCTGACGGTCGACCCCGACGCGGAGAACAACACACACGCCTTCGCGCTCGGGATGATCGGACACAACAAGACGGTCCTCGAAGTGGGGTGTGCCACGGGCTACTTCACCAAGGCGCTGGCCGAGCGCGGGTGCAAGGTCGTGGGGATGGAGCTCAGCCCTGAAGCCGCCGCAGTGGCCGAGAACTGGGCAGAGCGTGTCGTCGTCGGCAACGTCGACGACAGGACGCTCTGGGACCTCGTGGACGACGAGTCGTTCGACGTCATCACGTTCGGCGACGTCCTGGAGCACCTGCAGGACCCCCTCGCCGTGCTCCGGGTAGCCAAGCACAAGCTCAAGCAGTCGGGTTTCATCATCACATCGTTGCCGAACGTGGCGCACGGTGACGTCCGGCTGTCGCTCCTCCACGGCTCCTTCCCGTACCGTGAGACCGGGCTCCTCGACCGGACCCACATCCGGTTCTTCACGCTCCAGACGATCCGCGAGCTGCTGTACGACGCGGGTCTGGTCGTCGTCGACACAAAACGGGTGATCATGCCGCTGTTCCAGACCGAGCTCGGGCTCACGAGGGAGGATTACCCCGAGGCGGTCGTGGACGAGATCCGCGCCGACCCCGAGTCCGAGGCCTATCAGTACGTCATGAAGGCCGTCCTCGACGACGGGTCTCAGGGCGTGGCCGCCATGGCGCACCGGGTCGACGAGCTCTCTGACCGGGTGCTCGAGCTCGAGCTCCGCAACCGCGCCCTCCTGGACCAGCTCGTTGACTTCTCGAAGTACGAGGCATTGCAGGAGGAGCACGCGCGAGTCGGCGAGGAAATGCAGGCATGGATCACCCATGCCGAAGACCTCAAGGGGCAGGTCGGGCAACTGCGCGAGGCGCTCCAGGGCACGACGGCGCGGGCCGACGAGCTGGGTGCCACCGCCCACAGGCTCAACGCGGCCCTCACGGCGAGCGAGCAGAAGTACGAGGAGATCACGAGCTCGAGGTCCTACCGACTCCTGGCGCCGTTACGCCGGCTGCGCCGCGCCCTGCGGGACGTGTGACGGCCGATGACCGCGTCGTTCGAGGTCAACGAGAACAGCGACGTCTACTACACCGGCACATACTGGAACGACTTCGAGGTCGTCCGGGAGCGAATCAACGGACGGATATCGGGCAATCCGACACGGAAGTGGCACGAGCACCTCGCCCTTGAGACGGGACGGACCTTCAAGCGGGCGCTGATCCTCAACTGCGGGAACGGGTGGGTCGAGCGGGAGCTGGTGGAGAGCGGGCTCATCGCCGAGGGGGTCGGGATCGACTACTCACAGTCCTTGCTCGACGAGGCGGGTGCCGCCGCCCGAGAGAGCGGCCTGCCGCTGACCTACCACCAGGCGAACATCAACACGGGATCGTTCCCGGAGGCGGAGTTCGATCTCGTCGTGAACCATGCCGCGGCACACCACATCGCGGCCATCGACCGGGTCTTCCGCCAGGTGTGCCGCATCCTCCCTGAGGACGGGTGGTTCGTGTCGTTCGACTACGTCGGACCGCACCGCAACCAGTACCGGCTCGACGCCTGGGAGGAGGTGTGGCAGTTGAACGAGCAGATCCCCGAGTCGTTCCGGCAGGACCTGGAATACCCGCCGGTTCCGGTCATGCTGGTGGTCGATCCCACGGAGGCGGTGCACTCCGAGCTCATTCTCGAGACCTTCCGTCGCTACTTTACCGAGGACCAGGTGACGGCGCTCGGCGGTGCCATCGCGTACCCTCTGCTCACGCACAATGCCCGCATCTTCACCACGGAGGACGAGGTGGGGCGCTCAGAGGCGATCGAGCGGATCCTGCAGGTCGACGATGCCTTCCTGTCCGAGCATCCCGAGTCCACCCTGTTCGCCTACTTCGCCGGGCAACCGAAGAAGGACGTGCTGACCCAGGTCGATCTGCTGGCCCGCTGGGAGACGGAGGAGGCCGAGCGCGAGCAACGGGCGCAGGACAACGGCGGCGAGTACTACGAGCGGGGACCGCTGGCGACCGCGCTGGTCGCACTCGAGGAGCAGCGAGCGTTGAATGCGGGCTTGCGGGTGCAGAGAGAGCACCTCGAAGCCGAGCTGCAGGCGATGCAATCGAGTTTCCTGTACTCGCGGGCCAGGCGCCTGGTCGACTCGGATTGGGCCCGCACCGTGCGGGGCAACCGGATGGTCGCCGGCCTCGAGCGCCGGGTGCGCAGCTAGCCCGACCCGGTCGAGGCCCGATGAGCACCGTCGGTAGAATCTCCGCCATCACCAGCCGCAGCCCCGCACGCGAGACCATGGCAGACCTCCACGTCAACGAGAACAGCGACATCTACTACCAGGGGAAGTACTGGAACGACCTCGAGGCGGTGAACCGCCGGATCAACGAGCGCATCTCGGGTAACCCCTCCCGGACGTGGTTCGAGCACTTCGCCGATGTGTCCGGCCGGACCTTCGAGCGAGCGCTGATCCTCAACTGCGGGAACGGCTGGGTGGAGCGGGAGCTCCTGGCCTCCGGTCTGATCCTCGAGGCGGTCGGCATCGATTACTCCGAAGACCTGCTCCGGGAGGCGAAGGTGGCCGCCGACGCCGACCGTCTCCCCTTGACCTACGAGCAGGCCAACATCAACACGGGGCTGCTCCCCGGGGGCCACTTCGACCTCGTGGTCAACCACGCCGCGGCCCACCACATCGCGGCGATCGACCGTGTCTTCCGGGAGCTGTGCCGCATGCTCCCCGAAGACGGCTGGTTCGTCTCCTTCGACTACGTCGGCCCACACCGCAACCAATATGCGGGGGCGGCATGGGAGGAGGCGTGGGACGTGAACCGGCAGCTGCCGGAGTCGCTGCGCCAGGACCTCCGCTATCCACATCTGCCGACGATGCTGGTGACGGACCCCACCGAGGCCATCCATTCGGAGCTCATCGTCGACACGTTCCGGCGCTACTTCACCATCGGCGAATTCACCCCCCTCGGAGGCGCGATCGCCTATCCCCTGCTGACACACAACGCTCGTCTGTTCGAGTCGACCGACGATGCCGAGCGGTCAGAATGGGTCGACCGCATTCTCGAAGCGGACGATCGCTTCCTGCGCGAGCACCCCGGATCGACGCTCTTCGCGTACTTCACCGGCACGCCCGAGAAGTCCGCGCTGAACCGGCCCGCGCAATTGGCGGAATGGGAGTCGGAGGAGGCGGAACGCGAGCGCCTGGCGGCGGAGAACGGAGGCGAGTACTACCCCCGTGGCGCACTCTCGACCGCGCTGATCGCACTCGATACCGAGGAATGGGAGAACGTGAGGTCGAGAGCACAGGTCGAGGCGTTGCAGTCGGAGCTGGCCACCCTGGAGTCCGGGTTCTTGTACTCGACGATTCGGCGGGTCTTGGACGCCGACCTGACGCTTCGCCTGAGGGCGAACCACGTCGTTGCCTCCGTGGAGCGACGCGCCCGGGCCGCTGTCGTTCGGGGATCCTCCTAGAGGACTCCGAGTTCGCGCAAGGATTCGTCGATGCCGTTGAAATACGCCTCGGCGGAGTATGCCTGGGAGCTCTCCAGGATGTGCGCGCTGAGCGCAGCCGAACCGGTGGGATCCTTCAGCAGGCCCGAGACGATCGTGGCGCACTCGTCCACGGTGGAGAACGTCGTGTCGCAGCCGAGCACGCGGACGACCTCCCTGGGCCCACCCTGGCCGTAGACAACGGGGATGCACCCGAAGCTGGCCGCTTCGATCGGCGTGATCCCGAAGTGCTCGAGCCTCTCGGGGAATTCCTCGGCATCCACACCGAACCCGGCGGCGTGGATCAGGACGGCTGAACGCTCGTAGAGAGCGGCCAGGTCGCTGCGCCCAATGTTGGGATAGAAGGTGCA
Organism: uncultured Acidimicrobiaceae bacterium; assembly: GCA_963824195.1. Classification (GTDB taxonomy): domain Bacteria; phylum Actinomycetota; class Acidimicrobiia; order Acidimicrobiales; family RAAP-2; genus Bog-473. The sequence goes on along the minus strand of CAWGOJ010000041.1, from coordinate 141,694 downwards.
GTCGAGTCCGGCGGCCAGCCTCTGCAGCTCGTGGAACCGGCTCCTGCCCTCCGGGCTGGGATGGATGGAGCCGGCGAGCGCCAGTTCCACGCCCTCGACGCCCTGCTCGACCATCCGTCGGAAGGCCTCGATGACGACGTCCTGGCGCTTGTTGTGGCCGCCGGTGAAGAAGCGTCCCACCGTCACGATGGTCTTGCGTTCGGCCCAGGGCAGACCGGAGGTCGCGCCGGACCACGTCGCGTAGGCCGGGATCAGCCGGACCGGTGGTGCATCCAGACCGTAGTGGCGCACGAGCCCGTTGACGTTGCGACGTACGAACTCCGAGTACACCCAGATCTCGTCGTACCCGGCGAGCCATTCACCTCGTGCCTCGACGTGCGCGTCGGGGACCCAGAAGGGGAATTGGATGTGGTACACGCTGCGTGTGCCGAACGCCGGTACCGGAGGCACGACCGAGTTGCCGATGACGAAGGCGAAGCGGCACTTGTCGGCCTCCACCTCCTCCCACGGCAACGCCATGCCCACGACATGCTCGAACCCGAAGGTCGCCGCGATCTGCTGCATCCGTATGGCGCTGTAGCGCTGAGGGGTGGCAAACGCCACGTTGGGCGTCCCGAAGAGCTCGGACAGGTGGGAGGCCACCGCGAACAACAGCCGCTCGCCGCCTCCGGGGACCAGCTGGTAGGGGGAGTAGAGGACGAATTGCGGCTCGGGTGACGCCGGCGGCGTGGCCAGGAGCTCGAGATCCTCGGTGCTGAGCTCGTCGAGCTCCGACCGGGGAGCCTCCTCCAGGTCCGCCAGGTGGGCCGTCTGGCGTGCTTCGAGCCAGGCACCCCACTTCTTCACGAACCTCGTCCGGTTGATTTCCGAGATGTCCTGCAGCTGCAGCCGGGAATCGGACGTCGTCTTGCTCTCGATATGCACCACGCGAGCCCGGGGGTTCACCATGACCTTGCCGCAGTGCGTCCAGAGCTTCAGGCACAGGTCGGTGTCCTCGTAGTAGGCGGGTTCCCACTCGAAGCCGAATCCGCCGACCTTGAGGAAGTCCGACCGCCGCATCATGAGGCAGGCGGCCGAGCAGTAATCGACCACACACGGCGTGTCGTAGTGATCCGGGCCCCAGATCGCCCCCTTGCCGATCTGCACGGCATCGCCGGTCGGCAGGGCCACCCCGCCGACCTCCTGTACCCTGCCGTCGGGGTAGAGGAACATCGGCCCGACCGCGGCCACGCCGGGATCGCTCCTCATGGTGGAGGCGAGGGCCTCGATCCATCCCGGTTGGACGAAGGCGTCGTTGTTGAGGAACACGATGTAGTCGGTGCCCGCGAAGTCCACACCGATGTTGTTCCCCTCACCGAAGAAGCGGTTGACCCCGACCTCGACCAGCGTGAAGCCGCCTCCCGCATGCCGCTTCCGGAGGATGGCGACCTGCTCGGGGCTCGAACCGTTGTCGACGACGATGATGTCCCGGATCAGCGGGCTCTCTGCGTGCTCCAAGGCATCGAGGCACTCGAGGGTAGTCTCCGCCTGGTTGTAGTTGAGGACGATAACGGAGACGTTGTGGTGGAAGGGATCGGATGTCGCGGCCAATGGGGCGTCCGGGTTATCGCTCGGAACCGCTCGGTGCCGGAGGGGTGCGGCGACCGACGATCCTCGACATGAGGCGAAGTGGGGCGGTGACCCGCCAAGAGCTCGACTGGCGGAGGTCGTCGATCACGCTCTGCGCCGTCGCCGCCTGGCCCGCGTACGCCAACACACGTTGCTCCTGCGCCTGGAGCAGTCGATCTTTCTCTTCGAGCTCCGCGGCGAACCGCGCCGCCGAGGTCGAGATCTTGGCAGAGAGCACGTCGAGGCGGTCCAGGAACTCCCTGACGAGATGCTCGCGTTCCAGACGAGCCGATTCTGCCTGAGCGGCCAGCTCGCTGCGCGCGTCGCTCACGTCGATCGTGAGGCGCGTCGTGAGATCCTTGTACGCCCGGAGGGCGGAGAGCAGGGCCTCGCGATCGGCGTCCTGCCGCTCGATCAACCGCGCGACGATCGCTCGGAGAGCCACCGGCGAGACGGACTCGCCACCCGGCTGCTCGAAGGCCTCGACTGATTCGCTGAAGATGTCCATGAGGCCTCCCACGGCCGAGGGTACGTTGCGCAACAGCTCGACGGTGGGTACTGCGCCCTCGACGGGCACCTGAGCCACCACGGCCTCGGTCGTGAGGCCGAGCGAGATGCGCACCGAGGGGTAGCGATCGGACACGAGCTGCTCGGCCTTGGCGAAGTTCGACGAGACGTCGGCCGCCGTTGAGGTGACCACGACCGTCCCTCCCGGAGCCATGACGTCGAACCAGGCGGGAAAGTCGGGCAGCCCCAGGTCGTCCTGATCGAAGAGCGAGACGTGGAGCAGATCGACCCGGGAGCCCGCCAGCGCCGCGAGCGACCCCTCTTCACCGTCGTAGCCGGCCACGGCGTCCCCGTAGCGGTCTGTGCACTCGGCCAGCACGTGCCGGAACACGTCGGCATCGGAGCTGGCGGCAACGTCGGACGTGGGGAGCCGCACGGCGAGGCACCGCGCCTCGGTGCCGATCCCTCGGACCGCGTCGCATGTCGAGAAGAGTGACGTGCACTCGGCGGGACCGAGCTCGACGGTGACGGCCGGCCGCCCGTGCGCCACCAGCCACGACACGAGCGCCGAGAACCGGTACCTGGCCGGGTTGACCTGGCCGAACGGCTCGAGTTGGACGAACTCCTCGAACGTCGTGGCGTCCGGGAGCCGGTCCGACCCCTCGGAGGCCGCGACGCCCTGCCCGTCGGGTGGCGATTCCGCTCGGCGGCTCACGCGACGGAGGGGGCCATGGAGATCACCTGGAGGAAGTTGTTCATTCTGACCTGGTTATTCAGCATTCAGCACCCGGAACCGCCTCCCGACGCGGGGGTAGCGACCCGCTGAGTTCCGGCGAATCTTATCCCGCCTGTCGAGGTGGGCCCGGGGAGGGATGTCCCCGCCGGGGCCGGGCGCGCCGACTGGGCCGCGATCGCGGTCGCCGGGTGGGCGTGCCGGCGAGCGACCGCCGGACGGCCGTTGCGGCGCGGGAAACGACATGCGAGACCGCTCGAGTTCCGCTGGAATTCCGCGTCAGACCGCCCGGCCGACGACCCGACGTACGCCCCCGTGAGACCGTCCGGGGCACCTCGGACCGCCCCTGGAGCCTAGGGGGCAACTGGTAGTGTCCGCCGGATGCCCACGCCGGTCCGGACCGGGACGTGAGTCGTTGTCCCGTGGGCGGGTGGCACGGAGCACCCCGCGCCACTGCCTGGCGGCGATTCCCGCACTCTGACCGGGACGCGCCCGCGCAGAGTGGATAGCGCAGGCAGCGAGGCGCCCCGTCGCCGGGGCCGCCATGCCCGACCCCGGGGCGGGACGTCGCGGTTCTTCCGTTGGCATGGCACGATTTTCAGCCTCGTCGCGTACGTCTTCGTGGCGTTCCTGGCGAACAAGAACGTCTGGGTCCACGGGTTCGCCCACACGCTGCAGGCGACGGGCGGCAACGACACGGGGGAGGAGGTGTGGTTCCTGGCCCAGACACCCTGGGCCATCGTGCACGGCATCAACCCGTTCGCCAACACCTGGCTCAACGCTCCCGTCGGCATAGACCTGATGGACAACACGACCATGCCGCTGCTCGGCGTGCTGGGCGCGCCGATCACGTTCCTCTTCGGCCCGATCGCGACCCTGAACGTGATGATCGCGCTGGGTTTCTCGGCCTCGGCGATGGCCTTCTTCGTCATGGCCCGGCGTTTCACAGGCTGGTGGCCGGCTGCCTTCGTCGGGGGACTGCTCTACGGCTTCTCGCCGTTCGCCGTGGCGGAGGGGACCGCACACCTGTTCTTGGTGTTCAACGTCGTTCCGCCGCTGATGATACTGGTCATCCACCGATTCGTCGGTTCCGGCTACCGGTCACCCTGGCTGTACGGAGCTGCGCTGGGCGGCTGCTACCTGGCGCAGTTCTACATCTCCACCGAGGCGTTCGCCTCGTTGGTCGTCATCTCCCTGATCGCTGTCATCGTCGGTGGCGCTTTGGTGCTCCGGAGGCTCGACATCGACGTCACGAAGATCGCAAAGATGGGCGTGGTGGCCGCGGTGGTGGCGATTCTGGGCGTGGGCTACGGGGCATGGGTGGCGTTAGAGGGGCCGCAACACATCCACGGCCCGGCCCAGCCGGCGGTGGCGATCGCGGGCATATCGAGCGATCCCGCAGGGCTGGTGGTTCCGACCGACAACCAGCACTTCACGTTCAACGAGTCCGCACGGGGCGATTCGTACGTCGCCCAGCGCGATGCGAACTGGCACGTCATCGTCGACGCGACGCTGGAGAACGGGACCTATGTCGGAATTCCGTTGCTCCTGGTCCTCATCGGGGGGGTGATCGTGCTCCGCCGGAACCGATTCGCCGTCTTCGCTGCGGTCATGGCGGTCGTCACCATGCTGCTGTCGATGGGGTCATACCTGCACGTCGACGGGCACCGGACCCCCGTGCCCCTGCCGTTCATCGTGCTGGCCCATCTCCCGCTGCTCGACAGCGGCTCCGCAGCCCGGTACGTCGGCCTCTTCTGGTTGTTCGCGGCGCTCCTCCTCGTCATGACTCTCGATTGGGTCTACGAGAAGTTCGTGCCGAGGATCCGCGCCGGCTGGTCGGCCGTGGTGTGCCTCCTCGTCGCCGCTCTTGCACTCGTGCCCCTGGTTCCGGCGTGGCCCTATCCCTCCGGCACCGCGGTCGTGCCGCATTGGTTCACGACCAACGCCCGGGACTTGCCCGTCGGCACGACCGCGGTGATCTTCCCGAGCTCCAATCCCGGGGACTCGTCCGCCATGCTCTGGCAGGCCATGTCCGACATGACCTTCCGCATGCCTGGGGGCTACGCCGTGTTCGCGAGTTCACCGAGCGGCGCGGCGTCCTTCTATGCAGCGCCTTCGGTGCTCGAGAATGCGATGACGTCGTGTGTCTCAGGTGTGCCGCCTCAGATCTCGCCCGAGGAGACACGAACGGTCCTGCACGGCTGGAAGGCGGGATACGTCGTGGTGGTGCCGGGCACCAACGGCGCCGCGTGCGCCACAGAGCTCTTCGATGAAGCGCTGGGGGCGCACCATAGCGAGGGCGGCGTCTCGGTATGGTCCACCGGGGCAGCCGGGTAACCCGGCTGCCGGCGCCTCACTCCTGGGACAGCAGGGCCCTCAACCGCGTGACCAGCGCTCCGGCATCGCCGAAGCGCTGGTCGGCATAGCGCCGTCCGGCGTCCGACGCTGCCGATCGGTTCTGCTCGTTCCGCATCTCTGTTGCTGCCGCCAGCAGGTCGCCCGGATCGCCGAAGGTCGAGCCGCCTCCTTCCCGCGCGTGCAGCACGGCAGGGCCGGAGTGCTCGGGCACGATGATCGGAGTCCCGAAGCGAAGGGCCTCGATGCACTCGCGGGCGATGTAGGGGTCGGGTCCGAGGTCGATGCAGACGTTGGCGTGCGCAATCAGGCGCCACAGGTCCATCCGGGTGTCCACGGTGACCCTCCCTCGAAGTGCACGTCCCCTCCAGGCCGACGCAACGGCGTCCTCCACGACCAGCACGTCGGCATCGTGGAAGGCGGAGCTCAGCCAGGCCACCGCCGCAGGGGCCCCCTCCTCGGTGCCGCAGCCCAGCCGGTCGGAGAGGACGAGCTGGTATCCCGTGAAGCCGAAGCCGTGGTGCCGATGCAGCTCGGCCAGTGGATTCACCGGTATGTGCACGTTGACCGACGGCTGCGGCCCCCCCCTCCCGGTGTCGACGAGGTGCAGCCTCTGCCAGGAGGGAGGGTGCCCGTCCGACGAGGCCGCCGTGAGGTAGAAGACCGCTCTCGGTTCGACCCGTGAGAGGAACGCCGCGATCTCCGGCGTGAGATCGTCGACCACGACAGTGTGATCAACGGAGATCTCGACGGGCCAACTGAGCTCGCCGGCCTCTCCGAGGCCCTCGAGATCGAACAGACCGTCCGGCTCGGAAGGCCCCGTCGTGCCGGGGACGAGGACGGAGACGGGGCCACAGCGGGACGCAGCTCCCGCGATGAGGCGGGTCGCATAGCTCAGTTCGGAACGACGGTCGCGCCAGTGACGGCTCACGACGACGGTGCCGTGCTCAGTCATCCGCAGCATTGTGTAGCGACGTGACCAGCCGCTGCAGGTGCAGGACCTCCGCTCGCAGCCGTGTGATCTCCTCTCCGAACGCTCCGGCCACATCTGCGGTGACGGCCTCCTGTACGGCGAGCCGGTCGCCGAGGAGATCGCAGTGGGCCGCGATGGCTTCCGTGGCATCCGCGAGGGCGAAGAGCAGGCGGCGGTCCGATCGTCCGGAGATCCGACCGAGCCAGGCGCGGACGGTGCCGCGGAGTGACGTCGGCCGTCCAGCTCCGCCGCGCCGGCCCGCCCACACGCGAGAGAAGGACGCCACGGGTTCGAGGTCCCTCACGTGACCCAAAGGTAGCGGTGCATCGGCGGGTTGCCGGAGTGCACGGGGCGCGTCGCCCTGCTCGGCGGCTAGTGCATGGTGAGGGTCGAGTACCATCGGTTCCAGGCGTCCTCTTCCTCGTCCTTCGCCAGTCCGCACGACGGGTCGGCGCGGGTGAGATGTGCGTTGAAGTAGCGATCTCCTTGCGTAATGTAATCCTTCCATCGGTCGACGAAGTGCACGATGTCGCCCACACCGCCGGCGGTCCCCCGGCTCGGCGACTCGTAGTGGATCAACTCCGCAGCGGGTTCGAAGATCGTCCGGTATCCCGCCACTCCGGCCCGTAGGCAGAAGTCGACGTCGTTGAGGTCGACACCGAGCGTCTGGTCGAAGCCGTCGAGCTGATCGAAGACCTCGCGCCGCGTCGCCAGGCATGCTCCGGTGACCGCGGAACACTCGCGGGTCACCGTCGCCATGTGCAGGTAACCCGGCGCATCCTCGGGTAGCCCGGCCAGGGGATGCCCCGCGGCACCGGTGAGCCCCACAACGAGGCCGCAGTGCTGCACGCGACGGTCGGGATACAGCAGCCGGGCTCCGACCGCCCCGACATCAGGCCGGAGCGCCTGCGCGCACAGTGCCGGCAGCCAGTCCGGCCGGTGCGCCTCGATGTCGTTGTTCAGGAAAACGAGGACGTCCCCCCGGGCTGCCCGCGCCCCGGCGTTGTTGAGCGCCGCCCAGTTGAAGGGTCGTGCGTCCCGTAAGACCCGTACATCGGCGCGGGCGTCGAGACGTTCCACCAGCGTCAGGGTCTCGGGGTCGGAGGTCCCGTTGTCGATGAGCACCAGTTCGACGTCCTCGCTGCGCGTGGTCGCGGTGATGGAGTCGACGCAGGTCCGGAGGAGCCGGGGCTCGTCGCGAAACGGGATCAGGATGCTCACCGTCGTCCCGACGGTGACGGGCCGGCGCACGCGGTAGGTGCCGGGCAGGGGGCCGTCTGTCACCGATGCAGCCTCGTTCCTGCGGGAGAGCGCCTCCTGCACGTGGACCGCCTCCCGGGTAGCGCTCTCGCTCCCTCCCGACCGGTGACACAGCACCTCGGCGATGTGCGTCACCGACTCGGCCGTCTCGCAGGCGTAGAGGGCGCATTCGTGCTCCAGCGCGGCCGGTCCGGATGCGACGAGGCGGGGAAGGCCGCTCGTCAGGCCCGCGCCGATGGCCAGGGGGCGACCCACGTAGGATGAGGAGAGTAGGAAGTCGGGCGAGAAGTCAGGTTTGAGGCGCGGCGCGGCGTGGATGCCGTCAGCTCCCAGTTCGTCTTCGTCCGCGTACACCACACCCATCGGTGTGAGGGCGGTGCTCAGCAGTGCGACCGCGTCCGGCGCCCAGACGTCCCCGGGGAAGATGAGGGCAACGCCGTCGCCACGGTGGGCGTCGATCCCTCTCCTCAGGAGGTCCGCCGTCGACGCACCCTCCGCGGCGGCGATCGAGCGGACGCGCCGCCGACCTCGCCGGGATGTCGACGACCGCAGCACCGCGCTCACCTCCTGCAGGCGGGACTCCACTGAGACGGTCGTGAGCGACCACCGGTCGCTCGTCTGCGCGCCGAGGCTCTCGATCGTGTGGACGATCACCGGCGCGGCTGCATCGGCCACCACCATCACGAGCCCGAGGATGGTGTCCCCCGCCGCCGGGGCGGTGCGCGTGCGCTCGTCCTCGCGACGGCGCACCCACGCCGCAAAGGCACCCGGATCCTGGGATACGTCAGGAGGCAAGGGCGGGAGCTCCCGAGGAGCGAAGAGCACCCGTTCCACGCTGGCAATCTACCGGACGCCGGACACCCCATCGGGCGCGTTGGCGCAGGTGAGCGCCGACCTGCCACGATGCGCCGGTGGGGATTTCCGACCGCCTGCTCATGGGTCCCGGGCCTTCGAACCCGTACCCCGGAGTAACCATGGCGCTGGCCGGACCGGTGCTCGGGCACCTCGATCCTCAGTTCCTCCAGCTGCTCGACGACACGAATGACCGCCTGCGCCGGGTCTTCGCGACGTCCAACTCCCTGACCCTGCCGCTCAGCGGGACGGGGTCGGCCGGCATGGAGGCATCGTTCGTCAACTTCGTGCGGCCGGCAGACCCCGTCGTCATCGGGGTCAACGGCGTCTTCGGCGAGCGGATGTGTGAGGTGGCCGCACGCCACGGCGCCGACGTCGTGCGTGTGGACGCCCATTGGGGTGAACCGATCGACCCCGACCAGCTCCTCGCCGCCCACCCGTCGCCGGCGATCATCGCGGTGGTGCACGCCGAGACCTCGACTGGGGTGCGCAACGACATCGAGCCGCTCGGGAGCGGCAAGGGCGACGCGCTCCTGTTGGTGGACATGGTGACCTCGCTCGGGGGGATCGAGGTGGCCGTCGACGACTGGGGGGTGGACGTGGCCTATAGCGGCACCCAGAAGTGCCTCGGTGTGCCGCCCGGGCTCTCGCCGCTGACTGTGTCGGAGCGGGCGATGGACCGGGTCGTCGAGCGGCCGTCGAGCTGGTACCTCGACCTCAACCTGCTCTCGCGCTACGTCAACGACACCTCCGGCGGGGGACGGGTGTACCACCACACCGCGCCGGTGGCGATGGTGGCCGCACTGCACGCCGGCTTGGGTGCGCTGCTCGACGAGGGGATCGAGGCGGCGCGGCAACGGCACGCCGAATGCGGGCGGTTGTTGCAGGACGGGCTGGTCGCCCTCGGCCTGGAGTTGCTCGTGAAGGCCGATCACCGGCTACCCCAGCTCACGACGGTCCGCGTCCCGGAGGGTGTCGACGAGGCCGCGTGCCGCCGGGAGCTCCTGTGCTCCTACGACATAGAGATCGGAGCCGGAGCGGGCCGGCTCGCAGGGCAGGTCTGGCGCATCGGCTGTATGGGTCACACGGCGCGGCGGCGAAACGTGTTCGCACTGCTCGGGGCTCTGAAGGAGGTGCTCGGTCGATGAGTGCGGCCAGGGCGGTGCGCCACGCGCCATTGGAGTTGCGCGGCCGGCGGGTGCTGCTGCGCTCGCTGAGCGAGGACGACTTCCCCGCCTGGCACGAGGTGCGGACCCGGTGTGCCGACTGGCTGCTCCGGTGGGAGCCGCGGCCCAAGGGTGCACCGGTGCCGTCGGAGGACCGCCCCAGCTTCGCGGCCCGGTGCGGCATCCGCGAGCGCGAGAGGCATCTGGGCACGGGCTACGGGTTCGGGATCTTCGTCGGCGAGCGCTTCGCCGGTGAGGTGACGCTCTCGTCCATTCAGCGTGGTCCGTTCCAGAGCGCGTTCATCGGCTACTGGGTCGACGAGGCCATGGCAGGTCGGGGGCTGGTGCCTGAAGCAGTCGTGGTCACACTGCGGTTCGCCTTCGAGGCGATCTCGCTGCACCGGGTGGAGATCTCGATCATCCCGAGGAATCTCGCCAGCCGGCGGGTAGTCGAGAAGCTGGGTATCCGGGAAGAGGGGGTCGCGTTGCGCTTCCTCGAGATCGACGGCGTCTGGGAGGACCACGTGCGGTACGCGATCACGGCCGAGGAGTGGGCCGTCCGTGAGCCGGGCCTGGTGGCGGAGTGGATCGGTGGCTGAGCGTCAGGTGTCGTTGGTGTTCATGACCGACGGCGAGTGTCGGAAGAATTGCTCAACGTCGTGTTCGTACGTGTACGACATCGGCTCCCGGCCGGACTGCCGCCGCAGCCGCATCGCCCTGATGAAGGTGCGCACTGCACCGGCGCTCGTGGCGTTGTAGGTGAAACCCGTCGCGGCGAACCGTCGCGTGTCGACGCCTCGACCGTAGCGGAGCAAGTCCACCAGCTCCTCGGGGAGGTCGAACAGTCTGGCGAGGGGGCGGATCTTCAGGGGGCTGAAGGGCGAGAGGGGGATCAGCCGCGTCCCGCAGATACCTGCCACCTCGCTCCAGGGGAGCCTGCCGTCCCCGGCCACGTTGTAAAGACCGGGGATGCTGCCCCGGGTGACATGGGCGAGTGCACGCACGACGTCGTCCTCCTCCACGAACTGCAGGAGCGGGTCGAAGCCGAAGATGGCCGGACAAAGGGGCCCCGACAGATTGCGGCTGATCGGCGTGGTCAGGTGCGTGCCGAGGACGTTGGCGAAGCGGAGGACGGTCACCCGGGTGGCGGGGTTGTCCTCCGAGAAGTCCCGTACGAGGCCTTCGGCCTCGACGAGCGCCCGCTCCACGCTGTTCTTGACCGGACTGGTGCGTGGCGTGTCCTCGTGGAAGGTGTTCGGGTCGCTTGCCGCGGAGCCGTAGACCAGCGTCGACGACTTGACCACGATGTGGCGGACCGACGAGCCCGCGGTTCCCGCTGCCGCCAGGAGGTTCATCGTCCCGATCACGTTGATCTCGTGCATGGCCCGCCTCGGCACCGTGGTCGAGTTTGTGATCATGAACGTGTGGAGGATCGTGTCGACCTGGGTCGCCTTCACGATCCGGTTCAGGATGGAGTATGTCTGGTCCGCCCGGACGAACTCGGCCCGCTCGAACGGCACCGAGGGTGCGTTGGTGCCCATGCCCAGGATCACGTCCATGCTGGGGTCGTTCTCGAGGGCCTGGACCATCCGACCGCCCCAGAAGGTGTCGGCACCCGTGACGAGGACACGCCGACTCATGCCGGGTTCACCCGAACCATACGCTGCGCCGGTCACGCAGCATGTCGTACACGGCCTCCTGGAGCTGTGAGCGGATCCGCTCCGACTCCTCCATGATCCGGCTCTTCGAGTACCGGTCCTGGTCCGCCGGCACGTCGAAGTGAACCGGATCGAGCACCCGAAGTTTGAACTTGGCGGGGAAGGGGGTCACGATGCCGAGCGGTCCGAAGGCCAGCACGTTCGCGGTGATCGGGAAGTAGGGGACGCCGAGCGCCTTGGCCAGCGTGGGTACGCGCATGATCACGGGCATCGCCTCCTCCGACCCGATGACCGCGATGGGGATGACGGGGACGCCGGCCCGCATGGCGATCTCGACGAAGCCTCCTCGCCCGAAGCGACGCAGCTGGTAGCGGTCCGTGAAGGACTTCGACGGGCCCTTCGTCCCCTCGGGGAAGACGAGTGCAAGCTGGTGTTGCTCCTTCAGAAGGCGATATGCATTGGCGGGCCGGGCCGACACCCCGCCGGCACGGGCCCACAGGGTCCCCACGACCGGGACCGTCCTGAAGAAGTAGTCGGCCAGTCCGTAGACGGGGCGACCGAGCTCCTTCTCAATTCCGTGCATGATCACCGGCGCGTCCGAGGGGATCGCCCCGGCGTGATTGGCCACGAGCAGGGCACCGCCCTCAGTCGGGATCCGCTCCAGCCCCTCCCACTCGGCGCGGAACCACTTCGAGTAGATGGGCTCGTAGATCGCTCGCGTCAGGGCCCGGGTCCGTTCGGATCGACCCCACTCGTCGACGTCGGACAAACGGGCATCTTCCAGTTCGTCGTCGTCCTCAGCGGGCACGCGGATCGGGACGATGGCCGTTGATCGGTTCTTCTCGCCGACAACCGGGCGCCCGCTGACCATCGGGCCATCGTACCGACCGCACGGGTTGGTGGATCCTGGGGTCGCGACCGCCGACGGCGCTTAGGGTCGCGCCGCCCCGATGAGGCCCTCGGTGAAGATGGGTGAGTACGAAACCGTCGAGCCGGTGAACGGGGCCTGAATCACCGTGTCGGTCCCGTAGGGTCCCGAGCCGGTGTACATCACGACGTGGTCCACCTGGTTGTCGCCATCGAGATTGTAATAGAAGAGCAGGTCACCGGGCTCGAGGGCATCGAGCGACACGTGCTGCAGGGCCGGCCACTGAGTCTCGGTGGTCCTCGGAATGGACACACCGGCCTGCCCCCAGGCCCACTGCACCAGACCCGAGCAGTCGAAGCCCGTACCGGGCTGTTCGCCGCCGAAGACGTACGGCACGCCCAGTTGCGAGACCGCAGCCTGCACCGCGGCCATCCCCGACCCGCTCCCGGAATCCGACCCGCCCACCGGCCCCTGCGTACCCGTCGTCCCAGAGGCCTGGTTCGCCGCGTCGGTCGCCGCCGCCCCGCTCGAGGATCCACCGACCGCGCCGGCGACCGTGGCGGCTGCCTCCGCGGCGGCGGCGGCTTGCTGTTGCTGCGCCTGGCTGGCGGCCTTGGCCGCTGCCGCAGCTTCCTGCTGGGCCTCTTCAATTGCGGCCTGTGCGACCTCCTGGGCCAGCTGGCCCTGCACCTGGCCCAGCGTCGCCTTGGTCGTCGCGGCCTCCTGCTCGTTGGCCTGCGCCAAGGACTTGGACTGCGCAGCTTCCTGCTGGGCCTGAGCCGCCTCGGTCTGCTGCTGGGCCTCTTCGGTCTGCAGACGCGCCTCGGAGCTCTCCAGCGCGGCTTCGTCCCTCGTGAGATTGCCGACGATCTGATTGGTGTACTGGTTGCGGGCCTCGTTGTCCGTCGCCGACGACGAGAAGTAGGAGGCGAAGCCCGTCTCGGGCGTCCCGTAGACATAGGCAGCGACGGCGTCGGTCGAGACGAGTCGCTTGTCCACATCGACCGCCGATCTCGCGTGGAGGAGGCCGGTCGCGATCGTCCGGAGCGCACTCTGCGCGTCCTGGAGGTTCTGGACGGCGGTGTTGTACTTGTCGTCGAGGATCGACGTCTGCTGCTCCTCCTGCGTCAGTGTCCCCTCTATCTGGGCGACCTGCGACTGCGTCGCGTTGATCTGCGACTGGTTCGGCGCCGCCCCGGGAAGGGTGGTGGAGGTCGATGTGCCAGTGGCGCCGGCCGTGGTGGCGGTCGAGAACCAGGCGCCAAGGAGCCCGGCGATGACGGCCGCTCGGGCGACACGGGTCCGCCTGCGGACAGTGCCCCGACAATTCACTGCACCCACGTCGTGAAGCGTAACGGCTGCGTGGTTGCAGATTCGCCACCCCGGCGTTTCGGTCGGGTTGCGGCCCGTGTTCGCGTGCCGTTCACCTTCGGCACGATTGACCCTGTGGGCCACCGTACCTAGGGTGCCGTACGTGGAGGGAGTCGTGTCCATCGCTCAGGGGCGGTTGAGGGGTGTGTGGCGCGGCGACCTGTGGTCGTTCTCCGGCATCCCCTATGCGCGGGCGCCGGTCGGCGAGTTGCGCTGGCGACCACCCCAACCACCCGAGGCGTGGGACGAGGTCCGCGATGCATCGACCTTCGGGCCGATCGCGCCGCAATCGGCCTCCGTACCGGGCATCACGAGCCCTTCGGACCCCGAGGCGTCCGAGCCGCACAGCGAGGACTGCCTCTCGCTCAACGTCTGGACGCCCGACTTGCCGGAGACGCCCACGTACACGTCAGGTCAGGGCAGGCCCGTCATGGTGTTCATTCACGGGGGCGGCTTCACGTCGGGCAGCGGGTCCGTGTTCCTCTACCGGGGTGGCAACCTCGTGCGCAACGGCAACGCCGTGGTGGTGACCATCAATTACCGGCTCGGCGCACTCGGCTTTCTCGGGCACCGCGACCTGGCCGACCCGGACGGTCTGGTCGGCAATTGGGGAATCCACGACCAACTGGCCGCGCTGGCATGGGTCCGCGACAACATCGCGACCTTCGGCGGCGATGCCGACAACGTCACGATCTTCGGCGAGTCGGCCGGTGGGTTCAGCGTGGCCACGCTGCTCGGCACGCCGGCCGCGTCGGGTCTGTTCCGCCGAGCCGTGGTGCAGAGCGGGGGCGTGCACGCGCACTCCGTGGAGGAGTCGGAGCGATCGGCGGAGCGCCTCACTGCCGTGCTGGGGATCGCGTCCTGCGACAGGGCGTCGCTGGCGCGGATCCCGGCCTCCGAGCTCGTGGCCGCCACGGAGGAGATCGGGAGGCGGCGTCCTGACCCAGGCATGATCCCGCTGCCGTTCCTGCCCGTCGTCGACGGGGTCCTCCTGCCCGACGATCCACTGGTCGCCGTGGCCAACGGCGCGTCGGCCGGGATCGACCTGCTGATCGGCACCAACCGGGACGAGCTGACCCTCTTCGGCCTCGGGAACCCGGCGCTCATGGCGCTGGACGAGGAAGGGGTCCAGCGCTGGGTCGCCAATGCCGTACCCGACATGCCCGCCGGCGAGGTGATCGACGCCTACAGGGCGGCCCGGGCGGCCCGCGAAGAGCCTGTGGGCGCCAGGGACATCTGGGTGGCCGTCGGGACCGACATCGTCTTCCGCTGGCCCAGCCTCCAGCTCGCCGCGACACACGCGGCACGCGGCTCACGGACCTTTGTCTACCTGTTCGACTGGGAGTCCCCTGCGTTCGGCGGGATGCTCGGAGCGTGTCACGCCTTGGAGCTCCCCTTCGTCTTCGGAGCCGTGCACCTCCCGGTGGTGCAGATGTTCTCCGGCGCAGGCCCGGCCGTCCAGTCGCTCTCCGACCAGATGCAGAGGGCGTGGCTCGCGTTCGCCGGGAGTGGGAGCCCCTCGCACGAAGGCATCGGTCGATGGCGTCCCTGGGACCCCGAGGGTCGCGCCACGATGATCTTCGGAGCGCACACCGAGCTGGTCGACGCACCGCGCGACGCCGAATTGGCGGTCCTGGAGCGGCATCGCCCCCTCGTCTCCGCCGTGCCTGGCTGACCGCCGCCGCCTGTGGCCCATGCGTCATAGCGGTGCCCGCGTCGGTCAAGAATGGTGGTGTCCCGGGGGCGTAGCCCAACAGGCAGAGGCAGGGCGCTTAAACCGTCCCCAGTGAGGGTTCGAATCCCTCCGCCCCCACGGCAGGGCACCACCCGACCGTTCCCCGGTGTGCCCCACGAAGGCGTCGAAGTCGCGATCCTCGGCCCGGTCACTGTCCGCGGTACCGCGGAGCCCTTCCGCCGCGCGGCGGCTCTCGAACTCGTGGTGTACCTGGCCTTCCACCGGGGCGGTGTCCGTCACGCGGACTGGGCGCTGGCGATCTGGCCCGACCGGCCCGTCGCCCTGCCCACCGTGCACTCGACCGCGTCGGATGCCCGGCGGGCACTGGGCCGGACCCCAGAGGGCACTCCCCACCTTCCCCGTGGGTGTGGCCTTCGTCTGGGCGACTCGGTCATCACCGACGTCGACCGCTTCGCCTCGTTGACTGCCTCGGACCACCCGGACCGGCTCCTCGAGGCCATGCAGTTGATCCGGGGCCCCCTCTTTGGCGGTCTGCACCGTGCCGACTGGGCCGTGTTCGACGGCACCCAGTCGCGCCTCGAATCGCTGGTGGTGCGCACCGCGTTGCGCGGGGCCGATGCGTGCATGAGGCGCGGACTCGGGAGTGATGCCGCATGGATGGTCCGGCAGGCGCTCAGGGTGAGCCCCTACGACGAGCGCCTGTACCGCGCGTTGTTGCGCGCCACCGCAGCCCAGGGCAACCGGGTCGGGCTGCGCTCCACGATGGCCGAGCTGCTCACCCTGGCGGGGGAGGCGGACGGTGGACATGCCGAGTTGCCCCAGGCGGGACGGTCGGACTCCGTACGGCTGGACTGCCTCCATCCCGAGACGACGGCCCTCTACCGTGGCCTGCTGGAAGGGTCGCCTGTCGCCGAAGGGCGCCCCGCCAGGCTGTAGGGTGGCGTCCCGCCATGGCGAGAAGCTCCTCTGGGAAATCGGTCGCCCGCGCCGCCGCAACAGGAGGCGGCGCGACCTATCGCGGGCAGATGCCGGTGAACTGGTACGCCGCGCTCGTGGTCATCGTCCTGGTCGGACTCGGTTCTATCGCCTTCGCCAAGTACCACTACGACCAGACCCCCGCGGTGGTCGAGCCGACGACGACCACGACGTGGCACGCCGCCCTGGCCTTCGACATCTGCGGGACGATGGAGCCGGCCTTGGCCGCCTCGCCGACCACCGCGACCACGGGCCTGACGAGTTCGGGGAACGGCGTCCTGCAGATCGCGCCCAAGAGCGCCAGCGAGGCCGGCAACAACGCAACCCTGGGCAAGTTCGCCGAGGGGTACACGGGCCTGACCCTGACGAACACCTCCCTGAAGTACCCGTCCGACAAGGTACCCCTGTATACGAACGGCGAGAAGTGCGGGACGGGTACCCCCGACGCCGGCAAAGCCGGTGAGGTGGAGGCCCGTTGGTGGGTGCTGACGACCAAGACCGGGAAGAACGGCGAGCTGGAGCAGGCTGGCGGCCTGACGACCGTGAAACCCGCGGACCTGAAATTCGCCAACCGGCAGCTCATCACCGTCGGCTTCGTGCCGGCCAACAGCTCGTTGCCCAAGCCGCCGGCATCGAGCATCACCGCGCTGCTCCAGGTCCTCTCCGGTTCCCAGCCCGTCGCCACGACGACCACCACGCCGGGCGTCACGACGTCGACGGCGCACATGGTGACGTCGACGACGGCTCCAGGGTCGACGGTTCCGCCCGCCACCCCGGCCTCGACCACGACGACGAAGCCCTCGTCAACAACGACGACGAAGTAATGAAAGCGGTCGTCCTCGTCGGCGGCGAGGGTACGAGGTTGCGTCCCCTGACGCTCTCCTCACCCAAGCAGATGCTCCCCATCGTCGGGGTCCCGATGATCGAGCGCGTGCTCGGCCAGCTCGCCTTGCACGGCGTCGACGAGGCGGTTCTGTCTCTGGGCTACTTGCCCGACGCCTTCATGCAGGCCTATCCCGACGGGCGTGCCTCCGGGGTCCGGCTCATCTACGCCGTCGAGCCCGAACCGCTCGACACGGCCGGGGCCGTCCGCTTCGCCGCGAAGTTCGCCGGCATCGCCGAGACCTTCGTCGTGGTGAACGGCGACGTGCTCACCGACCTGGACCTGACGAGCCTGGTGGCGTTCCACCGCGAGCGGGGGGCCGAGGGCACGATCGCCCTGCACCCCGTCGCCGACCCCTCTGCGTTCGGCGTCGTGCCCACCGATGACGAGGGCAGGGTGATCGCCTTCGTGGAGAAGCCACCCCGCGACGAGGCGCCTACCAACGAGATCAACGCCGGGACCTACGTACTCGAGGCCTCGGTCCTGGACAGGATCCCCGAGGGCGGTCGGGTGTCGATCGAACGGGAAACGTTCCCCGCCATGGTGCGCGACGGGGGGCTCTACGCACGCTCCGACGATGGCTACTGGCTCGACACGGGCACCCCCTCGGCCTATCTGGAGGCCAATTTCGACTACGTCAACGGCAAGCGCGGTCCCGTGGTGGCCCCCGGGCTCGGGGACCGGGGCAAGGGTGTCCTGGCGGAGGGAGAGAGCGACATCGAGGGCGAGGTGGTGGGCCCGGCGGTCGTCTTCGCCGGATGCGTCGTCGAGGCCGGCGCCCGGGTCGAGCGCAGCATCCTCGGACCCGGTTCGGTCGTCTCCGCCGGCGCCCTGGTCGTGGACTCGGTCCTCATGGAGGGCTGCCACGTCGCCGCGGACGCCAAGGTGGCCGGCTCCGTGATGGGGCCCCGGTCCATCGTCGGCCAGCGGGGCGACGTGCGGCCGGTCTCCGTGCTCGGCGCCGACGCGGTGGTCTCTTCGGGAACACTGGTCGACGGCGAGCGGGTCGCGGGCTAAGAAGTCTCATGCGCACGCTCGTGACGGGAGGCGCCGGGTTCATCGGCTCCAACCTGGTCGATCGCCTGCTTGTCGAGGGGCACGAGGTCGATGTCGTCGACGATTTCTCGACGGGCTCCTTGTCGAACCTCGCCGAAGCGCGGGGCAGCGCGGGCCGGGCCCTGACCATCCACCATCTCGACATCACCGCGCCGGGTGTCGTCGAGCTCATGGCCCGCCGGCGCCCGGAGCTCGTGTTCCATCTGGCCGCGCAGGCCGATGTCCGGGTCTCGGTGGCCCGGCCGGCCTTTGATGCCACGGTCAACATCGTCGGCTCGCTCAATATCCTGGAGGGCGCGCGCCAGGCGGAGACCGAGCGCGTCGTCTTCGCCGCCAGCGGCGGCACGCTCTACGGCGAGCCGACCCCCGAGGACCTTCCCGTGCGTGAGGCGCACGCCCATCAGCCGCTGTCGCCCTACGGCGTCTCCAAGAAGGCGGTGATCGACTACCTGGTGGCCTACCGGGAGCTGCACGCGCTCGAATTCTGCGCGCTGGCCCTCAGCAACGTCTACGGGCCCCGCCAGAACCCGCACGGCGAGGCGGGCGTTGTCGCCATCTTCGCCGAGCGCATCCTGCAGGGCGAGCCCGTGACCGTTTTCGGTGACGGCGAGCAGACGAGGGACTTCGTCTTCGTCGACGACGTCGTCGACGCGTTCGTGCGGGCCGCCACCCGCGGGGGAGGCCTCGTCTGCAACGTCGGGACGGGGCGCGAGACGTCAGTCAACGAGGTACTCGACACCATGACTCGGCAGTCCGGTGTCGAGGTGACGCGGGTGACGGCGCCGCCGCGCCCGGGCGAGGTGCAGCGCTCCAGCCTCGACATCGAGCGGGCCGCCATCCAGCTCGGGTGGCGGCCATGGACCGACCTGCCCGACGGGACGCGCGCCGTGCTCGAGTTCGTGGGCGCGCACCTGGTCTGAGCCGGCTCAGCGGAACAGGTCCTCCTCCGGCGGCCGGATGATCTCGGCCCGGACCGAGGCGGGGCGGAGCCACTCGGTCGGAACGCCGCGCACGATGGCGACCGGGATGCCGCGGTCCTTGCCCATGACGAGCTCGGCGGCGGAGGCCAGTTCGTCGGCGACGCAGATCTCGGTGGCGACGAGCTCGCGGCCGCCTGCATCGCGGGTGCCCTTCAGGTCGAGCACGGCGGCCACCCCGGCGCACCCGATGGCCACGTCGGTGACGCCGCGCCGCCAGGCTCGGCCGAACGTGTCGGAGACGATGACCCCCACGTCGACGCCGAGGGCGTTGCGCAGGCCGGCCCGGACCCCCCGCGCCGAGCGATCGGCGTCGTCGGGGAGGAGCGCAGCCGTCCCATCGGCCACGTTGGACAGGTCGACCCCGGCATTGGCGCAGATGAAGCCGTGCCTGGTCTCGGTGATCACGAGGTCGCCCCGGCGCCGCAGAACACGCACCGTCTCCCGTTCCACCAGCGCCAATTTCGCACTCGGGTCGGCGTGGTTGATCGGGACCAGCTTTCCCTCGGCCTTCGAGACGATCTTCTGCGTGACCACGACGATGTCGCCGGCGAGCAGCGCCGGCCCCTCCGGCCGCGCCGGCGCCACGGCACCCGCGATGAGGCCCGCCAGGTCGGTGCCGGGCACCACCTCGCCGATGCCGGGCACCGGGAGCACGAGCACGCCATCAGACTGCGGCATCGACCACCACCCGGGCCGAGGTCGGCCGCCCGCTCCGGTGAGCTCATCACGGTGGGGGTCACGATGCAGCGGACCCCCTCGGCCTCCACGTCGGCGGCTCGCTCCGCGTCGGCGGTGTCCACGACGAGCGTGCCGGCCCACGGCGCGTACAGGCGGGCCAGGCCCACCACGGACGCCTCGGTACCGAGTTCGGCCATGAGCCGGTCAGCGGGGCCCTTGAGGGCGGCGCCGGCGATGATCGGTGAGACCGCCACGACCCGTGCCCGCCGGGTGGCCAGGATCTCGCGCACACCGGGCACGGCGAGCACGGGCCCGATGGACACGACCGGGTTGGAGGGGCACACGACGATCGTGTGCGCCTGTTCGAGGGACTCCATGACGCCCGGGGAGGGACGGGCGGCGCCGGCTCCCTCGAACCGGACGCTGTTGACCGCCACGTCGTGGTGGAGGCGGACGAAGTAGTCCTGGAAGCCGACCTCGGTCCCCGCCGGGCCCAAAGGGCTCGCCTCGGCCAGGGTGACCCGGGTGCGCAGCGGGTCGTCGGTCACGGGCAGCAACCGCACCGCGATGCCGCGCCGGCGGCACAGCTCCGCCGTCACCGAGCTCAGCGTCTCGCCCCCGCGCAGCCGGCCCGTCCGGAACAGATGCGTCGCCAGGTCGCGGTCGCCGAGCCGGAACCAGTCCTCGCCACCGAGTCGGCCCAGCTCGTCCATGACCGCCCAGCTCTCACCGGCCACGCCCCAGCCGGTGTCGCGGTTGTCCATGCCGGCCAGGGTGTAGCTGACGGTGTCCAGGTCGGGGCTGATGTGCAGGCCATGCAGGACCATGTCGTCGCCGACGTTGACGATGGCGGTGATGTCGTCGGGCGGCACGACGAGCGCCAACCCCGAGAGCATCCGGGCGGCCCCGACGCCGCCGCACAGGGCCACCAACACGGTGCGAGCATAGGAGCGTCGGGGCGGGGGTCCTTCCGGCGGCCCCTGGTACCATCGCCGCCCGCCATGCCAGAGCGCATCCCATCGGATCGGCACGGGACCGTCGTGACGGTTCTGCGGGAGGCAGCCCGGGTCAACGGCCAGGTCGAGGCCTACGTGGAGCCCGCCGGGCGCGCCGAGCGTCGCTCCCTCACCTTCGCGGAGTGGGACCGTGCCGCCGACGGCGTGGCGGGCTACCTGGCTCGTCGCGGCGTCGCCAAGGGGGACGTCGTGTGCCTGCTCCTACCGTCGTGCATCGAGTACGCCGTGCTCTACGCCGCACTGCTGCGGCTGGGCGCCATCACCTCGGGGATCAACCCCCGCATGGGCGCCGGCGAGGTGGTCTCCATCGTGGAGCGGGCGAAGCCGGTCCTCCTGGTGACGGACCGCGAGGCGGCGCCCATGCCCCATGCCGTGGCCGTGGCGGAGCGCGTCGAGGTCCGGTCGTCGTGGGGGGGCGAACCGCCGCGGGAGTGGCCCGAGCTCGCTCCCCACGACCCGGTGGCGGTGGTCTGGACCAGCGGGACCACGGGCAAGCCCAAGGGGGCCGTCTTCGATCACGCCAACCTGGCCGCGGTGGCCCGAGGTACCGACGTACTGAGCCAGCCTGGTGACCGCCGGCTGTCGCCGCTTCCGTTCGCGCACGTCGGCTACATGACGCGGGCGTGGGACGAAATCGCCAATGCCGTGACGACGATCATCACGCCCACTCCGTGGCGGGCCGACGATGCCGTTCGTATCTTGGCGGACGAGCGGGTGACCGTGGCCCAGGGCGTGCCCACGCAGTGGGCGCTCATGCTGGCCAGCGAGGAGCTCGGGCGCGCCGACCTGGGTGCGCTGCGCGTTGCCGGGACCGGCGCGGCGCGCATGACGGCGTCCATGGTCGCCGAGGTGCGCCGCCGTTTCGGCGTCCCCGTCGTGGTGCGCTACACCTCGACCGAGTCGTCTCTCGGGACCGGCACCACGCTGGCGTCGTCCGACGAGGAGGTGGCGACCACCGTCGGGCGGCCGGTCGCCGGGGTCGAGCTCGCGATCGTCGACGACGAGGGCCGGCCCGTCCCCGCCGGGTCGGTCGGCCGGGTGATGTTGCGCTCCGCGGCGACGATGCGTGGGTACTGGGGGCGCGGACCGGGCCGGGGGCGCACCGTCGACGAGCTGCTCGACGCGGAGGCCACCGCGTCAGTCCTCGCGCCCGACGGCTGGCTGACTACGGGTGATTTCGGGCGGCTCACCCCTGAGGGGAACCTCCAGTTGTCAGGCCGGGCCCACGAGCGCTACATCCGGGGTGGCTACAACGTGTACCCGGCCGAGGTGGAGGAGGCCCTCTCGTCGCATCCCGGGGTCGCCCGGGCCGCGGTCGTCGGCGTGCCCGACGACGTCCTCGGCGAGATCGGTGTAGCCGTCGTGGTGGCCGAGGCCGGTGCGTCGCCGGAGCTGGACGCGTTGCGCGAGCACTGCTCCCGGACGCTGTCGGACTACAAGGCTCCTGACGCACTGGTGGTCGTCGACGAGCTGCCGCTGACCCCGATGATGAAGGTCGACCCGGGCCGGCTCGCCGCCGTGGCCGCACAGGGGGCCGAGGAGCGGCGCTCGCGCCTGGGGCGGAATCGTCGCCCGGCCTCCGGGGTGCTAGGCAGTGGCCCCATCGGAGAGGCCGATAAGAAGGAGCGCGCATGAGCCCCACTACGAGAGTCGGGGAGTCCGACCCCAACCGGGGGACCGCCCCTGAGGCGGTCACACCCGGCCGCTACACCGGGCACGTGGCGGTGGTCACCGGGGCCGGGTCCGGTATCGGCCGTGCCACGGCTCGGCGCCTCGCCGCCGAAGGTGCCGCGGTGGCCTGCCTCGACGTGGCCGAGGACGCCATCGACTCGGTGGCATCCGAAATCAATCGGGAGGCCGCTGATGCGGGAGGGAGCGCCATCTCTGTGCGCTGTGACGTCACCGACGAGGACGCGGTCGCCGCTGCGGTGTCGCAGGCACGCGAGGAGCTCGGGCACATCACCAACCTGTGCAACATCGCCGGCATCGGCGGCTTCTCCCACACGCCCGAGCAGTCACTGAGCGGCTGGGACAAGATCATCGCGGTCAACCTGACGGGGACGTTCCTCATGTGCCGTGCCGTGCTGCCGGGCATGATCGAGCACGGCGGCGCCATCGTGAACACCGTGTCGACGGCGGGCATGAAGGGCCAGCCGTACTCGGCGGCCTACTGCGCGTCGAAGGGTGGTGTGAGGCTGCTCACCATGGCGCTTGCCGTCGAGTACATGGCGCGCGGCGTCCGCGTGAACGGCGTTGCTCCCGGTGGCGTGGACACGCCCATCATCCACAACTTCGGCCCGCCCGAGGACGCCGACTGGAAGCTCATCGAGCGGCTGATGTCCCCGATCGGCTTCGCCTACCCGCACGAGATCGCCGGGGCCTTCGCCTACCTCGGGTCGCACGAGGCGGATTACGTGACGGGCGCGATCCTCTCCATCGACGGGGCGATCACGACCTGAGCCGCGTCGACACGTCCCGGGGCGCAGAGCCGACGCGCCTTCGCGTCGCGCTCGATGCGACGCCGCTTCTCGGTCTGCCCACCGGCATCGGGGCCTTTTGCCAGGGCGCGCTCGCCGCGTTGGCGGGGCGCCCGGGCATCGATGTGCGTGCCTACGCCGTGAGTTGGCGTCGGCGCCACCTCATCGACTCCCACCTTCCGGCCGGTGTCGCCGTGCACCAGCGGCCGATGCCGGCCCGGCCGCTGCACGCGCTGTGGGCGCGCGGCGACGTCCCGCCGGTGGAGTGGTTCATCGGCGGGGCCGACGTCGTGCACGGCACGAACTTCGTGGTCCCGCCGACCGGACACGCCGCGGCCGTCGTCTCGGTGCACGACCTGACCCCGCTCCGGCATCCCGAGCTGTGCAACGCGGCGACCCTGGCCTATCCCGGCCTGATCCGCCGCGCCCTCGGACGCGGCGCATGGGTCCATGCCGACTCCGCCTTCGTCGCCGGTGAGGTCATCGAGGCGTTCGGGGCCGACCCCGCCCGCGTGCGGGTGGTGGCGCCTGGCATCCCGGATCTGCCTCCCGTCACCGACGCTGAGGCCGCTCGCACGCTCGGCCGGCTGCTGCCCCCGGGGACCGGGCGCTTCTGCCTCGCGGTCGGGACCGCGGAGCCCCGCAAGGACCTGCCCGGCCTGGTGCGGGCGTTCGGCGAGGTGGCTGCTCGCCACGGCGACGTCTCGCTTGTGCTCGCCGGCCCGCCCGGGTGGGGCGAGGAGGCCTTGGCGTCGGCGGTCGCGGCATCGCCGGCCCGCGCCAGGATCGTCCGGACGGGGTGGGTCGAGGCGCCCGACCTGGCCGCGCTGCTCGCCCGGGCCACTGTCCTCGCCTACCCGTCGCTCTACGAGGGGTTCGGCTTCCCGCCGTTGCAGGCCATGCGGGCCGGCGTGCCGGTGGTGGCCAGCCGTGCCGGTTCGCTGCCCGAGGTCCTCGGGGACGGCGCCCTGATGGTGGAACCCGGCGACCACGACGCGCTCGTCGACGCGCTCGACTCGTGCCTGGCGGACGAGGCCCTGCGCGCCAAGCTCATCGCGGCGGGCGCCGCCTGGTCCGCCCGGTTCTCGTGGGAGCGGTGCGGTGCCGGCCTCGAGGACCTCTACCGCGGCGCGGCGGGCGGCAGGCGTGCCTGAGGGCCCGCCGCCGTCGGTGCTCCTCGCCGTCGAGCAGCTCCGGCGCCAGGTGCCGGGCGGCATCGGCGCCTACGCCAGTGGCCTCCTCGGCGGGCTGGCGGAGCGCTCCCGGGAGGGTGACCCGGTCGACGTGACGCTCCTGGCCAGCCGGGCTCCCGGCCGCCGGGCCGACGACCCACTCGCCGCGTTCGGCAAACCGGTCATCACCTCGTGGCTCCCGGGCCCGCTCCTGACGCGGGCATGGGACCATGGGTTGCGGCATGCCCCCCCAGACTTCGACATCGTGCACTCGGTCTCGTTGGCGGCGCCCACGCTGCGGCGGTCCAGCCGGAGCCGCCTTGTGGTCACGGTCCACGACGTCGCGTGGCGCCGTCACCCCGAGGCCACGACGCCGCGGGGGAGGCGGTGGCACGAGCTCGCGCTGGTCCGGGCCCGCGAAGGCGGTGCGGCGCTCGTCGTCCCGTCCCGGCTGGTCGCCGCGGACCTGGAGGCGTTCGGCGTCGACGCAGGGCGGATCACCGTCGTGCGGGGCGGTGCCGACCACCTCCCGGATCCCGACCCGGCCGCGACGGACGAGCTCCTCGGGCGCCTGGGGGTGTCCGGCGAGTTCGCGCTCAGCGTCGGGACGCGCGAGCCGCGCAAGAACATGGACCGCCTCGTGCGTGCGTTCCACCGCGTGCGCCCTTCGCTGCCGGCACCGTGGCCTCTGGTGATCGTGGGCCCGGCCGGTTGGGGTCCGGAGCCGTCCACGCGCCAGGAGACCGACGGCATCGTGTTCACGGGATCCGTGTCCGGACCCGTGCTCGCCGAGCTCTACCGGCGTGCGCGCGCCTTCGCGTACGTGCCGCTGACCGAGGGATACGGGCTGCCGCCGCTCGAGGCCATGCGGGTCGGGACGCCGTCGGTGGTGGCCGACGAGGTGCCGAGCGTGCACGACCTGGGTGAGGAGGGGCCGGCGCCGGCCCGCATCGTCGACCCGCTCGACGTCGACGACATCGCGGCCGGGCTCGCGGCAGTCCTCACCGACGACGCGCTGCGTGCCGACCTCGCGGCGCGGGGGTCCGCGCACGCGCTGTCGCGGACCTGGGCGACCACGGCGCGCGAGCACATTGCCCTGTGGAGGTCGCTGCAGTGACGTCCCCGTTCGGTCTCGCGCTCGACGTCTCGGCCGTGCCGCTGCACCCCGGGGGTGCGGGCTACTACACGATGGCCCTGGCGAGCGGTCTCTCGGCGCGAGATGACGTGGACCTGACCCTGATCGCTCGCCGTAGCGACGAAGAACGCTGGAGTGCCCTGGCCTCCGGCGCGGCGGTGCGCGGCGCGGTCCCCGCCTCGCGGCCGGGCCGACTCGCCTTCGAGCAGCTCGGCCTCTCCTCCGTGCTGCGCTCCCTCGACGTGCGGGTCCATCATGGGCCCCACTACACGATGCCGGCGCGGTCACCCGTGCCGTGCGCGGTCACGATCCACGACTGCACGTTCTTCGACCACCCCGAGTGGCACCTCCGGTCCAAGGCTGCCTTCTTCCGCCGGGCCATCCGCCGCGCCGCCCGCCACGCCGGCGTCCTGATCTGCGTCAGCCAGGTGACCGCGGACCGGCTGCAGGAGTCCTGTGAGGTGCGGGCGCCGGTCGTCGTCGCGCCGCACGGCGTCGACCACCGCCGGTTCTCGACCACCGAGCCCTCGGAGGGTGCGGACCGGGCCGAGCTGGGCGCGCGGGGCGTGCCCACCGACCGTCCGCTGGTGGCCTTCGTCGGCACGCTGGAGCCGCGCAAGGGCGTGGCGACCCTCGTGGCCGCGTTCGATCTGCTCGCCGAGTCCCTACCCGACCCCGTGCTGGTGCTCGGGGGACAGCCCGGGTGGGGGATGGCCGAGACCGAGCGCGCCCTGGCGGCGGCCCGCCACCCTGAGCGGATCGTGCGCACCGGGTATCTCCCCGACCAGGCGGTGCCGGCCCTGCTCCGGCGGGCCTCGGTGGTGGCGTACCCGGCACTCGAGGAGGGGTTCGGGTTGCCCGCGCTGGAGGCCTTGGCCTGCGGCGCCCCGCTCGTGACCACGGCGGGGACGGCGATGGCCGAGGTGGCTCGGGGGGCGGCCCTCCTGGTGCCGCCGGGGGACGTCTCTGCACTGGCCGGAGCACTCGGGACGGCGCTCCAGGAGGGGGGCGCGACCGGGCGCCGGGCACTCGGCATCACCGTGGCGGGGGAGCACACGTGGGAGGCGAGCGTGGCGCAGCACATGCGCGCCTATGCGGTGGCCGCGGCGGGCCGGCAGTAGGGTTCGCGGATGCGCGCGCTCATCACCGGCGGCAAGGGTTTCGTGGGCCAGTGGCTCGCCGCGCACCTCAAGGATGGGGGGGACGAGGTCGCCGTCATCGACATCGAGACGGACGTCGCCGACGGCGCGGCGGTACGCCGGGTCATGGCCGACGTCGTGCCCGATGCGATCTACCACCTGGCGGCGATGACCCACGTGGGCGAGAGCTGGGACGACCCGAGCCGGGTGCTCCGGGTCAACGTCCTGGGTACCGCCGAGATCCTGGCCGCCGCCCGCACGCTGCCGGCGGGCCCCCGCGTCCTGATCGTGAGCTCGGCCGAGGTGTACGGCGTCGTCGACCCGGGCCAGCTCCCGCTGGGGGAGGACACACCGACGGCCCCCGCCAGCCCCTACGCGGCGAGCAAGCTCGCGGCGGAGGAAGTGGCCCTGCAGGCCTGGCGGGGGTACGGGCAGCCCGTCACGGTGGTGCGGCCGTTCAACCACATCGGCCCCGGCCAGTCCCCCAACTTCTTCGTGCCGGCCCTGGCCAAGCGGATCGTCGACGCCCGTCGCTCGGGCGCCCACGCCCTGAAGGTGGGGACGCTGACCACCCGGCGGGACTTCACCGACGTGCGTGACGTCGTGGTGGCCTACCGCCTACTGATGGAGCGGGGCGTCCCGGGGGACGTCTACAACGTGTGCTCGGGTCGCGACGTGGCCATGTCCGAGGTCGCCGCGCAGCTGCTGGCGCTGGCCGACGCGGACCTGACGTTCGAGACCGACCCCGAGCTGGTGCGCCCGGTGGACGTGCCCGTGCTCCGCGGCGATGCGGGCAAGCTGCGCGCCGCGACGGGATGGCAGCCGGTCATCCCGCTCGCGACAACGCTCGCCGACGTCCTGGCCTCCTGGGAGGCGGGCTGAGGGCGAGCGCTGTCGGCGTTCGTGACGCGGGTGGGCTCAGGCGTTGACGAGCTGGCGGATCTGGGTCCGGACCTCGCGGGCCTGTACCCGGGCCTTCGCGGTGAGCTGCGTGACCGTGGCGGGCAGCTTGTCCTCGAGCGGCTGGAGGGTGGTCTCGACGAACTGACTGGCTGATTCGGCCAGGTCGTCGAAGTGCTGGATCCCCTTGGCGACGCTGTGGCGCACCTCGTCGATGCGCTGGTCCAGTGTCATGTCCTGGGACAGGCGGCTCTGTAGTTCGACCCGCTGCACCTGGGCCCGCTGGTAGCCCAGCACGCCGAGGCCGACGGCGACGTACGCCGCGTCCCGGGCCAGGTCGGTGACACCCTTGGAGAGGGTGGTGATGTTCATGGTCACGTCAGGCATGGAAGCCTCCTGTCTGGTCGGTTGACTCCGAAGAGCCGCTCGCAGCGGCCCGCCGGCCAGACCTCTGCGTTCGTGTACAACAGTATCACCTTTGTTAAACAGTAGCAAGCAGCGGGGGGTGAATTCCGTGCCTGAGGGGCCGATCCTGAACCGGATAGCCTCTGGCACCTGATGGACGCCCAAGTGCCGGCCGTGGTCGCCGTCGTGGTCACGACCGATCCCGGGCCATGGTTCGAGGAGGCGCTGTCCTCCCTGGCCGCGCAGGACTACGGGGAACTCTCGGTCCTGGTCCTCTCCATTGGTGCTGACGGCGCGGGGGTCACCGACCGGGTCGGGCGCTTCCTGCCGGATGCCTTCGTGCGGCACCTGGCCGGGCGGCCCGGCTATGCCGCCGCCTCCAACGAGGTGCTCTCCATGGTGGAGGGGGCGGCCTTCTTCCTGCTCTGCCACGACGACGTCGCGCTCGATCCCGACGCCGTCCACAAGATGGTGGAGGAGTCGTTCCGCTCCAACGCCGGCGTGGTGTCCCCGAAATTCGTCAACTGGGACGACCCCAGCATCTTGCTGCACGTCGGGATGAGCTGCGACAAGACCGGCGCCGTTGTCGACCGCATCGTCGAGGGTGAGGTCGACCACGGCCAGCACGATGCCGTGCGCGACGTGTTCGTCGCTCCCGGCGGGTGCATCCTCGTGCGCGCGGACCTCTTCGCTGAGCTGAAGGGCTTCGACGGGGGGATTCTGGCCATGGGGGAGGACCTCGACCTGTCGTGGCGCAGTCAGGTGGCGGGGTCACGCGTGGTCGTCGCGCCGGACGCGCGCGTGCGACACCGCGAGGCCGTCGCGGGCGGCCTCGAGCCCCTGGCGGTCCTCGGAGTGGACGGGGGCCGTCACCCCGTCACAATGCAGATGCTCCAGCGACGGCACGAGCTGCGCGCCGTGCTCAAGTGCTACACCCGGATCCACCTGGTGCGGGTGCTGCCCCAGGCCGCGCTGCTCGCCCTGGGCGAGGTGATCGTCGCGGTGCTTTCGCGCGACCGGGACCGCGTGCGCGCCGTCATCGGCGCGTGGAGGTGGAACGCCCGCCGGCTGACCGAGATCTCTCTTCTACGGGGCGAGGTGGCCGAGCACCGCCTGTTCCCCGATGCCGAGGTGCGCCGCCTGCAGATGCGCGGCAGCGCGCGCCTGTCGCGCTACTTCAGCCGGCTCACCCACCAGGGCCTCGAAGCCGCCAACGCCGTGGCCGTCTCGAGGGAGCGGGCGGAGGGGCACGACGAGCGCGCCGAGGTGGCGGTCCTCACGGGCAGCGTCGGGTCGGCCTTCAGCGAGGACACCGACTTCGACGAGCTCGACGACCTGGGCCGGCGCGCCGGCCGGGATCGCTTCGGCCGCAAGGTCCGGTCGGTCCCGCTCGGCACGGGGCGCCAGCGCGCGGTGGCCATGGTCATCGCGCTGGCGGTGATCACCGTGGGCACCCGCGACCTGTTCTTTGGGACCCTGCCCCTCGTGGGGCAGCTGGCCCCCCTGCCGTCATGGTCGGCCAGCTGGCATCACTTCTTCTCGGGCTGGCAGTCGGCCGGCGTGGGCACCACCGCGCCGGCGTCGCCCGCCTTCGGCATCGTCGGCATCACCGGCACCGTGCTCTTCGGCGCCATGGGCACGCTGCAGAGGGTCCTGCTGCTCGCCTGCATCCCCCTCGGCGCCTGGGGCGTCTCGCGCTTCATGCGCCCCGTCGTCTCGCCCCGGGCACGTGTGATCGCCGTCATCTGCTACCTCGGCCTCCCGCTGCCCTACGGCGCGCTGGGCACGGGACGCTGGGACGGTCTGGTCGCCTACGCGGCCTTCCCGTTCATCGCGCTCCGGCTGGCCCGGGCCGCACGTGTGGCGCCCTACGAGGTGGAGCCCGGCCCGAAGTGGCGCAGCCGCCCCGCGGGCCAGGTCGCCATCCTGGGCGCCGTGATCGCGGTGGCGGCGGGCTTCGCGCCGGCCGTCGTCCCGCTCGTCATCGTCGCCGGCCTCGCGTGGGCGGTGGGCTCGGTGCTCGTGGGGTCGCGCGACGCCCGCTGGCGGGTCCTGGTCGTGGCGGCGGAGTCGATCGGCGTGGCGCTGGTGCTGGCCGCTCCCTGGGTGATCGGGACGGCACTGGCGGGGAAGGCGTCGGTGGCGATCTTCGGCCTGCCGATCGCGGGAGCCAATGCCCCCGACTGGGGCGAGGTCCTCCGTTTCGCCATCGGCCCGGCCGCCCGCTCGCCCATCGTGTGGCTCCTCCTGGTGGCGGCGGCCCTCCCCCTCGTGCTGGGCCGGGGGACCAGGTTGGTCTGGGCGGCGCGCCTGTGGGTCATGGCCTGCGCGTCGTGGGGCCTGGCCCTCACCTCGTCGCGGGGCGACCTGGGATCCTTCACGCCTTCCGAGTCGGTGGTCCTGGCACCGGCCGCGCTCGCCGTCGCCGCCTGCGTGGGCCTCGGCATCTCCGCCTTCGAGAACGACCTGACCGGCCGCGAGTTCGGGTGGCGCCAGGTGGTGAGCGTCGCCGCCCTCGTCTTCGTCGCGCTCGGCCTCCTCCCGGTCGTGGGCGGTGCAGCCGGCGGGCGCTGGGACCTCCCGTCCCAGGGGGTGGAGCAGCCGCTTGCGTTCCTGAGCCATCCGAGCACCACCGGCGTGACGCGGGTGCTGTGGCTGGGCGACCCGAGGGCGTTGCCCGCCGGTGGCTGGACGGTGCAGCAGGGCCTGGCCTTCGCGCTGACCCCCGAGGGCCTGCCCGAATCGGCGCAGGTGTTCACCCCCGCCGGCCCCGGACCCGCCGGGCTCGTGGCCGACGCCGTGCGACTGGCGGTGTCCGGCGGGACCGTGCATCTGGGCCGGCTGCTCGCCCCCGCCGGCGTGCGCTACGTGGTGGTCCTCGACGCGGTGGCGCCGTCCATGGTGGGCACGGTGTCGCCGTCGGTCAGCGCCCCGCCGCCCGCCGGGCTCGACACCGACCTTCTCGAACAGGACGACCTGCAGGTCGTGCCCGGCGAGCTCGGCGTCCAGGTGTTCGAGAACGGGGAGGACATGCCGGTGACCGCGGAACGGGCGGCCGCGCTCCCGGCGGTGCAGACGTGGTCCTACCCGGGTGCGGCCGACGTGGCGGGGTGGCAGCCCGTGCTCAGCGCGCTGTCGAGCGGCGGCCCGGCCACTGGGCACGTCACGGCCGGCACCCTCTACGCCGGGTACGCACCTGCCGGGAGCTTCACGCTCAGCGTCGACGGCCGCACGGTCCCGCAGCGCCCGGCGTTCGGCTGGGCGGCGCAGTACGCCGCCCTCGCGGGCCGGGCGTCCCTCTCGCTCTCGCAGTTCCCCTACGTACCCCTGGCGGTCGTGGTCGAGCTGGCCGCCTGGGTCGTCCTGGCCGCCGCACTGATCGGCCGGCCGCGGCGGTCGGCCGCGACGTCGACCGCGGGCGCGGCGCTCGCGCCGACCGACGAGGGGGAGCCGTGAGCCCCGCCCATCACCGGCCCGAGCGCCGGTGGCTGGTGCTGGTGCTCGTCGTGCTGGTGGTGGTCGGGGTGGGCGTCGGTGCCCGGGGGACAGCCTCGGTGAGCGCGCCGGCGGCGCCCAGCGCGCTGGTCGGCGCCCCCGACGCGGAGTCGTCCGCCTGGTACTGCACGGGGCAGTCGACCGGTTCGGGCCTGGCGCCCGGCTTCGTCGTCCTCACCAACACGACCGCCCGGACCGTCGACGGGACCGTCACCGCGGTGACCGATGCCGGCGCGGAGGTCCACACGGACGTGTCCATCCCGGCCCGGGCGGTGGCGACCCCGTCCATCCCGGCGCTGTCGTCGGGGTCGTGGGAGGGCGACACGGTGACGGTCTCCGGCGGCGGCGTGGCCGTCACCCAGGTCGTGCACGGCTCGTCGGGCTGGTCCCAGTCGCCGTGCCAGAGCACGACGGCGGCCGACTGGTACTTCCCGGGCGGCACGACCGCCAACTCGGACCCGCTCTACATCTCGCTGCTCAACCCGACATCGACGCCGGTCGTGGTCGACCTCAGCTTCATGACGCCGACGGGCGCCGTCCATCCCATCAACTACCAGGGGATCGTGCTGCAGTCGGGACAGGTCCAGGTGGAGAACGTGGCGTCTGAGGTGCAGAACGTGTCCACGGTGAGCACCGTCGTCGCCACCAGGACGGGGCGTGTGG
The DNA here is from genome assembly GCA_963824195.1 of uncultured Acidimicrobiaceae bacterium. GTDB lineage: Bacteria > Actinomycetota > Acidimicrobiia > Acidimicrobiales > RAAP-2 > Bog-473. Next base: position 109,673 of record CAWGOJ010000041.1, on the reverse strand, counting down.
TGGCGTCCGAGGTGCAGGGCTTCTCGGGATCCTCCGCCGGCCTCGCCCTGGTGGCGGGCGCCGCGCACCCGCAGTCGTACTGGTACATACCCCAGAGCCAGGACGTGGCGGGCGGCTCCTCGGAGATCGACGTCTTCAACCCCGGGACGGTGCCCGAGTCGGTGACCGTGCAGCTGCGCCTCGCTTCCGGCCCGCTGGCTCCGCTGAGCGACAAGGTCGCCCCGGGCGCGACGTGGGCCCTCGACACGGGCGCGCAGACGCGGATCCCCCACAACGCCACGTACTCCGCCGACATCGAGGCCACGGGCGGCGCGGGCGTGGTCGTCGGTCGGACCGTGATGGTGCCCACCTCGTATCCGGCGCCCCAGGCCGGCATGGCGATGGCCGTGGACGGCCTCAGCACCGCCTCGCCGACCGGCGAGTGGGTGCTGCCACCGCCGGGCACGAGCGCGAACCCCGCCGTGAGCGGTGCGGCACCCTCCTATCTGTCGTTCACGAACACGTCGGGTGCCGACGAGAGCTACACCGTGTCCGCCGTGACCCCGTCGGGCGACCGCACGATCGGTGCGGGGACGGTGCCCGGCGGCACGACGGGGTCCCTCTACGGCGCGGCCCTGACCAGCGCCGGCTTCGACGAGATCACCGTGCGCGCCAGCGGCCCGATGGCGGTGAGCGAGGACGTCGGTCCGACCGGCGGCTTCGGCGTGGTGACCATGCCCGGACTCCCGCTGGCGGCGGCCATCGGCCTCTGAGCGGCGGTCGCTACAGGTTGTGCCGCTGGTAGCGGCGCCACAGCGCGCGCCCTCCCACCACCAGGACGCCGAGGCAGAGCAGTGCGAAGAGCACGGGGCCGGCGAGCCGAATCACGCCCTCCACACCGTCGACGAACCCGCCGACGCTGTCGTGCCAGGCCCGTACCACGCCCGACTCGGGCACCGGGCCCGGGCGCGGTGGCGGTGTTCCCTCGCTGACGGTCACCGTCAACGTCGAGTACGACGTCTGGCTGTTGAGGAGGTTCAGCTGGCCCTGGAGCTGCTCGATCTGGGACTGGATCCCGTCGAGCTGCTCCTGCACGGCCAGCACGTCACCCACCGTCGTGGCCTTGGCCAGGATCGTCAGATACTGCTGCCGGCTGTCCTCGAGCGCCGTGATGCGCGACTGGAGGTCGACGTACTGTCCCGTGACGTCGGTGGCCTTCGTCGTGAGGTCCGAGGTCTTGCCCAGCGCCTGGGCCTGCTTGAGCACCGTCGAGAAGTCGTTGACGGGCACCTGCAGCGTGATGCTGCCGTAGGGCGCGCCACCCGTGCCGGCGCCGGACTGCGTCTGCGAGCTCGCCACGAAGCCCCCGAAGGCCCCCGCCAGCGAGGTCAGCCGGGTCATGGTCCGGTCGAGGTCGCCGCGGCCGACCGACAGCCCGAGGGCCCCCGTCTGCTCAATCTTCGAGGGCTGGCCCACTGCACCGCTCGGCAGGGAGGGCGAAGTCGGCGTCGTGGGTGTGGTGACGGCGGGCGTCGACGCCGCGTGCTGCGTCCCGTTGGCGGGCAACGGTGCCGCCCCCCTGGACGTGCCACCCGCCACGGCCGAGCCTTGCGGGACGGTCGTGGTCGCCCCGGACACGGGCGCCACCAGCCCCGCCCGCGGCAGGCTCGAGGTGAGCGTGGGGCCCGACGGCGAGCGCACCAGCGCGCCCACCGTGCCCGCGACCACGAGGGCCACGATGATGCAGGCTGCCGCCGAGATCACGCGATGCCGGCCGACGGTGGCCACGAGCCGGCGCACCCGGCCGTCCCGGATCGGCATGGGCTCGAGCGGTGCGCCCTCGTTCCCGATGCCGCCGCCTTCACCGGCCACCGCGCCGCCGCCGTCGTCGCCCGCGGACCGGCCGGTGCCGGCCGCCCGCGCCAGGATGTCGTCGGCGCCCGAGGCGGGGACCTCGAAGGCGGCGCCGGCGCGGGCGAACAGGGAGGCGAGGCGGTCGTCGTCGAGCACGGTCATGGGCCGGTCTCCTCGGTGGAAGGTGCGTCCCCGGCGCCGGCCAGGGCGCACAGGGTGGGGTCGGACGCCAGACGGCGGCGGGCCTCGTGCAGGCGGGACTTCACGGTGCCCTGGCGCCGGCCGATGGCGAGCGCGATGTCACGCTCGCTCAGGTCGGCGTAGTAGCGCAGGACGACGGGCACGCGCAGCGACAGCGGTAGCCGCTGCAGCGCCGTGAGCACCGTCCCGGCGACCTCGGCCTGCTCCGCGCTGGCCTCGGGATCGGCGCCTCGCCCGGGCACCTGCGCCAGTGGCTCGTCACCGGCCCGGCGGTCGCGGTGGGGGATCTCCCGGCGCAGCTTGGAGTAACACGAGTTGACGACGACCCGGTAGAGCCAGGGCCGGATGCTCGGCACCGCCGTGAGGGAGTCGCGAAAGCGCCAGGCCCGCAGGTAGGCGTCCTGGACGGCCTCCTCCGCGTCGGCCCGATTGCCCAGGATGAGGCAGGCGGTGCGGAAGGAGGCGACGTACCCGTCCTCGAGCCACTCTGCGAGCTGTTGCTCCACCATCCCCCTTCATGACGCAGCGCAGCCCGGTTTGGTTCGTTCCGGGTGGGCGCCGTGCCTAGCGGGCTGCGGGTCCTTCCGGTGCTCCAGCCGAGGGGTCGGCGGAAGGGGGCCACGGCGGTGGCGGCCACGACTCGGTCTCGGGCCGCTGGGCGGCCGGTGGGGCGGGTGCGGCCGGTACGGCGACCGGCCCACCGGCGGTGTCGGTCCCCGTGTGCGGCACGTGGCCGTTGCCGGCGCCGTTGGCCCCGTTGCCGCCGCCGTTGGAGGCCGGCGCGTCGATGGCGGCCTCGTTGAAGTGCGGCACCGACTTGGCTCCCTCGGTGTGCACGGGCGACCCGTGGGCCTCGTCGACCAGGCGGGCCACCTCGCTGCCGTTGATGATCTCGTTGTCGAGCAGCGCACGGGCGATGGCGTTGAGGCCGCCCCGGTGCTTGCTCAGCACCTCCATGGCCCGCGTCTCCTCGGAGCGCAGGATCCGCTCGACCTCGTCGTCGATCACCTTGGACGTGTCCTCGGAGTAGTCACGGGTGTGCATGAGGTCCTCGCCCAGGAAGACCTGGCCCTGGGATCCCCAGGCCATCGGGCCGATGGCCTCGCTCATACCCCATTCGCGGACCATCTTGCGCGCCAGCTCGGTGTTGCCCACCAGGTCGTTGGCGGCGCCGGTGGAGAGGTCGCCATAGACGAGCAGCTCGGCGCAGCGCCCACCCATGCGCACGCACAGCGAGTCCTCGATGTACTGGCGGGGGTGGATGTGGCGCTCCTCCATCGGCAGCTGGTGGGTGACGCCGAGCGCCATGCCCGTCGGGAGGATGGTGACCTTGTGCACCGGGTCGGCGTGCTCGAGCACATAGGCGAGCACCGCGTGGCCGCCCTCGTGGTACGCGATGCGCTCCTTCTCAGACTCCGAGAGGACCATGGACTCGCGGCGCTGGCCGAGCAGCACCCGGTCGCGCGCCGTCTCGAAGTCGGCCATGGCGATCTCCGCGCTGTCCCGCCGCACGGCGTGGAGGGCGGCCTCGTTGACCAGGTTGGCCAGGTCGGCGCCGCTCATGCCCGGCGTGCCCCGCGCCACGACGCCGAGGTCGACGTCGGATGACATCCGCTTGCCCTTGCAGTGGACCTGCAGAATGGGCAGCCGCTCCTCGAGGTCGGGCAGCGGCACCACGATCTGGCGGTCGAAGCGCCCGGGCCGCAGCAGCGCGGGGTCGAGGATGTCGGGCCGGTTGGTGGCGGCGATCATCACGACGCCTTCGGAGGTGTCGAAGCCGTCCATCTCCGAGAGCATCTGGTTGAGCGTCTGCTCGCGCTCGTCATGGCCGCCGCCCAGGCCGGCGCCGCGCTTGCGGCCGATGGAGTCGATCTCGTCGACGAAGACGATGGCGGGGGCCTGCTTGCGGGCCGTCTGGAACAGGTCCCGGACCCGGCTGGCCCCGACGCCCACGAACATCTCCATGAAGTCCGAGCCGCTCACCGACATGAAGGGCACGCCGGCCTCGCCGGCGACGGCCCGTGCGATGAGCGTCTTGCCGGTACCGGGCGGGCCCACGAGCAGAACGCCTTTCGGGATCTTCGCCCCGATCTCCTTGAATCGGGCCGGGGTCTTGAGGAAGTCGACGACCTCGCTGATCTCCTGCTTGACCCCGGTGTAGCCGGCAACGTCGTCGAAGGTGGTGGAGGGGCGGTCGCTGCTGAAAGTCTTGGCCTTGGAGCGGCCGATCGACATGATGCCCGACATCTGGCCCCGGGTCTGGCGGCCGATGAAGTAGATGAAGGCGGCCCCGATCCCGATGATGAACAGGTAGGGCAGGAGGCTGGCGAGCAAGCTCGACGAGGGGGTCGGGAAGCTCACCTCGACGCCGTCGCTGCGCATGGTGGAGACGTCGTTGGGCAGCGACGGGCTCGGGCCCTGGACCGTGTAGCTCGTCCCGTCCTTCAGCTTGCCGTTGATCTGCCCGCTGGAGTTGGAGATCTGGGCCGTGCCCACCTGCTTGGCGGTCACGTCCTGCATGAACTTGGTGTACGAGATGCTCTTGGAACTGGTGGTCTTGATCGTGCCCACCGCCAACAAGATGGCAACGATCCCGATGGCGAGCACGCCCCAGAGCCAGCGCCAGCTCTGACCGCTCGGCGCCCCCGGCTGGGGGTTGCCGTCCCCGTCCTGCGGCGCGTTCTGTCGGTTCGGAGGCTTCTCCGTGCGCTGCGGGCTCACCCCTTCCATGCTAGGCGCCGCTCCTGCACAGCGGTGACCGCCCCGCCGGCACCGCCGGAGGGGGTCTCCCTGCAGGTCGCAGTCCCGTGGGGCGCCGGTAACGTTTGGCCGATGACCGAAATTGAGCCCGGCGCGCCGGCCCCCGGCCCGCCCGGGCCGCCCGCACGGCCGCCCGGGCCCGTCCCGGCTGGCTACGTGCCCCGTGAGTGGGCCCAGCAGGCTCCGCCCCCGCCCCCGGCGCCAACGTTGGCGCCGTCCCCGTCCCCACTGTCGGCTCCGCTGCCGCCCCCGCCCCCGGGTGCCGGGGGTGACGTCCCCTTCCTCGATACGCCCTGGGTCCCCCCGCAGACCAAGCGCCAGGGCTGGATGTGGCTCGTCTACGCCGTCGTCGGGTTCCTGGCCGGCCAGATCGGCGCGCTCGTCTTCGGCCTCGTCTCCGGCGCCATCGCCGGCAAGACCAGCGCCCAGATGCAGGTCATCGCGTCGGCCTCCGTCCCCCCCGAGTGGTACGTGGTCTCCACCCTCCTCGGCCTGTGGATCGGGTTCATCGGCGCGCCCTGGCTGGCCAGCCGGACCCAGGGGACGCGCAACTTCGTGCGCGACCTCGGCCTGCGCTTCCGGCTCATCGACCTCGTGGGCATCGCCATCGGCATAGGAGGCCAGCTCCTCGTCGCCATCATGTACGCGCCGTTCCAACACGACATCCACGACTTCAACGGGCCCTCGCAGAAGCTGACCGGTGGCTCGCACGGCGGCGGCTTCGTCATCATCGCCGTCGCCACCGTCGTCTTCGCGCCCGCCATGGAGGAGCTGTTCTTCCGTGGGCTGTTGCTGAAGGCGCTGGTCCGGCTGCTGACCCCGTTGCGGGCAGCCGGCGGCGCGCGTGCCGCCGGAGTCGTCCTGGCCGTCATCCTCGACGGCCTCCTCTTCGGCCTGGCCCACGGCGAGTGGGTCCAGCTCGCGGGCCTGGCCGTCTTCGGCATCATCCTGGCCGCCGTCTCGTACCGGACCGGACGCCTCGGCATGAACATGGTGGCCCACGCCACCTTCAACCTGGTGGCCATCGTCGCCATCGCGAGCAGCGGGACCGGGCTCATCCACTGAGCGCACGCCCCGTGCCGCGCGTCCGCCAACGGCGGGTTGCCGCGCCCGCCAGTTCGGAGCGCCGGGCGGGCGCCCCCTATGGTTGGGGCCTGTGAGCCGGATGGACCAGGTCTTCAAGGCCTATGACGTGCGCGGAACGGTGCCCGATCAGCTCGACGCGGACATGTGTCGGGCCATCGGCCGCGCCATGGCCCGCTTCGCCGGGGCCCCCGAAGTCCTGGTCGCCCGGGATATGCGGGAGTCCGGCGTGGAGCTGGCGGGCGCGTTCTCCGACGGCGTCCGCTCCGAGGGGGTCGACGTGACCGATCTCGGCATGGCCTCCACCGACTTCCTCTACTTCGCCACGGGGTACCTCGATGCACCGGGCGCCATGTTCACGGCGTCGCACAACCCGGCGCAGTACAACGGTCTGAAGATGTGCCTCTCGGGGGCGCGCCCGATCGGGCGCGATACCGGCCTGGCCGACATCGAGGCCGAGGCGGAGAAGCTGCTGGGTGAACCCCTCCCACCGCTCGAGGGTTCGTGGCGCGAGCTCGACCTGCTCGACGCCTGGGCCGCCCACGTCGTGTCGTTCGTCGACGTCGCCTCGCTGCGGCCGCTCAAGGTCGTGGCCGACACCGCCAACGGCATGGGCGGGCTGGTGGTGCCGATCGTCTTCGACCGCCTCCCCTTCTCGGTGGAGATCCTCTTCCCCGAGCTCGACGGCAGCTTCCCGAACCATCCCGCCGACCCCATTCAGCCCGAGAACCTGGTCTCCCTCAAGCAGGCCGTACTGGAGCGGGGCGCCGACATCGGGCTCGCCTTCGACGGGGACGCCGACCGGGTCTTCCTGGTCGACGAGAAGGCCGAGCCGGTCTCGGGCTCGCTCACCACGGCGCTCGTGGCCGCCTCGATGTTGACCAAGCACCCGGGCGAGACGGTCCTCTACAACCTGATCTGCTCTCACGTCGTACCCGAGGTCGTGACGGAGATGGGCGGCACCGCGGTGCGGACCCAGGTCGGCCACTCCATCATCAAAAAAGTGATGGCCGAGACCGGCGCCGTCTTCGGGGGCGAGCACTCGGGCCACTACTACTACCGCGACAACTTCCGGGCGGACTCGGGCATCATCACCGCGCTGCTCGTGCTGGAGCTGCTCAGCCAGAGTGACCAGCCGCTCTCCGCCCTGCTCGAGCCGTTCAAGCGCTACGCCGACTCGGGCGAGATCAACACCGAGGTGGCGAGCCCGGCGGCGACCGTGGCCGCCATCGCCGAGGCCGAGCGTGTCGCCGGGGCGTCGGTCGACATGCTGGACGGGTTGACCGTCGAGCATGACGACTGGTGGTACAACGTCCGACCCTCCAACACCGAGCCGCTGCTTCGCCTGAACGTCGAGGCGAGGACGCCCGAGCTCTGCGCGGCCCACGTGGCCGAGGTGCAGGAGCTCATTGCCGCCAACGCCCGTCCCAGTGCCAACCAGAAGTGAGACAGTGCCGACACGACCTGAGGAGCTCCCATGAGCCTTGACCCACTCCTGCTCGACGTCCTCGCCTGCCCGGTCGACAAGGGCCCGTTGCTGTGGTTCGAGGACGAGGACGTCCTCTACAATCCGCGCCTGAAGAAGAGCTACGCCGTGGTCGACGGCGTGCCGGTGCTGCTGGTGGACGAGGCGGTCGACGTCGGTGACGCCGAGCACGAGCGGCTGATGGCCAAGGCCGAGAAGGACGAGGTGCGGGCCACCGGGCCGGCCCAGGGGTGAGCGACAGGCGGTACCTCGACACACTCGGGATGTGGGAGGCCGCCGCGACCCTGCCCGAGCAGCTGCCCGCCGCGCTCGACGCGGCGCGGCACGCGTTCGGCGATGCCGCCCTGCCCCCCGGCGACGCGGTGCGCGCCGTTGCCGCCTTCGGTGAGGGCACGGGAGGGACGGCCTGCGAGGCGGCCGCCGCGCTGGCGGCGCCCCATTTGCGCGTGCCGTTCTGGGTGGGCCACGGCGCCGGGGTGCCGGCGTTCGTCGATGATCACACGCTCGTCTTCGCGGTGTCGTGCGCGTCGGGCACCGACGCGGTGGGAGCGGCGCAGGAGGCGGTGGCGCGCGGGGCGTGGGTGGTGGCCGTGGGAAGCGACGGCGCGCTGGCGGATCTGGCCGCCGACGTGGGGCTCCCGTGGTGCCCGGTGACCCTGGACGGCCCGGCCGCGCGCAGCGCGCTCGCGGCCGCAACCGTGCCGTTGCTGGTCGCGCTCAGTGGGGCCGGCCTCGTGCCCGACGCCACGGCCTCGGTGGTGGCGGCCGCCGCCGTGTTGGGGCGCCGGCGCGACGCGTGGCTCCTGCCGGGTGGCCCTGCCGAGGAGCTGGCCCGCCACCTCGGGCGAACCATCCCCCTCGTCTACGGCGCCGACGGCGTGGGTGCCGTCGCGGCCCGCTGGTGGAAGGCCCGGGTGAACCTCAACGCCAAGGCGCCGGCGTTCGCAGCGGCCCTGCCGGAGCTGACCTACGACGAGCTGGCCGGCTGGGGCCAGGGCGGTGACGTGACGCGCCAAGCGATGTCGCTCGTGCTGCTGCGCCACGGCGGCGAGAGCCCGCGCACCGCCCGCCTGTTCGAGGCGGTGCGCACCGCGACCGACGAGGTCATGGCCGACGTCCTCGAGGTGCAGGGCGAGGGGGGCGACGACCTGTGCCGCTTCTTCGACCTGGCGTTGTTGGGCGAGCTCGTGTCCCTGCACCTGGCGGGACGCGAGGGCGTCGACCCGGGCCCGGTACCGGCGGTCGACGAGGCGCACGCCCGAGGTGCGACCTCCTAGCTCAGGCGCTCCACGACCATGGCCATGCCTTGGCCGCCGCCGACGCACATCGACTCGAGCCCGAACGTCTTGCCGGAGTCCTCGAGCCCGTTCAGGAGCGTGGTCATGATGCGCGCGCCGGTCTGGCCGAACGGGTGGCCGAGGGCGATGGCCCCACCGTTGACGTTCAGCTTGTCCCAGCTGATACCGAGGTGCTTGGCCGAGGGGATGACCTGCGCCGCGAAGGCCTCGTTGATCTCCACCAGGTCGATGTCGTCCATCCTCATATTGGCCCGCGCCAGGGTCTGGCGGCAGGCGTCCACCGGGCCGAGTCCCATGATCTCGGGGTTGAGCCCCGACACGCCGCTCGCCACGATGCGCGCCAGCGGGGTGATGCCGAGCGCCTTGGCCTTGGTGTCGCTCATGACGATGACGGCGGCGGCGCCGTCGTTGAGGGGGCACGCGTTCCCGGCCGTCACGGTCCCGCCCTCGCGGAAGACGGGCTGGAGGCCGGACAGGCCCTCGAGTGTCGTGTTCGGCCGCGGGCCATCGTCCTTGGTGACCACCGTGCCGTCGGACAGCGTCACCGGGATGATCTCCCGCTCGAAGAAGCCGTTCTCCTGCGACGCCACGGCCCTCGTCTGCGACAACAGCGCGAACTCGTCCATCTCCTGGCGGCCGACCTTCTCGTACTCGGCCACGTTCTCCGCGGTCTGGCCCATGGCGATGTAGACGTCGGGCAGTCCGGCCGGAGGGCTCCAGGGCTCGGTGACGGCGGGCGCGCGGACTTTCGTCCGCTCCTCCGCCTCGGCGAACTCGGGGTTGTGCGGCCCGGTGTCCGATGCGCCGTGGATGTAGCGGCTCACCGTCTCGACGCCGGCGGCGATGAAGACGTCGCCCTCGCCGGCCCGGATGGCGTGCGCGGCCATGCGGATCGTCTGCAGGGAGGACGAGCAGTAGCGGTTGACCGTCACGCCGGGGACGTTGTCCATCCCGGCGAGGATGGCGGCGACGCGTGCCACGTTGTAGCCCGCCTCGCCGGCCGGCTGACCGCAGCCCAAGATCACGTCCTCCACCTGGGCGGGGTCGAGCTGGGGCACCTTCTGGAGCACGGCTCGGAGCACGAGGGCGCTCAAGTCGTCGGGGCGGCACTCGACGAGCGACCCCTTGTTGGCCCGCCCGATCGGGGTGCGACCGGTGGCGACGATGACGGCTTCAGGCATGGTGACGGCTCCTCGGTTCGATCCTGTCCCCGGGGATCCCGCCCCAGGGCGGATTGCAGGTTACTTGGCGGTAGCCAGGGGCCCTTCGGGGCGTCATTGGCCGCTGTCCCGAAGCGGACTGTAACGTGTTCTAGCGCGCCGGGCCCGCAGGGTCGGGCCGGCGACGACGTGGCGTTGACGTGGGCCGATGCGGTCCCGCCACCCGGGAGGGACACGATGGAGATTGCCTACACCGAGGAGCAGCGGGCGCTGAAGAGCGAGCTGCGCGCCTACTACGAGGGCCTGCTGACCCCCGAGGTCGAGCAGGAGCTGGCCCTGGCCGGCGGCGTGGGACCCGCAGTGCGCCGAGTGGTCAAGCAGATGGGCAGCGACGGGTGGCTCGGCATCGGCTGGCCCGAGGAGTGGGGCGGGCAGGGCCGCTCGGCCATTGAGCAGTTCATCTTCTTCGACGAGTCGATGCGCAGCGGGGCACCGGTCCCCATGCTGACCATCAACACGGTCGGGCCGACGATCATGAACTTCGGGACGCAGGCGCAGAAGGAGTTCTTCCTCCCCAAGATCCTCGCCGGCGAGATCGCCTTCTGCATCGGCTACACGGAGCCGAACTCGGGCACGGACCTCGCCTCGCTGACCACCCGGGCGGTGCGCGACGGCGACGAGTACGTGATCAACGGCTCGAAGATCTTCACCAGCCTCGCCGGCGACGCCGACTACATCTGGCTGGCCACCCGGACCGATCCCAACGTCGCCAAGCACAAAGGGATCTCCATGTTCGTGGTGCCGATGGACACCCCTGGGATCCGCGTGGTGCCGATGAAGCTCCTCGGGGACCACAACATCAACTACACGTTCTACGAGGACGTGCGCGTCCCGGCCACCAGCCTGGTCGGTGGCGAGAACCAGGGTTGGAACCTCATCACGAACCAGTTGAACCATGAGCGCGTCACGCTGTGCTCGCCCGGCATCATCGAACGCGTGCTGACCGACGTGCGGGCCTGGGCGCAGGCGACCAAGCTGCCCGACGGACGACGCGTGATCGACCAGGAGTGGGTGCAGGAGCACATCGCCCGCGTGCACGCAGAGCTCGAGTTCCTCCGCCTCATCAACTGGAAGGTGGCCTGGCAGGGCACGCAGGGGCACCTCGATGTGGCCGACGCCTCGAGCATCAAGGTCTTCGGCACCGAATTCTACCTGCGTGCCTTCCGGTCCCTGATGGAGATCCTCGGGCAGGCCGGCTATCTGACGCGCGGCTCACCGGCGGCCGTGGTCGCCGGCAGGCTCGAGATGTACGCCCGCTCCATGATCATCCTCACCTTCGGGGGCGGTACCAACGAGATCCAGCGGGACCTCATCGCCATCTTCGGCCTCGGCATGCCGCGTTCGCTGCGCTGAGCCCGGATCGACCCAGGAGAGCCCCATGGATTTCAACTACAGCGAAGAGCAAGAAGCCGTCCGCCAGCTGGCTGCGCAGATCTGCGGTGAGCGGTCGACCCACGAGCGGCTCAAGCAGGTCGAGGCGGAGGCCGGCGAGGAGGGGCCGATCGACCGCGACCTCTGGCGGGAGCTGGCGGGCGCGGGCCTGATCGGCATCCACCTGGGCGAGGAGTTCGGGGGTGCGGGCCTCGACTTCGTCGCGGCCTGCCTCGTGGTCGAGGCGGTCGGCCGGACCGCCGCGTACGTGCCCGTGGTCGAGACGATGGTCTACGGCGCGGTGCCCATCGCGCGCTTCGGCACCGATGCGCAACGCAAGACCTGGCTCACCAGTGTGGCGAGCGGTGACACGATCCTCACGGCGGCCATGGCGGAGCTGGTCGGCGAGGTCATCCTGCCCGGCGGGACCGAGCCGGCCACCACGGCGACGGCGCAGTCGGACGGCTCGTGGCTGCTCACGGGCACCAAGGCCTGCGTCCCGGCCGCCTTCGTCGCCGACGCCATGCTGGTGCCGGCGACGTGCCAGGCGCCGGACGGCGCCGTCACCGGGGTGGGCGTGTTCATCGTCGACACCGGGGCCGAAGGGCTCACCCTGACGCGCCAGACGACCACGACGGGGCGTCCCGAGGCCATTGCGGAGCTCGCCGGCGTCAGCGTCGGCTCCGACCGCCTTCTCGGCGAGGGTGCCGACGGCGCCGCGGTGGTCAACGCCATCACCGAGTTCGCCACGACCGCGCTGTGCGTGCAGGAGGCCGGAGTCTGCGCGTCGGCCCTGGAGCTCACCGCCGAGTACACCAAAACGCGCGTGCAGTTCGACAAGCCCATCGCGACCTTCCAGGCCGTCGGGCAGCGCGCCGCGGACGCCTATGTCGACACCGAGGCGATCCGGCTCACGGCGTGGCAGGCCGCGTCGCGTCTCTCGTCGGGGCTGCCGGCGGCGTCCGAAGTGGCCGTCGCCAAGTACTGGGCCGCCGAGGGTGGGCAGCGTGTGGTGCACGCGGCCTCCCACCTCCACGGGGGCGTGGGCGTCGATCGCGACTACCCGCTCCACCGCTACTTCCTCCTCACGCGTCAGATCGAACTCACGCTGGGTGGGGCGAACGAGAGCCTGCGCCGCCTCGGGCGGATGCTGGCCGACGACCCCGTCTGAACCTCTCACGCGGCACGGACAGGCGGGGTTTCCGCGGGCCTACGGCGTGGCGTTCGACAGGCCGAGGCCGTAGCCGGCCAGGAACACGCCCGCCTCCTTGTGGCGCGGGTACGTACCGGCCAGTCGGTGGAAGGCGGGGGAGTGGTCCGGGTGTGTCAGGTGGGCCACTTCGTGGACCAGCACCGAGTCGAGCACCCACTCGGGCACCGCACGCAGGCGGTGCGACACACGGATGTCGGCCGAGTTGTACGAGCACGAGCCCCAGCGGGCAGTCTGGTTGGTGACCCAACGAACGGACGCCGGGCGGGCGCCGACCAGGTAGCGGTCGCTCAACTCGATTGCCCGTGCCAGGAGCTCGTCGTCGCCGAGTCGCGACTGCAGGCCGTGACGCGTCAGCAGCCGCTCGACCAACCAGTCGATCGCCTTCTGCCGCGACTCACGATCGAGGTGGGCGGGAACCGACACGACGATCCGCCCACCGACCCATTTGGCCTCCGACGTCTTCTTGCGGCGCGCGCTGATGCGGACCTCGACCTCGGGGACGTCCCCGGCCGCACCCGGGTCGCTGGGCTGGGGCTCTGGTGCGGGTGGCGGCTTGGGCAGAGCCTCGGCGGTCGCCAGCTCGTCGCGCGCGGGCTCGGACCCGAGAAGATCGGAGACGTCGAAGAGGGTCATGGACGGCATTGTGGCCGATCCGTGTGACCCTTGAGTGAATGCCTGGTCAGCATCACTGCAGCGGGGAATGCACGGACCTACGATCGTCCCGCCCGCCACAGCGGTCGCGGGCAGAACGGGGAGGATAGTGATGTCGGCTTTGCTGCTTGCTTCTTCGGGTGCGGGGGCGATCGTGGTCATCATCTACATCGCGGTGATCGTCTTCGAGATCGCCGCACTGTGGCAGGTATTCGTGAAGGCGGGCCGGCCGGGCTGGGCGGCCATCATCCCCTTCTACAACTACTACGTGCTCCTGAAGATCGTGGGGCGCCCCGGGTGGTGGCTGATCCTCTACTTCATCCCGATCGTGAACATCATCGTCTGGATCATCGTGGCCATCGACCTGGCGAAGTCCTTCGCCAAGAGCACGGGCTTCGCGGTCGGCCTGATCCTCCTGGCCTTCATCTTCATCCCGATCCTCGGGTTCGGGCCGGCGTCCTATGTCGAGCCGGCGGCCGGTGGACCGAGGGCGATCGCCGTCTGATCGTCGGGGCCGTGCCGTGCGGGTGAGGCCGGGCTGCTCCGCTTAGCCGAGCACCAGCTCGGCCAGGGTGCGCAGGGTGGCGACGTCGCCGTTGACGAGCATGGTCGTGGCACGCGACTCGCGCCAGGCCTCGAGGTCGTCGCGGATCTTCGCCACCGGGCCCACCAGTGCGATGTCCTCCACCATGGCGGTGGGGACGGCCGCCGCGGCGTCGTCCTTGCGTCCGTCGAGGTAGGCGTCCTGGATCTTGTGGGCCGCCTCCTCGTAGCCCATGCGGGCAAAGACGTCGAAGTGGAAGTTCATCTCCTTGGCCCCCATTCCTCCGATGTAGAGGGCGAGGTAGGGCCGGAACCCGTCCGCCGCCGCCTCGGTGTCGTCGTTGATGACGGTGGGCGCGAAGGCGAGCACCTCGAAATCCTCCGCGCTGCGGCGCGCCGTGGGGCGGGCGAAACCCTCGTCGAGTGACGCCTCGAACGACGACATCGCCCGGGGGGAGAAGAAGATGGGAAACCAGCCGTCGGCGATCTCGGCCGCCAGGGCGACGTTCCTGGGGCCCTCGGCGCCGAGAATGATCGGGATCTCGGCCCGCAGCGGGTGGACGATCGGCTTGAGGGGCTTGCCCAGCCCCGTGCCACCCGGATACGGGAGCGGGTAGTGCGGGCCGTCGCTGGTCACGGGCTTCTCGCGGGCGAGGACCTGGCGCACGATGTCGACGTACTCGCGGGTGCGGGCGAGCGGGGCGGGGAAGGGCTGGCCGTACCAGCCCTCGACTACCTGCGGGCCCGAGACCCCGAGACCGAGGACGAAGCGCCCACCCGAGAGGTGGTCCATGGTCAGCGCGGCCATCGCCATGGCGGTCGGGGTGCGCGCGGACAGCTGGCACAGCGAGGTGCCGAGGCGGACCCGCTCGGTGCGCGATCCCCACCAGGCCAGCGGGGTCAGGGCGTCGGAGCCGTAGGACTCCGCCGTCCAGACGGAGTCATAGCCGAGGCGGTCGGCCTCCATCACGAGCTCCACCGCGTTGGGGGGCGGCCCCGAGCCCCAGTAGCCCAGTTGCAGGCCGATCTTCATCGTCTTCACGTGCGGCTCCTCTCGCGTGTGTCGGCGTTCACCGGCGTGGCGGCGTCAGACCTTGGCGACGATCTCGTCGGCGAACCACCGCACGGCGCCGAGGCGGGCTGCCAGCGCCTCGTCGTCGGGCGTCCCCGGCGCGACGGGGACGCCCATCCACGGTGCGCACACGAAGTCGGTCACGCCGGCCTCGGCGAAGCGGCGGTACAGGTCGACGTCGGGCCGCTCGTTGATCGAGAGGTAGATCGTGAACCCCTCCTCGTCACGGCCGGCCTTCTTGAGGGCGTCGTGCAGGTCGTCCAGGTGCGCCCACGCCTCCGCCTCGCTGTAGGCGCCGGCGGCGATCCAGCCGTCGCACAGCGCCGCGGTACGACGGAGGGCAACGGGAGAGTGGCCGCCACCGATGATGGGCACCGGCTCGGTGGGGGCAGGTTCCATCTGGCACTCCGGGACGTCGTAGTAGTCCCCGTGGAATTCGACCCAGCCGCCGCTCCAGAGTGCGCGCAGGGCGGTGATCATCTCGTCGAGGCGCTTGCCCCGGCTGGAGAAGTCCTGGCCGGTCTGGTCGAACTCCTCCTTGCACCAGCCCACTCCGACGCCGAGTCGCAGGCGGTTGTCCGACAGGACGGCCGTGGTCCCCACCGACTTGGCCACCGTCATCAGGTCGCGCACCGGCGCGATGTAGACGCCGGTCGTGAAGAGCAGGTTCTCGGTCGCGCCGGCCAGCGCCGAAATCACGCACATCGGGTCCGGCCACGGTGTCTCGGCGCCCCAGCTCGGCGCGCCGTCCTCGCGCGCCGAGTAGGTGTAGCGCGACTCCAGATGGCGCGGGTTGAACAGGTGGTCGGAGACGTACATGCCGCCGTAGCCCAGCTCGTCGCACGCCCTGGCGAGGGGGACGATCTGGCGCGTCGGAAGGAAGGAGACGGCTTGGTGGAAGCGCACTGCGTCCTCGGTCACGGCCGTGGCCTCAGCGGGCCCGGGCGGGGAGCGGCGCGCCCCCGACGGGGACGGACGGTGCGAACGCGACCGGGATGTGCTTGGTCCCGTTGATGAAGTTTGACTGCAGGCGCTGGATCTCGCCGTCGAGCCGGATGTCGGGTATGCGGTCGAGCAGCCGGTCGAACATCACCATGATCTCCATGCGGGCCAGGTTCGCCCCGAGGCAGAAGTGCGGGCCGCCGCCGCCGAAGGCGATGTGGTTGTTGGGGGAGCGGGTGACGTCGAAGGTGTCGGGGTTCTCGAAGGCCGCCTCGTCGCGGTTGGCCGACGTGTGCCAGAAGACGATCTTGTCGCCCTCCTTGATCTGCTGGCCGTGCAGCTCGAGGTCGGCCGTGGCCGTCCGGCGGAAGTGCATGACCGGTGTCACGTAGCGCAGCATCTCCTCCACCGCGGCCGGGAGCAGGGAGCGGTCCCGGCGGAGGAGCTCCCACTGGTCGGGATGGTCGAAGAAGGCGGCCATGGCGCCCGACATCAGGTTCCGGGTGGTCTCGTTGCCCGCCACGATGAGGAGGAGGAAGAAGAGGTCGAGCTCGAGCTCGTTCAGCTTCTCGCCCTCCACCTCGGCGTCGAGCAGGACCGAGATGAGGTCCTGCCGGGGCTGGAGGCGCCGGTTGGAGGCCAGTTCCTCTGCATAGCTGTACACCTGCATGGCGGCCTCGCCCGGATCGGTGTCGGGGATCTGGTATTCGGGGTCCTCGGAGCCGATCATGCGGTTGGACCAGTCGAAGACCATCCGGCGGTCCTCTTGGGGCACGCCGAGCAGCTCGGCGATGACGAGCAGGGGGAGCTCGGCGGAGATCTCCTCGACGAATTCCGCCGTGCCGCGCTCGCACACCGAGTCGATGATGCCGTCGGCGTACCCGACGATCTGCTGCTCCAGGTCGCGGACCATCTTGGGGGTGAAGCCCTTGTTGACCAGGCGGCGGTAGCGCGTGTGCATGGTCGGGTCCATGTTGACCATCATCAGCTGCTGCTGGGCGAGCTGGTCGTCGTCCATCTCGTGGAAGAGAGAGCCACGGCGGGCCGAGGAGTAGTGCTCCCAGTCCCGGTTGACCTGCACGCAGTCGTCGTAGCGGGTGATGGCCCAGAAACCGCCCCGGGGTGCCGCCGCCTCGGGGTGCCAGTAGGCAGGTGCCTCCCGCCGGAGCTCGGCGAACCAGTGGTGGGGCACCCCCGCCACGAAGTTGCGCCCGTCAATGAGATCGATCTCCTCGAGACCCATGGGCCCCCCTTTCGGGCCACCCGGCGGTCGCCTCCCGGCGCCGGATTGCCTGCTCTTTTGAGGCAATTTCTAGAACGTGTGTCAGTGATCATAGGCACAGACACGCACCGGCGGACCTGAGCCGGAGCAGGGCGCTGGCGGGTGGCGCCCGCACCTGCCGGCGACCGGGCGCTGCGGCACGGGGAGAGCGCGGAGGGCGGTAGGTTCCCGGAGCGCAGTCGAGTGCACCCGATCCGGGCCGAGCGAGACGAGGACGAGCCGTTGACCTACTGCCTGGCGCTGCGCCTCCACGAGGGATTGGTCTTCCTGGCCGACACCCGCACCAACGCCGGCGTCGACAACGTCGGGACGTACCGCAAGATGCACGTCCTCGCGCCCACCCCCGATCGCCTCTTCGTGATCGAGTCGGCCGGGAGCCTGGCGACGACCCAGGAGGTCCTGGACCGCATCAGGCGTGACCTCGCCGCCGACGATGCAACCGAGAGCCTGGCGACCGTGGGCCATCTCTTCGAGGCGGCGCTGTACCTGGGTCGCTTGAGCCACGAGGTCGCGGGCGCACATCGGGAGGCGCTCAAGGAGGTCGGGGCCGACGGCACAGCCACGTTCATCCTCGGAGGCCATGTCGGCTCGGAGCCGGCCGACATCCTCCTCGTCTACCCGGAGGGCAACTACATCCGCGCCTCCGACGAGCGCCCATTCCTCCAGATCGGGGAGAGCAAGTACGGCAAGTTCATGCTGGAGCTCGCGGTCCAGGCCGATGTCGACCTCGTCACCGCCGCCAAGATCGCCTTGGGCTCCATGATGAGCACGGCCAGCGCGAACCTCTCCGTCGGGCCGCCCTATGACGTCGGGATCTACCTCAACGACACCCGGACGATCAGCGAGTTCCGCATCGAGAGCCACTCACCTCTGCTGGACAAGCTCAGCAAGGTCTGGGAGCGCCAACTCCTGAACGGCATCGCCGAGCTGCCGCCGATCACCCAGGACGACGTGACGGACGTGCGGACGGGGACATAGTCGTTCCGTCAATGGATGACGACCTGGGGCTCTACGAGCGCTCCGGCGACTGGCTCGACGACGGTGGGCCTGCCCGGGAAGAGCGGGGTCACCAGTCCTCGACGAGGCGGACTGGCGAAACGAGAACGTGTTACAGTTTTGTACCGAGCGCGGCCTTGACCTGGCAGGGACCGCCGAGTGCACGCGAGGCTGCCCCCGATGTTCCTTGAAGAGAGCCCCGAACAACAGCAGCTGCGCGCCGAGCTGAAGCGCTACTACGCCGACCTGCTGACCGACGAGGTGCGGGTCGGGCTCGCCGAAGGCGGCGAGGGCGGTGAGGCTTGGAGCCAGGTGGTGCGCCGGATCGGCAAGGACGGCTGGCTCGGCATCGGGTGGCCGGCTGAGTTCGGCGGCCAGGGCCGGCCGGCGACGGACCAGTTCATCTTCTTCGACGAAACCCGGCGCGCCGGCGCCCCGTTCCCCTTCGTCACCATCAACACGGTCGGTCCGACCATCATGCGGTACGGCACCGACGAGCAGAAATCCTTCTTCTTGCCCAAGATCCTCTCGGGAGAGCTCAACTTCGCCATCGGCTACACCGAGCCCGAGGCGGGCACCGACCTGGCCTCGCTGCGCACGCGAGCCGTGCGTGACGGCGAGGAGTACGTCGTGAACGGGGCGAAGATCTTCACCAGCGGCGCCGACCAGGCCGACTACGTCTGGCTGGCCGTGCGGACCGACCCCGACCTGCCCAAGCACAAGGGCATCTCGATCCTGTGCGTGCCGACGACGTCGCCGGGCTTCGAGTGGTCGATCATCAACACGGTCGGCGGGCTCACGACGACACAGACCTTCTACGACAACGTGCGGGTCCCGGTGTCCAACCGCGTGGGTGACGAGAACGAGGGCTGGCGCATGATCACCACCCAGCTCAACCACGAGCGGGTGGGGCTGGCCGCCTGGAGCGGGCTGGCCATCTCCCTCTACGAGGACATCGTGGCCTGGGCGGCGAGGCGGCAGACCGACGACGGCCGGACGCTGATCGACCAGGGCTGGGTGCAGATGGATCTCGCCAAGTGCCACGCCGAGCTGCAGGCGATGTGGCTCCTCAATTGGCGCATGGCCGTGCACGTGGCCGACGGCGAGCTCACCGGTGCGGAGTCCTCGTCGATCAAGGTCTTCGGGACCGAGCGGATCATCGAGGTGACGCGGCTGCTCTCCGGCGTGGTGGGCGCGGCGGGGTACCTCACGCCGGACTCGCCCGGGGCGGTGCTCCGGGGCCGTCTGGAGGCGACGGGCCGCCAGGCCCAGGTCAACACGTTCGGGGGTGGAGTCAACGAGGTCCAGCGCGAGATCGTGGCCTCGGCGGG
The DNA here is from genome assembly GCA_963824195.1 of uncultured Acidimicrobiaceae bacterium. Lineage (GTDB taxonomy): Bacteria > Actinomycetota > Acidimicrobiia > Acidimicrobiales > RAAP-2 > Bog-473. The sequence continues at coordinate 90,391 of CAWGOJ010000041.1, read as the reverse complement.
GCTCGGGATGACGCGGGGGGCGCGGTGAGCGCGATGGCGGAGTCGGGGCGGTCGGGAGGATCGGGGCGGTCGGGTCGGCCGATGCGGGCGGGAGCGGGCGGTTCGAGGAGCTGGCGGCCTACCCGGACCACAGCGCCGAGCTGGCGGCGCTGGTCGGCCAGGACTTGGGCCTCCCGAACCTGTCGCCCCTGTCGCCCCATGCGGTGAACGAGCCCATGATCCGGCACTGGGTCGAGGCGATGGGCGACCAGAACCCCGTCTACGTGTCCGACGTGGCGGCCCGGGAGGCTGGCTACGACCGCCTGATCGCGCCGCCCACCATGCTGCAGGCCTGGATCATGCGCGGCCTGCGAGCCTCCATGACACTCGAGGAGGCCCGGGCGGCCGGGACGGCGCAAGGGAGCGGACCGAACGACGTCATGATGGGCCTGCTCGACGACGAGGGGCTGACGTCGGTGGTGGCCACCAACTGCGAGCAGCACTACGGCCGCCCGCTCGTCGTGGGGGACCGGCTGGTGGTGCGCTCGGTGATCGAGTCGATCTCTGATCCGAAGCGGACCGCACTGGGTACCGGCCGCTTCATCACGAACCGGATGGACTATGTCGCGGTCCCCGACGCCGACGTCCCGGCTGGTGTGCCGGTGTCGCCCGAGCAGGTGCAGGCGCTCTTCGACGCCGGCGAGCCGGTGGCGACGCAGCGCTTCCGGATCCTCAAGTACCTCCCGCCCGACCGGCCGCTGGCACGACCGCCCCGCCCACGGCCCGCCATCACGCACGACAACGCGTTCTGGTTCGAAGGCGCCCGCGCCCACGAGCTGCTGATCCAGCGCTGCACGTCATGCGGCACGTTGCGCCACCCGCCGCTGCCGGCGTGCGCCAATTGCGGCTCGCTCGAGTGGGACACCGTCGAGGCGAGCGGCCGGGGCACCTTGTACTCCTACGTCGTCGTGCACTACCCCCAGGTGGCCGCATTCGAGTACCCGTTGCCGATCGGCCTGGTCGAGCTCGAGGAGGGGACGCGGGTCGTGGCGAACCTCGGCGGCGCGGAGCCCGACGAGTTCGTCATCGGGATGGAACTGCGGGCCGAGTTCGTCGACCACGGCGAGGACCTGTCGCTGCCCGTCTTCGTGCCGGCGGGATCCACTTCGGCGTCGGGGGAGGGCTCCTGATGGACTTCGGCTTCAGCGACGAGCAGCTCGCCGTCTCCGAGGCAGCGACCGGTCTGTTCTCGGGGCTGGTGGACCCCGAGCGCATCGGGATGATCGAAAAGAGCGACGACCGCATCGACCGCGCGCTGTGGCAGGCATTGGCGGACGCCGATCTCCTGGGCCTCACCGTGCCCGAATCCGAGGGTGGCGCCGGCCAGGGCCTCATGGAGCTGTGCCTCCTCCTCGAGGCCCAGGGCAACGCGGTGGCGCCGGTGCCGCTCTGGGCCACCCTCGTGCTCGGCGCCCTGCCGATCGCACACTTCGGCTCGGACGAGCAGCGGTCCCGCTGGCTGCCCGGCGTCGTCTCCGGCGACGTGATCCTCACAGCCGCGCTGACCGGCACGGCGGCCAGCCCAACGTGCTCCCCGAGCGTGCGGGCCACGGCGGCGGGTGGGGGGTGGGTGCTGGAAGGCACCGAACTGGCGGTGCCCCAGGCACACCTGGCGGCCCGGATCGTCGTGCCGGCGCGCACCAAGGCCGGCGGCGTGCTGCTGGCCCTCGTCGACCCCCAGGCGGCCGGCGTCTCGCTCGAGCGAACGGTGACGACCAATCGCGAGGTCCACCCGCACCTGCATCTCGCCGGCGTGACCGTCGGTGTGCAGGACATCCTCGTCGGTCCCGACATGGGCCGCGCGACGCTCGACTTCCTGGTGGTGGCCGCGACCATCGCACTGTGCGCGCTGCAGGTCGGCGTGTGCGAGGCGGCGCTGACGCAGACGGCGGCCTACCTGAACGGCCGCCACCAGTTCGGGCGACCACTCAGCACGTTCCAGGGCGCGATGCTGCGGGCGGCGGACGCCGCCATCGACATCGAGGCCATGCGGGTCACCTGGCAGAACGCCGCCTGGCGCTTCGACACGGGCCGGGACGCCGCCGATGCCGCCCGGGTGGCCAAGTGGCAGGCGGCCGAACGCGGGCAGCGGACGGTGCACGCGACCCAGCACCTGCACGGCGGCGTGGGCGCGGACATCACCTACCCCATCCACCGCTACTTCCTGTGGGGCAAGCAGATCGAATTACTGCTCGGCGGCCCGAGCGCCCAGCTGGCGCGGCTCGGCGCCGAGATCGCCGAGCAGGCCCTGGAGGAAGCGGAGGCCGGGCGGTGACGTCGTCGTCGTCGTCCGGGTCGCCGTTGTCGGGACCGACCTTCTTCGACGTCTCGGTGGGCGACGAGCTGCCGACCCTGGTGCTGCCGATCACGCGCACGCTGATCGTGTCGGGGGCGATCGCGAGCCGCGACTACCAGGACGTGCACCATGATGCCGTCCTGGCCAAGGAGCGGGGTTCCAAGGACATCTTCATGAACATCCTCACCACCAACGGGCTGGTCGGGCGCTATGTCACCGACTGGTCGGGCCCGCGCAGCCGCTTGTCGGAGGTCAACATCCGGCTCGGCGCGCCGAACTACCCCGACTGCACCATGACGCTGACCGGGTCGGTCGCCGCCAAGGGCGCGTTGGGCGACGACGAGAAGACCGGCATGGTGACCGTGGCCATCCGGGGCGCCAACGAGCTGGGCGACCACGTGACCGGCACGGTCGACGTCGCCCTCCCGCTGGGGGACGAGTCGGCGGAAGGCGCTGATGCCCGCGAGCGAGGCCCGGAGGGCCGCGCCTGATGCCGCACACCTTTTCGGGCCGGGCCGCCATCGCCGGCATCGGGGCGACCGAGTTCTCCAAGGACTCGGGACGCTCGGAGCTGCGGCTGGCCGTGGAGGCGGTCGGCGCCGCACTGACCGATGCCGGGATCGCACCCTCCGAAGTGCAGGGGATGGTGACGTTCAGCTCGGACACCAATCCTGACATCGACATCGCGCGCAGCCTCGGCATCGGCGAGCTGACGTTCTTCAGCCGGATCCATTACGGCGGCGGCGCGGCGTGCGCGACCATCCAGCAGGCGGCGCTGGCCGTGTCCTCCGGAGTGGCCGACGTCGTCGTCTGCTACCGCGCGTTCAACGAACGCTCCGGGAACCGCTTCGGCGCCGGCGTCCAGGGCCGGGCCCCGTTGCCCACGGCGGAGAACGCGCACATGGCCTCCTACCTCCCGGTCGGGCTCCTGACACCCGCCTCGTGGGTCGCTATGGCGGCCCAGCGCTACCTGCACGTGAACGGCGCAACGAGCGAGGACCTCGGGCATGTCGCCGTGGCCGACCGCAAGCACGCGGCGACCAACCCGAAGGCCTGGTTCTACGAGCAGCCCATCACGCTCGAGGAGCACCAGGCCAGCCGGTGGATCGTCGAGCCGCTCCACCTCCTCGACTGTTGTCAGGAGACCGACGGCGGGCAGGCGCTCGTCGTCACCTCGCTCGAGCGCGCCCGCGACCTCCGCACGTCCCCGACCGTCATCCGGGCTGCGGCGCAGGGCTCGGGCAAGGGCCAGGACATGATGACGAGCTACTACCGCGACGACCTGCTCGGGTTGCCCGAGATGTCCGTGGTGGCTCGCCAGCTGTGGGAGACGTCCCGTCTCGGGCCGGCTGACATGCAGGCGGCCATCCTCTATGACCACTTCACGCCCTACGTCCTCTACCAGTTGGAGGAGCTGGGGTTCTGCGCCAAGGGCGAGGCCAAGGACTTCGTCCGCGGCGGCCGGATCGAGCTCGGTGGTGCGCTGCCGATCAACACCCACGGCGGCCAGCTCGGCGAGGCCTATCTGCACGGCATGAACGGGATCGCCGAGGGGGTGCGGCTGGTGCGCGGGACCTCCGTCAACCAGGTCCCTGGCCTTGAGAACGTCGTGGTGACGGCCGGGACCGGTGTGCCGACGAGCGGACTGGTGCTCGGTGTCGATCGCTGAGCGCACTGCTAGGTTACGGCTGGGCGGTCGCTGAACGACCGCTGTGAGTTTGATGCCATGCTGTCGCGTGCGCGGCTAGTGAGGCAATATCAGAGGAGTCACGTGATGTCACCCCTCCACGATCCGTCGAAGAACGAGTACGCGTGTGCCGGGGCAGCAGGCGCGGACAGCGGACCGCGCCGAGGCCCTCACTAGTTTTGTCGTCGATCGCCCCCGTTTCGCAACGTCCCGGCTCACCCCGTCGTCGCCACGCGGTGATCGCCGGCACGGGGCGTGCCGGCACGAGCTTCCTGGTGCACTTCCTGGAGGCGTGCGGTCTCGATACCGGCGCGACTGACATGCCATTCGATGCACGGGCGAGAGCGGGCCTGGAGCGCAACCTCCTCGACGAGAGAGCCCCCTACATCGTCAAGGACCCCTGGCTGTTCGCGTACTGCGATCAGATCGATCAGAGCCAGGTCGAGGTCGAAGCTCTGCTGGTTCCCGTCCGCGAATTGGCGGCGGTCGCCACGAGCCGGATCCTGCAGGAACGCATCACGATGGCCGACAGCTTCTGGGCCGACCTTCCCCCCAGTGACGTACACGGAATGGTCCCCGGGGGAGCGGTGTACTCGCTCGATCCTCTCGACGAGGCGCGAATTCTGGCCGTCGGATTCCATCGACTCATCCTGTGGGCGACCGCCCGCCAGATCCCGCTGTTCCTGCTGGAGTTCCCGCGCATCGTCAACGACTCTGAGTACCTGATCGACACCTTGTGGCCCTGGCTCGGTGCACACTGTGACAGGGACCGAGCGATGTCGGCGTTCGGCGCCGTGGCGGACCCGGACCTGGTCCGGGTTGAGGGAGCCCGGGTGTGGGGCTCCGAGGGGCACGTGGCGGACGCCGAGCAGCTCGATCGGGAGGCCATGAGGTTGTTGCTCAAGGAGCGTGACGTGATCCTCACCGCCACGCGTGATGATCTGGCCGCGACCGAACAGCGTTTGTCGGAGGCCGAGCGGCGCCTGGTTGACGCCGAACACAGGCTGGGTGAGACCCAGGCCCGCCTCGCCGCGAGCGAGCGTCAGGTTTCGGAGACGGAGCAGCAGCTCGGGTCCCGGCTGGCCGAGGCCGAAGCCACACTGGCGGACCTGGCTATCACGCTCGCTCAGACGGAGCGTGCACTGGACGCGGCGACCAGCGAGATCGATGCCGTGCACCGCACGCTGAGTTGGCGACTCACTCGTCCGCTGCGAACGCTGCGAACCGCGGAGCGCAGCAGACGCGACCTCGCGCCCGAAGGAGTGTCATCGCAACCGCCGGACCCCTCGGCGCCCGCCGAGCTGCGGGTCGAAACCGGACACCATGAACCCGGGCAACCGGCCACCTAGCCCTTCTCCGACCGCTCAGAGAACTCTGCCCGCCACGGCGCGTTCGAGCTCGGCCGCCTCCGCATCGCTCAGGAGCCGGTAGGGCTTGCTCTTGGCGGGCGTCCAGAGCACCGGATCGGCACAGTTCCACCGCTCGGAGCGCAGGCCCCGCTTGAGGACCTTGTTGGTGGCCGTCACCGGGAGCGCCGGGGTCATGCGCACGAAACGGGGCGCCCACTTCGTGCCGAGGTCCTCCTGGGCGGCGAGGAAGTCGGCGAAGCCGTCCGCGTCGAGCGCGTCCAGGCCGGGCCGGAGCTGCACGGCGGCCATGACCTGGTCGCCCACGACAGGGTCCGGCACCGCGTAGACGGCGGCGAGGACCACGTCGGGATGCCGCTGCATGATCCGCTCTATCGGCGCCGACGCGAAGTTCTCGCCGTCCACGCGAAGCCAGTCATGGTCGCGCCCGGCGAAGTAGAAGAAGCCGGCCTCGTCGCGGTAGGCCAGGTCGCCCGTCCAGTACCACCCCTCGCGCAGCCGCGCCCGCTCGGCGTCGTCGTTCCGCCAGTATCCCTCGAAGCCGGCACCACCCGCCTTGGAGACGAGCTCGCCGATCGCCTCCTCGGCGTTCAGCAGCCGGCCCCGCTCGTCGAAGCGGGCGGTCCGGCACTCCTCTCCGGTGGCCGGGTCGAGCACGACGGTTCCCTCGGGTGCCCGGCCCAGTGCGCCCGGCGGCGTGTCCGGTGTCCGCTGCACGGTCGCGCCGCCTTCGGTCGAGCCGTACGAGTCGGTCACGGCGACGCCGAAGCGCTCGGCGAATCGCACGACGTCGGCGGCCGAACCCTCGTTGCCGAAGGCGCGCACCAGGGGATTGTCGGCGTCATCGGGCCGTTCGGGCGTGGCCAAGATGTACGACAGCGGCTTCCCGACGTAGTTGAAGTAGGTCGCACCTGCAGCCCGGACGTCGGGGAGGAAGCCCGAGGCGGAGAAGTGGCCCGACGACGGAAGGGCGAACGCCGAGCCCGCCATGAGCGCCGGTCCCCATCCGGCCATCAACGCGTTCGAGTGGAAGAGGGGCATTGAGAGGTAGCAGACGTCCTCGGGTGTGAGTTCGTACATCTGGGCCACGATGGCGCCGATGCGGGCCAGACGGCCCTGGCTGCACAGGCACGCCTTGGGCGCGCCCGAGGTCCCCGACGTGAAGAGCAGGTAGCCCAGGGACTCGGGCGTCACCGAGGGCTCGGCCACGTCGTCGGGCCGCGCCCCCGCGTGGGCGTCGAGATCCCGTTGCGCGGCGGCCGTGTCGAGTACCAGCACCCGCGGGTTGCCGGCCGTGACGGTTCCGAGGGCGTCGCCGATGGAAGATCCCTCCACGAGAGGCAGGTAGGTCGAGTCGGTGACGAGGAACTGGCATTCCGTGTGGGTCAGGTCTCGCACCAGCTCGTCCCCCCGGTGGGTCGGGTTGGCCCCGACCATCACGGCGCCCGCCAGCGCGGCCGCCTCGAGCCAGAAGACGAACTCGGGCACGTTGTCGAGCATCACGGCCACGTGGAAGGGGCCGTCGACGCGACTGGCCCGCAGCCAGGCCGCCCGTTCGGCGGCCCGGCCGGCCACCTCGGCGTGGGTCAGCCGGACGTCGCCCGCCACGAGGCCGAGACGGGAGTCGCCGGCCCGGGCCAGCACGGCGCCCATGATGGTCTCGGGTGGTCTCGGCTGGGCCTCAGATGGACTCACTGCATCTCCGAATGTCTCTGACCTGGGGTGGAATGCCCATTATTGGAACACGTTGCACTTTAGCCCGCCCCGTGTTAGCGTCGCAGGAGCGCCGGCGGAACGGACCGCGGCACCGTAGACGAGGACGTGCAACCCCATGGAATTCGGCATCTTCAACGCCGCGTGTGTGCTGCCCAAGTACGTCGAGCAGCACGGTGAGTCGGCCGAGCACGATCGCATCATGGACGAGGTCGCGTTCATCGTGGCGGCGGACAAGGCCGGCTTCAAGTACACCTGGGCGTCCGAGCACCACTTCCTGACCGAGTACTCGCATCTGTCGGCCTCCGAGTCGTTCCTCGCCTTCGTGGCGGCCAAGACCAACAACATCCACATCGGGTCGGGCATCTTCAACATCACGCCGCCAGTGAACCATCCGGCCCGCATCGCGGAGCGTGTGGCGATGCTGGACCACCTCTCGGAGGGCCGCTTCGAGTTCGGCACCGGCCGCGGCTCGTCGACGACCGAGCAGAGGGGCTTCGGGATCGAGGACCCCGACCTCACCCGCGAGATGGTGGCCGAGGCCCTGCCCCAGATCGTGCGCATGTGGAAGGACGAGGACTACAGCTACGAGGGCAAGTTCTTCTCCATGCCGAGGCGGAACGTCCTGCCCAAGCCGTACTCGAAGCCCCACCCGGCCATCTGGATGGCGGCCGGCAGCCCGTCCACGTTCGACCTGGCCGCCGAGCTCGGCGTCGGCGTCCTGTGCTTCGGCTTCTCCACCCCGGACCAGCTCACCCCGCTGGTCACCCGTTACAAGGAGAAGATCCAGGACTGCACCAACCCGGTGGGCGGCTTCGTGAACAACAACGTGATGATCACGACCCAGATGATCTGCATGGAGGACGGTGCGAAGGCGCGCCAGACCTTCCTCGAGGCCGACTCGAACTACCACTTGAGCCTCGTGTTCAGGTACCTTGACACCTTCCCCCGCCCGCCGGGGATCCCCGAGTGGCCCGCGATCATCCCCGCCATGGACGCCGCCACGCTCGACGCCGCCATCGCAGCGGGTGTCACCGCTATCGGGACCCCCGACGAGGTCGGCAAAGCCGTCGAGAGCTTCGTCGCGACCGGCGCCGACCAGCTGGCCTTCGGGATGCTGTCGTCCACCATGCCCATCGAGGCGTGCCAGGAGGCCGTCGAGACGTTCGGCAAGCACGTGCTGAAGGACTTCGACAAGGACCCGGAGCACCTCACGACCAAGCAGCGTCTGGCCGCCGGCGGCAAGTAGCACCCGGCGCGTAGCTGCCGGCTACAGGCGGAAGTCGCCGGACTGCATCCGGCGGTCGATCTCCTCTGCCACCTCGACCGGCCCGCGCGCTCCGGAGTCCACCCGGTGGCGCTCCTCCACGCCGTGGCTCTCGAACTGGGTCCACAGGTCGTCGACGACGACCGCGTCCGCCAGGGCCCCGGCGTGCGGCGGCTCGAGCTTGCGACTCTGCACCCGCTGCTGCACCACCCCGATGGGGGCCCGTAACACCGCGTAGTTGACGTCGATGCCGTGCGGCTGGCACGCCGCCACGAAGAGGTCGAGCATGAACGGGTAGAGGATCCCCTCGGCGACGGTGAAGTAGCCCCCCTCGGCGAACGTCGCCACCGCCTCGGCCGCGGCGCGGAGCACGACCCGGTTTTGCGCGTGCGCCTCCTCGCGCCACGGCTCGATCACGCCCCGTCGCAGCTTGGCGAAGAACCAGTCCACGTCGAGGCAGGCCGAGGGATCGTGGAGCTCGGCCACCAGCGGCGCCACGGTGGTCTTGCCGCACCCGGGGGAGCCGGTCAGCAGGAGGAGGGGGCCGTTTGGCACCCGTGCATCATCGCGTGGGGCGGGCCTAGGTTCCGCCCCATGGATGTGGACTTCCGATGGCGCGGTGCCTTCACGGACGCAGACGTCAACGCGCTCCACGCGGACGGCTTCGATCACCCCGTGCTCGACATTGCCTGGAATGATCAGGTCGCGCGGCACAGCCTGGGCTGGGTGTGCGCCTACGAGGGGGGGCGCCTGGTCGGGTTCGTGAACCTGGCCTGGGACGGTGGCGTCCATGCCTTCGTCGTGGACACCCTCGTCGACGCCGGCGCCCGCCATCGGGGGATCGGCACCGGCCTCGTCGAGGCGGCCGAGAGGGGGGCGCGTGCCGCTGGGTGCGAATGGCTCCACGTCGACTTCGAGGAGGAGCTGCGTGGCTTCTACGTCGAGGCGTGCGGGTTTGCTCCGACCTCGGCCGCGGTCATCGCACTAGGGGAGGTCGAGGCAGAGTTACCGGACGGGGACGAGCCTCAGCTCGCCGACGCCACTCCCACCACCGGCTTGTTGAGCACGACGCCGCCCTCGGATCCGTAGAAGTTGGCGTCCCCGTAGTTGAAGATGCCTCCGTCGGAGGCGGCGATCCAGTACCCGCGACCGTCGGGAGTGGCGGCCATGCCGACGGCCGGCTTGTTCAGTGGGGTGCCCCCCGCGGACCCGTAGAAGCCGGCGTCCCCGAAGTTGAAGATCCCCCCATCGGAGGCGACCAGCCAGTAGCCGAGCGCGTCGGAGGTGGCGGCCATGCCGACGATGGGCCTGTTGAGAGCTTGGCCGCCCATCGATCCGTGGAAGTCGGCGTCGCCGAAGCTGAAGATGCCCCCATCGGAGGCAACCAGCCAGTAGCCGAGCCCGTCCGTGGTCGTGGCCATGCCGACGATGGGCTTGTTGAGCGGCTTCCCGCCCTCGGAGCCGTAGAACTTCGCGTCGCCGAAGCTGAAGATCCCCCCGTCGGAGGCCACCAGCCAGTATCCGCTGCCGTCCGGCGTGGCCGCCATGCCGACGATGGGCTTGTTGAGCGGCTTGCCGCCCATCGATCCGTAGAAGCCGGCGTCCCCGTAACTGAAGATGCCGCCGTCGGAGGCGACCAGCCAGTACCCGTTCTTGGACGCCGTCGGTGCCATCCCAACGATCGGCTTGTTCAGGTGGATGCTGCCGGTGGACCCGTAGAAGCCGGCGTTGCCGAAGGTGAAGACGCCGCCGTCGGACGCCACGAGCCAGTACGAGGAGTTCGACGGGGCGGGGGGCGCCGGCGAGGGAGGGCCGGGGAGTCCGGCCGAGCCGGAGAAGGCGTAGACCTGGTCCGTCGATGGCGCCAGCAGCAGGCCGTCACCCACCGAGGGCGTCGGGAAGTGGTTGGCCTCGCCGCCGACGGAGACCTGCTGCACCGTCCCGCCCGTCGAGGGGTCGAGACCGTAGAGCGTGCCGCCCTGGTCGATCGACCACACGAGGCCGCCCGCCGCGATGGGGGGTCCCGGTGTGCCACTGCCGGCCTGCCACAGAACACCGAGCGACGGGCTGGTCTGCACGGCTTCGACGCCGCTCATGCACGGTATGTAGACGACGGTCCCGAGGACGGTGTCGCCGCCGTCGGCGTCGGCTGCACCGCACACCCCTGTCGACGTCAGCTGGCCACCGATTCCTCCGAGGCTCGCCTGGCTCAGCAGGTAGGCCGTCTGCGACTTGCCGACCTGCAGCGCGGTTCCGTTGGAGAGCAGGGCCGGGGCCGTCGAGCCGAGGTCCCGATCGTGCGAATTGTCATAGGACCAGTCGGACGGCGCGAAGAACTGCTTCAGGCCCAGCGCGGGAGACAGCTCGATGGTCGAGTCGCTGCCGTCGTACGGATTGGAGGGCGACCCGTTGCCCGTGCCCGCCCAGATGTTCCCGGAGGCGTCGACCTCGGGCGCCGCACCTCCCATCCAGACCGCCCCTTGGGTCCCGGCGGGTGTGGTGTTGTAGTAACCGACGCCCCCGCCGCCCTCGGGCGCGGAGACGATCCATCCGTGGTACGTCGAGCAGTCCCCGTCGTTGCCGCCGTACCCGAAGACGACGTTGCCGTTGCTCAGGTTCAACCCGGTGCGCTGCAAGATGGCCGAGGTGTCCTGCCCGGGAGGATCGACCTGCTCGTCGAGCAGCACGCTGCCGGTGTACATGTTGAGCCCCACGAGGAGGTGGGTGGGGGTAGCGCCGTTGAGCACGTCAGCGACGGCGAAGATCTCGCCTCTCGCCGTGTCGACGACGGGTGTGCCCGTGATGCCCACGGTGGGCGCGATGTCACCACACGGGAGTGCGGAGGAAGGCACCGGTGTTCCGACGTTGCTCGACCACAGGATGTCGCCTGTGTTCGCCGCCAGCGCATAGATCGTGTCGTTCTCCGTCGCCGCGTAGACGCGCCCCGTCGCCTCGAGCGGTTCCCCGTACATCTGGCCGTCGAGCACGGGTGACGTCCAGGCGTGGTTGGGCGGTGAGAAGGTGACGCCCGATGTGTCGACGCCGGTCCCGAGCGGGTTGCCGTGGTAGACGGTCCATGACGTCCCGGCATCAACGTGCGGAGTCGGACTCGGGGCGGCGGAAGCGGGGCCGCCCGTCACCGCCGTCACCACGCCCGCGGCCGGGAGGAGAAGGCCCAATCCCGCCAACGCCGTGACGACCCGCGGCCGCCGGCCGTGCATGACTCTGCTCACGCGCCTACTCCACCCAAGAGTGCTCCTCCCTCAGCGATCGACGAACCGTAATGTGCGCCCCCGCGCCTTGTCGATTCGTCCTTCGGTGGGCCCTTCGGTCCAGCGCTGACGGCGACGACCCCGCAGCTCGAAGTCTTCGGGCTCAGGGCAGCGCCCCGGTCCCGGCCGGCGCCTCGCCGCCCGCGTTGACGATGGCCGCCGCCCAGGTGTAGTCGGGCTTCCCTGACGGGGAGCGCTCCACCGCGTCGACGACGTACAGCCGACGGGGCAGCTTGTAGCCGGCGATGGACTGCCGACAGTGCTCCTGCAGGGACTGGAGGGAGGGCGCCTCGTGGCCCGCCCTCGGTTGCACGATGGCGGCCACCGTCTGGCCCCAGCGCTCGTCGGGTGCCCCGCACACGATGGCATCCATGACGTCGGGGTGCGAGCGCACGGAGGACTCGACCTCCTCGGGGAAGATCTTCTCGCCGCCGGAGTTGATCACGATCGATCCCCGGCCGAGCAGGGTGATCGACCCGTCCTCCTCGACCGTGGCGTAGTCGCCGGGCATGACGTAGCGCGTCCCTCTGACCTGAATGAACACCTCGGCTGTCTTCTTCGGATCGTTGTAGTAGCCGAGCGGGATGTCACCAGACCGGGCGATCTTGCCGATGACCCCCGACCCCGGCTCCACCAGTTCAAGGTTCTCGTCGAAGACCACCGTCTCGCCCAGCAGGTGGACCGTCGGCCCGCTCTTCATGGCGGTGTTGCCTGCCGTCACCACCGTCATCCCGTTGTTGCCGCCCTCCGACGAGCCGATGGCGTCGGTGATCACGAGGTTCGGGAGGTGGACGAAGAACTGGTCCTTCACGGGCGCCGAGAACAGCGCCGCCGACGACACGACGGCGAGGAGCGACGACAGGTCGTGGTCCGTCCCGGCGTCGGACAGCGACTCGATGAGCGGCTTGCCCATCGCATCACCCGTGATCATCACCGAGTTCACCCGCTCCTCGTCGACCAGCCGCCAGACATGGTGGGGATCGAACTTCGCCATGAGCACGATCTTGGAGCCGACGAAGCTCTGGCCCATGACGCACCACTGCGTCGCACCGTGCATGAGCGGCGCCACGGGCAGGTGCACCATGCCGCCACCCGCCCCCTTGGCCACCATCACCGCCGGGTCCGTCGCCCGCTCGTTGGTCATCGGGTCCGTTCCGCCGCCGAGCGCGTAGAAGACGTCCTCGTGCCGCCACACCACGCCCTTGGGCATGCCGGTCGTCCCGCCCGTGTAGAGGATGTAGAGGTCGTCGCCCGAGCGCGGCCCGAAGTCCCGCTCCTCGGAGTGGCCCGCCAGTGCGTCCTGGTACACCACGGCACCGGGCGTGGGATCGACGTCGCTGCCGTCCTCGATCACGATCACGTGCCGCAGCTCGGGTAGCTCGGGCAGCAGCGCGGTGACGAGGGGCGAGAACTCCCGCTGGTGCACCAGCGCCTTCAGGTCGGCGTTGGTCAGGAGGTAGCGGAGCTCGTCCTTGACGTAGCGGTAGTTGATGTTGATCCAGATCGCCCGCAGCTTGAAGACGGCCCACGCGGTCTCGACCCACTCGACCGAGTTGTAGGCGTAAATCCCGACGTGGTCACCGGGTCCGATTCCCTGCGCGGCCAGGTGGTGGGCCAGCCGGTTGGCCCGGGCCTCCATATCGGCGTAGGTGCGCCGCTCGCCGTCGGCGACCAGGTACTCGCGCTCCGGGTAGGCATCGACGGCCGCCTCGAACAGGTCGGCGAGGTTGAACTCCATCGCGCTCAGGTTAGAACACGTTCTTATTCTGCGGGCAACCGCCGGTCGGGAAGGGCCGGGCGAGCCGCCGCCCCGGCTCCACCCAAGCCCTCCCGGCGGCCTGCGTCGTCTAGCCGGTGATCCCGACGATGGGCTGGTTCAGCACGATGGAGCCCGTCGAGCCGTAGAAGGTCGGGCCGCCCGTCGTCGGATAGGTGAACACACCGCCGTCGGAGCCCGAGAGGTAGTAGCCGCCGGCCACGGCCGTCATCCCCACGATGGGCTTGTTGAGCTTGATCGATCCCGTCGAGCCGTAGAAGGGCGGACCGCCCGTGGTCGGGTAGGTGAAGATGCCGCCGTCGGACGCCACCAGGTAGTAGCCCCCCGACGTCGGCACGGCCATGCCCACGACGGGCTTGTTCAAGGTGAGCGAACCGGCCGAGCCCAAGAAGGCGGCGTCGCCGTAGTTGAAGATGCCGCCGTCGGAGGCCACCAGGTAGTAGCCCCTGCCGTCGGGGGTCGACGCCATGCCCACGATGGGCTTGTTCAGTGTGAGACTGCCCGTCGAGCCGTAGAACGCGGCGTCGCCGTAGCTGAAGATGCCGCCGTCCGAGGCCACCAGCCAGTAGCCAGCCCCGTCCGGGGTGACCGCCATGCCCACGACGGGCTTGTTGAGGTGGAGCGAACCGGTTGAGCCATAGAACTTGGCGGATCCGTAGGTGAACACCCCGCCGTCGGACGCCACGAGGTAGTACCCGTCGCCGGCCGGCATCACGGCCATGCCGACGACTGGGGCGTTGAGCTTCGTGCCGCCGAGCGACCCGAAGAAGGGTGCGCCGGCGCCGTAGGCGAACACGCCACCGTCGCTGGCCACGAAGCGGTAGCCCGTCCGCGCGATCGGCGCCGTCATGACGTAGGGCTGTGCGACGGTGGGGTCAGCACTTCCGACCGCGACGCACGCCCAGTTTGTGAGGCAGCTGATGGCGGACGCCGCAGCCGAGGTCGAGCCTTGTGGGCTCGGTGCAGTGACGATCGACCACGACGACCCGTTCCACGTCAGGGCGACGGGCGCGGCGGTTGTGGTGCCCGCGCTTCCCACGGCGCCGCACGAGGTCGCGCTGATGCAGCTCACGTCGTTGAGGAAGTTCTCGTTGCTCGGATCGGCCTCGGGAGCGGTCACGTTGGCCCACGTGGTGCCGTTCCAGGTCGCCAATTGGGCTTGCAAGACCGTCCCATTGTTCCACTGCCCGACGGCGGTGCAGAAACCCTCTCCTGCGCACGAGACTCCGTTGAACTCGCCACTCGTTCCCGCGCCCGGGTTGGGGGTCACGACGACCGACCAGGCGGTTCCGTTCCAGACCTCGCCGAGCGAGACGGTGTTGCTGCTCGCGTTCGTGTAGTCGCCCACAGTCATGCACCACGACGAGGTGGCGCACGACAGAGCGTTGAACTGGGACGCCGTTGCGCCAGTTGGCTCGGGCGCGGTGACGACCGACCACGTCGTGCCGTTCCACGCCTCGGCCAGTGCGTGCCTGTTGAGCGACGCATCCTCGCTGTAGCCGACGGCCGAGCACCAGGTCGACGAGAGGCACGATACGGCGGTGAGTTCCGTCGCCGGGGAGCCCGACGGGTTCACCGCGTTGACGACCGTCCATGTACTGCCGTTCCACTGCTCGACCAGCGGGTCGACGAACGTGCCGCTGGGCCCGCTCACGCCGACGGCGACGCAGAACGAGGGGCCGGCGCACGAAACCCCGTAGAGCTGGCTCTCGCTTGCTCCTGTCGCGTTGGGGCTGGTCACGATCGACCAACTCGTGCCGTCCCATTGCTCGATCAGGGTGTTGGTGCCACTGCCGGTGCCCTGGTTGCCCACCGCGACGCAGAAGTCACTGTTTGCGCATGTCACCGCGGAGAGCTGCACGTCATTCGTTGCCGTGGGGGACGGGACGCTGCCCAGCGTCCACGTGGTCGGTGTGACCGGCACCGCCGGGGCCGGGACCCCGGCACCGGCTTGACCGGCTCCGAGACCTGCAATTGAGCCTCCGACCGCGAGCACCGCAGCCAGCACGACAGATGACGCAATTCGACGCATTCAGGTCTCCTGACAATGTCTCCGGACGTCGATGGCCTCGGGTGGCCATGCCGACGAAGGTCTTTGAGGTGCACGCCGCGGCCAGAGCCGCGGTACGAGCATTGGTCTACAGATGCTCCCCGGTCCGGGACCACATGAGCGGTCCCTATCAGGAGACCCTACTGCGTGCTGGTGGTTGGAGCGCAAGACCCAATTGTGATGTCCCCGTCCTTGTCGCGAGACGCCGACTCTGCGACGGCGCGAGAACCACCCCGCACCGTGCGAGCGCCCGAGTCTCTTCCGGCGCCCGTTCGAAGGGCCTGGACCATGGCATGCCAACTATCGTCTGCCCATGGCCTACCCCACCGCCGTGACCCGTGAGATCGCCGCTCCCGCCGAGAAAGTATGGGCATTCGTTGCCGACCTGCCCAGGATGGGGGAGTGGTCACCTGAGAACGCGGGTGGCAAGTGGGTCAAGGGCGCGACCGGCCCTGCGCTCGGGGCCGTGTTCAAGGGCTCCAACCGGAACGGCCTGCGGCGCTGGTCCACCAATGCCACCGTCGTGGCCTGCGAGCCGGGCAAGCTGTTCGAGTTCGGCGTGACATCGGGTCCCCTCGGTATCGCCAACTGGCGCTACGAGTTCGACGAGACCGAGTCGGGCTGCCGGGTCACCGAGTCCTGGGAGGACCGCCGCAAGCCCTGGTTCGTCGTCGTGGCGCGGGTCACGGGCGACCACAGTGCCGCCCATGCCGAGCAGGAGATGGCGGCGACCCTGGCCAACCTGGCGGCGGCCGTCGAGTAGGTCACGCCCCCACGGAGACTCAGCCCTTCAGCCGCCGCACCACGTGGCCGGCCGCCGCGTCGTCCCCCGGTGCGCCCCGCCGCACGAGCCGGTCCGCCACGGCGAGCCGGTGATCCTCGTCGACGTTGCCCCCGTACTTGAACTTGGCTGACACCTGCTCCACCCGGATCTCGATCCCGAGGATCCCGAGCAGCTTCGCCCCGTGCGCCTCGCCCGGGTCGGCCACCTCGACGTCCGGCTGGAAGGCCGCCAGCTGGCGGCGCAGGATGGCGGCGACGCTCCCCGGTGACGTCCGCTGGTCGTGCACCGTGGCCGTGCCGACGAGTTGCACTGCGCCGTAGTACGTCGTCGGGATCCCGAGCGCCGGGTCATCGTTGCCGATCGCCTTCCACGAGGAAGGGATGTAGGCCCAGTCGGCGGCCACGCTGAGGACCACCCGCGGGTTCTCGGCCAGCGCGCCGAACACCGGGTTGGCCCGCACGAGATGCAGCCACACGACATCACCGGCCAGCACGAACTGGGTGGGCACGACGACCGGTATCTCGCGCCGGGGCCCACCCGGCGCCACCAGATGCCCGAAGGAATGGGCCTCGACGAAGGGCCGCCACTCCTCCTCGCCGAACGTGGCGTCGACCGGGGCGATGAACATCGCCTCAGTCTTGTCCCGCTCCAGCCCGCCCCGCTCCAGCCCGCCCCGCTCCAGCCCGCCCCGCTCCAGCCCGCCCCGCTCCAGCCCGCCCCGCTCCAGCCCGCCCCGCTCCAGCCCGCCCCGCCCGCCCCCCCGTCACTCGGCGACGGCCCCGATGTCCTCCATGGTCTCGGCCCGGTGGCGCTTGTAGTCGACCTTGCCGTTGGGCGCCCGCCCGATCGTGGCGACGCAGCGCACGCGCCGGGGCGCCTTGTAGTGGGCCAGGCGCTCCTTCACGTGCCCGATCAGCTCGGTTTCGCTCGGCGCCGCAACGCCTTCGACCGGCTCGACGACCGCCACGATCTGCTCGCCGTAGGTCGGGTGGGGCACGCCGACCACCACGGCGTCGCGCACGGCCTCGTGCGTCTTGAGCGCCTCCTCCACCTCCTCGGGGAAGATCTTCTCGCCCCCTGAGTTGATGCAGACCGACCCCCGGCCCAGCAGGTGGATGGTGCCGTCGGCGTCCACCTGGGCGTAGTCGCCGGGGATGGAGTAGCGCACGCCGTCGATCGTCTTGAAGGTGCGGCCCGACTTGTCCTCGTCCTTGTAATAGCCGAGCGGGTTGCGCCCGCCGAGCGCCAGCACGCCGACCTCGTCGGAACCCGCCGCCACCTCCCGGCCGTCCGCGGTCAGCACCTTGACGTCGGGCCCCAGGGTGAACGACGCCGTCTTGGCTGCCGCGCCGCCGCCCGAGACGGACATGCCCATGCCAAGGGCCTCCGACGAGCTGAACGCGTCGACCAGGATCATGGTGCCGTGGTGGGCGAGCAGGCGCTCCTTGACGGGCTCACTCCACATCGCCCCCGACGAGATGATCATCATGAGCGAGCTCAGGTCCCACTTCCCCGGATTCTCGTCGAGCGCGGCCAGGAGCGGGCGCGAAAAGGGGTCACCCACGATCACGAGACCGTTGACGTTCTCGCGCTCAATCGTGTCGAGCATCTCGACGGGGTCGTACTTGCGGCTCTCGAGCAGGCACACCCGGCCGCCCTCGGCCAGGGTGGTGTTCGCCGTGAAGCCGCCTGTCCCGTGCATGAGCGGGCAGGCCGGCATCAGCGTCACCCCGGTCTGGCCCGTCGCCAGCGCGGCGCGCACGCCGTCCAGCCCGCCATTGACGTCGTAGTGGCGCACGCCACCGTCGATGAGCCGAGCGAAGAGGTCGTCCTGGCGCCACATGACGCCCTTGGGCATCCCCGTCGTGCCGCCGGTGTAGAGCATGTAGAGATCGTCGCCGCTGCGGCCCCACGGCCCGCGCACCCGGCCGATGGCCAACTTCACGGCGTCCTCGTACGGACTGGCCCAGTCGGGGCACGGGCCCGAGCCGTCGTCGACCCACAGCCAGCCCTTCACGGAGGGCACCCGCTCCAGGATCCCCTCTATCCGGTCGGCAAAAGTGCCGTGGAAAACGACCGCCACGGCGTCGGCGTTCTCCCACAGGTAGCTGAGCTCGTCGTCGCCGTAGCGGTAGTTGGTGTTGACGGGGACCAGGCCGACCTTCATGGCGGCGAAGGTGGCCTGGATGTACTCGGGCGAGTTGTAGAGGTAGACCGCCACCTTGTCCTGGTGCGCGACCCCGAGGTCGAGCAGGAACTGCGCGACGCCGTCCGCCCCGTGGTCGAACCCTTCCCACGAGAGGTTGCGGCTCCCCTGGGTGATGGCCACGGCCTCGGGCTGGGCGTCGGTCACGGCCTCCCAGACGTCTGCGTAATTCCAGTCAGTCATCCATCGCTCCATTCGGCCGCCCACTCGACCATCGACCCCCCCCGCCCCCGCCGAGATGCGCGAAGCGAGACGATGAGCCTACGCTGCCCGCGTGGACCTCGGCCTGCCGGGTGACGACGACCCCCGGCGGCGGCAGGTCAGGGATTGGTTCGCCGAGCACCCGCACCCGACCGGCCGCCAGCTCGCGGAGGCCGGCTATGTCGCGCCCCACTGGGCACCGCCCTACGGGCTCGACGCCGACCCTCTGACCCAGCTCATGATCGACGAGGAGCTCCGGCGGGCGGGCGTGGGACGCCCGATCAACCCCATCGGCATCGGATGGGCGGGGCCGACCCTGATGTACGCCGGCACCGAGGAGCAGAAGGACCGCTGGCTGTGGCCGCTGCTGAGCGGCGAGGAGTTCTGGTGCCAGCTGTTCTCCGAGCCGGGCGCCGGCTCGGACCTGGCCTCGCTCACCACCCGGGCGGAGTGCGACGGCGACCACTACGTGGTCAACGGCCAGAAGGTGTGGACCAGCTACGCCCATGTCGCCCGGTGGGGGATCCTCCTCGCCCGCACCGACCCCAACGCCACGAAGCACATGGGCATCAGCTACTTCGCCTGCCCCATGGACGCGCCCGGCATCGAGATCCGGCCCCTCATCGACATGACGGGCGAGCACGCCTTCAACGAGGTCTTCTTCACCGACGTGCGCATCCCGGCCGACCACCTTGTGGGGCCCGAGCACGGCGGCTGGGAACTGGCCAAGGTGACGCTGGGCAACGAACGTGTGTCGCTCTCGGGCGAGGGCGCGCTGTGGGGGATGGGCCCCACCGCCGACGACCTGGTCGACCTGGTCCGCAACGCCGGCGGCGCCCCGGACCCGACGACCCGGGACCGCCTGGTCGACGTCTACATCGAGAGTCAGATCCTCCGCGTCCTGCGCCTCCGCATGGTGTCGGCCGTCCTCGCCGGCAGGGCCCCGGGCGCCGAGGCCTCGGTCCGCAAGGCCATCGCCGACGCCCACGGGCAGCACATCATGGGCATCGCCCGCGACCTGGCGGGGGCGCACGCCATGCTGTCGGGCTCGGGGCCCCTCGGCGGCTGGGGGCCCACCGGCGCCACCCTCGGCGACACGACCTGGTCGCGCGGCTTCCTGTTCTCGCCCGCGCTGACGGTGGGCGGCGGCACCGCCGAGGTGCAGCGCAACATCGTGGCCGAAAAGGTGCTTGGTCTCCCGCGAGATCCCTGATCAGAACTCGAGCGGCCCGGCGTGGGCGAAGCCCTGGCGGATGCCCTGGCCGGCCCGGGCGGTGAGCTGCTCGGGCTCGTAGAGCATGAGATAGGCGTTGCGGGCGTGGTCCCGCGAGCGGTTCTTGAACACCATGGCCAGCGTCGCCGGGTCGTCGGACTCGTCCTCGTGGACGAAGACCTCGAGGATGGGGGTGTTCGTCATGAGCTGGGCCGTCATGATCCCGGTGGACGCCTCGTGGGCGCAGACCTTGTCGACCTGCTCCTTGCCGGGCATGCCGAGGGCCACCACGATCCGGCAGCCCTCCTCCTCGATGAGCTTCTTGGCCGCCACGGCCAGGTCCTTGAAGCCGGGGACTGTGCGGCGGACGACGGTGAAGCGGGTCCCGTAGCCGGGGCACTCGGACAGCTCGTCGACCGCCTCGGCGCCCATGTCGTAACGGGCGAACATCGTGTCAACGACGCCGATCAGGTCCATGGCCCATTCTCGCGCAGTGGACCCGCCGGTCCGGCGGCGTCCAGAATCGGGGGGTGAGCGGCACCGATCCGAGCGGCACCAGTCCACAAGGCCAGCCAGCGGGGAGCTGGGTCGAGCGGGATGCGGCCGTGGTCTGGCACGGGTTCACCCAGATGGGGGCCTACGTCGACAACGCGCCCCTGGTGATCGACCGGGCCGAGGGCCGGGAGCTGATCGACGCCGACGGGCGGCGCTATCTCGATGCGGTCTCTTCACTCTGGGTGAACACGCTCGGCCACTGCGTCCCCGAGCTGGACGCGGCGCTCACGGCTCAGGCCGCCAAGGTCGCCCACTCGACGATGCTCGGCAACGGCAACACGGTCGTCGTCGAGCTGGCCGAGGCGCTGGCCCGGGTCGTCCCGGTCGAGGACCCGCACTTCCTCTTCGCGGCCGACGGCGCGGTGGCGGTCGAGCAGGCGCTCAAGATCGCGTTCCAGTACTGGGTCAACAAGGGGGCCGAGGGCCGCTCGCGGTTCCTCGCCCTCGGCGACGCCTACCACGGTGACACCATCGGCTCGCTCTCGCTCGGCGACGGCGGTGTGTTCAGCGCGGTGTTCGAGCCGCTGTGCTTTCCGGTGATCCGCACGCCCGGTTACGCCGACCCGGGATGGGCGGCCAAGGCGTGTGCGGCGATCGACGCGCACGCGTCGGAGCTGGCGGCCGTCGTGCTCGAGCCGCTCGTGCAGGGTGCGTCGGGGATGCTGTGCGCCTCCGCGTCCGATGTGCGGCACTTCGGCGAGGCGTGCCGCCAGGCCGGAGTCCTCTTGATCTGTGACGAGGTGGCGACGGGGTTCGGGCGGACGGGGACACTGTTCGCCTCCGAGCAATGCGGGCTGCGGCCCGACCTGCTCTGCCTGGGCAAGGGGATAACCGGCGGGTACCTGGCCATGTCGGCCACGGTGGCGTCGGGCGACGTGTTCGGCGCCTTCCTCGGCGCCGACCTCGGGCCGTCGACCTTCTACCACGGGCACTCCTACGGCGGGAACGCGCTCGCCGCCGCCGTCGCGCTCGAGCACCTGCGCCTCGTCGAGTCGTGGGACGTGCTCGCCAACGTGCGCGCCCGGGCCGAGCAGCTGGCGGTCCTCCTCAATGAACGGGTCGCCGGTCGGGCGGCCGTGCGCGATATCCGCCAGTGCGGGCTGATGGTCGGGGTCGAGCTGGACCCGCCTGAGCCGGGATCGCGCTGGGGGCGGCGGGTGTGCGCCGAAGCCGTATCGAGGGGCGTGCTGCTGCGCCCGCTCGGCGACGTGGTGGTGCTGATGCCGCCGCTGACCATCACCGCGGACGAGGTCGTCCGGATGGTCGATGCCCTGGATGGGGCGCTCGACGAGGTCATTGGCGCATCGGGCGCATCCAGAGCATCCAGAGCATCCAGAGCATCCGGCGCATGAGCGGGAGCCCGTGGGAGGCACGGATCCGAGCTCAACTCGCCACGGTGGTCGAGGAGGACCGCTGGCGCGCGCCTCGGGAGTTCGACGCTCTCGGGCCGGCGGGCGTGCTCGAGGGCGGCGCGGTGGTGTCGTTCGCGTCCAACGACTATCTCGGCCTGAGCGCACATCCGGCGGTGGTGGCGGCGGCGCACGTGGCGCTGGACCGCTGGGGGGCGGGGTCGGGCGCATCCAGGCTGGTGACCGGGAGTCGCCCCATCCACGGCGAGCTCGAGCGAGCGCTGGCGGAGTGGAAGGGGACGGAGGCTGCCGTGACCTTCCCAACCGGGTTCGCCGCCAACCTCGGTGTGCTGTGCGTGCTCGGCGGCGCGGGCGTCCGCGTCCTCTCGGACGAGCTGAACCACGCCAGCATCATCGATGGCTGCCGGCTCTCCCGCTCGGCGCTCGCCGTGTACCGCCACCGCGACATGGGCCACCTGGATGAGCTGCTGTCGGCCGGCGTCCCCTCCGGCGCCTCGTCCGCCGCCTCGTCCGGCTCCGCCGCCGCGCCGACGATCGTGGTCAGTGACTCGGTCTTTTCCATGGACGGGGACGTGGCCCCGGTCGACGAGCTGTTCGACCTGTGCGGGCGCCACGGCGCACTGCTTGTCCTCGATGAGGCCCACGCCGTGCTCGGCCCCGACCTCCCGCCCGCCGCCCGGGCCGACGGGGCCGGGGGAACGGTCGTGCGGGTCGGCACCCTGTCGAAGACGCTGGGCTCGCTGGGCGGCTTCGTGGCCGCTTCACGCGACGTGGTCGACCTGCTGGTCAATCGGGCCCGTCCCTACATCTTCTCGACCGCGCCGACACCGGCCGATGCCGCGGCGGCGCTCGCCGCGCTGCGGGTCCTCCGCTCCGCCGAGGGTTCGGCCCTGACGGGCCGCCTCGCGTCGCTGATCGACCGTGTGGCGGAGGCCGGCCTCGCACCGCCCGGACACCCGAGCCCCATCATCCCGATCGTCCTCGGGCCCGAGCAGGCGGCGCTCGATGCGTCGGCCGCACTACTCGACGAAGGCCTGTGGGTCCCGGCCATCCGCCCGCCCACCGTGCCAGTCGGGACGAGCCGGCTGCGGGTCACGTTGTCCGCCGCGCACGGCGACGAGGACGTGGACCGGTTGCTGCACGCGCTGCTCCGCCTGCGGCGCCCCGCCGCCGCCGCTCTCTGAGCGCCGTGCCGCCGATGGGGATGCGACCGCGCCGGCTGGTCGCCGTCGTGGGCACCGGCACCGACGTCGGCAAGACGTGGGTCGCCGCGCGCCTCCTGACCGACCTCCGTGCGGTGGGTGTGACCGTGGCGGCACGCAAGCCGGCACAGTCGTTCGATCCTTCCGACGACCCCGCCGCCCGTGATGCCGCCGTTCTCGGAGCGGCCAGCGGTGAGGCGCCCGAGGTGGTCTGCTCCTCTGAACGCTGGTACGGGATACCGATGGCGCCCCCGATGGCGGCCTCCGCTTTGGGGCGTCCGCCTTTCGGGATCGTCGATCTCATGGGCGAACTGCGGTGGCCGGCTGAGGCGGTCGACGTGGGTCTCGTCGAGACGGCAGGTGGGGTGCGCTCGCCACTGGCCGCCGACGGAGATTGTCTGGACCTGTGTCGGTCGCTCGGCCCTGACCTTGTCGTGCTGGTGGCCGACGCCGGACTGGGCACGATCAATTCGGTGCGGCTCACCGTCGGTGCTTTGGACGCCCTGGGCGCGCCTGTGGTGGTCGTCCTGAACCGCTTCGAGGGCGCGGTGGACCTGCACGAGCGGAATCTCGAATGGCTGCGCGCTCGTGACGCGCTGACGGTGGTGACGCTGCCCGGCGCCGAATCCGCGTTGGCGGACCTCATGTCCGGCTGAGTCGGGCAGGCTGAGTCGATTCGGGTCGGGCTCGGTGCGCTCCCGGGTCCGGCCCCGGGTCCGGGTCGGTCGGGATGGGCGGGGCGGGCTGACCGGAGCGGGACTGTCGCGTTCGATGTGCGTCGTGGCGCGCGCGGTCCGGTGCGGGCGCGACCGTTCACGCTCGGTGAGGAATCAACATCCGCCCGTGGAGGAACGCCGGCTGCGTCGGCGGCCGCCGTGTCGGGACTTCGGCGGCGACGCCCGCTCGCAGGAGCTGGCCGGGCGGATCGTGCAGCGGTCCAGGCAGATCTCGGCACTCCACTGCGAGCAACTGGCCGACGTCGCCGAGTTCGATCGGGCGGAGGGGTGGCGTGGGGACGGTGCCGTATCGATGGTCGCGTGGGTGACCGGGCAGTGCGGCGTCAGTACGTCGACGGCTCGGCAGTGGGTTCGTTCGGCGGCCAACCTCGAGTCGTTGCCCTGCCTGGCCTCGGGGCTGGCGTCGGGGGAGTTGTCGCTCGACCTGGTGGAGCCACTGGCGGAGGTGGCGACGGCGTCGACGGACGCCGTATTGCGTGAAGTCTCTGCGGACTGGAGCGTGCGGCAGGCCCGTGAGCTGGCGGCGTGGCATCGGGCGCAGGAGCAGGAGGCGGCGAGTCCGGGGCGGGGTGGGGGCAGCGGCGGGGGAGACGAGGATGACGTCGGCGGGAGCGAAGGGGATGACATGGGCTCGGCGGGCGATGCGCAGGCGGCCCGGGAGTTCGATCGCCGCACGCTGCGCTTCAACGACACTCGGCGGTCGGTGTGGGTCGCCTTCACGAAGGACGACTATGCGGCGGCCAAGTCGGCGCTTGTCGGCCGGGTGTCGGCCGACAAGCGAGAGAGTGAGCGTGCCGGTCGCGGGTCTGTCGGGTCGGCGGATCCGGTGGAGTCGGACCCCGTGCGCTATGTGCCCTACGACCAGCGCCTCTACGACGCCTTGATGCACCTGTTCAGGCTGGGGAGCGAGCCGGCGTCGGGGCGTCGCCGTGCCGTCCGGCCCCGAGTCGTGGTGCACGCTCCCCTCGAACTGTTGACGGGCTGCTCCGCAGTGCCGGGCGTGGCGGAGATTCAGGGCGTCGGGCCGGTGTCAGCCGAGGTCGCTCGCCGGTTGGCGTGCGATGCCAACGTGGTGCTCTCCGTGGACGCTCGCGACGGTTCCATCCTCGACCAGGGTCGTGCTCGGCGTGATCCGACCGTGGCTCAGCGGGTTGAGATAGCCCGCCGGGACAAGGGGTGCCGGTTTCCCGGATGCAGCTTCACCGAATTCACGGACATCCACCACGTCCTCCACTGGATCCGTGGCGGCGAGACGAACCTCGACAACCTCGTCACACTTTGTGACCGGCATCACAAGGCCGTGCACGAGCTGGGATGGGTGATGAAGGGAGACGCCAACTCGGTGATGTCGTTCACCAGCCCGCATGGCCGGGTGGGTAAGTCAGTGCCGTCTCCGACATGGCGAAGGACTGTGCCGAGCTTCGGCTCCCCGCGGAGTGCCCCGATGCGTCGTTGAGCCGGCGACGGCTCAAGCGGAGCGGAGCTCCGCGTGGGAGTGGTCCCGACAGCGGGCGACCCATCCAGTGGGGGTCACGGTGACTGTCATGCGCCTGCCGCACTCGGGGCAGAAGCGCGGGGGGTCGAGCGCGCGCCCACACTGTGGGCACTCGGTGGTGGGGCGGCCGCAGCCGGTGCAGTGTGTCTGGGCCGCGCTCTCAGGCACGAAACCGGCCTTCAGATCTCGACCTCAAGTTGAGGTTGAGACTTCGACGCACGTACACGGCTGCTCAGAGGTTGTCTGCGCCTCAGGCCATCGTCAGATGGCCGCCGAGAGGGCGCCGATCGGCATGCGCAGGTCGTCGAGCATCTGGAGGTCCTCCTCGGCGGAGCGGCCGAGCGTCGTCAGGTAGTTGCCGACAATGAGGGCATTGATGCCCGCCGTCATCCCGATGGCCTGCAGGTCGCGCAGCGTCACCTCGCGCCCACCGGCATAGCGCAGGATCACCGAGGGCAGCGCGAGGCGGAACAACGCGATCCAGCGGATGGCGTCCCAGGCGCCGAGGATCGGACGGTCTCCGAGGGGGGTGCCGGGCCGAGGGTTCAAGAAGTTGAGCGGCACCTCGGTGGGGTCGAGCTCCTGGAGCTGGGCCAGCAGCTCGACGCGCTGGTCGTCTGACTCGCCCACGTTGATGAGCGCACCGCAGCACAGCTCCATCCCGTGTGACTTGACGAGGCGGCACGTCTCGGCGCGCTCGTCCCACGTGTGGGTCGAGACGATGGATGGGAAATACGACCGGGCGGTCTCGACGTTGTGGTTGTACCGGTGCACACCCCCCTGGGCCAGCCGGCGCGCCTGGTCCTCGGTCAGGATGCCGGCGCTCACGGCGACGTTGAGTCCGGTCTCGTCGTGGATGAGGGGGACGAGGTCGAGGATGCGCCGGATGGTGCGCTCGTCGGGGCCGCGGACAGCCAGGACGATGCAGAACTCCGACGCGCCCAGTTCGGCGGTCTCGCGGGCGGCAGCGAGGACCTCGTCGGAGTCGAGGAACGGCGTGGCCTTGACCGGTGTGTCGAAGCGGGACGACTGCGAGCAGAAGTGGCAGTCCTCGGGGCAGCCACCGGTCTTGGCCGAGAGGATCCCCTCGATCTCGACCTCGGGACCGCACCATGCGAGGCGCACCTGGTGGGCGAGGGAGGCCAGCGCCATGACTGCACCGTCGGGCAGCGCGGCCAGCGCGGCCAGTTCGTCCTTGGTGAGGAGGCGGCGCTCGTCGAGGAGAGCGTGCTCGGCGGAGGCGATGACGGCCCGCTCCGCCTCACGCAGGGCGACTTGGGGTGGGGGCGCCGGGCTGCCCTGCGGGCTGGTCTCGGGCCCGGCCTGGGGATGGGGCGAGGACGGCGTGGATGGTGCGGCGTCGCGGAAGGAGACGTGGCTCGTTGTGGTCACGGCGCCCACGGTAGTGGCAGGGTGGGGGCCCCGGTAGCTGAACCGGGGCAGGGAGGAGCAGTAATGGCCTGGGATTTCTCGACCGAGCCCGAGTTCGAGGAGAAGTTGGAGTGGATGCGTGGTTTCGTGCGGGACGAGGTCTTCCCGCTCGAGACCCTCGACCTCAGCTACGAGCAATTGCTGCAGGTGATGTGGCCTCTCCAAGAGCGGGTCAAGGCCGAGAGCCTGTGGGCGGCCCACCTGCCGCCCTCGTTGGGCGGGATGGGGTTCGGGCAGGTGAAGTTGGGACTGATGCACGAGATCCTGGGCCAGTCGCCGCTGGCGCCCGTGGTGTTCGGCAACAACGCACCGGACTCGGGGAACGCGGAGTTACTGGCGGTGGGTATCGAGGCGACGGGGGATGAGTCGCAGCGGGAGCAGTGGCTGAAGCCTCTGTTGGACGGGAAGTTGCGGTCGGCCTTCTCGATGACGGAGCCCAACACTGCTGGATCTGATCCGACGCTGCTGACCACGTCGGCGGTGCGGGACGGCGACGAGTGGGTGATCAACGGGCACAAGTGGTTCACCTCGAACGGATCGGTGGCGGACTTCCTGATCGTGATGGCGGTGACCAATCCAGACGTCCATCCGTACCAGGGGTCGTCGATGATCATCGTGCCGGCGGACACGCCCGGGGTGGACATCGTGCGGGACGTGTCGACGATGGAGGACCCGCACACGCCGTACGGTCGCTTCGGGAACCATGCCGAGATCATCTACCGGGACGTCCGGGTCCCGGCCGGGAACATCGTGGGCCGGGAGGGCTCGGGTTTTGCTCTGGCGCAGCACCGGCTGGGGCCCGGTCGGATCCACCACTGCATGCGGTGGTTGGGGCAGTCCCGGCGAGCCTTCGACATGCTGTGCGAGCGGGCGGTGTCCCGTTACGCGCACGGATCGATGCTGGCCGAGAAGCAGACCATACAGAACTGGGTGGCGGACTCCATGGCCGAGATGGCCGCTGCCCGGCTCATGACGTTGCAGGCCGCCTGGAAGATGGATGAGGAGGGGGCGGCGGCGGCCAGGGTCGAAATCGCGATGATCAAGTACTACGGGGCGAAGGTGTTGTACGACGTCATCGACCGCTCCATCCAGGTGCACGGGTCGCTCGGGTACTCCTCCGACCTGCCGCTCGAGTCGATGTATCGGGCGGCACGGGCGGCCCGGATCTACGACGGGCCCGACGAGGTGCATCGCCAGACGGTGGCCCGGCGGATCTTGAATGGGTACGTGGCCCACGAGGTGCCGTCCGAGCACATCCCGACGCGGCGGGCCGAGGCGCAGAGGCGCTTCGCCGATCTGCTGGACGCTCTGACCGTCGACGCGTAGGGGCGGCCGGTGGGGGCTTGCTGGGCCGGAGCGGCCGGGTGCGAGGGGGCCGACGGCGTGGATCGTGGGGATGGCGTTGACGGGGCTTGTGGTGATGGCCGGCTGTGGCGGGGCATCCATGCCGAGCTCCACTTCGGCTACCACGTCTCATCCGACGTCGACGTCGACACGGGATACGGCCGGCTCGCAGGGCTCGACGTTGGTCCCACTGCCGATCGTGCACTGCCAGACGTCCTTTGCCGTCACCCTCTCACCGACGACGGTGCTGCTTCCGACCTCGGCGACGGTGAGCGTGCCCACCGGGGAGCCAGCGAACCTGGTCGTCTACAGCGACGACGCCGGGATCATGATGCTGATCGGGCCCACCGACTGGTCGTGCCACGGGCTGTAGGGAGCGGACGGCAGTGGGGGGCTGCTGATCGCTCCTGCGGGTGAATCCGTGCCGTCCGATCCCGACACGGGGTGGCACCTGCCGGCGTCGTCGTCGGACGAGGCGATCGTGGGGTACGAGACCGGAGCGAGCCCCGTGGAGGGCGCGGAGCTGGCGTGCCCGCTGTTTCCGGGCGCGGCCGCTGCGACCAGGCAGGATCTTGGCCGGGGATGCACCGTGACGCGCCCCGTCCGGGAGATCGCCGCCGGGACCGCGTCGAGGGAGATCGGGTTCGAGGATCCAGCGGGTGTGGCCGGCGACGGAATTCCGTCGGGCGGTCAGAATCCGGCGAACGGGGTGATGCTCTTCATGCCGGCACAGGGCAAGGCAAGCGCGTATCTCGCCACATGCACGCTGCCAGACGCCCAGCACGACGCGTGCACCGCGGTGCTGGACCACTTCATCGCGCTCTACGGCTGAGCGCGATCCAAGGGCTGTCGGTCCAAACGGTCACTCCGGGGTGTGGCAGACCGCCTCGACGTTGTTCCCGTCCGGATCGCGCACGAAGACCCCGTAGTAGTTGGCGTGGTACTCCGGCCAGAGCCGGGGTTCGTACAGCACTTCGGCCCCGGCGGCGTGGGCAGCGTCGAAGAAGGCGTGCACCGCAGCTCGGTCGGAAGCGGTGAACGCGATGTGCGTCTCCCGGAATCCTTCGCCCGTCTGCTGCTGCCCAATCCAGAACGTTGGGTTTGGGGGGACCCCGAAGCCGATGGCAGGGCCGAACTCCATGACACGCTGACCACCGAGAGGTGCGAGGACGGCGTCATAGAAGGCGGCGCTCTTTGCGAAGTCAGCGCACTGGATGGAGATGTGGTCGAGCATGGGAAAGAGTCTGCCAGCGCAGCGCCGCCGCCCGCTCCTCCGCCACGAGTCTCCGCCTCGAGTCTCCGCTCGGAGGCCCCGTGCTGACTGCGCGGTCGGGCCGTAACCTGCGGAGATGGTCACCGCCACTATCGACTGGGCGACGATTGCCACCTTCGCCACGGCCGTCGGGACACTCGTCCTGGCGGCCGCCACCTTCGCCGCCGTTCGCTCCGCCAACCGCTCGGCCCGGGTGGCCGAGGCCTCCTTTTTGGTCAACCTGCGACCGGTCCTCGTGACGTCGCGACTGGACGACGCGCCTCAGAAGATCCGGTGGGTCGACGACCACTGGGCTCATCTGGATGGGAGCCAGGCGATCATCGAGTTCGTCGACGGGAGCATCTACCTGGCCATCTCGGTCCGCAATGTGGGCTCCGGACTGGCCGTCACCTTCGGATGGAGCGTCATGACCGAGCTGGTGCACGGCGACACACCGCACGCAGATCCGGAACAGTTCAGGATGCAGACACGGGATCTGTACATCCCTGCGGGCGACGTCGGGTTCTGGCAGGGGGCCATCCGTGATCGGGAGGATCCGGCCTACGCAGCGTTGAGCAAGGACATCAACGACATCCAACCGTTCACGATCGACGTGCTCTACGGCGATCACGAAGGTGGGCAGCGCACCATCACCAGGTTCGGCATGATCCCCCGCCGGGACGGGGACGTGACGAGATGGTTCCCCTCGGTCGCACGGCACTGGAGCCTGGACCGGCCCGATCCGCGGTAGCCGTTACGGGCGGAGTCCCCGCAGGAGAGAACTGCAGAGCCGGTCGAACCCCGAGTCCTGGTCCTCGACGAAGCCCATGCCGAGGATCTCGAGGGAGACCCATCCGTGGACGTTTGCCCAGATCAGCTGCGCGGTCTCGGCGGCCGACCCCTCGGCGATCACGCCGGCCGTCATGGCGCGCTGGACGCCGGCAACGAGCGCGTCGAAGGCGCGGGAGCACGCCTCGAGCGCGGAGATTCCCGGCTCGAACCCGGGGATGGCCCGCATGAACATGAGCTGGTACATCATCGGATGGGCCAGGGCGAGCGCCCGGTAGCGACGGCCGCCCTCCCGGAGTGCCTCGTAGGGATCCTGGATCTCGGCGATGCCGGCCATGCCCTCTCCCAGTCGCTCGAAGCCCTGCACGAAAAGGGCCTCGATGATCCCGGACTTGGATTCGAAGTGGTTGTAGACCCCCATGGGAGCTACGTGGGCGGCAGTGGCGATCCGGCGGACAGACAGTCCGTCGGGGCCCTCGGTCTCGAGGATCTCGGCGGCGGAGGCGAGGAGCGCCGCCTCCATCCCCGCACTGGGAGTCCTGGTGCGGCGGTTCCCCCTCATACCTCTAGCGTACTGAAGAACATCGTGCTATAAGTGTAGCACGATGTTCTACACCCCGGGCGTCCTGCTATCCCCCAATCCGGAAGGAGTCACCCCCCATGCCGGGAATCTCGTTCGAACTCGCTGACCTCGTGCCGACCGCCGCCGCCGCTGGTCGGGCCCGCGCCGCCTCCTCGCCATCCAAGGACCGCCGCTGGATAGTGCTCGCCGTCCTGTGCCTGTCCGTCTTCCTCGTCGTCGTCGACAACACCATCGTCAACGTGGCCCTCCCGACCCTGAACCGCACATTGGCGGCGTCCATCACCTCGCTGCAGTGGATCGTCGACGCCTACAGCCTGGCGTTCGCCGGGCTGCTCCTTGCGGGCGGCGGCATCGGGGACCGTCTCGGGCGCAAGGGCACGATGCAGGGCGGCCTCGTGTTCTTCGGTCTCTTCTCCGCCGCGGCCGCGTGGTCGCACACGACGGGAGGCCTCATCACCACGCGGGCGCTCATGGGCGTGGCGGCCGCCTTCATCTTCCCGGCCAGCCTGGCCATCCTGACCAGCGTCTTCTCCGACCCCTCCGAGCGCCAGAAGGCACTCGGCATCTGGGGGGCGACGTCGGGCATCGCCGTGGCGTTCGGGCCCATCACGGGCGGGGCACTGCTCGAGCACTTCTGGTACGGGTCGATCTTCCTCGTCAACGTGCCGATCGTGATCGTGACCCTCGTTGCCGGCGGCATCCTGATCCCCCGGCTCCCCAGGGTGGCTCAGCACCCCTTCGACATCCGGGGCGTGGTGATCTCGACCGTGGGCGTCACCTCGCTGGTGCTGGCCATCATCGAGGGGCCGCAGTGGGGCTGGGCGTCGGTGGGCACCGTGGGGTGCTTCGCGGCAGCGGCCGTCCTGCTGACCGCCTTCTCGATGCTCGAGCTGCGGACCGAGGGCCCACTCCTCGACGTACGCGTCTTCAAGATCCCACGCTTCACTGGCGGCGCACTCTCCATCTCGGTGGCGTTCTTCTGCCTCTTCGGCTTCATCTTCCTGATCACCCAGTACTTCCAGTTCGTCAAGGGGTACTCGACGCTCTCGGCCGGCGTGCACACGCTGCCGTTCGCGATCGTCGCCGCCATCGCCACGCCGATCGCGGCGGTCGTCGCGCTCAAGGTCGGGACGCGTCTGGTCGTGACGACGGGGCTGGTCCTGATGGGCGGCGGCCTTCTGGTGGCGGCGTTCAACTCGCAGGAGACGACGTCCTACTTCGGACCGACCATCCTGGCCATGATGCTCCTGGCCCTTGGCCTGTCATCCATCACCGCACCGACCGCGGAGGCGGTGATGGGGTCGGTGGCCGACGACCAGCGTGGCGCCG
The DNA here is from genome assembly GCA_963824195.1 of uncultured Acidimicrobiaceae bacterium. Classification (GTDB taxonomy): domain Bacteria; phylum Actinomycetota; class Acidimicrobiia; order Acidimicrobiales; family RAAP-2; genus Bog-473. Next base: position 58,432 of record CAWGOJ010000041.1, on the reverse strand, counting down.
CCGCCGGCGTCAACAACACGACCAGGGAACTCGGTGGCACGCTCGGAGTAGCCGTCTTCGGCTCGATCTTCGCCTCATCCTTCGCTCCCCGGATCATCAGCGCCTTCCGCGCACTGCCAATCCCGGCGGGACCGAAGGCCGAAGCCCACCAGTCCATGGCTGCTGCGCTGGTCGTGGTGGCCCACGCCCCTCACGCGGCGCAGCCCGCCCTGCAGTCGATCGCGTTCACGGCGTTCAGCAGCGGGTTGCGGGTGGCGTGCATCGCCGGCGCCGGGGTTGCCGTGCTGGGCGCACTCGTTGCGTTCCGGCTGCTGCCGGGACGGGGTGCCGCCGAGGTCGAGGTAGCGGAGGACCTTGAGCCATGCCGGGGCGATCTGGCTCTGGCGACGGCCTGAACCTTGTGGGACCGCCGCAGCGCGCGGCCAAGCCCTAGGTGAAGACCAGCGGGGCGTGCCGGACCCCGGCGATGACGGGGCTCGGGCTCCGCTCGACTGGCCCGGCCGGGGCCAGCGTGCCGAAGCGGTCGAGCAGCTCGTTCAGCACGATCCGCGCTTCCAGGCGCGCCAGAGCGGCCCCGAGACAGAAGTGGGGTCCGAATCCGAAGCTCACGTGCGGGTTGGGATGCCGGTCGATGCGGAGCTCGCCGGCGTCGGCACCGAAGACGTCCTCGTCGCGGTTGGCCGAGGCATAGACGAGCAGCAAGGGATCGCCCTCCCCGATGCGTTGGCCCCGGATGGTGGTGGGCGCGGTCGCGGTGCGCATGAACGAGATGACCGGCGTCGTCCAGCGGAGCAGCTCCTCGACGGCGCCCGGGAGCAGGGTCCGGTCCGCCCGCAGGGCCGCCCATTGCTCCGGGTGGTCCGCCAGTGCGACCAGCCCGGCCGAGATCAGGTTCCGCGTCGTCTCGTTCCCGGCGATGAGCAGCTGGATGAGGAACATCGCCAGCTCGGCCTCGCTCAGCCGATCTGCGTACAGCGGCGCAGCGCCGGCGTCGCCCTCGGCCCCCACGGTGGCCAGCACCGACACCAGGTCGTCCGCCGGCGTCCGCCGCCGCGCCTCGGCCACCCCGACGAGGTACTGCCACATCTCCATCTGCAGGAGCGCGCGCTCCTCCTCCGAGTGCTCGCTCGCCCCGGGGATCGCGGCCTCCGACCACTCCAAGAAGCGGGGCCACTGCGCCCCGTCCACCCCCATGAGCTCGCAGATGACCTGCATCGGGAGCGGGACGGAGAGCGACGGAACGATGTCGAGCGCGACCCCGGCCTCAATGGGCTCGATCAGCGCCGTCGCCTTCGCCGTCACCCCGGCCTCCATGAGGCGCACCATGGAGGGCTTGAAGCCGGGCTGGACCAGCCGCCGGTAACGGGTGTGCTGCGGCGGGTCCGTGTGCATCATCGTGGGCGGGGTGTCGTAGGTCGTGCCGATCTCGTCGATCAGGATCCCCCGCGACGAGCAGAAGCCCACCGGGTCGGCCCCGATGGACGACACCTCGGGGTGCGTGGTGACGGCCCAGAAGCCGCCGCCCTCCCGGTCGACCCAGCACACGGGTGCCGTTCGTCGCAGCTCGGCATACACCGCGAAGGGGTCGCCGCCCGAGTACAGCGCCGGGTCGGTGAGGCGGCCTGCATCTGCGGACTCTGCGGTCTCGGCGGTCACGGGTCAGACGATCAGGCCGTTGGGGCGTGGGTCCCCCTGGGCCTCGAGCAGCCCGTAGTACGCCTCGAGTGTCCCGGGCCCGTCGGAGACCGACTCCACGGACCCGTCCTCGGCCAGGTTCAGCAGCGCGCCCTCGATGATGAAGCACACATCCGTGTCCACCTCGTTGTCCTCGGGCACGTGCAGTGTGTGCACCGAGTTCGCTGGCTCGTAGAGGTAGGAGCCGGCGGTGACGTAGAAGTCGTACTCGAGGTAGTGCCACCGCCCCGCCGACGTGAAGGCGTCCACCGACCCGGTGTGGCGGTGGGTCTGCAGCTGCACCCCCGGGTGGAAGCGGTTGAGGATGACCCACGTGCCGTGCTGGGAGTCGAAGCGCACGACCTTGAGCAGCACGCCCATCCCGGTGTCGGCCCACGGGGCGTCCTCTTCGCCAACGAGGCGGACGGCGTCGGTCGGATTGGCGGGTGTGGCGATCGACATCGGGATGGGTTCCTTTCCTTGCGGTTCGGTGGCTCAGGTCATGCGGATCAGACGGACAGGGGAGCGAGCGTATCGAGATCGAGGGCGGCCTCGAGGGCCGCCGCGGTGCGCAGCACCACGAGGTCGCCGTGCTGGGGCCCCACGAGCTGAAGGCCGATCGGGAGCCCTCCGCTGCTCATCGCCACCGGCACGGTGGCTGCCGGCGACCGGGTCATGTTGAACGGATAGGTGAACTGGACCCAGTTGGCGGTCGTCTCCCCGTTGACCGAGCTCGTCACCTCGTCGGCGAACGGGGCCACCGCCGAGCACGTCGGCGTCACCAGGATGCGGGAAGTGTGAAAGATCTCGACCAGCCGGAGGTTCATGAGGTGGAAGCGGTCGAAGATCTTCAGCAGCTGCTCGGCCGTGGTCGACTGCGCCGCATCGAGCAAGTAGCGCAGGACCGGGTGGACCTCCTCCCATCTCGGGTGGCCCATCAGTGGTCGCAGGGTGCGCAAGGTGCAGGCCCCCGTCAAGGTGAGGAAATCACCGACGGGGTCGGCGTCAAAGACGGACTCCAGCACGACGACGTCGGCGCCCAGCGACTCGAGCACGCCGACGGCCCGCTCGCAGGCGGCCGCCACCTCGGCGTCCACGGTGGCGTAGCCGAGCGTCGGGGCGTAGGCGATGCGGACCGGGACGTGGGGGTCGTCGAGCGCCGCCAACCACGAGGCCTCGGGGCGGGGGAGGGCGCGCAGGTCGGTGGGGTCCGGCCCGACGGCCACATCGAGGGCGCGGGCGACGTCGGCCATGCGCCGGGCCATGGGGCCGTTGGTCGACAGGTCCATCCATCCGGGTGGGTTGGGGCCGCCGGCGGGGACCCGGCCGAGGCTCGGCTTCATGCCCGAGAGGCCGCAGCAGGCCGAGGGGATCCGGATGGAGCCGCCGCCGTCGGATCCGGTGGCGAGGGGGACCATGCCCGCCGCCAGCGCGGCCGCCGCACCGCCCGAGGACCCGCCCGGACCCCTAGATGGGTCGAACGGGTTCAGCGAGGGGCCGAAGATGGTGTTGGTCGTGTTCCCCATCCAGCCGAATTCGGGTGTGTTGGTCTTGCCGACCACGACACATCCGGCCGCCCGCATGCGGGCGACGAAGGGGTCGTCCGCGGTGGCGGGCGGGTCGTCGGCGTGCAGCGCCGAGCCGTAGGTGGTCGTGTAGCCGACCGCGCTCTGGAGGTCCTTGACCCCGAGGGGTATCCCGGCCAGGGGTCCGGGGTCGCCACCCTCGGCGATCCGTGCATCGACGGCGGCGGCCTCATCCAGGGCGCGCTCGGCGTCGACGGCGACGAAGGCGTTGTAGATCGGGTCGAGTCGCTGGATCTGATCCAGGGCGGCCTGGGTGAGTTCCCGGGCGCTGACCTGCTTGGCCCGCACCGAGCGGGCAAGCCCGGCCAGCGAAGTGGTGCGGAAGTCGATCTCTGCCATTGCCGTTCGGTCCCCCTATCCGTCTGCGTTCGCGTTCGTGTTCGCGTTCGTGTTCGCGTGCGTGTGCGTGTGCGTGTGCCGATCGGCGGCGCTATCCAGCCGACGGCGACAGGCCCGTCACGGCCTCCGCCAAGTCGACGCCGATGGGAATGACCATTGGGGCGGGGATCGTCACGCCGTGGTCGACGTATCGCTGCACGTGCGCACGGCACGCCGATACCGAACCGTGTACGACGAGCTCGTCGACCACCTCGTCGGGGATGGCCTCGAGCGCCCCCTTGCGGTCGCCGGCGGCCCAGGCGTCCCACATGGGCTGGAGGGCGGGACCCCGGCCGAGCCAGCGATGAAACTCCGCGTACGCATGGACGTTCAGATAAGCGGTGATCATCCGCCGCCCGATCGTGCGGGCCACGCCGGCGTCCTCGGTGACGATGACAAAGATGCGGGCGACGATCTCCCGGGGTGCGCCTTCGGCCGCCTTCTCGACCTCGGCCACCGAGGTGGCCACATCCTCGGCGCTGAGCCAGTTGAGGATCGCCCCGTCGGCCTCCCGGCCGGCCAGGTGCAGCATGCCGGGGCGCAGCGCCGCCAGGTAGATGGGTGGAAGCTTCTCGGGGATCCGGGCGAGGCGGAACCCCTTGACGCGGAACGTGTCGAACTCCTCGGTGACCTTCGCGCCGCTGAAGGCCATGCGGAGGAAGCGCAGCGTGTCGCGCATGCGGCGGAACTGGTTCTCGAAGGCCATCCCGTTCCAGTTGGCAACGATCACCTCGGAGGAGGCACCGAGCCCGCAGGCGAAGCGGCCGGGGGCGGCGTCGGCCATGGAGGCGAGGCTCTGGGCCAGGAGCGCAGGGCCTCGGGTGTATGCGGGGGTGATGGCCACGCCGAGATTCAGCTCCGGCTCCCATGCGGCGGCCAGGGCGAGGGGCGTGAACCCGTCGGCGCCGTCGACCTCGGCCGACCACAGGTCGGTGTAGCCGAGCTCACGCAGACGGGCGAACCATTCGCGGTGGGCGTGGAGCGGGATCCCATCGAAGGGGATCGTGATGCCGGGCCTGGATGGTGCGGGGCTCATGCCTGGAGTCGCTCCTCGGCGCCGGTGGTGGCGCCGGTGGTGGGAGCGGAGCCAGAGGAGCCGTTAGGCGGCGCGTCCGGCTCTTGCTGGAACTCCGCGTCGTCGAACACGAGTGCGAGCTCGGTCTTCTCCTCGGCGGCGTCGTGGGGCGGCACGGGGATGCCCCAGCGCGCCATGCCCTCCTCCATGCGCCGGATCACCGTCTCGATCACCTCCACCCGACCGTTCCGCTTGTTCTCCGACGAGATCACGTCCCATGGAGCGAGCGGACCGTTCGTCAGGCGCAGCATGTCGGACACGGCGTCGTCGTATTCGCCCCGCTTCTCGCGATTGCGCCAGTCCTCGTCCGTCAGCTTCCACGACTTGAGCGCATCGTCGCGGCGGCGGACGAACCGGCGCAGCTGCTCCTCGTGCGACATGTGCATCCAGAGTTTGATCACGATCATTCCCTCTTCGGCCAGGGTGTGCTCGAAGTCGTTGATCTCCTGATACGCGCGGCGCCACTGCACCTCGGTGGCCAGGCTCTCGACACGCTCGACGAGGACCCGCCCGTACCAGCTGCGGTCGAAGATGGTCATGCCACCCCATCCGGGCAGGGGTGGCCAGAATCGCCACAGGAAGTGATGGCGTAGCTCGTCGGGCGTGGGCGCGGCGAACGGGGCCACGTGCACATGGCGGGGGTCGAGGGGCTCGACCAGCCTCTTGATCGCGCCTCCCTTGCCGGCGGCGTCCCATCCCTCGAAGACGATGCACACCGGAGGGCCGAGCCTCCCCTCATTGAGCTGGCCGCCGTTGATGAGCCGCAGGTGTAGGAGCCGGCGCTGAGCCCTGCCGAGGCGCTTGCTCTCCTCGTCCTTGGAGAGTCTGCGTGAGAGGTCGGAGTCGTCGAGTCGTGGGTAATCCGGTCGCAGCAGCTCCCCGTTGTCGGTGCCGCCGCCTGCCGTGCCGGCGACCTGCTGTGCCGGCGCCTGCGCCGTGACCGCCCGAGCCCCCGGAGCCCCCGGAGCCTTCATCAGGGTGGCCACCGTGCCCACCGTGATCGTGCTTGCTCACGTCGCCTGTTGTAGCCGATCCACCATGGATGGGGCGACCGCAGCCACAGCCGCCACCCCGGTAGGAGCCGCAGGGGCGGCGAGAGCGGCGAGAGCGGCGGGGACGTCTGCCGGGGATCCGACCGCCTCGACCACTCGCCGCACCATCGCCGCCTCTCCGGCGATGACCAGCAACTCCTGGTTCGACAGGTGGCTGACCCGCCCGACCTTGCGCCCGGATGGGTTGAAGATGCCGATCCGGGCCCCGACGTATCGAGCGGAGTCGAAGGCGATCGTGGCCACGTCCCGCTCGATGGTGGCGGAGGGTCCGTCTGGGCCGCCGTTTCGGGATGGGGCACGGACGACCGCGCACATCGCCTCGAGCTCGTCCAATCCGAGCCAGGACTCGTTGTTGTAGGACAGGACGAGCAGGTCGCAGTCCACGGATTGGACCACTGAGGCCAGAGCGGCCGGCATCGTGCGCTTCGAGTTGAACACGGAGTGCGTGGATGGGTCGCGGGCATCCACCCGCTTGCGGGCCACGCCGTAGGCCTCGGGCGCATCCCAGGCCACCAGCGTCTCCCACACGTGGTAGTTGGTGAAATACCGGTGCTGGTTGTACGGCGGATCCAGGTACGCCAGGTCGAAGGGCCCGAGCGACGGCGCCAGCGCCACCGCATCGCCCTGGATGGCGCGGCCGCCGCCCGCCAACAGCTCCGGCACCCGCAGCTCCAGGGGATTGAACGACCGCGGCGCCCACTGCTTCACGTACGCCATCTGCACCCCGGTCGTCGAGTCCACCCGGTCCGCGGCCTCGATGAGGCTCGTCAGCAGCATGTGGAACAGGGGTGACCCCGCATACTCCGAGTCGATGGCATCCCGCACGGCATCTATCCGAGCGGCATTGTGCGGCTGGAAGAAGCGGGCCTGACGGCTGAACTCCTCGGTGACGTAGCCCGGCTTGCCGGGGAGGCCGTTCAGGTGGGTGACGGCCGCCCTGAGCGCGCCCATGTCGGTGGCGGCGGCATCCGCCTCGATGTAGGTGCGGGCGAAGGCGTGGGCGTATCGAGCGCTGTCGACGGCGGTGACGTGCACGCCCTGCGCCTTGAAGGCCTGGGCGACGCGGGTGGTGCCGGTGAAGAGGTCGAGGGCGGTGCGGGCGCCCGAGGCCCGGCAGATCTCGGCCAGCACCGGGACGAGGCGGCGCTTGGACCCCAGGTACTTGATCACGGGGCGATCACGGGGCGATCACGGGGCGATCATGGGGCGGTCACGTGGACCACCCTACGATGGGTCGTCATGGCCCCTGGGGACCATCCAGAGGCAGCGCCGGTCACCGAGGGGGCGTCCGGCCGCGCCGCGGATTCGCACTGGGTGCGCTGGCACGAGCCCTACGAGGACCCCTCGTCGCCGCTGTCCCTGCGCCTGCGGCTGGTCCAGTCGATGGTGCGTGACTTCCTCGATGCGGTGCCCTCCACCCATCGAGGGCCCATCCGGTTGGTGAGCATGTGCGCCGGCCAGGGCCGTGATGTGATCGACGTGGTGTCCACCCATCCACGGGGCGCTCAGGTCTCGGCGCTGCTGGTCGAGCTCGATCCCGCTCTCGTCGCCTTCGCCCGTGACCGTGCGGCGGCCGCCGGGGTCGCCGAGCAGGTCCGCATCGTCGAGGGCGACGCGTCACTCTGCCAGTGGTACGAGAACGGGGTGCCCGCCGACCTGGTGTTGGTGTGCGGCGTCTTTGGCAACATCAGCGCCGGCGACATCGCGCGCACCATCCAGGCGCTGCCGGGGTTCTGCCGGATGGGGTCGGAGGTGATCTGGACCCGGCACCGGCGCCCACCGGACGCTACCCCCGCCATCCGGGCCGGCTTCGCAGCCGCCGGATTCGGGGAGGTCGCCTTCGAGGCACCCGACGGGTATGTCCTGGGGGTCGGCCGGCATCGCCTCGATGGGGAGCCGTCGCCGGGCGCCTTCGACCCGACCCTCAAGCTCTTCGACTTCGTCGGCGACGGCGGGCTGCCGGCGTGACGGGGGGTGACGACGAGCCGGCGGACCTGCCGAAGCCGCTCCCGTCGCCGCCGCCCAGCACCGGAGCCCCGCCCAGCGATCAGGCCCACCTCCGCCGCCGTCACCTCCGATACCGCCGCTATCCCCGCCAGACGCGCCTGACCCGCCACCCCCTGCACCCGCTCGAGCTCCTCTCCATGGCGCTGCGGACGGGTCGGCTCGAGCCCGCCCGGGTGCTCGTCCCCGCACTCGTGATCTTCGGCCTCGATGCATTCCAGAGCACCTGGTTCACCGAGATCTCCACCGACCACCTCGGCCTGGAATCCGTCACGACCGCCGTCATCTTCAGCGCATCGACCCTCGGGCTCACCTTCTACAGCGGCATGCTCGAGCGCCTGGTGGGCGCGGTCGAGCGCAACCAGACACCGCAGCCGGTGGGGCAGGTCATGGCGACGCTGCCCTGGCTCCGCCTGCTGATCGCCGAGGCCATCCTCCTGGTGCTCACGGCCGCGGCGACGCTGTTCCTCGTCATCCCGGGGCTCGTGGTGGGGACGCTGTGCGCCCTGGTCGGACCGCTCATCAACCTGCTCGACTGCTCGGTGCCCGAGGCCTTCCGGCGCTCCATCCGTGTCGTCTGGCCCCACTTCTGGCTCGTCTTCGTCATGATCACCGTCCCGCTGGCGGTGGAGCACGAGGTGGTCGTCCTCATCAAGGACCTGGTGCCGCACGAACGGGTCTTCCTCGTGTTCCTGACCAACTTCGTCATGGGTCTCGGCTTCGGGGTGGCCCTGGGCCTGGTGGAGGTGTCGCTCGCCGAGCGGCTGGTTACCGGAGCGCACGGGCCCGGTGACGACGTACGCTCAGAGGACGCGGAGCTGCCCGGCGGGGCCGCCACCACGTAACACCCGAGGGCTCCAGGATCCGAGGCTCGGGAATTCGAGTAGTCGAGGGTTCGAGGGTTCGAGGGTTCGAAGGTTCGAAAATAGGAGGTCACCATGGAAGAGACCATCCACGGAACGACGATGCCGGTGCTCGAGCTCTCGCTCGCCGACGGCGAGTCGGTCGTGTCCGAGGCCGGCGAGTTCAGCTGGATGTCAGACGCCGTCCAGATGGCCACCAACACCGGCGGCGGCATGGGCGGCAAGGGGATCATGGGTGCCGTCAAGCGTGCCGTGTCCGGCGCCAGCTTCATGATGACGACCTACACCGCCCAGGGCGGTGCCGGCTCCATCGCCTTCGCGTCGAAGTTCCCGGGCCACATCTTGCCGATCGACGTCGCGCCGGGGAACGAGTTCATGGTGCACCGCCACGGGTTCATGGCGGCGACGCCGGGGATCGAGCTGTCCATGGGATTCCAGCAGTCGTTCCGCGGCGGGATCTTCGGCGGCGAGGGGTTCATCCTCCAGAAGGTCGGCGGCACCGGCCGTGCGTTCATCGACCTGTCGGGCGAGGTGATCGTCTACGACCTGGCGGCCGGGCAGACGATGCGGGTGCACCCCGGCCATGCCGGCCTCTTCCAGGCCTCCGTCACCTTCTCGGTGCAGAAGGTCCCCGGAATGGCCAACCGCTACATGGGCGCCGACGGGCACCACTTCGCCGTGCTGACGGGGCCGGGGCGCATCTGGCTGCAGTCGATGCCGCTGCCGATCCTGGCCGGCGTCATCGGCGAGTACATGCCCGACCGCGACGACCACCATGGGGCGGAGGGCGCCGCCGTCGGTATCGGTGGAGCCAAGGTCCTCGGCGACCTCTTCAAGTAATCCCGATCCTCGGATTCGCCGGGGATGAGTTATGGAGCGGGGTCGGGCTGGTTCCACTCGATCCAACCGGATCCGGACCGGCCGTCGTCGGTCCGGCACGTCACCATCGCCCGGGGGAACCGGCTCGTCCGGCCGTCGTCGTTGCGCAGGAGCACGGGCCCGATGGCGACGGGAGTCACATCGACGCCGAGGTCGTGCCCGGGTGCGGCGGCGATCTCGATGCGGGCCGTGGACGGGAACCCGTGGTCGCCCACGTCCTCGGTGACCGAGAGCGCGGTGACGGGATGGACCTCTCCGGGCGTCTGGATGTATCCAAAGAACACGGGCACGTCCGGGATCATCCGGATGTCGGCCAGGTGGACCCGGGTGCCGTCGTCGAGGCGCAAGGAGCACCAGCACCATCCAAAGGCCCACCAGTCCCGCACGCCCCAGGAGTGGTCACGCTGCCCCTGCCCGTCGACGGCGAAGGTCTCGCCTTCGATCGTCACGGTGCCGGTGACCAGGCAGGGGATCTCGTAACGGGTCGTGAGGTCGTAGTGGTACGGGATGCCGTCGGTCGTCCAGGTCAGGTCGACGTCGAGGAGGCGGGGCTGCCAGTGGGTGTCGGTGTAGGCGTCTTCGGGGCTGGCGAACTCCTTGCCCATGAGGTGCGAGGCGGCCAGGCGGAACTCCTCGAGCGGGCGGCGCAGGTCGATCTCGACGCGCTCGCCGTCTTCGTTCTCGCTGACGAGACCGTTCGCCGGGGGGACCGGCATCACGTAATTGACGGATGAGATGCCGGGGTGGCCAGGGCGCACGATCCAGGTCGTCCACCAGGCGACCTTCCGGTTGGGGTAGAGGCCTAGCCGGAGCCAGCCGCCCAGCGAGCCGTCGGCGTTGACGAAGTCGCAGTAGTACGACTCGTTCCACAGTTCCTCCGCGTCGGGGGTGTGCCGTGACTCGTCGTCCGGCAGAACGACGTGGGCCGCCGTCACCGGGTCGATCCCGGATGCATGGCGGAGGCACCCGGAGGACCGGGCACCTCGACGATGGGATCGTCGCGGTCGTCGAACTCCGTGCGGAGGGCCTTCGACATCACGGCGTGCTGGAAGTACAGCGTGGTGATGTAGGTGAGCTCGAGGATCGCGACCTCGTCGAGGTGGCGCTGCAGCTCGCCGAAGAGCTCGTCGGGAACGCGGCCGTGGTCGTAGACGAGGGCGTCGGTGTAGGCGAGGACGGCGCGCTCGGCGGCGTCGTAGGTGCCGTCGGGGGCGACGCTCCAGGCGGGGATGTGGGTGATCTGCTCCTCGGGCATCTCGAGCTCGCGCATCGACTTGGCGTGCTGGCTGAAGACGAACTGGCTGCCGGCGGCCCATCCAGCGCGGATCTGGCCGAGCTCGCGCAATTTGGGGTCGAGGACTCGGGTGGGTGACTGGTAGAGACCGAAGCCCTTGACGCAATGGTCGAGGATGTCGGGGCTCAGGGCGAACACCGTCCACCAGTCACCCGTCGTGCCGTCCCACCGTCCCGGCTCGGCGACAGGGTCACGGCCCTCGAAGAGCCACTCGTACATGGTGGTGACGATGGGCGCGGTGGCCTCGTCCTTGGAGACCTGGCGGAGTCGGGGCACGGGGTGAGGTTGTCGGTGTCGGTGTCGGTGTCGGTGGGCGGGGGAGACTCAGACGCGGGTGGGCTCGCTCGGGAGCTCGGGCTCGGCGGCCATGTTGGCGTCGATGGCCCGGGCGGGGGTGTGGGAGACGTCGGCGAGGTTGAACTCGCGCATCCAGCAGGCGAACTCCAGGAGAATCCCGTCGGGGTCCTGGAAGTAGATGCTGCGGACGTAGACACCCGAGTGCATGGTGTCGCTGATGCCCCACTCGGAGTCATCGTGATTGGCGATCTCGGTGCAGTCGATGCCGGCGGCGAGGAGGCGGTCGCGGTACTCCTCGATCTTCTCGGGCGGCACGTCGAAGGCGACGTGGTTCATGGAGCCGATGGCACTCGTGAGGTCGCCCTGGTCCGGGCGCGCTGCGGGTGCGCTGATGCCGGGCACTCCGTCGGGCGCGTTGGGGAACCAGAAGAAGGCGAGGCAGTCCCCGCCGCCGCAGTCGAGAAAGAAGTGCTGTCCCATGCCGGCCGGCAGTTCGATCGTCTTCACGAGCGGCATGCCGAGCACGTTGGTGTAGAAGTCGACCGTCCGCTCCATGTCGCGGCACACGAGCGCGAGATGGTTGATGCCCCGCAGTTCGAAGCCGCCGGTGCTGCCTGTCATGAGCCTGCCCTCCCTCGGCGCCGACCCCGGTTGGGGGATCTCGCGATCCCGGTGGCCCCGTCCTCGTGGCCGGGGGTCGCGCCGAGCACAGGATAGGCCGCAATCCTGCCCTGACCCCGGCCCGTATGACTCTGCGGGCACGTCGAGGACAAGTTACGACGAGACCCGTCGAAAGGAAGGTCATCATGGCGACAGCGGGGTGGGTACGTAGGCAGCGTGGTGGCCGCCATGGTCCGGGTGGCCGGGACGCGGAGAGGGCTCCGGTGGAGGGGGACCGACCTGTCGGGGGTCCCTCCGCTGCCGGGGTTCTCTCCGCCACTGCGCCGAGGCGCTCCTCCGGAGCCGCCCTCTCCCTCGCCTTTACCTCCTTCGCCGCTTGCGCCGCCCCCGCGCTTGCCCTGGCCTGTGCCGTTGCCCTTGCCGCCCCGGCCGGGACCGCAGGGGCGGCGCAGCGGTCGGAGTCGTCTGCCCACACCCAGGCGATCCACCTCTCGACCGCCAAGGTGCCCCACGTGGGGACGGTGCTCACGACGGGGGCCGGCCTGACGCTGTACCGGTTCACTGCCAACCCGGCGGGGATGTCGACGTGCACCGGGTCCTGCGCCAAGATCTGGCCACCGCTCCTCGCCGCCAAGGGTGACCACGTCTCCGGTCCTCGCGGCGTCAAGGGGCTCTCGCTCATCGACGTCGGCGGCGGGCACTGGCAGGTGGCGTTCCACGACGTCGCGCTGTACCGCTTCGAAGGGGACGCGAAGAAGGGCCAGGCCAAGGGACAGGGCATCGCGCACGAGTGGTTCGCGGTGTTGAAGAGCGGCATCCCGGCGGGGACGGCGAGCGGCACGGCCGCTGCCGGTACCGGTGCCGGGTCGACCCCGACCACCCCGACGACCGCGGCCGCCGGCTCCACGACGACCCAGGCCCCGCCGGCGGCGACGAGCCCGCCCGCACCGGCGCAGACGCCGGTCACGCAGGCCCCGGCCCCGGCCCCCACCACCACCCCGACCACGACGTCGCCACCGACGACGACCACGCCGACGACCCAGCCCCCGTCGACCACCACCACGATGGGCGGTGGGTACGGGTACTAGCGGGTACGGGTACTGGCGGCTACGGGTAGTCGGCGGAGCTCAGACCGACGCGATGCCGACCATCGGGGCGTTGAGCGGGTGACCCCCCATGGACCCGAGGAACGGCGCGTTGCCGTAGGTGAAGATGCCGCCGTCGGCGCCCTGCAGCCAGTATCCGGCGGCGTCGCTTGTGGCGGCCATCCCGACGACGGGCGCGTTCAAAGTGGTGCCGTACATGGAGCCGTAGGGCGCCGCGTTGCCGAAGTCGGCCACGTTGCCGTTCGCGCTGGCGAGCCAGTACCCGCCCGAGTCGCGGGTCCCGGCCATGCCCGTGATCCGGTACCCACCTGGGGCGAACACCGGTTGGCCCTCGAACGGCGCGTTGCCGTAGTTGAAGACCTGGCCGTTGGAGTCGACGAGCCAGTAGCCACCCCCGAGGAAGCTCGGCGCGGCCGCCGTGACCGGATAGGCCAGGCCGTCACCCCCGGCGGAGCCGTAGAAGGAGGCGTCCCCGAAAGCGAACACACCGCCGTCGCTCGCTATGAGCCAGTAGCCGCCCCCGTCGAGGGTGGGGATCATGCCGACGATCGGTTTGTTCAGGATCATGCTCCCCGTCGAGCCGTGGAAGTCGGCGTCCCCGAAGGCGAAGACGCCGCCGTCGCTGGCGACCAGCCAATACCCCCCGTGATCGGGGGTCGGTGCCATCCCCACGACGGGTTTGTTGAGCTTCATGGACCCGGTCGAGCCGTAGAAGTTGGCGGAACCGAAGGTGAAGACTCCGCCGTCGGCGGCGACCTGCCAGTATCCAGGCGGGGGCTGCGGCGGCACGGGACAGGTCGGGCTGTCAGCGGGGGAGGCGCCGGGGTCATACGGCGAGAGCGTGGGCGTGGGCCGTCCACCACCGCTTGGGTCGAAACTGAGATCGGCCAGGTACATGGGCCGGATGCCGCAGGACAGGTAGCCGATCGTGTTCCCCTGCCAGGCGGAGAAGGCCATGACCAGCTGCCCGGTGGTCTGTCCCGTGGGTGGCAACGTGAAGACGTCGGGCCCGCCGGGCCCGGACATGCCCGTATCCGAGCCGAGTAGGGGCGAGGACGTGGACTGGTCGTTGCAAGGGCCTGAGGGACCGGTGCAGCTGGCCCAGCCGATGCCATAGGTCGAGGCGCCCTCGTCGCTCCCGGCGTAGAAGAGGTAGTACGAGCCGCCGCTCCCGTGGGATCCGTTCCCGGGGAGGTAGTACATGTCCGGACCCTCGACGACGCCGCTTTGCCACTGTTCGTCGTCTTGCATGAGTGGGTTCGGGTCAGTGCTCGAGGGCAGCAGGTCGGACCCGAGCGGCACGGACCAGATGATCGTGCTCATCGGCGGGGTGAGGTGGTTGCCGTCGCTCTTCCAGATCAGCCAGGAGTCGCCCGTCGACGAGTCCGTGAAGACGTCCGGGTCGATGCTGCCGCCGTAGTTGCCGCCGACCGTCGTTGAATTGCTCGGGTAGACCCCGTCTTGGCACACGATGGGATATGACCTGGTGTCCTGGTACGGCCCCTCGGGGTTGGGGGAGGTGGCCATACCGATGCACTGGTCACCGGGCTGGGAGTTCTCTGTCGCGGTGTAGTACAGGACGAACTCGCTGTCCGTGCTGTCGTAGGCAACGCTGGGTGCCCACGTCTCGCCCGGCTTGGCCCACGAGCCGAGGGTGGGCAGGGCGTCCACACCGTTCAGCTGGGTCCAGTCGACCCCGTCGGTCGACGTCGACACCTGGATGTTGATGGTCTGGCTCGGCGCCGCGAAGTTCTGCGTGGCGAAGGCGTAGTAGGTGTCCGTCGCCTTGTCGTACACGATGCTCGGGTCTGGGAAGTCTCCCGGGTGGACGGGGGCCCAGTTGGCCGCGCTCGCCACCCGTGCGGCGACGATGCCCATGGACGCCGTGCCCATGACGGCCACGAGCGCGCCGAGTAGCGCCAGGATGGCCGGGCAGCGAAGAGCGCGGTGGCGCCGGGTGGTCAGGGGTGAGGGAGACACGTCCTCCTTGTCGGATTTGCTTTGCCAACGCTGCGCCCCCAACTCCCACATGCTAACGAAAGTCGGCAGGCTGTTTGAAGGATCCGGGCGACGGCCCCCTGGGTGGATGACCGGGGCTCGTGCCGGTTCCCGATAGGTTCGTCCGGGCAGCGGACGACACGCGCATCGCCTCGCAGCCGCCAGGATCGAAGAAGGGACCACCATGACCGAGCTCCGCAAACCCGCCGTCGACCTCGGGTTCAAGGCCTTGAACCTGGTGCACAAGACAGCTCTGAAGGTGACCGGCGGCCGGTGGCCTCGCGACCTCTTCGGCATGCCCGGGGTGGAACTGCACACCATCGGGCGCAAGTCCGGTCAGCCGCGCTCGAGCATGCTCGCCTCGCCCATCCATGACGAGGACCGGGTCGTCCTGGTGGCCTCGAAGGGGGGCGACGAACGGGACCCGGCGTGGTACCTGAATCTCACCGCCAACCCCGATGTGGAGGTGACCATGAACGGCGAGACCCGCAAGATGCGGGCCAGGACGGCGTCGCCCGACGAGAAGGCGGCGCTGTGGCCCGACATCGTGGCCAGCTACAAGGGCTATGCCGGTTACCAGGAGAAGTCCGGCCGGGACATCCCCGTCGTCATCTGCGAGCCCCGCTCGGCGTGACCCCTGGTCGATCGGGCACCCGAAGTCCCGGGGGCGGGGGGCCCGATCCGGGGAGGTGGCGGTACGATGCGGCCAATGTCCATGGAGCCTGCCGGCTCGCCAGTTGAACAAACGGGGACCGGGATCGGCTCGGACTCGGGCCAAGGCGCAGGAGACGCCGCCTTCGATCTGAGCATGGCGGTCTCGCAATTGGCGTCGAACAGCACGGACCTGCGGATCATGCTGAAGCTTCTGATCTCCCAGCTCGCCGACGTGCTGGGAGATCGCATCGTGGTGGAACGTTCGGGGCGCTTCCGCAAGTCCGACGAGATCAAATCGGTGCGGATCACGCTCGGCGACGACACGCTCGAGGCCCTCGTCGAAGGGGCCTCGGTGCGGTGCAGCATCGGCCATTCGTCGGGTGGCATCCGCATCCGCAGCGAGCAGGTCGGCATGGACGTCTGGCTCACCCGGCTCCTCGCCACCCTGCAGTCGGAGGCCGCCCACAGCGAGCAGACGCGTCTCGCCCTGGAGAACATCGTGATCGGAGGGCAATCGTGACCGAGCAGCCGGAGGTGCCACCCGAGGCACATGACCTCCCCAAGGACGCCGCGCACCGGCTCGAGGAGCTGGAGCACGGACTCTTCACGTCCGACCTCTCGGTGAACGAGTTCCTCCTCGTCAAGGAGGCCGGCTTCCACCCGCTGGGCTTCGTGATGGGTTCGTCGATCTACCACATCGGGATCCAGACCCGGAAGTGGGGCGAGAGCCAAGAGCTGAGCAAGCTCACCGAGGCGATGTATACCGCTCGGGAGCTGGCGATGAACCGCATGGAGGAGGAGGCAGAGCAGCTCGGCGCCGACGGCGTCGTCGGCGTGCGCCTCGACGTGAACTACTACGAGTGGGGGAACGACTCTGCCGAGTTCATCGCCTTCGGCACCGCGGTCAAGGCCGAGGATGGGACGTCATACCTCAACGCCCTCGGCAAGCCCTTCACCTCCGACTTGTCCGGGCAGGACTTCTGGACCCTGATGCAGACGGGACACGTCCCCCAGGCGCTCGTCATGGGTACCTGCGTCTTCCACATTGCGCACCGCAAGCTCACCCAGGCACTGGGATCCATGGGACAGAACGTGGAACTGCCCAACTTCACGCAGGCCCTCTACGAGGCGAGGGAGCTCGCCATGACACGGATGCAGGACGAGGCGGGCCGTCTCAATGCCAGCGGCATCGTGGGCGTCCGCCTGGAGGAGAAGTCGCACCAGTGGGGCTCGCACACCATTGAGTTCCTGGCGCTCGGCACGGCGGTCACCAAGAGCAGCGGAGAGATCACCCTGCCCAAGCCGATCACCATCATCTCGCTCGACAACTGATGACGGACGGACAGGTCGGAGCTGCGGGACCGGGCGAACCGGGCGAACCACGCAGAAGGAGCACCGGGCACCGACCTGCCCGAAGCCGCCGTCCGCCGTCTCGAGTCGACCGCGTTTTCCTCGGGTCTGACCGTGCCCGACTTCGCCGCCTGTCTCGATCTCGGGCTGCAGCCGGTCGCCCTCGTCCAGGGCTTCTGCGTCATGCAGTGGGGCTGGTACGGGCAGGGCTCGGGGTACATGCGCGGCCTGTCGCCCTACGTGGGCGGCCCGCAGAGCGCGGGGTCGTACTCGGAGACCTATCGGTGCCCCCATGGCTTCGTGTCCAACGAGCACCGCTCCTGGGGCCAGAACCTTGAGCAGCCGTGGGTGGAGGCCGCGTGGGCCCAGGGGTATGGGAGCGCCTACCAGCGCATGATCGAGGAAGCCACCGCCCACGGCGCCCACGGCGTCATCGGCGTGGTGGACCGGGTCTCAAGCGTCGCCGACACGGGGACGACCGAGTTCCACTTCCTCGGCACCGCCGTCACCGTCGACGGCGGGCCTCCCCCGGCGGGTGGGGTTCCGTGGAGCACCTATCTCGCGGGGCAGCGGCTGACCAAGTCCATCGAGGCGGGGTTCATGCCGGTGGCCGTGGTCGCCGCGCTCGCCTCGGTCCGCGTCTGGGCCTACTGCATCACCGAGTACCTCATGGAGGGCAACATGAGCTGGGGGTCGCCGACGGGGCCGCATCTCATCGAGCAGGTGAGCAAGGCCCACATGGCCGTGCGCCAGCTGGCCCGCAAGCACGTCCGCCAACAGCTGACCGGGGACGAGCTCCACGGTGCCACCATCGACGTGGTGGCGCGGGAGCTGTCACAGGGTGACGAGGTCATCGACTGCACGCTCCGGGGCAATCGGATGCGCCGTTTCAAGGACTTCGACCAGGTCGAGCTGCCGAGACCGACGGTGCGCCTCTCATGAGCACGGGCATGAGCACGGGCTCCGGACCTGGTGCCGTCCCGCGGCCGGACGTGCGGTCCGAGATGCTGCTGGGCGCGCAGTCGCTCGCCGCCCCGGCACCCCCCTCGCAGGCACGCGGCATCACCTCGGACCTGTCGGTGGACGAGGCACTGCTGCTCCACGCGGCCGGCTGGGAGCCGCTCGACCTGGTGTGCGGCGTGGCCGTGGTATCTGTCCCGGTCGGCGTGTGGAACTGGGGGAGGGGCGCCATCTCGCTGGCGTCGGACGCGCACGACCAGGCGGTGGACCAGGCCGCGGCGCAGCTGCGGGGCGAATGCAGCAAGGTGCATGGCCACGGCGTGGTGGGAGTGCGGGTCGAGGTGTCGGTGCGTACGCACCACATCGACGTCGAGCTCGTGGGCACCGCGGTGCGGCCCATCGGCGGGAAGGACGCCCGCGGTACCGACGCCGCCCAGGCGATGCCGTTCGTCTCGGACCTCTCTGCCCGCGACTTCACGCTGCTCCAGCGCGCCGGCTGGATGCCGGTCGGGCTCGCCTTCGGCGCCAGCTTCGTCTACGCCCCCCGCCGGACGGCGGGTACCGCCATGAAGCAGACACGCCAGAACGTCGAGCTGACCAATTACACAGAGGCCATGTACTCTGCCCGCGAGTCGGCCATGGAGAAGATGCAGCGCTCGGCTCTCCATGCAGGAGGTCAAGGGGTGGTCGAAGTGAAGGTCACCGAGGGCCCGATGAGCTTCGCCCGCCATGCGGTGGGCTTCACGGCCTGGGGCACGGCGGTCCGCCTGGTCGCCGAGGCGCACCAGTTCGTCAAGCCCCAGGTGGTGCTCCCGCTGGACGACGCCGTGGTCACCTTCGACGCGGAGAGCCTGCGTGGCGGCGCCGCAAAGGGCCGGCGCCGGTGAGCACCGGGCGCGACTGGACCGAGTGGGCCCGCACCTTCGAGTCCGTGGACGGACCCGACGCGTTCGCGGCACTCTTCGCCCCCGACGGCGTCTTCTGCGACCCCGTGACCCAGTGGACCACCGACGTGCGCAAGGTGGCCACCGACACCGATTCCATCTTCCCCGACTGGTCGCAGCGGGTGGACAGGATCCGGGGTGGCGACGATTGGGCCGTCTTCGAGTGGACCGGCACGGGCACGATCAAGACCGGGGACGGGCCGGGGATCCACATCTCAATGCAGGGAGCGACCGTGATCGACGTGGACGCGGAGGGGAAGGTCACCTCGTGGCGCGACTACCTCGACACGAACGAGCCGATGCAGCAGATCCAGGCCGGACTCGAGGCTGTCCCCGAAAGCGGTCTCAGCGACAACGGCAAGGGCAAGGGCAACGGCGCCTGACGCAGCCCGACCGAGGGTGGGGTCGCGGCTGTGGCAGAGCCCTCCGCAGGATCATGCCTGCTCGGCCACGGCCTTCACATGCGCCATCCGGGCGTCGCGGGCCTCGTCGTACTCCTCGGCCGCCCGCTCGTCGTCGGCCATCTCGGCGTCGATGTCGGTGTCGGCGAACCCGATCACGCCCATCTCCTCGAACGCTGAGCGCAGCTTCGGCCCCCACAGGCCGATGTCGCGCAGGATCGGCACGATGCGCATGAAGAGGAAGCTGCGGAACACGCGCAAGGTCTCGCTGTTCTCGACGTAGGTGGCGATCTCGGGTGGCAGCTCCAGCCGCTCCCACACCTCCTCGCCGAGGAAGCGGTCGCGCATCAGGTAGCAGGCCTCGATGCAGAAGGCCTCGCGATCGGCGCGCTCGGCCTCGGTCAGCTGGGGGTAGTAGTCGCGCAGCGCCAGGCGGCCGAACATCACGTGGCGCGCCTCGTCCTGCATGACATACGCATTGAGTGCCTTGGCCAACGGCTCCTGCGCGTTGTTGCGAATGACGCCGAAGGCAGCCAGGGCGAGGCCCTCAATGAGCACCTGCATGCCGAGATACGTCATGTCCCACCGGCTGTCGGCGATGACGTCGTCGAGGAGCGCCTTGAGGTGCGGGTTGAGCGGGTAGACCAGTTGCACCTTTTCGTGCAGGTAGCGGCTGTACACCTCGACGTGGCGCGCCTCGTCGATGACCTGCGTGGCCGCGTAGAACTTGGAGTCGATGTCCGGGACCGTCTGCACGATCTTGGCCGTGCAGATCAGTGCCCCCTGCTCGCCGTGCATGAACTGGCTGAACCGCCAGGCCTCGGTGTGCCGGCGGAGCTCGCCCTTGCGCTCGTCGGACATCTTGTCCCACCACTCGGTGCCGAAGATGGGCACCATCTCGTCGGGCATCCCGACGGGGTTGGTCAGATCGACCTCCTGGCTCCAGTCCAGACGGTCACTGCCGATCCACTGGCGCCGGGTCCCCTTGTCGTAGAGGCGCAGCAGTTGGTCGCGTCCACCGGTGTAGTCGAAGTCGAACATCGTGGTGGAGGGGGACTCGATGCCCCATTTCGGCTCGAAGGCGAAGTCCGAGTCGGTGATCGACGGGCTGGTGGTCATGGGCCCCCCTTGGGTCACGTGAGCACGTTGCTGTGGCGGCTTCCGCCGGACGCGACGCTACCCCGTCCACTCTCCGACGTCATTCGGAATGGCCACCCTGCCCTGCCGCCGGACCGCTCGAGGGGAGTGACCGAGCGTTCCTCAGCGGAAGTCGAACGCGACCTTGATGGCGCCGCTCTGCTCCTGGGTGGCCAGCGTGATGAACGCCTCGCGCCAATCGTCCAGCCGGAAGGTGTGGGTCAGCATCCCCGTCATGTCGACGCGGCCCTGCTCGGCCAGGCGTAGGTAGTGGGCGATCCCGTGCATGCGGATGCCGTCCACCTCCTCCACCCCGAATGCGTTGGAGCCGACCCAGGAGATCTCCTTGAAGTACAGCGGCGACCACTCCCAGCGCTCCGGCGCGTGCACGCCGCTCTTGACCATGGTGCCGCGTGCCTTGAGCAGACGGACGCCGATCTCCGCGGTCTGCGCCGTGCCCACGGTGTCGTAGACGACATCGAAGCCACCCGGGTGCGCCATTGGCAGCGCCTCGCCGCCGAACTTCTGGAGCACACCGCCGGACCACGCCGCCGCTTCCTCGAGCAGCTCCTCGACGGGGAACGGGTCGACGACGGTCGCGCCCAACCGGCGGGCCAGCGCGGCCTGGGCCGGGAAGCGGGCGACCACCATGACGTCGACATCGGGATAGAGCGCACGGACGATGGCCGCAGCACAGCTTCCGAGCGCGCCTCCGCCGTAGATGAGCACCTTGCCGCCCGGCGGTGGCGGGTGCCTCGTGACCGAGTGCAGCGACACCGCGAACGGGTCACCGATGACGGCCACCTCGTCGCTCAGGCTGTCGGGGACGGGGATCAGCATGGACTCGTGCGCCGGCAGGTACTCGGCGAAGCCCCCGGGTGCGTCCCTCGACGTCCCCGTGTGAATGCCGGCCGCGATCGGCCCCTCCGTGAAGTGCCAGCACAGGCTGTAGTCGCCGTCCTGGCACGAGGGGCAGGGGGGATCGATGCCCCGTGGCCCGCACGAGAGCCAGGGGTTGAGGACGACCCGCTGCCCGACCTCGAGCGTCGTCACCGCGGGCCCGATCTCGACGACGTCGGCCACGACCTCGTGACCGAACACCGTGGGGAAGGAGAAGTACCCGTTCAGCGCGCTGTCGCCGAAGTCGTCGCCGAAGTCCATGAAGACCATCTTGGCGTCGGACCCGCAGATGCCGGTCAGGCGCGTCTTCACGACCGCCCAGTCGTCACGGACCAGCCCGGGTCTCTCGAGTTCCTTCATGACCATCGGCACCCGGGAGAGCCCGACCATGAGATGGTTCGACTCGTCGGGTGGTGTCCAGCGCTCGGGCCGCACACCGTAGAGGAGACCTTGCATGCCGTTCTCTCCTTCAACCGAGGACGTTCACGGCGTTGAGCACGTGCACGACACCGTTGTCATTGTTGTTCTGGGCTGCGATCACGAAGACGACGACGAGCAGCGCCACCACGCCGAACCCGACGATGATGCCCGCCATGGCGAGCCCGTCGCCACCCTGGGTCCCCTGAGACTGACGGATCTGTGACCGTGCGACGAACCCGAAGATGATGCCCAGGACGGCCGGGATGCCGATCAGGAAGATGCCGGCGCACGAGCAGACGAGCGACGCGATGGCGAGCCCGTTGGTCTTGCGTCTGGCGACGGCGCCGTGCCGCGTCTGCTGGCCGTAGCCATAGGGCTGGAACGGACTGCTGCCGCCGTACGTCGGTGCTTGCGCCCGGTTGGTCGGCGCGGTCGATTGCGGATCCCCGGGTCCGGGTCCAGCGCCGGGCGGTCCGGTCCACAGCTCGGGCGGGTACCACTTGCCGTCTGATGCCAACCACCATCCGGGACCCTGAGAGGTGTCGCTCATTACGTGACCGTTCCGTGTGCGCCGAGTGCCCATGGAGCATAGGAGGCATGCCTGGGGCATGCGGTGACTCAGGTGACGTACGGGCAGTGCCTGCATCCGGCGCCGCAGCAGGAGCCACGCCGGGCGAGGTATCCGGCCGTCAACACCATCAGTCCCGAGCTCGGGTCGACATAGGTGTCGGCGCCGGCGTGCCGTGCCTCGTCGTGCGCCCGGAGGATCTGTCGGTACGCCGGATCGTCCGGCGACAGCCGCTCGGGATCCGGTGACGCGAGAGGTCTGTCGGCGAGCGGCTCGGCCCAGGGGGCGTCCGTCGCCTGGCTCTCTTCGTATCTCGGCTCGCCCATGCGACCCGAGGCGTGTCGCCCGGTCCCGTTCAAGGGACCGGGCGACCGCGCTACCTCTTTGCTGTCCGCTTGGCCGGGGCCTTGCGGGCGGTGGTGGCCCGCTTGGCTGGCGCCTTGCGCGCCGCCGGCGCCTTCTTGGCCGGAGCCTTCTTGGCCGGGGCCTTGCGCGCCGCGGTGACCTTCTTGGCGGGCGCCTTGGCGGCCACGGGTGCAGCCGACTTGCCGGCGGTTGCAACGGCCGCGTCGGTCGTCGGGTAGGCGCCCTTCACGAGCTTGGGTGCCTTCGCGGGGGCCAGCACGGCGTCCTTGAACGCCTTCACCGGCGTGATGCGGGCCTTCTTGGAGGCCTTGATCCGGATCGCCTCGCCCGTCGCCGGGTTCCGGCCCATGCGGGCCGGGCGATCGACCTTGACGAATTTGGCGAAACCGGGAATGGAGACCGGCTCGCCCTTGGACACGACGGCCGTCACCACTTCGGTGAAGCCTTCGATCACCGAGACGACGGTCTTCAACTCGACATCGGCCTGGACTGCGACAGCTCTTGCTAGTTCTCTCTTGTTCATGGCGCCCATTGTGGCCGAAGCACACCCTGTGATGCACATCTTCCGGGCCTCTTTCGCCATTTTTCTGTGGTTCGCGTCACTTGCATCCTCTGGAACGGTCGCCCCAGAGCCGTTCCGGGGCATGGCGCCACCGAGCCGTAAACGTCCGATTGGACCTCCTCCGGGCACATTCGGCTGGGCCGGGAGGACTCCTCAGGGCCGCAGCTGGCCCCAATAGGGACGGCCACCCTCGCTCTTCTCGAGGAGGATGATGACCGTTCCCCACGGGTCGCGGCACCACGTCGTCTTGAGCCCGGCCACGTCGGCGATCCCAGCCGTCAGGAACTCGACGCCCCGCGTCTCGAGATCCTCCCGTGTGGCGCGTAGGTCATCGCAGAGGATCCCGATGTGCGTGATGCCGACCCTCGTGAGGGAGGGCCGGCCGGGCCCGGCGGGGTCGACGTCTGCCGCCGGGTACTCGATCAGCTCGATGACGCGGTCGTCCCTCCCGAAGCCCACGATGGCGGCCGTGACGACGACCGGTGAAGGGACGAGCTCGCCCATGTCCTGCTCAATCTGGGGGCCCTCCATGCGGTAGGGAGGTGACAGCACCCGGAGACCGATGACGTCGGTGTACCAGCGGACCGCCTCCTCCACGTCGGGGACGCAGACGGCCGTGTGCGCGAAGCCGGTCAGCACCCGGTCAGCGTAGGCCGCGGGGGATCCCGGACCAGCGTCCGGGACCGGCTCCTAGCTCCAGCGGGCGATCTCGTGCTGCAGGCGCTTGCTCCAGACGCGGGCGTGGAAGTTCAACCGGCGCTCGACCTTGCGCAGGACGATGATGCTCACGAACACCAGCGGGGCGAAGAGCGCCGCCATGGCGCTCACTGCGATGATCCGCAACCTGCCCTCCATACCCCCCGTCCTCTCTATCCTCGTAGTCGTAGCAAGAGGTTATCCGTGCGCACTAGGGGCGTTTGGCGCTAGGCATTGGGGGATGGGAGTGGGGAAATGAGCGACATGGACTCCGAGGAGATGCCTGAAGGCACCGTCGCGGGCGCACCCGTGACCGAGGGCACGGCACAGGGGAATCTCAAGAAGGCGCCCCGGGCCCGCCGGACGAGAGGGATCACCGCATGGGTGCTGGTCGTGCTGGCATCGCTCCTGATCCCGGTCTCGGTGATCTCGGTCTGGGCGATCCGCACGGTGACCAACACGGATCAGTACGTCGCCACCATGGCGCCGCTGGCGCGCAACCAGGTCATCGTGGACCACCTGGCGCAGAAGGCCACCGACGAGCTGTTCTCGACGCACATCGTCCAGAACAAGGTGACGGCAGCGTTGCCGCCGAAGGCGAAGCCGATCGTCGCGCCCATCGTCAGCGAGGTCCACAGCTACGTGTACGGGCTCGCGCTCAAGGTCTTCGAGAGCCCCAAGTTCGGGCAGCTGTGGGACTTCCTCAACCGCCACACCCACGACGCGGTGGTGGACGTCCTCACGGGCAAGCAGTCGAAGCTGACCCAGCGGATAGAGAAGGGCGGCGGGATCGTTGTCAACGTGACCCCCGCGCTCAACAACCTGATCAACGAGGCCAATGCGAAGGGCGTCACCCTGTTCAATCCGCTCAAGGCGGTACTGGCCAAGGGCAACTCCCTGGGCGTCACCGTCGTGTCGAAGTCCCAGGTCTCGCAGTTCACCGCGCTCTTCAACGTGATCGTCACGCTCAAGTGGGCCATCCCCGTGATCGCCCTGGTGCTCGCGGCCCTGGGCATCATCATCGCGGTCGATCACCGCAAGACCCTGCTGCGGGTAGCCATCGGGGTGGCCCTGGTGACCATGCTGCTGCTCGCCGGCCTCTCGCTGGGACGCATCACGTTCATCAACCAGGCCGGGCACACCTTCAACCGGCAGGTCGCGGCCTCGGTGTGGGACACCGTGCTGCGATTTCTCAAGAGCGACCTGCGCTGGATGCTTCTCTTCTCGGTCCTGGTCGCCCTGGGATCCTGGCTGGCCGGGCCGGCCCGCTACGCCGTATGGATCCGCTCGACCTGCGCCAAGGGCGGCCGCTGGGTGGCTGCGCAGGCTCACGAACTGACGAGTGGCGCCGGGCGGGCCGCCGCCGGTTCGGACCGCACGCGTCGGACCGGCGGGTGGGTCCTGGAGCACCTGGGCGGCCTGCGCATCCTCGGTGTGGTCGTTGCGGCGCTGTTCCTCGTGTTCGGCGGCAACCTCACGGGGTGGAGCCTCCTGATCATCGTCATCGTGCTGGCCGTGTACCTGGGGTTGTTGCAGCTGGTTGCCGCATGGGCCCGCAGGATCTCCAATTCCGTCTCGAGCTCGGGTACGGCGAGCACGGCCTAGGAGATCGGCCGGTTCCCGGCTGGGTTGAGGCCCAGGCAGACGGGGTCGATTTCGCCGCACGCGCCGAGGGCACCCGCCCTCCCACGCCGAGCAGCGGGGCCCAGGGTGCGGGCGCCCCGAGAGCACGCAGGGGCCGACGGAGGCAGGGGCCGCCATGGACGCGGGAGCAGCCGGAGACAGGGTACAGCCATGGTCGGGTCACCCGACACGGAACACGCGATGGAGAGCCGCCGGTCCGAATCGCCGGGGGAGCGCAGGGTGCACCGAGCCCGCATCGTCCAGGTCGTCCTGGGATGCATCTGGATCGTCGACGCCGTCCTGCAGTTCCAGCCGCGTATGTTCGGGCTGGGGCTCGTGAACCAGATGATGTTGCCGATGGCGCAGGGCCAGCCGGGCCCGGTGGCCTGGTCGATCACGCAGCTGGCCCACTTCATCCGACCGGACGTCGGCGTGTGGAACTTCTTCTTCGGTGCGGTGCAGTTGTCCATCGGCGTGGGCATGCTGTTCCGCCGCACGCTGAAGCCGGCGATCGTCGCCATGACTCTGTGGGCGCTCGGCGTCTGGTGGTTCGGCGAGGGATTCGGCATGCTGCTCACGGGCACGGCGTCCCCGCTGACCGGTGCACCGGGCGCCGTCCTGCTCTACCCCCTGATCGGGGTGCTGGCCTGGCCGACCGACGTCCCGGCGCGCGACGTCGAGCCGGGGATCCCGTCCTCGGCGGCCGCATCGGGGCCACTCGGCAGCAGTGCGCCACTCATCGCCTGGTCGGGTTTCTGGGCGCTCTCGGCCGTACTGTGGCTCTTCCCGGCCAACCGGGCCGGCGGATCGATCAATTCGACACTTGTCTCCGCGTCGAGCGGCCAGCCGTCGTGGTACGTCCATGTCGAGATCTCGCTGGCCAATGCGCTGCCCCACGGCGGCTCCGTACTGCCGTGGGTGCTGGCCATGCTCTCGTTGATGATCGCCGTGGGTCCCTGGCTCAGCCGGCGCGTCTTGCCCTTCCTCGCCGCGGGCGTGGTGCTGCGGGCCATCTACTGGGTCACCGGGATGGCCCTCGGGGGGATCTTGACCGGCATGGGC
The DNA here is from genome assembly GCA_963824195.1 of uncultured Acidimicrobiaceae bacterium. Classification (GTDB taxonomy): domain Bacteria; phylum Actinomycetota; class Acidimicrobiia; order Acidimicrobiales; family RAAP-2; genus Bog-473. The sequence continues at coordinate 31,962 of CAWGOJ010000041.1, read as the reverse complement.
AGCGACCCCAATATGGCGCCGCTGGTCGCTCTGCTGGCCTTCGCCATGGTGCCGACGGCGCACGCGGTGCCGGCCACCTCGCCCGGCCGGGTGCTGGTGGCACGCCATCCCGTGGCCGGAGCCAGACCGTGGCGGCGGCGCTGGCCGTCCTGGTGTTGAGCTCCACGCTACCCGATCGCGTCTGCATCGGCGTCGCCGTCGACCGCGTCCCACTCGGCATCGGCTCAGCCGGCCATGGTTGGCATGGCCGCCGCCGGAGCCTCGTCGAGCGGGTCGGCACATTCGAAGAGCACCGGGCTGGCGATGCCCGGCATGGACGGGCAGTCGGATCCCGACTGGCACTACACGGGCCCTCTGCTCCCCGCGCAAGAGCAGTCGGTGCTGACGACCGTGTTCAACGAGACCGAGGAGGGCCACGCCATGCAGACCCCGAACTGCAGCACTCAGCCGACGGGATCCCAGATGGAGGCCGCCATGCAGTTCGTGCAGACGACGAGCTCGGCTGTCGCCAAGTACAAGGACCTCAGTGCGGCCACGGCGGACGGCTACGTGCCGATCACCGACACCCGGTACCCGGTCGTCAACTACCTGAAGTTGTCCCACATGCAGGGCAAGTACGTGCTCGATCCCAACCACGTCCAGTCGCTCGTCTACGCGTTCACCCCGTACGGTCCAGTGCTGGTGGCCGCCATGTACCTGATGCCGTCGGTGGGGGACAAGGGCCCCATGCCCGGTGGATGCCTGACCCAGTGGCATGCGCACACCAACCTGTGCACCGGCGGGCCGGCGGGGACGATCTCGGGCTTCTCCACCGACGGCGTGTGCCCCACCGGTGAGAACCCGCTCCTGACCCCCGAAATGCTGCACGTGTGGCAGGTGCCGGTCCCCGGTGGGCCGCTCACCATGGATCCGACGGACCAGCAGGTGGTCGAGGCGGCGATCATGGCCCAGCAGGGCGGCCAGGCACCCGTCACCCCGGGCGCGCATGTCCCCGCCGTCGCGGGCGCCTTCGGCACGTAAGGCTGATTTGGGTGCGGAAGTGACCTTCGTCCCTATCTCGGACGCCCACCGGGCCGCAGACTACGAGCAACGGAAAGCGAGAACCCGGCGCCGGGTCAGGGGTGACCGGCTCGGTTCGCACACAGGGGGATCGTCGAAATGGCAATGATCACGTTGATCGTCGGGTCGGTCGGACTGTTCGTGGCCGGCGTCGCAGCCTGGTATACGACCTCGCACCGCCGGGCGGCGTCCTTCGAGCGGGTACCGGTGAGGACCGGGCGCTCCGTGCACGTCGTGTGCGAGGCAGAGCCGGGCGACCGCACAGCGTAGTCGCCCTACCCCGAGAACCTCCGCGCCGTCCTGTACGCCGGTCCAGGCGAGCTCGAACCCTCCCCGAGACCTGATTCTTATGTGGCCCTTATCTATGACCCGTAGTGTGTGGACCATGCGCACGCGGTGGCGATTCGGTCTGATGGCGATCATCGCCGCCGCGGTCGTGGGTGGCTTCATGCCGCACGGCGTGCTGTCGGGTGCCGAGAGCACCGCGACGCAGATGGTGCAGATCGCCGAATCTCCGGTGTCGACGCCCGTGTTGTGCATGGACGCCACGTGCGGCAAGGGCAGTCCGGCGCCCGCAGCGCCGGCGCCCGCCGTCGCGCTCGCCGCTGTACTGGCCGGGACCGCGATCGCCGCCGCGGTCGTGTCCACCATCCGGCGCCAGCGCTCGCAGGCCGTCCTGTTGCCCGCCGGGGCACGCGACCCGCTCTTCCACCCACCCCAGTTCTCCTAGCTCGTCACCGCGCGCCGGCGCGCTTCTCGCCCCGCTGAGCGGGTGCGGGTCGCGTCGGCTTCATCAGCCAGGGAGGCCCTCCGACGGCCTCCGCATCGAGCCCCCGAGCGCGTGCACCTCACGCCTCGGTCACCCAAGGAGAACGAAATGCCGAAGTCGACCACCGGACCGTCGCGCCAGGCGCGGCCCACTACAAAGAACCCACCCACGAAGCGCCCGCCCGGCGGGAGGCCGTCCGGTAACGGCGGGGCACAGAAGCGCCCGACCGGCGGCCACCGGCCCGCCAACGACCCGACCGGCAGGCGGAATCCCGCAAGACCCGGCGGGAGCCCGGCCGGCGGGCGCGCAACCGGGGGCGGGGCTTCGTCCCGGAGGACAAGCCCGAAGTCCGCTTCCTTCCGGTCCCGGCACCCTGTCCTGACTGCCCTGGTGCCGGTGATCCTGGTGATGGCCGTCATCGTGACGATGGTGCTGATCAAGGCGGCGGGGGGCTCGTCATCAGGTGGTGCCTCCCACCTGGCCGCGGGAAGTTCCGCCGCAGCGGGAGCGAACTCCGGTACCACCGCTCTGCCGCAGAGTGTCCTGGCGTCGCTGTCCGTGGCGCCGGCGGTGCTCGACTCGGTGGGCAGCCCGGGGTCGATCGTGCCGCCCAGCCGCGTCGGCGGGAGCGGGGCGATCCTGCGGGCGGCGGACGGGAAGCCCGAGATCACCTACGTCGGCGCCGAGTACTGCCCGTACTGCGCCGCGGAGCGTTGGGCCCTGGTGGTGGCACTGTCACGGTTCGGGACGTTCTCGAACCTGTCGGGCACGCACTCGTCCAGCTCCGACGTCTACCCGAACACACAGACGCTCTCGTTCTACGGGTCGAGCTACTCCAGCCCGTACGTCGACTTCCAGGCGGTCGAGGAGGCCACCAACCAGCAGGTCGGTGGTACGTATCAGACGCTCCAGGCGCCGACGGCAGCCGAGAGCTCGCTCCTGTCGACGTACGACACCCAGGGGAGCATCCCGTTCCTCGACATCGGCAACAAGTTCGCCATTACGGGCGCGAGTTACTCGCCTCAGGTGCTCCAGGGCCTGTCGCAGGCTCAGATCGCTTCCCAGCTTGGTGACGCCTCCAGCCCAGTGGCGCAGGCGATCGACGGGACCGCCAACAACATCACGGCCGCCATCTGCGGCGTCACGGGGAACCAGCCGAGCAGCGTGTGCGACTCGCCCGCCATCGCGGCGATCGCCAAGAGCATGGGCTCGTGACGATGGCGTTCTCGATCCGGTCGCGGCGGGCGCCGGCGTGGGTGATGTCCGCCTCCATGGGCCTCTCGTTGGTCGCGGTGGCCATCGCCTCCTACCTCACCGTGACCCACTACAGCGACCCGGCCGCACTGGCCTGCCCGGACACGGGGATCGTCAACTGCACGCTCGTGACCACGAGCTCGTGGTCGCTGGTGCTAGGGGTCCCGCTCGCCGTCCTCGGGCTCGTGTGGGCGGTCGCCATGACCGCTCTGACCCTCCCTTGGGCATGGCGTTCGGGGGCCGCGTGGGTCGACCGGGCCCGCCTCGCTGCCTCGGGGACGGCCGCGGCGATGGTGATGTACCTGGTGTACGTCGAGCTCTTCCGGATCGGCGCGATCTGCCTGTGGTGCACAGCTATGCACCTCACGGTGGTCGGGCTCTTCGCAGTGGTCCTGGCGGCCAGGGCAACCCCGGGGAAGGTGGTCCCGGCCCGCGCTTGAGCGCGGGCCGGGTCACCATGGTCAGCGCCGACGGGGTGACCTTTGCCCCTATTGGCCGCCCGAGCGGCTCTGCAAAATTGGCTTCAGGTGGCCTGTGCCCCGAGTCCGGACGCAGGCGCTGTGTGGAGGAGAGGTCGATGCGGAAGCGGGAGCACCAGTCGGGTGGCAGCATTCTGGCGTTGGAGTGCGGGGCGTTTCTGGACGGCACCCTGGCCGAGTACTGGGACGAGAGGGGTGTGGTCGTCCCGGTCTGGGCCTGGACGAATCTGCTGGCCCATGGCACCGAGGAGCTCATCGGCGACATCGTCGCCCGTCCCTATCGAACCCGTCGGGTGGGTCTCAGTTGGCGGATCGCCCGTTCCCACCTGGCCTACGAGATACTCGAGCTGACGGACGCCCGTTGCACGCTGTCGGATCTGCAGGCCACGGTCCTGATCCCGCTCGAACTGGAGATGGCGGCCCGACCCGAGGTCAGCCGCTGGAGACCGCGGCAGTGGGTGGACACGGTGGACACGGCGATCCGCAATCAGCATTCCGCCGCAGAGCAGTAACGGCGGCCGGTCCGATCCACGACTCGCAGGAGCCGCGCGTCCGCCCCGCACGGGTTCACGACGCGACGCGATCCACCCAGCGGTCGACTGTGCGCGCCAGGGCGGGAAGGGGAAGTATCCCGGCCCGGAGCACGAGGTCGTGGAACTCCCTGAGGTCGAAGCGGGCACCGAGGGCGTCGGCCGCGATCGAACGGAGCCGGACGATCTCCCGTCGCCCGACCATGTAGGCGAGTGCCTGGCCGGGGTATGAGATGTACCGGTTGATCTCGGACTCGATCTCGATCCGGGGCATGGGCGTGCGCTCGACCATCCAGTCGACGGCCTGCCGGCGCGACCAACCCATTGCGTGCAGGCCGGTGTCGACGACCAGGCGGCTGGCTCGCCACGAGTCGGCGGCGAAGAGCCCCATCCGGGCGAGATCGTCGCTGTAGAGCCCCATTTCGTCGGCCAGCCGTTCGCTGTAGAGTCCCCAACCCTCGGCGCACGCGGTGTCGTGGAGCACCCGTCGGGCCGTCGGGAGGTCCTTCGACTCCATCGCGAGGGTGAGCTGGAAGTGGTGTCCCGGCACGGCCTCGTGGAACGCGATGTCCTCGGCGGCGTAGCGGTGGCGCTCCTCGGGCTTGGAGGTGTTGAGGAAGTATGTCCCGGTGCGTGAGCCGTCGATCGCTCCGGGCATGTAGTACGCGGCGGCCATCCCGGCCTCTTCCGACTCAGGCACCGCCTCGATCGTGCACGGCTCGTCGGGCACGGTGGCGAACCACTTGGGTGCCTCCGCCTCCGCGGCGGCGACGACACGCCGGGCATGCTCGAGCATCTCCTGGCGGCTCTGGTACCGCAGCGCGGGATCGTTGGACATGCGGTCGAAGATCTCCGCCAAGTCGGTCGTGTTCCAGAGACGTGAGCCAGTTTCGGCGAACTCCTCACGCACCTGTCCGACGATCTCCCGGCCCATCGAGTGCAGCTCGTCGGGGGAGTAGGTCGTCGACGTGTGGAGCCGGGTCAGGGCCAGGTACATCGCCTCACCGTCGGGCAGGAAGCAGATGCCGGGGTGGTCATCGTCACGAGCCGACGGCAGCACGTCGGCCCGAAGGGCGTCCCTGTAGGCGGTCAAGGCCGGCCGGACGCACTCCTCGATGGCTCCGGAGAGCTCCTTGGTGAAGTTGCGGTCGTCCACGTCGGGACGAGTGATCGCTCCCACGGTGGGATCGCCGATCATGAGATCCAGTTGGGCGATCGCGGCCTCCACCAGTCTCGCCACGGCCGTCCGGCCGGCGGCGCCGCCCTCCCGGTGTCGCTGTGCCGCGGTCGTCAGCATGTCGGGCATGCTGCACAGGCGGGCGAGGTACCCCTCGCGCCGCTCCTTCGTGTCGATTTGGACCTTGGGCAGCATGGTCAGCACGGCGCAGACGGGCGCCGCGAAGGTGTCACTGATGGTGAACTCGGTCGCGGGCACCGCGGCGGCATCGGCCATCTGCCGAGCCAGGACGCGGACGAAGTCGAGCGTCTGGAGCTCGGTCTCGCCCAGGCCCTCGTCCGGCATCTGCTCCGCCCGTACGGCCACGGACATCAGCCTCTTCGCTTGCTCCGTCTCGGCGGCATCGCTGAAGTCGGGGAGGAGGTCGTCGTAGCCGGGAAACCCGTAGAGCGACCCGGACAGTGGGTCGGCATCGAGAACCGTCGTGAGCAACTCTGCAGCAAGGTCATCTGCGGACATCGCGGGAGGCTACCGCGGGCACCGCGTGCACGCCCGTGTCGGCGCCACGGCTGACGGCCACCGTCTACCGCGCCACTGCCGTGATCGTCTTTCGACAACGTGCGGGCGGAGGAGAAGGTGCGAGGCGAACGCCGCACTGCCCGGTCACGCGACGATCGGGAGGGCGGACTCCTCGTCGTGCCGCGGCTCGGTGGCGACGTTCATGCGCACGGGCATGCCGGTCTGGGTGGCCGTGCGGCGGTGGTGCTTGTGGGACATGACGATGAGGGGGATCACGGCCATCGCGACGGCGGCGATCATGAGTGGGACGCTGATGATGAAGAGTGCCATTTCGAGTTTGGAACGGGACGGTCGGTAGTACCGCTCCTCTCCTTTCGGCACCCATCGTGTGCAGTCGGGGTCAGAGCGCCGTGAGCACTTCCTGGTCGGTTCCTGTGAGTGTCCGCCCGTCCGTCACGCTCATGCCGATGGCGTGCGTGGTGGGCGCGGCTGCGTTGCTCACTACCGCTCGAATTCCGACACGATATGACGCAGTTCCTTACAGGACATGACAGTTGTGAGTTCCCACGCCATCGGCGCTCAAATGTTCCGCATGTCACACTGCAGAGAGGTCGACATCGCTGAAACATCGTTCACCCCATTGAAGATTGCCTCAGGGGGTGAGTCTCAGCGCCACCAGCTGTGCGGGGGAGCCGACGGGGACATAGATCTCGTTGCCGACGACGGACATCCATCCGTTGACCACGCCCGGCCCGCCGTAGCTCCATACCACCGCACCGGTAGCTCGGTTCAAGGCGAGCACCTTCCCCTGGTACGTCGCCGTCAGCACCAGGTTGTTGACGATCGTCACGCCACCGGTCGGATCGCCCGGGACTCTTGTGTCCCACACGACCTTCCCGGTGCGAGCGGACATCGCCACGACGTCTCCGTCCATCGTCCCCACTTTCCCGCCGAAGTACGCCGTCTGGTCGGGCTCGAGCGTCGACGGGGCGTTCAACGCAGCCGCATAGACGACGCCTCCGGCCGATGCCGGCGGCGTGAGCACGCCGCCGAACGTTCCCGGCAGGATCGTGGTGGGAACCGTAAGCCGGGGCAGGTCCCCGTCCCGGTGGATCCCGACAGCCGTCTTCCACAAGAGTTTGCCGGTCAGGGGATTGAGCCCGAGCACGTAGCCGCCCTTGCCCGCACTGATCGCTACCTGGCGGGAGCCGTCGACGGGCCGGCGGACGGGGACGAGCATGGCCTGCACCTCGTCGCGGTCGTAGAGGTCATGGGGGAAGACCTGGTGGTACCAGAGGAGCCCCCCGGTCGTGGCGGACAACGCCACGATGGAGTCGGTGTAGAGATTGGCGCCAGGCCGGCTCGATCCGTTGGGGTACTGCGGCGTGCCGACAAACGGGGCCGGATTGGCCACCCCCCAGTAGACAACCCCTCTCCGGGTGTCGATCGCCGGCGGGTACCACGCACCTCCACCCGAGTTCACGGCAGGGTTGCCCCACAGGTTCTTCGAGCGGACGGTATCGAAACGCCAGTCCACCTTGCCCGTTTCGGCATCGAGCGCCTCGAGGTACCCGACCGAACCCCCGCTGTAGTACTTGCCGATCGTCACCGGCACGCTGGCTACGTAGACCCGTCCCCCAAAGGCGAGCGTCTGGATGTCGACTCCTTGACCAGGCGTCGTGGTGATCTGACGGCTCCAGAGCGGGTAGCCGTCGGCAATGTTGAATGCGGACACGCCGGTTGGCGTGGCCGCGAACACCATTCCCCATCCGATCGACACCCCGAAGGGCCCGATGCTGAAGCCGAGCGGCTTGGTGTGCCACTTCACCTGACCGGATCCCACCTCAATGGCGTAGACCGTTCCGGCCTGATCCTGGACGTACGCGATGCCACCTACGACGATAGGGGACGTCGAGGCCCCGACGGACATGGGCACGGTCCAGGCCGGCGTCAGCCGGGACACCGTCTTCGAAGAGATCGGCGACCTGCCGGCATCCCTCGAATTGAGATAGTCGTGATCGGGGAGCGGCCAGGCGTTGGCCTGCCCACGGACCTCCGGAGGGACGCCCGAGAGGGTGGTGTCGGCGCGTGGTCGACCAGCCGCGGTGGCCGGACCGCTGACGCCCAACGCCACCCCTGTCAACATGAGAGCAAGCGCCAACGACACCGCCCCATTGGTGCGCGTGTGATCGCCAGGCCCAGGTCCCACTCTTTCGCTCCCCCTTTTTGGCGCAACCATAGTGACGGCTTCTCGGTCGCGACGTGGAGAGAAAGTGACACTCGGGGCGGTCGAGTCGGGACGCGACATGACCGATGCAGCGGTGAGACCGGCCACGGGGCGCCCGGAGCATCCTCCTGCTTCGGGCTCTCATTCGTGATCCCTCTCTCGTCGCTGGCATGACAAGGCGGCGCCATCGAGCATTGCCAATGGGCAGCATCCAGCCTCTGCGGCCACAGCGTTCGAGCTGAAATGTCCCTACCATGTGCTCCGTGCCCTCTGAGTTGATGCCAGCAGCCGTCTACGTAGGCGACGGCAGGATCGCCGTCGAGGAGGTGCCCCGTCCGGAGCCGGGCCCCGGAGAGGTGCTCGTCGAAATCGCGGAGTGCGGGATCTGCGGATCCGATCTGCACATGGTGCTGGAGCGTTACGCCAAACCGGGCGCCATTCTCGGTCACGAGTGGTCGGGCATTGTGGCCGCCGCGCCCAGCGGCTCTGGCTGGTCCCCCGGCGATCGAGTGGTGGACAACCCGGCCCCGGGGTGTGGCGTGTGCCGGCCCTGCCGGCGGGGGCGCCCCTCGGTGTGCCTCAACCGCGCCCCGGCGAACTACCTCGGTTACCGGGGAGCGTTCTGCCGCTACAAGACGGTCGCCGCCGACAGCCTGATCCGGATTCCCGATTCCCTGCCGACCAGGGTGGCGGCCCTGACCGAGCCGACGGCCATATCCCTGCACGCGGTGCAGGTGGCCGGCGCAGGACCCGACGACCGGGTGCTCGTCACCGGGGCCGGTCCGGTCGGACTGCTCATCATCGCCGTTTTGCGCGCACAGGGGATCTCTGACATCACCGTGAGCGAGCCGTCACCCGTCCGGCGCCAACGGGCGCTCGACGTCGGCGCCACCCGGGTGGTGACGCCGGACACGCTGGAGGAGCCGCCGATGACTCTGCGGGTCGCGGAGCCCTACGCGGTGGTCTTCGAATGCTCAGGACACGCCAATGCCATTGAGGCCGCGTTCGGTCAGCTGGACTCTGCCGGCACGCTCGTGATCGTCGGTACCGGATTCGAATCACCCCGAATCAATCAGAACCGCGTGATCATCTTCGAGCTCGAGATCGTCGGGGCCTACAACTACAACGACGACGGCTTCCAGCCAGCGGTGGACCTGCTCGATAGTGGGACGTTGCCACTCGAGTCATTGATCGAACCCAACGACATTCCACTCAGCGAGGTGATGGACTCCATGGAACGGCTCTCCCGGGGTGAGATCCCCGGCAAGGTGATGGTCCGACCGGGCCTGTCGTCATGAGCGGGACACCGTTTGCCCCGCGCATCAATCATGTGGCGATCAGCGTCGACGCCGACGTCCTCAACGACGAGGGCCGGGCCGCGCTCCTCGACTTCTACTCCGAGATCTTCGGATGGACCGAGGGGGACAACAGCACGGAGAAGGGAAATCCCCTGATCCTCTACACCGGGACATTGGGCCAGTTCCTCTACCTGCTGCCGGCGAAGGACGAGTTCATGGTCACTCCGAACATGGACCACTTCGGTTTGGAGGTGTCCTCCAAAGAGGAGTTGATGGACATACTGGAACGGGTCAAGGTCTACCAGGGCAAGGACGCCCGTGTCCGCCTCACCGATATCGGGTCCATGGTGACCCGCTACCACGACAACGAGTACACGCTCACCAACGTCTACATCTGGTTCTTGATCCCGCTGTGGATCGAATTGCAGCACGTCGAGCGACGTTCCGGAGCCTGACCTCGTCGCAGCCTAAGACTCCTCGGCCTTGCTGGCCAGGATCTGCTCGAGCCGATCCCGCACCTCGCCGGCGCCATGATCGTCAGTGAACACATAGTCGCGCGGTCGGCGTATGGCATCGATCACGTGTGCGGCGACGACGTCTGGCGACACCGAGCCGATGGGGTTCATCGCCGTCTTGATCCTTCCCGGCATGACGACGCTCACGCCGATCGGCGCGCCGATCACCTCGAACTCCGCGCGCAGTACGTCGGAGAGTCCGAGCACTCCATGCTTCGCGACGGTGTACGGCCCGAGCCGGTCGAGCGGGAGGACCGCCGCCATCGATGCGGTGTTGACCACGTGGCCTTCCTCGCCGGACGCCAGGATGAGGGGGACGAATGAGCGGATGCCGTTGACGACGCCCCAGAGGTCGATGTCGATGACCCTGTGCCACTCATCGAGGGGCAGCTCCCAGGAGTACCCTCTCGAGACCACGCCGGCATTGTTCACTGCCACGTTGAGGCGCCCGAACCGCTCGACGGCCGCCCGACCGACTGAAGCGACGGCCTCCGGGTCCGTGACATCGGCGGAGACCGCATGAACAGCGGCGCCCTGGTCAGCGAGCCGGGCGGCCTGCGCCACAAGGTGCTCTTCGTCGACATCGGCCATGACGACGCGCATGCGCTCCGCCACGAACGCTTCGACAATGGCCAGGCCGATTCCGCTGGCGGCTCCGGTCACGACCGCCGTGCACCCCTCTAGCCGCTCCATTGTCGACGGATACTATGTCGCCGTCGCAGGGAGCCTCTGCGAACCCGGAGGGGGGTTGCGCGGTGGATCACTTGATGGGTGCGTTGACCCGAAGAGCGCTCATCGGAACACCGAGGAGGTCGGCGAGATCTCGTCGTCAGTCCGGGTCGGCTCACTGCGCGCGTGCATCACCGGCAGTTGCTCACCCACGGGTCATCGTTGAGTGACCCTGTCACGCATGGCGGTCGGATCCTCTGGGACTGTGTTCAAACCCCCGTCGCAAATCATCCCGCTCCCGGAGTTCGGGGCAGTTCAGCCCGCTCCGTCAAGGACACGGCCGGAGGACGCGCCGGCGAGCAGGCGATGCGCCCGCTTCACCTTTGGGCAAGACGCCACCCGGGAACCGTTGGCGGCCGCCACGCACACCCGGCACGTCCAGTCGCCACCTTCGACCCGCCACAGCATCGAGCCGCACGTCGGGCACACCTGCCGGCCCTCGCTGCATTCGGTGTCGGCGTATCGGCTCGACGACAGCGGGCACCCGCGCCCGTGGCACACGGTCCAGTCCGCATCAGTGACCAGACCGTCGACCGGGCAGACCGCGAGGCACTTCTGACAGTCGTTGCACAGCAGCGGGTCGACCTCGTAGATGACCGGGAAGTCGCCGCCCTGGGTGACGGCCCCCTGTGGGCACGCCGACTCGCAAGCGCCGCAGCCGAGGCACTCTTCGATGTCAATCTCGAGCGCCACGTCAGTCCGCAGTGGCGGGGACGGGGGTGTCGGCGGCAGCCGCGTCGAACACGGCCTGCAGGGTGCCCATGTACCGGTAGAACTTGTCGCTGCCCATGGCGTCGGACGACCGCACTTCAAAGGGGATGCCGGCGATCGACAGGCCGTTCAGCGAGTGGGCACTGTCGGAAGGCCCGTTGGTCTCGATCCAGCCGATCATCTCGGTCCACGCCTCGAGGGAACCGGAGAGCACCACATCGGGGCCGAACGCCGCCTCGTCGACGGGCCCGGTGGCGACGATGTCGTAGCCGTCGAGCTCGAGGCCGAACAGGCGGCGGGCGCCGTCGGGCCAGACGACCTCCGCGCCAAGGCGAAACTCGGCGATGCCGAGCCGCTCGATGGCCGCCGTGTCGGCCGTCGCCCTGGCCACGAGCTCCTCGAACCAGGGGCCGGAGGGGAACGGTGCTGTGATCGGCGCCATCAGACAACCACTTCTGCCTTGGCCCCTGGCACGCCGTCGATGATGGCGTCGGGGAGGTGGAGTCGGCCCCGTCGGTCGAGGCCAGCGTGGTCGCAACGCTTCAGGTAGTCGCCGATGATCTGGTGGCGGAGGACGTCGCCCGCCTCGGTCCCGAGCTCACAGGCCGCCTTCACGCTGCCGGCGGCCAGGATGGCGGTCGGTTCGACGATCTCCGGCGTGGAGAAGATCATGGCGATCATTTCCTCGCCCTTATCGAGGTAGTTGTGGAAGTCCGCCGCCATCGAAGGGTCCTTCTCCAGGCGGTAGCGGAGGTGCATGGTGCCGTAGGCCACGTGCCGGGCCTCGTCCTGCATGCAGAGCCGGAAGATCTGCTGCTCGACCGACGACGGCGACAGGGCGGCACCAGCGCGGAACAACGATAGGACGATCCCCTCGCCCAGCAGGTGCATGAGGGCCGAGCCCTCGTCGTAGGTCTCGGCGTCGAGGATCAGCTGCAGGAACCGCTCGACCACGGCTGTCGCTCGGCCCAGGCCACCACCGTTGGCGAGCGCTCGCTTGCGGAAGACTTCGGTGTGCCGAGCCTCGTCCATCACCTGGGTGCAGAGGAACATCTTGGCTTCGACGAAGTCGTGGTTGATCCGCCACAGCCACTTGGCCGGGAAGTCGGCGGCGACCATCTCCACCTCGGACAGCACCGTGGCCAATTGGCACATCGCGTGCTCGACGTCGGGGTCGAGCGGCACCAGTTCACTCCATGGGATGTCCCGGGTGGCGCTCCACTGCCGGCTGACCGCCTCCTCGTACAGGTCGAGCACGTTGTCCGACCAGACCTCGGCCTTGTCGTTGACCGTGTACCCCATATCCGGCACGTCGATCTCGATATCGGAGCCGCGGGGCGCCATGGTGCGCAGCGGCGCATGCTCCGGGACCTCCCCGTAAGAGCCGATGGATATGTCCTTCAGGGTGAGGCCGGTCTTCGAGGGGACAGCGGATACCCCCCACTCGGAGTCGGTGTGCCTCAGCCACCCCAGATCAAACTCCCCACGAGCCGAGCGCTCGAGATAGCTCAGGTCCAGTCCCAATGACATGCCCTACCCCCTTGGGTCGCGCCGCACCAATGAGACATATAGTGTTTCAGTGTCTCACTCCTCCAGGATGTGGAGGCTGACCACGGAGCACTAGGGGCGAAGGTCCCAATTCGGATGCGCCCGGGGGCCGGTGAGCCGGGGTGTCCCAGCCGACCGGGGCCGTTGGGGGAGGACCCGACCCAGAGGGGTGATGCCCCCTTTGCTCGCGCCAAATCAATGAGACATTTTATGTGTCAATGTGTCACGCCTCCAGGATGTGGAAGCAGACCACGGAGCACTAGTGACCTGAGTCGGAGATCCGCGCGCAATATCCAGCCAGCGTGTCGAGGATCTCGTCGGCGCTCTTGTGCCAGACGAAGGGCGTGGGTTCTCGTTCCACTTGTCGATCCAGTCGTTGATCGATGCTTCGAGCTCCTTGGTCGAGCGATGCGTGCCGCGTCGCAGCCACTTGTTGGTGAGCTCGGCGAACCAGCGCTCCACCAGGTTCATCCACGAGCTGTAGGTCGGCGTGAAGTGCAGGTGGAAGCGCGGGTGGCGCAGCAGCCAGCGGTGGATCTCGGGCGTCTTGTGGGTCGAGACGTTGTCGACGACGAGGTGGACGTCGAGGTCGTCGGGGACGGTGCGGTTGATGAGGTTCAAGAAGTGCGGAACTCGTCGGCCCGGTGGCGCTCGGTCATGTCGGCGATGACCTTGCCCGAGGCGACGTCGAGCGCCGCGTAGAGGTTGGTGGTGCCGCCCCGGACGTAGTCGTGGGTGCGCCGCTCGGGAGTCCGGGCGAGCGGGAGCACCGGTGAGGTGCGGTCGAGGGCTTGGATCTGGGTCTTCTCGTCGACGCAGAGCACGAGGGCGGCTTCGGGCGGATTGACGTAGAGACCGACGATGTCTCGCACCTTCTCGACGAAGAGCGGGTCGGGCGAGAGCTTGAAGGTCTCGACGAGGTGGGGCTTCAGCCCGAAGGCCCGCCAGATCCGACTGACACGCCGACTGGCTCATCCCGGTGGCTTTGGCCATCGAGCGGGTCGACCAGTGGGTGGCGTCGGCCGGCGTCTCCTCGAGGGTCTTGACGATGACCGCTCTCGACGTCGTCGTCGCTCGATCGAACGCGGTGCGCCGGGGCGGGGCTCGTCGTGAGGCCGTCGAGGCGCTGCGCGACGAAGCGCCGGCGCCACTTGCCCACCGTCGGCACGGTGACACCGAGGCGCTCGGCCACCTCGGTGTTGGTCTGACCCTTCGGCGCACGCCAGCACGATGCGGCAGCGCAAGCGCCAGCGCCTGTGCGCTCTTCGGACGTCGCGCCCACCGCTCGAGCGTCTCGCGCTCGTCATCGCTCAGCACGAGATCTTCAGTCGGTCTTCCCCGTCTCGCCATCACTGCCTCCCATCGTCGTTGATGACGGTGAGAACGCGGAAGATGACAGGAAAATTCCTATTTGGCTATGAATCTTTGGGTCAGGACATTAGCGGGAGGGGGGCAGGCCCCCCTCCCGGCCTCCTCCCGGCGCGACCAGGTGCGAGTCTGAGATAGTCGGGCCGGCAGAGCCGTCCCTCGGGCGGTCACGCTTGTGTCATGACCAGCGTGACCAACATCAATGAAGTGCTCGAGGGTCATGTCGGCCTTGACCTCGCCTGCATCGACCGCCTCTACCTGAACGCCTACGTCCCGAACCTCCAGGTCGGCGGGCAGGTGGCGACGCTTCCTCACCGCACACCTCGGCTTCCCGATTCCTTCACCCGCGCTGCTCGAGAAGATCGGCAATCGATTCCGCCGGGAGGTCAAGGCCTTCGCCGCCGAGCACGAGAGTCCCGATCCTCCTCTTGAAAAAGCCCGACCGGACCCGCTGCGACGACCGCAAGCTCGACCACGTCCGGCCCTATCTCGAGCAAGCCGAGGCTGAGGGGCGCTTCGGGGTGGTGGCCATCGTCGCCGCCCAGGAGTTCCAGTGGGTCTTCAGCGCCAAGAAACGGACGCCCAGGCCAGGCATCGCGCGCTTCGAGTTCGTCAAGGAGGAGCGCCGGGTCGGGATGTACTACTTCTACGTCCTCGATCCAGACTTCGGGCCCGGCTTCATCAAGATCTGCACCTATTTTCCCTATCCGGCCAAGGTCTGCGCCTTATGGATCTTTCTCCATAAGGCGCATTACGCGCCCCCTCCAGTTATGTACCTCTCGGCGTAGCTCTGCAGTTCAGTGCTATAGATGACCAACGAGGGCGAGCATAATCAGAGGCCGTTCAAGAACGCGAGCAGCGAGTCAGTTGCTCGGTATCGCCCCGGCTTGGTGTTCGGTGGCGACGTTCGAGCCAACGCCCGCTCCTTGATCGACATGTCGGCATGCACGTAGATCTGGGTGGTCTCGACGCGTTCGTGCCCGAGCCAGAGAGCGATGACTGCCGTGTCAACTCCTTGAGCGAGGAGGGACATGGCACAGCTGTGGCGGAGGACGTGGGGTGTGACGCGTTTGGCGTTGAGTGACGGGCAGCGGCCAGCCGCCGAGGCCGCATGCTTGGCCACCCGCCGCTCAACCGCTCCTCGTCCGATCCGACTTCCCCGCCGTGTGGGAAAGAGTGGGTCGTCGGGTCCACCCCCCGCTCACGCATCCACACGGCCAGCACAGCCGCTGTCTCCTTCCGAAGCGGTGTGGCTCGGTACTTGCGTCCTTTCCCCATGCAGCGGAGATGCGCTCCGGCACCGAGTTCGATATCCGAGTTCTTCAAGCCGGTCAGCTCCGAGACCCGCAAGCCAGTGTCCACGGCTACGTCGATCAGCGCGTGGTCGCGACGGCCGGTCCAGGTCTCTCGGTCAGGTGAGGCGAGAAGGGCATCGACCTCGGGCTGATCAAGATAGGACAGCTCGTTGCGCTCAGCCCGCTTGGTGGGGATGGCCAACACTCGGGCGATGAGCCCGGCGTGTTCGGGATGGCACAGCGCCGCGTAGCGGAAGAACGACCGGACTGCTGCCAGCCGGGCGTTGCGGGTGCGCACACTGTTGCCCCGCTTGGCCTCGAGGTGGTCCAAGAAGCCGGCCAAGAAGGGAGCGTCGAGGTCGGCCATGTCCAACTGGCTGGGCTGCTTGCCGATGCGATCGCTGGCATAGCCCAGCAGGAGTCTCCAGGCGTCCCGATAGGCCGCCACCGTGTTGGGGCTGACCCGCCGTTGGCCGATGAGGCGCTGGGTGAAGAACGACTCGAGAGTGGGGGCGAGCGCGGTCATGAGCTCGGCTCCCATCCCGACTGGCGTCGCTCGGCCGCCAGGGCCAACAGCTCGGGCACTGCCGAGAGGTACCAGTACGTGTTAGCTGGCTTTGTGTGCCCGAGAAAGGTGGACAGCACCGGCAGGCGGGACTGCACGTCGAGACCGGACCGATACCAGCCGAGCAGGGTGTCGACTGCCAGCGAGTGACGGAAGTCGTGCAGCCTTGGGTGACACTGCTCCGAGCGAGGCGTCAGGCCTGCCACCCGAACGAGGCGAGGAAAGACGTACTCGATGTTCTGGCGGAAGAGCCTCTTGCCTCTGACTGAGACCAGAAGGGCAGGAGTCCGCGAGTCGGAGAAGCGCTGGTCGCGCAGTTCCCCGTAGTCGGCCAAGGCCTCCAGGCTGGTCGGGTGCAGGGGGATCAGCCGGCTCTTGGCGAACTTGTGTTGCGCACCACCAGGCATCGGCCGTCCTCGTCGAGGTCGGCTCGATCCAGGCGGATCGCCTCACCGAGGCGCATCCCGGTGACTGCCAACAGGCCTATGAGCGTCCGGTAGGTCGCCGCGTGCAGCGTCGGCCGCAGAGATCCCGTGGCCGCCAAGAGGGCCGCCACCTCGTCTTTGGAGTACAGGTAGGGAACGGCCCGGCGGTTGCGGGCCTCGAGCAGGCCCACCGGAGGGATCTCGGTGTCAGGATCGAACACGCTCAGGTGGCGGGCGAAGCCCCGGACGACCCGCAGGCGGGCGGCCCACCACGAGGGCAGGACGTCCTGGGGCAGGGTGGCCCAGGCCAGTGCCAGCGGGATGGTGATCGTGGTGGCGCCGGCCGTCTCCATGTAGGCGGCGAAGTCGGCCAGCAGCCAGCCGTGATCGACGAGCTTGTAGCCCAGTGCCCGGCGCACCGACAGGTAGTCCTCGACGCCTTGTCGGATCGGGGTCATGCCAGAACCCCCGGCCAGGGACGAACGAGCTCGTCCAACGCGATGCGGTCGACTTTGGCGTAGATAGCCGTGGTCTCGGCCCGGACGTGGCGCAACACCTGACCCACTTCAACCAAGTTCCCGCCTCTGGCCAGCATGGCGGTCGCCGCGCTGTGGCGCAGTCGATGCGCTCCCACTCGAGGCAGCCCCGCCCGGGCGCACGCTTTGTAGACCACCCCTGTCACTGCCGGGGTCGTCAGGCCCACGATCGGGGCGTTGACCCGCAAGAACACCTTGCGGCATCTGACATGAGGGCGGGCCTGCTGGAGGTAGGCGACCAGGACCTCTCCCACATCAACCGGAAGCGGCAGTCGGTCCCGGCGACCACCCTTGCCGCTCACCGAGACCTCCCCCGACCGCCAGTCCAGATCGTCGAGCTCCAAGCGGGTGATCTCGCAGGCGCGCAGACCCAAACGGCACAACAGCACCAGGATGGCGCGGTCGCGACTGCCGATCTCGGTGGAGTCGTCGCAGCTGGCGGTCAGAGCCGCCACCGCCTCGGGTCCCAGAGCCCGGGGCAGGCTGCCCGCTTGCCAGTTTGCAGCCGTGGGCACGGCCAGGGCCAGCTGATGCTCGACGAGCCCGGCCAGGAATAGGTACCTGAGTAGGGAACGCAGGGCCGTGACCGTCGACTTCGCCGATCGGGACGGTCGCGCGGCGTACTCGCTCACCACATAGTCGGTCACCGTCGCCGCCGAGAGATCCGCTAGCTCGAGCCCGTCTGGACCCTCGGTGGCGCTGAGGAAAGCGTGGGCGAATTCGCTGTACTTTCGCATGACAGCGGCGCTCAGTCCTCGCTCGTCGACCAGATAGCGCTGGTACTGCTCGACCAATTGCTCGACCGGGCCTCTCGCCGCTGGCGCCTCGGGAGTCGCCAACACCACGCCGACACTACGGAGATAGCCGAGCAACGGTGTCACCGCCGGCACCGACAGCCACCCCCGATAGCCCTGCTGGCGCCGGTCCCCAATGAACGTCTCGAGCCGTGCCGGGCTCAACTGGCCGACCGACACGGATCCTGCCTGCATCCAATCGCTCAGGTGCACAAGCACCCGAAGGTTCCGCTCCACGACCTGGTGCACATAGCCACGGGCGGTCAATTCCTGACGGAACCCATCCGCGTAGATCGCGAGCGGACCGCCCATCCTGACCAACTCTCTCTTCGTCATCGTCGCCTCCTTCTCCGGGTCGATCCCGGTTCGGGAAGCTTGTGTCGGCCTGGGATTATGTGCCCAGGTTCAGCGCATCACGCTGCCCGCAGGGAGCGAAATCGATCGGACGGAGCCGGCAACGGCCACATAACGCGTGGGGGCGCGTAATGGTGCAACGGGCACGAGTGGGCCAAGCGACAGGCCGCTCGGGCGGGTCTCGACTTCACCGAGCTGGCCAACGGCTTCGCCGCCGTGCGCCAATCCCGGCGGCCTCCAGGTGATCTGCGACCGCCTTCGGCCCGCCGACGTCCAGGGGTTCTTCGACCGCTGGATCGGCCGTCATCCCGACCCCGTTCACCGACGTCGACCGGGAGGCGGGCTACTTCTGGGAGCTTTCCATGCGCCAGGTCGAGGTCTCTCGGACCCTGGTCTTTGACGACCCACGCCGGGCCCGAGGGTTCTTCGAGGCCCTCGTCGCCGACAATGTCGGCGTCGGCCGCCCCCACGAGGTCCATGCCGTCTTCGGGCGCGACCGCCGTGGCCGCACCACTGCCAAGCCCTTTGCGACCAGGATCTTCTGCCCGGGCACCGAGGTGAAGATGGACTTTCGCTACAAGCACAGCCGTGTCAAGCAGTACCTGAAGGAAGGGAGGGCCTATCGCATCGAGACCGTCATCAACAAGCCCAAGGACCTCGGAGTCCTTGCCCGGCTCGAGCATCTCCCCGAGCTGGTCGAGCAAGGCCCGGCAGGTCAACGATCGTCTGCTTATGATCGAACGTGCCGGCCAGGGCTGTGCCATCGGCTCTGCGCTCTTTGAGCGCATCCACCAGCCCTACGCCGGGAGGGCCAAAGAACCGGAGCCTTGCGCTTCGGGGATCAACGCGCCATGGCCCTGGCCGGCGCATTGTGCTGTCGTCGTCCACGCCGTCACCGGCTTCACCAACAAGAGCCTTCGCGGGCAGGTGGCCGGACTCCTCGGCAACGGACTACAGCGCTTCACCAGATGACCTATGACCTGCGCCGTCTCCGTCTCCACGGGCTGATCGAGCGCATGCCGCACACCAACACCTACGTCCTCACCCCCGAGGGCATCCGCGTCGCCGTCTTCTACACCAAGCTCCACGACGCCTCCTCCGGCCGCTTCTCGACGCTCGACCAACCACCAGCACCAGCTCGAACTCCGTCGCGCTCTTGGCACCATCGAGCGAGTCACTGGGTGACTACATCACTCAACGCCCGTCTCGGGACAGCTGCCTGAAACTTGTCACAAAATCCAGAAAGCCGGGTACCAAGAGACCTACGCCTCTCCCGAGACAAGCTCGGGATCGGGGGCCCCTTCGGGGCAGCAGGGTGACGACCGGTGAGTGCGGATCTACCTTGCCTCCATGAGCAATGACTTCAGCGAGCACTATGGCGATCTGTTGACCGGGAGCTACGACTGCGTGGACCGCATCGTGCTCAACGCCTACTTCTCCTTGGGACACTCTCCGGGCGGGTTCCGAACCTGGTGGCGGCGTTGGCACGGCGATAGCGACGACGAGCTCGACAACACCCGCCTGATGCGCATGGCCGGCCGCTTTTCGCGCCGAGTCCGGGGCTGGGCCAGGGCGCACGGGGTCCCTGTCATCGACTGCAAGGCCGGCGAGCGCAAGCACCTCATCGCCGAGGAGTACCTGGCCACCAACAGCGTCGGACCAGGGGTGTTCATGGTGCTGGTGGCCCGGGCCCCGGCCACGGTGTGGGAGGTCAAGCGTTCCCGTTCGGGGGTGATCTACAACCTGGAGAAGAAGAAGTCCTTCGTCAACCACTATTCCTTCCACATCATGGACCCGACCTGGGGACACGTGACGATCAAGATGTCGGGGCATCCCCCCTTCGGGGCCCAGATCATCTTGAACGGCCATGAGTACGTCGCCTGCTCGGCGCAGGTCAGTGGACTGGGCTATGCCAAGGAGGGAAACTGTTTCACCGCGGTCGCTGACCCCGAGAGTCTGGCTGAGGTCGCAGATACCTTGTCTCTTCCCGAGACCATAGGGCGCCTCAGCGGGGTCTGCGACCGCTGGATCTACAGTGCCTGTCTGTGTTTCGGGCTCGACACAGACGAGCAACGCGAAAGCGGGTTCGTCTACAGCTACTCGGTCTACCAGGTCGAGTACAGCCGCAACCTGCTCTTTGCCTCCGGGGCGCAGATGGACCGGGTGTTCAACACCGTGGTCGACCGGACCCGCTCGCGCCTCGACGTGCCGACGCTACGCACCCTCTTCGGGCTGCAACACCGTCCTCACAGAAAGGCCGGTGCTGATCTCTCACCCCGCCAGGCAGTCGTGATCGAGACACCTCGTTATGACCTCACGTTGTTCAAGATCCACTTCGGGCTCTTGACGCTCAAGGGTTATACCAAAGGCGAGCACGTACTGCGCTTCGAGGCGGTAGTGCACAACACCAAAGCCCTCGGTGTCGGCCGGGTGCTCGAGCGCTTCCCCGACATCGTCACTCGCCTCCGGGCCATGGCCGAGCGATTCACCACCATGCTCGACTGCGTCGACGTCGGGTTCGTATCGGGCGACATCCTCGATCAGCTCCCGATCCCCTCGTGCCTTGGGGCCACCCGCATTGGCGGCATCGACCTCAACAAGGCCCGCATGCGTAGTGTCCTCGCCGCGGTGACCGTTCTGGCGGTCACACCCGAGGGGTTCACCGTTTCCGAGCTCAGCGCCAAGGTCCGGGCCATGAGTGCGCAAGGCGACACGGACTACAGCATCCGCCAGGCCGCCTATGACCTGCGCAAACTGCGGGCCAAGCAACTCGTCGTCAAGCCCGGTCGCACCCGCCGCTACCAGGTACCCCCCGAGGCCGCCCGCATCATCACCGCCCTCACTGTCCTACGCGATCAGGTGGTCAGCCCCATCCTCTCCGGGGTGCGCAGTCCACGCCAGGGCCGCAAGCCCGCCACCTGGACACGGGTCGATCGCGACTACGAGACCCTCCGCATAGACATGCAAACCCTATTCACCGACCTCGGCATCTCTACGGCTGCTCTCCCCGTCGCGGCATAGACAACATTTTGTCGATCAGCGTGTGCAAGGAACTAGGGGCGAAGGTCCCAATTCGGATGCGTCCGGGAGCCGGTGGCCGGGGTGTCCCAGCCGACCGGGGTCGTTGGGGGAGGACCCGACCCAGAGGGGTGACCGCGGACGACGGCCAGCCCGGTGGGGCTCCGGTCCTAACCCCGTGGGCCGAAAATTTCGGTGATCGAGGTCTAAGGACTGCAAGAACCGGGTTCGGGCGAGCCGAGCGGGATGGCAGGCCAATGGATGCTGTAAGGGGCGTCAAGAAGAACTAATGCGCGGCGTGGGTTCTGGACATGCCGACCGTCGCGAGCGATGACTTGATCGCCCTTTGATCCGAATTCGAATCGACAAGTCACACCCCGGTTGGGCTTATAGCCTGATCAGGCGCGTCCCTGACAGCAGGAAGGAGGTTGGATGCCCGCTTGTTCCCGATGCCTGGTTGAGGTGTTCCCTGGTACTGCAGTTTGCCCCAAGTGCGGCGCCGCCATCAGGCCACATGTCATGCCGCGACCGGCGCCCAAGCGGGCCGGGAAGTCGCGGCAACGCCTGAACGCCCTGAACGCTAAGGATCGGGTCGCCGGCCCCGCGACCTTGGCCCTCCTGGTCTCCTTCTGGCTGCCCTGGTACAGCATCGGTCCCTTCTCCGCTGATGGACTCAGCGTCCACGGGTGGCTGTTCTTCGCGGTGCTGGACTCGATTGTGCTGGTGCTCTACGTCCTGATCACCGCGTTCGGCGTCGGCGACCTCGTGGAGCAGGGCCGTATGTCCAAGGATCAGCTCCTGGTCCTCATGACCGGGGTAAATGTTGCTCTCGTGGTGCTGGGCTTCCTGCTCAAGCCAGCCGGATTCAGCTGGTCGTGGGGCGCCTTTCTCGCGCTGGCCGCCGCCATCGTTGCTTTTCTGCCGTTTGGCGTTCCCCTTATCCAGGCTCAGCGCCGGCGCTGAATCCGTGCCCCCACAACGCCGGGACGGGGTGCCCTCGTCCGAATCCTCTTTGAGTCAAGACCCCAGTTTCAGACCGCTCGGGGCGGCGGGCGCAACTGGCAGCCGCCCTGACAAGGTTCCGGGACGTTGGACCCCTTCTCCGAGCGCCCGATCGTCTAAAGATGGAGGGTCGCACGAGTGATCCGTTTTCGGAGGTGAGTTCCGTGTCGCTCAAATCGTCCTTTCAAGGCCACGTCCCTACGGGGGATGGCTCTGCCCGCGGGGTGTGGGAGGCACCGTCGGGCAATCTGCGCTTCGCCGACTGGCTCTTCCGCTCTAAAGCTGCCAGCCTCATCTGGCTCGTGGCACGGTTGTGGCTCGGCTACGAATGGCTGAACGCCGGCTATCAGAAGCTCTGGGGTAGCGAGAACGCCGCCTTCTGGAACCACGGTGGGATCGCCGTCAAGGGCTACGCCGCGGCGTCAGTGGCCGCCTCGTCCACCGGGAAGGGTGGCGCCTCCTACGGCTGGTGGGCGGCGTTCCTCCACAATTTCGTGATCCCCAACGCCGACTGGATCGCCAAGTTCATCTCCATCGCCGAGTTCCTCATCGGCATCCTGCTGATCTTGGGGCTGTTCACCGGGCTGGCCGCGGTCGGCGGGGTGACCCTCAACCTCATCTACATGCTCTCGGGCACGGCGGGGGTGAACCCGGTCTATGCCTTTGTCGGGGTCTTCTTGATCCTGGCCTGGCGCAACGCAGGGTACCTGGGTCTTGACCGGTTCGCTCTTCCGGCCTTCCGCAACCTGTTCCACGGCCACGACAAGGGAGCTCACGTCCCAAGCGGTGCGATGCCGGTGCACTGAGGAGGTCCTGCGCTCCGATCCGCCGCCAAGAGGTGTTACGACAAAGCGTCTCCGGACCCCTGCCGAGCTGTAGGTGCTTGTGCAACATCCGCTCGTATCCGTCGAACGTAGAACGTTCGACGGCACACTCCGATACATCGGATGAGCGATAGCTCCCGCTGGGGTCTCCCATATCGGCGGTTATGCGCGCTGCCGCCGGATGAAGTGTCTAACCAAAAGCCCAACCACGGCGAGTGCGACGTCTCCAAGAACCAAATCCAATCACAGCGGTGGCAGCGACAACCTGTGTTTGGTGGGGCTCAGCTGATCCTCCGGTGAGGGTGTCGATCAGAAATCCGAGGCCGAGAAGATCTCACAAAATGAGTGCGCCTACGAAGACCACCCTCGGAGCGTTCCGGCGCTCCTGAGCAGTCCAAGCGGCTGGAGCCGGACTGACGTCCTGATCGTGCACGTATAAAGCCTAAATCGCCGGACTGTCCCAGAACGCCGGGAAGTCGTCCTGTCGTTTCGTGGGTCGTGGCGGTGGTCAGTCGGAGAAAGCCGAAGACGCGAGTGCTTCATGCCAAGTTCAAGCGGCCAAATTTACGCCTGTGCTTTCACGCGCCGCCGTATGACCTGAGCCAAGCAGGCGATCCCCAACACGATCAGCAGCAAGAAGCCGACCAAGAATAGGACCCACGCCACATTGGACACACCGTTGCGAAGCCCGTGTTGGTTACCTCCTCCATACGCAATATTGGCGATTAAGAAGAGAACCACGTCTGTGGCAGCCAGAATGATCAAGTTCCGACCCCTGACTACCTGGTCAAACTTGGTGACCGAGGACTCGTTTCGCATTGGGCGCCTCCTGCGTTCGCTCTATGTCGAGGGTACGGCCGGTGCAGTAGGCGCTCAAGGGTGATACCCGTCGTTCGGCGATAGTGCTACTACCACCGTCGATCTTGGGTTGTGGGTAGACGGAATGGCCTCGCTCCTTGCGTGACGACTAGCGGAAGCCGCTGAGAATGAAAGCGGCCCTATCGCCGGGACGATGCGACAGTTCGGCTCGACTGGGGCAAGGGGAATGGTCGCTGACATGTCGACCTGTCAATCGGTCTATGCCCCGAAGACTCGCCGAGCTTATTGCGCAATGAGGCCAGCCCGCCCCCGAACGCCGGGACAGTTCCGCACTTCTGGGCGTGCGGATAACTGTCCACGAGTCAACAGAACAACCCCGCGGAATGCCCAGTGCGAGCGTGTTAGTTGAACCCGCGCCCGATCGCTCGCTGCAATGACACAAGGTCAGCCAGGATCCCGTTGACCGCCTCCT
The DNA here is from genome assembly GCA_963824195.1 of uncultured Acidimicrobiaceae bacterium. Taxonomy (GTDB): domain Bacteria; phylum Actinomycetota; class Acidimicrobiia; order Acidimicrobiales; family RAAP-2; genus Bog-473. The sequence continues at coordinate 7,675 of CAWGOJ010000041.1, read as the reverse complement.
GGCTAACGGCCACGTCCTCGTCCAGGAGCACGTCCGCGAGCTCGGCGAACCGGGTCGTGGCTAAGACGTAGGACCGGCGCTCGGGCGTATCGGGCCCGGGGTGAGCATCGAGCCATTCCATAAGGTCGTGGGCGGCGGAGGCCAGCTTCAGCACGGCAGCGTCAAGGCCGATCGGATCGTGCTTGACCTTCCACGCTTCGAGGAACTCATCGACGGCGTCCTGCATGGTCTGGCGCGGATCCTTGGCGGGGGTGGTCATGGCTGAACCGTAGGACGGCGCTGTGTCAGGAGCTTGGCCGTTTACCGAACCGTCACAGTCGGCGCAACGGTCCTTGTTACCCCATGGGCGCACCACGTCGCGTCTCGATGACCACCTCAATATGCTGGGTTCCCGCCAAATAGACCTCGGGAGGCGACTCGACTAAGTCGAGTAGTGGAGCGCCGGGAAGCCTGGTGGGGCATCAATCGATGAGAAGGATTGGTGCAACGATGCCAAGATGGCTCGGTCCCTCCCGCCCAGCTACGAACCAGTGGCCCATCATCTGGCGGTGTTGTGGTTGTGGCGCGCTTGTCCATGTATCGGATGAGGACAGTTCGATCGCATGGTGCTCAAGGTGCCAACGTTTCGTTGCAGCGCTGCGAGACGGGGGAGGCGATGGCTGACTGTGCCCACCGAACCTGGTGATTCTGGCGGTCCGGATCATGTCCGGACTGATGACGGTCACAACACAGGGTTGCCCGAGGGCGTCCGCGAACGTCAGCCAAGGCCTGATCCTCGGGTGCGCCCGTACGCCGGGCTGGAGACATGATGTGGCGTGGACATTCGGAGGGCCCTCCCAGATGAAAGTGGATCCCTAGCTGCGCTGTGGCTTCGGTCACGAGCGGGTTCAGCCCCATCGATTCCACCAACCACCCACACCGATGAGGAAGTGCATCAGTGGTTTGAAGACGTCGTACTCCCGACCAGCGAGGTCTGGGTGGCTGATGGCGCTGAGGGACCAGTCGCCTTGATGGTCCTCGATGATGAGTGGATCGATCAGCTCTATGTCGACACAGCTTGTACGCGAAGGGGCATCGGAGGGTCCCTCCTCAACCACGCCAAAACGCTGCGGCCGAACGGACTCAAGCTGTGGACCTTTCAGACTAATCTCGACGCCCGACGGTTCTACGAAGAACGTGGGTTCACCGCCGTTGCTATGACTACGGGCGACAACGAGGAGCACGCGCCCGACGTTTGCTACGAGTGGCGGCCTGCCGGGTCGGTCATGGCCACCTGAGGCAGGGTGCTCCCGTTTGCGGGTCAGGGCGCGATTGACCTGTAGACGCTCGAAAGCGTCAGTCGTGTGACAGCCTCAAAGCCAGCCTGGTGTGGGCCTGGTCGGACGTGAAGGCGTTGGCAAAGGCGACGGGTCCGGAGATCGCTGCGTGACCGATCTGGCGTCTGTATGACGACACCCTGGCGACGATGTGACGGTTACGGCGACCGATTCGCACAAGGCTCGGTGCCGGGTGCAAAGTGGCCGTCGCGTCGTGAAGAGTCCTGTAACGGGACTCGGGTCCGACCGCTCATCGCGATCACCATGAATACAGAACAAAGCGCACAGCACTGGCTCATCAAGGCGACAGCCGCCCTGCGACGAGTGGCAGCTGTCAAGACTCGGTTCTCAGCGGCCATGAGCGTGAACCGAGTCACCATGTTGGCGGCGGCCGACGAGCTTGAGACCGGCACGAGTGAAGCGACGACTTGAGTGGTGGGGCATCCTTGTCCCGATCAGGATCTGGGCAGTCGCGTTGCCCTCATGTTGAAACACATGCGCTGCGGTCGCACCGGCGCCTGTCAACCTTTGTGAGACAGAAAGTTTGGATAATCACTGTGCCGTCGTGGTTACCTCCTCGGGTCGTTGATCCACGCCACCGTCGGCAGCGCCGGAGGCGTGGGGGCCTTGCGGACGAACCGCTCGGGGTGGGCGGCGTAGGCGGCATCGAGGACCTGTCCGCGCTGTTCCCGGACGAGCTCGGCCCGGCCGTAGTGGACGTCGGCCGGGGTGTGGAAGCCGATGCCCGAGTGGCGGTGGTCGTCGTTATACCAAGTGAAGAACCGGCCGCAGTGGGCGTGGGCGTCCTCGAAGGAGCCGAAGCGCTTGGGGAAGTCCGGCCGGTACTTGAGCGTCCGGAAGTGGCTCTCGAGTACGGGTTGTCGTTGCTCACGTGGGGCCGGCTGTGGGACTTGGTGACCCCGAGGTCGGCGCAGCAGGTGGGCGACCGGCTTGGCGATCATCGGTGATCCCCGGTCGGAGTGGATGGTGAGCTGGTCCGGCTCCGATGCCCTGCTTCTCGATGGTCTCGGCCAGCAGGGCCTCGGCCAGGCTGGCCCGCTCGGCCCGGGCCAGCATCCAGCCGGGCACGTAGCGGCTGTAGATGTCGATGATCGATGTAGAGGTAGTAGTAGGTCCACTTCTCGGGCCGTGCAGCTTGGTGATGTCCCAGCTGTAGACCTCGTTCGGCCGGGTGGCCACGAGCTCGGGCTTCACCCGGGCCGGGTGGGTGGCATGGCGCCGGCGATCGCCCACCTCGTCCGTGCTCGCGCAGGATCCGGTACATGGTGGAGACCGATCCCAGGTAGATGCCCTCGTCGAGGAGCTTGGCGTAGACGGTGGCCGGTGCCTCGTCGATGTGCTCCTCGGTGTTGAGGACCCGGTGGATCTCCTTGCGCTCGACCTCGCGAGAGCGCCCGGGGCTGGGGGGTGGCCACCCGCTCGGGCTTCGGTGGAGCCGGGCTCTTGCGGTGCCGGCGGTAGTGGCGGGCCCGGCTCTCGCCGAGCGGCACAGCAGGCCGCTCGCACCCCGACCACCGGGGTCAGTTCGTCGATGGCCTCGTCGATCACTTCGTCTCGCCTCGCTCGTCCTGCACGCTGTCGGTGGCGAGCTGCTCCAACAGCGCCGAGAGTTTTCCCTGGACCTCGATGACCTTCCGGGCCTTGTCGAGCTCGCGTCTCGAGCCGCTCGTTGTCCGTTCTTCAGCCGGGCGATCTCTCTGTCCCGGGGATCGGCGGGCTGGCGGCCGGCGGTCGGGCCAGGGCCTCTTCGGCGCCCCGGTCGCGCTGCTTGCGCCACTCGGTGAGGAGCGAGGAGTAGAGCCCCTCCCGGCGGAGGAGGGCTCCCTTCTCGGCCTTGCCCAGCGTGTCGTACTCGGCCAGGATCCTCGCCTTGTAGGCCGCCGGGAACCGGCGTGGCCCTCGGGCTCGTTCGGGGACCTCGGGGTCCGGGTCGGTGGTGTCGTCCATCGCACCAGCTTGCAGGCGCGTGCCGTCAGAGTCGTTGATCGTCGTCGTCATTTCGGGGGCTCGTTTCCCCGCCCTCTAGTTCAATGAATCAGCAGCTCGATCTGCCTCACTGAAGGTTGACACAGAGGGCATTACCGCCCGGCGGGCCCTCACCCAACCCCGCGGCAATATCGAGGCGGCGTTCGGGCGCCTGGGCGACCTCCTGACGGCCTTCGACTTCCACTCGCAGACGTTGGATGCCTGGTGACTAAGGCGGTTCAGAAGCCCTCCGACACGCCGCTGGTGATCTACGCCCCGTGCACCCCGCAGGCTTCGACACGTTCCAACTGCGGCCCGTGCCGTCCCGCCAACGCCGTTCCAGGCCGGCTGTTGCCGACGATGGGTGGCCTGCAGCTGCCTGGATTGCACCATCGGGAAGCAGCGTCCAGGTTGGGGGCTGAGGGCCATGATGAGGTCGCTGGGTTCGGGCATCCGGTCCCCGGCGCTCGGGGGTAGACCTGGGCAGGGTCAGTCAGAATGTGACGTCAATGCGAACTTCACCTGGGCATATCCTGTGAACTGCCTGTATTGTGCGTCCGTTGATATGGCTGTCGCATAGGAGGTCGGACCAGATGCGCACTCCCCATCACCCCACGATCAGAAGGCACTACCAATGCTGGGTGGTCGATTGCCCGGAGTGCCTGGAGGCCGCTCAGCGGAGGAACGACGGGCATGGGGACGTGTGCCCATTGGGATCGGTATGCCGTTGGAGTCTCGGTTGACCGCGGAGCGGCTGAAAGAGAACCACGCAGGGCCGAAGATCATCGCCGCCGGCTGATTCGTCACTGGTAAACGCCCAACGCTGTCCAACCAGGGGGGCGGAGGATTCCCACCGAGGCACCCCGGAACGGGAAAGCCCATCGACCGAGGATTCGACAGAGGGGTGCCTCCGAACGCGGGGAGGTGGGGCAGTTTCGGCACTTCGGGGGCGGGTCTCGCCCCTCTACGGCTTCAAGTGCGCGTCGAAGAACGCGAGGATGCGCCGACGTGCATCTCGCGCAGATCCCTCGTGGTAGCCCGATCCTGGCGAGAGTATTCCGAAGACCGGCTCCAAGACGGAGAACGGGAATGGATTCTTGTCTCCAGCTCCTTCGTGGTCGTTGAGAAAGGAGTGCCCGGCCTCCGGGTACTCCTTGACATCGTGTTCGACCCCGACGGCCGTCAATGCCCGCTCGAGGCGATCGGCGGCCCCTCGCAGTGTGCGATCCTTGCCGCCGTAGCTTCCGACAATCGGGCAAGCCCGTCTCAGGAAGCTGGCCGTGTAGGCGTCCTTCGGAGCGGTGCCGTAGTTGACGCTCGACACCGTGAACCCGCGATCGGCTGCGAGCATCAAGGCGAACCCCCCTCCCATGCAGTAGCCGATCACGCCGATCCTGCCCGTGCAGTCCTCCCGGGCCGCCAGCCAGACGCGCGCCGCCTCGATGTCGTCGAACGACCGTCCCCGTCCGGCGCGTACGTCGCGCATGACCGAGATCATGCAGGCCACCATCCCTCTCCCAGAGAAAAGGTCCGGCGCTACGGCGAGGTACCCTTCGCCCGCAAGCCAGTCAGCCTGGTTCCGTAAGTCCTGGCTCATCCCCATTGCGTCGTGGATGACGACGACACCCGGCCAGGGGCCCTCGCCCGCAGGTGTCGCCAGGTAGGACGGCAGCTCACCCGGGGTGGGGATCATCACCTCGGCCATCACGTCTCCTTGGACGTGGGCGGTCGTCCCGGACCGTCCCCATTGGTGACGCCGTTCGATAGAACACTTGCCGCGAGCCGTTTGCCCCATTCTTGGGCTCGGGCCTCCTCGCCCGGTTCGAGGTGATTCTCCAAGGTGACGAAGAAGCTCTCGGGCTTGGCCACCATCTCGAACCCGTGCTTCCGAAGTTTTCGGCTGATTGCCCTCGACGCCCTCCCTCTGAGAACTGCCGGACCCTTGAAGCGGGTGTCGAAGGCAGCAACCTTTGTGTGGCCGTGGCCGAGCGACCTGAGCCAGTCACGCACGCCTGGGCCTTGGGCGTCGCGATCGAGCACCAGATCGTTCTTGGGTTTTTGCGCAGTGGCGGCCGCCCACTTGCGGGTGCGGGTTCGACTCATGCCGTGAAAATGGGTGGGACCGCCCACGACGAGCAGGTCGGCGTCGCCCAACCGTTCGCGGCCTGCCTCAACCACCGGGACCACGACCACGTTGTCCACCGGCTCGAGGCCCTGTACTGCCAATGGCATCGGCGATCGCGTGCGTGTTGCCGAACATCGACTCGTAGATGATCACCGCCCGCATGGAGACACCTCCGGTGCTTTCGCTGTTGTCATAGCGCGCCTCTTTGTCCTTGGGGCGACGTCCGCCCCAAGACCATGATTGGGCCGACACGCCCACGGCGGGTAGAGGCGAACGTCACGGGCGGTCGCCCAGGGCTCATTTGACCCGGTGCCCCTGAACAGTCGGGACGGTGGCTACCCAGCAGCTCCGCTCGGGAGCAGGCCTAGCAGAACCTCGCATTCGGAGCGGAGCCGAGCAGCCTCGTCCACCCTGCCCAAGTCTTCGTATTCCTCGGCGGCCCTCTCTCGGCTTGTCACCTCGGCTCGCACAATCTCGATGATCTGTCCGTCGTCCATCTCCCTTCGAGGGACATCGCCGGCTCTGAGCCCCTGAACGCTGCCAGCGATATGGCCAGAACTGCCTGGCAGGTCTCGGTGCAGCTCGTTACGAACGCGTGGCACTTGGCGAACCGACCCCGCCGAAGCGATCCCATTCGACCGGTTCCCGAAACTGTTGGCCGCGACTCGGCCGGCGCCACCCCGGGGGGGATCGGGGGACCGGGCGCCGGCCGCGTCGCGTGATACGCACCGTATGTCGGTGATCTGAAGACCCGCTGTGCACCGCGTGACGCGGCGGTTTCCTTCAGAAGGTCTTTACGCGAAGCAGAGACAGATGTCATTCGTCCAGGGTCGACGGGTCTCCGAACTGATTGCCCCAGCCATCCCCACGACGAAGCTTGGCGGCGGTGGCAGTCATCGTCGTCCGCAAGCGCTCGCTGAAGTGCGCGACCCGCTCGTCACCGAGGTCTGCCCTGGCCCTCGCCGCTACCGTGGCCCAGTCGATGTTGTGGAGGTCTCGAGTCGTCACGGAGGGTGCCCCTTTTGTTCATGTCCGATGGCAGCACCCGACCGTGACTGGCCTGCGAATCGGCCGGCATGCCGCCCCTCGGATTGAGGTCTCGGGGACGAAGCGCCGGCCGCACCGCCTGAGAAAACCTAACTCCCCCAAGTGACCGTCAGCTGTGCAGAACGTGACGAAATGGTTTCATCCAGTAGGTCTTTGCGCGAAGTGGACCCCGACCGAAACAGAGAATCTTTGGGGTGTGCCCCCCACGTCAACGCCGGGACACAGCCGACCGAGTCCGCTTAGAAGATGAAGGGCACGAGCATCTTGGTCGAGTGCCTGTACACCGGGTAGGTGTCGGGGAACTGCTCGGTCAGGTAGCGCTCCTCGACGGTCGCGCCATAGACGAAGTAGACCCCGGCCAGGACCACGGCGATCAGCCACAGCCAGCTCAGCGCTACCGCGGTGCCAACACCCGCGACCAGGATGCCAGAGTAGATGGGGTGCCGGACTAGACATCCCACGGTCGTAAGAAGTCAAGCGGCCAGATCAGAATTCTCCGGCAGGCGATCAGTTCGTCGTAGATGACTCCTCGTTCCAAGCAGATGTGGAGGAGTCCGACCAGGCGGTTTGCCAGCTGTCGGAGAGCTTGACGGTGGGTCTTGCCGCGGGCTCGGAGCTGGTCGTAGTAGCTGCGGGCTCCTGGTGACGTGGTGAGGGCGCAGAACGCCCATTGGTCACAGGCGTCGGCGAGGCGGCGGTTGCGGGCGAAACGGGCCAGAACGACCCGGCTGTGGCCCGAGGCCTTGGTCACAGGTGACGTGCCGGCGTAGTTCTTGCGAGACTTGGGACCCGAGAAACGAGTCCGGTCATCACCGAACTCGCCCAGCACCCGGGCACCGAGGACCGTCCCTAGTCCTGGCAGGGAGAGGACGACCTTGGCGTCCGGGTGCTGCTCAAAATGCTCTGAGAGCGCCGTCTCGAGCTCGGCGATCTGCGCGTTGAAGGTGGCGATGAGCGCCAGGGCCGACGTGGTGATGAGCCCATGCGCCTTGGTGAGCAGCTCGGGAGCCTCGAGCTGCTCGGCGCGTAGCGCCTCTTGGATCTCCTCGGCCCGGCGCTCGAGATTGCGTAGGCGGCCGCCCTTGCGCAGCGCCGAGGCGATCTTCGAACGCGACAATCCCCGGCCGAGCTCGGGGGTGGGGGCGATGGCCAAGACGGCCAGGGCATCTGTGCTGACCAGATTGGTGCCGAAGGCCACGAG
>CAWGOJ010000040.1:0-137871 GCA_963824195.1 uncultured Acidimicrobiaceae bacterium | reverse complement strand
ATCGATGTGCGCCGCGTCTGCGGCGGTGGCGATGCCCTGACCGACGAGGTTCTCCGCCTGCTTCGGACGACGGGACAGAACGTCGGCCACAGCGGTCGAGAGGTCGCTCGCGCGCGCCCTCTCCAAGAAGTACGGCAGATCGACCCCGGCCGCGATCAGCCGCGCGGTGAGCGAGTCCAGGGAAGCTAGTTCCCGCAAGGTGGTGACACCGCGAGCGTGGCACTGCCGGCGCTGTGCGACGGACATTCCGGGCAGGAGGCTCAGGTCGCCCGTCGCCTCCATCCGCTCGAAGCACCACTCCCGCCAGCCGCACTCGTCACACGCCTTGATGGCGATCGGCTCGGCCAGGAGGGGCGACGCCGGATCGGACAGGTGCGTGATCGATGCGTCGATCACCGAGATCCGGTGGTCGAACTCGAGGTCATAGGCCTCCATGGTGGACAGCGGCTGAGGCGGTGGATCGTCGATGTACTCGGTGAGATCCCACCTGGGAGCGTCGAGGTCGTGCCACACGACCAGTTCCTCCCGTCCCACGACGCCGGCCCACCGTCCGAGCCGTGGGGCATGGCCACACGCCTCGAGCATCCGCTGGTAGTGGGCGAGCTGGACGAGATCGTCCCAGCGCCACTTGGGCTCGAGATCTTCGTCGGGGTCGGACGGTCCGATGAACAGCGTCTCGACGCGGCAGGTGACGGCCCCGTCCGCATCGGCGTTCCTCTTGGGCTGCAGCGTTCCGTGATGCTTCACGTCCACCGGCAGGTAGCCAAGGCCCGTCGTGCTCGGGTCGAGGGCGTCGGCTCGGACGAGGAGGTCGGGCTCGCCGACCCGGTGCGCCGTGTCGTCGACCGGCAACCGGCCCCCGATCACCAGCGGGACGCCGCGCCCCATGGCGCCGAGGGTCAGTGCCTCCCGCGCACTTGTGGAGAGATCGCGGTCGATGACCACCGCACCGGGGACGGCCGCCGCGAGCAGCCCGAAGACCTCAACCTCGTAGTCCTTGCCCTCCCGGCCGAGCATCTCCATGAACGAGGAGCGGGGCAACGGCTCGCACGGCTGCAGGACGTTCAGCTGCACCGCCTCCGGGCAGGTCTTCGCCAAGTAGGCCCCCTGCGGAGGCACGTTGCTCACGGTGACCACGGACCGACCGGCACGGACCAGAGGCTACGGCTCGCCTGTCTCATCGTCCTCGGGCTCCCCGCCGTGCCGGCGCACGAAGTCCTCCACCGCATCGAGCTGCTGCGGCAGCAGACCGGTCTCGGACTCGGGCGCGATCAGGAGTTTGGGCAGGGACAAGCTCGCCGCCCACTCCCTCGCCGTGATGGGGCCGTCCTGGAAGAAGTCCAGATCGTCGTCGATCCAGACGAAAGGTCTCGGGTCGTGCTCCACCTCCCGCCGGACCTCGAGGAACTTCCAGTCCAGGTCCCACGACTCGGCGTCGTCGCGGGCGGTCAGGACGGGCAGGCTCGATGGAAGCCCGCACAGAGGGGCGATGGCGGAATCGGCGCGGTGCTCCCAGGTGGTGGCCCACTTGATGTCGACGGCGAGCCGTGCGAGACGGGCACCCATCGCGGGGGAGAGACAGGCGACGAAGGTGCGCGAGTGTCCCACCTCGAACTCGAACTCCACCTCGTGGATCTCGAAGTCGTCGAACCGGTCGACGTCACTGCCCAGGCCCAGTTCGAGGGCGTTGAGCACCCCGTCGACATCGAGGAAGAGGTGGGGGCGTTCCGACCGGGTGGAGGGCACGGCGGCCATTCTGGAGCGGACCTCTTTCTGTTGTTCTCTAAAGCACACCTGAGAAAAGAAGGGTTCGGGCCAGGGCCCTTTCTCGCATCTTCTAAGGCGAGATTTAGAAAGATGCCGATCCGCTCACCAGCCCAGTCGTCGATGTATCCGTTCGGTTCCGAGCCCCGAGTGGTCTCTAGCAATCCTGTGGCTGAAGGGCGTTGGGCGAACCGACCCCGCGGGTGCCGTGGGTCATCGGGAGCCCTTGTGCGACGGTCGGAGCCTGGGGAGCACCGCCTCGTAGAAGCCGTCCTCGGCGGCCAGGTACCCCCGCAACATGTGCTTGACGGCACTGGCGAAGGGGTCAGGCGGCCAAGGAATGACCCGACGGTTGACGAACGGGCAGTCGTCGGCCAAGCCGTCGCCCCCACCCAACAGCAACTCGGTGAGCACCTTGCCGTTCAGGTAGCTCATGGCCACGCCGTGGCCGATGCAGCCGAGGCCGTAGACGGCGGTGCGGCGGTCGCCCACGAACCCGATCGCCGGGGTGAGATCGACGGTCACTGAGAAGGGGCCGCCCCACCGGTGCGTGACGCGTACCCCGTCGAGATGGGGCCAGAGCCACCGGAGGTGCTCTTCGAGATGGCGCCACGCGTTCTCGTTGGTGTCGGCGTCGAGGCTGTTGTGGGCAGTGAGTCCCACCGGCCCCCCGCCCATGACGATGCGCTTGTTCGGGGTCAGCCGGTAGTAGTGGATGAGGTTGCGGGCGTCCTCGATGCCCTCGTGACCGTTCCAACCGATCGGCGCCAATTGCGCGTCGGTGAGCGGCTCGGTGGCGATCATGTATGTGAAGGCGGGGGCCTGCTTGTTCGCCAGCTCGCCGAAGAGGTGGGAATACGCGTTGGTGGCGAAGACGAGCTTCGCCGCGCTCACCACCCCGTCCGGGGTTACGAGCCGGTAGCCGTCCCCGTTGCCCCCGTACACGGCGGGGGCAACGATGGCGAGGACCGGGCTGTGCTCGAAGACCCGGGCCCCGAGCTCGATCGCCCGACGCTTCTCCTCTCGCACGAGCCGCGCCGGGTCGATGAGCAAGAGGCGCGGTTCCCACATCGCGCCCAGGTAGCGCTCGGAGTCGACCATCTTCCGGGTGGAGGCGGCATCGATCCAGTCGATCCCGTCGAAGCCGAGAGACCTCATCAACTCGACCTGCTTCTGCAGCCGCTTGACGTAGCTCGGTGTGGTCGCCACCCGGAGGAAGCCAGGGCGGATCTTGGCGCAGTCGAGCTGGTCCTCGTCGATGAAGTGTTCCAGCTCGTCCACGCAGCGCTCCATGTAGGCGTGGGCCCGGCGCAAGAAGTCCTTGCCCCGCAGCAGCGCTGTCGTAGCGAACCCGAGGCCGATCACCGTCATGGCGAACGACCCGTTGCGGCCGCTCGCCCCGTAGCCCACGGTCTTGGCTTCGAGCACCGCCACCCGCACCGACGGGTCCTGGCGCTTCAAGTGGGCGGTGGTGGCGAGCCCGGTTAGGCCCCCGCCGATCACCGCCACATCGACGTCCACCTCCCCCTCGACCGCGGGCTCGGCCGTGTACTCGCCGTACTGCTCGAGCCACAACGACAGCGGACCATCCGGAAGAACCTCCATCCCCTATCCTCCTTGTGCTGCGGCTTCGGGTGCCGGCCGACCGGTTCGTCATTGGTGAGTGTGGGCACCAATGGCGCCCGACAACAGGGTAGAAAGTCATCACTGCCGACGCTTACGGCCCGCGCCCCGCGCCGCGTCCGCTGCGCGCGGTCCCTTGCCCTCGTTCCGCGGTCGCGGCCCCTCTCCCTTTCCAAAATCGACACCTTGACGGTCTCAATCGAACGTCGATCAGGCAACCGAAGTCTGGCGTGACCCTATCGAGCCGCCTTGCCGAGTTGAGTCTCAATGTCCTCCTCGGTCATCGCCTCGGCGACACCGAGGCCTGCGACGAGCCCTAGTATTCGCCAGAACCTTTCGTCGTGCTGTTCTCCACCTAGTAGACGGAAGTGTTCGCTCGCGTCGCCGGCCGTTGTCGGCGGCCCCGTCATTGAGCACCTCGAGCACGGCCTTATGGCATTGTTCCACGAGACCCAGCTCCAACAGTATGTTGACGGCCTCCTTCACTCAGGACGTTGTCCAAAGTGAAAGACGATGGGGTCCCCCAAATCGCGGATGGAGTGTCGCCTACCTACCGAAGCCAGTGTCGCCCAGCTTGGGAAGCCCTCCAGGGCAAAATTAACTCCCTGGTCAAGACCGCTTTTTTCCAGGTGAACCGATAAATCGCAAAATTCGATTACACGTAAGTACGCGCGTTATACGCCCTATTTCTCGTGGCGTGTTGCACGGAATGAGCCCGAATTGCCCAGTTGCATGCTGTTGCACGGGCGAGATTCCACCGTCTCGCGAGTCCTCGACCTGGGGCCCGGGGTCCGGGCGCGATTTCGCGGCTCCTTTTGGACCGCGAAGCTGGAGACGGCCGCCGGCTCGCTCCCGCTTCTGAATGTTTCTAAGGCGAGAATGAGAAAGCGAACCTCGAAAACACGCCGAATTCCGTCACCCTGACGTCCGCCCGCTCGGGTCTCCGAGCTCGGCCCGGGATCCGGTTTCTGAGGTCTTCTAACGGGTACTTTAGAAAGATGCCGGACGGTGGGGGAGCATGAACAAGCGCGACAACCCGTACACGCCCGGAGCCGGCCGCAAGCCCCGGACCCTGGCCGGGCGCGACGAGGAGCTCGAGTCCTTCGTCTCCCTGGTCGAGCGACTGGGGGCCGGCACCTACGAGCGCAGCTTGGGAAGCCCTCCAGGGCAAAATTTACTCCCTGGTCAAGACGGGTTTTTTCGAGGTGGATCGATAAATCGCGAAATTCGATTACACGTAAGTACGCGCTGTTACGCCCAATTACTCGTGGCGTGTTGCACGGAAGAGCCCGAATTGCCCAGTTGCACGCAGTTGCACGGGCGAGATTCCACTGTCTCGCGAGTCCTCGACCTGGGGCCCGGGGTCCAGGCGCGATTTCGCGGCTCCTCTTGACTGAGAAGCTGGAGACGGCCGCCGGCACGCTCCCGCTTCTGAATGTTTCTAAGGCGAGAATGAGAAAGCCAACCTCGAAAACGCGCCGAATTCCGTCACCCTGTCGTCCGCCCGCTCGGGTCCCCAAGATTGGCTCGGGATCCGGTTTCTGCGGTCTTCTAACGGGTACTTTAGAAAGATGCCGGACGGTGGGGGAGCATGAACAAGCGCGACAACCCGTACACGCCCGGAGCCGGACGCAAACCCCGGACCCTGGCCGGCACGGCGACGAGGAGCTCGAGTCCTTCGTCTCCCTGGTCGAGCGGCTCGGACGCCGGCACCTACGAGCGGAGCCCTATCTATACGGGCCTCCGGGGTGTGGGGAAGACGGTCCTCCTCATGGAGTTCGATGTCCTGGCTTCCGAGGCGGGGTGGGCCACCACCGACGTGCAGGAAGTCGGGACCAACGCCGACTTCCGGGCCACCTTCGCCCGCATGGCGGCACGGCTGCTGGTCAACATGAGCCGACGGCACCGGGCCAAGCAGCGGATCGAACGCGGCGCTGGCGGTCGTCAAGGCCTTCAGCGTCGCCATTCCCGGGGCGGTCGAGCTGAAGCTCGACGTGGACGCCGCGACCGGTGTCGCCGATTCGGGTGATCCCGAGCAGGATCTCGCCGATCTCTTCTGCGAGGTGGGTGAGGTGGCGCGGGCCAACCGCATGGGGGCGGCCTTCCTCAGCTTGGGAAGCTGATGTTCTGCCTCTGAACTACGCCCGCGAGAACGCGGAAACTCTACACGCTGGGTAAACGCGATTTCGCTGTGACCGAAAACCGCCAAGTAGACCCTCAAATCTCTGCGGTGTTGCGTGAAAGTGGCACGCGGAGACCTGTGGCACGGTGTTGCACGAGCCCCTCCGCGTCCTCAGCTCTTCGGCTGAGGACGCGACCAGCAACGTTCCGAGCGACTCCCAGCCGGGCATCCAACCGGGGTCGTAGCCCCCAGAGATTGGGAGGCTTGGGCCCCCCAACTACGCCCCCGAGGAGCCGCCCCACTATCCTCTGGGCCGCACTGATTTCCCAGGTGGCGCTCGCACTCCGCCATCTTCCCTGTTCGAAGTGACCACGCAGTAACCAAGGCGAGGAGTATTCGTGCCGGTCAGATACATCATTGGCATCGCCGTGACCCTCATCGGCTTCGGGATCGCCGGGTTCCGGTTTCACTGGCTCTCGAAGCTGATCCGGTCGGGGAAGAAGGACCCCAACCGGACCCGGGGCAGCATCCGCCCCAAGGTGGAGGCCGAGACCGTCGAGGTGGCTGGCCAGCGCAAGCTCCTGCAGTGGACGGTCCCGGGCCTGGCCCACTTCTTCACCATGTGGGGCTTCACCATCCTGCTGCTCACGATCATCGAGGCCTATGGCGACCTCTTCGACAAGTACTTCCACATCCCGCTCATCGGGACCTGGGACTGGGTCGGCGCCGTCGAGGACTTCTTCGCCTGCGCCGTCCTGGTCGCCCTCGTCGTCTTCGCCATCATCCGCCTGAAGAACGCACCGAGCCGGCTCGAGCGCAAGTCGCGCTTCTACGGCTCCCACCTCGATGCCGCCTGGCTCGTCCTCCTCATGATCGCCGGCGTCATGATCACGCTGCTGCTCTACCGCGGCGCCCAGGTGAACACCGACCCGAGCCAGTTCCCCTACGGCTGGGGCGCTTTCGCCTCCCACGCCGTGGCCAAGCTGCTCGCCCCGCTCGGCGCCGGCACCAACAGCGTCCTGGTCACCGTCTTCCTCCTCCTCAACGTGGCCATCATCTCGGGCTTCATCGTCTTCGTCTCCTACTCCAAGCACCTGCACATCTTCTTCGCGCCCATCAACGTGGCCTTCTCCCGGCGGCCCCGGGCGCTCGGTGCCCTCTACAGCACGCCTGACATGGACATGGAGAACGTCGACGAGGACACCGTGTTCGGCGTGGGCGAGATCGGCCACTTCACCTGGAAGCAGATGCTCGACTTCGCCACCTGCACCGAGTGCGGGCGCTGCCAGTCGGCCTGCCCGGCCTGGAACACCGACAAGCCGCTCTCCCCCAAGCTGCTCATCATGGGCCTGCGCGACAACATGTTCGCCTCGGCCACCCCGTTGCTCACCGGCGAGGGCGAGCAGACCGCCCTGGTGCCCAACGTCGTCGACCCCGATGTGCTGTGGGCCTGCACCACCTGCGGGGCGTGTGTGAACGAGTGCCCGGTCGACATCGAGCACATCGACGCCATCGTCGACATGCGGCGCTACCAGGTCCTCATGGAGTCCGAGTTCCCCTCCGAGGCCGGCCTCATGCTGCGCAACGTCGAGAACCAGGGCGACCCCTGGGGCCTCGGCCAGGCCAAGCGCACCGAGTGGACCCAGATCCTCGACTTCGAGGTCCCGGTCATCACCGGCACCATCCCCGACGACATCGAGTATCTCTACTGGGTCGGCTGCGCCGGTGCCCTCGACGAGCGGGCCCGCAAGGGCGTGCAGGCCACGGCGCGCATGCTGCACCGGGCCGGCGTCACCTTCGGGATCCTCGGTCCCAAGGAGTCGTGCACCGGCGACCCGGTGCGCCGACTGGGCAACGAGTACCTCTACCAGGAGCAGACCAAGATGAACATCGCCACCCTCGACGAGGCGGGCGCCAAGAAGATCATCGCCAGCTGCCCGCACTGCTTCAACACCATCAAGAACGAGTACCCCGCACTCGGCGGCAACTACGAGGTCATCCACCACGCCGAACTGCTCGAGCACCTGGTGAAGTCGGGCAAGCTCACCCCGGGCTCGGGCTACTCGGGCAAGGTGACCTACCACGACCCCTGCTACCTCGGCCGGCACAACCGGATCATCGAGGAGCCCCGCACGGTGCTCAGCGCCATCCCCGGTGTCGAGCAGGTCGAGATGAAGCGCTGCAAGGAGCGCGGCTTCTGCTGCGGTGCCGGCGGCGCCCGCATGTGGCTCGAGGAGAACATCGGCAAGCGGGTCAACATGGAGCGCACCGAAGAGGCGTTGGGGACCGGCGCCGACGTCGTGTCCACGGCCTGCCCCTACTGCATGATCATGCTCGACGACGCCGTGCGCGCCCATGACAAGCAGGACGATGTGCGTGTGCTCGACCTGTCCCAGCTCGTGGAGGAGTCACTCGGAGGCGGTCCGGCGGCGGCGGCCGCGGCGGCCCCGGCCGAGGCGCCGGCCTGAGTCCGAACTTCGGCGGTCGGGTTGCCAGGCGTCAGCTCGGCGCCACCATCCCGTAGGCGCGCTCGGGCCGGAGCACGACCAGCAGCCGCTTGTCCGCCACCATGGTGGCCCGGTAGTCCTCCCAGTCGGGGTGCTCGCCGTTGCCGGCCTTGTAGTAGTCCACCAGCGCGTCGACGGTGGCGTCGTGCGGGTCGGCCGCCACGGGGGTGAGCTCAGCCTGCGCCTCGAGCACTACGTACTGGTAGAAGTTGTCGCCCAGCACGTAGAGCGAGGCCCGCGGGTCGCGGCGCAGGTTCTTCGTCTTGGCCCGGTCGTCGGTGACCGAGATCCGCAGCATGCCCTCGTCGCCGGGCACGTAGAGGATGTTGGAGAGCTGCGGCCGCCCGTTGGCGCGGATGGTGGTCAGGACCCCCTGCGAGCGGTCCCGGATGAACGTGAGTGCCTCGGTCAGATCCATGGACCCGACCGTAGCGGGCTACGTCGTCGCTGGCTCCACCACGGAGGCGTCCTGCGAGCTGTCCGCCAGGAGCAGGTGGATGAGGGCGGCCACGATGGCGCCGACGAGGGGGGCGACGATGAAGATCCAGACCTGGCTGAGCGCCGTGCCGCCGACCACCAGGGCCGGCCCGAGGCTCCGGGCGGGGTTCACCGAAGTCCCGGTGAGCGGGATGCCGATGAGGTGCACGATCACCAGGCCGAAGCCGATGGCCACGCCGGCGGCGCCCTGAATGGCGGCCTTGTGGGTGGCGAAGAGAACGACCATCACGAAGACCGCCGTGAGGACGACCTCAATCAGGAAGGCGCCCCCCTCGCTCACGAACAGGTGGGACTGCTTGCCGTAGCCATCGGTACCGAGACCCTGCACCGACTTCGAGTACAGGGGGGAGGTGGTGAACATCCAGTACAGCAAGTAGGCGCCGGCGATCGCGCCGGCGAACTGGGCCACCATGTACGCGACGCCCTCGGCGAGCTTCATGCGCCCCGAGGCGATGAACCCCAGCGTCACGGCCGGGTTGACATGGCACCCCGAGATGGGCCCGATGGCGTAGACGAGGGCCACCAGCACCAGGCCGAAGGCCAAGGCGGTGGCCGCCACGCCAGCCGAGAAGCTGAGGCCGAAGAGCTTGAACCCGAACGACTCGGTGGCGACACCGACCGCGATGACGACGAGCACCATCGTGCCCAGGAACTCTGCGCCGAGTTTTCTGGCGTCCAGTTGCATGATGTGTGACCTCCTGTGTCCAGGCGAGGATTCGGACACGGGCAGTTTCGCAGCGCACACCTGCGAAGACGCGGATGCAACAGGGAAGGGAGGCCAGGTCAGCGGGGTCGCGCGCCTTTCGGCGCGCGACGTGGTGCGAGTGCCTAGATGGCGGCCATCGCCCGCTCGTCCGCCTCACGCAGACGCGTGGCCATGGCGGCGAGCATCTTGCGGGCGAGAGCGGGCACGGCGTCGAGCACGCCGTTGAACTGGCGCTGGCCGAGGACGAGCAGCGTCATGTCGGTGTCGGAGGTGACCGTGGCGGAGCGGGGGCGCCGGTCGAGCAGCGCCATCTCACCGAAGTACTGGCCCGGGCCGAGCGTGGCGACCTTGCGGTTGTTGCGGCGCACCGACGCCTGGCCCTTCACGATGAGGAAGAACTCCCTGCCGATGGTGCCCTGCTCGCAGAGCATCCGTCCGGGCGGCACGGTGACCTCCTCGAGGGCACGCTTGATGGTGCGCAGGTCCCTGGCCGACGAGGTCGAGAACAGCCAGATCTTGGAGAGGTCGAGGTCGTCGCGGCTCATGGGCGCAAACAGTAGCCCTCCGCTTGCTCAGATGCCGCTTTGGAACGGCGCATCCGGGCCGCCCGTGCCCAGGTCAGACGGCGTCGGCGCCACGCTCGCCCGTGCGCACGCGGACGACGGTCTCGGCCGGCACGACCCACACCTTGCCGTCGCCGATCTTGCCGGTGGCGGCCGAGCTGACGATGGCGTCGACCACCGCCTCGGCGCGGTCGTCCTCGACGAGCACCTCGACGCGGAGCTTGGGGACGAAGTCGACCTGGTACTCCGCCCCCCGGTAATTCTCGGTGTGCCCCCGCTGGCGCCCGAAGCCCTGCGCCTCGGTGAGCGTCATGCCCGCCACGCCCATGTTCTTCAGGACGTTCTTGACATCGTCGAGCTTGAACGGCTTCACGACTGCCACCACGAGCTTCATCTGTCAGCACCTCACGACCGGCCGGGACCACGTGCCCCGACAGAGCACGTTATCGACAGGACCGGCCGTGTGTACCGGCGGGGGCTCCTCTGCCGCCGACCTGCCCAAAAGGGCCCGTTCCGGCGGATTGCTAGCCTTCCCCGGTGCCCTCGAGTCGAGACACCGGCAATTCCGGCCACGACGACGCGCCCCCGATGACGCGGTGGCAGCGGCTCAAGTACACGATCGTGCAGTCCGACGGCGCCGACGACGACAAGAACGCGATGGACGAACGCTCGGTCGAGGAGCTCGAAGAGGCCATCGCGCACTCCGACGACAAGGAGCGCGCCATCGGCCTGGTGGCCGCCCCGCTCGCCGCCATCATCGGCATCCTCGTCGGCTCGGACACGATCAACCACGCCAAGGCCACCCACCAGAGCGTGACGGTCTACGACGAGCTCACCTACGTGATCCTCGCCATGTCGGTCCTCATCCTGGTGTCCTCTTTGCTGCGCAAGCGGCTCTTTCAGGGCATCACCATGGCGCTCTTCGGCCTGGCCGTCTTCAACCTCCGCTTCTGGGGGTTTGGCGTCCCGTTCCTGCTCGCCGGCGCCTGGTACCTCGTGCGGGCCTACCGCCTGCAGCAGGCGCTCAAGCGGGCGGAGGGCGATGCGCCCAGCCCGCCCCGGCGCAACGGCTCCAAGCCCTCGAACGGGCCACGGCCGCGCCGGAACAAGCGCTACACGCCGCCTACCTGAGTCCCCCGACTGCCTGAGGCTCTGCTCGCCTGAGGACCAGGCCCACGGGGCGGGTCCGTCACTCAGTCCGTGGTGCGATCCTCCGCCGCCGTGTGCCGTCGCCGGAGCACCAGCACGACGAGGATGGCGACGAAGACGACGAGCAGGACGGCCGGGAGGATGAAGACCAAGTCTGAGGCGTGCTCGGCGTCGACGACCGAGACCGGTGAGACCAGCGTCGGGTCCGAGGGCACGGCGACGGCGCGGACCACGCTGCCCGGCGCGTGGAGCGACGTCCCGGGCAGCGTCTCGTTGTAGCGGTGGCCGCCGAGCTCGTAGGTGCCGCGGCACGAGTACCCGGCCCCGTTGCTGCCGCTGCCCCCGAGCAGGCCCTGGCAGGACGTGACGGTGACCGCCACCGGGACGCCCTGGTTGCGGAGCTGGTCGATCTGGCGGTTGTTGTGGACGCCGATGACGGTGAACGCCACGGCGAGGACGGCCAGGGTGGCGAGCACGATCCCGAGGAGGACGCGGGCGACCTGGCGGCCGTCGATCTGCACCCCGGCGCCGCGCAGCGGAGCGACCCGGTCGGTGCTCGTCGTCGGTTCGGGCGTGGGCATGGTGGGATGCTCGTCGGGGGGCGCGATCGGGAGATCGTAGTGGTGGCGGGAAACAGCGGGCCCCCGGAGTGCCCCGCAACAGCGGGCTCCACCAGGCGGGATGTCCCCAGGGTGTGGATTAACGCACTCGAAACACAGCGGTGACGATGTGGAAACCCCCTCCCTGCATTGTGTCTCCGACGGGGAGAACCGTCCGAAATGGCTTGCGCACCTTGCGTTCTGTGACGTTCCGGTCTCAGGGCGGACCGCCAGGGCGCAACGACAGTTAGGAGAGGCGTAGTGATCCACCTAATGGGAGCGATCGTTCCCGTTCCGTATCCAAGTTGGCTGAATCCGGCCGACAACACGTGGCAGATAACAGCGGCCACGTTCGTCGGACTGATGAGCCTTCCCGGCCTGGCCGTGCTCTACGCGTCGATCGTGCCCAAGAAGTGGGCCGTCAACGTATTGGCCATGATGTTCGCCGGGTTCTCGCTCGTCCTCATCGCATGGGTGCTCTGGTCCTACAAGATGGGATTCGGTGCCACGTCCATCGGTGGCGGCGTCAACAACGGAGTGCAGACCCAGATCAGTGGCACGACTGGGACGTTGCAGCATTTCTTCGAGAACTTCGTGGGCAAACCCGGAGGTATCACCAACAGCGTCGGTGAACAGGGCCAGGCGGTGTCGGCGGCCAACACCCTGATCCCCTTCCACTTCCCGACCTCGAGCCTGGCCTACTTCCAGTTCGTGTTCGCCGCCATCACCCCCCTGCTGTTCCTGGGGAGCGTGCTGGGGCGCATCAAGTTCCTGGCCTGGTGCATCCTCGTCCCGCTGTGGTCGACCTTCGTCTACGGCGTGGACGCGTTCCTGCTCTGGGGCGGCGGCTACTTCGCACAAGAGGGTGCACTCGACTTCTCGGGTGGCTACGTCATCCACATGTCGGCGGGAGTGTCCGGCTTCGTCGCGGCCTGGGTCCTCGGGCCACGGCTCCTCCGAGATAGGCAGCACGCCTTGCCCAACAACCTGGTGATGGCGGCGGTCGGCGCCGGCATCCTGTGGCTGGGTTGGAACGGCTTCAACGGTGGTGACCCCTACTACGCGGGGGCCTCCATGGCCGCGGCCGTCATCAACACGAACCTGGCCACCGCCACCGGCGTCGTCGTCTGGATGGCGATGGACGCACTGTTCACCAGGGAGAAGAAGCCCACCTTCCTGGGCGGTGTCAACGGCATGATCTGCGGCCTGGTCGGGATCACACCTTGTGCCGGCTGGGTCAACGGCCGGGGCGCCATTTACGTCGGTGCCATCTGCTGCGCCGTCGTCTGGGTGTGCTGGAACTACCTGTCCAAGGTGCGGCCGTTCTCCAGGGTCGACGACGCGCTCGGTGTCGTCTACACCCACGGCATCGCCGGCTTCATGGGCGGCATGCTGCTCGGCATCTTCGGTGACCCGAACATGATCGAGTACGGGTGTGGCCACCTCGACGCCGCCGGGCAGGTGGTGGCGACGTCGCCGGCGACCTACGCCACCGGCACCGCCCACTGCGTGATCACGTCGGTGAACGGACTGATGTACACCGGATCGGCCCATCAGCTGTGGGAGCAGTTCCGGGCGGCCATCTTCGTCATCTTCTGGTCCGCGCTGATCACTTTCATCCTGATGAAGGTCATCGGCTGGGTCCTCCGAGGCGCTCGTTACAAGGACGAGATCCTCGAGGTCGGCGACCTCGCCATCCACGGCGAGGAAGCGTTCCCGGAGGACGCGGGCTTCGCCACCCGCAGCGACGGTGCATTCGCCATGGCCGGCATCGACAAGGGAGGTCCGGAACCATCCGAACCACCGGCGCCACCATCCGGCGGCGGTTCCTAGGCCACGGACAGACAGGACGAAAGGAGCTCAACAATGAAGCTGATCGTGGCAGTGCTCAAGCCGTTCAAGCTCGACGACGTCAAGGAGACCTTGAAGAACCTCGGGGTGCAGGGCATGACCCTGACCGAGGCCCAGGGTTTCGGACGCCAGCGAGGGCACACCGAGGTGTACCGCGGTGCGGAATACGAGGTGGACTTCGTCCCCAAGATCCGTGTCGAGGTACTGGTGGACGACGGTCAGGCTGACGAGGTGGTCGACGCCATCGTCAGCTCGGCCTCCACCGGCAAGATCGGCGACGGCAAGGTATGGGTCGTCCCGGTCGAAGCCGTGGTGCGCGTGCGCACCGGGGAACGCGGGGCTGACGCGTTGTAAGACGCAGTCAGTCCTGTAGATGGTCGGTAGGGCCGGGGCGCGGCGAGGTGCCCCGGCCCGCCGCCGTCTTGGGGCTCCTTTCGATCATTCGATCCAGTAGCGCCGGAGCGGCGCGCCGCCCTCCTCGGGCGTGACGACCGACTCGAGCACCGCAGCGCAAGACTCGATCACCCGGGCCGATCCGACGTTGTCGTCGTCGCACACGACGAGGATGCGCCCGACGCCCTCGTCGTGTGCGATTGCCACGGCCCGGCGCAGGATCTCGGTGGCGTAGCCGCGCCGCCGGAACGCCGGCCGCACGCCGTAGCCGATGTGGCCGCCCACCGCGGCGAGGAATTCGTTCAACGAGAAGCGCACCGAGACCCGGCCCACTAACTGGCCGTCCACCTCCGCCAGGAGGAACGCGGCGGGGACGAGCCCCTCGGGGACGAGGGTCCGACTGCGCAGGCCCTCGAGGAGAGCGAGGTAGGACGACCACTCCGTGCCGGGCTGCCACTGCAGCAGGAACGGGAAGGACTCGAACTCGTGCTGGGCGGCCAGGCACGCGGCCTCGTCGCGCTGCTCGGGCGGGCGAAGGGTGAGTGCCATGTCAAACCACGCTACGGGGGCGGGGCACGGCGCTCCGGGCGTTCAGTCGCTCCCGGCCCGGGGGCGACCGCGCTTGGGCAGTGGTGCTGCCTGCTTGGGCAGACGCCCGGCGTCGCTCAGCGCCCGGCGCAACAGGACCTCGATCTGGGCGTTGACACTGCGGAACTCGTCGTTGGCCCAGCGGGCGATGGCGTCGTGGACCGCGGGATCGACGCGGAGCAAGACCTGTCGGCGTTGGCTCACGTATAGAGCGACCCCGTGTTCACGACCGGCGAGGGCGGCTGGTCCCCGCACAGCACCACCATCAGGTTGGACACCATGGCGGCCGTCCGCTCCTCGTCCAAGGAGACGACGCCGCCCTCGCTCAGGCGTTCGAGTGCCATCTCCACCATCCCAACCGCACCCTCGACGATGCGCGAGCGGGCCGCCACCACGGCGTTGGCCTGTTGGCGGCGCAGCATGGCCTGGGCGATCTCCTGGGCGTAGGCCAGGTGGGAGATCCGCACCTCGACGATCTCGACCCCGGCGATTGAGACCCGCTCCGCCACCTCGGTCGCCAGCTGAGCGGAGACGACGTCGGTCGAGCCGCGCAGCGACGTCCCGGTGCCGGTGGTGTCGTCGTAGGGGTGGCTCGTGGCGACGTGGCGCAGGGCGGACTCGGCCTGCACCGAGACGAAGTTCGGGTAATTGTCCACGGCGAACGTCGACCGGGCGGTGTCGGCGACCTGCCAGACCACGATGGCGGCGATCTCGACCGGGTTGCCGTCCGCGTCGTTGACCTTCAGATGGCCGGTCTCGAAGTTGCGGACGCGCACGCTGACCCGGCGACGCAGCGTGAGCGGGGCCACCCACCAGAACCCGGGGCGGCGGACGGTGCCGATGTAGCGCCCGAAGAACAGGACGACCGAGGTCTGCCCCGGGGGCACGATGACCAGCGAGGAGGCGACGAGGACGATCGCCACGATGGGGAGCCACAGCCAGCTGTCGCCGTGCCGGGCCGAGGCGACGATGCCCGCGGCACACCCGGCCAGGACCACGAGGCCCAGCCACCCGGTCACTGCGACGGCGGGGCGCTCGGTGATGTCGACCCGGACCCCCAAGTGCCCGACGGGTGCGGCGGCGGTCGGTGACTCGATGGTGCTCATGGGCTGTTCCTCCCGACAAAAGTGATATCTAATAGATATCACTTTCTGTGGCCGTCGACAAGCCCCTCGCGGCCTGCCTCCTGGCCGACGGGACCCGAACGCGGACCTGGCGGCGAGGGCCGAGTCAGGTGATGGGCTGGTCGGCCTGGCGGGCCACCGCTTCGGCGGCGGCGGCGGCCGCCTCGGGGTCGCCGAGGTAGCCGGCCGAGTGCACCGTGAGGTCGTCGTCGAGCAGCATCCGGAAGGGGATGCCCGTCGGGATCTCCAGACCGGTGATCTCCTCGTCGGAGATGTCCTCGAGGACCTTGCGCAGGGCGCGGATGGAGTTGCCGTGGGCGACGACCAGCACGGCGCCGCCCTTCGCGGCCGTGGCTTGCAGGTCGGGCACGATGGCCGACTCCCAGTAGGGCAGGGTCCGGCGGACCACGTCGGCCAGGCACTCGGTGGCGGGGATGTCGGCCGGGTCGACGTCGCGGTAACGGGGGTCGCCGGACACGTCGAACGGGTTGCCCGGGACCAGGGGCGGAGGCGGCGTGTCGTAGCTGCGGCGCCACAGCATGAGCTGCTCGTCGCCGAACTGCTGCTTCGTCTCGGCCTTGTTCTTCCCCTGCAGGTCCCCGTAGTGGCGCTCGTTGAGGCGCCAGTCGCGCCGCACGGGGAGCCAGCTCCGGCCGGCCGCCGCCAGGGCGATCTCGGCCGTGCGGATGGCCCGTGTGAGCACCGAGGTGTGCAGCAGGCGCAGGTCGAGGTCCTCGGTGGCCGCCAGGAGCAGCCCGGCGGCCCGGGCCTCCCCCTCGCCGGTCTCGGTCAGGTCCACGTCGACCCAGCCCGTGAACAGGTTCTTGGCGTTCCAGGAGGACTGGCCGTGGCGGAGCAGCACCAGATCGAGCACGGTTCGATCGTAGGTGGCCCGGCGGGAGGGCGGGAAACCCACCTCCCTGAGCTGGGTTGGGGCAATCGTCGGTTGCCTATCCTGTCAAAGATCTTGACACAAGCAGACTCAAGTTTGGTACACTGGATCCACGCAATAGACGGTGCAACTGCCACACGGGCAGCTCACGATCGGAAGGACAGCGGAAATGGCCAAGGCCGTAGGAATCGACCTGGGAACCACCAACTCGGTGGTCAGCGTGTTGGAGGCGGGCGAGCCCGTCGTGATCCCCAATGCCGAAGGTGGCCGGACGACCCCCTCGGTCGTGGGCTTCTCCAAGACCGGTGAGGTGCTGGTCGGCGAGGTGGCCAAGCGCCAGGCCATCACCAATCCCGATCGGACCATCCGCTCGGTGAAGCGCCAGATGGGCACGTCGTGGACCGTCGACATCGACGGCAAGGCCTACACGGCCCAGGAGATCTCGGCCCGCATCTTGGGCAAGCTCAAGAGGGACGCCGAGGCGTACCTCGGCGACACCGTGACCCAGGCCGTCATCACCGTGCCCGCGTACTTCGACGACGCGCAGCGCACGGCCACCAAGGAGGCCGGGGCGATCGCCGGCCTCGAGGTGCTGCGCATCATCAACGAGCCGACGGCCGCCGCGCTGGCCTACGGCCTCGACAAGGAGGACACGGACCACACCGTCTTGGTCTTCGACCTCGGCGGCGGGACGTTCGACGTCTCGGTGCTCGAGATCGGCGAGGGCGTCTTCGAGGTCAAGTCCACCTCGGGTAACACGAAGCTCGGCGGCGACGACTGGGACGACAAGGTCATGGAGTGGCTGGTGACCGAGTTCAAGAACACCGAGGGTGTCGACCTGTCCCAGGACAAGATGGCCATGCAGCGCCTCAAGGAGGCGGCCGAGAAGGCCAAGATCGAGCTGTCGTCGGTGCAGGACACCCAGATCAACCTGCCCTTCATCACCGCCACGTCCGAGGGGCCCAAGCACCTGGACCTGAAGCTGACGCGGGCCAAGTTCAACGAGCTCACCGCCGACCTGGTGCAGGCGTGCGTGGGGCCGTTCGAGGCCGCCATCAAGGACGCCGGCCTCAAGACCTCCGACATCGACCACGTCGTGCTGGTCGGTGGCTCGACCCGCATCCCTGCGGTGCAGGAGCTCGTGCAGAGCCTGACGGGCAAGGAGCCCCACAAGGGCGTCAACCCCGACGAGGTCGTCGCCATCGGTGCCGCCGTGCAGGCGGGTGTCCTCAAGGGTGAGGTCAAGGACGTCCTCTTGCTCGACGTCACGCCGCTGTCGCTGGGCATCGAGACCAAGGGTCAGGTGATGCACCGCCTGATCGAGCGCAACACCACCATCCCGACCAAGCGGTCGGAGATCTTCACGACGGCCGAGGACAACCAGCCGTCGGTGGAGATCCACGTGCTCCAGGGCGAGCGCGAGATGGCGATGTACAACAAGACGCTCGGCAAGTTCCAGCTCGTCGACCTGCCGCCGGCGCCGCGGGGCATCCCGCAGATCGAGGTCACCTTCGACATCGACGCCAACGGCATCGTCCACGTGTCCGCCCAGGACAAGGCGACGGGCAAGGAGCAGTCGATGACGATCACCGGCCAGTCCTCGTTGGCCAAGGACGACATCGAGCGCATGGTGCGCGACGCCGAGGCCCATGCCGAGGACGACCGCCAGCGCCGCGAGGAGGCCGAGGTGCGCAACACCGCGGACACCCTCGTGTACCAGACCGAGAAGCTGCTCAAGGAGCAGGGCGAGAAGTTCGAGGGCACCGAGAAGGACGACGTCGAGTCGGCCCTCAAGGGTCTGAAGGACGCGCTGGCCGGGACCTCGTTGGAGGCGATCAAGGACGCCACCGAGAAGCTGGTCGGCGTGTCGCAGAGCTTCAGCCAGCGCCTGTACGAGCAGGCGTCGGCCTCCCAGTCGACCGGCGGTGCCGGTCCTGACGGTACGGCCGGCGGCGAGGGTGCGGCCGAGGGAGGATCTGACGACGACGTCGTCGACGCCGAGATCGTCGATGAGCAATGAGCTTCGGCGACGAGGCCGTGCCCGAAGAGGAGTCTGCCTTCTCTGAGGCCGAGGCCGCCGAGGAGGCTGCCGACGCAGCCGCCGCGGCCGCGGCCGCTTCGGCGGCGGCAGCTCACGGTGACGGTCACCACAACGGGAACGGCAACGAGGCCGCGCACTCCGCGCTGGCCGAGGAGGCCGATCCACGGGAAGTGCTGGCGCGTGAGCGGGACGAGTACCTGCTCGCGCTCCAGCGCACCCAAGCCGACTTCGAGAACTACCGCAAGCGCATCGCGCGCCAGCAGCAGGAGCAGTCGGCCCGTGCCGCAGCCGACCTGATCAACAAGCTCCTGCCGGTGCTCGACACGCTCGACCTGGCCGAGGCCCACCTGAACGAGTCGCTCGAGGTGAGCGAGGACGGCAAGGCGCTGCGCGCCTCGCGGGCCATGCTCATGGACATCCTCTCCAAGGAGGGGCTCGAGCGGGTCGACCAGGCCGGGGTCCCCTTCGACCCGTCCGTGCACGACGCCGTGGCGCGCGCCGAGGGCGAGGGCGGCGAGTCCGGCGAGCCGGTGGTCGAGGAGGTGCTGCGCTCGGGGTACCGCTGGAAGGGACAGGTGCTCCGCGCCGCCATGGTCCGCGTGCGGGGGTGAACTGACCCGTGGCCGCACAGCGTGAATGGTTCGAGAAGGACTACTACAAGGTGCTCGGCGTCGTCCCCACGGCGACCGACAAGGAGATCACGCGCGCCTACCGCAAGCTGGCCAAGGAGCACCACCCCGACGCCAACCCCGGGTCCGAGGAGCGCTTCAAGGAGATCAGCGCGGCCTACGACGTGCTCGGCGACGCCGAGAAGCGCAAGGAGTACGACGAGGTCCGCCGGCACGGCCCGGTGGGCGGCTTCAGCCAGCCCGGCGGCGGGACGTTCCGCATGGAGGACATGGGTGACCTGAGTGACCTCTTCGGAGGGCTGTTCGGGGGCGGCGCCGGAGGGCGGACGCGGACCCAGCGCGGGCCGCAGCGGGGCGCCGACATGGAGGCGCAGCTGCACCTGTCGTTCCAGGACGCGGTGCACGGCGTCACCACCTCGGTCAACGTGCCCCAGGAGGTGCGCTGCTCGAATTGCCGCGGTTCTGGTGCCGCGCCGGGGACGTCGACGCACACCTGCCCGCGCTGCGGGGGAACGGGGAGCCTCAACGACAACCAGGGCCTGTTCTCGCTCAGCACGGTCTGCCCGGATTGTGTCGGCCGGGGGACGCTGTTCGACACGCCGTGCCCGGTGTGCCGTGGCACCGGCACCGAGCAGAAGGTTCGCTCGGTCAAGGTGCGCATCCCGCCCGGGGTCGAGAGCGGCCAGCGCATCAGGGTCAAGGGACGGGGCGCGCCCGGGCAGGGCATGGCGCCCCCCGGCGATCTCTATGTCGTCGTGCACGTGGCGCGCCACCCGGTGTTCGGGCGGAGCGGGCGCAACCTGACCATCACGGTGCCGGTCACCTACCCCGAGGCGGTGCTGGGCACCACCATCACGGTGCCGACGCTCGACGGCAAGGTGTCACTGAAGGTGCCGCCGGGCACACAGTCCGCCAAGGTGCTGCGCGTGCGCGGCCGCGGCGTCCCGGCCGGATCGGGTCGCAACGGCAAGAAGCCGGGCGACCTGTTGGTCAAGCTCGAGGTCGTGGTGCCGACGGAGCTGACCGACGAGCAGAAGGCGGCAGTGGAGTCGCTGGCCGCGGTCACCGAGCCGGCGCCGCGCATCGCGGTGGAGGGGTGACGTGATGGCGGAGCTCCGAGGTGAGCGTATGGAGGACCGGATAGCGGAGCGCCGAGCGGACCGCGACGCCAACCAGGCGGTCTACGTGATCTCGGTGGCGGCCGAGCTGACGGGGATGCACCCGCAGACGCTGCGCATCTACGAGCGCAAGGGGCTGCTCGACCCGTCGCGCACGAGCGGCGGGAGCCGCCGCTTCTCCGAGCGCGACCTCGAGCGGCTGCGCCACATTCAGGAGCTGACGTCGACCGGGCTCAACCTCGAGGGGGTGCGCCGGGTGCTCCAGCTGGAGTCGGAGCTGTCCCGGCTGCGCGCCGAGCTGGTCGAGGTGCGGGCCCAGGCGCTCGAGGCCGTGGCCGCCACGCACCGCCAGTACCGGCGCGACCTGGTGCCGGTGCGCCAGGCGCCGGTGCCGTACCGCCGGCGGACCGGCACGGGGACATGAACGGGCGCATGAACACGAAGGCACACACGAACACGAAGGAAGGCACCACGGCGAACGACGAGACGAGAGGTGCGGGCGCATGCCGATAGACCCTGAACGCTGGACGAACAACACGAAGGCCGCCTTCAGCGCGGCGACGGGGCACGCCGCGTCCTCCAACCACCCGGAGCTGACGCCGGCCCACCTGCTCGACGCCCTGCTGCAGCAGCAGGAAACGACGACGCGACCGCTGCTGACCCAGGTCGGGGTCGACCCCGACACCCTCGCCGGCAAGGTGCACGAGCAGCTCTCGCGCCTGCCCCGCGCCGAGGGCGGCTCCGAGCCCGGGCTCTCGCGCGATGCGCGAGCCGTGCTCGAGGCGGCGGACCAGAACCGGCGCGACATGGGCGACGACTACGTCTCGGTCGAGCATCTCGTCATCGCCCTGGCGGACCAGATCGGCGTCACCAAGGACGCGCTCCTCACTGCCCTGCGCGCCGTGCGGGGGAACCACCGTGTCACGACGCCGGACCCCGAGCAGACCTACCAGGCCCTGGCCAAGTACGGGCGCGACCTCACCGAGGCGGCCCGCGAGGGCAAGCTCGACCCGGTCATCGGGCGCGACGAGGAGATCCGCCGGGTGATCCAGGTGCTGTCGCGCCGCACCAAGAACAACCCGGTGCTGATCGGCGAGCCCGGCGTCGGCAAGACGGCGATCGTCGAGGGGCTGGCCAACCGGATCATCGAGGGCGACGTGCCCGAGGGATTGAAGGGCAAGCGCGTCATCGCGCTCGACCTCGGCTCCATGGTGGCCGGAGCCAAGTACCGCGGCGAGTTCGAGGAGCGGCTGAAGGCGGTCCTCAAGGAGATCACCGACGCCGAGGGCGAGATCGTCACGTTCATCGACGAGCTGCACACCATCGTGGGCGCCGGCGCGGCCGAAGGGGCGATGGACGCCGGGCAGATGATCAAGCCCATGCTGGCCCGGGGCGAGCTCCGCCTGATCGGCGCCACCACGCTCGACGAGTACCGCACCTCCATTGAGAAGGACGCCGCGCTGGAGCGGCGCTTCCAACCCGTCTTCGTGGGCGAGCCCTCGGTGGAGGACACGATCGCCATTCTGCGCGGGCTGTCCGAGCGGTACATGGCGCACCACAAGGTGCGCATCCAGGACGCCGCGCTGGTGGCGGCAGCGGTGCTGTCGGACCGCTACGTCACCGGGCGCTTCCTGCCCGACAAGGCGATCGACCTCATTGACGAGGCGGCGTCGAAGCTGCGCATAGAGATCGACTCCATGCCGACCGAGCTCGACCAGATTTCGCGGCGCATCCGCCAGCTCGAGATCGAGAAGCTGGCGCTGGAGAAGGAGAGCGACGAGGCGTCGGCGGAGCGCCTCGAGCGCCTGGAGCGCGAGCTGGCCGAGCTGGGCGAGCAGCGCGACTCCATGGCGGCGCACTGGCAGCAGGAGAAGAGCTGCCTCGACACCATCAGCCAGCTGCAGCAGGAGAGGACGCTCCAAGGAGGAGGAGGCGGTACGGCTGGAGCGTGACGGCGACCTGGCCGGCGCCTCGGCCATCCGCTACGGCGAGCTGCCCGAGCTCGATCGGCGCATCGCCGAGGCCAACGAGGACCTGGCCAAGCTGCAGTCCGGCACGCGCTTCTTGAAGGAGGAGGTCGACGCCGAGGACATCGCCGAGGTGGTGAGCCGCTGGACCGGCGTCCCCGTCTCGCGCCTGTTGGAGGGCGAGGTCCAGAAGCTGGTGCGGTTGGAGTCCACCCTCCATGAGCGCGTGGTGGGGCAGGACGAGGCGGTCTCCGCCGTCTCCAACGCGATCCGGCGCAGCCGGGCGGGGTTGAGCGACCCCAACCGGCCCATCGGGTCGTTCCTCTTCCTCGGGCCGACGGGTGTCGGGAAGACCGAGCTGGCTCGGGCGCTGGCCGAGTTCCTCTTCGACGACGAGCGGGCCATGATCCGCATCGACATGAGCGAGTACATGGAGAAGCACGCCGTGTCACGGCTGGTGGGCGCGCCGCCCGGGTACGTCGGCTACGACGAAGGCGGGCAGCTCACCGAGGCGGTGCGCCGGCGGCCCTACTCCGTCGTGCTGCTCGACGAGCTCGAGAAGGCGCACCCCGACGTCTTCAACATTCTCCTGCAGGTGCTCGAGGACGGGCGCCTGACCGACGGGCAGGGTCGCACGGTCGATTTCACCAACACCGTGCTGATCATGACGTCGAACCTCAAGGGCGAGCCGGCGGACTACTTCAAGCCGGAGTTCATCAACCGGATCGACGAGATCGTCCGCTTCCGGCCGCTGCGGGAGGAGGACCTGGCGATCATCGTCGGGATCCAGATCGATCGTCTGCGTTCGCGGCTGGCCGAGCGGCGGCTGTCGCTCGTCGTCCTGCCCGAGGCCGAGCAGTGGCTGACCCACGCCGGGTACGACCCCGACTACGGGGCCCGCCCGCTGCGCCGGGTGCTGCAGCGCCAGATCGAAGACCCGCTGGCGCTGGCGCTGCTCGAGGGCAAGTACCTCGAGGGCGCGACGGTCACCGTCGATGTGGACGACGACAAGATCGTTCTGCGCTAGCCGCCTGATCCGCCGGACGAGAGCGCCCCGGCTCCTCCGCCCGGGGACCGTTCTCAGAACTATAAGCAGACTCGTTTACAGTTCTGGAGAAGCTGCCCCGCCACCGTCGGCGGCCGGCCCGAACACCCGGTGCCGGGCGCGGTCACGTCCGTGCCTCTTCGACCCCCGCACCACGGCCAGGGTGTCGCGGCCCGCCCGGTGCATCTCGCGGCGCACGGCCACGAAGCCGGCGCGCGTCGCGTCCTGCTCCAGAGCATCGAGCTGCGCCTCGGTCATGCCGTACCTCTGGTGGCCGCGGGCGTCCGGCGGGGACAGCCGCTCCACCAGGAAGACCCGGCCGCCGGACGTGAGCACCCGCATGGCCTCGGCGAGGCCGGCGGCCCGGTCGGACCAGTGGTGCACGGCGCTGAGCGACCAGACGACGGTCGCGCCGGCGTCCGGGAGCGGGAGGGCCTCGGCCGATCCCTCCATGCCCACTAGGCTCAGGTTCCGGCGGCGCCGGAGGGAGGCGAGCCATCGCCCGAAGCGGAGCATGGTCGGGTCCGGGTCGACGCCCGTCGCCCACTGGCAGCGCCGGGACGCCACCCGGACCGCGGTCCCGGGTCCGCAGCCGATGTCGACCACGCGGTCGGCCGGGGTCAGCCGCGCCACGTCGGCGACGCAGGTCGCCGCCCTAGCGCGGCCGAAGACCATGGACGCGGCGAAGACGAAGGACCGGAGCCCCTCGGTGCCGGTGCGCATGCCCGTGACCCTCGCCGTGGAGCGACGGTGCCTCGCGGGGGCGGGCCCGGCGGATCCGGCGGAACGGTCACCGCCTCGTCCCCGTCGTCGTCAGCACCGGCCTGCACCTCCGCTCCGTACCCTACGGCGAGGTCCGCCGTCGCTGCCCGGGGGCCTCGGCGTGGCGCAGGAGCGCCGGATTTTCGGGCCCCATTTCGGGGAGGGGTACACTGGTGCGTAATCCGAAGCGACTTGGCGAACGGAGAGACGCGTGCCCGCAACCGTGGTGGTGGGGACCCAGTGGGGCGACGAGGGGAAGGGCAAGCTCACCGACCTCCTCGCCCGCGAGATGCACATGGTCGTGCGCTACCAGGGTGGCCACAACGCCGGTCACCGCATCGTCGTCAACGGCGAGGCGTTCGCGCTCCAGCTGGTGCCGAGCGGGATCCTCTACGACCACATCACACCGATCATCGGCAACGGCGTCGTCGTCGACCCGGCCGTGCTCCTCGACGAGCTCGACAGCCTGGCCGCCAAAGGCATCGACACGAGTCGCCTGGTCGTCAGCGGCAACGCCCACCTGATCATGCCGTACCACCAGGAGCTCGACCGGGTGACCGAGCGCTTCCTCGGCAAGAACGCGCTGGGGACGACCAAGCGCGGCATCGGGCCGGCCTACGCCGACAAGGCCACCCGCGTCGGCATCCGGGTCCAGGACCTCTTCGACCCCAAGATCTTCCGCCAGAAGCTCGACGTGGCCCTCAAGGAGAAGAACGCCGTCCTGGCCAAGGTCTACAACCGCCTGCCCCTGTCGGCCGATGACATCGCCGACCACTATCTCGGCGAGTACGCCCCCCGCATAGAGCCGATGGTGGGCGACACCGTCGGCATGATCCACGACGCCCTGGACGCGGACCACCAGGTGCTGCTCGAGGGGGCCCAGGCCACCTTCCTCGACCTCGACCACGGGACCTATCCCTTCGTCACCTCCTCCAACCCCGTCGCCGGTGGCGCATGCACCGGCTCGGGGCTCGGCCCGCGTGACATTGAGCAGGTGATCGGCATCGCCAAGGCGTACGTGACCCGCGTCGGCGCCGGGCCGTTCCCGACCGAGCAGGAGAACGACGTCGGCGAGCTCCTCGTCGAACGAGGCCACGAGTTCGGCACCAACACCGGGCGCAAGCGGCGCTGCGGCTGGTTCGACGCCGTCATGCTGCGCCAAGCCGTGCGCCTCAACTCAATGACCGAGGTGGCGCTCACGAAGCTCGACGTCCTCGACACCTTCGAGACCGTCAAGGTGTGCGTCGCCTACGAGGCTGACGGCATCCGCTATACGCACCTGCCCTACCACCAGTCGACGTTCCACAAGGCGGTGCCGGTCTACGAGGAGCTGCCCGGGTGGCTCACCGACCTCAGTGCGGCGACCGCACCGGACGACATGCCCGCGGCGGCCCGCGACTATGTCGCCTTCCTGTCCGAGCAGATCGGCGTCCCCGTCCGCCTCGTCGGGGTCGGGCCGGGCCGCGAGCAGACCGTCTCCTTCGCCACCGCGTGAGGGTCTGCGTCGTCGGCAGTGGGGGCCGCGAGCACGCGCTCGCCCACACCCTGGCCCGCACGGCGGACGTCGTCGTCACGCCGGGCAACCCCGGCATGGCGGCGCCCATCACCGTGACCGACGCGCCGGTGGAGGAGGTAGAGGCCGACCTGTACGTGGTCGGCCCCGAGGCGCCCCTCGTCGACGGCCTGGCCGACAGCCTGCGGTCCGCGGGGAGGGCCGTCATGGGCCCGGGCGCCGACGGAGCGCTGCTCGAGGGGTCCAAGGCCTTCATGAAGGAGGTCCTCAGCGCAGCCGGCGTCCCGACGGCGCGCTTCTCGACCTTCGACGCGCTCGAGACCGGCGCCGCGTTGGACTACCTCGAGACCCTGCCCGGGCCCTGGGTGATCAAGACGGACGGCCTGGCGGCCGGCAAGGGCGTCCTGGTGGCCAGGACCCTCGACGAGGCCCGCGCCGACGTCAGCGCCAAGCTGTCGGGGGCGTCCTTCGGCGACGCGGGGCGCCACATCGTGATTGAAGAGGGGCTCGACGGCGAGGAGTGCTCGCTGCTCGTCCTGTGCGACGGGACCCGCGCCGTACCCCTCGTCCCGGCCCAGGACTTCAAGCGGATCGGCGACGGCGATGCGGGGCCCAACACCGGGGGCATGGGCGCCTACGCGCCGATGCCCGACCTCGACGCCGGCACGGTGGGCCGCCTGATGGACACCGCCGTCCTGCCTCTCGTCGAGGAGCTGCGCCGCCGCGGCATCGACTACCGGGGCGTGCTCTACGCCGGGCTCATGTTGACCCCTGTGGGCGTCAAGGTCATTGAGTACAACGTGCGCTTCGGCGACCCCGAGGCCCAGGTGGTGCTCCCCCTCTTGGCGTCGGACCCGGCCGAGCTGTTCCTCGCCGTGGCGAACGGGGCGCTGGAGGACGCGGCCCCGCCCGCCTTCTCGGGCGATGCCGCCGTGTGCGTCGTCATGGCCTCGCAGGGCTACCCCGAGCACCCGCGCACCGGGGACCCCATTGAGGGGCTGACCCCGTCCGGCCAGTCGGTCGCCGCCGTCGACGGCGCCACCGTGTTCCACGCCGGCACCCGGCGCCACACCCCCAACGGGCCGTTCTACACGGCCGGTGGGCGCGTGCTGGGCGTCACGGCCACCGCCCCGACGCTCGCCGAGGCGCGCGACCGCGCCTACGCCGCCGCCGAGCCGATTGACTGGGAGGGCGTGCAGATGCGCCACGACATCGCAGCCCGGGCGGCCGGCGCCGCGCCGGCGGTGGCCGGGGAGGGTGCGGGATGATCCCGCGCTACTCGCCGCCCGACATGGCCGCGCTGTTCAGCGACGCCGCCCGCTTCTCCCTCTGGCTCGAGGTGGAGCTCCTGGCCACCGAGGCCCAGGCCGCCGTGGGGGTCGTGCCGCAGGACGAGGCGGCCACCTGCCGGGCCAAGGCGCCGGTGGTCGACGACGTCTTCGTCGCCGACGTCCTCGAGCGCGAGAAGGTGACGGACCACGACGTGGCCGCCTTCGTCGACGTCGTGCAGGAGCGCATCGGCGCGCCGGCGGGTTCGCACATCCACTACGGGCTGACCTCGTCCGACGTCGTGGACACCGCACTGTGCGCCACCCTCACGCGGGCGGCCGACCTCCTGCTGGCCGACCTCGACGCCTTCGTGGCGGCGCTCAAGGCGCGGGCGCTCGAGTTGCTGCACGTGCCCGTGACGGGGCGCACGCACGGCATGCACGCCGAGCCGACCACCTTCGGGGCCAAGTTCGCGCTGTGGGCCCTGCAGGCGGACCGCGACCGGCGTCGCATGCGGGCCGCCCGCGAGGCCGTCGCCGTCGGCAAGCTGTCGGGCGCGGTCGGTACCTACTCCAACATCGACCCCGAGGTCGAGGCCCGCGTCTGTGCCGCGCTCGGCCTGACGCCGGTGCCGGCGACCCAGGTGATCGCCCGTGACCGCCACGCCGAGTTCTTCTACGCCTGCGCGTCCGTCGGCGCCACGGTCGAGCTCATGTGCACCGAGATCCGCCACCTGGCCCGCAGTGAGCTCGGCGAGGCGGAGGAGCCGTTCGGCGCCGGGCAGAAGGGGAGCTCGGCCATGCCGCACAAGCGCAACCCGATCCTCTCGGAGCGGCTCTGCGGCCTGGCGCGGCTGCTGCGCGGGTATCTCGGCGCGGGCCTCGAAGACGTGGCGCTGTGGCACGAGCGCGACATCTCGCACAGCTCGGTGGAGCGGGTGGCGCTGCCCGACGCGTCCATGCTGGCCGCCTACGTGCTGCGCAAGGCCACCGGGCTGGCCTCGGGGCTGGTCATCCACCCCGAGCGGGCGCTCGAGAACCTGACCGAGGGCACGCTCGGGCTCGTCTTCTCCCAGTCCGTCCTCCTGGCGCTCGTCTCCGCCGGCCTGACGCGTGACGAGGCCTACCGGATCGTGCAGCGCGACGCGCGAGCGGCCTGGTCCGAGCGGCGCCCGCTGCGCGCCGTGCTCGAGGCCGACCCGGACGTGACGCTCAGCGCCGAGCAGCTCGACGGCGCCTTCGACCTGTCCCGTACCCTGCGCCACGTGGACCGCTTCGCCGACGCGCTGGCGGCGCTGTGAGGGCGAGGGCGAGGGTGAGGGCGAGGGTGAGGGTCGCTCAGTGACGATGGACCTGCCGCGGGTCCTCTCGGGCAAGGTGCGCGAGCTCTACGACGCCGGAGAGGACCGCCTCGTCATGGTCGCCTCGGACCGGGTGAGCGCGTTCGACGTCATCATGGCCGAGCCGATCCCCGACAAGGGCCGGGTGCTCACCGCCATGACCTGCTTCTGGTTCGACGAGATGGCCGACGTCGTACCGGGCACGCTGCTCGCCGCCGACCCGGTCGAGATCTCCGCCGCGCTCGGGGGCGTGGCGCTGCCGCCCGAGTGGGCCGGCCGGGCCGTCCTGGTCCGCCGGGCCGAGATGCTCCCTCTCGAGTGCATCGTGCGGGGGTACCTCGCCGGCCAGGCTTGGGAGGAGTACGAGCGCTCGGGCCGGGTGCACGGTATGGAGATGCCCGAGGGGCTGCTGCTGGCCAGCAAGCTGGAGAAGCCGATCTTCACCCCCTCCACCAAGGCGGCCGAGGGGCACGACCTCAACATCGGCATGGCGGAGGCCGTCGACCTGGTGGGCGCCGAGTCGGCCCTGGCGGCGCAGGCCGTCTGTCTCGAGCTGTACCGCCGTGCCGCGGCCCGGGCCGCCGCGGCCGGCTTCATCCTGGCCGACACCAAGTTCGAGCTCGGCTACGTGGACGGCGTGCTCTGCCTGTGCGACGAGGTGTGCACGCCGGACTCGTCGCGGCTGTGGCCGGCGGATGCGGTCGTGCCGGGGACGACACCGCCCGCCTTCGACAAGCAGCCCCTGCGCGACTGGCTGGCCGAGCAGCCCTGGGACCGCACGCCGCCCCCGCCGCCGTTGCCGCCGGAGGTGACGACGGCCATGTCGGAGCGCTACATCGCGGCGTACGAGCGTGTCACCGGGCGCTCGCTGGGTGACTGGTACGGTGCCACCACATGAGGTTCCGGGCGCGCGTGGAGGTGCAGTTGCGGCCCGGCATCGCGGACCCCGAAGGGGCGACCATTGAGCGGGCGCTGCCCGCGCTCGGCTTCGACGGGGTGGCCCATGTGCGGGCCGGCCGGTCCTTCAGCTTCGAGGTCGACGCCCCCGACGAGGGTGCGGCGCGCACCACGGCGACCGAGCTGGCCGACCGGTTGCTGGCCAACCCGGTCATAGAGCAGAGCCGGCTCGAGCTCGAGGCGATCTGAGTGGCCCCGCGTATCGGCGTCGTCGTCTTCCCCGGGAGCAATTGCGAGCACGACGTCGTCCAGGCCGTCGAGGCCGTCGGCGCCGAAGGCGTGCTCCTCTGGCACGGTGACGCGCACCTCCGGGGGGTCGACGCCGTCGTCCTGCCCGGCGGCTTCGCCCACGGCGACTACCTGCGCCCGGGCGCCCTGGCCCGCTTCTCGCCCGTGATGGAGGCGGTCAACGACTTCGCCCGCTCCGGCGGGCCCGTCGTCGGCATCTGCAACGGCTTCCAGGTGCTGACCGAGGCGGGCCTGCTGCCGGGCGCGCTGCAGAAGAACGGGCGGCTGCGCTTCTTGTGCCAGCCGGTCCGCCTGGTGGTCACCTCGACCTCGTCGGTGCTCACGTGCGGGGCGGCGGTGGGCGACGAGCTCGTCATGCCCATCAACCACTTCTCGGGGAATTACACCTGCGATGCCGACACGCTGCACCGCCTGCAGGCCGAGGACCGGATCGTGCTGCGCTACGCCGACGGCGAGAACCCCAACGGGTCGATCGACGCCATCGCCGGCATCGCCAACGAGGCGGGCAACGTGGTCGGCCTCATGCCCCACCCCGAACGCGCCAGCTCCACGCTGCTCGGCTCCGAGGACGGGTTGGTGCTGCTGCGCTCGCTCGTCTCGGCCGCCGCCACCAGCGCGGCCGCGTAGGCACGCGCGCGCCACCCGGGCGCACGCGTCATCAAATCTTCAGCCGTGCTCCGTATGGTTGCACCTGTATGCACAAGCGGACCGTGACGCGCGCCCAGGGACGGGCTGTGGGCTCGCTGTGGATTCGCCGCCGGCACGCGCTCGCGCTCGTCGTCGCGGCCGTCGCCGTCGCCGTCGTCGCGGCGCCGTCGTGCGCGTCGGGCGCCACGCTCCGGGCTTCGCCCGCCCGCCCGTTGGCCACCGGACGCGCCATCGACGCGAAGTACTTCGAGCCCGGGGCGTGCGTGGAGTACCCGCCGAAGTCGGGCGACCGCCACCTGACCGTCTTCCTCGACGCCGGCCACGGCGGCATCGATCCGGGTGGCGTGGGGGAGACCCAGTCGGGCCAGACCATTGAGGAGGCCGACGAGACGCTCCCGGTCGAGCTCGACGCCATGAACCTCCTCCGGGCCAAGGGGTTCACGGTGGTGGTGTCGCGCACCGGGGCGGAGACGGTGATCCGCCCCCTGCCCGGCGACGTCTCGGGCAATCTCTTCACGGTCCAGGGCGTCCACGACGACGTAGCGGCCCGGGACGTCTGCGCCGACATGGCCAAGGCGGACGTCCTCGTGGGCATCTACTTCGATGCCGGCGGCTCCTCGTACGACGCCGGCGCCGTGACGGGCTTCGACACCGCCCGGCCCTTCTCGGCGCAGAACCTCCGCCTGGCGACCCTGGTCCAGAACGACGTCCTCGCCGCCATGAACGCCCAGGGCTGGGGGATCCCCAATCTCGGCGTCGTCGACGACAGCCAGCTCGGCGGCCCGGCGCTCAGCACGGCGGCAGCCGACTACGGCCACCTGCTGCTGCTCGGCCCGTCCGATCCCGGGTGGTTCACGACGCCGAGCGAGATGCCGGGCGCGCTCATCGAGCCGCTGTTCATCACCGACCCCTACGAGGGCAGCCTGGCCGCCAGCCCGTCGGGCCAGGCCGTGATCGCGGGTGGCCTGGCCCAGGCCATCGAGCAGTACCTCGCGCCGGCTGCTCCGGGGGGCCAGAACTCAGAGGCCGCCAAGCCGACCCGGATGCCAAAAGGGCCGGCGCCCGGCGGGTGACCCGGTCAGGTCCGGGCGCGTGAGATCTCGGCCTTCTGGAGGACGGCGGCGCTCACGCCCGCCGCCCGCCAGGTGCTGTAGGTGATGCCCTTGCGCTCGCCGTAGGCCTTGGCCACTTTGATGAACTGCTTCTCGAGCGCGCTCAGGTCCTTCACCTGGTTGCCCCGGGAGCGCTCGTCGAGAAGGTCCTTCTGCTCCTGGAGCAGGTGGAGCCGGGTGAGCGCGTCGGCCGTGGCGAGCTGGGACTCGATCGCCGCCAGCCGGCGGTCGATGGAGGCCGGGGTGCGCTTGCGGCCCCGTTTGGGCTTGGACGTCTCGAGCGCCTCGAGATAGTGGCGGACGGATGCACTCTCGGCGCGTCCACGAGCGAGGGCGGCCTTGTGGCCGGTGCTCATGGGCTTGCGAGGAGCCGGAGTTCTTGCCTTGGTTGCCATGCTCCCATTGTGACGCGCTGCGAACAACCATATGCATCAATTCACGATGTTTCTTCCCATCCCATTTCGGATGAAGCAGCGTGCATCGATTCCCCATTTTGTGCGCAGTGCAACCGCACAATCGGGGTGTTCCGGTCATCACCATTGGGCCGGACTGCATGGGCCATTTCCGGCCGGACGGGGGTTACCCTGCCCTGGTGGCCGCACCACCGGGCGCAACCGTCGATGCCAGGGAGCGCCGGACGATGGCCGGCGTGCTGCTCGGCGCCGCGGCGCTCATCGCCGCCTACTGGGTCGCCTGGCTGGTCCACCGCTCCCTCGTGGCGTCGGAGACGGGCGCGGCGTACACCCAGTTCGAGGACGCCTTCCCCCTGGCCGACGGCTGGCTGGCGCTGTGCCTGGTCGCCGCCTCGTACTGCCTCGTGACGGCGCGGCGGGCGGCCCTGTTCTGGCTTCTCGTGGGCGGTGGGGCGGGGCTCTACCTCTTCGGGATGGACGTGCTCTACGACCTGGAGCACGGGGTCTGGGGCAAGGGCGCCAACGGCCTGGTGGAGCTCGCCATTAACCTCGTGACCCTGGGCCTGTCCGTCTTCGTCCTGCACTGGGCCTGGACCCGGCGAGAGGCCCTGCTGTCGTCATGAGCCAGTCCGGTTTCGACCCCGCCACCTACCTCGACGTGATGCGGGCCGAGGTGCCGGCCTACGGGCGCCTGCAGGAGGCGGTGGCCGAGGCCAGCGAGGGGATGACCGTGACGAGGGTGCTCGATCTCGGGACCGGCACCGGGGAGACCCTGGCCGCCGTGCTCGAGCGGCACGGCGGAGCGGCGGCGGTCGGGATCGACAAGAACGAGGCGATGCTCGACGCGGCCCGCGCCCGGCTGCCTGGGCCGGCGGTCGAGCTGGTGGTGGCCCAGCTGATCGACCCGCTGCCCCCCGGGCCCTTCGACCTGGTCGTCTCGGCCCTCGCCGTGCACCATCTCGAGGGCCACGACAAGGCCGCGCTGTTCGCCCGGGTGCGGGGCCTGCTGCGCCCCGGGGGCCGCTTCGTGCTGGGCGACGTGGTGATCCCGGTCGACCCGGCCGACGCGGTGACGCCGCTGAGCGCCGCCTACGACCGGCCGTCGACGCTGGCCGAGCAGCTCGGCTGGCTGGCCGACGCCGGGTTCGACGCGGCCGGCGTGTGGGCGGAGCGGGACCTCGTGGTGGTCCGTGCCGACCGTCCCGGCTGAGCGCTCAGCCCGCCGCCGCCCACTCGCGCACCACCTGGCGCGCCTCGCTCTCGGTGCGCGGGACCCCGCCCCGGGCGCCCATCTCGATGATGAAGGAGGTGGCCGCCGCGACGCCGTTCACGAAGAGCTGGTGGCGTTGGTCGGTCGTAAGGTCGAAGTCGGTGGTCGAGATCCCGGCGTTGTCCACGAAGATGGTGCGACCGGCCGTGGCGGCGTCGACGCTGTAGCCATCCCACTCGCTCATCATCGTGTGCAGGCAGCCCCGTGCCTCGCCGTAGGCACTCTTCGCCGCCTGGGTGGACGGGACCTCGGTCTGGAGGGAGGACAGCTTGACCCCGATGGTGGGCCAGCGGGGCTCCCCGCCATCCTCCCGCTCAAAGGCGTTGATCGGGAAGTTCCGCAGCATGCCACCGTCCACCCATGTCACCGTGCCCCCCTCGTAGCGGGTGCGGATGGCGCCCCCGCCGGGGCGAGGCACGTCGACCTCGGCCGGCAGCGCCGTGAAGGTGACCGGCTCGAAGAAGAACGGGATCGACATGGACGCGCGCACGGCCCCGACGACGTCCTGGGTGTCCCGGTCCTGCCCGTAGTAGCCGTAGTCCCAGGGCAGGCGGACCAGCTGGCCGCGGGTGACGTCCGACGTGTGCACGACGAGCCGGTAGCGGCGGCTCGGGGGGAGGCTCATGCCGGGGTCCTCCTCCTGGGTGATCCCGAGATCCGCGAAGGTGTGCACACCGAGGTCGTGCATGATCGGCTCGAGCCAGGTGAAGAGGTAGGCGCCGTCGTAGACGCCCATCTTGTGGGTGAGGACCTCGGCGGAGGACAGGACCTCGCCGGCGTTGCCGAAGTGGTGGTCGAGGAACGTGTGCAGCTTGCCCTTGGGCATGAACTCGGTGAAGGTCAGGTCGTCGAGGTACCCCTGGAGGGTCGTCATGGGGTCGCCCTTCTTTGAGATCGCCGCGATGAGCGACGCCGCGATGGCGCCGGCGCTCGTCCCGGCCACCCGCTGGAAGCGGTAGCCGGCCTCGGCCAGCGCGGAGACGGCCCCCACGATGCCGATGCCCTTGACGCCGCCGCCCTCGAGGGCAAGGTCGGCGACGAGCTCCTTGGACCCGCCCCCGCTCCACCCGTCGGCCGCCAG
This sequence comes from uncultured Acidimicrobiaceae bacterium, assembly GCA_963824195.1. Lineage (GTDB taxonomy): Bacteria > Actinomycetota > Acidimicrobiia > Acidimicrobiales > RAAP-2 > Bog-473. The sequence continues at coordinate 104,079 of CAWGOJ010000040.1, read as the reverse complement.
CAGGTTGGCCGCCGCCTGCTCGAACTGCCCCTGGAGCTCGGCCGAGCGGGAGTACCCGTACGGCGCGCCGGGGTCGATCACGATGTCCCCCCTCGACGCTGCGTGCCCTGCGCCGGAACCGCCCATGATGAGCCCCCTCCCGTTCCCCGCGATGGACGAGAGCGTAGCGAGTCCGAGCGGCGGATTCTCGTGCCGCACACCGGTTGGCCAGGGGGTTGGGCGCGCCTGGCGCGGCCTCTAACCTGGAGGTCACCATGACCCCCCCGGCCGAGGCGCTGCCGCCCGACCAGCCGCCGGTCGAGGAGTCCCTGCACCGTGCGCTCGGACTGACCGATGACGAGTTCGACGCCGTCGGCAAGATCCTCGGCCGCCCGCCCAACCACCTGGAGCTCGCCCTCTACGCGGTGATGTGGAGCGAGCACTGCTCGTACAAGTCGTCCCGGCTGCACCTGCGGCGCCTGCCCACCGAGGGCCCCCGGGTGCTGGTCGGGCCGGGTGAGAACGCCGGGGTGATCGACGCCGGCGACGGCATCGCTGTGGCCATCCGGATCGAGAGCCACAACCACCCCTCTGCCATTGAGCCCTACCAGGGTGCCGCCACCGGCGTGGGCGGCATTCTGCGCGACATCTTCACCATGGGGGCGCGGCCGCTGGCGGTGATGGACCCGCTCTTCTTCGGCCCGCCCGACGACGCCCGCCAGCGCTGGCTGGTCGAGGGGGTGGTGGGTGGGATCTCGGGCTACGGCAACTCCGTCGGGGTGCCGACCGTCGGCGGCGAGCTGACCTTCGACCCCTGCTACGCCCAGAACCCTCTCGTCAACGTGCTCTGCATGGGCGCGCTCCCGACCGAGCGGCTCGTGCTGGGCATCGCGTCGGGTCCGGGCAACCTGGCCGTGCTGCTCGGCTCGAGCACGGGACGCGACGGCATCGGCGGGGTGAGCGTCCTCGCCTCGGCCGGGTTCAGCGGCGACGAAGAGGGCGCCGCGGACGACACCAAGCGGCCGAGCGTGCAGGTGGGCGACCCCTTCGAGGAGAAGCGGCTCATCGAGGCGTGCCTCGAGCTGCTCGACACCAAGCTCGTGGTCGGGATCCAGGACCTCGGCGGTGCGGGCCTGGCCTGTGCCACGAGCGAGACGGCCGGACGCGGCGGCGTCGGCATGGACGTCGACGTGTCCGCGGTGCCCCGGCGCGAGGAGGGCATGGAGCCGTGGGAGGTGATGACGAGCGAGAGCCAGGAGCGCATGCTGGCCATCGTCGCCCCGGCGTCGTGGCCGGCGGTGGCGGCCATCTGCGCCAAGTGGGAGGTGCGGGCCACCGTCATCGGCACGGTCACCGCGCCCGACCCCGACGGGGGCGGGCGCCTGCGCATCCGCGACGGCATGGACGGCCCTGTGCTGGCCGACGTGCCGGCGGCGTCCCTTTCCGACGACGCGCCGCTCTACGACCGCCCGCGGCACGCGCCGGCACGCCGGGATGCCGAGCCGCCCAAGCCGCCCACCGACTGCGGCGGCGACCTTCTGGCGCTGCTGCGCTCCCCGCGCTGGGTCTACCGCCAGTACGACCACCAGCTCTTCTTGAACACGGTGGAGGGCCCCGGCGGCGATGCCGCCCTGCTGCGACTGGCGGGCCCCGGGCTGCCGCGCTCGTCCCGGGGTGTCGCCGTGACGACCGACTCCAACCCGCGGGCGTGCGCGCTCGACCCGCGGGCGGGCACGGCGCTCGTCCTCGCCGAGGGCGTCGCCAACCTGGCCTGCGTCGGCGCGACGCCGGTGGCCGTCGTGAATTGCCTCAACTTCGGCAACCCCGAGCACCCCGAAGTCATGTGGCAGCTCTCCGAGTGCATCGACGGGATGGCCGAGTCGTGCCGCTCCCTGTCCCTCCCGGTAGTCGGCGGGAACGTGAGCTTCTACAACGAGAGCGGCGGGTCGGACATCGACCCCACGCCGGTGCTCGGGGTGCTCGGACTCGTCGACGCCGTCGTGGCGCGGCCACCCGGGCGCGCCTGGTCGGCCGGTGACGCCGTCGTGGTGCTCGGCCGGCGGTCGGCGCCCGACGGGACCTTCCCCCTCGAGGGCACGCGCTGGGCCACCGAGCGACGCGCCCACCGTGCCGGCCGGGTGCCGGCCGTGGACTTCGCGGCGCACGCGGCGGTGTGCGCCTTCGTCGCCGGGCTCGTCGCCGAGCAGGTGGGTGGGGCGGGCGGCGCCGCTCTGGTGCGCGCCGTGCACGACGTGTCGGGGGGCGGCCTGGCGGTGGCGCTGGCCGAGATGGCGGCTGCTGCCGCCACGGGATGCGCGCTCGAGGCGTCAGACGGGGCCGAGCTCTTCACCGAGCTGCCCTCCCGCTTCGTCCTCGCCACCGCCGACCCCGACGACCTGTGTGCCCGGGCCGCCGCCCTCGGGATACCCGCCGCCGTCCTGGGCCGGGCCGGCGGCGACCGCTTCACCCTCGGGGGCCTGGTCGACCTCCCTCTCGACGCCCTGCGGGAGGCCGAGGAGGGGAACCTGGCCCGGGCCCTGGGCGAATCGTGACGCCACGGGCCTGTGCGAGAATGGAGACCGCGTGAAGGAAGCGTGCGGTGTCTTCGGTGTCTACGCGCCCGGGAAGAGGGTGGCCAACCTCACGTTCGACGGGCTCTTCGCCCTGCAGCACCGGGGCCAGGAATCGGCCGGCATGGCGGTCAGCGACGGTGACACCGTCACCGTCGTCAAGGACATGGGCCTCGTCGCCACCGTGTTCGACGAGCGCACGCTGTCGGGATTGGCGGGCCACCTGGCCATCGGCCACACCCGCTACTCGACGCACGGCGCCTCCGACTGGGCCGGGGCACAGCCCGTCTACCGGCCCGTCGGACGGGCCGGCTTCGCTCTCGGGCACAACGGCAACCTGACCAACACCCGCGCCTTGGCCGAGAAGGTCGGGATGCTGCCCGGGTCGATCGCCACCGACAGCGACGTGGTCGCCGAATTGCTGGCCCAGTCCTTCCCCGAGACCGAGGACCTCTCCACGGCGCTGCAGCTGGTGCTCCCCATCCTGGAGGGTGCGTTCTCTCTCGTCCTCATGAGCTCCGAGCGGCTCTTCGGCGTGCGCGACCCGTACGGGTTCCGTCCGCTGTGCCTGGGCCGGCTCGGCCCCGCCGAGGCCCCCGAGGGATGGGTGCTGGCCTCCGAGACACCGGCCCTCAGCGTCATCGGCGCCACCTTCGTGCGCGAGATCGCGCCGGGCGAGCTGGTGGTGATCGACGCCGACGGGCCGACGAGCCTCGAGGTCCCCTGGCTGCGCGAGGTCGCGCCGCGGCTGTGCATCTTCGAGTTCGCCTACATCGCGCGGCCCGACAGCCGGCTCTACGGCAGGGAGGTCCACGAGACCCGCTGCCGGATGGGCGAGCTGCTGGCGGTGCAGGCGCCCGCCGAGGCCGACATGGTGATGGGGGTGCCCGAGTCCGGGGTCCCCGCCGCAGAGGGCTTCGCACGGGCGAGCGGCATCCCCTACGGGCAGGGCCTGGTCAAGAACCGGTATATCGGGCGCTCCTTCATCGCCCCGGGCCAGCAGGAGCGGGCCGACGCGGTGCGGCGCAAGCTCAACCCGCTCACCGACGCCATCGCCGGCAAGCGGCTGGTGGTGGTGGACGATTCCATCGTGCGTGGCACGACGCAGCGTTCGGTCATCCGCATGCTGCGCGAGGCCGGGGCGGCGGAGGTCCACCTGCGCATCTCGTCCCCGCCGTGGCGCTGGCCCTGCTTCTACGGGATCGACACACCCTCCTACGAGGAGCTGCTGGCGACCGACCACTCCGTCGCCGAGATGGCCGAGATTCTCGGCGCGGACTCGCTGGCCTTTATCAGCATCGAGAACCTGAAGGAAGCCATCGGGGCCGACGGAGGGTTCTGCGACGCGTGCTTCACCGGCGACTACCCGACGCCCGTGTCCCACACCGCGCCGACGCCGGTCACCCTCGGCCGGACCGAGCCGGTGACGCCCTTGGTCCACCAGGCCGTGCTGCCCGGGGTCTGAACGTCGTGGGTGAGGGCGGCGCCACCTACGCCGGCGCCGGTGTGGACATCGCCGCCGGTGACGCCGCGGTCGAGCGCCTGGGCTCCATGGTGGCGGGGATCGGCGGGTTCGGGGGCCAGTTCCCCTTCGACACCGACCGCTACACGAAGCCGGTGCTGGTGGCGTCCACCGACGGGGTGGGCACCAAGCTGGTGGTGGCCCGGGCCAGCGGCCGTTACGACACCGTCGGCATCGACCTGGTCGCCATGTGCGTCGACGACCTGGTGTGCGTCGGCGCCGAGCCGCTGTTCATGCTCGACTACATCGCGACCGGCAAGGTCGACCCCGATCAGGTGGCCACCGTGGTGGCCGGTGTGCACGAGGGCTGCGCGCAGGCGGGCTGCGCGCTGATCGGCGGCGAGACGGCCGAGCACGCCGGCGTCATGGCGGCCGACGAGCTCGACCTGGCCGGCTTCGCGGTCGGCGTGGTGGAGCAGAGCACCCAGCTGGGGCCCGAGCGTGTGCGGGCGGGCGACGCCATCGTCGGCCTGGCTTCGCCCGGGCTGCGCTCCAACGGCTACACGCTGGCGCGCCACGTGCTGCTCGAGCGGGCCGGGCTCGACCTCGGGGACCCGGCCTGGGAGGGCGCGTCCCACTGCGTGGCCGACGAGCTCCTGCGCCCGTCGGTGATCTACACGCCGGCCGTCCTCGCCACCCGCGCCGCGCTGGGCGACGCGCTCCACGCCTGCGCGCACATCACCGGCGGGGGGATCGTGGGCAACCTCCCCCGGGCCCTCCCCGACGACCTGGGGGCGCGGCTCGAGCGGTCAGCGTGGGAGGAGCCGCGCATCTTCGCCGAGATCGAGCGCCTCGGTGCGGTCGACGGGGCCGAGATGGACCGGGTGTTCAACCGCGGGGTCGGGATGGCACTGGTGCTCGACGCCGGTGCCGTGGACGGGGCGCTGGCCGTCCTGGCAGGGGCCGGGCAGCCGGCGAGCGTGATCGGCGCGGTCGTCGGCGGCGGGGCCGGCGTGCGCTTCACGTGAGCGAGGGCGACACCTTCGGCGAGCTGCGCGACCACCTGCTGGCGCACTCGGTCAAGACAGGCGACTTCACGCTCAAGTCCGGGCGCAAGAGCAGCTGGTTCATCGACTCCAAGCAGACCGTCTGCCGGCCTGAGGCCATGGTGCTCGTGGCCGACGCCGTGCTCTCGGTGATCCCCCCCGAGGCGACTGCCATCGGGGGCCTCACCATGGGGGCCGATCCTGTGGCCTTCGTCACCGCCGGCGTGGCGGCGACGCGGGGGCGCCCGCTCAAGGCCTTCAGCGTGCGCAAGGAGGCGAAGGACCACGGTGGCGGGGGACGCATCGCCGGCGCTCTCGATCCGGGCGACAAGGTCGTGGTGACCGAGGACACCGTCACGCGCGGGACCTCCCTCCTCGAGGCGGCGCACGCCGTGCAGGATGCCGGGGGCGAGGTCGTGCTGCTCGTCGCCGTCGTCGACCGCGGCGGGACCGTCGAGGCGATGGCCGCGGCCGAGGGGATCCCCTTCCGCGCCATCCTCACGGCGCCGGACCTCGGGTTCGGCTACGAAGGCGGCTAGCGCAGCCCTCGACGCGGTGCCCCGCCTCGAGCGGCGCGCCTGGTGGGTCGAAAGGATCATCGCATCGCGGTGGGTGCGTCCCTGGAGCCCGACCCCGGCCGCAGATCAGCAGATCAGAAGACCGCGATCGGGTTGACCGGCGACGCCGTACCGCGGCGGAGCACCAGCGGTGCGACGATGAAGAGGAACTCCCAGCGTCGCTCCTCGGCGCAGGCGTCGGTCAGCGCGTCGAGGTCAAGGTTGTCCATCAGGTGGACCCCCATGGCGGCGATGACCACGGTGTGGATCGGCATCGCGACGCCCTCGACCCTGGACGGGAGGACGTCGGAGACGCCGTCGCTGCCCAACGTGGCCACGTCCCGGTCACGCAGCCACGGCAGGCACGAGGCGTCCAGGCCGGCCGCCAGGTTGGTGGCGTCCCACGGACCGTGCTCGGCCCGCCAGTGCCAGCGCCCGGTGCGCACCAGCAGCGCGTCCCCGGCGCGCACCACCACGCCGGTCCGCTCCTCGGCGGCTTCGAGGTCCTCGGGGAAGACCGCCTCGCCGGGCTCCAGGGCGTCGACGTCGCGCAGCGCCGGGATATCGAGCAGCACGCCCCGGGTCACGATGCCGGCTTGCAGGTGGTGGATGCCGAGGCGGGTGGCGCCGTGGGCGGTCACCGCCTCGGCCGGGTAGCCGTTGTAGATCTTCCCCTCGTGGAAGATGTGGCACAGGGCGTCGATGTGGCTGGTGGCGAAGCCGTGGGGCGCAATGGCGAAGTAGTCCGCGCCGAAGCCTTCGGTCGCCGTGCCGATCATGTGGTGGGCCACCGGGGACGGGTTGTCGGCCGCCGCCACGGTGTTGAGCGGGCGGGCGCATGAGACCGTCCGCCCGACCCGGACCGTTGCTGCCGCGGCGGCCGTCACCTCCGGCGTGATCAGGTTGAGCGCCCCGAGCTGGTCGTCGTCACCCCAGCGGCCCCAGTTGGTCAGGCTTTCGTGGAGGGCCAGGACGTCGTCGGGCGCCATGGGCTCGCGGGGCACGGTGCGGACAGTAGCCCCGCACCAATACCATCGCCCCATGACGACACTCCAAGGTGATTACGAGCCCAGCCCTTCCCAGTGGGTCCGCGACCAGGTGGCCGAGTACGAGTCCTCGGGAGGGCAGCGGGGGAACACCCTGCTCGACACGGGAATGCCCATCATCGTGGTGGCCACCCGGGGGGCCAAGACCGGCAAGGTCCGCAAGAACCCCGTCATGCGGGTCGAGCACGGCGGCGAGTACGCGCTGGTGGCCTCCAAGGGCGGGGCACCCGAGAACCCCGAGTGGTTCCACAACCTGGTGGCCCACCCCGACGAGGTCGTGGTCCAGGACGGGCCCGAGCCCTTCGCGGTGGCCGTGCGCGAGGTCAGCGGTGACGAGAAGGCGCAGTGGTGGGAGCGGGCCGTGGCCGCCTACCCGCCCTACGCCGAGTACCAGCAGAAGACGGACCGGCAGATCCCCGTCTTCATCGCCAGTCCCAAGGGCGCCTGAGCACCTGCGCTCAGCGGGCGTCGGCGAAGGCCTGCACCATCGCCATGCGCCACGGCACCAGGTTCGCCTTGCGCTCCAGCGGCGTCTTGCCGAGGCGCACCACGACGAGGTCGAGGGTGGGGCAGATCGTGATCGACTGCCCCTCGTAGCCCGCGGCGCGGAAGGTGCCGAGGGTGTCGCCCACCACGCCGTACCAGTGCGCGCCGTAGGGGTTGCCGTCGTCGGGGTCCACCGAGACCCAGGTCCGGCCGTAGTCGACCCAGCCCGGCGGGAGGATGCGCACGCCGTCCCACATGCCGTCGCGCAGGTACAGCAGCCCGAAGCGGGCGTAGTCGCGCGTCGTGGCCCGCACATAGGAGGAGGCCACCCAGGTGCCGGCCTCGTCGAACTCGGGGTCGGCGCTCGTCATGCCGACGGGCCCGAAGAGACGGCCGTGCAGGAAGCGGGCGTAGTCCTCGCCCGGCCCCACCGTGCGGGCGACGACGCCCGAGATGATGTTCGAGGTCCCCGACGAATAGTTGAAGCGCGACCCGGGCTGAGCGGCCAGGGGACGGTCGGCGGCGAAGTGGGCCATGTCGGTCTGCTCTTCGCCGAAGAGCATCCGGATCACGTCGGAGACCCGGTCGTCGACATAGTCCTCGACGAAGTCGAGGCCGTCGCGCATGGCGAGCAGCTGGCGCAGCGTGATGGCGTGGCGGGGGTCGTGTGGGGCTGACCACTCGGGCACCGCGGCCGAGGCGTCGAGGTCGAGCCGCCCGTCGCCGACCAGCAGGCCGACGACGGCGTGCAGCATGGACTTGGCCATCGACCAGCTGAGCAGAGGCGTCCCGGCGGTCACCGGCGTGGGCTCGCGGTCGAAGTGCTCGAGGGCCCCGTGGTAGCGCTCGGCCACGACCTTGCCGCCGTGGACGACGAGCACGGCGAAGGTGGCGGCGAGGGGGCCCTCGTCGTCGAAGGCCTGCTCGAGCAGCGGCCCCAGGTTGACGCCGGGCGGGAGCTCACCCTCGGGCCAGTCCGCGGCCGGCCAGGGCACCCCGGGCGGCTGCGGGGGGAGTGCGACGAGCCCGCTCATCGTTTCCGTCTCACACGGAGGCGAGGAACTCCATCAGGGCGGCGTTGGTCTCGGCCGGCCGCTCCTGCTGTACCCAGTGGCCGGCGCCGTCGACGACGGTCCCGCCGCGGAAGTCGGGGAGCGCCTCGGCCATGGCCTCGGCCGCCCCCGGCATCATGAAGTTCACCGGGTCGAGCGATCCGGTGATGAAGCCGGTGGGCATCGTGTAGACGGAGGCTGGAATGTCCTTCGAGCGCTCCCAGTTGGCGTCCATGTTGCGGTAGAAGCTGATGGGGCCGAAGAAGCCGCTCTCCTCGAATGCCGCCGCGTATACGTCGACGTCGGCCTCGGTGATCCAGCCCGGGAGCACGTCGGGCGCCGGCGACAGGATGTCCATGAAGCGCGTGCCCTCGCGGGGGGCGTCGGGCAGCGGGTTCGAGTTGGCCGCCATCCCCTCTCCGCCGGCGGCGTAGAGCATGGTGCGCAGGAACAGGCGCGGGTCGGCCTCGAACTCCGCCTCGGCCGGGCCGACGGGCTGGAAGTAGAGCATGTAGAAGAACTTCCCCTCGAAGATCACCTCGAAGATCTCCGTGGGCGCCGCAGGCGAGTTCGTGTAGGGGACGCTCATGTTGCAGATGGACGAGACCCGCTCGGGGCGGAGACGCCCCATTTCCCAGACCAGCATCGCCCCCCAGTCGTGGCCCACGAAGGCCGCCTGCTCGTAGCCGTAGTGGTCGAGCAGGCCCGCCATGTCCCCGGTCAGCTTGTCGGAGCCGTAGTCGGCGACCTCGGGCGGACGCGAGCTGCCGCCGTAGCCGCGCAGGTCGGGGGCCATGGCCCGGTAGCCGGCGTCGGCCAGGGCGCCGAGCTGGTGGCGCCAGGAGTACCAGAGCTCGGGGAAGCCGTGGCAGAGCACGACCGGCGGGCCGTCGGCGGGACCAGCGACGGCCACGTGGAGCTCGATCCCGTTGGCCGGGATCCGTTCATGGGTGATGTCAGGCATTGGTCGACTTGGCCGCTTTCTCCTCTTGGTGCGTCTGAATGGCCGACATGACGGCGTTCACCGCGCTGCCAATGAACTCCGGTCGGTTCTCGGCGGCCCAGTCCCGGCTCCGGGTGAGCGACGCCGCGGAGCCCTGGAACCGCGGCGCCACGTAGCGTGCGATCAGCTCGTAGGAGTGCCGGGTGGCGGCGGTGTCCGCCCACTCGTGGCCCATGACCAGATAGGTGCCGAAGCCACCGGACTGAGCCTGCAGGCGCTCGATCTGCGCGATGGCGTCGTCGACCGTGCCGATGACCGCGATGCCCGACGCGTTGAGGGCGTCGACGAGCGACTCGAAGTTCTCGGTGTCGGGTGCCAGCGGCAGGGCGGCCACCCGCTCGAAGTAGTCCACCCACTCGGCGAGGCCGAAGGCGACGTCGGCCACCGCCTGCTCCTTGGAGTCGGCGATGTGCATCGGCCCGACGAGCCGCCACCGGTTGCGGTCGACCGTGGTGGAGAACTCGGCGGCCCGCTCCTCCATCACATCCCAGTGCGAGCCCAGCACGTCGAAGCCCCCCGTTGTCGTTGCGCCGAGGGAGAGGAGGCTGCAGCCGAAGCGCCCCGCCGCCCGCGGCCCCGCCGGGGACACCTGCGCCGCGACCGCCACCTCGGGGAAGGGGTGCTGGTAGGGCAGCAGCTGCAGCCGGGCCTTGACCAGCTTGAACCACTCCGTCTCCATGGAGACCGTCTCGCCGGCGAGCAACTGGAGGATCGCCTCGAGCGACTCCTCCATCATGTCGCGCTGCTTGGCCGGGTCGATGCCCATCATGAACGCGTCGGAGGGGAGCGCTCCCGGGCCGACGCCGAACATGACGCGACCGCGCGTGAGGTGGTCGAGGAGGACCATGCGGTCGGCCAGCATGAACGGGTGGTGGTAGGGCAGCGACGAGACGCCGGTGCCGAGGCGGATGTGGCGCGTGCGCGGCGCGGCGGCGGCGATGAACACCTCGGGTGAGGCGATGATCTCGTAGCCGGCCGAGTGGTGCTCGCCGAACCAGGCCTCGTCGAAGCCGAGCTCGTCGAGGTGCTCGATGAGCTGCAGGTCGCGCTCGAGCGCCAGCGTCGGGTTCTGGCCCACCGGGTGGAACGGGGCCAGGAAGATCCCGAATTTGAGGCGGCCGTCGGCGTCAATGGTGGTCATCGCTCTCCATGTCTGTCGGTGTCGTTCGGGGTGTCGGTGTCGTTCGGGTGTGTCGGTGCCTACGGCTTCACGAGGATCTTGCCGTGCTCGCCCGGCGTCCGCAGCGTGTCGAAGGCGCCCGGCGCACCGGCCAGGTCCACCACGGACGTGACCAGCAGGTCGGCACCGGGGACGCCGTCGGCCAGCCGGGCCAGCGTGGCGGCGAACTCGTCGGGGGTGTAGCCGAAGGAGAATCGGAGCTCCATCTCCTTGACCACCGCCACGAAGGGCTCGATGGAGTCGGTGTGCATGCACACCCCCACCACCACGATCCGGCTGTGCGGCGGGGCCTCCGCGATCAGCGACTGGAGCATGCCCGGCACGCCGACCGCCTCGAAGATGACCGGGTCCTTGACGGCGGCCCCGAGCATGCCCGCCCCGATGCGCTCCATGACGGTGCGGGCGATGCCGAAGTCGGGCCAGCGGTCGTGGGGTGAGCCCTCGGCGGGGTCGAGGACCTCGTCGGCCCCGAAGGCTTCGGCGAGGCGGCGCCGGGCCGGGGAGAAGTCGGCGGCCAGGACCGGGCCGTGGCCCCGTCCCTTCAGCGCGGCAATCACGGCCAGCCCGACCGGTCCGCACCCCACGACGAGGCAGGGCTGCCCCTCGGTGAGGCCCGCCAGCCCGACGGCGTGCTCGCCGACGGCGAGCGGCTCGGTCAGAGCGGCCAGGTCGGTGGCGAGCCCGTCGGGCACCGGGAGGCACAGCAGCTCCTGGAGCACCATGTGCTCGGCCAAGGCGCCGGGGTAGGCGTTGGAATAGCCGATCTGCTCCACCCCCGTCGGCCCCACGATGATGGGCACCGAGCACACCCGGGTCCCCACCGGCAGCGTGCCGGCCGTGTCGGGCCCGTGCTCCACCACCTCGGCGCAGAACTCGTGGCCGAACACGCAGTCGGCCGCCGAGTCGATGGCCGGGACACCCACCGAATCCATCAGCCCGGTGAAGTGGGGGAAGTCGGCTAGGGCGTGCAGGTCGGACCCGCAGATACCGGCGGCCAGCGAGCGCACCACGACATGACCCGACGACGGGACGGGGTCGGCGACCTCGCCCACGATCAGCCTTCCGCCCCTTGTCACCGCGGCACGCATGCCGGAACCACCCCCCGGGCGGCGCGGCCGCCCGCATTCGTCGCTACGTTTGCCCGGTGAGTTTCACACAAGGACCTGAGCAGCGCCCGTTCGCGGGCCGGGTCGCGCTCGTGACGGGGGCGGCGCGACCACGCGGCATCGGCCGGGCCACCGCGCTCGGGCTGGCCCGGGGCGGGGCGGACGTGGCCTGCCTGGACATCGCCCGGCCCTACGAGGACGCCCCGCTGCACGGCACCGCCAGCGGTGACGACCTGGCCTCGCTGGACGCCGAGATCACGGCCCTCGGGGTGCAGGCGTTGAGCGTGGAGGCCGACGTCTCGGACGAGGACGCCGTGGAGGCGGCAGTGGCCCGGGTGAGCGAGGAGCTGGGGACGGTCACGCTGGTGGCCAATGTCGCCGGGGGCAGTGGGCCCGGTTTCGGGCTCGGCCCGCTGCTGAGCATCCCCGTCACCGAGTTCCGCCGCGTGCTCGACGTCAACGTGGTCGGCACCTGGCTGGTCTCCAAGGCCTGCGCCACCCGCATGGTGGCCGACGGCGTGGGTGGGCGGATTTGCAACGTCTCGAGCCAGGCCGGCAAGCGGGGCTTCCCCTTCCTCGGCCCGTACTGCGCCGCCAAGGCCGGGGTCGTCCTGATGACCCAGGTGATGGCGCTCGAGCTCGGGCCAGCGGGCATCGCGGTCAACGCGGTGTGCCCCGGCACGGTGGACACCGACCTCATGAACAAGGACTCGATGTTCGAGAACCTCATGGGCGGCCCCGAGGGCCTGGCGGCCTACATCGCCCGCGAGATCCCGCTCGGCCGCCTGCAGAGTGCCGAGGAGATCGCCAGCGCCATCTGCTGGCTGCTCTCCGAGTCGGCGGCCGGTGTCACCGGCGAGGCGTTGAACGTCAGCGCCGGACAGACAATGGTGTAGCAATGCCGATCCTCGACGCCCGCCACGACCTCGCCCACCCCGTCGAAGGCGACACCGCCTGGAGCGAGTCGTACTACTTCAACGCGTACGACCCCGAGACGGACTCGGGCCTCTTCAGCCGCATCGGCATCCGGCCCAACGAGGGGACGATGGACGTCGGGATGTCGCTGTGGCTCCCGGGCGGCGAGCTGGGCGAGTACCGCTGGGTGAAGGAGCAGCGGGAGATGGTCGACACCGTGCTCCAGGTCGGCGACGTCCGCTACGAGATGCTCGAGGCGCTGCAGTCGTGGCGCGTGACCATGGAGGGCGAGGTGCGGGCCCGCCCGTGCGTGCGGGGCGAGACCGCGACCCACCCGGTCGCCGTCGCGCTCGACGTGCGCTTCGACGCCGTCACGCCGGCCATCGGCACCGACGGGCAGCCGAGCGGCGGCCCGAAGTCGGCCGAGGCCGCCGCCGCCGCCGGCACGGTGGGCAAGGGGCATCTCGAGCAGGCGGGCCGCTGGACCGGCTCCCTCACCGTCGACGGCGTGCCGCACCGATGGCGGGGGGCCCACGGCAACCGCGACCGCTCCTGGGGGCCGCGGCGCTGGGGCGGCCCGAAGATGTGGCGCTGGTTCTCCATCAATTTCGACAATGGCCACGTCGGCGAGGACATGCACTTCGGGGGCATCCGCCTCGGCACCGACGCCGGCGACCTGCACCGGGGCTGGGTCTGGGACGGCGGCCGCGCCACCTCGGTCCGCGAATGGGGCGTGCGGACCGAGCGGGCCGACGACGGCGTGACGCAGCGGGTCGTGCATCTCGAGGTGCACGACAAGAAGGGCCGCATCTACCCGCTGCGCGGCGACGTGCTGCGGGTGGCCGACATCGGCCGGGCCGGCGGCACCATGGTGAACGAGGGGCTGGCGCGCTGGACCTACGAGGATCCGGCCGGCGCGACCCGCACGGGCTACGGCATCTGCGAGTACCTGCACCAGCTCGACGACGGCGGGAGGCCCGTCGTCCCCGTCACCTAGTCGGAGCAGGCGATGGCACGGCTGAGCGGCGACCAGATCGCGGCGGCGCTCGCCGCGCGTCTCGGCGGGACCGTGCGCGACCTGCTCCGGCTCTCCGGTGGCGCCTCGCGGGTGACCAGCGCGTTCGAGCTGGAAGTGCCCGGCGCCGCGCCACGCCGGCTCATCCTCCAGATGGACCGGGGCGACCTCGGCGCCGAGGGCGGGAAGGTGCCGATGGAGCGGGCGCTGCTCGAGGCGGCGCGCGCGGCGGGGGTCCCGGTGCCCGCGGTCGTGGCCATGGGCGTGGGCGACGACCTGGGCGCCGACTGGCTGGTGGTCGAGCGCTTGGAGGGGGAGACCATCCCGCGCAAGATCCTGCGCGACGCGGAGTGGGCCGGCGCCCGGCGCGCGCTCACGGCACAGTGCGCCGGGGCGCTGGCCGCCATCCACACCATCGACCCCGGGGCGATCGACGGCCTCCCCACCGCCGACCCCCTGGGTGACCCGCTGCCCTTCCTCGACGCGCTGGGCGAGGCGCGCCCCGCGCTCGAGCTCGGCGTGCGCTGGCTGGACCGGCACCGCCCCGCGGCCGGGCCGCGGGTCACGGTGCACGGTGACTTCCGCTTCGGCAACTTCCTCGTCGGCCCCGAGGGCCTGCGGGGCGTGCTCGACTGGGAGCTGGCCCACGCGGGCGACCCGGCAGAGGACATCGGGTGGCTGTGCGCGCCGGCCTGGCGCTTCGGCGGCAGCGACGAGGTGGGTGGCTTCGGCTCCATGGAAGAGCTCCTGGCGTCGTACGCGGCAGCCGGCGGCGAGGCGATGGACCGCGACCGGGTGCACTGGTGGCAGGTGCACGCCACGGTGAAATGGGCGGTCATCTGCTCGCTGCAGGCCTCCGCGCACCTGAGCGGGTCGACCCGCTCGGTGGAACTGGCCGCCATCGGGCGCCGGGTCTGCGAGAGCGAGTGGGACCTCGTCACGCTGCTCGGTGTGGCGCCGGGCGACTCCGCCCCCGAGCCGGTGGGCAAGGGCAGTCCGGTGGCCCCCTTCGGGAGGCCGACGGCGGCCGAGCTGGTCGAGGCGGTGCGCGAATACCTCGAGGCCAACGTGATGGAGCGCACCGAAGGTGGGGCGCGCTTCGAGGCGCGGGTGGCGCGCAACGCGCTGGCCGTCGTGGAGCGCGAGCTCCTGTTGGGCCACGAGATCGCCACCGCCCACGCCTACCGGCTGCGTGACCTCGGGATCACCGATGACGCCGCCCTGGCGGCGGCCATCCGGGCCGGGGACTTCGACGACGGGTGGGAGCCGGTGGCCTCCGCCCTCGCGGCGTCGGCGCGCGACCAGCTGTTGGTGGCGAACCCCTCCTACTTGCCGGCTGCGAGCGCGTAGGCCGCCGGGTCCATCGCCGGCGCCTCGTCCAGCGCCACGGCGCTGGCGTCGGCGGTCTCGCTGGCGCGGGCGCCGATGCCCTGCAGGACGGCACCGGCCAGCAGGCCGCAGGCCATCATGAAGATCCAGGCGTGGTGGAAGGCCGTGACGGCGGACGCGCCCGTGGCGGTGCCGAGTATGGCGACCAGCCCGGCCACCCCGAGGGCGATGCCGATCTGGCGGGTCATGGCGTAGAGCGCGGAGCCCGTGGCAAAGCGCTGCGGGGGGAGCGGGGCGGTGGCGGCACCGCCGAGCGAGGGCAGCATGAGCCCCACGCCGATTCCGCTGACGATGCTGCCCGGGAGGTAGGCGCCGGCCCAGTCCGGCACCGCCCCGGCGTGGGTGATCCACCACAGCCCGCCGGCCGCGAAGAGCAGGGAGCCCACCGTGCCGACGGCGCGGTGCCCGACGCGGGCCCCGAGCAACCCCGCGGGGAGGGCGGTCAACGCGGCGAGAAGCGGGCCGGGGGCGATCATGAAGCCGGCGCGCAGGATCGACTCGTGCCACACCCCGGTGAGGAACAGCACGCCACCGAGCACCAGCGCGCCGAACCCGCTGAAGAAGGCGAGGGAGCTCACGTCGGCCAGAGCGACGGCGCGGTGCCTGATGACGGCGGGCTCGATGATGGGGTTGGGGTGGCGGGACGAGCGCACGACGAGCCAGGCGCCCGAGCCGACGGCCAGCGCGAAGGCACCGACGATCCGCGCGCTCAGCCAGCCCCAGTCCGAGCCCTCGACGATGGCGGCCACCAGGCTGGCCACCGCCACCGAGAGCAGCGCGGCGCCGAGCAGGTCGGCCTTGTGCGCCGCCGGATCGCGCACCTCGCGCAGCACGCGGATCCCGAACACGAGGGCCAGCACGCTGAACGGCAGGTTCACCAGGAAGACCCAGCGCCAGCTGACCTGCACCAGGAGACCGCCGATGGGGGGACCGAAGGCGGCGGCCGCACCGCCGACGGCCGACCAGAGCCCGATCGCCGCTCCCTTGCGTTCGGGGCCGAAGGCGGGCAGGAGCAGGCCGAGGGAGGTGGGCAGCATGAGTGCGCCGCCGGTGGCCTGCAGGACGCGGGCGGCAACGAGGAGGTCCAGCGAGGGGGCGAGCGCGCACAGCGCGGAGGAGGCGGTGAAGATCGCCAGGCCGATGAGGAAGGCCTTCTTGCGCCCGGCCCGGTCGGCCCATCGGCCGGCGGGCACGAGGGCGGCGGCGAAGACGATCGTGTAGGCGCTGAGCACCCACGAGAGCGAGCTCAGGCTCTCCCCGTGGAAGCTCGCCGAAATGCTCGGGAAGGCGATGTTGACGATGAAGAGGTCGAGGGACGACAGGAAGACCCCCGTCAGCACGATGAGGGCGGTCAGGACCGGGCGGGAGCGCTCGGCCGGAGCGGTGGGACGCAGAGTGAGTACTGTCATGAAACGTACTGTAAGGGAGAAAGTTGCATAGAACAACTCTTTCGCTGGAATTCGCTGTATACTGGGCGGATGCTGAAGCGTGACTATTCGAGCCAGTACTGCCCGGTCGCCTCGACGCTCGAGGTCGTGGGCGAGCGGTGGACGCTGCTGATCATCCGCGACGTCTTCCTGGGCATCCGCCGCTTCGACGACCTCCAGCGCGACCTGGGCGTGGCGCGCAACATCCTCCAGGCCCGCCTCGAGCGCCTGGTCGAGGAGGGGATCCTCGTCAAGCGCCCCTACCAGGAGCGCCCGTTGCGCAGCGAGTACCGCCTGACCGAGAAGGGCGCCGACCTGTGGCCGGTGCTCGTCGCCCTCTTGCAGTGGGGGGACCGCTACGGGCTGGAGGGCGAGCGGCCCATGATCCTCCAGCACCGCGACTGCGGCGGCGAGCTCGACGACCGCCGGCGTTGTCGGGCCTGCGGGGCCGACGTGACGATGACCGAGGCCGTCGCCGTCCGGACCGGCGCGCGGCGGCCGGAACCCGCGGCCGAGCCCGTGAGCGCCTGAGTCGACTCGCGGGGCGCACGGTCGCGCACCTCGCTACCGTGGCCCCATGAGCGAGGACACGGCATGGCTGGACGCGACGGCACAGGCGGAGCTGGTCCGCACGAAGGAGGTCTCGCCGGCCGAGCTCGTCGGCGAGGCGATCACGCGGATTGAGAAGCTGAACCCGCATCTCAACGCGGTCATCCACGAGCTCTTCGACCGGGCCCGGGCCGAGGCGGCCGGCGACCTGCCCGACGGGCCCTTCCGGGGCGTGCCCTTCCTCTTGAAGGATCTCGGCGCCGAGCTCGCGGGCACGCCGTTCAACGAGGGGACCGACTTCTCGGGCGACTACACCTCGACGGTGACCCAGGAGCTGACGCAGCGCTACATCGACGCCGGCTTCGTGATCTGCGGCAAGACCAACACGCCGGAGCTCGGGATCCTGCCGACCGCCGAGCCGCGCCGCTTCGGCCCCTCGCGCAACCCGTGGAACACGGAGCACTCGACCGGCGGCTCCTCCGGTGGCTCGGCCGCCGCCGTGGCGTCGGGCATGGTGCCGGTCGCGCACGCCAACGACGGCGGGGGGTCGATCCGGATTCCCGCTTCGTGCTGCGGCCTCGTCGGCTTGAAGCCGACCCGGGGGCGTAACTCGCTGGCCCCGCAGTACGGCGACATGATGGGCGGGCTGGTGGTCGAGCACGTCGTGTCGCGATCGGTGCGCGACTCGGCGGCCATCCTCGACGTCACCTCCGGTCCGGTCCCCGGTGATCCCTACTGGGCCCCGCCGCGGCGGGGCCCGTCATTCGCCGCGGCCGCCGCGGCCGCACCGCCACCGCTGCGCGTGGCGGTCATGTCGTCGTCGCCCACCGGCAGCGAGGTGCACGCCGACTGTGTGGCGGCCGTCCGCGCCACGGCGTCGCTGTGCGAGTCACTCGGGCACCAGGTGGAGGAGGCCGCGCTTTCCGTCGACGGCGACGCCTTCACGACCCACTTCATCAACCAGTGGGCCTGCAGCAACGCCTGGGCCGTCGCCGACTGGGAGGCCCGGGTGGGGCGGAGCGTGGAGGAAGGTGATCTCGAGCCGTTGAGCTGGGCCCTCACCGAGCTCGGTCGCTCCGTCAACGGGGGCCAGTACCTCACCTCGGTCCAGGAACTGCAGAAGATCAGCCGCCAGATCGCCCGGTACTTCGAGGGGATCGACGTCTTGGTGACCCCGACGCTCGGCGAGCCCCCGGCGCCACTGGGCACCTTCGACTCGCCACCGGGCGAACCGCTGACCGGGCTCTTCCGTGCTGCGGCTTACGTGCCCTTCACGCCACCGTTCAACGTGACAGGCCAGCCCGGGATCTCGTTGCCGCTGCACTGGAACGACGGCGGGCTGCCGATCGGCGTGCAGTTCGTGGGCCGCTTCGGCGACGAGGAGACACTCCTCTCGCTGGCGGGACAGCTCGAAGAGGCCGCCCCGTGGGCGGCGCGTCGGCCGCCGGTCGGGGCCTAGTCCGAACCGGGGCGGTCGGCCACCAGGACGCAGCGCGTGCCCGAGTAGATGGTGGGCATGCACTTGTTGCAGTGGATGCACAGTGACGTGGTCGACGCGCCCGCCTGCATCCGGTTCGGCAGGTCGGGCTCGCGCAGCAGGGCACGGGCCATGGCGACGAACGCGAAGCCCTCGGCCAATGCCGACTCGATGGTCGCCAGCTCCGTGATGCCGCCGAGGAGGATGAGCGGGGTGGACAGGGCGCGCCGGAACTGTCGCGCGTAGGGGAGGAAGAAGGCCTCCTCGTAGGGGTAGGACTTCAGGAAGCGGCTGCCGACGACGCGGAACCCGAGCCGGACGGCCGGCGGGAGCGTGGCGCCGAACTCGGCGAGCGGCGCGTCGCCCCGGAAGAGGTACATGGGGTTGGCGAGCGAGCTGCCCCCGGTGAGCTCCAGCGCGTCGAGCGCGCCGTCGGACTCGAAGAGCGCGGCGATCTCGACACTCTCGTCGAGCCACAGGCCGCCGGCCACTCCGTCCGCCATATTGAGCTTCGCCGTCACCGCCGTCTTGGGGCCCGCGGCGTCGCGCACGGTGCGCAGCACGGTCCGGGCGAAGCGGGCACGGTTCTCCACCGAGCCGCCGAACTGGTCGTCGCGGCGGTTGAGCTTGGGGCTCAAGAACGCGCTGAGGAGGTAGTTGTGCCCGACGTGCACCTCTATGGAATCGAAGCCGGCCTCCACCGCCAGCGCGGCGGCCCGCCGGTAGTCCTCGGTGATGCGTTCGATGCCGGCCACGTCGACGGCGCGCAGGCGCGAGCCCATGGGTGTGAAACCGCCCGAGGGTGAGAGAGCGGGGGCGCCGTTGGAGCGCGCGTTGGCGACCGGCCCGGCGTGGCCGATCTGGGCCGCCGCCGCGGCGCCCTCGGCGTGGACGGCGTCGGTGAGGCGCCGCAGTCCGGGCACGGTGGCCTCGTCGAGGAGCAGGCAGTGACGGTCCGTGCGTCCCTCGGGTGACACGGCGAGGTAGGCCACCGTCGTCATGGCGACGCCGCCGGCGGCCACCCCACGGTGGAAATCGACGAGCTCGTCGCTCACGGTGCCACCGGGCATCACGCCCTCGAAGGTGGCCGCCTTGATGATGCGGTTGCGCAGGGTGAGCGGCCCGAGCGGGGCTGGGGCGAAGACCTGGGGCGTGGCCGTGCGGGCGCTGCGTGGCATGGGTCCACCTTTGCCCACGCGGCGGCGAGCCGCACGTTGGCTCAACCTCGGGCGTCGATGGCGGCGGCCAGCTTCGGCTGGAGCGGCGGGCCGCTGACGCCGCAGGACCAGCATGCTTCGTCGTGGTGGACGGGCCCCGGGGCGCGGGAGGGGTTGCGGATGGTCAGGGCCGCGAGGAGGCCGCCGGCGGCGGAAACGACGCCGGAGACGAGCATGGCGGTGCGGAATCCGGCGGCCAGCTCGGCGTCGCCCAGCGCGGCGGCACCCGTGAGGCCGGCGAGCAGCGGCAGCACGGCCACCGCGAGCAGGCCCGCCGACCGGGCGACGACGTTGTTGACCGCCGACGCGATGCCCGAGTGCTCGGCCGGTGCCGCGCCCATCGCGGTCGCCGTCAGCGGGGCAACGGTCACGGCCAGGCCGAAGGCGAACAGCAGCACGGCGGGGAAGACCTGGGTCCAGTAGCTCCCGGGGTTGGTGGCCCGTGTCAGCAACGCCAGCCCGGCGCCGACGATCAAGGGACCGGCGGTCATCTGGAGGCGAGGGCCGAGGCGGACCGACAGCTGGCCCGAGCGAGCCGAGAGTGTGAGCATGACGAGCGTCAGGGGCAGCAGCGCGAGGCCGGACTCGAGCGGGCTGTAGTGCTTGACGATCTGCAATTCCACGGGAAGGAGGAACAAGGCGCCGCCGAGGGCGCCGTAGACGGCGAAGGTCACGGCGTTGGCCCCGGTGAACTGGCGGGAACGGAACAGCTCGAGCGGGAGCATGGGGTGGGCGCGGCGGTGCTCGACGATGAGGAAGGCGGGCGCGGCCGCGACGGCCAGGGCGAGGGAGGCGACCACGCCCGGGCTCGACCACCCGCGCGTCGGGGCCTCGATGAGGCCGTAGGTGAGGCCGGCCAGGAAGACCACGGCCAGGGAGGCGCCGACGGTGTCGATCCGGCCCGCGCTCGTCGGGTCGCTCGACTCGGGGACGTGCCGGGCGGTGAGGACGAGGACGGCGGCGGCCAGGGGGAGGTTGATGAAGAAGACCCAGCGCCACGAGCCGACGGCGATGAGGTAGCCCCCCACGAGCGGGCCGGCCGCGGCGGCGATGCCGCTGAAGCCCGACCAGGCGCCGATGGCGCGGGCGCGGTCGTCGGCCCGGAACGACGCCTGCAGGATGGCCAGACTGGCCGGGGTGAGCAGCGCGCCGCCGACACCCTGGACGACGCGGGCGGCCACGAGCAGCCCGGCACTCGGGGCCAGGCCGCAGCACATCGACGCGGCGGCGAACCAGACCACGCCGACAGAGAAGATCCGCTTGCGTCCGTAACGGTCCCCGAGCGACCCGCCGAGGAGAAGGAAGGCAGCCAAGGTCAGCGCGTACCCTGTGACGACCCACTGGAGCGTCCCCAGGCCGCCGTGGAAGTCGCGCCCGATGGAGGGGAGCGCGATGCCGACGACGGTCGAATCGAGCAGGGCGATCCCAGACCCGAGGACCGTGGCGGCCACCACCCAGCGCCCGCGCCCGCTGGAGAGCGCGAGCGGGTCGGTCACTGTGCCCGCAGGGGGCGCGCCGCCGGCGGCCGCCCCGCCGGTCACTGCGGGCAGCGGTGCATGGTGATGGCGACCGGTGTGCGGGGCCTCAGCACGCTGACCTCCCCCCGCCTGCGCCGCGGTTGGGGTTGGTGGTCACTTCAAGATGTTGACCGCGCGCGCGACGACGAGGATCCCAACCACCAGGGAGATGGCCGACTCGGCCATCATCATGAGCTTGGCCCAGGTCTTGACCGCCGACACGTCGGTCGGGCTGAAGGCGGCGGCGGTGGCGAACGAGAAGTGGAAGTAGTCGACGAACGTGGGGTACCACCCCTCCCCGACGTGCTGCGGGTGCAGCATCTCGGGGAAGATGAGCGCGGGGCTGCCGGCGGTGCCCGCGGCGCGCGGCGCGGGGCCGCCCCGGTCGAGGTTCCAGTACCACAGTGCGAAGGCGATGATGTTGGTGAGCCAGATGGCGGCGCCGCTGGCCAGTAGCACCTTGGCGTCCTGCGTGAAGTTGGACACGTCGACGATGCCGATCACGAGACGTACCGCGGCATCCGCGTTGGCGAGAGTGATCAGCCCGATGATGACGCTGGTCAGGTTGTGGAGCCACGGGCGGTCCCGGTCGATGCGGCCGGGGTCGCCGATGATGAGCGCGGCCAGGAGCACGACCAGGATGACCAGGAAGAGCCAGGTGGCGTCGCCGTTGCGCAGCTGGTGGGGCAGCGTCGCCCGGAGCAGGCCGGTCGCGATGACGGCGAGCGCCATCGGCCAGCGGGGCTCGCCGGCGCGGGCCTTCTGCTCCCCGTGCAGGGGCTCGGGGCCGGTCGACATGGGGCCATCTTCCCCCACGCGGCGGGTCGACGGCCGGGTACCCGCCGGCCCGTCGGCAGTTGCCACCCGCCCGGGCGAAATCCCTGGGTGCGGTGGCCGAGGGTGCTAGCACCACGCCGGACCAGGGGGTAACCACCTTGGTCGACCGACGTCGACGAGGCACACTGCACCGCAGAACCGGGGAATGGCCGTGAGGGTGAGACCTTGAGCGAGCGCCGACCAGGAAGTGGAGCGCCGTGATATCCGCCGCCGCGCGCGTCGCGGCCTACCGGTTCCGTGCCACTTTCCGGCGGCGCTGGGGCGACTACCTCACGCTGGTTGTCCTCATCGGGTTGCTCGGCGGCGCGGCGCTAGGGGCGGTCGCCGGAGCGCGGAGAACCCAGGCGTCGTACGTGACGTATCTGAAAACCACGAACCCGTCCGATCTGGAGATCTTCACCGCGTTCGCCAACCCCGCCCTGGGATCTTCGGTCGGCTACAACCCGACCACGGACGCCAGGATCCTCCGCCTGCCCTTCGTGCGCAGTGAGTATTCGCTCGTGGGATTCGACGGCAATCTCGACTTCGTCCACGGGATCCACTCCCATATGGAGCCCGGCGAGAAGCCACCGGTCGTCGTAGGCGCCCTGGGTGGCGAATTCACCACGCATGACGCCGCCCACCTCGTGGCCGGAAGGTTCGCGAACCCGCACGATCCGGGCGAGGCGGTCATGAACGCCCAGGCAGCCGCGGAGACAGGCCTGCACATCGGCTCGGTTGTTCACATCGGCCTCAACTCCGACGCCCAGGAGATCGCCATGAGCGCGGCCACCGGGCCTTCGAGCCTGCCGGCGGTGAAAGTGGCCGACGTCAGGGTCGTGGGCCTGGTCGTTTTCTCCCAGGACGTCGACGAGGACGACTACGACAGCCTGGGCTCGGCCACGGTTCTCCTGTCGCCGGCCCTGACGCGCCAGATCGCCACCTGTTGTGCCACCTACTCGACGAGCGCGCTGAAGCTCGTCGGTGGCAGCTCCCATGTGGGCGCGGTGGAGTCCGAGATGACCCACAGCGGGCTCGAAGTGACCTCACTGGGAGGGTTCGAGACCTACGGGCCGGCCATCGCGGCCGCCGACCGGTCCATCAAGCCTGTGTCAGTGGCGCTCGGCGTGTTCGGCGCCCTGGCAGCCTTGTCACTGCTGATCGTCGCCATTCAGGTCATCGGCCGACAGCTTCGTCGGCACTCCGACGAGACCGCCATGCTCCGCGCGCTCGGTGCCGGTCCCGCCATAACGCTGGCCGACGCCGTCACGGGCATCATCGGTGCGGGATTCGTGGGCTGCCTCGTGGCGGTCGTCGTGGCGATCGCCATCTCGCCGCTCTTTCCACTCGGGCCTGTGCGCCCGGTCTACCCCGTGGGCATGGCCGTCGATGCGGCCGTGCTCGGTCTGGGGTTCTTGGCCCTGGTGATCGTCCTCTCGGGAGTCGCCGTTCTCGGGGCGCTCCGGCTCGATGCGAACATTCGCCGCCGGGTGGAGCGAGGGATCCGCCCGCCCTCCACCGCGACGCGTCTCGCCACGGCATCGGGCCTGCCCGTCTCCGCGGTGACGGGTGTCCGCTTCGCGATCGACCCGGGCGATCGTGACCCCGTCCCGGTACGGTCGGCCATCCTGGGCGCCACGCTCGCCGTGGTCGTGGTCCTCAGTACCGTGGTGTTCGGCGCCAGCCTGAACAACCTGGTCACGCACCCGAGCCTGTACGGGTGGAACTGGGACTACGCACTTCTCTCGGGATTCTCCGGCGACGAGGACCTGCCGGCTCAGCAGAGCGCGACCCTGCTGTCAGGCGACCACTACGTGACGGCCGCGTCGGGGGTCTTCTTCTCCACGATAAAGGTCGACGGCCAGCCGTATCCGGTGCTCGGGGCCAGTCCGAACGCCTCGGTGGCCCCGCCCCTCTTGAGCGGCCACGGGTTGCGGGCGCCGAACCAGATCGTCCTGGGCACGGCGACGATGGCCGCACTGGGCGCACACCTCGGGAGCTCGGTGGACGTCGGCGCCGGTGGCGGGCGGTCCGACCGCCTCACCGTCGTCGGGACGGCCACCATGCCGGCTCTCGTCGGACCGGGCATGGGCGTCGGCGCCATCATCGACTACAAGTTGATCCCGGCCTCGGTCCGCAACACCCAGGGCAACACCGTACCCGGGCCCAACGCCTATCTCATCCGCACCGATGGCCCGCCGACGGCGGCACTGCGCTCGCTTACGGGAATCGCCCACACCATCAACAGTCCGAGCTCACCCAGCCCGGGTTCGGCCGGAGGGGTGATCACGGTGCTGCGTCCCGAGGAGATCGTGGATTCCCACTCCATCGTGGCGATCCCGGCCGTTCTCGGTGCGAGCCTCGCCATCGGCGCGGCCCTCGCCCTCGGGACCACACTCGTGGCGTCGGTCCGCCGACGCCGCAGGGACCTGGCCGTCCTGAGGACACTGGGACTCTCCGGGCGCCAGCTCGGCACCGTCATCGCCTGGCAGTCGAGCGTCACGGTCGCCATCGGCACCATCATCGGGGTTCCCCTGGGCATCGTCCTCGGGCATGTCCTGTGGAATGCCTTCGCCGAGGCGATCCATGCCGTCCCCGTGACGAGCATCCCCCCGCTGTACGTCGCCGCCATCGCCGTCGGTGCCGTCGTGCTGGCCAACGTCGTCGCCGCCGTGCCGGCGCGGATCGCCGCCCATACGCCGACGGCGGTTCTGCTGCGTTCCGAGTGAGCAGGGCCCGAGCGGTCGCACCGGGCCTCCGCCGGGTGAATCCGAACCGACGGTCGCCGCTACCCCTGGAGCGCGGCGATCCGCCGGCTGAGGTTGACGGCGTGGTCC
Source organism: uncultured Acidimicrobiaceae bacterium (assembly GCA_963824195.1). Lineage (GTDB taxonomy): Bacteria > Actinomycetota > Acidimicrobiia > Acidimicrobiales > RAAP-2 > Bog-473. The sequence goes on along the minus strand of CAWGOJ010000040.1, from coordinate 79,433 downwards.
CCGAGCCGCTCGTAGAAGCGGGAGATCAGCGTCACCTGGGCGGTCACCGTGGTGGCCATCCCTCCCCTGCCGATCTCGGTGGTCAGGCGGCCGTGGAGGATGTCCAACTCCTCGTCCGCCTCGTGGAGCTCGAGCCCCCCCGCATCGTTCCCCGTGTAGGCAGCGGCCGTGGACTGCCACATCTCGGCCGCCACCTCCGACATCCGCTGGACGATGCCGCGGGCGACCGGCGTCATGTCGGCGCCGATGTTCGAGAGAGCCCTCTGGGCGATGTGCTCGGCGAGGTCGGCGCTGCGCTCGAGCTCGGGGAGGATGAGGAGGAACCCGACGAGCTGTCGCAGCTGAACGAGGTCGAGGTCGTCGGCCTCGATGCGCGACCAGACGACGAGCTCGAGTTCCGCGGTCATGTCGTCGACCTCTTGGTCCCCGTCGACCACGGACTGGGCCAGCTCCATGTCGCCGTTCAGGAGGGCCCACGTGGCCCGGGCCATCGCTTCTCTCACGAGGGCGAACAGATTCAGGACGGCTTGCTCCATAGGTGACGCCACGGCCCACGAACATACCCAGGCTGGACCATCAGTTCACCTTGTGTTCGCGAAAGGGTCGCTCGGTGGTCACCGAGGCCGGGGCCCCTCGCTCCGACGCCGCCGATCGGGCCGGGGCTCTGAGCCGCAGGCCAACGCCCGTATCGGCGATCCATCATTGGCAGCGGCGTACGGAGTCGATTGGAATGGCCAGACCCGGGTATCACACGACAGAGCGGTGATCGCCGGCTCCGGGAGGCACCCATGGAACCGCATGAGACCATGCAGATCAGGGTCAGCGAGAACGGGCCGTATCTGGTCTCGGGCGCAGTGCCAATCGCGCGGCAGTCGATCGTCGACGACGCCGAGGGCAACTCCATCGGCTGGCGGCAGGGTGAGACCTATGCGACGAAGGACAGCTGCGCCCTGTGCCGCTGCGGTCAGTCCGCCAACAAGCCCTTCTGTGACGGATCGCACGCGCGGGTCGGTTTCCGGGGGGAGGAGACCGCCAGTCGCGAGCCGTATCTCCGGCAGGCCGATGTGCAGGAGGGTCCGACCCTGATCCTCACCGACGCCCAACCCCTCTGCGCGTTCGCTCGTTTCTGTGACGTCGCCGGCCAGATATGGACACTGGTCGGACGCCCCGGCCCGGACGCGGCCGCCCTGACCGCGCAAGAAGCCGCGCTCTGCCCGTCGGGTCGCCTGATGGTCTGGGACCGTGAGACCAAGGCTCCGCGGGAGCCCGACCTCGAGCCGTCGATCGGGATCGTCGAAGACCCCGCAGAAGGTGTGGCCGGACCTCTCTGGGTGAGAGGCGGGATCCCCGTCGTCGCTGCCGACGGCGAACCCTACGAGGTACGCAACCGGGTCACCCTCTGCCGCTGTGGCGCCTCGAAGAACAAGCCGTTCTGCGACGCGAGCCACGCCTCCATCGGCTTCGCCGACTGAAGGCGCTGCCCCGTCCCGAGAGGAGCGCGGCGAGAGCGGTCGGCACCGGCGGGAGCAGTGGCCGTGGGCATGGGGGCGACTCAGGCCCGAGGGTCAACGAACATCACCGGTTCGGATCGTCCTTCACGCTTGGACCGGACCTTTTTTTTCTCTCATCCCCGCCGGGCGCCTCGCCCGGCGCCGGACGTGCGTCCGTTCCGCTCAGGAGGAGCCCTCGTCGCCGTCGCGTCCGACTCGTCGTTCACCGGCTTGAGCGGTCGAGGTCGACGAGATGGCCGCCGTTCCGCCGGGTCGGTCATGGCGGCTGCGCGTGATCCAGCGTGTCCTGCAGCCCGCCGGCGTCCCGGCGCGTTCGGCATCCGGTCAGCGGGTCGCTGATGGCCTCGCCCGAGATCACTGCGGCTCTGGACGTTGGCCGTGACATCCTCGACGCAACCGGTCAACCCCGTGACCGTGCCGTAGTCGTCACGGAGGCCGACTCTGCTGAGCAGTGACGGGTCCGGCCCTCTTCGGATGCGAACCACTGTGTCGAAGTCGGCGCCGTCCTCGGCGGCGCCGAGCGGCCTCTAGGAGCGTGGGTCAGAACCCGCCAGTGACTCCAGCAGGCTGACTGACCCTCCATCGGGTTGGGAGCGGGTCCCCGATTCGCGATTCTCCTGCGGGTTGCGAGAATTGGCCATGACAGATGATCGGGACGGCGACAAGCTCTTCGAGGTGGAGACGGGGCCGGTCCCGGCTCGGGCGGTGACGCCGGTGGGGACCCAGAAGCGGTTCCGCCACTACGACCAGTCTCAGTCGTTCCTTCTCCCGCCCTCTCTCGACGACTGGCTGCCCGAGGACCACGAGGCCCGTTTCATCTCCGACGTGGTCGACACCATGCTCGACCTGTCGTGCGTCTACGACTCCTACACCGAGGCCTCGGGTGCCCCGCCCTATGACCCCGAGATGATGCTCAAACTCCTCCTCTACGCCTACTCGATCGGGGTCACCAGCTCACGGGAGATGGAACGGCGTTGCCACACCGATGTGGCCTTCCGCTGGCTGAGTGCGAATGCAGCTCCCGATTACCGCTCCATCTCCCGATTCCGGCGCCGGCACCTGGGCGCCATCGACGCCCTGTTCGTCCAGGTCTTGGCCCTGTGCGCCGAGGCGGGACTGGTGAAGCTCGGCCGGGTGGCCCTCGACGGCACCAAGCTGCGGGCGTCGGCGTCTAGACACAAGGCCATGAGCTATGACCGGATGCGACCGCGCATCGAAGAGCTCGAGGCCCAGGTGGCGGCCATGCTGGCCGAGGCCGAGGCCACCGACCTGGCCGAGGACGAAGAGTTCGGGGGACAAAAGGGGTGACGAGCTCCCGCCTGAGCTGGCCACCAAGCAGGGCCGCCTGGCCAAACTGCGAGCAGCCAAGGAAGCTATCGAGGCCGAGGCGAGGGACAAGGCAGCGCAAAAGGCCCAGGACAAGGCCAAAGAACAAGACGCCACCGAGCACGAGGCCCAAGCGGCCGCCGCGGCGGCGGCCGAGGGGGCCACGCCCCTGGGCGGGCCCAGCGCAACTTCACCGACCCCGAGTCACGGATGATGAAGACGACGACGGCTTCCATTACGCCTTCAACGCCCAAGCCGTGGTCGATGAAGAGGCTCAGGTCATCTTGGCCCAGTCGGTGAGCAACCAGGCCGCCGACGCCCCGCACCTGATGGAGATGATCGGGATCACCGAAGCCAACCTCGGCGCTGCGGACATCGAGGAGGATCCCGACACCGTCATCGCCGACGCCGGATACCTCTCCGAGAAGAACGTGACCGATGTCACCGACGCCGGCGTCGACGTATCGTTGCCCCGGGCGCATCAAGCACCACGAGCGGGTGCCGACAGCACCGAGAGGTCCCATCCCAAGAGATGCCACGGTCAAAGAGACATGGCGCGCCGACTGCGCACCAAAGCCGGACGGGCCGACTACGCCAGACGCAAGGCCATCGTCGAGCCGGTTTTCGGTCAGATGAAGGTCCGACAAGGCGCCGGGTTCCTCCGTCTACGCGGTCTACAGGGTGCACGAGTGAGGGGCTCTGCACTCGCTCTGCCACAACCTGCGAAAGCTGGCCCGAGCGGCGCATAGGAAGGTCCCAATCGGTGTCGGTGAGGCATCGACCACTCGCTCAACGGCTCTTGGCCGCCTTCTCCGCGCCATGGCCTGTCCGGGAGCCCCGAACAGTGGTTCTCAGGCGTCAGTCCGGACCCACTGGCCAATTCCGACCCACGCTCCTAGCTCCACGGTCTTCCGTTCGACCCGTGCAAGCTGGTCAACCAGTTCGCCCGGGCCGATCCCATCATCTCGGAGAGCCGACGGTTAGCGAACAGAAGGTTGCCGACGAGGTCCGCATGGAAGAGATCCACCGGACAGTCTCCGTCAGCTGGCCCAGGAGCTGCTCCCGGGCGTGCAGTGCGTCGATGGTGGCCATCTCCTCGGAGACGTCCAACATCTGAGTCAGATGTCGCCCTCGTCCCCGTCGCCGCGGCGCCTCTGGTTGGTGACCTCGAGCCAGACCCACGAGCCGTCACGGTGCCGGTGCCGCAGGCGGACCGGGACTCGGTCTTCCGAGTTCAGCATCTCCATCCACGCGCGATCCCCAGCTCGCGTCGTCGGTGACGAATCGAGCGTGCGCCGGCCGATGAGCTCCTCGGGGCCCAACCGAGGATGACCGAGAGGCGGGTCGACCCACGTGAAGACGGCGCTGGTGTCCTTCACGGCACGAGCAAGGCGGAGGCTGCATGAGCGGCGCCCTCCACGATCTCGTCGCCGTCGGACGAGAAGCCCGGAGTGAACAGGCCGATCATCACCTGGTACTTGGCCTCACATCCAGGAGGTACAGGTCGACGGATTGTCGGGATCGCTGACCCGCCGGACGGTAGCCACCGCGCCCCTTGCGTGCGCCTGCCCCCACAGCTTGTCACTAGGAGCGATCGGCCGGATGAGCTCGTCCATGAGCTTGACGTCGCCCCCGACGAGCTGATGCCGAAGAGCGACGTCCGGACCGGCGCCGGCTTCGGGATGCCCTCAGCGCTGATCGCGAAGACGAAGCCATCGGTGGCGCTCCAGGAGCGTCAGGAGAGCCGACTCGATCGCGTCGAGCGCCCATGGTTCGGCGCCGTCGGAGCCCCCCTCTCCGGCGCCCTACGAGGGCACGGGAAGAGGTCATCAGGCGATCTGAATCCCGGCGGCCCAGATCATCGTCACGGCTGGTTGACGTCTCCCGCGCACCTTCCGGCCATCCCGTGGTCGGTACTCGTTCCGACCCGCCCGCCCCCATTTGGCTGTCGCGTGCCCGAATTTCCCCGTGAAATCCCTGCTCGGTCGAACAAGACTGGCCGGCGGGAAGGTACCTCTGCGCCGCGTGGGTCAGAGCCCGTCACGACAAGGATTCATCATGCACACCTTCATCACAGAGGTCCGTCAGACACTCATCCCGACACGGACAGGCAAGGACGGCCCTCTGCCGCCGCTGCTGGTCGCGATGACTCTCGTCACGGGTCTGGTCGATGCGTTCAGCTACCTCGTCCTCGGGCATGTGTTCGTCGCCAACATGACGGGAAACGTCGTCTTCCTTGGCTTCGCACTGGCGGGGGCCCCCGGCTTCTCCATTGGCGCCTCGGTGGTCGCGTTGGTGTCGTTCTGCCTGGGCGCCCTCGTCGGCGGACAGGCCGGAAAGAGATATGGGACACATCGGGGTCGGCTGCTCAGCATGGCGACCGCCGTCGAGGCGATTCTGCTCGGGGTCTCCGTCGTCCTGGCGTCGCTGAGTGGAAGTCCGGTGACTGCCGGATTCCGCTACGCCCTCATCTTCGTCCTCGCCACCGCCATGGGGGTGCAGAACGCCGCCGCCCGCCAGGTTGCCGTCCCCGATCTGACGACCACGGTCCTGACCCTGACCATCACCGGCATCGTCGCCGACAGCACGATCGTCGGCGGAAAGGGATCGAGGTCGGGACGGCGCCTCATCGCGATCGCCGCGATGCTCGTCGGCGCCCTCGTCGGTGCGGCGTGCGTCCTGCACATCCGCATCGTCTTTGCCCTGGTGATCGCTCTGGTCGTGCTGGTGGTCGTGGGCGTGACGACCTTCTTGCTCGGGAAGTCGGATTCGGAGTGGGCCACGGCATGAGGATCATCCGCCACCAGGGCGGGTAGCACATCCCCGCAGGGGATCGACCACGTCGGTTCGGCCTAGGCTCCTCGTCGACGAGGCGTCGAGAGATAGGAACGAACCATGGCCAATGAATGGGGACCGCTGGGAGCGCTTGCTGGCGAGTGGGAGAGCGACAAGGGCGGACTCGACACCGCGTTCTCGCACTCCCAGGGGAAGGTGCTGGGTAGCCCCTACCTGGAGAAGTGCACGATGAAGCCGTTCGGTCCGGTCGACAACGGGAGCCAGCACCTCTACGGCCTCGACTACAAGAGCGCCATGTGGCGTGGTGACGAGGAGAACCCGTTCCACACCGAAGTGGGCTACTGGCTCTGGGACGCCGCGACCGGCGAGATCATGAAGGGCTTCGTCGTCCCTCGGGGAATCACGACCCTGGCCGGAGGCACCGCGGCCACGGACGCGACCAAGTTCACCCTTATGGCTGCCATGGGCGACGCCCAGTACGGCATCGGCGAGAACAAATACCTGGCCCAGAACGCCAGCACCTTGAGCTACGAGGTGACGATCACCCTCGGCGAGGACAGCTGGTCCTACGACGAGGTCACCATCCTCAAGATGAAGGAGTTCGACGAGCCGTTCCCTCACACCGACCACAACACCCTGCGGCGGGTGGGCTGAGCCCGGGCCATGCTGCCTGGCCGGGAGTCAGCGGCTCCCCGTTCGGGCCATCTGCTGGTGCCCGAGTCGCAAAATGTACGGCCAGATCCGGGACGCGAAGGCGTCACCACCCGTGAAGGTGAAGTGGATGCCGTCGGCCAGGCGTACCTGCTGGCCACCCATGTACTCCTCGTACTGGCCGCCCGGGCAGGCCATCGCGTTGAAGTCGAGGAGCGACGTGCCCGGGATGGAGGCGGCCACGTCGCGGACGATCTGGTTGTAGCTGGCCAGGCGGGCCCGTGAGTCCTCGGGCCAGGGCTGGCCATCGGGTTGCTCGCCGGTGTCGTAGCAGGGGGCCGTCATCAGAACGACCGTGGCGCCGCCGGACCCGGCCAGGTGTACCGCATCCGTGAGCTCCTGCCGTATGTACGCCGCGTAGGTGGGATCCTCGATGTTGGTCCAGCGTCCGTCGTAGGTGCGATCCGAGACCTCCCAACGGCCGGCGAGGATCAGCACGACGTTGGGGTCGTCCTTGACGATCTTCGCCCTCCACAGGGCGGGCCACTGGGTCTGGGCCGGGCCCCCCTGGCACTGGACGGCCATGGGGGCATCCACACCCTTCTCCTGGTACTCGGCACCGCTGGTGACCCCGCAGCCCAGGATTCCGCCGTTGAACGGCTCGATGCCGTAGTCACGGGCGTGTTCGTTGAGGCCGATGTCGAGGGTCAGGGCCGTGGAGTCGCCCACGACCAGTGCCTTGACGGGGGTCCGGTGCCGAGAGCGGAGGTCACCGGAGGTCCCGTCGTCGGCGCCGCCACCGCCGGGACGTTCGTCGCCGCCACGAGGGCGACGACCGTGGCCAGCACGGCCGCCGGCGTGACGGCCCATGTCCGCCGGCCGCGCAGGAGGTTCCCCTGTCGGATCGGCCGCTCGACCACGTAGAAGGAACCCGTGGCGACCACAAGCGTGACGGCGACCCGGACCGCGAACAGCGGGTAACCGGTGAGGCCGGTCCTGGCGTTGTCGATGTAGATGAACAGCGGGAAATGCCAGAGGTACATGCCGTAGGAAATGCGGCCCACGTAGCGCAGCGGGGCAAGCGACAGGCACCGCGCCAGGACGGAACGCTGGGAGCACACCACACTGAACAGCACGGCCGTCGTGGCGAGCGCCGCCAGTAGGAAGCCGCCGCGGTACGCAAAAGCGTCGTTGTAGGAGACCAGGGTCCACAGCGCCGCGCTCACGGCGACGCCGGCCACTCCCACCGCAAGGGCGGCGGCTCGCCCGAGTGCCGTCCGGACGGCCCAGGCCGGGTCGCCGCCCAGTCGACGGAGCACCCGATCGGTCCGTGCCGGGAGGACGCCCAGCCGGCGGCGGTGGTCTGCCCAGAGCGAGAGCGACGCCGCCAGCGCCGCACCGACGAGCAGGGACTGAGCGCGGGTATCGGTGCCGTAGTAGAGCCGATTGACGTCACCGGGGGAGTAGCGAACGGCCATCTCGATCGCCGAGGCCAACGCCCCCACGATGCACACCGCGAGCAGGGCCCGGGTGCTCTTCCAGAGCCTGAACAGGCCGAGGACGACCAAGGGCCAGACCAGGTAGAACTGCTCCTCGACCGCGAGCGACCAGGTGTGGGTCAGCGGTGAGGTGAGTGCGGTCTGGTTGAAGTAGTTCGAGCCGTTGGCGATGAAGTGCCAGTTGGCGAAGTAGAACAGCGCGGAGAAGGCGTCACCGCGCAGGGTGGGGTAGGTCCCCGCGGGAACCAGGAAGGCGGCGAAGACGGCGACGCCGAGCAACATGACCAACAGGGCCGGTAGAAGCCGTCGGGCACGTCGGGCCCAGAAGCGCCCGAGGCGGATCGTCGACGATCGCTGCCATTCCGAGATCAGCAGTGACGTGATGAGGAAGCCCGAGAGGGCGAAGAACGTGTCGAGGGAGTAGAACCCACCCGACGTCAGGAAGACGCCGCCGTGATACCCCATGATGACGATGATGGCGACGCCCCGGATCCCGTCGAGCGCCGGGATGTAGGAGAGATTCGGTGCCTGACGAGGCGCGTCGGGGTCGATGGCGTACTCCGGGGCTCCCGCTCTCCGCCTCCTCCGGTCACGGACGGCTCGGGTCAGCCCTACGATGCCGTTCCGTGGGCCGGGCAGCGCTCATTGGAGCAGTCTTGTCGACGTTGCGCTCGACGCGCCTGCGCCTTGGGAGACCTTCACGCCTCCCGCTGTCTCCCTCACCTGGGTCGCTCTTCTCACGAACCACAGATGGTACTCAAGGGGCTCCGATCGCCGGCTCTTTTCAGCAAACACTCAGATCACGGCGGTCATGCCGTCGGTCCCGTTCGTCTGGTTGCGCCTGAAGTGCAGACCTATCGTTGGGCGCCGTGACCGTTCCCGAACATGCGTCGACTCGCTCTGAGGATCAGGGCCTCGAGACCACCACGGATGTGAGCGCGAGGCAAAGGCCGGGCCCGATGGAGGCCTTTGTCCGCCGGACGGACAAGTTCCAGCAGAGACACGATGTGCTCGGGTTTCCCTTTGCGGTCCTGCAGAAGTTCGGCAACGACCAGGCGGGCAGCAAGGCAGCGCTCATTGCGTACTACGGCCTCTTCGCCATATTCCCGCTGTTGATGCTTTTCACAACGATCCTCGGCTATGTCCTGCACGACAATGCGCAACTGCACAAGGACCTCGTCGACAGTGCTCTCGGGAGCTTCCCGATCATCGGCTCTCAGTTGCAATCGCAGGTCCACGGTCTGACCGGGAGCGCGCTCGCCGTCGTCATCGGCAGCCTGCTCCTCTTGTACGGGGCCATCGGCCTCGGACTGGCGACGCAGAGCGCAATGAACAAGGTGTGGAACATCCCCTACGTGCGCTGGCCGTCCCTCCCCATGCGCTATCTCCGGGGGTTTGCCGTCCTCGCCCTGCTCGCCGTCTCCACCGTTGGATCGACCGTGCTGACGGGGTTCGCAACCCTGGCGCAACACGGTGCGGTCTCCACCGCGCTCTTGTTGGTGGGGTCTCTCGCCGTGAACTTCGGGCTCATTCTCATCGCGTACATGGTGATGACCGCAGTGAAGTTCACGTGGCGTGAGGTTGTCCTCGGCGCGGCGTTGGCCACGGTGTTCTGGCAGGCGCTGCAGATCGTCGGGAGCTGGTACGTAGGTCGAGAGCTCCGACATGCGACCGAGACGTACGGCTTCTTCGGCGTCGTCATCGTCCTGCTGGCCTGGATCTACCTGGGGGCTCAGTTCTTTCTTCTCGCCGCGGAGATCAACGTGGTCAAGCGGTACCGCCTCTGGCCGAGGTCCATCACCCAACCACCGCTCACCGCTGCCGACAGGGCTGTCTTTGAGCGCCTGGCGCGGATGGAGGTCCGTCGGGGCGAGGTCACGGTGCAGGTCGAGTTCACGCAGGACGCGGACTACGACCCACTGGACCCGTCACCGGTTTCGGCGAGGGGTACGAGCGACGGGTGAACATAGACGGGTCAGGCTCCGGCCTGCCCGCTCAGGGCATGTGCACGGCAGCAAGAAGCTGACCCGGGTGACCGCAGATCCAGGTGCGCCCCGTACGGGGATCCGGTGGTCGGGACCGGCGTCGATCCGGTGACCTCAAGCTTTTCAGGTCGGATTGGGTTAGATCCGGCATGAGTCACATGGCCGGGGAAATTCGCCTTCTCCCCAGTTCGGAGGCCGAATTCTGGCGATCATTTCGACCCCACTGCACCGCGCTGTTTCGCCCTGTCTCTCATTCGTAAGGGCACGCTAAGGGGCACGAAATTTGATAGATCTCAAGGATCTGAACCGATTTGAGGGATGAGATGACCTAAGTCGCCGACGACGACTCAGTCGACGAGGCTTACTCCAGCTTTGGAAGTCAGCCTGCCCCGTACCCACAACTAGGGGCACCCTGGTGACGAGTTCCGTGGCGACCAATTCTACGAAGTTTTCGGGTGTGCCGAACCAGTCGGAGCGCGCTTCTCGCAGCCCGGGTACCGCCCTCCCGCAGAGCCGGTTCGCATTGGACGCCTGCTAGCTCGCGAACGCGAGTGGTCACTGGAACTCGGGCCGCGGCCGAGAGGCACCGAGGGCGGGATCGACAAGGAAATCGAGGTCGCATCCTTGGTCCGCTTGGAGGACGTGCTGCACGTAGAGCGCCTCGTAGCCGCGAGCTGGAACGGTTCCTCGAGTTCGGTGTTCGGTTGAGCGTCGGGCCAACTCACGTTCGTCGACGTGCAGGTCGAGTACGCCGTAGCGGGCATCCAGCGCAATTTCGTCGCCGTCACGAACGAGTCCGATGGGGCCACCGACAGCGGCCTCCGGCGTGATGTGGAGAGCGACGGCACCAAACTGAGTGCCGCTCATCCGCCCGTCCGTGACACAGACCATGTCTCGCACGTCTGCTTGGCGCAGGGTGATGGGAACTGGGACGGTTTCGATCTCCGGCATGCCAGGGGCGCCCACCGGCCCAGCGTTCCGGACCACGAGCACGGTGTCGGGCGTGGCGTGCAGGCTCGAGTCGAGGGATCGCTCGAGCGTGGTAAATGGATCCTCGAACACCAGAGCCGGTCCTCGGTGGGTCCACAACGCAGAGGGCGCCGCGGATCTCTTGAAGATCGAGCCGCCGGGAGCGAGCGATCCGCGGAGGACGACGATCCCCCCGTCGGCCTCGAAGGGGTCCTCCAAGGAGCGCAGACAGTCGTTGGGCCGTCCGCCGGCGGTCTCGGCAACCTCGGCGAGGGTTCGCCCGTCTCCCATCGTCGCGTCTCGATGCAACAGTGGGGCCAACACTCGCAGCAAGGCAGGCACGCCGCCAGCATCGTCGAAGTCGTCCAGCGTGAACTCGCCCGAGGGTCGCACTCCGAGCACTCGCGGCGTCTCATGGCTGATCCGTTGCAGACGATCGAGGCCGAGTGGGATTCCGAGCCGCCGGGCAATCGCCTCGAGATGGATGACGGCATTAGTGGAGCCACCGATGGCCACCAGGACTCGCAAGGCGTTCTCAAACGCGTCTTCGCTGAGTAGCCGGTCCGGGGTTATCCCCTGCCGAGCGAGTTCGACGGCGCGCACACCGGTTCGCTCCCCGACATCGCTGCGCCGGGATTGTGTTGCGGGTACAACCGCCGAGCCCGGCAGAGCCATGCCGAGTGACTCGGCCATGACCGCCATCGTGTTCGCCGTGCCCATCACATTGCACACGCCGACGCTGGCGCAGAACGAATCCTCAAGCTGGTCCCACTCGTCGATGCTGAGCGTTCCCTCCAGGAGCTCGGGAACGATCGACCAGATGTCATCGGTCACGACGGGCTTCCCCCGGAACCGGGCGACGCTTCGGGGGCCGGCGGTCACCATGATTGCGGGCTTACCGGCACTGGCTGCACCCATCAACTGAGCTGGGACGGTCTTGTCGCAGCCCGCCAGCAATACCACTCCATCGATCGGGCTACAGCGGATCATCTCCTCGACATCCATCGACATCAGGTTCCGTAGCAGCATGGTCGTCGGAACTATGAGCTGCTCGTGTAACGAGATTGTCGGGAACACGACGGCAGTGCCACCGGCAGCCGTCACGCCCCGTCGGACCGACTCGGTCAGATCTCGCAATCCCATGTTGCACGGGGTCAGCTCGCTCCAGCTCGAACAGATGCCGATGACCGGCCGGCGGCGCACCGCCTCGCGACTCAACCCGCCGGCCCGGAGGAAGGCCCGCTTCGGCCACCCGGTGATGGGGTCGGCGAACGCCTCACCGGTGATCGGCGTCGACCTGCCGGCGATGTCAGCGCGGCTGGTCATAGGCCCTCCATCTCTCGGGTGCGCACCAGCCGAAGCGCAGACCGAAGTGGCCAAGCTGGCCTCCCGTGAATCAAGCGCGCATCGAAAACAACGTTCCCAGGGTATCCACCTAGAGCTTCCCGAGTTCTTCGATCTACTGCGCTCGACCTTGCTGGGCAGCGGCTCCTATGCTGCCGTGCTCGAAGAGAGCCAGGAGCACTCAGAACTTTGCCGTTGGTGGGATCGACGACGAGCCGATGACCTCACTCTTCCAGGGCGGGAGTTCACCAGCCTACGAACGGGCCCTTCCGAGTTACATATGCCCTGGCCCGTGCATTCTCCGGTGGTCGGGACCGGCGTCGATCCGGTGACCTAACGCTTTTCAGAACGGAATGCAGAGAAAGACAATCCCTGCAGCCGACCAGCTGGAGGAGCAAGGAGGCAGGCAAATCCGAGAATTTCGGCCCTGCGGTGGTCCTCGGCGTCTTGCCGTGTTTTTCGCGTTCGTGTGGGCACGACGCTTGACGGATCCCAAATCTCTGGCGGCGAAGAACACCCAGGACGGCAGCCGCGAGGTCGCTAAACGTGATCTCCTGATGGCGTGCCCAGTACAAGGTCCTGATCGAGCGGGGTGTGGCCTGGGGCGAGGGCAGCGTCTCAGGATGAGGGACGCCCAGCATGCCGGCGCTGACCATGCCGATCTCGTATGTGAGCGCGACGGCTTGGACCCGGTCCGCCAGGCCGAGCTTTTGTGTGGGACGTCAGGGTTGCTTGGCTAGGCGGTGGCTCAGTGGCTGCGTACGCTTGAAGGTGTCGGCGAAGATCGCGGCGAGGTCGTCGTAGCGAGCCCGCTTCGCGGGATCGGGTTCGTACACGCCTTTGATCCGGAGGCGCTTGGTCAGATCGGAAGCCGCGGCAATGCCCAGACGGTCGAACCCGAAGACCGCCGTGCCGATGGAGTTAGCGAAGCCCGCGTCAGCCAGCTGGTGCACGGGCTTGCCGAGGACGTCGGCCATAACGCTCGACCAGAGATCGGAGCAGGCTCCGCCGCCGTAGAAGACGTAGTGGGAGATCTGGCGATTAATGAACTTCTCGACCGGGCCCTGGAGCCAGCGCAGGTTGAGGGCGACTCCCTCGAGCACGGCGCGGGCGAGGTCGCTGCGGGTCGTGTCGAGCCCCACGTTGAGGAACCCACCGCGCATTCGTCCGTCGCCCCGCGGGGCGAGCGAACCTCGGAGCCAAGGCAGGAAGAGGACGCCTCCCGCTCCTGGTTTCGAGGTCGCGGCCGCCGCGTTGAAGGCCCGGTAGCGGTCGTTGATCGTCTCGGGGGTCACGAAAGGGTCGTCGGGATACACCACGCTGTCCAGGAAGTAGTCGACGGCCACTCCGGCGACGCCGTTCTCCGCCGAGAGCATGTGGGCGCTTCCCAGTGGACTTGGCATGGTGTAGAGCGACCGCAAGGGGTTGACCTTCTTCTTCTCCAAGTGGGTCACGATGACCGCGGTGGTGCCGAGCGCCAGGCCAGCATGCGTCCCCGAGAACGCGCCGGCGGCCACGCCGCCCGCCTGCGTGTCGTTGATGCCGGAGAGCACGGGTGTGTTCGCCGGGAGCCCGAGCGCGTCGGCGATCGTGGGCAGCACCGTGCCGACGACGCTGCCCACCGGCACCGATTCGGGTAGCTTGTCGGCGTCAATCATCGACGCCTCTATTAGGTCGTGATGCCAGCCGGTGCTGGGCACGCTGCGGTTGTCCGCCAGCATCTGCATGAACGAGGAGCACTGGTTCGCCGTGGTGCGACCCGTCAACCGGGCGGTCACGTAGTCGACTGGTTCGAGGAATGACGCGGTCCGCTCGTACAGGTCCGGATGCGCGTAGCGGAACCAGCGCATGTGATTCAGACTCATGCCCGACTCGAGCGGCGCCAACCCGTGCACGCGCAGGTAGTGCGCCAGGGCCAGGGGCGAGTCACCGAATCTGGGATAGCCGGGCAGCCGCTTGAGGCGCTTGGGCGAGCTCCGCTGATCCATCCACGTGATCATGGGGGCGACGGGCGTGCCGTCGGTTCCAACCGGAACAATCGACGAGTACTGGGCGGAGGCCACGACTCCCACGATCGACGAGGGTTCGACCGCGGCGGCGAGCGCCCGCCGAGTAGCCTCAAGCGTCGCCTGCCAGACCAGTTCGGCATCCTGTTCGGCGGCGCCGTCCGGGCCGAAGTTCATCGGCACCGACGCCCGAGCCGACCCGACGAGGGTGCCGTGGGTGGACACAACGGCGGCCTTGGGGCCGCTGGTGCCGAGGTCGATCGTCAGGATGTGGTGATGGGTCATGTCGAATTCGTCGAACGCGAGCGGTCGGATCGGCCGTTTGCGTGTACCACTCCGATCAGCGGATCAAAGGCGGCGTCCGCTCGCGATGGAGGTTCAGTCCGGGAATGATCGCATGTCGGCCCCCTCGACGCCCGCGTGGCCGCGTCCCGCGCACGAGGATCCGGCGGCGTGCGTGCCGGCAAGGGTCCCTCCCGGTGTCGGGACCGGCGTCCAGCTCGATTGGAACGCGTGTGGATTCCGTGTGTGCACGCTGTGGGCACGGACTGGGAAGCGCTCCAAGGAAACATGGTCTGAACTGGCGCGAGGGTGCGCTTTGCGAACACGACCTCACGCTTTCCCGACGCGACGTGTCTGGCTGAAGGCACCCACCGGCTTGCCCGCGCGCGCCCTGGTGACGTCGCTGCAAGTGGTCGGGACCGGCGTCGATCCGGTGACCTCACCCTTTTCAGGTCGGATCTGGCTCCGAATCGGATGAGCCTATTGAAGATGGAAGATGCAAGAACGCCCAGTTCGGGAGCCGAAAATTGAAGGCCGTTTCGAAGCTGTTGGACCGCACTGTTCGGCGCTGCTTCGCGTTCGTTAGGGCACGCCAAGGGCACGAAACTTGATAGAACCAAAGTATTGCCCGAGGGACTCGGCTCCGTTCCCAACGATCGACAGATGCGGCTATCCGAAATCGACACCATCGATGGGTGCTGCGGGTTTGATCTCTGGGAGGCGCCGCATCCGGAACGAGTTGGCCAGACCAAGAAGTCCGGCAATGGCGGGGACCAGCAGCGCGCCCTGGAGAGACCGGTTGCGGGCTTTGGTGTTGATGGCGAGGACAGCGTTCTGCACGTCCCTGGGTTCGTCCGCTATCTGCTGCTGGAGCTGCGTGTTGCTCATGATCTCTGCGTCGGTGTTCATCTCGGTAGCGATTTGCTGCTGCTGGGCAGGGGGGATCACGGCGCTCGCATAAGTCTGATTGGTAAAGCTCATGGCCAGGGCCCAGAGCATGATCCCGCCGGCCAAAGCGAGCCCGAACGACAGGCCGAACGATCCCGCAGCGGAGTTCACTCCGGCGGCTTCGCTGACGCGCTCTTCGGCGATGGGGGCCAGGGTGAAGTTATTGAGCTGGGAGACGAGCAGTCCCAACCCAGAGCCGGCGATGATCAGCGGGATCACCAGGTACCAGCCCGAGCTCACTCTCGGCACGAGGGGGATGATGGCCACCATGCCGACGGTGGCGAAGGCGAAGCCCGCCAGCACGATGTTGGCTGAGCGGTAGTGGCCACCCTTCCGGCCGGCCAGGATGGCCATGCCGAACATGGACAGCGATAGCGGGGCCAGGGAAAGACCAGCCTGCATCGCGTTGTACTCCAATGTCATCTGCAGGAAGAGCGGTAGCGCGATCATGGCGCCACCCAGGGTGATCTGCTGGAACATTTGCTGGGAGATGCCTATCCGGAAGTTCAAGTGCCGGAATAGATCGGGGTCCAACAGGGTTGGTTTGCCGCGACGTTTGCGCCTGACGAGCCAGTACGCAAACGTGGCGAGTGTGACCGCGCCGATAGCGATGATGAGGCCGACATAGGCGCCGCCCTCTTGCCATACGAGGATTCCGAGGACGACACCACCCATGCCGACCACGGAAAGGAGAGCACCCACCCAGTCGACCTTGCGCGGCCCGGTGTACGCGACATCCTTGACGAGGCGGATCTGGGACAGCACCACGAGAATGATCACGACTTCGAGTCCGAACCCGACGCGCCACGACAGGTAGGTGGTGACAAACCCGCCGAGAAGCGGGCCGATGGCAGCAGCGATCGCTGCCGAGGCACCCACCAGTGCGTAGGCTTTCTTCTGGGCGGACCCAGTGAAGTTGCCATGAATGAGTGATTGCATGGCTGGCAGCAGCAGCGAGGCACCGAGGCCCCCGATGATCGCCCAGAAGATAATCACCGGGATCAGGCTCTGGGTCAGCGTCATCGCGAGGGCACCAACGGCATAGGCGAGGAGGCCGATCACGTAGGCGCGCTTTCGGCCCATGAGATCACCCATCTTCGAGTTGATCAGGATGAAGGCGGCCGAAACCAGAGCCTCCAGGGCGATCGCCGACTGCACGCCACTGGCAGTCGTATGCAGGTCCTTCACGACCGCAGAGATCGAAACGTTCATAAACGACGTGTCCACCACCAGGACGAACATCGCTGCTGCCAATAGAAGCGCGAGGCGGGGGTTCGCACCGCCTTCGGCCTGCACCACTTCATCCGGTTCGGTGCTCATACCGGGGCGGGACGTCCACCCAGTGCCGCTAGGAAATACCCGCGTACTTCGTTCATGTCGATGACGCGAAGCCTAGGGGGTGGTCCATCTACTCTCCACCCCCTTCCGGGAGTCGACAGGGTCCTTCGACCCCGTGGGATTACGAACGACGCGGACCGATCCGCCATGCGGGCGCCAGGCGCCCGGGCGCCGCCCTTAGGGCGAGTTGCCTTCAGAAGGGGGGTGGCTATCGGGGCTCTCGGAACTGGAAGGATTGGCGCGTGAAGCTGCGGTTGGGAATCACCCTGTGGATCTTCTCATGGGTGCCCTACGGCCTGATCTTCGGACTGTCCGGCGCATGGCGCACTGCTGCAGGGACCGTGGAAATACTGCTTGGAATATCTGGGCTGGCGATCGCCGGAACCGAATCTGCCCAAGCCGTCAAGGACAGTGGCTGGAAGGGTGCCCCCGCCGTCGCTTGGAAGGCCATGCTTCACGGCAATGACGTCGGAGCGACGAACTAGTCCCACACAGCCGAAGCGCGCACGGTAGTCATCGACGCTGCCATGAGCATTGGGTTTAGCGTGTGGACCTACGGAGACGGTTGCCCCCACCGCAGTACATGATGTGGACGCGCTGAATCGGTGCCTTCAATCACGATCGGAGAAAGATGACGGATGTGACGCAACGACCAGACGCGGCGCCTCATGCCGTCCAGCACCTCACCGTCGAGGAGCGCGTCGAGCTTGGCAAGGGGGCCCGCGCTCGCACCCCCCGATCGTCCCATGCAGAGCTCAGTCATGCGACGAACCGTCCGGACCCGGTCAGCCTCCTCGAACAACAGGCCATCACCCGGGTGCCCGAACTGCTGCCGATCCGATATGGGCGAATGCTGGTCTCGCCGTTCACTTTCTTCCGTGGCGCCGCGCTCATTATGGCCTCCGACCTAGCCGCCACTCCCCGGTCGGGCTTCACTGCACAGGTATGCGGAGATGCCCATCTGTCGAACTTCGGACTCTTCGCGTCGCCGGAACGCAAACTGATGTTCGATGTCAATGACTTCGACGAGACCCTGCCGGGACCATGGGAGTGGGACCTCAAGCGGCTCGCCGCTAGCGCGGTGATCGCCGCCCGGGACCGCGAATTCACGGACAGCGAGGCGCGAACGGCGGCCCTCGAAGTTGGGCGGAGCTACCGCCGGGAGATGGTCCGCTTGGCGGGGCTGTCCACTCTCGAGGTCTGGTACTCCCACATTGACGTAGCCGGTCTACTCGCCGAACTCGAGGCGACAGCCGCCAAGACGGGGTCCAGGGCCGCCAAGCGCATGGCGGCTCGCACCGCGCAGACGGTGGCCAAGGCCCGCACTCGGGACAGCCTCCAGGCGCTGGGCAAGCTGGCCGCCGTCGTCGACGGCCGACTCCGCATCGTGAGTGATCCGCCGCTCGTCGTGCCTACAGAGGACCTGTACCCCCAGGAGGTGAATGACGCCCTCCACCATTCGTTTCACGAGCTCGTGCGTGGCTACCGACACAGCCTCCAGTCCGACCGGCGCCACCTCCTCGAGGAGTTCCAGTTCGTCCAGATCGCCCGCAAGGTGGTTGGTGTGGGAAGCGTGGGCACCCGAGCTTGGATTCTGCTCATGGTGGGCCTCGGCAACAGAGATCCCCTCTTCCTACAAGCCAAGGAGGCGGAGGCGTCCGTGCTCGAGGAGTTCGTTGGCAAGAGCGGTTACGCCAACCATGGGGCGCGGGTGGTGGCCGGCCAACATCTGATGCAGGCGGCCAGCGACATCTTCCTAGGCCACCAATCGTTCGAAGGTCCTGATGGCGTGACCCGCGACTTCTATCTCCGTCAGCTCCGGGATTGGAAGGGGAGCTTCGAGATCGAAGGGTCGATCCCGCCGGGCCTCGCTAAGTACGTCGCGGTCTGCGCCCAGGCGCTGGCCCGCGCTCACGCCCGCTCGGGCGACCGGGTCGCTATCGCCAGCTATCTCGGGAACGGACCGACCTTCGACCGGGCTCTTGCGGATTTCGCCGAGTCCTATGCCGATCAGAACGAACGCGACTACGAGGCTCTCCGGCAGGCTGCTTCCACCGGCCGGATCTTGGTGGAGTCGGGTAAGTAGATAGTGCCTGAGCTCGGCATTGGCGCGTCGTTGCCCGACGACCAAGACGCGTCTTGCTGGCCGAGGAGACTCCGGCACCGTGCTGACCGGGCCGAACATGGCCCACAACGCCACGCCAAGCTCAGGTGACTGCCGGCTCCTCCACATGCCCCGGGGGAAGGGTGCCTGTAGCGGCCTCCCAGCCCATGGAGGCAATACGGGTGCTTACCACCCTGGCAATGCCGAGTCCGATGCCAGCCGCCGCTGCCCAAAGCAGGGCGTCGGGCCACGAAAAGCTGGCGTTGGTGGGATCGAAGGGCGAAGGAGCGCCAGCGTCCTTGCGAAAGGCCTGGAACCCCGCCCTCATGAGCTTCCGGGCGAGCAGCCCACCCAGCATCCCGATGCCGGTGGAGACCAGCTTCCACATCCGCTCTCGGGTCACTTTCAGAATCTACCGCGTCGTCATCTTGGTTGTGAGCGTGAACCCCGATTTGAGTCGAAGCACCTCGACAACGCACGCGACCACACGAGTTTCGTCTCTCAGGTTCTGCTGTGACTCCGGGTGGGTCGACCGCGCATACCTGATGGTCGCCAATGTGAACATGCCCATCACGCTCTCCGCCGTGCGATCGGCGGCCAGGGAACGCCGGACCGACAGGGGGCGTACCCACCGATTCCACCTATGACACGTAGTACCGTCAGTGCCTGACTCTGGCGTGCCAAGTTCAGATCCCTTCAGGGGGGCAGACGACTCCCTCCGGGCCGTACGTGAACAGCTCTGAATGGGCGACCCGCCAGGTGGTTCCCTCTGGTTGAAGGATCCGCACCGTGAGTTGCGCACCAGCCACCATCGGCCCTTCCAAGTCCAGCAGTGCGTATGCGTTCGCCACTCCTCGTGTCCTCCGACTGATGGCCGTGCCCGCGCCAACAGCCAATGCCTGGCGACGGAGACCCACCGCTTCCATCGTCACAATGTCCACCGACGGGACGTGGGTGTGGCCCGAAAGCAGGACCGACACGCCGGTCCCAGCACAAGCTTCGACGAGCGCTCCCCGGCCGAGCATGCCGGACAGCGTCGCAGGCAGCACGGGGTGGTGAGTGACCAGGAGCCGCCAAGCCTTGACGGGTGCGCTGCTGAGGACTTCTCGGACCAGGTCAATCTGCCGGGGGCTCACATGCCCGGCCTTCCAGCGCCATCGAGGCATTGAGTCAAGGCCAACGGCGATCAGGTCGGACAAGGCAACAACCGGATCCAGGTTTCGAGTTATGAACTGCTCGTACCGCAGGCTTCCACGCAGCAGACGCTCCGGCACATTGAACAAGGGTAGGTCGTGATTGCCCGCCACAATAAGCAAAGGGCCCGGCAACCTGTTCAAGAATGCTCGCGCATCGGAAAACTGGCCTGGACGAGCACGCTGAGTCAGATCGCCCGATACGACCACAAGATCCGGCCGACGATCCCAAACATCCGCAATCAATGACTCGGCGCGTCCGTCAATGTGAGCGCCGAGGTGAAGGTCCGACAAGTGAACGACGACCGGCACCCGTCTATCATCGCGTCCCTACAACCCAGGTCCAGCAGGATCCGCTTGTGACTCACTAAAGTCTCCGGAGCGTCGCCGGCCACCGGTCTCATTCAGGTTGTGATCCTCTCGGGCCGTGGGCGCCCGCTCGCAGTCGCACGGGGCACACCTAAAGAGCAACCGCGTCGCATTCCTTACGCCAGAAGACCCGGCCCGCTGACAGCGTCTTGTTAGGTTGCTCCACCGAGGCCAGCCGCGTGTCACCCCTCGCCGATGGCCGCCATGGCGGCCTCGAGTGTCGGGTAGAAGCGGTCGCGATCGAGTGTCTCGAAGAGACCGTAACGACGAACCAGGTTTTGGAGCCGGGTCCGCATCTCAACGAAAGCCATGTGGACTCCAGTGGCGTTGAGCTCACGGTCGAGCTGTTCGAGCATCCTTGCTGCCGAAACGTCCACGTCGGTCATCGCCTCACACTGGACGACGACCCAGGAGGCGTGTTGGCCGCGAACGACGTGGCGGATCTGGGAGCGGAAAGCTGAGCAGTTCGCGAAGAACAGCGGCGCTTCCCAGCGGTAGACGACGATCCCCGGGACCTGGCGCGCCGCGGGATACCGATTCACGTTGTGCCACCCTGCCAGGCCCTCTACCTGGCCCAGGACTGCGCCGTGGGGTTGCCAGCTGCGCCGGAAGAACAGGAGCACGGCCAGTACCACGGCGATGACGATCCCCGGCAGGACCCCGAACACGATCACGCCAAGGCTGGCCACCACCGAAAGGACCAGGGCGCTCTTTCGGACCCGGTAGTAACGAACCAACGCCTCGAGGTCGAGCAGGGAAAGGGCGGCGGCGATCAGCACGGCGGCCAGAGCGGACTGGGGGAGGTCGGCCAGCAAGGAGTTGAAGAACAGCAGCAACGCGACCACGATGCCGGCGCCGACCAACGACGCCAGCTGCGACTTTGCCCCCGCCTGCTCGACGACCGCCGTACGCGACCCACTGGTCGACACTGCGAAGCCCTGGAGGAAGCCCGCCGCGAGGTTGGCCGCGCCGATACCGATCATCTCCTGGTTGGGGTCGACCTCCTCGCCACGACGGGCCCCGAAGCTTGAGGACGTGGCGATCGTGTCGGCCAGCGACACGAGTGTGATGCCCACGGCCGCGACCATCAAGGGTCCAACATCGGCGAACTTCGTCCATGGCAGCGACGGCCTCGGGACTCCCCGCGGGAGCGTCCCGACAGTCGCCACGCCATGCGCGTGCAGGTCGAAGATGGCGGAGACGACGGTCGCGGCGACGATGCCGACGAGAACCGCAGGGACGACCTTGGTGAATCGGGACAGCACCAACAAGATGGCCAGCACCCCCAGACCAACCAAGAGCGCCGCTCCGACAGTGCCGTCGAGCCCGAGCACGAAGGCCTTGAGCTCGGGACCGAAGCCTTCGGCGTCCGTCGAGAACCCAAAGAGTTTGGGCAGCTGTCCCACGATAATGATGAGCGCGAGACCGTTCATGTAGCCGACCTGCACCTCGCTCGAGAGGAGGTCGGCGACGAAGCCGAGCTTCCCGATCCCGAGCCCGATCTCGATGAGCGCGACGATGACGGCGAGCATTCCGGCCAGAGCGATGGCTCGATGTACGTCGCCGCCCGCCAGCAATGGCATGAGGGCGGCGAAGATCATGGGCGAGATCGAAGAATCCGGACCCAGGACGAGGATCCGAGACGGTCCGAAGATCGCATAGCCAACAAGACATCCGATGGTCGTGTACAAGCCAGTCACGGGTGGGAGCCCAGCCAACTCGGCGTAGGCCAACCCCTGGGGCACGAGGATGGCGGCGAGAACGACGCCTGCGACGACGTCGGACCGGGTCCATTTCCTGTCGTAGGTTCGAACGGCCCGAAGACCCGGTATCCATCTGGTAATCCCCGAAGGACTTCCGTCCACCGCGCCCCCGTTCCTCTCGTGACCTCCAGCTGTCACGCCGTTCGTCCCGAACCTACAATGCGCTTCAAGACAAGACCAGGAAATGGTGCGCGGTGATGGCCACACCCGAGCGGCATGAGAGAACCCGTCGACCTCGTGACGCGAAGACGCGAGATTTTCGAGGCGCGCACTGGGGCCGCGGGGTGGTGACGCCAAGTGGGTGAGTTGGATCGCACCACTCCCGCTCGAGCTCGGGTTCTCGCCGTACTCTCGCTCGCCGCGGTCTTGCTCCTCGCTGTCGCGGTGATCGCTTTTCTGGTCCGCAATGGCGTGTACGTTGCCCTCGGTGCGGCCGGGTTCGCACTCGGCATTGCGAGCGGGTGGTGGGCGATCTCCAAGCGGGCGCCCCGCCGCTGGTACGGCGTCATCGGAATGGTCGTGGGCGCCGCCGCCCTGGTTATTGCGTTGCTCGGTGCCGGGAGCGAGGACTGGGAGTCGTTCGTGCGAGCGCTCATCTGCCTTGCACTCCTCGCTATAGGCGTTCTGGCGGCCCAGGCGGCTCTGACCGCCAGCCTCCGTACCACTGCCGCCGCTCAGGTCCACCGCGCCAGACGGCCGTTGTATCCGGTTCTGCTCTGCAACCCATGGTCGGGTGGCGGTAAGGTCGAAAAGTTCGGACTGGTGGAGCTGGCCACTTCGCTCGGGGTCCAGACTGTGATGCTCGACCACGGGCTCGACCTCGCGGAGCTCGCCCGAGATGCCATCGCGCGGGGCGCTGACTGCCTCGGGATGGCCGGTGGAGACGGCTCACAGGCACTGGTTGCCTCCATCGCCGTTGAGCACGATCTTCCCTTCGTCTGCGTGGCCGCGGGGACGAGGAACCACTTCGCCCTCGACCTCGGGCTGGATCGCACCAACCCCCGCCAGAGCCTGTACGCCTTCCGCGATGCCATCGAACGTCGAATCGACTATGCGACGGTCAACGACCGGTTCTTCGTCAACAACGTCTCGCTGGGCGTCTACGCCACCATCGTCCAACAGGAGGGCTACCGGGAGGCCAAGGCGGCGACGACCAAGCAGCTGCTCCCCGAGCTGTTGGGCAAGACCACACAGCCCTTCGATCTGCAGTTCGTGGCTCCCGACGGCACCGAGGTCGATGGGTCCTTTCTCGTCATGGTGTCGAACAACCCCTACGTGCTCGCCGCCTCGCCGAGCACATCTCAGCGCCTTCGTCTCGACACGGGGCGCCTCGGCGTGTTCGCCGTGACCGCGGCAACCGGCGCACAGGCGGCCGAAGTGGTCACCTTGGCCCTGGCCGGCCAAGGGGGCCGCAGCGGTCATGCCTTCGAGTTCGCCTGTGAGACGTTCGAGATCACATCCCACTCCGGCACGGCGTACGCCGGGGTCGATGGCGAGGCGCTCGAGCTTGAAACGCCGATGACCTTTCGCAGCCACCCGCAGGGCCTGCGCATGCTGGTCCCCGAAGGCAATATCGAGATCGCGCTGAGGCGTCAGTCTCGCGGCGTCCATGTACGCGAACTGGTCCTTCTGGCGAAGGGCACGCGGCCCAGCTAGTTGCGGTCTCACCCTCCGAGTCAGAAGCGCGACGGTACCTCGTGGGGGTGCGAGTGCGGCTCTCGGTAGTTGCCTTTCTTCTGGCGAGGCGGCAGGGTAACGGGCGCTTGCTCCTCGCGCTCGTACGGGACCATGTCGAGGATGTGGCTGATGACGTTGAGCCGGGCCCGGCGCTTGTCGTCGGCGTTTGCCACGTACCAAGGCGCAGTTTCGGTATCGGTAGCGGCGAACATGGCGTCACGTGCCTTGGAGTAGTCGTACCAGCGGCCATAGGAGTCAAGATCCATCTGTGAGAGCTTCCAGGTCTTGCGGCCGTCGTCTATGCGAGCAGTCAGGCGGCGGGTCTGCTCGTCTTGGCCGACCTCGAGCCAGTATTTGAGCAGGATCACTCCCGAGTCGACGATTGCCTGTTCGACGAAGGGAACGAGCTCGAGAAATCGAGCCGACTCCTCTTGGGTGCAAAATCCCATGACCGGCTCGACTCCGGCGCGGTTGTACCAGCTTCGATCGAAGATGACGACCTCACCGCCGGCGGGTAGGTGCGGTACGTAGCGCTGGATGTACATCTGCGAGCGTTCCCGGTCGTTCGGTGCCGGCAGAGCGACGACCCGGAAGACGCGGGGGCTGACCCGTTCGGTGAGCCTCTTGATGACCCCGCCCTTCCCAGCGGTATCCCGGCCCTCGAACACGATGCACACCTTGGCATGCTCCTCTACGATCCAGCGTTGCATCTGCACGAGTTCGACCTGCAAGCGTCGGAGCTGCTCCTCGTATTCCTTGCGTCGCATCTTGACCACCGCCTCTCCGCTCTCTCGCATTACGACGACCGCCTCATGCGCGCGCACCACCGGGGATCGCTTCAAGGGCGGGCAGAGGCCTGCCCTCGTAGCGCCGAGCGAAGAACTTGCCCAACTCCCAGACGATGAAGAGGCCGATGGCGGGTACTAGCGCCCAACCGAACTCGCGGACGTTGAGGTGGGTCGTATCGAGCAAGCGCCGCAAGGCATCCATCTGTGTAATCAAAACGGCCAAGATGACCTCGATGACTAGAGCCCGGTTCATTTGCTTGGAGTCGAAGGTGGCGGTGGTGAGGATGGTGCCGGTCTCCGATCGGCACTCGAGAGCCGCCACGACGAGGCAGAAGGCAAAGGTCGTGAGCGCGATCGAGTTTCCCACGGCCTCGGAGTGGAAGTGCTTGGTCCCGAGCTCGATCATCGTGAGGAGGCCGATCGTGATCACCAGGCCGGCTGCCCCGACGGTGACCATCATTCGAGGGGTGAGTACGGACTCACCCCTCGGTTTGGGGATGCGGTCCATGAGCCCCGGGGTTTCAAGGTCGAAGCCGAGGGCGAAGCCGAAGGCGGCGTTCACGAAGAAGTGGATCCACAGCACCTGGGCTGGATTGAAGGGTGCCCCCGCGGCGATGTTGAAGAGCGAGGCACCCAGGAACGTGAGGACGAAGACGACAAGGAGAACGAGCACGAAGCGGATGTACTTGGTGAGATTGTCGAAGATCTTGCGGCCCTGCTCGACCGCGTAGACGATGGTGGCAAAATTGTCGTCCGAGAGGATCATCCGCCCGGCGTTCTTGGCCACCTCGGTACCACTTCCCATGGCGATCCCGATGTCGGCCGACTTGATCGCCGGGGCATCGTTGACGCCGTCGCCAGTCATAGCCACGACTTCACCTTTCGCCTTGAGGGTCTCGACAAGCAGCACCTTGTGCTCGGGAGCGACCCGGCCGACGACGCCGATGTTGTCGATTCGGGCCAGGCGCTCGGTCTCGGACATGGCGGCGAAGTCCGCCCCCAAGATGGCCTCGCCGCCGATCCCGACCTGCTCGGCGATGGCGGCTCCGGTGGTGACGTCGTCCCCGGTGATCATCCGGACGCGGATGTGGGCTGCCTGGGCTTCGGCCACTGCCGCCTTGGACTCGGCCCGGGGCGGGTCGACCATGCCGACCAGCGCGGTCATCTGGAGCCTTTGGACGTGGGCCAGCAGGTCACCCGCAGGGTCGAACTCGACGAGGTCGAAGTCACGCTGGGCCGCAGCCATCACTCGCTGTCCGGCCCCGGCCATGCGTTCGACGTTGGCCTGCGCCCGGAAGGCCAGGTCTCCGTCCCATGGGATCACCGAGCCCGCCGAGAGCGCGGTCGTTGCCCGCTCCATGACGGCGGGCGCCGCTCCCTTCACGAAGCAGCGCACGAAGAAGTGGCCACCGACTTTGACCTGGTGAAAGGTGGCCATCAGTTTGTAGGTCGGGTCGAAAGGCAAGGTCGCCAAACGGGGAAGCGCCTGGCGGGTCCCTTCGATGTCGACCCCGGCCTTGGCCCCAAGCACGAGCAGTGCGCCCTCGGTCGGGTCTCCGACCACCGCGCCCTCGACCAGTGTGGCATCGTTGGCAATGAGGAAGGGCAAGACGGCCCCTTCGATCGTGGTGGTCTTCCCTGCTACATGCTCCACATGGCCCTCGAGGCTGTAGCCCGATCCGGTGATGGTGTAACGATCGGTCGGGTCGAGCACCTCAACGGCCGTCATCTGATTCAGGGTCAGTGTGCCGGTCTTGTCCGTGTTGATGGCTGAGGTGAAGCCGAGCGTCTCGACCGCAGGGAGTTCTTTGACCAGGGCATTTCGTTTGGCGAGCTCGACGCTGCCGAGCGACAAGATGACCTGGGTCACGGTCGGCAACGCCTCTGGGATCGCTGCAATGGCGAGCGAGACAGCGGCGACGAAGAGGACGTCCCAGGCCTCGTTACGGGCCCGTCCCAAGATGAACATCACCACCATGGTCAAGCCGGCTGCTGCCACGATCCACAGCGTGAGGGTGTTCAGCTCCTTGGTCAGCGGCGATTGCTCGACCTCGGTGGCCGAAAGCATTCCTGAGATCTTTCCCATCTCGGACTCCGCCGCGGTCGCGGTGACGATCATCACGCCGCTGCCATGCGTGACCGGGGTGTTCATGAAGGCCATGTTCACCTGATCGCCCGGTGCGAGAGCACTCCCTGAAAGTGTCGAGGTCTCCTTTTGCGCCGGGACGCTCTCACCGGTGAGAGCGGACTCGTCGATCTGCAACGCGGTCGCCGAAATGATGCGCCCGTCGGCGGGAACCTCGTCACCAGCGGCCAGGAGAACAATGTCACCGACGACGACCTCTTCGGCGGGGATCTCGAGTTCGGTGCCGCCTCGCCGCACCCGGGCCGTGATCTTCATCATCGACTTGAGCGCGTTCATGGCGCTCTCCGCCTTGCCTTCCTGTCGCAACCCCACGACCGCATTGAGGAGGGTCAGCACAATAAGCAAGATGGCGGTGTTCCACTCGCCGACCGCCGCGGACACGATGGCCGCGCCGATCAGGATCAGCTGCATATACGTGCGGTACTGGTCGATGAAGCGCAGCCACCCTGGCCTGGCCTTCTCCTCGGGAAGTGCGTTGGGCCCGTGTGCACTCAGCAGCGCAGTCGCCCGCTCGGTGCTGTGGCCGACCGCTGGGTCCACCGCGAGCGTCGACGCCACCTCAGCACCGTCGAGCGCATACCAGAGCACCGCGCCATCTCCCGACCCCGCACTCTGACCCGAGGCGACCTGCGTCATGACACGAGCCCGGCCGTCTGAGGCGTGGGGGGCCTAGGACTTCTGCGCTTCAGCCGCGTCGGCTTCGAGCTCCTTTTGGTCCGCTTTGAGCTGCTTCTCTTCGACCTTCGTAGCCCGCTTCATGGAGGAGCGGACCTTGGCCTCCATGTCGGAAACGGCCACGACGACGAGGCCGGCTTCACCTTCGTCGAGGGACTCGCCCAGGTCTTTGAGGTCGCCACGGCTCATGCCTGCCGCTGCGTGCCCCGCCAGCGAGCCGAGGAGCGCGCCGGCGCCGGTCGTGCCAAGTAGGAGACCCCCGCCGATCGCTGCGGCCGGGAACAGTGCGATCACCAGGCCCGTGGCCAGACCAACTCCGCCGCCGAGCACACCGCCGGCGCGCGTCGGGGTCTCGTGCTTCTTGACGATCTTGACCTTGCCCTTGTGGTCGCGCTCGATAACGGCTGCGTCGTAGGAGTCGATCAGGTTGGCTTCGGTGTGCAGCTCCTTGATGAGCTCGTAGTCCGCCAGGGCGTCTTGGGCGTCGCCGTAGACGCCGCAGTACACGAACAGAGTGTCGATGGCCATGCCTGTGCTCCTATCCGAATCGGATGTGCTTCAGAGTTAGATACGGCTCAGCTCTTGTGGACTGAGAGTCGCCTCAGCGGGTGAGCCGTAGGCGGCGAGCGCGTAGATCACGATCACGCCGAGCGCGATGTAGGTCAAGGACCAGATCGGGTAGTAGGGCATCCACCAGATGGCGCTGATGGCACCGATGGCGCCGGCCACAATGCCGATCCATCGGCCGATCTGGGAACGGCCCATCACTGCGAGGCTGCACAGGATCAAGATGATGCCGACGATCAAGTAGACCCAGCCGTAGGTCTTGAGACTCGTGCCGAAGATGGCGTCTTCGAGGTGCTGGGGAACCGCTCCGTGGTAGCGGAACGCCCAGATCGCATCGAAGATCCGCATGATGCCCGCCACCCCCAGCACGATGGCGGCGAAGAGGATCCAGCCGTGGCCCCGGTCGTTCATGGTGTACCCCCACTCCAACGTGCCCGGCGCCGACGAGCCGCCGAGACGAGTGTGCTGCTTCACTGGAAGGTATATACCGACGCGGCCCTTAATGGAAGAGGTCGGCCATCGAAGCGGCCCGTCAACACCCCGTAGGGCTGACCGAAGAGTGCTACTGGGGAGAGCCTGGGAGCGCCAGCCACTAGCAATTCTCTAATGAGGAGGCTAAACCTTCGTCTTGAGATACAGCTACGGAGGTGAGGGGCATGCTTGCGTATGACTACCCACTGGGCGGGGTGTTCCTATCGATGCTGTATTTCTTCTTGTTCTTCATCTGGATCTGGATCCTCATCACCGTCTTCATGGACATTTTCCGCAGCCCCGACCTGGGCGGTTGGATCAAGGCGCTGTGGTGCATATTCGTCATCATCCTCCCGTTCCTCGGCGTCTTCATCTACCTGATCGCCCGGGGCGGGAAGATGCAAGAGCGTAAGCTCCAAGACGCTGCCCAGCAGAAGGAGGCTTTCGACGCTGCCGTTCGTGAGGCCGCTGGGAGCTCTGGTGGCGACGTCACGTCGCAGCTGACCCAGCTCGCCAACCTGAAGGCACAAGGCGTCCTCACTGACGCGGAGTTCGAGGCGCAAAAGGCCAAGGTTCTGGCCGCGGGCTGACACCGAGCGCGGGACACAGCATCCGAGAGGAGGGAGTGAGGGATGGCAGAGGAGAACGGTTCCCTGGGGCCGATCAGCTACCTGATCGTCGAGTTCCCTGGGAGCAAGATGACCGGGGAGGGACTGCCCTTATTGGTGGACCTCGTCGACCAGGGCGTGATCAGGATCTTGGACTTGGTTTTTGTCGCCAAGGGCCAAGACGGCTCGCTGGGGATCATCGCCCTCGCGGATCTGGACCATGACGGGACGATCGACCTCGCCGTCTTCGAGGGGGTGTCTTCGGGCCTCGTGAGCCAAGAAGACCTTGCCGAGGCGGCACCGGTGATCGCGCCCGGATCTTCGGCCGCCATCTTGATCTTTGAGAACCGCTGGGCGGCCCCGTTCATCCAGGCCTTGCGGCGTGGGGAGGCACAACTCGTCGCCGCCGGCTACATCCCCCAGGACGACCTCGTTGCCGCGCTCGACGCGGCCGACGGCTGAAAGGAGACCGAAATGCCGCTTCTCCGAGGTATCGCGCGCACCGCAGCGATCGCCGGCACGGCCACTGCCGTGTCGAACCGCGTTTCGCGGCGCCAGCAAAACCGCTGGGCGCAACAAGAAGACCAGCAGTACGCGCAACAGCAACCTCAGTACGCGCCGCCGCCCCAGCCTGCGGCACCGGCGAGGGACCCGGTCGCACAGCTGAAAGATCTGGCAGATCTCAAGTCACAAGGGATCCTCACCGACGCCGAGTTCGAAGCCCAAAAGGCGAAGATCTTGTCGTCCTGAACACCGGGCCTGGGACCGCCCAGCCTTCTTCACCTGGCCCTGTCGTCGTATGAAGGCTGGCCCAGCCGTGCTTGCTTGTGGCGTATCTTCCCGGCGACATCGGACAGAGGAAAGAGTGAACACATGGCGCTCTCCACGACATGGGACGTACCGCTCGCAGGGTTCGTTGTCACTGACATCTGGTTCAGCGGTCACATCAGAGTCGGCTGACTTTCTCCAAGATGCTCACCTACGCGAATCACCTCGGCCTCTACTCGGAGGAGATCGATTCCACCGGTGAACAGATCGGCAACTTTCCCCAGACCTTCACCGACCTCGCGCTCATCGCCGCCGTGCTGAACCTCGATCGACAACTGGACGGTCCACCGGGCAATCCCGCGCACCTCAGACGCCCACCGAGTCCGTAGCTAGGAAGGCGGGGAAGAACTGAGCCATGGCGAACCCCGTGGAGACCGGGAGGATGGCTCCGCCGCTACGGCGCATGCTGCTCCCACTTGCCCTGGCCCAGTTCATCTGCAGCTTCGCCGGCTCCAACATGAACGTCATGATCAATGACATCAGCCAGGACCTGCACACCACGGTCCAAGGCGTCCAGATCGCGATCACCTTGTTCTTGTTGGTCATGGCAGCGCTCATGATCCCTGGCGGCAAGCTGACCGACCGGTGGGGCCGAAAGCGCTGCTTCACCATGGGTCTTTCCATCTACGCGGTGGGCGCGGTGCTCAGTGCCGTCGCCCCTGGCTTGGGGGTCCTGATCCTGGGGAACTCGATCCTCGAGGGGGTGGGCACCGCCCTCCTCATTCCCCCCGTCTACATCCTCACGACCATGCTCTTTCACGACCTGAGGTCTCGGGCCCAAGCGTTCGGCATCATCAGTGGCATGGGCGGGATCGGTGCCGCCACCGGTCCCCTTATCGGCGGTTTCATCACCACCACCATCACCTGGCGCGCTGCCTTCGTCTTCCAAGCCGTCGTGGTCGTCCTCATTGTCCTCCTCGGGCGCCGCATTCACGATCCGCTGCCGGCCGACCCCACTCGCCCGTTTGACATGGTGGGGGCGATCCTGTCGGCGGCTGGGCTGGTGACACTGGTCATCGGGATCCTGGCGGCCGACAACAACCTTGTTCTCTGCGCGCTCCTTATTGTTGCCGGGGCGCTCATCATCTTCGGCTTCTTCGCCTGGGTCCGGAGCCGTGAACGTGTCGGGAAAGAGGCGCTGCTCTCGACCAAGCTCTTTCACAACCGCACGTCGAACCTCGGCCTCGTGACGCAGAATGTGCAGTGGCTGATGCTCATGGGAACGTCGTTCGTCGTTTCCGCCTATCTCCAGGTCGTGCGGGGGTACAGTGCGATCAAGACCGGCGTGATCTTCACGGCGGCCACCTTGGGCATCTTGGTCTCCTCGCTTGCTGCCGGCGCACTGGCGAAGCGCTTCCAGCAGCGAACGTTGATCCTGATCGGCTTTGTGACCACCATCGCGGGCGTCATCTTCCTTCTCCTGATCGTCAAGCACTCGCCGAGCGAATGGGCCTTCGCTCCCGGGCTGCTGCTCATCGGGTTGGGCCTCGGGGTGATGCTCACCCCTTCAGTCAATGTGGTCCAGTCCGCCTTTCCGGAGGACCAGCAGAGCGAGATCTCTGGGCTTTCCCGCTGCGTGTCGAACCTGGGTTCGTCACTGGGCACCGCTATTGCCGGCACTATTCTCATATCTGGTCTGACCGACCCGACGCGGTCCTATGCCCTTGCGATGATCGTGGTCGCGGTGATCGGTTTCGTCGGCCTTGGTGTCACATTCTTCCTCCGCAGTCCGGAGTCGGCGCCAGCGGTGCAGAGATGAACTCGCGTGACACGGTGAACGAGCCAAGGATTGACGATCCAGGGCCTGCTCCGGATGCCACCCAATCGAACAGCTCGCCGGGAAAGGTAACGAAGTGGCGTCAGCGCTATCAAGGATCGGCCGTCCAAGACGTGGTCCGTACGCTCGGCGCGATCGAGTTTGGAGATCGCATCATCCTGTTCGGATCCGCACTCTTGCTCTCGGTCCTCCCGCTCATCATCCTCCTGAGCGCTTTGGCCAGTTCGCGGGTGGATGACGACATCGCGAGGCACCTCGGGTTAGGCCGACAAGGATCTCGAATCCTCGAAGGTCTTTTCAGCTCATCGAATGTGTCGTTCAATCTCGGCGTGTTCGTCAGCCTGGCCCTGTCCCTCGCAGGCACGATCGCGGTATCGAGATCGGTCCAGGTGATCTACGAAGGCACCTTCGAACAGACGCACGCCCGGGGAGCCAAGAATTTGCTCCGCTGCTTCGTATGGGTTGCAGCCCTGGCGGGGTTGCTCATCCTCGACGGCGAGATCAGTGGACCCCTACGTAGCGGGCCAGGAGGTCCGGTGATGCTCGGGTTGGTTGACTTCGTCCTTCTGTCGCTCTTCTTCTGGTGGTCCATCCATTTCCTGTTGGCAGGAAGGGAATCGTGGGCTCGGGTTGCTCCTTCGGCGGTGGCGACGGCGCTCTTTTGGATGGGCCTCGGCGTCTTCGCGTCGTTCTATCTGTCCTCGACCATGGTGTCGGACAGCCGGTTGTACGGAAAGATCGGTGTCGTGTTCACCCTGGTGACCTGGTTCATTGCGATCGGAGCGGTCATCACACTTGGTGCCGTGGCAGGTGTGGTGTGGCAAAGACGGAGATCGCAGCGTGCATAGGTGTCGAGACGGACTGTTGATGAGCTCAGCAACGGCCAACTTGTCTGTCGAGGAGAGGGACTCGTGAGCTGCGGGGCTGGCATACCGGAATTGCGTCAGATGCCATCAGATCGGGGAGAGACTTTTGCGAGCCTGAACACCTGTCCAGAGGCGATGTCAAGCTAGGACCATGACCGATGGCACCGAAGCTGGTTCGGGCTCCTCTGAGACCGGGACCGGGTCGGCTTCGACCAGCCGCGGCCGGCGCCGGGCGGCGAGCATCTATGGCACGATCGTGACAGCCGCCGTTATCGCTGCCGGTGGGAATCAACTGACCAGTGCACAACTTGCAGTGACTGTCGTCGTGACGCTCATTGTGTATTGGCTTGCCGAGCAGTACGCCGAACTCCTGGGTGCACACACTCACGACGGTCGGCTGCCGAGCGCCGGCCTTATCCGATCGTCTCTGGCAGAGGCATGGCCGATGGTCACCGCGTCCTTTTTGCCAGTGGCATCGATCGGCCTTGCGGTCCTCTTTGGGGCGTCATCATCGGACGCGGCCCAGGCGGCCCTCATCGTGACCGTCGTGCTCCTGGTCATGCACGGTAACAGCGCTGGGCGAGCAGCTGGTTTGCGGGGCTGGCAGCGCATCTTCGTTACCGTTATTGCGGGGCTACTGGGTGTGGCGATGGTGATCCTCAAATCGTTCCTCCAGCATCATCACTACTAGTACCGAAGAGCTCTTAGTACTGGAGGAGAAGCTCCGAATGCTCGTGCTGTCGTTCAGACGCTGGGAAAAGGCTGGGAAAGAGAGCGACCAACGCCGGTAGCCCAGGCCATCTCATTGGAGTACGTTCTGGAGCGGTCCGTTCGCTGACCAAGGAGGCCACACGATGGCTGACGAAACGGAAGCCCTGGACCCGATTCCTCCGGCTTTTGAAGACCACGACGACTCGGTGGACGTCCTGGCAATTGTCTCGATTGCCTTATCCGGACTGGGGTTCCTCGCCCTGCTTCGATTGGCCGATACGAGAGGCCGGGCTCCGGCGAGCGCGCTCGGCCTCTTCTTCATAACTTCGCTTGCCACGATCACCTGCACGGCGTTCGGTCTCGTGGCGGCACGTCAGGCCAGCGATTCGAAACAGCCCGGCAGGGGGTTGCTTCTCGGAGCCTCGGGAGCAGTGTTCGGCGTAATCACGACGATCCTGAACATCAATTGGATGAGGACGAGACGCCGCCTCTAGCACTTCACGTATTGCAATCACGTACCGACCGAAGGAGAACAGATGCTTGCCGCCAGCTACCAATATCCGATCCTCGATTTCTTCCTGACGATGCTGTACTTCTTCCTCTTCGTCATCTGGATCTGGCTTCTGATCACGGTGTTCGTCGACATCTTCCGCAGCCATGACATGGGTGGCGTGGCCAAGGCGCTGTGGGTGATCTTCGTCGTCATCCTGCCCTTCCTGGGAGTCTTCGTGTACCTCATCGCCCGAGGCGGCAAGATGCATGAACGGGAGGCTCGCGATGCGGCGCAGCAGCAGCAGGCGTTCGACGAGGCCGTGCGACAGGCGGCCGGGTCGCCGGGGAACAGCACCGCCGATCAGCTGTCGAAGCTGGCCGACCTCAAGTCGCAGGGCGTCCTCACCGACGCCGAGTTCGAGGCGCAGAAGTCGAAGATCCTCGCCAGCTGAGCTGAGGACTGCCGAGTCCTCGGTCGGGGTCGTGGCTCACCAGCGCTCGCCGCGCCGGGAGCGACACCGCCCGCACACCTATCGGTCGCCGCTCCACACGAACAGGATCAGTGCTCCGAGGAACTCCTGGGCCGAGGAGGTTCAGGAAATGTAGCGTCCGGAGTGATGGTCCGATCTGGCAATGGCGTCGCCCAAGGGAACCGATGGCGACTCGTGCCGATGGTGGGCTGGATCCGCTCCTACGATCGCCGTTGGCTCAGAGGCGATCTCATCGCGGGTGTTGCGGTTGCTGCGCTCATCGTCCCGAAGAACTTGGGCTATGCCTCCATCGCGGGGATCCCCGTGCAGAACGGCCTCTACGCCGCTGCGGCTGGGGCCATTCTCTACGCCGTCTTCGGGACGAGCCGCCAGATCTCGACCGGACCCAGTTCGGGACTGGCGGCTGTGGCTGCCAGTGCGGTCCTGGCTGCGAAGATCTCCGGAACCCAGGACATAGCGTCCTTTGTCGCCACAATCACCCTTGCATCGGGAGCGCTCTTCCTTCTCCTGGCCGTGTTCAAAATGGGGTGGATCGCCCAGTTCTTGTCTCGCGCCGTCGTCACCGGCTTCCTCTTCGGGGCGGCCATCGACGTGGTGATCGGCGAGCTCCCAAAGCTGACTGGGACGGAGGTCTCGGGCGCCAACCCGATTCAGGAGTTGCGGTCCTGGTTCTCGTCTCTAGGCGGCGTCAACTGGGCGACGGTGGTGGTCGGCACTGTGTCTCTCGTCGTCGTCTTCGGGTTGCGGGTGATCGCGCCGCGCATCCCCGGTGCCCTCGTTCTCGTGGTCGGCGGTCTCCTGGCCTCGTGGATCTTTGACCTCGGCACCCACGGAGTGGCCCTCGTAGGGGAGGTTCCAAGGGGGCTGCCGACAGTGAAGCTCCCGGAGTGGCACCTCGTGAGTGCGCACGCGAGCACGATCGCCCTGGCGGCGGTCGCCCTGGTGCTCATCGGCTTCTCCCAGACGGCCGGAGACTCCCGATCGTTCGCCGCCAAGCACCGTTACCGCATCGACATCAATCAGGAATCGGTCGCTCAGGGCATGTCCAATGTGGGCGCCGGCCTGTTCCAGGGAATGCCCGTGTCGACGAGCCTGTCGGCGAGCTCCCTGAATGACCACTCGGGCGCACGTTCGGGTCTTGCATCGCTGACCTCGGGGGTCATCGTCCTGCTCACTTTGCTGGTGCTGGCTCCGGTGTTCTCGAAATTGCCCAAGCCGGTGCTTGCCGCCCTCATCATCGAAGCGGTGGTTATGGGCATGATGGACCTGCCCGAAATGCGCCGACTGGCTCGGGTGCAGCGTTTCGACTTCTGGATCGCGACGGCAGCGATTGCCGGGACGCTCGTCTTCGGCGTCCTCGCTGGGGTGATGATCGGGATCGGGCTTTCGCTGCTCTGGCTGATCTCGGTGGCCACCCGACCTCCGATGCCCCTGCTCGCGCGAGAGCCGGGCACACAGGTCTTCAGGGAGTTGGACGAGCATCCGTCCGATGAGCAATTCCCGGGAGTGGTCATCCTCCGACTCGATGGAGGCCTCTTCTTCGCCACCTCTGATGCCCTTGAGGATCGGGTCCGCGAGGTGGCGCTCTCAACGCCAGGCATCACCGGGATCGTGCTTGACTGTGAAGGGATCGACTTCATCGATTCGCAAGGGTCCGCGAAGATGGGTGAGATACTCGAGCTCACACGACAGGCCGATATCACCCTGCGGCTTGCCCGGGTGAAACCGGCTGTCTACGAGATTCTGAGCCGTGATGGCTTTCTCGATCGGATCGGTAGGGATCGAACGCACGGGAACGTCTATCGGGCAGTCGAGGCGGAGATGGGCGGCGCGGAGGAAGGACCCGAAACGTGACCCGACGTCCTGATGCCAGGTGCGGACCAGATCCATCGGAGGTTGGTTCGGCCGCCACGCCCTGCCCGTGTATTCAATCGGGCCCCAGAACTAGGTGGCCCAAACGCTTCGCTCCTTGTCGGGACCTTCGGAAGCTGCCAGGGACGACGGATTTGAGTAGGAGTTGGGCGATTCGGAACGAGTTATTGCGGTCGTCACCAGGGTGGTCTGTACCCTGCTCGTGGGTGTTGCCTTCTTCGACCAAAGTGTGCTTGACCAGTTGACATTGCTTCTGGCGTGGATCGCATCTATCTACGGCATCAGCAAGGACCTCTAGGGATTGGCATGTCCGAAAACGCCTGGACCGGGGTTACTCATGTCGGGACGGACGCCCCTCCCGGCTATTTGGGGGCAGCAGCTGGGACCGGGTTGGGCGATTGTGCTCGGTACCAACGAGTGGGATCATTTCGACAGGCCCTGGAGGATTTGGAATGACCCCAAAGAGTGAGCCACGACAAAACGCGGTAGACGCGTTCTTTGCAGACATTGCGACTCGGGGCCAGATTCCTGTTCTAGGGACTACGTCTGGAACGATTCGCTTCGATCTCTCGAACGCCACTTCGTTGGAGCACTGGTATGTCACTGTGCGGAAGGGGGAGGTGACCGTCTCTCACAAGCACACGAGAGCTGACGCGGTGTGCAAGTTGGAGAGGGGACTGTTTGAGGATATCGCGGAGGGTCGCAGGCAAGCGATGTCGGCGATCTTGCGTGGTGCGATGGTGGCTCAGGGTGATCTGAGTTTGCTTATGTCGTTTCAACGGCTCTTCCCGGGCAGGATCGGCTCGAAGGGACGGGTGGCGCCGATTACCGAGGTGGCTCAGGAGCGATGAGCACCGACCTTGTTCAGATCCTTGAAGGAAACACCTTCGTCGTCAGTGACAACACAGGCGACATCGAGGCGTCGCTCACTGATCCGACCGGCCTGTTCTCCTTCGACACCAGGTATCTGTCGAAGTGGATCCTCCTGGTCAACGGTTCGAGACTGAACGCGCTCACGGTGGACGACACTGCATATTACGAGACTCGGTTTTTCCTGGTGCCCGGAACCGGCACGGTCTATGTCGACTCGAAGCTCTCGGTGATCCGGGTGCGCACGGTCGCGGACGGTTTTTGTGAGTCGTTGACCTTCCTTAACCACCAGGATGATCCGGTGGATCTTGAAATCCGACTGGAGGCGGCGAGCGATTTTGCCGACCTCTTCGAGGTAAAGGACGCCCTGAAGAAGAAAGGCAAGTATTACAACCGGATCGAGGATGGCTGCCTCGTCCTTGGCTACGAGCGTGACACGTACGTCCGAGAGACCCAGGTGGTGGCGAATCAAGCAACCACCATCGATCAGGACGGCGTGGAGTTTTCAGTTCAGATCGCGCCCCATGGTAGATGGTCGACAGACCTAGAAGTCCTTGTTGATCTCGGTTCAGGAATCGAGGCTGATCACCCGAAAGCAGCCCGGAAGTCGGGACGCAGCGGGTCGGCCAAGGCCCGGGGCCTCGACAAATGGATTGAGCGCGCCCCCAGCCTGAATTGCAGCTTGGACTCGCTCAAGCGCACCTACCAGCGGAGCCTGGTGGACCTTGCCGCATTGCGCTTCTCCACTCTCACCATGCCCAATCACGCGCTACCGGCTGCAGGCCTTCCATGGTTCATGACCTTATTTGGCCGGGACAGCATCATTACGAGCTTGCAATCGCTGCCCTTCACTCCAGAACTGGCTGCAACCACGCTTCTGGCACTCGGGGAGCGTCAGGGGACCGTGATCGACGACTTTCGCGACGAGGACCCGGGTCGTATCCCACACGAGATGCGCTATGGGGAGATGACCGCATTTGAAGAGCGTCCCCACTCGCCCTATTACGGATGTGCCGATGCCACGCCCCTCTATGTCGTTCTCCTCGATGAGTACGAACGCTGGACCGGCGACACCAAGCTCGTGCGTAACCTTGAGTTCGAGGCCCGTGCCGCCATCAACTGGATCGACGAGTACGCCGACCTCCAGGGGAACGGCTACCTGTCCTATCAACGCCGGAACGAGAAGACCGGCCTCGAGAACCAGTGCTGGAAGGACTCCTGGGACTCGATCTCCTATCGGGACGGCACGCTTCCAGGGTTCCCGAGGGCGACCTGTGAGCTGCAGGGGTACGCCTACGACGCAAAGGTCCGGGGTGCCCGTCTGGCACGCCAGGTGTGGCACGACCCCGCCTATGCCGACCGGCTCGAACACGAGGCGGCCAACCTCAAGCGTCGGTTCAATCGGGACTTCTGGGTGAAAGACGGCGAGTACTTCGCCATCGCACTCGAATCAGACGGTCGCCAAGTGGACGCACTCACCTCCAACATTGGTCACCTGCTATGGAGTGGCATTGTCGACAAGTCCAAGGCGGCAGCGGTAGTTCGGCACCTCCTGGGTCCACGTATGTTCACCGGCTGGGGTATCCGAACAATGGCCGAGGGAGAGGGTCGCTATAACCCGATCGGATATCACGTAGGCACCGTCTGGCCCTTCGACAATTCGTTCATCGCGTGGGGGTTGAGGCGCTACGGGTTCAAACGGGAGGCGGCAGCAGTAGCTGCGGGGATCCTCCAAGCGGCGGAGTGCTTCGACGGGCGACTTCCGGAGGCTTTCGGCGGATACGAACGAGAGGTAACCCAATACCCGGTTCAGTACCCCACGGCCTGCAGTCCCCAGGCGTGGTCAACTGGTGCCCCGCTGCTCTTGATCCGCACGATGCTAGGGCTCGAGCCCGTTGGCGACCACCTGATCGTTGACCCTGTCCTACCAGCAGAGATTGAGCACTTAGAGCTGCTCGACATTCCCGGAAGGTGGGGGAAGATCGACGCCTTTGGTCGAGGTCTCGTTGACGTAGCGAATCCACGGTCGCTCAAGCGGAGGCGCTAGATCTTCGTCTGTCACCCGGAGGTGATTGTCGACACCCATCACGCTCAACTGACTGCCCCTCCACTGCTCCCTCGGCCACTCTGAGACCGTCCACGCCTCCGGGTCCCAGCGGGTCTTGTCCAGCACCCAGCGCGGCGAACGACGCCCCTGGGCATCGAGATCAGTCGCTTGCGACTGAAGCGCTCACCTCGCGACACTGGGCCCCAAGCATCGGATGGCCTCGTCGAGCTGGCCCTCAGCCGAACCGGAGGCGGCACACCGGAGACCGACCGATTAGGCATGTAGGCCGGCCCGATGGGGCCGCCCTTTCGCATTGTGATCTCAGGTACGGGCTCCGGTTGGTCAGGGTCGCTGCGGGACTCCGCTCCGCTCCGTGCCCTCGCTACTCAAAACCACCGATAGAAGGCCGATAGGGCAGCCGCGCATCCGCGGAAAATGCCCCCTGGTCCAGGAAAATGGGGCTGTTCGAAGGTCCCATTCCCTGGCACAGGAGGCATCTCTGAAATGAGTTTACGCGTCGGCACGACGTCGCGGGCGATTACCTCGTATGGCGGAGCGGAGCTGTTGCGAGAGACGGCCCGCGCCGTGGGTCTGAACGACGCCGTCGGGCGGTGCTTGCACCTCAAGGCGCGCTCTCGTGGTCTTTCCGAATCAGAGTTCGTGGCGTCGATGGCCGAGTCGATCGCGCTCGGCGCCCGCTGTCTCGACGACCTGGCGGTGACCCGGGCCGATGCCGCCCAGTCCATGTTGCGCGGCCACGAGGTCCCGGCCCCCCAGACGGCGGGCACCTGGCTGCGCCGCTTCACGCTGGGGCACATCGGCCAGTTGAACAAGGCGCTCGAGATCGTCCAGCGCAACGCCCTCGGTGCCTCGGGAGCGACCGAGGTGACGCTGGACTTCGACTCCACCTACGTCTTCAGCCGCTCGACCAGGCGCCAGGGCGTCGACCGCACCTACAAGCGCGGCTATGCCTTGCACCCCTTGCTGTGTTTCGAGGCGTCCTCGGGCGTAGCGGTCCACGCTCGCCTGCGGAGGGGCAAGGCGGGTCCTTCGAGCGGGATCGGGACCTTCGTGGCCGAGACGCTGCGCCGAGTGCCGGAAGGGGTGAGCGTGCGCAGTCGGCTCGACTCGGGGTTCTATTCGGGCGCCCTCTTCGGCCAGCTCGAGCAGGCCGGTGTCACCTACCTGTGCGGGGTCCCCATGATCCTGGGTGTGATCACCTGAATTGGCCCCACCGTGACCATCTGATTTGGCCCCACCCAGAGCAGGCCGGCCAGTGCGGGGTCCACCTGCAGCCAGCAGGCGGCGATGACCCTTGGGTCCATGACGAAACGGTCGAAGGTGGAGCTCTACGAGCAGATCAGGAAATCCCACGAGCGCGACGAGCTGTCCATCCGCGCCCTGTCGGAGCGGTTTGGGGTGCACCGGCGGACGGTACGCGAAGCGCTGGACTCGCCCGTCCCGCCGCCACGTAAGCAGAGCGAACGCTGCGCCCCGGCCCTCGGGCCCTGGAAGTCGACTATCGACGGTTGGCTGGCGGCCGACCACGAGGTCCCCAAGAAACAGCGTCACACGGCGCGACGCATCTGGCAGCGCCTGGTCGACGAGCACGACGCCGAGGTCTCCGAGACCACGGTGCGCCGCTACGTGGGGATGGCCAAGAGCCGTCGCCCGATCGTGGCTGGCGAGGTGATGGTCCCCCAGAGCCATCCCCTCGGCTTCGAGTCCGAGGTCGACTTCGGCTCGGTCAGCTTCATCCTCTGCGGCGAGCTGACCGCGGCGTGGATGTACGTGATGCGGCTCTCGGCCTGTGGCAAGGGCTTCCACCACGTCTATGCCAACCAGGCCCAGGAGTCCTTCATCGACGGGCACGACCGCGCTTTC
Source organism: uncultured Acidimicrobiaceae bacterium (assembly GCA_963824195.1). Taxonomy (GTDB): domain Bacteria; phylum Actinomycetota; class Acidimicrobiia; order Acidimicrobiales; family RAAP-2; genus Bog-473. The sequence continues at coordinate 38,579 of CAWGOJ010000040.1, read as the reverse complement.
GAACACTTCGGCGGCACACCCGAGCGCGTCCGCTACGACAATTTGAAGCCCGCCGTCGCCCGGGTGCTGATGGGCCGCAACCGCCTCGAGACCCAGCGCTTCGTCGCGCTGCGCAGCCACTACCTCTTCGATTCCTTCTACTGCCAGCCCGGCAAGGACGGAGCGCACGAAAAGGGTGGGGTCGAAGGCGAGATCGGCCGGTTCCGCCGTCGCCACATGGTGCCCATGCCCAAGGTCTCCTCCATCGCCGAGCTCAACGAGCTGATCGCCGAGGGTGACCGCCTCGACGACATCCGGCGCATCGACGGCAGGCGCATGACCGTCGCCGAGCATTTCGCCCTCGAAGGGCCCATGCTGCGTCCGCTTCCGGCCGAGCCTTTCGACGCCGGGCTCCTCCTCAGCTGCCGGGTGGATTCGAAGAGTCGAATCTGCGTGCGCCAGTGCTTCTACTCGGTGCCCGTGCGCTATGCCGGCATGCGCATCGCCGTGCGGCTCGGTGCGGACTACGTCGAGGCCCTCGAGGGAAGTCGCGTCGTCGCCCGTCATGCCCGCGCGGTGGGCAAAGGCATCGAGACGCTCGTACTCGACCACTACCTCGAGACGCTCTCGATCAAGCTCGGGGCGCTCAGCGGGTCGACCGCGCTGGTCCAGGCTCGCACGACAGGGCGATTCAGTCCCGCCCACGAGCGCTTCTTCGACGCCGCCCGACGCCGCCTGGGCGATCGGGAGGGCACCAAGGCCCTCATCGACGTCCTGCTCGCGCACCGCGTGCTGCCCTTCGACGCCGTGGTGGCCGGCATCGAGGGCGCCCTCACTGTCGGTTCGCTCGACCCCGACGTCGTGATCGTCGAGGCCCGCAAGGCCACCGAGCGTCGCGGTGCGGGACCCGCCGAACTGCCTGGTGTGGCCCACTTCGACCGGCCCACCCCTTCGCTCGATGGATACGACGACCTTCTGGAGGGAAGCGGATGACCAAGATGACCCAGACCGCCGCGATCGCCGCCATCGGTGCGGCCAGCCGAGAGCTACACCTCCCGACGGTGCGCTCCGAGGCCGAACGCCTGGCCGAGATGGCCGAGCGCTCCAGGGTCGGGCACCTGCCCTACCTGGCCGACGTGCTTTCGGCCGAGATCGACGACCGGGCCGAACGCCGACGCGAGCGCCGCATTCGCGAAGCCCGCTTCCCGCGCACGAAGCGCCTCGGCGACTTCGACGTGTCCGCCTCGCCGGTCGACGCAGCAACCATCGCCACCTTGGCGTCGGGCACCTACCTCGACAAGGGCGAACCGGTGGTCCTCCTCGGCGACTCGGGGACCGGCAAGAGCCATCTCCTCATCGGCATGGGGCTTGCTGCGTGCGAGCAGGGTCGGGCCGTGCGCTATGCCACCTGTGCCCAGCTGGTCAACGAGCTCGTCGAGGCGGCCGACGAGCGCCGGCTCTCGCGCATCGTCTCTCGCTATGGGCGTCTCGATCTGTTGTTGCTCGACGAGCTGGGCTACGTCCAACTCGACACGCGCGGTGCAGAGCTGTTCTTCCAGATTCTCACCGAGCGCGAAGAGAAGTCATCGGTGGCCGTGGCCTCGAACCTTCCCTTCAGCGAGTGGGGGCAGGTGGTGACCGACCCGAGGCTGGTGGCGGCCATCGTCGACCGGATGACCTTTCGGGCCCACATCATCGAGACCGGGACCGAGAGCTTCCGGCTCCGGTCCACGAGGGCGACCCGGACTCGGACCAAGACCTCGTGATCAGCGGATCTTCTGCAGCACGGCATTGACCTCTCCGAGGTCGAACTCGGTTGGATCGAAGGGTCCACCGGCCCACTCGAGATAGCTCTCGTGCTCCTCGTGGGCGGGATCGGCAATGGCGCTGAGGAACTCGCCATAGCCCCAGACGCCGCCGACGTCATCGGGTGGGCAGGCATTCGCGCCGTCGAGGCACACCGCGTACTTCAAGCCGAAATAGGACCAGGTCAGCTCCTCGATGACCACATCGTGCTCCCACGAATCGCCGAAGTCGTAGTCGAAGACAAAGCGCCGTTCGTCGCGCAACGCCTGGAGGACGGTGTCGATCCTGCTCGAGATCGTGACGAGAATTGGCCCCGAATCCTGGGCGCGGTGCCTCGACAAGGACGAAGGAGAGGTGGCCGAGTTCGGCTATCGGATGCGCCAGGGTCGGGCCCCTTTTCGCCGCTACATCGTCAAGCGCATCGCTCTCAACGAGGGCCAACAACTCAGCTTCGACGGTGGGGCCCATCGCTACTGGATCTTTGTGACCAACGACCACGAGTCCAGCGCGCTCGCCCTCGAGTCCGAGCACCGGCACAAGGCCGACGTCGAGTCGGGCATGCGCGAGCTCAAGTCGAACTTCGGACTGCACGCCTTTCGCAAGCACGGCTTCATGGCCAACTGGGCCTGGCTGCTCTTGGTCTGCCTCGGCCACAACCTGTGCTGTTGGACCCAGCAGCTCGGACACCTCGGGGCCGGACGAGACGGTGGGGATCTACGCGCCAAGCGACTGCGCTATCGCTACCTGGCTGTCCCAGCCATGGTGGTGCGCAGCGGGCGGCGCTTCACCCTGCGCCTTCACACCGCCTACCCCTACTTGGAGCAGTTCACCGCCGCGCTCAACCGCCTCGAGGTCCTGCGCGCCCCTCCCGTCTGACCCCCAAATCTTGTGCAGAAGGGCGACCCTTGGCCTCGCACGCCCTCATGCGGGTTCACAGAATCGGGCAGGACTTCGAACCAGGTTCTCGAGACAACGGAACCTCTCCTCGTGCGCCTTCGAAGCCTTCACCGCGTCCGAACGGGACGCGAACGGGGTCAGCGCGCTATTACCGGTGGATTTGAGTCGCTAAGCCTCCGGCTTCCCCTTGACCAACCTGGCGGTCAAACGAGAGGGCGACAGCTCGATTTGAAACTCGTTCCAATTCCTGGAGGGCACGCGGAGGGCACGAAATCTCGGCTCCCATACCGACTGTCCGTCGAAATGGTCTCTGTAGTGGAATTTTCCGGTGGTCGGGACCGGCGTCGATCCGGTGACCTCACGCTTTTCAGGCGCGCGCTCTACCAACTGAGCTACCCGACCGGGTAACCGGGCTCCACCGCACGGGGCGGATCGGAGCCTGGTGGCGGACCTGACGGGATTTGAACCCGCGACCTCCGCCTTGACAGGGCGGCGTGCACTCCTAGCTGCACCACAGGTCCGTGGCGGTGATGGCCGTCGTGCTCCGCGGTCGGGGATACGCCTCCCGTTGAGCAGCGCTTCACTGTAGCCGGTCCTGGGTTCCGCCCTCCCCCCGGGTGGTCCAGATGGAGTCCTACGGTGTGGCGGCGCGCAGGGCCATGACCCCGGCCTCGAAGGACGCGAGCGTTCCGGGGTCGAGGGCCTGGGCCAGCGACGATGCGCACAGCCGGTCGGTCATCTCCTCGGCTTTGTCGTGCCTCGCCTTGATGTCCGTGATGTCCGGGAAGGGCTCGGGCCAGCCGAAGAACTTGGCCTGGCCCTCGCCTTCGTTCGTCAGGATCGCCTCGAGCGGGGAGAGCCCGGCGGCCGTGGTGGAGACGAGGTGGAGCCCGCCCCGCCATTCCCTCAGGATCTGCATCAACTGGGCCGCCCGCCCGGCTGCCGAATCGCACCGCTCGGCGTCCCGCCACCCGACGAAGACGGGGATGGCTGAGCCCTCCAGACCGCCGACCAGTTCCTCGGTCACCGCGACGATCCCGTCGAGACCTTCGACGTCGGCGTAGTGCTTCCGGCCCCACTTGGAGTGGGCCTCGGCCATCCGGGCCGCCGCCTCGGATGCCCTGGCGACTCCGACCCCCTCGGTGTACATCGCCTTCACCGCGTTGGGCTCGAACCACCCGAAGACGGATGTGACCACGTCCGCGCCGACGTCACCGAGCATGCCGCCCCTCCCGGCGAAGTAGAACGCGAACGGGTTGGACCACCCCCACTCGGCGGCCCACCCCATGACGTCTGGACTCAGGTAGATGGCAGTACCGATGTCATGGATGGGCACGGACGTGGCCCTCACGGCCGCCAGCGCAGCGTCTTCGTCGGTGCTGCCCATGAGACCTCCTCGTGTACGTCCGGAATCAGGGATGTGTCGAAGTCACGTTGACGACGCGTCGCATGCCAGGAATGTTGCCGACGACCTCGTCGAGGAGGCCGACCACGGCGGCCAGCTCGGGCGAAACGTCCTGCAGTGACCTGGTGGCCTTGGGGAGCTCGGTCACCAGTTCAACGGCGATGGTGCTGACGCGCTCGGTGACGGCTCGCATTACGGAGGCGGACTCGGAGAACAACGGCAACGAGGCGTTGAGGGCGCCCACCGCCTGCTCGAGCCCCGAGGCAGCAGTCGAGATACCGAGCGCAGCGAGATCGAAGCCGGTCCCGGCCGTGTTCATGCCCCCGTCGATCCGTTCGAGCAGGGGCATCAGGCGGTCCAACCGATCGGATATGTCGTCGATCGCCTGGAGTGCCGCCAGCGTCGCGGAGGGGAGGCGAAGCAACGTGCTCGGAAGGCCGACGAATGTCTCGAGGATTGATTGATTTTCCATTCTCCCGATCATGGGTCGGATCGTGTCGGGTGTCCAGTATCCCCGCCGCCGCCGGTCGAGCGATCAGGCCAGTTCGGATTCGATGGCGGCCCGAAGCTCGGCCAGGACGTCTTGGCGGGCCCGCCACTTGGTGGCGGCGTGCGCCGCCCGGTCCACCGTCGCCAGGTCCTCGGCCACCGCGCGTGCAGAGGCGTCGAGCTCGTGGGCATCGACGACCGTGTCGAGGAGCCCCGCCTCCCGTGCCCCAGCCGGATCGAACATCGTCCCGGTGACTGCGGCGCGGTCGAAGTGCGCCGGGCTGAGGCGGTGCCGGGCCAGGACGATGGCGAACCACGGCAGGGTGAGGCCGATCCTCACCTCGTTCAACCCGAGCTTGAAGGGACCGTCGGCGCCGATGCGCGCGTCGGCCGCCATGAGGAGGAACGCCCCGGCGGGGAAGGCGTGGCCGGCGCAGGCGACGACAACGGGGGCCGAGAAGGAGAGGATACGCTCCGCCAAGGTGGCTCCGAGCCGGAGCATCACCAGGGCGTCGTCCGGCGCTCCCTGGAACACCCCGAGGTCGAACCCGGCCGAGAAGCAGCCGGGCCGTCCCTTCAAGATGACGACCGTCCCATCACGCTCCGCCTGATCGAAAGCCTGGTGGAGGGTTTGCAGCATCGGGATGGAGAAGACGTTGACCTTGCCGTCGTCCATCGTGATGGTGCTGGCCAGGTCGGTGCGGTGGTAGGTGACGAGCTCAGGCATGGTGCCTCCCTCGGTTGGTTCGGGATATTCTGAAACGATGTTTCGAAACACCGTTTCAAATAATGGCACCCGCCGTCAAGGGCGGCCGCCCGGGGCCGGCTGATGCCCCGCACGAAGCAGCGAACCCCGGAGCTCAAGGACCGACTGGTGTCCGCCGCGCTGGGCCTCCTCGCCGAGGAAGGGGCGGCGGGGCTCACGGCACGCTCGATCGCGGCACGGGCGGAGACCTCGGCCCCGGCGCTCTACGAGCTGTTCGGGGACAAGTCGGGGGTGGTTCGCCAGCTCTACTTCGAGGGCTTCCGTCTTCTTTCGGCGGATCTGGTGGCGCGGGCCGAGACGGACGACCCGGTGGCCGACCTGTGGGCCCTCGCCACGGCGTACAGGCACTTCGTCCGCGCCAACCGTGATCTGGCGGACGTCATGTTCTCCCGGCCGTTCACCGACTTCTCACCGGGTCCCGACGAGCTCGCCGCCACCAGCTCCGTACGCATCGTCATCGTCGGCCGCGTCCGTCGATGCATCGACGCAGGCCGCCTCCGTGGCGACGAGACCGATGTCGCCCACGTGTTCGTGGCAATGATCCAGGGCATGGCGTTCGCCGAGGCGGCGGGCAGGCTCGGGACGTCCACCGAATCGGTGGAGCGGCGCTGGCGGTTGGCGATCAGCACGCTGCTCAACGGGTTCGGGGCGCAACGGGGTGAGGCCTCTACCGCCTGATGATGGAGGCTCCCCGGGTCAGGACCGTCTGGTAGAGGCACGCCGGCATCCGCGAGACGAGGTCGATCACCTTGGCGTCGGGACCGATGAGGGCGCGCCGGCGGTCGTACCGGACCGCGGTGAGGATCTGCTGTGCCGCCTTCTCCGGGGTCGTGATGAAGGCGCGCTCGAAGTCCCGGATGGCCTTTTCCGGGTCTCCCGCGATCCCGGACACGCTGGCGTCCATCCGGGCATTGCGCGCGATGTTGGTCTTGATCCCACCGGGGTGGACGGTCGTCACCGACACGTCGGCACCCTCGATCTCGAGCTCCATGCGCAGCGTGTCGGTGAAGCCGCGGACGGCGAACTTGGCCGCGTTGTACGCCGACTGCGACGGAACGCTGATGAGCCCGAAGACGCTGGACAGGTTGACGATGTGTCCCTCGCCGGACTGCTTCAGGTACGGCAGGAACGCCTTCGTCCCGTAGACCACGCCCCAGAAGTTGATGTTCATCAGCCACTCGAAGTCCTCGTAGGACATGGCCTCGACCGTCGCCCCCAGCGCGACGCCGGCGTTGTTGATGATCAGGTTGACCTTCCCGTGATCGGCGACGACCCGGTCGGCCCAGGCGTACACGTCGCCCCGGTTGGCCACGTCGAGGTGCTGAGACGTGATCCTGACGCCGTAGCCCTCGCACGGCCGCACGGTCTCCGCCAGCCCGGCGTCGTCGATGTCGGACAGCGCGAGGTGCGCCCCCCGGCGAGCCAGCTCGTTGGCGAGCGCCCGGCCGATGCCAGAGCCGGCCCCGGTGATCGCTGCTACACGGCCGCTGAAGTTCTTCATGTCGATGATCCCTGTCGTCGGTGGTTCAGGAGGCCAGGGAGACGGTGGCCTCGGCGGGGACGCCGGGGCCGGAGTACTCCATGACGGAGTCGTCGATGTCGCTCATCTTGAGGGCCCGGTAGTCACGCAGATAGCTCTGGTGGACCTTCCAGGGGTACACCGAGCCCTGCTTGGGGAGCAGGTGTGCGGAACGCTGGATGTACCCCGACGTCAGCCCCAGGATCGGACCCGAACCGACGGACCCGTCGTGGTTGCGCGGTACGCACCGGGTCAGCCCGTGCTCGTGCATGTGGTTCAACAGTCGGCACACGTAGTCGCACGTGAGGTCGCACTTGAGCGTCCACGATGCGTTGGTGTACCCGATGGCGATGGCCAGGTTCGGGACGCCCTCGAGCATCATCCCCTTGTACGTGAGGCGGGTCGCCGGATCGACGGCCTCGCCGTCCACGCTCAGGGAGATGCCGCCGAGGAACAGCAACTGGAGGCCCGTGGCGGTCACGATGATGTCCGCCTCGAGTTCGTCGCCCGAGGTGAGCAACACGCCCTTCTCGGTGAAGCGCTCGATGTGGTCCGTGACGATCGATGACGTGCCGTCGCCGATCGACTTGAAGAGGTCACCTTTCGGCACGGCACAGAAGCGCTGGTCCCACGGGTCGTACTGGGGCGTGAAGTGGGTGGCGATGTCGTAACCGGCGGGGAGCTGGCGTTCCAGGCCCTTCAGCAGCATGCGCCGGACAAGCTTCGGGTAGCGGCGGCTCGCCTGGTAGAAGACCTGAGTCGTGATGGCGTGGAACCACTTGGTGGCGGTACCGGCCTGCCTGGGCGGCAGGACCTTGCGCAGCAGCGCGGCGACCGGGCTCTTTTCCGGCAGCGAGGCGACGTAGGTCGGCGAGCGCTGCAGCATGGTCACGTGCTCCGCCGAGCGGGCCAGCGCCGGGACGAGGGTGACAGCGGTCGCCCCGCTACCGATGACCACGATCCTCTTCCCGGCCACGTCGAGGTCCTCGGGCCAGGCCTGCGGGTGCACGATGGTGCCCGCGAAGTCCGCCATGCCCGCGAAGTCGGGCAGGTAGCCGTGGTCGTAGCGGTAGTAGCCGCTGCAGGAGAAGAGGAACCCCGCGGTGAGGTGCACGGTCTCCTCGGTGTCGGTCCGCTCCGCTGTGATGTGCCAGAGGGAGTCGCGGGTCGACCAGTCGGCCGCGGTGATCCGGTGGTTGAAGTGGATGTGGGCGTCGATCCCGGACTCGGCTGCGGTCTCCTTGATGTACTGGAGGATGGAGTCGCCGTCCACGATGGCCTTCTCGCCGTCCCAGGGCCGGAACGAGTAGCCCAATGTGTACATGTCCGAGTCCGAGCGGATGCCCGGATAACGGAACAGGTCCCAGGTGCCGCCGATCGTGTCGCGGGCTTCGAAGATGGCGTAGCTGGCCCATGGGCATTCGGTCCGGAGGTAGTGGCCGGCGCCGATGCCCGAGAGACCGGCGCCCACGATGAGGACGTCGAGGTGCGTGGTCCGGGTTGACGTGGGTGGTGCCATCAGGCTGCAACTCCGATCAGCTTGTCGTCCGCGGTGCCATGCACGCCGAAGAGCTCTGTCCTCCAGGTTCCCACCAATTTGGTGGTTGCGCTGCCGTCGGGATGGAAGTCGGGCCCGGTGTAGTCCTCGAGCTGGCTGACAGAGCGGGGTGGACGATCGGGGAGCGCTGAGGCCCTCGCACGACGTTGGAGCCGTGTTCGAAGCGGCAGGGTTCTCGCCGCCCGGAGGGTGGGGGTCTGGCCCGCTCCGACGGCGACGGACGCTGCGCCGACTCCCGTCGTCCGAGGTCAGGGACGAATCGGGCGCCGACCGATTCATTACTCTGACGTTAACGTTAAACTTCCTGCGATGAGCACGACGACCCTGTCCAACGGGAACGGCCGGGCACCGGTCCGGGCCCTGCCGACGCCGGAGACGTCGAAGTACCGGTGGGTCGCGCTGGCGACGGTGACGCTGGGCACGCTGATGGTGTTCATCAACCAGTCGATCGTGCTGATTTCGCTGCCGGACATCTTCCGCGGTATCGATCTCAATCCGCTCACCCCCGGCAACACCGGCTACATGCTGTGGATGCTCATGGGCTTCATGGTGGTGTTGGCCGTGCTGGTCGTCAGCCTGGGCCGCGTGGGCGACATGTTCGGCCGGGTCAGGATCTTCAATCTCGGCTTCGCTGTCTTCACGCTCTTCTCCATCCTCTTGGCGGTGACCTGGCTCACCGGGACCGAGGGCGCGATCTGGCTCATCACGATGCGCGTGGGTCAGGGCGTGGGCGGTGCCATGCTCTTCGCCAACTCCTCGGCCATCATCACCGACGCCTTCCCGGCTCACCAGCGCGGACTGGGTCTCGGCATCAACAACGTCGCCGCCATCTCCGGTTCCTTCATCGGGCTCGTCCTCGGTGGGTTGCTGGCCCCGGTGCAGTGGCACCTGGTCTTCCTGATCTCAGTGCCCTTCGGCGTCCTCGGCACGGCGTTCGCGTACGTGAAACTCGAGGACCGCGGGGTGCGCACGCCGGCCAAGATCGACTGGCTGGGCAACATCACCTTCGGGGTCGGTCTGATCCTCATCCTGGTGGGGATCACCTATGGCCTCCTGCCTTATGGCGGGCACACCATGGGGTGGACCAGCCCCGTCGTCATGGCCGAGATCTTCGGGGGCATCGCCATCCTCGTGATCTTCGGGCTCATCGAGACGAGGGTCGCGCAGCCGATGTTCCACCTGTCGCTCTTCCGCATCCGTGCCTTCACCGCGGGCAACGTGGCCAGCTTCCTGGCCTCGCTGAGCCGGGGCGGGCTCATGTTCATGCTGATCATCTGGCTGCAGGGGATCTGGCTGCCGCTGCACGGCTACAGCTTCGCCCAGACGCCTCTGTGGGCCGGCATCTACATGATCCCGCTGACGGTCGGCTTCCTGGCGGCCGGCCCGGTCAGTGGAGTGCTCGCCGACCGTTACGGCGCCCGGCCCTTCGCCACGGGGGGACTGGTGTTGGTGGCGTTGACCTTCATTGCGCTCGTGCAGCTGCCGGTCGACTTCTCCTACTGGGGGTTCGCCGCCCTCATCTTTTTCAACTCGGTCGGGATGGGCATGTTCATCGCGCCCAACCAGACCGGCATCATGAACAGCCTCCCGGCCAGCCAACGCGGCGCCGGCGCCGGCATGGCGGGCACCTTCAACTCATCCGCCCAGGTGCTCTCCATCGGCATCTTCTTCACCCTCATGATCCTCGGGCTGGCGTCCACGCTGCCCGTCTCGCTGTACCACGGTCTGACCGCCCAGGGGGTCAACCCCGCGGTCGCCGCCCGGGTCTCGCACCTGCCGCCGGTCGGGAGTCTCTTCGCCGCCTTCCTGGGCTACAACCCGATGGCGATCCTCCTGGGCAGCACGGAGCTGTCCCACCTGCCGCACGCCACGGCGACCTATCTGACGAGCCGCCAGTTCTTCCCGCACCTCATCGCCCCGGCCTTCTCGCAGGGGCTCACCGAGGCCTTCTCCTTCGCCGCCGCCGTGTGCCTGCTCGGCGCGGTGGCCTCGCTCCTTCGAGGTGGCAAGTACCACTACCAGGAGGAGACCGCCGAGGTGGCCTCGGCGGAGCCCCTTGATTGGGTGTCGGCCCAGGAGGCGGTGGCCGAGACCGAGCCGTTGCTGGTGGACTGACGTGGCCGTGACCACGCAGCGCAAAGAGGCCGCACCACCGGCCGCAGTCGACGTCGCCGAGACGGGTATCCGGATCAGCGATGCCGCCACCCGGGTCGGCGTGTCGGCCCGGACGTTGCGCTACTACGAGGAGCTCGGCCTCCTGACGCCGTCGCTCTATACGGCGGGGGGCGAGCGCCGCTACACCCTCGACGACCTGGCCCACCTGCAGCGGATCCTGGAGCTGCGCGAGGTCCTCGGCATGAACCTCGACGAGATCCGCGAGTTCCTGTCGTTGGAGACGAGGCTGGACCAGCTCCGCGCCTCCTACCGCGCCTCGAAGGGCGCCACGAGCAAGAAGGCGCGGTCAGAGCAGAAGGCGACCCTCCAGGAGGCGATGGAGCTCAACGAGTCCTTGGCCCAACAGATCAACGCCAAGCTCGCCCGGATGGACGGCTTCCGGGCCAAGCTCCTGAGCGACGCGGAGCGTTGCCGGGAGCTCCTTGGCGAGCTGGGGTGAAGGACCCTCCGATCCGGTTCCGATAGGTGCACCCGCCGGTGGCTCCCGACGGCCGTGCCGAGGCGAACGACGAGTTGGTGCGCGACTTCATGGCGGCCTGGGAGCGCAGGGACACCGGCTTCATCCTCGACTGCCTCACCGAGGACGCCGTCTACCACAGCGTGCCGCTGAGGCCGATCGTCGGAAAGGCCGCCATCGCCGCGTGGGTGAGAGGGTTCGCCGACGTGCCGCCGGGGCGATTGGAGGTCCGCCACCAGGTGGCATCGGGCGACGTGGTGATGAACGAGCGGACCGACTTCATCACGCGCAACGGAGGACCGGTGACGCTGCCGATCTGCGGCGTCTTCGAGATGCAGGAGGGACGGATCCGGGCCTGGCGGGAGTACTTCGACCTCACGCCGGCTAAGGCCGCCTATGAGCAGACATAGCTCGAACCGCTCAGCACGCCGCCAGGCAGCGTGACGGGGCGCTTGCGAGCCGATCGACCCTCCGAGAAGATGAGCGCAGGCCTATGACCCAAGCCGCCGCTCCGTCGGTACCCGCTCCGAGCAGCGCTCGGCCCGGCGTCCGCCAGTGGCTCAGGTCCAAGGACCCCGACCTTCTCGTGGTCAAGCGCTCGGTGAGGGCTGCCGTGGTAATGCCCGCTGCCTTCGCCATCGCCCACGCGGCCTCCTCGAACCCCCAAGTCAGCCTGTTCGCGGCCTTCGGTTCGTTCGCGCTCCTCCTTTTGGTCGAGTTCACGGGGCGCCTGCGTACCCGTGTCGTCTCCTACGTGGGTCTCTACGTGGTCGGGAGCTGCTTCGTCGTGCTCGGCACGGTCGTCTCTACGCACAAGGTGGTCGCGGTCGGAGCCATGGCGGTGGTCGGCTTCGCCGTGCTCTTCGCTGGCATCGCGGCACCGCAGGCGGCGACGGCGTCGACCGCGGCCCTGCTGATCTTCGTCCTCCCCGTCGCCGTGGCCCAGCCGGCCTCGGCGGTCGGTCCCCGCCTGGTCGGGTGGACGCTGGCGGCCACGTGCAGCATCGCCGCCTGCCTGGCGGTGTGGCCGGCTCCCTGGCACGACAACCTCCGCCGCCGACTGTCGGCCGCCGTCTCGGCCGTCGCCCGGTTGGCCGACACGCGTGCCCGGGGCGTCGTCGATCCCGGGGCGCAGGCCGACGTCACTTCGGAGCTGGCACTCTTGCGCCGGCAGTTCTCCGGGACGCCGTACCCGCCGACCGGGGCCGCGTCGGGGGCGGTCGCGCTCTCAAAGCTGGTGGGCCGGGTCGAGTGGGTGGCGGGCAACACGGCGATCGTCGGCGACGAGCACTGGTCGACCGAACGAATGTCCGCCCGGGCGATCACGGAGAAGGTGGCGGAGACCCTCCATCAGACCGCGTCCTTGATCTGTGACGGCAGCGCCCACCCGGTGGACGACCCGGTGCGGATCAAGGCGGTCCAGGACTCCACCCGTGCGCTCGACGAGCTGATCGACGCGGAGCTCCGGGCCGACGTCTCAGAGGTGAGTGAGGCCGCGTCGGAGCCCACGGAGGTAGGTCGGGGTGTCGCCGGGTCGACATCCGTCGAGGGCGAGGGCATCGCTGCCGCGCTGGACCCCGGGTTCCACGCCCGGGCTCTCGGCATCGCCACGGAGATGGTGGCCGAGGCGGCGCTCGAAGCGGCGGGATCGACGGTGACCCTCGACCGGCGGTTGGGGGCGGCCGACTCGGCGCCACACCGGTTCGCGCACCGGATTCTCTCCCATCTCTCGTTTCGCTCGGTGTGGTTCCGCAACGCCGTGCGAGGGGCCACGGCGCTAGCGCTTGCCGTGACAGTCGTGGAGGTCACGAACGTCTCGCACGGATTCTGGGTGGTCCTGGGCACCTTGTCGGTGTTGCGGTCGAATGCCTTGGGCACCGGCGCGACGGCCCTACGCGCCGTCGGCGGGACGGCGCTCGGTTTCGTGGTGGGCTCGCTGATCATGATCGGCGTCGCGGACCACACGGATCTGCTGTGGGCGCTCCTGCCGCTGGCGGTGCTCGTCTCGGGCGCGGCTCCCTCGATGATCTCCTTCGTCGCTGGCCAGGCTGCCTTCACCCTGACGGTGATCATCCTGTTCAACATCATCGAGCCCGTCGGGTGGAGGGTCGGTCTGACCAGGATCGAGGACGTCGCGATCGGGTGCGGCGTGAGCGTCGTCGTCGGGCTCCTGTTCTGGCCGCGCGGCGCCACGGCGGCGTTCGGACGAGCGCTGTCCGACGCATTCGTCGCCAGCTCCGGCTACCTGGCGGACGCCGTGGACCGGCTGACCACGACCTCACGGTTCGTGGACACCGAAGCCGGTCAGCAGGCGTCCCACCGTGCCTATCTCCTGCTCGATGACGCCTTTCGCCAGTTCTTCGCCGAGCGCGGGGCGAAGGTGGTCTCCGTCGAGGCGATCTCCCGTCTCTTCACCGGCTCGAATCGTCTCCGGCTCGCGGCGTACACCCTGGCCACACTGCCTGTGCGAGCACCCGATGCGGGTCTGTCGGAGGTCGAGTCAGTCGGGGTGGCTGAAGCCGTCCTACGCGATTCGTATGCGTCCAGCCACCGCTGGTACCAGGAGTTCGCGGACATGCTGGCCGACCGGCGCACGTCCCTCGACCTGCCGCTCCCACACAGCGACATTCTGCACCATGTCCTCCGGACGGCGTTCGAGGACGTCCGCTCCCAGCAACGGGCCGACCGCGTGCAGACGACGTTGCAGATGCTGTGGGCGGACGAGCTCCTCGAGAACCAGAGCCAGATGCAGGCAGACCTCCTCGCTTCGGCGGATCTCTTCGTCAAGCGGAAGTACAGGGGGATGTGGATCTAGCTCCGTGCGCTCGCTCCGCGTCGATCCGACCGACGCCCTCCCGAACAGCGAAGTCGATGATGGCTACAGTGAGCCGACTCGGCGTGAGCGATCGCAGACATGAGAGGGGTGCGAGGCCGGTGCGGATCAGGTGGTCCTGCGGCGGCAGGCTCCCGACGGAGCCCGGGCGCAACGGCCCGCGCTCGCGTCGTGCGATCCGGCTCACCTGTCGCGTGGTCGTCGGCATCGCCACCGTCGGCAGCCTGACCCTTCCGACCCTCGACGCCTCGGGTGCGACCGGACCGACCACCACGACGACCGTCGCTCCCACGCCCTCGACGACGAGGACCAAGCCCGCGACGACCACGTCGACGAGGACCTCTGCGTCCTCGACAACGTTGCCCGTGACGACCTCGACCACCGCGCCGTCGACCACGACGACGATCACGGGAGCCGTTCCGACGCCCCCGGGCTCGCCGGTCACGACGACGACGACGCCACAGCACGTGGTCAACCAGCCGAATCTGAACGCCCTGAGCCCCCACATCGACGCGCTGAGCGGGAGCGGCGTCCAGTACCAATACAGCTCCGGGCCCTCGTCGCAGAAGTCGGCTCCCGGCGTACCGAGCTTCCTGACCTCACCCGGCGGTCCGTACCTGTACGACGCGGACAACCGCGTGGTGCTCCTGCACGGCACGAACGTCGTCTACAAGCATCCTCCGTACATCGCCTATCCCGACCCGGGGAAGCCGTGGAACTTCAGCTCGACCGACGCGGCCAGGATGCAGAGCCTCGGCTTCAACGTCGTCCGGCTCGGCATCGAATGGCAGGCTCTCGAACCGGGCTCCGGTGGGCCGAACCAACCCAAGGTCTGCACACCGGGCTCACCGGGGAATCCCCACGAGTTCAACCTCGCGGTGGCCGACCGGTACCTCGCACACGTGGCCGCCACCGTGAAGCTCCTCAGCCGTTACGGGATCTACACACTCCTCGACATGCACCAGGACGTCTATAACCAGAGCTTCCGCGGCGAGGGAGCACCGGACTGGGCGGTGTGCACCGACGGCGTGCCCATCGTGGCGAGCGGCGGGCGGTGGTCGAGCAACTACTCGAACCCGCAGCTGGACACCGCCGTCCACCACTTCTGGACGAACGATGTCGTGGGCAACCTCCAGGGCCAGTACGACCTCGTGTGGGCCACCGTGGCGAACTACTTCAAGAACAATCGGTGGGTCGTCGGTTACGACCCCTACAACGAGCCCTTCTCGACTGAGACACAGACCGCGGCCCAGTCCACGTTCACCGGCAACCTGGAGTGCTTCTACACGGGCCGCCAGCACACCGGGTTCCTGGCCAACGGGGCGACGCCCCTGGTGTGCCCCACCGACGTGCCGGACGACGGCGTGATCCCGTCGATCCAGGCGGTGGACCACCACCACCTGATCTTCGTGGAGCCGGACATCTACTGGGTGACGGGCGGGAACATCCCGTCGCAGTTGGGGCCCATGCCGTTCTCTCGCCTGGTCTTCAATTTCCACGTCTATTGTGGCGACCGCAGCCCCGTCACCGGCAATCCCACTGATCTGCTGCAGTGCCTGCAGTCGGAGGAGACCGCGGCGTCGGAGCAGGACATCACCCGCCTGTCCATGAGCTCGCCGTCCCAGTCCAGCGGTCCCGCCATCTTCATGAGCGAATTCGGCGCCACGACGAGCACGGCCCTGGCCGGGTTCGACACGGAGTGGGCCGGGCTGGACCAGGTCGGCTGGGCGTACTGGGCCTGGAAGTACTACGACGACCCCACCGGGTCGTCGGCCGAGGGACTGGTCCTCCCCGACGGGAACTACTCGGCGATCGTGACCGTCCTGTCGAGGACGTACCCCCAGGAGGTGGCGGGCAACGCCAGCTCTGTCATCTTCAATCCCTTCACCGGATCGTTCAACATGACCTATTCGCCCAGCCTCTCGGCACGGGGGCCGACGGTCGTCGACATCGCGGCATCACAGCACTATCCGACGGGGTGGTGCGCGGCAGTCAAGGGCGGGAGGATCACCTCGAGCCCCGGCGAGACGCATCTCAGCATCGAGACCGCCGGACACCCGCTGCAGGTCTACGTCTCGGTGACGGCGGGAGCGTGCCCGTCCTCGTGAGCCGGTGACCCCTCACAGATCCTTCACACCGGTCATGTAGGACAGAGGCATGAGAGCGTCGCTCGGAGGATCCGGTCGTGCGGGCCCGGCTGTCACCTCGAAGATCTGCGCCTGGCGGTGCACCGTCGCCATCGCCGTTGTCGGGATCGGAGCCATGCTCCCCGCGCCGGTGGCGGGAGGGGCGACGCCCACCGGTGCAGTCGCAACGGTGCCGACCCAGTTCCGATCCGCGTACGCGGCAGTCGAGGCGGAGGTGCAGAGCTTCGCTCGTGAGGTCCCTGCGCCACCCGCCCACGCCAAGGCGACAATAGGAACCGAGCTGCTGAGTGCCAACGGCAACATCGGTGCCACACTGCTCGCACCCAACGCGATCACCGGCGTCGAGAACGAGCTCGATGCCTTTCAATCGCTCGGGATCAAGGGGGTGACGGTCGATGTCTCCTTCCCGCTCCTGCTGTCGAGCACGGCTGAGAGCTCGGGGTATCTCCGCTATTACGAGCAGGTGGCCAACCAGGTGAAGAGGCGGCACATGGTTCTCTCGGTCGAGGAGAATCCGATCTTCGCCGGCACCCCTCTCACCTCACTGCAGATCAGCTATGTGGGTCTGACCCTTCCGCGCTACGCGAATGAACAACGGGAGCAGGCGCAGACGATCATCGACCATCTGCATCCGAATTACTTGACCGTGTTGGACGAACCGGACACCTTCACCGACGCTCTGGGTATCGATCTCAATAGCCCGACCAATGCCGTGCAGGTCGTCAGCCGCGAGTTGGCGGGGCTGCGCCGAGAGGGGACGAAGGTGGGCGCCGGTACCGGCACGTGGAGCCCGACCTCCATCGACGAGGCGCTGCTGGCGCACACTTCCGTCGACTACCTCGATGTCCACGTGTACCCTCTCGGCCCCCAGCAGCTGTCGAACCTGCGGGCCGACACCGCAGCCGCCAAGGCTGACCACAAGCCTCTCGTGATGGACGAGACGTGGCTCAACAAACCCACGGCCACCGAAGGATCCGGTCCGGCAGGCGCGCCGGCGGAGCTCAAGGAGAAGAGCTACAGCTTCTGGGAGCCACTGGACGAGGAGTACCTCACGGCCATGTATTCGTACGTGGGATCCCAGGGCTACAGCTATGTCTCGTTCTTCGATGGCGCGCGCGCCTTCTTCGGGTACCTCCCCTGGTCACCTCAGCTTGAGGCGGCCACGTACCGGTCCTTCACCTCGACCTACAACCGGCTCGTGGCGGTCAACATGCGGCAGGGCCACTCTTCGGGCACCGGCCAGACCTTGGCGCACCTGCTCCCCCGCTGACCTCGCCGAGGCTGTCTTCGACCGTTGACTTCTACGGACGCTCCATGCTCTGCACGTCGAAGTAGATCGGTAATAGGTACTTCACGTAGAAGGCATGAACGGTGAGGCCCGGATAGACGAGGTCCTCATACCGCTTGATCGTGACCCGGTCGTCCTTCTCGGCGTACCGCTCACAGGCAACGAGCAGGTCGTCGACTTCCTGGCGCGAATCCTGCAGCAGCCCGAGGTGGTCGTAGCCCGGGGAGCTCATCGGCTTGTCGCTCTCGGCGAGAAGGATGAACTGGTCGGGATCGGGCATCAGCAGATGGCACGACTGGCCAACCACCTCGGTATCGAGTGCGGTCCATCCGAAGATGGAGCCGTAGAAGGCGTCGATCTCTTCCCGGAGCTCCTGGGTGAGGCTGCCGATCGGGAACGTCATCTCCATGTGGTTGAAGCGCATTGCCGTGCCCTCCCTCGTCTGACTTCAATCGCACATACTGGCCGAAGTAGGGCAGCCCTTGCGCTTCCGCCGCCGGATCTACACCTGAGCCTGGATCTCTCCTTCGATGCGCTTGCGCTGGGCGGCGATCAGCGCCTCGGCGTGTGGCGGGACCGCGGCGAGCCTGGCATCGGCGGGAGGAAGCGACCTGGCGGGCAGGTCCGCGCACGTGGTGTGGAACATGGCCTGATCCGCCGTGGTGATCGAGCTCGCCGGGAGCGCCGCCGCGCTGGAAAACGGGTTCTTGGGCGCTTTCAGGTCGGGGGGCTCGGCGAACGGCGGCTTCTTCGCCGTGAGATCAAAGAAGTCCAACATGTCGTTGGCGTTCGCGTCCCGGTAGGTCAGGGCGGGGAGATTCCACTTGGTCTCGATGAATTTCAGGATCGACGTATGGTCGAAGGTGCGATGTGACACGTAGTCCTTCTTCGACCAGGCCGAGACGACGCAACAGGGCACTCGAAACCCCGTGTAGTCGTACGAGCCGGGGATGTCGTCGGACGTCAGCATGGGGGGCACGTCGTCGGGCTTCACCGCCGGTTGTGGGGGAACATGGTCGTACCAACCACCGTGCTCGTCGTAGATCCAGATCAGCGCCGTCTTGTCCCAGGCCGGTCCACTCATGACCGCGTTGATGAACAGGGCGGCGTAGCCCTCGCCCACCGTGATGTCGCCGTCCTCCTCCGAGAAGTTGGCATACGGATCCACCAGGCTGAATGCCGGAAGGCTCCCTGACGCGGCATCGGCGAAGAACTCGGTCATGTGGACGGCCTTGGTGCGGTTGTTCAGGTAGACGGGCTCGAAGAGTGCGCATGTGGGGAGATCCGCGTAGTAGTCCTTCCACGAGATGCCGTGCTCGTTGAGGCGGTCGAAGATTGTGCCGTTGGGGGCATCGACCTTGGAGATGCCCGTCGCGTCGGTGCTGATGTTCCCGAGTGCGGTACCGGCGATGAGAAAGCGGCGATTCGGATAGGTCTGGGCCATCACGGACGAGAAGTACCGGTCGCCGATGGGGAACACACGGGCCATCGAATGGTAGAAGGGAAGGTCGTCGCCCTCCCAGTAGCCCATGGCCGCTCCGCTGCACCCCTTGACGAAGCCCATGTTGGTGCCGTTGTCCCAGCAAGTGTGGGAGGCGTTCCACGACTGGGTGATGCCCGAGTCCTCCTCACCGCAGGTGTTCGGGTTGTGGAACGAGCGAACGTATCCACCGGAGGGATCAGGGTTGTAGTTGACCGGTTTGCCGTCCGGACCGAGCGTCAATCCGTCGCCGCGGCCCAACGTGCCCAGGTGATCGTCGAATGAGTGGTTCTCCATCATGATGACGACGATGTGCTCGATCCGCGGCAAGGTATCGGTGCCCGCCGGAAGGTGGGGATAGGGGAGCGATCCCGGTTGGAGGAGCGCGCCGTGGGCGCCAAGCCCCCTGGCCGTTGCCGCCGCTGCGTAGGCGCCACTGCCGACGGCCGCGCCCAGCCCCGTCGCCGCAATTCCGGAGGCGACCGTGCCGGCCAGGAGTGACCGGCGGGAGAGTCGCTGGTCCCAGGGCGATCGCGGGTGCCGGTGTGGTTCTTCAGCCACCGTCGGAACGCTAACAGTGACGATTTGCGCGAGGGAGCGCCGGTGACGCAAGAGGGCTCACCTGCGAGGCAGCACCCCCAACACACACACAGCACCCCCAACACAACAGCACCCCCAACACACAGCACCCCCAACGGTGTCTGCTTCCAGGACATAGGAGAGTTCCTGGCCCGGGCATGTGTCAAGACATAGGAGAGTCCTAACTGGAAGGGGTCTCCTATGGACAAGGGCCAGTTCCTGATCGAGACGCACCTGCGGACTGGCCGCTCCATCAAGGAGCTGGCGGCCGCGCACCAGGTGAGCGAGAGCTGGCTCTTCAAGTTGTTGCGCCGCTACCGCCTCGAGGGCCCAGCCGGACTCGAGCCACGTTCTCGGCGGCCCAAGACCTCTCCCACGCGGATCGCCGACCTCTACGAGGACGAGATCGTCCGGATCCGAAAGGAGCTGGCCGAGGAGGGCTTCGACGCCGGGGCCGAGACGATCCACTTCCACATGGCGACCCCTGGGCGCCAGGTCCCTTCGGTGTCGACCATCCACCGGGTGCTCGTCGCCCGGGGCTTCGTCACACCCGAACCCCACAAGCGACCCAAGAGCTCGTGGAAACGCTTCGTCGCCGAGTTCCCCAACGAGTGTTGGCAGGCCGACGTCACCCACGTCGAAGTGGCCGAGGGAGTCGTCTACGAGGTCCTCAACATCATCGACGACCACTCCCGGCTCTGCGTGGCCTCCAAGCTCTTCGTCACCACCCGCTCGCCCGACGTGGTGCGCACCCTGCACAAGGCGGCTGCGACCTGGGGCTATCCGCAGCGGTTCTTGACCGACAACGGCCGCATCTTCACCACGCCGATGGGCTCTGGCGTGGGCGCCATGGAGATCGAGCTGTTGAGCCTGGGTATCGGCACCACACACGGCAAGCCCTACCACCCCCAGACGCAAGGCAAGGTCGAGCGCTTCCACCAGACGCTCAAGAAGTACCTGGCCAAGCAGGAACCGGCCACGACCAAGAAGCTGCTCCAGGGTCAGCTCAGTCGCTTCGTCGAGTACTACAACACCGAGCGACCCCACCGCGGCATCGGGCGGCGCCGACCCATCGAGGCGTTCGGTGCCCGGGAGAAGGCGGGACCAATCGGGCCGCGCATCGAGGCCGCCGGGTATCGGATCCGCCACGACAAGGTGGACCGCTCCGGGTCGGTGACATTGCGCTACAAGGGCAAGCTGCACCACATCGGCGTGGGCTGTCCTTACGCCGGCTGGCGGGTCATCCTGCTCGTGGCCGGCCTCGACGTGCGGATCCTGGGCCTCGACGGCTCACCGCTGCGCCACCTGACCTTGGATCCGAGCGTCGACTACCAGCGGATTCCCTGAGCCGCTGACGCAGCCGAATTGCCGGCTCTACGATGTCTTGACACATCGGTCTCCGATGTCTCGCGACATCACACACAGCACCCCCAACGGGATTCGAACCCGTGCTGCCGCCGTGAAAGGGCGGTGTCCTAGGCCGCTAGACGATGGGGGCGGGACCGTGCCGGAGCACGGGAATTGTCAGCCTAATGGGCGCCGATGGGCACGCCCTGCGCCGACTCGTCGCGGACGAGCGGGGCGGGCAGCGCCTCCGGCGCGTGGTACGTGCAGGCGAGAAAGGTCTGGACCGCGCCGATCACCAGCACGGTCGCGCCGAGCAGATGGACCTCGACGAGCAGCGCCGGCAGGTGGGTGAAGTACTGGGTGTACCCGACCGCCGCCTGGGCCACCATCACCACCATCAGGATGCGGGCCGAGCGCCGCACCCGCTCGGGCACGATACCCATGTGCAGGCCGACGACGAGGCCGATGGTGACGCCGATCAGGAGCAGGGCGAGGCTCGAGTGGAGCTCGGCCATGTCGCGCAACGCGATCGGGATCCGCTTGGCGATCTGCTGCCCCGAGGCGTCACCGGCGTGGGGTCCGGCGCCAGTGACGGCTGTGCCGGCGGCGATCACGAGGGCCAGCAGCGCGAGGAGCCCGTAGTAGAGCCGGATGAGGGGCCGGGGCACCAAGAGGCGGGCCGATCCCGGCGTGTAGTCGCGAGTGGAGCGGTGGACCAGCACCACGGCATCGACCAGCAGGAGCATGGTGGCGAAGAAGTGCACCATGACGACGTAGGGGTTGAGCTTGGTGTAGACGACGATCCCCCCGAGGACGGCCTGGGCGAGCACGCCCGCCACGAGCCCGCCGCTCAGCCAGATGAGGTCGCGTCGGCGGGGGGAGCGGAACACCGATCCCAGGAAGGCGGCCGCCACCGCAATGACCAGGACGACCGTGACCAGGCGATTGCCGAACTCCACCAGCCCGTGGAATTGCAACGCCGGCGTCAGATGCCCGACGGAGCACTCGGGCCAGTCGCTGCAGCCCAGGCCCGACCCGGTCAGGCGCACCGCGCCCCCGGTGACGACGATGAGGCCGGTCAGGACCAGGG
Source organism: uncultured Acidimicrobiaceae bacterium (assembly GCA_963824195.1). Taxonomy (GTDB): domain Bacteria; phylum Actinomycetota; class Acidimicrobiia; order Acidimicrobiales; family RAAP-2; genus Bog-473. The sequence goes on along the minus strand of CAWGOJ010000040.1, from coordinate 16,764 downwards.
CGATGACGTTCAGGCGGCGGCTCAGCGAGGGCGAGACGGTGGGGGTTCGGCGTCGCGACACTTCGGGTCAGCGTACCGGGGCCCGCCTACTGGTCCCGGGCGAGCCCCCGTCCTAGGCTGAGCCCACATGTCCATTGAGGCGCCCGCCATCCCAGGCCGGCGAGCGGGGTGGTCGTGGCAGAAGGTCGGGGCGTATGTCGCCCTGACCAAGCCGCGGATCATCGAGCTCCTGCTGGTCACGACGCTCCCCACCATGGTGGTGGCGCAGCGCGGCGTGCCGCCCGTCTGGCTGATGGTGGCCACCCTGGCGGGCGGTGCATTGGCGGCCGGTGGGGCGAACGCCATCAACATGGTGGTCGACCGCGACATCGACCGCCTGATGAAGCGGACCAAGAACCGCCCGCTCGTGACGGGCGCCATGACACCCACCGCGGCGCTGGTCTTCGCACTCTCCCTCGAGGTCGCTGCCTTCGTGGAACTGTGGCTCGCGGTCAACTTGCTCTCGGCGGTCCTGGCCATCTCGGCCACCCTCTTCTACGTGTTCGTGTACACGCTGTGGCTCAAGCGCCGCTCCACGCAGAACATCGTGATCGGGGGCGCCGCCGGCGCCGTGCCGGTCCTCGTCGGGTGGGCCGCCGTCACCGACAGCCTCTCGTGGGCACCGGTGGTGCTCTTCGCCATCATCTTCATCTGGACGCCACCGCACTTCTGGGCGCTGGCGGTGCGCTACAAGGAGGACTACCGGGCAGCGGACGTGCCGATGCTGCCGGTGGTCGCCTCCATGAAGCGCACCACCACCGAGATCGTGTACTACACGGTGGCGCTGGTGGCGGTGTCGTTCCTCTTCGGGCCGGTGGCCCACATGGGCTGGATCTACATGATCACGGCGGCCGTGCTCGGTGCCGGGTTCTTGTACTTCGTGACCCGGTTGTGGGGGCTGGCCCAGAATGGCCAGGCGACCGGGCGCGACGCGATGAAGGTCTTCGGGTACTCCATCACCTATCTGACCGTGCTCTTCGTGGCCATGGCGGGCGACGTACTCATCTCCAACCACATTCACTAACGTCGCCCCGCGATGACCGACGCAACGCCCCCCGAGTCGGCGGCTGCGCCTGCGTCGGGACCTGGCTCGGTATCTGTGTCGGGGCCCGCGGCCCGCAAGCCACGCAAGAGTCTTCCTGGTGATCGGCATCGTGCTGGCAGTCGTGCTCGGTGTCTTCCTGTTCACGAGTCTCGGCACAAGCCAGAACTCCACGGCCGCTCCCTATGAAGGCGGCCCGGTCCCCTCGTTCACACGTCAGAACGTGGGCCCGATCGGACCCAGCCAGGTGGAGGTGCCGACGGATGGGGGAGCCAACGGCACACCCGCGGTCCTGCTCTTCTTCGGCAACTGGTGCCCGAGCTGCCACCAGGAGCTTCCGCCGCTGGCCGCGGCCGTACGGCGTCAAGACAAGGCGAGAGGCGCGCTGTCGCGGATTCATGTGATCGGCGTCGACAGCGAGGACACCATGGCGAACGCGAAGGGGTTCATCAAGAGCTCAGGTGTGACCTTCCCCGTTGCCTATGACCCCGACACCACCGTGACGAGCGGACTCTTCTACTTCCGCGGTGACCCCGAGGCGGTGTTCGTCCGGGGCGACGGCACGATCTCCAAGATTGTGCGAGGCGACGTGCTGACGCCGGCCTCCTTCACGGCCGACGAGCGGGCGCTCATTCCCAGCGGAACGTGAGCGCGGCGGCCACCGGTGCGGCGACGGCCCAGACGGCGAGCACAGCCCAGGAGTCCCACGGCACGGCGGCGCCGCGGCCGAGCGTGGCGTGCAGTGCGGAGGAGAGGGCCTCGGCGGGCAGCAGCTTGGCGAAGTCGGCCAGCCCGCTCGGGAGCTTCGAGATGGGGACGATCATGCCGCCCAGCAGCAGGAGGATGAGGTAGAGGCCGTTGGCGGCCGCCAGGTTCACCTCGGCCCGTAGCGTGCCGGCCATGAAGAGGCCGATGCCGGCGAAGGCGGCCGAGCCGAGCAGGATGGCGCCGACCGCGCCGGACACCGCCGGGGCCCCACCCCCGCCCGGGTTCCAGCCGAGGGCGAGGCCGACAGGGAGCAGGACGGCGGCCTGCAGCAGCTCGACAGCGACGATCGTCACGATCTTGGCGCCGAGTAGGCGTGGGCGGCCGAGCGGCGTGGAGCCCAGTCGCTTCAACACGCCGTAGCCACGCTCGAAGCCGGTGGCGATGCCGAGGGAGACCATGGCGGTGGACATGACTGCGAGAGCCAGGATGCCCGGCACGAAGAAGTTCGCCGGCGTGGCGGTGGGCGTCGACACGACCGACACCTTGGAGAAGAAGAGGAGGAACACCACGGGGATGCCGAGGGTCAGCAGCAGCGTCTCCCCGCGCCGCAGCGTCATGTAGATCTCCGCGCCGGTCTGGGCGGTGAGGGGCCGGGCTGCCCGTGCGGTCGTGCTCATTGCGGCCGCCTGCGGCTACGGCCCCGTCGGCGGCCCCCGCTCGGTGGCCCCGGCTCGCCCGACGCCGTGGTGGTGTCGTCGGCCGCGGCCGTGCCCACCGCTTCGAAGTACACGTCCTCGAGAGTCCGGCCCGCCACGAGGTCGGTGAGCGTGGCGTCGCGCTCGGCCAGGAAGGTGGCGACGGCGGCGGTGACGGCCGGGGTCGCCCGGCCCGGCGCCGCGACGCGGTAGCGGCCGGGTGCCGTCTCGGTGACCACGGTCCCGGGGCCGACGGCGGCCGCGAGCTGGGCCACCTCGAGGCCGGCCGGGGCCCCGAAGGTGAGGGCCGGCGCACCCGCGCCGCCCGTGCCGGTGAGCCCACGGGGCGTGCCCTCGAGCACAATGCGCCCCGACGAGAGGATCACGATGCGGTCCGCCATCTTCTCGGCCTCGCCCAGCTCATGGGTGGTGAGCAGGACGCAGACACCCCTCTCCCTGAGGCCGGCCACGGCGGCGCGGACGGCGATGCGCCCCTCGGGATCGACCCCCGCCGTGGGCTCGTCGAGGAAGGCGACCTCGGGCCGGCCGATGAGCGCCAGGGCGAGCGAGAGGCGCTGCTGCTCGCCGCCCGAGAGGTGGCGCCACGGGGTGGCCTCGACGGCGGCCAGGCCCACCAGGTCGAGCAGCTCGGCCGTCGGCAGTGGGTTGGGGTAGTAGGCGCCGAAGAGGTCGAGGACCCGGCGCGGCCCGAGCATGGGGTAGACGCCGCCGCGCTGGAGCATGACGCCGATGCGGCCGGTGAGCGCCGCATGGTCGGCGATCGGGTCGAGCCCGAGGACCCGGACGTCGCCGGTGGCCGGGCGCCGGTAGCCCTCGAGCGTCTCGACGGTCGACGTCTTGCCGGCCCCGTTGGGGCCGAGGACGACGAGCGCCTCACCCGCTTCGGCCGCCAGGTCCACGTCATCGACCGCGGGGGGTGTGCCGGCCGGGCCGTAGCGCACGGTGAGGCCGGTGACCTGGACGGCTGGCACGGCGTCGCAGGCTACTTTGACGTGGAGTGATCGATATCCGTGCGCTCCGCGACGATCCCGACGGGGTCAGGGCCGCGCTGGCCCGACGCGGCGTGGAGGCGTCCGAGGTGGACGCCGTGATCCAGGCCGACGTGGCGCACCGGGCCCGGGTGGCGAGCGCCGAGGCGATGCGCGCCGAGGTGAAGGAGCTCTCGCGTCAGGTCGGGAAGGCCAAGAAGGCGGGCGACGACGCGAGGGCCGACGAGCTGAGCGCACGGAGCCGCCGCCTCGGCGAGGAGGAGCGTGCCGCGGCGGCCGAGGCGGACGCGCTGTTCGAGCGGGTGCGCACGGGGTTGCTCTACCTCCCCAACATCCCGGCCGAGGGCGCGCCGGACGGGATGGGCGAGGAGGACAACGTGGAGGTCCGCCGGTGGTGGCCGGGCCAGGACCTCGGGCGGCCGGAGCCCGGACGGCTCGACCATCAACAGGTGCCGCACTGGGAGATCGGTGAGGCGCTTCAGATCCTCGACATGGAGCGCGGCGCGCGCCTGGCGGGCTCGATGTTCCCGCTCTACCGCGGGCCGGGGGCGCGGCTGCTGCGGGCGCTGACCGCGTTCGCCATCGACCGTCACTCGCCGGCCTACGAGGAGATCCGCCCGCCGACCGTCGTCCTCACCGAGACCATGACGTCGACCGGGCACCTGCCCAAGTTCGCCGACGACGCCTACCACGTCGAGCGTGACGACCTGTGGCTGATCCCGACGGCCGAGGTGCCGCTGACCTCCATGCGCCGCGGGGAGATCCTGGAGGAGTCCCAGCTTCCGCTGCGCTACACCGCGTCGACGGCGTGCTACCGCCGCGAGGCGGGCTCGGCGGGTCGCGACACCCGTGGCCTGCTGCGGGTGCACGAGTTCGACAAGGTGGAGCTGTTCGCCTACGCCAGCCCGGAGGGCGCGCTCGACGCCCAAGCCGACATCTTGGCGCGGGCCGAGTCGATGCTCCAGGATCTCGAGCTTCCCTACCGCGTGCTCGACCTGTGCACTGGGGACCTGGGCGGCCCGTCGGCCCGCACCTTCGACCTCGAGGCCTACGCGTCCGGCGTGGACCGTTGGCTCGAGGTGTCGTCGGTGAGTTGGTACCGCGACTACCAGGCGCGCCGCGCCAACGTGCGCTACCGGCCCGCCGGGGGTGGCCCGTTGCAGCTGGTGCACACGGTGAACGGCTCTGCGCTGGCCTGGCCGCGCATCTGGGCGGCCCTCGTGGAGAACGGACGCCAGGCCGACGGGACGGTGATGCTGCCCGAGGCGCTGGCGCCGTATCTCGGCGGGGAGCTGTTGCTCAAGGCACCATGACAGCGGCCGGGAGGGGGAGGGCTGTGAAAACTCTCAACCACCTCGTTGAGAGTTTTGGGGGCTATCCCCGCCCGGCGGAGGCCGGTTCCGCATGAGGGCCGCGGGCGGACAGGGGACCGGCACGGACCGCTTGGCCTGGGCGCTCGAGGCGATCCGGGAGGCGAGCGGGCGCTTCGCGGGCGTCGTCGAGCGCTGGGGCGCCGACGGACTCGATGCAAACGTGCCGAGCACCCCCGAGTGGACCCTGCGCGACCTGGCGCACCATCTCGGCGAGGTGCAGCGCTTCTGGGGCGAGAACGTGCGCTCGGGCGACCCCGGCGCCCCGTGGGGCGGCGAGGTGGCGATGCCGGCCGACGACTTCCTGGTGGGATGGCTGCGCCAGGCCACCGCGTCCCTGTGCGACGCGCTGGCGGCGGCGGGGCCGGGCGCGTCGTGCTGGACCTGGTGGGGAGCGCCGGCGACCGCGGGGGCGGTGGCCCGGCACCAGGTGCAGGAGGTGGCGGTCCACTGCTGGGATGCCGAGGCCGTGATGGCATCGCCCGGCGCGCTGCGCCAGGACGTGGCCGACGACGGCGTGGCCGAGTTCCTCGAGATCGTGCTCGGGTCCTCCGCCGACGCCCTGCCCGGCGTCGTGACGTTGCGGGCCACCGACACGGGAGGGAGCTGGCAGGTCGCTGGCGGCGGGCCCGGCCGGAGGCAGGCCGGGATTAGCGGGACGGTGTCGGACCTGGTGCTGATGCTCTACCGGCGCCTGCCGGTGTCGGACTGCATCGTCGACGGGGACCCGCTCCTGGTCGCCTCCTTCCTGGCCCTGGCCGACACCTCGTGACCGAGCTGACCTTCCTCGGGACGGGCAACTTCATGGCACCGCCCGGGCGCTACTGGAACAGCTTCGTGATGGATGGGACGGTGCTCGTCGAGCCGTGCCCCACCTCGCTGCCGCACCTGCGGCGCTGCGGGTTCGCGGTCGACGACATCGAGGTCGTGGTGATCTCGCACTTCCACGCCGACCACTGCTTCGGGTGGCCTTTCCTCCTGCAGGCGGTCGCCGAGGCCGGTGGCGGGCGCACCCTGCACGTCGTCGGCCCGCCCGGGCTGGAGCAGCACCTGGCGGGCATGATGGACGCGGGCGCCGTGCGCTCGGTGCTTCAGATGGCCCAGGAGCGCCTCGACCTGCGCTTTACCGAGGTGGACGGGTCGTGGCAGCAGGTCGGCCCGCTGCGGCTCCGGGCCGTCGAGGTGGTCCACGTCCCGTACCTGCGCTGCTTCGGCTACCTCTTCGAGCGCCCCGGTGGCGTGATCGCCTACTCGGGCGACACCACACCCTGCGACGGGCTGACCGAGCTGGCCCGGGAATCCGACGCGCTGGTGGTGGAATGCAACGGGAAGCACCTGCCCCCCGGCGCACGGCCCACCCACATGGACGAGGAGTCGATCCGGGAGCTGCGGGCGGCGCACCCCGACCTGCACATCGTGCTCACGCATCTCGGCGAGCAGGTGGACACGGGGTCCATGCCGGGCGTGACGATCCCGGCCGACTTCGATCGCTTGACCCTCTGACCCGGGTCTGGGGTCAGCCTGACGCCGCGGCGCCGAGGCGGCAGCCGTGGCTCGAGGCCCCGCCCGGCGCGTCACCCTGTGTGCCGGTCGAGGACTTCATGGACTACTCCGTAACAAGCGGGCGTAAACCATTGCATCGGTTCTCTCTTACTTACTGGCTGGACGACCAAGACATGGCTGACGCCTGGTGGACGGCACGCCGCCACACGTCCGCATCGCGATCGTCATGTACAACTTCAGCCCCGCACCACTCGCAAGCGTGAGACTCGGGTAGGCGACTGGGCCAAGGCCAACAACGTCGAACTGCGTACGTGCCGACCAAAGCGAGTTGGATGAACCGGATCGAGCCGCAGTTGCACGCGCTGCGCTATTTCACGCTCGACCGCACCGACCACCACTCACACGAGGAGCAGAACTCGATCATCCGTCGCTACATCATCTCGCGCAATCACAACGCTCAGCACAGAACACTCGTGTGAGCTGGTAAAGCGCGCAAACGTTCATTGATGCGGCACTTAGGGCGGTGCGCAGGCGAGTGGCCTCGTGAGCTTGCGACCACGTTGCACACCGGTTGCCTCCTCCACCACATCTCGCTTTACCCCCGCTGCTAACGTGACGGAAGGGAAGAGGACCGCGAGGAGACAAACCGTGCAATACCGCGCTCGTTGTCGCGCCGCGACGCTGCTGCTGCCAATCGGCGTCATGATCATGAGTTCCATTGCAGCTGGGCTGACTGGTGCACCCGCCGGAGCCGCCGGGATCCTGCCGCCGGCCAACCCCGCGTCGAACATCGCGCCGAGCAGTGCCGACTGGCTCGCGTCGATCGATGCGGCTCGCGCTCAGGAGGGTGTCGGGACCATGTCGGTGCTGGAGTCACAGCTGGACGGCCTGCCCGTTGCCGAGCAGGTGTTCACTGTCGTGAACGACGAGCGCATCGACCGGGGCCTGCCCGCGGTCGACTACATGACCTCACAGCTCGACGCGGACGCCCAGGCGGGGGCAGACGCGGGGACGGACCCGCCGCTCCCGTCCTCGGTCACCGGTGGCGCCCCGGTTACCTTCGGCGGCTCTCTCTGGAGCGGTCAGTCCTCTGCACTCGAAGCCGATTACCAGTGGATGTACGACGACGGCTTCGGCGGAGCGTCGACGATCAACCTGTCCTGCACGGCGGCCTCAACGACGAGCTGCTGGGGCCACCGCGACATCATCCTGCACGAGTTCGGCGACTGCCCCTCGGGGCCGCCGGTCCTCTCCATGGGGGCCGCCTATTCGCCCACCGGTGCTCCCGGGGGGTCCATCGCCGCCATCGTGGTCAGCTCCTGCGCGCCGCCCAGTGACGTCACGTTGACCTGGGGCCAGGTCGCGTCCACGCGCACGGTGGGCATCGCGCCGTTGGCCAGCGGGACCGGCTATTGGGAGGCCGAGACGGACGGCACGGTGGCGAGCTTCGGGTCGGCGCAGAACTACGGGTCGCTCAGCGGCCAGCTCAACTCGCCGATCGTGGGCATCGCCGCCACGCCGAACGGCCAGGGGTACTGGCTGGTGGGCGCGGACGGTGGCATCTTCAACTTCGGCGACGCCAGCTTCTACGGGTCGACGGGCGGGTTGCGACTCAACAAGCCGATCGTGGGCATGGCTTCCACACCCGACGGCAAGGGCTACTGGATGGTGGCGTCCGACGGGGGCATCTTCAGCTTCGGTGACGCCGCGTTCTACGGCTCCATGGGCGGCACGCCGCTGAACCAGCCCATCGTTGGCATGGCGGCCGACCCTGCGAGCGGCGGGTACTGGGAGGTCGCCGCCGACGGTGGCATCTTCAGCTTCGATGCCCCCTTCCTCGGGAGCACCGGAGGTCTCCACCTCAACAAGCCGATCGTCGGCATGGAGGCGTCGCCCAACGGCCAGGGCTACCGCTTCGTGGCTTCTGACGGCGGGATCTTCACCTTCGGGCAGGCGCCCTTCGATGGCTCCACGGGCGGCATCCCTCTGGCCGCCCCGGTGATGGGCATGGCCCCGGACAACGCGACCAACGGCTACTGGATGGCCGCCGCGGACGGTGGCATCTTCACCTTCGGTGGCGCCTCCTACCTGGGCCGGCTCGTGAGCTCAGGCGATTAGGCCGGCCGCACGGGCCCGGTGTGTGTGTCGTCGAAGCCACCTGCTCGGGACGTGGCGTTCGGCCAAACGGTCCCGCCGAGGCCAAAACCCGGTCTACGACCCGGCGGCCGCGAAGCGGTAGCCGACGCCGCGCACCGTAGTGATGAGAACGGGCGTGGAGGGGTCGGCCTCTATCCGGGACCGCAGACGCTTGATGTGCACATCGAGCGTCTTGGTGTCGCCGATGTAGTCGGTGCCCCACACGCGGTCGATGAGGACGTCGCGCGTGAGCACGCGGCCGGAGTTCTCCACCAGCAGGCGCAGCAGCTCGAACTCCTTGCGCCGCAGGTGGACCTCCTCGCCGCGCACGAACACGCGTCGCTGGTCGAAGTCCACCTTGATCCCGTTGGACTCCCAGATGCCGTCGCTGCCGAACTCGATGTTGCCCGACACGTCGGTGGACTCGGGGCCGCCAGGCGCGCGCCGCAGGACGGCGCGCATGCGGGCGACCAGCTCGCGCAGCCGGTAGGGCTTGGTGACGTAGTCGTCCGCGCCCACCTCGAGCGCGACCACGGTGTCGATCTCGGTGCCCTTGGCCGTCACCATGATGATGGGGACCTGGGAGCGTGTGCGGATCGTCCGGCACACGTCGATGCCCGACATCTTGGGCAGCATGAGGTCGAGCAGGAGGATGTCGGGCCCGGTCTCCTCGAAGAGCTGCACCGCCTCGTTGCCGTCGCGGGCCACGGTGACTCGGAACCCCTCGTTGGTGAGCCCGATGACCAGCGCCTCGATGAAGGACTCCTCGTCCTCGGCCAGCAGGACCTTGACCGGCCCCTCCCCGGACACGGTGCGCGCACTCTTCTTGCCGGCCGTCTTGCCGGATCCGGCCTTGGTCACGCGACCCGCTCCGCCTGAATCGGCAGCACGAGCGTGAAGGTGGATCCCTCACCCTCGCGGGACTCGACGTCCACCCAGCCCTGGTGGTTGTTGGCGACGTGGCGGACGATGGACAGGCCCAGACCGGTCCCGCCGGTGTCACGGCTGCGGCCGTGGTCGACCCGGTAGAAGCGCTCGAAGATGCGGTCGAGGTCACGGGCCGGGATACCGATGCCGTGGTCCTGCACCGACAGCCGCACGTTGTCGCGCTCCTCGATGCGCCAATTCGGGGAGATGGCCGCCGTGGTCTCCGCAGGACCGGTTCCGGCGGTGTCGCCCGGCGCGCCGGTCTGTGAAATCGGCGCGGTGGTGCCGGTGGCCGCCGTGCCGGCGGAGGCGGTGTCGCCCGGCGGCGTCTCGTGGTCGAGGATCTCGGGGGTGAACACCGGCTCCACCGGGCCCTCCTTTTCGCGTTCTACGGCTCCGGGCACCGAGTCTGGCCCAGTGGCGGTCACGGCCGGGGTCTCCCCGGTCTCGGGCTCGGGTGCGCCGTCGCGCGCGGACCCCTCGCCCAGGGGCGTTTCGCCCAGCGAGCCGCGGCCAATGGACCCGCCCTGCAGCGAGCCGTCACCCAGGGACGCGGCCACCACCGACGGGTGCTCGAGGTTTGGATTGGAGCGCTGCACAGTGCCGGTCACGACCACCTTGGAGTTGTCGTAGGAGTAGGTGATCGCGTTCTCCAGAAGGGCGTGCATGGCCGAGACAAGCTGGCGCCGGTCCCCCATGACGGCGATCGGCGGGGAGGGCTCGTGCAGCACGATCTCGATACCGCGCTGGTCGGCCGTGGCGCGCACCCGCTCGATGGCGTCGGCCATCACCAGGTTCACGAGCACGGGCTCGCGCGGGGGCGCCTCCTCGGATTCGATGCGCGAGAGGTCGAGCAGGTCGTCGATGATGCGGCTGACCCGGAAGGCTTCGTTGTGGATGCGGCCGGCCAGGCGCTGCGCCACCTCGGGGTCGGGCTCGGAGACCAGGGTCTCGGCCAGCAGGCCCAGGGCGCCCATCGGGGTCTTGAGCTCGTGGCTCACGTTGGCCACGAAGTCGCGGCGGATCTCCTCGAGCCGGCGCCGCTCTGAGACGTCCTCGATCAGCGCGATCACGCCGAGCGGCCGGCGGCCGTCGTCGATCTGTCGGGCCCGCACCTGCAGCGTGCGTCGGGGAGGTCCGTAGAGATCGAGCGTGCGCTCGGCCGATCCCTCGTGCCACGCGTCCTCGAGCACCTCGGTCACCGCCTGGGCGGCGAGGGCGTCGCCGTGGCGGCTGACCATCAGGGCGTTGGCGCGGCCGTTGCGGTAGATCACGGAGCCGTTCTCGTCGCAGAGGACGACGCCCTGGGTGAGGGTGTCCAGCGAGCGCCGCAGGCGGATGGCGTCGGAGCTGGATTCGGCGACGGCCTGGGCAGCCCCACCAGTCACCTGCTCCAGATACGCGAGGGAGGTCTCGATGTTGTACTCGTCGTCAGGCGGATCGAGGCCCAGCCGGGTGCCCAGTGCGGCCAGGCGCTGGGAGATGGCCCGCCGTCCCGACCGCCGCCCGAGGTAGGCGGCGATGAAACCCACCAGCACGGCGACCAGAACCGCGCCCGCGATGAAGATGATCTCCTGGGTCTGGCTCAGATTGACTTCCCCCGGCCCACTCAGCGGCACGTCCCCAATATGACAGGGCTGGAGAGGGCGCGGCGAACCTCTCCGCCCGGTATCGGAGTGGTGACACCGCGGATGTGGTCGGCGGACGTGCGGGGCGGCCACCCGCCGGAGGCGCAACGGTGCCACGGTCCGGCCGGGCGGGGGAGTTTCCCAGAACTGTCAACGGATCGGTTGAGCGTTCGCCGGACGGGTGCACGCGCTCGAAACCCGGCAACCGGAAGAGGGTCAGCAGCCGCTCCTGGCCTGGCCTTTTGCAAGAGGGGGGTGACGACTCGACGCGCGCCGGAGGAGTGGGGGATGACGCCGCGGAAAAGGATCGGGAAAGAGCAGCACTCGGCCCGGCGCACGAACCGTTCTCCGTCCGAACGGCGGCCGGAGGTCCCGACGCCGGCACTCACCATGGAGGGCACCGATGGTCGTGTGGCACCTGGCCGATGTCTCCTTGAACCCGAGCGTGAACGCTCTGCCCGGCGGGGGGACCCTGCAGGACCTCACCAACGGCCTCGGCGCCTGGGCGCTGATCGCCTCGCTGGCCGGTCTCCTCATCGGCGCCGCCGCCTGGGCGCTGGGCGTGCACTCCCAGAACTTCCAACAGTCGTTGGTGGGTCGCCGGGCGGTGCTGGTCTCGGGGCTGGCGGCACTGCTCATCGGTGCGGCGCCTCCCATCATCAATTTCTTCTTCCACACCGGCACCAACCTGCACTGACGTCGCTGCGGGGCCCTCGCCATGCTGGCCGCCGGGTGCACCGGCCTGGACGCACTCAACCCGATCTGCCAGGTCGGGAGCCTCGGGGGCTCCATCGCGGCATCGGGCTTCGAGTCCGTCCTCAGCGGCATCAGCCAGTGGGTGGCGAGCGGAGCCGAGTGGCTACTCGGCCAGATCGGCGACGTGCTCGTGTCCACGACGACGGTCGACGTCGGCGCGACCTGGTTCCGCGCCCACTACGGCCAGATGACGGCGTTGGCGGGGGTCGTCATCCTGCCCATGCTCCTCGTCTCGACCCTGCAGGCGATCGTGCGCCAGAACCCGGGCCAGCTCGTCCGCACCTACCTGGTGCAGCTGCCGCTCGCGCTCCTGCTGGCGGTCGTTGCCATACAGATCGTCATCCTGAGCCTCTCCGCCACCGACGCCATGAGCGACGCCGTCGCAGGCGGCAGCGGCGCAGACGTGACCTCTCTGTTGTCGGGCGTGACCACGGGACTGGTGGCGGCCGCAGCCGACCCCACCATCGCGAGCTTCGTGCTCCTTCTCATCGCGCTGCTGGTCGCGGTTGCCGCGTTTGTGCTGTGGCTCGAGCTCCTCATCCGCGCCGCGGCGGTCTATGTCGCGGTCCTCTTCCTGCCGCTGGCGCTGGCCACCCTGGTCTGGCCGGCGGTGTCGCACTGGTGCCGCCGCCTGGTCGAGACCCTCGCCGCGCTGATCCTCTCCAAGTTCGTGATCGTGGCGACCTTGAGCCTGGCGGCCGGTGCGGTCTCGTCAGGCACCGCCGGTTCGGGTGCGCACGGCGCCGGGTTCTCGGCCGTCCTGGCCGGTGGCGCGCTCCTCGTGATGGCCACCTTCGTCCCCTTCGCCATCCTGCGCATGATCCCCGTGGTCGAGGCCGGCGCCGTCGGGCATCTCGACGGGCTGCGCGCACGGGGCACCGCGGCCATGACGAGGGTGCCGCGGACGGCGGCGAGCCACGTTCTGCACGGCGGGCTCGAAGCGCTCGGTGACGCGCGGCTCATGGAGCAGACGGGGGCTGGCCTGGGGTCCCCCACGGCGGGCGGTGCGGCCCGGGCGGCGGCGGGGCCGTCCGGATCGGCGGGTTCGGAGGCGTCTTCCGCATCAGAGGGGTCGGAGGATGACGGGGCCGTTCATCTCGGCGCCGGAGACCCGGGCTCGGAGCGCGTCTTTGACGCCGCCGTCGCGCGCGGTGCCGCCCCGGGGCCCAAGGGACCCAAGCCCATCTTGGATTGGGAGGCCGGCGCGGAGAGCGCCGACGGTGCGGGAGCTGCGGGAGCTGCGGGGGGCGCGGGAGACGTGGGAGACGAGGGAGTCGATGCCATGGCCGACCGCATCGGGACGTGGCGCGGACGCCCCCACCGGTCCCCACGGACGGGTCCGGCCACGGCGGAGGACGCGTGGAAGTGGGAAGGCGTGCCGCCGGGCCGCAGCCTGATCGGCACGGTCGAGGCCGGCAAGATGCGCTACTACATGGGCGACGACGGCCACGGCCCGTGCATCAAGTGGCTGCCCGCGGCATGGCCACCGCACCAGGGTGACGCCGGGTGAGCGGCGACGCCGGGTCGCGCTACCGCTTCGGCCCGCGCGAGCGCGGGGCGCGCTGGCCGGGTGGCGGGCGGGCCAGATCATCACCGTCGCGGTCGGCCTCGCGTTGGGCGTACTCGTGCTGCGGTGGGAGCCCAATGCGGCGGGCATGGCGGCGGCCATCGGCGTGCTCGTCCTCTACGGCGCGCTGGCGACGCTACCGGTGTCGGGGCGGACAGGCGACGAGTGGCTGCCGGTCGCGGTGTGCTGGGGCACCCGGCGGGCCGGAGTGCGCGGCGCGCGGCAGATGGGTGCGCTGCGCGGCGTACGGTTGTTGCGCGCCGACTGGCACGACATGGGCGTGGTGCACGACCGCACGGCGCGCACGCTTACGGCGGCGCTCTCGCTGCGCGGTGGCAGCTTCGCCCTGCTGGCCGCGGACGAGCAGGACCGCCGCGTGGGGGCGTGGGCCTCCGTCCTCTCGTCGCTGGCCCGCGAGGGCTCGCCGGTGCACCGGGTGCAGTGGGTCGCCGCCTCCTTCCCCGACGACGGACAGGGCGTGCGGTCCTATCTTGCCGCCGAGGCGGTGCCCGACGCGGCGTCGGCGTGCACCGCGTCCTACGACGCGCTGCTGACCGACATGGACTCGCACACCTGCGCACACGACGTCGTCCTCGCCGTGCAGGTACGGCTCAACAGGTCGGTCGAGGTCGGGTGCGCCACGCTGGCTCGCGAGATCGGCTCGCTCGTCCGCCTCCTCTCCGACGCCGACGTGCAGGTCGAGTCCGTGCTCACGGCCGACGACCTGGCGCTGCAGCTGCTCCGCACCTACCAGCCGCACGTGACGGCCAGCGTTGCCGATGGCCCGATCGCCGACCCCTGGCCGATGGCCATGGAGGAGAGCTGGTCAGCCGTGCGTGTCGATGGCATGGTCCACGCCACGTTCTGGGTGGCGGAGTGGCCCCGCATCGAGGTGCGCAGCGACTTCCTGGCCCCGCTCCTCCTCGGATCGGCCCGCTCGACCCTCTCCGTGGTGATGGAGCCCCTCGGTCCCGACACCGCGGTGCGCAAGGTGGAGGCGTCCCGCACGGCGGACCTGGCCGACGCCGAGCTGCGCCGGCGCGGCGGCTTCGTCTCAACGGCGCGCCACGCCCGCGAGTCCGAGGTCCTGGCCCGCCGGGAGGCGGAGCTGGCCGAGGGGCACGCCTCCTTCCGCTACTCGGGCTACGTGACGGTCTCGGCCCCGGGGGAGGAGGAACTCGTGGCGGTCTGCGACGCCGTGCAGCACGCGGCGGGACAGAGCCGGCTGGCACTGCGGCGCCTCTACGGCGACCAGGCATCGGCCTACACCTGCACCCTGCCGCTGTGCCGGGGGCTGCGCTGAGCTGTCTCACATTGAGATCAGCCCGAAATGGCCACCACCGGGGCGTTGATGGGCTGGCCACCTCTGCTGCCCAAGAAGGGTGGGCCGTCGGTGGTCGGAAAGGCAAAGACGCCGCCGTCGGCTGCCCCGAGGTAGTAGCCGTTGCTGACCAGGTCCATGCCGACGATCGGCTTGTTGAGTCTGATGGACCCTGTCGAGCCGTAGAAGGGCTCCGTGCTCGGGTAGCTGAAGATGCCGCCGTCGCTGGCCACCATGTAGTAGCCGCCGTTGGAGGCGACGGCCATGCCGACGACCGGCTTGTTCAGCGTGAGGGAGCCGGCCGAGCCCAGGAAGGGCGGGCCACCGACGGTCGGGAAGGTGAAGATGCCGCCGTCGCTGGCCACCTCGTAGTAGCCGTTGCCGTTCGGGGTCGGGGCAATCCCGACGATCGGCTTGTTGAGCGGCTTGCCTCCCATGGAGCCGTAGAACTCGGCGTCGCCGAAGGAGAAGATGCCGCCGTCGGAGGCCACCAGCCAGTAGCCCCCGCCGTCAGGGGTGACCGCGATGCCGACGATCGGCTTGTTGAGGGCCTTGCCGCCCATGGAGCCGTAGAACTGAGCCGAGCCGAAGTTGAAGACCCCGCCGTCGGCGGCCACCAGGTAGTAGCCGTCACCGGCCGGCATGGTGGTCATGCCCACGATGGGCGAGTTCAGCTTGGTGCCGCCCATCGAACCCAGGAACGGGGCGCTCCCCCCGGTGCCGTAGTTGTAGACGCCGCCGTCAGCGCCTACGAAGTAGTAGCCGCTCCGGGCGATGGGGGCCGAGGCGAGGAGGGGCTGGTAGGTGTCCCCGGAGAAGGCCGAGACTCCAGCCGCCACGCAGGACCAGTCGGTCAGACAGTCGACACCGAACAGGCCGGTATTGGTACTTCCCGGAGCGCCGATGGGCGGGTTGCTCACCTGCGTCCAAGACTGGCCGTTGAAGGTGAGGACCTGGGTGGCCGCACCGTTGGTGCCGACGGCAGCGCAGCTCGTGGCGCTGAAGCAGCTGATGCCGTCGAGCGTGCCCCCGCCCGTCGGAGTCGGGACGTTCTGCGCCATGGACCACGACGAGCCGTTCCAGGTCAGGATCTGGTTGACCGGGCCCGGATTGTCCGCCGTGGCAGCGCAGAAGGACAGCCCGGCGCACGACACGTAGTCAGTGACGGAGATGGCGCCGGTGGGGGGAAGCGTGGTCTGGGTCCATGTCGACCCGTTCCACGTGTACGCCACGGAAACGTTGTAAGCGCCGTTGAAGCCGGCCCCGACGGCCATGCAAAACGAGGTGGTCGTGCACGACGCGCTCGAGGAGCATACCGCTGTTCGCATTCGACGGAAGGCCGATCGTCTGGACGCTCCACGTGGAGCCGTTCCACTGCAGGGCGACGGGAGCGCCCGAGCCGCCGCCAGCGCCACCGACAGCCTGGCAAAAAGTGGCGCTCGTGCAGGACACGCCGTAGAGGCTGGGCCCGTTCGCGCCTGGGACGGCAGGAGCCGTCACCAGGGCCCAAGCGGATCCGTTCCACTGCTCCATGAGGATCGAACTGGCGCCCGACACGGTCGCATAGCCCACGGCGAGGCAGAACGACGTCGTCACGCACGAGACGCTGACGAGGGTGTCCGCGGTGGCGCCGATCACCGTCGGCAGGGTCATAGGCGACCACGTGGTCCCGTTCCAGAGCTCCGCGTAAGCCAGTAGCCCGGACGGGGGTCCGAGCGTCGGGGAGTCCCCCGTGACCGCGACGCAGAACACGGACGTCACGCAGGACACGCCGCCGGTCACCGAACCGGCCGCGGGCGTCGTCGCTGTGTTGGCCATGCTGCTCCAGGTCGACGCACTGACCGTGGCCGGCGAGGAGTAGGCGGCGCCGGCCACTGATCCCCCGCCCATCGCCAGCGGCAGGGCACTCAATGCGAGGGCACAGCCGAGGGCACCGAAACGACGTAGCGAGCGCATTGCGCCTCCTCTGCTTGGCATGCGTGCAGTCGGCGCAGATTAGTGAGGCCGGCGCCGCAATGCGAGGACTGCCGCAACAGCTCTTCGGGTGGTCAAACTTGAATGT
>CAWGOJ010000039.1:0-424015 GCA_963824195.1 uncultured Acidimicrobiaceae bacterium | reverse complement strand
ACCCCGGATCGAGGTCGGCCCACCCCATGGACTTGTCGACGGCGCGGCGCCAGGCGGCGTGGGCGGCGTCGGACAGCTCGGCCGGCAGCTGCGGCTCGAAGACGGCCTCGGCCTCCCAGAGCCCGGCCAGCTCGTCGAGCGAGGACCACACCCCCTCGGCCAGGCCGGCGACGGTGGCGGCGCCCAACGCGGTCGACTCGAGCGAGCGTGGGCGGGCCACCGGCATGCGGCTCTGCTCGGCTTGCAGCTCGAGGAGGAGGTCCATCGTGGCGGCACCCCCGTCCGCCCGCAGTGCGGAGAGTGGATGGGAAGAGGCGGTGGTCATGGCATCGGTCATGTCGCGTACCTGGAACACCATCGCCTCTACGCAGGCCCGGGCGATCTGCGCCCGGCCGGCGCCGCGGGTGAGGCCGGTGATGATGCCGCGCGCCCGGGGATCCCACCACGGGCTGCCGAGGCCGGTGAGGGCCGGCACGAAGGTGACACCGCCGCTGTCGGGGACCGACGCCGCCAACGGGCCGACCTCGGAGGCCGAAGCGATGATGCCGAGCCCGTCGCGCAGCCACTGGATGGCGGCGCCCGAGACGAAGGCCGAGCCCTCGAGCGCGTAGGCGACGCGGCCGGGCGAGGCCGGCGCGTGCTCACCGAGGTCCCACGCGCAGCTGGCGGTGAGGCCCTCGGGCGCGGGCGGGCGCTCCGGGCCGGCGTTGGCGAGCGCGAAGCTGCCCGTGCCGTAGGTGACCTTGACCATCCCGGGCTCGAAGCAGGCCTGCCCGAAGAGCGCGGCCTGCTGGTCGCCGAGCACGCCCGAGACGGGGACCCCGTCGAGCACCGCGGACGCCGGGCCGAGGTCCGCCAGCGCGGCGGCACCGAACCGGCCGGCCGACGGGCGCACCTCGGGCAGGGTGTGCGCGGGCACGCCGAAGAGGTCGCAGAGCTCGGCGGACCAGGTGAGGGTGGCCGTATCGAGCAGGAGGGTGCGGCTGGCGTTGGACGGGTCGGTGGCGTAGGTGCCACCGGCGGCTCCACCGGTGAGGTTCCACAGGATCCAGGTGTCGACGGTGCAGAAGGAGAGGTCCCGGTCCGACGCCGCCAGCGGGAGGTCGCCCTCGCGCAGGAGCCAGGCGGCCTTGGTCGCGCTGAAGTAGGGGTCGAGGACGAGACCGGTCGTGGCGCGCACGAGTGGCAGGTGGCCGGCGGCGGCGAGCTCGGCGCAGAGCGGCGCGGTCCGGCGGTCCTGCCAGACGATCGCCCGGTGCAGCGGTTGCCCCGTCGAGCGGTCGAACGTCACCAGGGTCTCGCGCTGGTTGGTGATGCCGATGGCCGCGACGGTCTCGCCCGCCTCGGCGAGGCGGCCCCCGACCTCGGCCACGGTGGCCAGGACGGAGTCCCAGATCTCGGCGGGGTCGTGCTCGACCCAGCCCGGCCGGGGGAAGTGCTGGGTCAGCTCCCGGTAGGCGACGTCGGCCACGCGGGCGTGCTCGTCGACCACGAGGGCGCGCACCCCGGTCGTGCCCGCATCGACGGCGACGACCTTGGCCATGGGGGGCTGACGCTAACCGTTCGCGGGCAATCGGCGTGCCGGGGAGGGCCGCGCGGGCAGTCCCGCGCAAACCATCGCGAACAGCCCGTGACCTGCACCGATGTTGCAGGCCATTGGTTGACAAGGGCGTAACTACAGTGCTGTAATGACACAGCATCTCGTGTCCCGGGGGAGAGCCAGCCACAATATATTGTGGTGAGGCGACTCAGGGCCTCGCCCGGGCACTGGATACGAGCACGTGCCGTGAGACACCTCCACGCTTGTATGAGGGTGGGGTGACGGCGCCGACGAGCAGGCACAGCAAGCAAGCAGCCACCCCCAGCACCCGAGTCAACGAGGAGGACCCCAGCGCCATGGCCATCGCCCCCCAGCGATCCGAGATCGGCATCCGTCGGCACTTCACCACCGAAGGCGTGCACCCCTACGACGAGGTGCGCTGGGAGCGGCGCGACGCCCGCATCACGAACTTCCGGGACGGCACGGTCGCCTTCGAGCAGCTGGGTGTCGAGGTGCCCGAGTCCTGGAGCGTCAATGCCACCAACATCCTGTCGCAGAAGTACTTCCGCGGGACCCTCGGCACCGAGGAGCGCGAATGGTCGTTGCGCCAGGTGGCCGACCGGGTGGCCGACACGCTGACGGCGTGGGGGATCAAGGACGGCTACTTCGTCGACGACGAGGAGGCCCAGGTCTTCAACCACGAGCTCAAGTACCTCATCATCCACCAGAAGGCGGCCTTCAACTCACCGGTGTGGTTCAACATCGGCGTCCACGGCGTCCCGCAGCAGGGGAGCGCCTGCTTCATCCTGTCCGTCGAGGACACGATGGACTCGATCCTCAACTGGTACACCGAGGAGGGCGTCATCTTCAAGGGCGGGTCGGGCGCCGGGGTCAACCTGTCGCGCATCCGCTCGTCGCACGAGCTCCTCAAGGGCGGCGGCACCGCGTCGGGCCCCGTCAGCTTCATGCGGGGCGCGGACGCGTCGGCGGGCACGATCAAGTCCGGCGGCAAGACGAGGCGCGCCGCCAAGATGGTCATCCTCGACGCCGACCATCCCGACGTGGAGGACTTCGTCTGGTGCAAGGCGATCGAGGAGCGCAAGGCCCGCGTCCTGCGTGACGCCGGCTTCGACATGGACCTCGACGGCGCCGACAGCCACTCGACGCAGTACCAGAACGCCAACAACTCGGTGCGGGTGACCGACGAATTCATGGAGGCGGTGCTCGACGGCCGCGACTGGCAGCTCGTCGCCCGCACAGACGGCTCGGTCGTCCGCACGCTCCCGGCGCGGGACCTGTTCCGCCAGATCGCCCACTCGGCCTGGGAGTGCGCCGACCCGGGCCTGCAGTACGACACCACGATCAACCGCTGGCACACGGCGCCCAACACGGGCCGGATCAACGGCTCCAATCCATGCTCGGAGTACGTCCACCTCGACAACTCGGCCTGCAACCTCGCCTCCATGAACCTGCTGACGTTCCTCGACGAGAACGACGAGTTCGACGTGGAGGGCTTCAAGGCAGCGGTGTCAGTGGTGTTCACCGGGCAGGAGATCATCGTGGGCAACGCCGACTACCCGACCGACAAGATCGGCGAGACGACACGCGCCTTCCGCGAGCTCGGCATCGGCTACGCCAACCTGGGTGCGTTGCTGATGGCGCAGGGCCTGCCCTACGACTCCGACGCCGGGCGGGCCTGGGCGGCCGCCATCACGGCGCTGCTGACGGGGCACGCGTACGCCACCTCGGCCCGCACCGCGGCCCGCATGGGGCCCTTCGCCGGCTACCACGAGAACGGCGAGGCCATGCTCAACGTGCTGCGGATGCACCAGGGGGAGGCGGCCCGCATCGACGAGGACGTCGTGCCGCCCGAGCTGCTGTCGGCTGCGCAGGAGGCCTGGGACCAGGCGGTCGACCTGGCCGAGGCCTACGGTGTGCGCAACTCGCAGGCCTCGGTGCTGGCGCCGACGGGCACCATCGGCTTGCTGATGGACTGCGACACCACCGGCGTCGAACCCGACCTCGGCCTGGTCAAGACGAAGAAGCTGGTGGGCGGCGGCACCATGTCGATCGTCAACCAGACGGTGTCCCGGGCCCTGGCCAAGCTGGGCTACGGCCCCGACCAGGCGGCCGAGATCGTCGCCTACGTCAACGAGCACATGTCGATCCTCGGCGCGCCGCACCTGGCCCCCGAGCACCTGCCGGTGTTCGCCTGCTCCATGGGTGACAACACCATCCACTACTCGGGGCACATCCGCATGATGGGAGCGGTCCAGCCCTTCATCAGCGGCGCCATCTCCAAGACGGTCAACATGCCCGAGGACGTGACGGTCGAGGACGTCGAGCAGCTGCACATCGACGCCTGGCGCCTGGGTATCAAGGCGGTGGCCATCTACCGTGACAACTGCAAGGTGGCCCAGCCGCTGTCGACGACGAAGAAGGAGGGTGCCGCGGCCCTCATCGAGGGTGGCGACACCGCACCGGCCGGCTCGGAGGCCGAGGCCCGCGCCCGCGAGATCGCGGCGCACATCGCCGAGCTCGAGGCGGCGCTGGCCCACGAGCGGCAGCGGGTGGCCTCGCCGCTGCTGGTGGGCGCGGTGCGCGAGCGCCTGCCCCGCAAGCGCAACTCGAAGACGTTCTCGTTCCGGGTCGCCGACTGCGAGGGCTACGTGACCGTCGGCGAGTACGAGGACGGGCGACCGGGCGAGGTGTTCATCAAGGTCTCCAAGCAGGGCTCGACCCTGGCCGGGATCATGGACGCCTTCTCCATCTCGCTGAGCCTCGGGCTCCAGCACGGCGTGCCGCTGGCGACCTTCGTGCGCAAGTTCGCCAACATGAAGTTCGAGCCGGCCGGCATCACCGATGACCCCGAGCTGCGCATCGCCACCAGCCTCATCGACTACATCTCGCGCCGGTTGGCCCTGGACTACCTGTCGACCCAGGACCGGACCGAGCTCGGGATCCTCTCGACGCAGGAGCGCACCCAGCCGACACTGCCCGGCGTGGAGGAGATGGCAACGCCCAGCGCGGGCCTGGTCGACGACGGTCTCAGTGCCGGCGTCACGGCCGCCCCGAACTCGTCGGAGCCGGCGGTACGGCCGATGGCCCGTGCGGAGCAGCTCGACGCGCCGCTCTGCTACAACTGCGGCAACACCATGCAGCGGGCCGGGTCGTGCTACGTGTGCGGGAGTTGCGGGTCGACCAGCGGGTGCTCGTAGTGTCGGGGGTCATTCAATGTCCGGCGTGATCGGTCGCGAGTGTCCGGATCTCGGTCACGAATGTCCGGGAGTCGGTCATCAGACATTCCGACAGTGCGGTGACTCTGAGCGCGAGCGCGAGCGCGATCGTCAGCGATCAGCGCCGACCTTCGCCCACTGGTCGATCAGCGATCGCGGATCGGCCCGCAACGCCGCGAGGGCGAAGCCGGCAGTGTTCCGGTACGCCTCGGTCGCGTCGTCGATCTCGGCTCGGCTGATGACGGTGTTGATGTCGTCGAAGCCGTCGGGCGCGCGCTCGTGCACCACCTGCATCGGCACCTCCGGCCCCAGACCGCGGTTCGCCTGCACGATGGCAGCGGTCCTGGGCAACCGCTCGTGCTCGTAGCGCTCGAACGCGGAGACCACATCGTCGTCGGCGCGAAGACAGCCGGCGAGGACGCGTGCGTCCAGGATCGCCTGCGAGGCCCCGTTCGAACCGATCGGATACATGGGGTGGGCGGCATCTCCTAGCAGCGTCGATCGACCGAACGTCCAACGGGGGACAGGGTCGCGATCGATCATCGGGAACAGGAACGTGCCCGGCGCAGACCCGATGATCGCAGGGACATCGAGCCAATCGAAGACCCAGTCCTCGAACTGGGGCAGGAAGTCCGTGAGCTCGCCGGCCCGGTTCCAGTCCTCGGCTCGTCCGAGCGCCGATTCCGGGCGGCGGAGCTCGGCGATGAAGTTGATCTCCTGACGGCCGGTTGGGAGATCGGCAATGGGATAGGCGACGAACTTCTGGTCGCGGTGACCGGCCCACACCATGGTGCGGCCGTTCAGCAAGGGCTCGACCTCGGCGATGCCTCTCCAGAGGAGGGAGCCGTTCCAGCGGGGTCGTCCCTCGGACCGGTAGCGCTGGACGCGGGCAACGCTGTGGATGCCGTCGGCCGCGACGACCCCGTCACCGGACACCACCAGGCTGTCGTCATCGTCGGTGCGGAACACGGCAGCGGCATGGGTGTCGTCCGCGTCCAACCCTACGAGCCGGTGCCCGAGGTGAAGATGGTCGGACCCCACCCGTCCGATGAATGCGCCGAGCAGGACGTCCTGGAGCTCGCCTCGATGGATGGAGAGCTGCGGCCAGGCGTAGCCGGCAGCGATGCCACGCTGTTCGCGCCAGATCTCCTGGCCGTGGGCGGAGCAGTACACGAGGCTCGTCGGCTCGACCGACCGGGCACGGAGCGGCTCGAGCAATCCCAGCGCGTCGAGCTCGCGCACAGCGTGCGGCAGGAGGTTGATGCCGACGCCCAGTGGCCGGACCTCGTGCACGCTCTCGAACACGTCGACGCAGGCGCCGACCTGGTGCAGGCTGAGCGCGGCGGCGAGGCCCCCGATACCGGCGCCGACCACGATGAACCGGCGCTCGCGTGCGGTCATGCTCAGAGCACCTCGTGGATGTTGATCCGCACCGAGCCCCGCCGGCGTTCACCGGTCGACACGGCGAGGATGTCGTTCATGAAGGCGAGGCGAGGTGCGGATGTCGAGAGCCTGACATGGGTGCGGAAGTAGTACTCGGCCGGCGCGACATCCTCGCCGTGTGCCAGCCGGACCGCGACGTCGGGGCTCGCCTTGCGGATCCCCGTCGAGCGGACCTCGATTGGCTCACCGTCGTCGGTGACGAGCAGGTAGTGGGCGTCGATCTCGATGACGCCGTCGGGCCGGACGATCTGCCAGTCGACGCCACCGGGCGCGATCGTGCCGCGCAGGTCGTCGCGGCCCTCGAAGGTGCCGCCCTCGAAGACGATCGTGCGGCGACCCCCGAGGGGGAACTCACCCAGATCGACCATTGGCTGCACCGCCACGTCGATCTCGATCAACCGGAGCAGCTCCACGGCGAAGGACCCTACCGAGTTCACACGTCGGACCCGAGGCCGGGGCTCAGGCCGTGGCGCCCGCGGGCTCGAGCGGGAACTCGAGGCTGGCTCCCTCGATGTCGATGGAGGGCAGGATCCGGTCCAGCCAGCGCGGGAGCCACCAGGCACCCCGGCCCAGCAGCGCCATGGCCGCGGGAATCAGCGTCAGGCGCACCAGGTGGCCGTCCTGGAAGATCCAGACGACGATGCCGAGCGCGACGCCGATGGTGAGGAGGAAGCCGAGGACCGCAGTCAGCGGCACCAGCAGCGAACGGAAGACGATCATCAAGATGATGGCGGCGATGCCGACCACGACCAGCAGGTACAGCGGGAGCGCCGCGCCGAGCTTGGCCGAGACGTCGATGGCCAGCGCGGTCGGTCCGGTCACGAGCACGCGGACGCCGTAGGGGGCGGCCACCGCATCAGCCTTCTGCCGGATGGTGGCAACGAGGTCCTTGGTGGCCACCGAGCTCGGGCCCGAGGTGGGTATGACCTCGACCACGGTGACGTCCTTGGCTGCGTTCTGGAGCGGAGGCGAGACGGAGGCGACGCCGGGCACCGCCGCCAGGTCCTTGGTGGCCGTCTCGGCGACCGCCACCGGGTCGAGCCGTGCCGGCGCGTCGACCACGACGAGGAGCGGCGCGTTGATCCCGGGTCCGAAGCCCTGTGCCAGGAGGTCGTACGCCGTGCGCGCCGTGTCCGACTTGGGGAGCGTCCCCGCGCTCGGCAGCCCGAGGTCCATCGTGAGCAGGGGCGAGGCGATGGCCAGGAGGACGACCACCCCGCCGACGACGACGAACGCGGCGCGCTTGGTCGTGAAGGTGACCCAGGCGGCGAAGAAACCCCGGCCCTGGGCCTTCACCCGACGCGGCTTGACCTTGGACCCGGCGAAGCCGAGGAGCGCGGGAATGAGCGTCACGGCGACCAGGACGGCGACGACGACCGTGCCGGCGGCGCAGAGTCCCATGATGGTCAGGAACGGGATCCCGGTCACGCTGAGGCCTACCAGTGCGACGACCACGGTTGTACCGGCGAAGACGACAGCCACCCCGGCCGTTCCGGCCGCGGTCGCCGCGGCCTCCTCATGCGGTACGCCCTGGCCGATTTCGTCCCGGTAGCGGTAGACGATGAAGAGGGCGTAGTCGATGGCCACGGCCAGGCCGAGCATGGTGGCGAGGATGGGCGCGGTGGCCGACAGCGAGATGATCCCGCTGAGCGCGTTGATGCCCGTCAGGCCGATACCCACGCCGATCAGCGCGTTGACCAGCGGCAGGCCCGCCGCGATCATGGAGCCGAAGGTGATCGTGAGCACCAGGTAGGCGATCAGCAGGCCCAGGACGTCCGAGCTCTTCGTCGTGGGCTGGTTGACGATCCCGCCCCCGAAGGCGACGGTCGCGCCCGCGGCGCGCGCCGGTGCCGCGGAGGCGGCGAGGTTCTGCTTCGCCGCATCGGTGATGGAGCTCGCGGGGACCTTGAAGGCGACCGTGGCGTAGCCGATGCGGCCGTTCTTCGAGATGGTCGTCCCGCTGTAGGGGTCGGTCACGAGTAGCACCTGCGCACCCTCGCGGGCCTTGGCGAGCGACGACTCGACGCCGGCCTTCATCGTGGCGTCGTTCAGGGTCGCGCCCGCCGGGGCGGCGAACACGATCTGGCCGGTGGCGCCCGAGGCGGCGGGGAAGCGCTGCTCCAGCAGGTCCATGGCCTGCTGGGACTGGGTGCCCGGAACCGTGAACTGGGTCGACTCCGGCTTCGAGAAGGCGACGGACACTGAGGCCACCGCGATGAGGATGATGAGCCAGGCCAGCAGCGTCACCCAGCGGTGCCGGAAGGTGCTCCGGCCGATCTTCGCCAGCAGCCCGCCCATGTGGTCGCTCCGCCTCAGTCCGCGCTGCTCGTGATGGTGGCCCGCGCGCTCCTTCCCCGTCCTCCTGCTCGGTCTGGGAGCGTCACGTGTCCGTGCCTTTTTGGTGGGCCCACCCGAGAGGCCAAGGGATGAACGGCAATTTACGGGACATCACGTGAGCAGCGGTGTCTTTGCGGCACCCGAGCTCCCCTCCCGCGCCCTCTTGTGTGCGACGGGTGGACGCCGGCGTCGGCGACCGGGCGCTCAGGGTGCCGGTCGGGACCTGGCCAGGCGGGGGAACAGCCGGCCACCGAGGTGCATGGCGAAGTCGATGGCCAGGGCGGGGGAGACGTTGGGAGGGGAGTCGGGTGGGTCGGGGAGGTCCTTGTCGTGGCGGGCGTGCTCGTACAGGCCGTGGCACAGGTGCCGGCCGAGGGTGCCGAGCGCCCGCATGGCGTCCACCTGCTCCGCCTGGAAGGCCGGGACCGGCCGTGGGTTGGCGTCGGGCCACGTCTCGGGGGGCCGGGGCACCTCCAGGCTGAGCAGATGCTCGAAGCTGCGCGCCGCCGCGTCACGGGCCGTGAACGGCTCGCCGAGGTCCCACACCGCCCGCAGGGTCGCCAGCAGGGAGGTGTGCCGGTGCTCGTCGGTGCAGACGGTCCCCTCGGGGACCCAGGGGGACACGACGACGGCGGGGACCCGGTAGCCCGAGCGGTCGAAGGCGAACCCGAGCTGCCCGGGTGGAGCGCCGGGGTCCGGGGGCGGCACCGGCCCCGGCGGGACGTGGTCGTAGGTCCCGCCGGGCTCGTCGAAGCCGACGAACAGCATGGTGTTGAACACGTTCGAGCCCGTCGGTGACGCGGCGGACCGCACGGCCCGGTAGATCCGGTCCAGGAAGGCCTCCCCGGCGAGGATCGACGACGGTGCGTCCATGAGGACTTCGAGGCCCGGGATCAGGGCCCGCCCGAAGGCGGGGTGGTAGTCACCGTGGCCCGCCATGAGGTTGGGCTCAATCAGCGAGAAGTCGGGCAGGGTGCCCTCGGCGGCGTCGCGCTCGAACTCGGCGAAGGGCACGAAGTGGGTGGCGAAGCGGTCGCGCAGGCGCGGCATGTGGATGAAGCCGGTGAACGAGAGGGGCCCGGGCTCCAGGACATAGACCTTCCAGGTCCTGTCGCAGCGCTCCAGGCGATCGAAGATCGTCTCCGCGGTGTGGTGGCGCATGAAGTTGGTGACCGGCCGGTTCACCACGAAGCCGGAGGACGTCGCCGCGGTCCAGAACGACCGGTTGGGCAGCGTTTGCGACGGGACCTCGCTGAACCAGTGGTCGAACACGCCGAAACCCCGTGCGAGAGCGCTGATGACCGGCACCTGGTCGGGCGTGTAGCCGGCCATGATCTGGCTGTACTCGTCGTAGGTGGGCTGCCGGCCGAGCTCGACGGTGAGGAAGCTGATGTAGTCGGTGACGAAGCCGTCCATCGTCGGTTGCCGACCACCGGGTGGTGCGTTGTAGGGGGCCACCATCTCCGTGGCGTCCTTGAAGCGGTTGGCGTCGTCGAGCACGTTGAACAGCTGCGTGTTGGTGTGCGGGTACTCCTCGCCCGGGTCCGGATCCGGCATGTCCATCCCCACGGCGATCCCGTAGGGCACGACGGCGCCCGGCGCGGTGTGCTCGGCCCACTCTGGCACCGGGTTGTAGAGCTCCTTGCCGATGACCCCTTCGAACGCATCGACTTCACCCGGCGCGTACAGGCGTCCGAGCAGGTTGTCGAACGACCGGTTTTCGAAGAGCACGAGCACCACGTGATCCATCGCGTTCACTCGGCTCGGGGGCATGGGCTCCTCTCTCTGTCTGGCGCAGCGAGCGACCGTACGCCAAACATCGGGCGGCCGACGACAGCGACCCCGTGCCGCGGCGTGCGCCGCGGCCGATGCGGCTCAGGAGTTGGGCGTGAATTGATAGCTGAACGGCGCCGAGAGCGGGGTCAGGGTGACCGATCGCTTGCCCGACGTCACGACTACCTTCGTCCCACCGGCGCCGACGTCCACTTGGGACGGGCCGAGCAGGATCTCGCGCTGGCTCGAGGCCGGAGCCAGGATCCCGGCATAGATCGGTTTCTGGCCGACGATCCCGATGCTCACCCAGGACCGCCCGGTCGTCGTGGTGACGGTGACCTGGTACGCCGCGATGTCGATGCTGTAGTTGGCCGTTCCCGCCCCCGTACCCGTCGCGGTGAGCAGCGGGGTCGTGGGGGTGACGGTGCCCGGGTGATGCGTGATGGGTGCCCCGCTCGTTCCCGACCCGCCCCCGTTCCCGATGATCCCCGCCTTGACCAGCCCGAGGGCCGTTCCGGCGGCGAGGACGGCGAGGGCAACCAGCACCACCGCCACCCGCAGCCACCCGCCCGACCCGGACCGGCCCGAGCTTCGCCCCCGCCCGACCGCCGGGATCTTGTCGGTGTCCGCGTAAGTCGGATAGGCGAGCGCCTCGGGGAAGAGCTGGCCCTGCCCGGCCGGGTCCGACCGTTCGTAGGTCGTCGTGGCAGACGGGTCGGCCGCCGTGAGCCCCGCTTCTTCGGCATGCACGTCCATGGCCGGATTCTCGACCTCCCACGCCCCGAACTTGACCACGCCAATTATCGCCGATCCCGTGGCCCCATCCGGGGCACTTTCGTCACATCACGGTACCGTCCGTGACTGCTACCAGGATCGCACGTGGCGGGGTCAGGTGGGGAGCAGGACCGGATCGAGCCGTTCGAGGCTCTCGGGATCGGCGATGAGCTCGATCCCGACGATTGAGCCCGGACCGAGGGACATCGCGAGAGCCACCCGCGGCGTGTCTCCGGGGGCCCAGAATCGGCCTGATCGCTCAGCGGCCGGTGCTCCCGTCGAGCAGCTCCCGGGTGATGTCCATGTGGCCGACGTGCCGGGCCGTCTCCTCTATGAGGTGGAGCACCGCCCAGCGCAGCGTCGTGGGACGGAGATCTCCGGCCGAGGGGAGGTCGAAGGTCTCGGCCCGGTCCAGGACGGCGTCGGCCTGCGCCGTTTCGGCCCGGTAGAAGTCGACGACCTCGCCGACACCCCAGCCGTCGGGTAGCTCGAACATGCGCGTGCGCCAGCCCATGTCCATCGGCTCACCGGCGAAGATGGCGCGCAGCCAGAGCCGCTCGGCGTAGCCCAGGTGGACCACGATGACGCCCAATGAGTTCGCCGTCGGTGCTGGCTGCCAGCGCAGCTGCTCCGGCGTCAGCCCCTCGACCTTGAAGATGGCGCTCTCGCGCAGGTGCCGCAGCCATTCCCGCGCCATCGGCGTCTCGTCGAGCGGCGCAGCCTCGTCCGGCCTCGTCACACGCAGCTCCGGCGGCTTCTCGGGCATGGAGGTCCGCCCCTGCCGCGGGATCGCTACGGGAGGCTGGTCGTCGTCGCCGGGATGAGGGAGCCCCCGCAGACCCCCGTGTACCAGTTGGCGATGGTCGTGCCGTCGGTCACCAGCTGCGTGTTCTTGCCCAGGCTCTCGAAGGACGTGATCAGACCCTGGAGGCTCGAGGCGTTCTGGATGTCGGTCTTGATCTGCTGCACGAAGGTGAGGAGGTTCTTGAACGCCGACTGGACATTGGACGGCGCCGTCTTGATCACGGCGAGTGCCTTCTGCACGTTGGCCGCGTCGGTGCTGTATTCGCTGAGCATGGCCTGCTTGGCGGCGGCGAAGTTGCCCGATTCCATGGCCTTTTCGATGGCCGTGCCGACCGAGCTCGAGCCGGTCTGCTCGGTCTTGACCTTCTGGCACATGGTGCTGTTGGGGGCCGAGCCCTTGGTGCTGCCCGACGAGTGGTGCCTGTGCTTGCTGTGGGCTGAGGCTGCGCTCATCGGGGCGAGCGTCAGCGCGACGCCCATCATGGCGATGCAGATCCCCTGCCACGTACGGCGGTGCTTCACGGGTGCCACCTCCGGTCTCGGACTGCAACTCCGGACGTTACAGCACCGGTTGCGGGAAACGGCGCATCTTGTTGTCCCGTTGTGTGGGGACGGTCGCACCGGGCCCACACAACGGCAGCGGGTGGGGATATGGTGGGTCCCTGACGGGGCGTCAGAACACGGGGGCGACAAATTTGGATGATCTGAACGGCAAGGTGGCCGTCGTCACCGGGGGAGCGGGTGGCATCGGCCGCGGCATCACCGAGGCGCTGCTCGAAGAGGGGGCCCGGGTCGTCATCGCCGACGTCGAGGCGCCGGTGCTCGAGCTCGCCGTGAAGGAGTTGGCGGACGCGGGTGAGGTGCGCGGCGTCCTGACCGACGTCTCCTCGCCCGAGTCGGTGGAGGCTCTCGCGGCGGACGTCTTCACCAAGGAGGGCGCGTGCCACCTCCTCTTCAACAACGCGGGCGTGACCTCGGGCGGCGGCGGGCGCCCCTGGGAGCAGGAGGCCAACGACTGGACCTGGTGCTTCTCCGTCAACGTGTTCGGCGTGGCCAACGGCATGCTGTCGTTCGTGCCCCGGATGATCGAGTCGGGTGAGCCCGGCGTCGTGATCAACACGTCGAGCATGGACGGAGGCATCGCCCCCGTGCCCTATGCGTCGGTCTACGCGTCGAGCAAGGCGGCCATCTCCTGCCTTACCGAGGCGCTGGCCCATCAGCTCATCGCGGCGGGCACCGACGTGCGGGCGGCCGTGTTCTACCCGTCGGGAGGGTTGCTCGACACCGGCCTGTGGAGCGCCCAGCGCAACCGGCCCGCCGAGCTCGCCCGCACCAAGCCGAGGCCCCCCGCGCCGGGCACGACCTTCGGGGAGTTCAAGGCGCAGCTCCAGGCGGCGGGCCGCTCTGTGGAGGTCATGGACCTCCACGAGCTCGGCCGTTTCTGCGTGCAAGGCGTGAAGCGGGGTGACTTCATCATCGGCCACGGGCTCGAGGAGTGCGCCGAGATGCTGCACCGCCGGGCCGACGCGATCGGGTCCGGGAAGCTCCCTCCGGCGGCGTTGAGCTGATGGCCGCCACGGGCTCGGGACGCTACACGGTCGTCTCGGCCGACGGGCATGCCGGGGGCGACATTGCGGACTACCGCCCGTACCTGGCCAGCCGCTGGCACGACGAATTCGACGCCTGGGCCGCCGAGTACGTGAACCCCTACGCCGATCTCATCGCGCCCATCGCCTACCGCAGCTGGGACAGCGACCGGCGCCTGGCCGAGACCGAGGCCGACGGCATCGCGGCCGAGGTGCTCTTCCCCAACACCGTCCCGCCCTTCTTCGCCGAGGGCAACCTGGTCGCGCTGCCGCCCACGCCCGAGGACTACGAGCGGCGCTGGGCCGGCGTCCAGGCCCACAACCGCTGGCTGGCCGACTTCTGCGCCCGCACGCCGGGCCGGCGGGCCGGCATCGTGCAGGTCTTCGCCAACGACATCGACGACGCCCTCGCCGAGGTGCGCTGGGCCGCCGCCACATTCGATCCCTTCGGCGGCATCCTCCTGCCCTCCATCCCACCCAACTCCCACCTGGCGCCGCTGTGGGAGGACCACTACGAGCCGCTGTGGCGCCTCTGCACCGAGCTCGACGTCCCCATCAACATCCACGGCGGCAGCGCTTTGCCCGACTACGGCGAGCACGAGGCGGCCCGGGCCATGATGCTCATCGAGATCCCCTGGTTCAGCCACCGCTCGGTGTGGCACCTCATCTTCTCCGGCGTGCTGGAGCGCTACCCCACGCTGCGCTTCGCCGTCACGGAGCAGGGCGTCGCCTGGCTGCCCCGCGGCCTGCAGACGCTCGACTGGTTCTACGGCCGCATGACGACGGCCAACGCGGCCGAGGCGAACTTCTTCGGCGCCGCCGCCGCGAAGATGACGATGACACCCTCGGAGTACTTCGCCGCGCAACTTCTGGATCGGCGCCAGCTTCCTGCGCCCCAGCGAAGCCCCCCTCTGCCGCGAGCTGGGCGTCGGGCATGTGATGTGGGGCGCCGACTATCCCCACTCCGAGGGCAGCTACCCGTACACGACGGAGGCCCTGCGGGTGGCGTTCGCCGACTACCCCGAGCGCGAGGTCCGGTCCATGGTGGAGTCGACGGCGGCCTCCTTCTACGGGTTCGACCTCGACCTGCTGCGCCCGGTCGGCGACCGCATCGGGCCGCTCGTGAACGAGGTGGCCCGGCCGCTGCCCCGGGGGGACTGGCCGACCGACACGACCTGCAACGCGTTCGACCCCACGCAGATCCTGCGGGCGTGGTGACGCCGAGCGAGATGGGAGGACACATGCAGACAATCAGGTACGGCGCCCGTGCCAACCAGGTCAACCGGGAGATCGAGGCCAAGAAGGCCGACATCTGGTCCGAGGCGGTCACCGCCGTCTACGAGACCGATCCCGAGATCATCGCCGCTGTGCTGCCGCCGCCGCTGGAGCCCGGGCTCGACCCGCTCGTGCGCATCACGATCACCCGGGTCGAGATGCCCGGCCTCCCGGTGTTCGGTGCCGGCTGGATCGGCGTCCAGGCGCGCCACGAGAACCGGCTGGGGGAATACCCGATCCTCATGCCCATGACGACCGAGCAGTCCCTCATCGGGGGGCGCGAGGTCAACGGTGAGCCCAAGAAGCTGGCCGAGGTCGAAGTGCACCGCGAGGGCGACCGAGTGTCGGCCCACATCGCCCGCATGGGATCTGTCATCTGTGAGATCACCGGACGCATCAGCGAGACCAGGGAGAACTACGAGCTGGCCAAGACGGACTTCTGGTTCAAGCTCTCGCCCTCGTGCGAGGAGGCCGGCGTGCTCGACCAGGACCCGCTGCTGGTGTACGGCGAGAAGACCGAGCGCACCCGCCTCCACGAGGGCATCGACGGCGACTTGATCCTCAAGGAGGCCCCCCTCGACCCGGTGGCCGATCTCGTGGTGCGCCGCATGGTGGACCTGAACTGGACGGAGCGGGCCTCGACCCAGGTCGGTCGCGTCATCGGCCCGGTGCCACGGGCCGGGCTCGAGCCCTTCATCCACCAGCGCTACGACGACCTCTCGGTGCTCGGGGCGAAGCGATGAGCGAGCGCTACACGATCATCTCGGCCGACGCCCACGCCGGGCTGCACTGTGAGGGGTACCGGCCCTATCTCGACACGAAGTACCACCGGCAGTTCGACGAGTACCTGGCCGAGCGCCACGCCAACCGGGACCACCAGCTCCAGATGAATTACGACTACATCATGGGGTGGGAGACGGACAACGAGGAGGGGCTGCGCGGCGCCTGGGACATAGAGCAGCGCGACAAGGAGCTCGATGCCGACGGGGTCAGCGCCGAGGTCATGTTCGCCGACGCCGACGCCATCACCGGCATGGCCTCCCCGCCCTTCGGGGCCGGGCTCTCCGCCGGCGCCATCGCCGACCCCGAGCTCGCCTTCGCCGGCGCCCGGGCGCACAACCGGTTCCTGGCCGAGATGTGCGCCCGCAGCCCGGAGCGCCACGGTGGCATCGCGCTGGTCCCCATCACGCACGGCGTCGAGCGCTCGGTGGCCGAGATCGAGTGGTTGGTGGAGCAGCCGGGCATCCGCGGGATCATGGTGCCCACCATGTGGCACGACCTCGTGCCCTACAACCACCCCGACTACGACCCCGTGTGGGCCGCCTGCCAGGAGGCCGGGTTCCCCGTGCACACCCATTCGGGGGAGGCGCCCCAGGACGAGTACAACGACAACATCGGGATCTACCTGGCCGAGGTCGTGTGGTGGGCCGCCCGCCCCATGTGGCACCTCCTGTTCTCGGGCGTCTTCGAGCGCTACCCGCGCCTCAAGTACGTGGTGACCGAGGCGGCGGCCTACTGGGCCGCCGACATGATGTGGAAGTGGGATCAGTACATGGGCGGCGGGCACACGACCAAGAAGATGGCTGCGCTGCTCAAGGGGAAGATCTCGAAGCTGCCCTCGGACTACTTCGGCCAGAACCTCTTCATCGGCGCGTCGACCATGTCCAGGGAGGAGATCCGCCGCCGCCACGTGCTCGGCTGCGACGTCGTGATGTGGGGGACCGACTACCCGCACCCCGAGGGCACCTGGCCCCACACCCAGGAGCGCCTGCGGAGCGACTTCGGCGGCATCCCCGTCGAGGACGCCCGCCAGCTGCTGGGCGAGACGGCGGCCCGGTGCTACGGCTTCGACCTGGACGCGCTGCGCCCGATCGCCGAGCGCATCGGCCCGACGCCCGCGGACCTGGACCAGGACCCCTCCCTGCGCACCGACCCCGAGGAGGTGCGCGCCGCGCGCTGGTGGAAGGACGAGTACCAGCTCCGCGCACCCGGCTGAGCGTCGTGTGAACGCCGGCCACATGCAGTTCTGCGCCAGCGAGGAGTGGCGCAAGATGGTGCACGAGACGATCCTCCCGGTCGCGCTGCACGAGGTCGAGCTGGGCGACGAGGCGATCGAGATCGGCCCCGGCCCCGGGTTCACGACCGATGTCCTGCTCACCAAGACAGCGCACCTCACGGCGGTCGAGGTCGACGAGGGCCTGGCAGCCGCGCTGGCGCAGCGGCTGGCCGGCGGCAACGTCGACGTCGTGGTCGGCGACGCCACGGCGCTGGAATTCGCTCCGGGGCGTTTCACCGGAGCCGCCTCCTTCCACATGCTCCACCACATCGCGCCCACAGACGCGCAGGACCGGGCCTTCGCCGAGCTGGCCCGGGTCCTCGTCCCGGGCGGCGTCCTGGTGGCCGCGGACGGCGCCTACAGCGAGGGGAGCGCCGCCTTCCACGAGGGTGACACCTACAACCCGATCGCGCCCGAGGAGCTCGAAGGCCGGCTGTCCGTGGCGGGCTTCGGCTCGCTTCGGGTGCGCACCTACGACCTCGGCTGGGTGTGCACCGCCCGGAAGGGCTGACCGCCGGGCCTGACGGCCCGGGTCGCGGGCCCGTGCCGTGACCGATGGCGAGGTCCCCGCACCGAGGCGGGTGACGTGACGATCCTGTTCGCGCTGGCGGCGGCGTTCTGCAACGCCCTCAACCTCGTCATGCAGCACATAGCCAGCACCGGCGACCCCGACCACTCCAAGGGGTGGCGTTTCGTCCGCTACCTGCTGTCCAACCCGCTCTGGCTGTTGGGCTGGATCGCCCTGGCCGGGGCCTTCGTGTTCCAGGCCCTGGCGCTGCACAACGGCCAGATGTCGGTGGTGCAGCCCCTGCTGGTCACCGAGCTGGTCTTCGGGCTGGTGCTGCGCCGGCTGTGGATCCACCAGCAGATCCGGGGGGTCACCTGGTGGGCGGCCGCGCTCACCTGCGGGTCGCTTGCGCTCTTCGTGGCCATGTCCGAGCCCACGGGTGGGAACGCCGGGCCGACGAGCTCCGCCTGGGTCGCCGCCACCGCGGCCACCGCCGGAGCGGCGGCGGTCCTCGCGCTGCTCGGGACCCGGGGTTCCCCGGTCCGGCGTGCCGCGCTCCTGGGCGCCGCGACATCCATCCTCTGGGCCCTCGTCGCCACGTTCATCAAGGCGACCACGGACACACTCACCCAGTTCGGGCCGGCCGGGATGTTCACCCACTGGCCCGTCTACGCGCTCGCGGTGGCCGGCATCGCCGCCGAGCTCCTCAACCAGGCTGCGCTGCACGTCGGGCCGCTCAGCGTCTCCCAACCCGTGATCGTGGTCGTCGACCCCATCGTGAGCATCGCCCTGAGCGTCTTCGTCTTCGCCGAGATGTTCACGGACAACCCGGTCCGCCTCGGGCTGGGGGCTGCCGCCTTCGCGGCGATGTGCGTCGCGGCCGCCGTGCTGGCGCGCACGGCTCCGGCGACCATGGAGCGGGACCCGGCCTACATCTCCCCCTCCGGGAAGAAGTGAGGCCAGTTCGTCTGCATGGAGGCCCCGTCGGCGATGATGGTGGCGCCGCACACGTAGCGTGCGGCGGGGGAGCACAGAAAGAGAACGATGGCGGCCATCTCGTCGACGGTGCCCATGCGGACGGTCGTGCCCTCGGCCACCAGCTCGTCGGTGAAGCCTGCCTCCGTACGCCCGACCGTGGCCAGCTCGGAGGCGACCATGCCCGGCGTCGAGAAGACGCCGGGGGCGAAGGCGTTGATCGTGACGCCACGGCGCATGAGGTACGGCGCCAGCGTCTTGACCATGTTGACCACCCCGGCCCGGGCGGCTCCCGAGTGCACGAACATCGGCGCACCCCGCTCGAAGGAGAACGTGTGCACCACGTTCACGATGGCGCCCGACCCCGCGTCGGCCATGGGCCCCATGAAGCGGCTCGTCATGTTCCAGGTTCCGTTCAGGTTCAGGTCGACGACCGCCCGCCATCCGTTGTCGGAGATCGTGCTGGGCAGCCCGGGGAACTGCCCGCCCGCGTTGTTGACGAGGAAGTCGACCCGGCCGAAGCGGTCGTAGACGGCGTCGCGCAGAGCGTCGACCTGCGCGGGTTGGCGGATGTTGGTGGGCACCGCAACGCAGCTGCCCCCACCCGCAGCGATGGACGTCGCCACCTCATCGAGCCGCGCCGCGGTCCGGCCCGCGATGACGGTGTGCCCGCCCAGGTGGGCGAAGGCGTGGGCGACCTCGCGCCCGAGCCCCGTGCCCCCGCCGGTGATGACGGCCACCGATCCCTCGAACAGGCCGTCGGAGAACGCGGACACCCCCGGGCCCGCCACCCAGGTCACCGCGGGGTCACCCGGCGAAGTCCCAGCTCTCGCCCTTCTCGTAGTGGTGCAGGACGTTCTTGGCGATCAGGATGCGGTGCACCTCGTCGGGCCCGTCGGCCAGGCGCAGCGTGCGTGCGCCCAGGTACATCTGGGCCAGCGGGAGGTCGTTGGTGACCCCGGCGGCGCCCCAGACCTGAATGGCGCGGTCGACGACGCGGATGTAGGCGGCCGGGACGAAGACCTTGATGGCGCTGATCTCCGTGCGGGCCTGGGGATCGCCCTTGTCCACCTTCTCGGCGGCGTGGATCGTCATCAGCCGGGCCGCCTGGAGGTCCATGTAGCTGTCGGCCACGAAGCCCTGCATGAACTGCTTGTCCTTGAGCAGGCCGCCGTGCACCTCGCGGGTCAGCATGCGCTCGATCATCAGGTCGAAGGCTCGCCACATCTGGCCGACCGAGTTCATGCAGTGGAAGATCCGGCCCGCGCCGAGGCGGTCCTGGGCGGCCCGGTGACCGTCACCGACCTGCCCGAGCAGGTTGTCCAGCGGCACCCGGACGTTGTCGTAGCGCACCTCGCAATGGTCCGACTTCGGGCTGCCCCAGATCCCGATGCCGCGCTCGATGATCACCCCCGGGTTCGAGGTGGGCACGATGATCTGGGCCATCCGCCCGGGCCCCTCGTCGTCCTTGGACTCCTTGGCCCGGCACATCACGATGAAGAAGTCGGCCGCCAGCCCGTTGGACGTGAACCACTTGTGCCCGTTGATGACCCATTCGTCGCCCTCGCGGATGGCCGTCGCCTGAATGGAGCGCGGGTCCGAGCCCGCGTTCTCCGGCTCGGTCATGGAGAAACCCGACTGCATGGTCCCCTCGACGAGGGGGAGGAGCCACTTCTTCTTCTGCTCCTCGGTGCCGTACTTGACCAGGATGGTCTGGTTGCCCGAGTTCGGCGCCACCACGCCGAACAGCGCGGCGGCACCCACGGCGTAGGCCAGGATCTCGTTCATGTAGGCGTGGGCCAGGAAGTCGATGCCCATGCCTCCGTACTCGGGGGGCAGGTGAGGGGCCCACAGCCCCTCGGCCTTCACCTTCGCCTGGATCTCGCCCCGCAGTGCCTTGGCCTCCGACCGCTCGGCGTCGGTGACCTCGCTGCCCCGGGCGTGCCAGAGCAGCGACTCGTTGGGCAGGATCTTCTCGTTGACGATGCGGGCCGTGCGGAGCCGGATGTCGTTGATGTCGTCACTGAGCCCGGCAATGGGCGTCACGTTGATGGGCATGGGTCGATCCCCCCTGTGGGCCTGCGTCTCTTAGTCGGAACCTTACGCAGATTCGGTGGGCTCCTCCGTGCCGGCCACCCAGCGGCCGGTCAGCGCCCGTTCGTACCGGCCCCGCCCGACGAAGCTGATCGCCCAGCGGGTCAGCGCGCCGAACCGATTCTTGAAGCCGGTCAGGAAGGTGAGGTGCACCACGAGCCAGAGCAGCCACCCGGTGAACCCCCCCACCCGCAGCGGACCGATCTTGGCCACCGCCCGGAACCGGGAGATCACGGCCAGCGTGCCCAGGTCGTGGTAGTGAAAGGGCTTGGGTGGCTCGCCCTCCAGACGGCGCACGATCGTGTGCGCGGCGTGGGCCCCCGACTGCATGGCCACCTCGGCCACGCCCGGCAGGTCGTCGAGCGCCATGAGGTCGCCCACGACGAAGACCTCGGGATGCCCGGGCACCGAGCAGTCCGGCGCCACCACGACACGCCCGGCCTTGTCGACCTCGGCCCCGGCGGCTTCGGCGAGGTGCGCCCCCAGCCCCGAGGCGCGCGTCCCGGCCGCCCAGACCTTCGTGGCGGCCGGGATCCGCTCGACCGCACCGTCCTTCGTCGTGATCACGACGCCCTCGTCGTCCATGTTGGTCACCATGGCGCCCAGGTGGATCTCGACGCCCATGCGGGTGAGGTCGCGCGCGGTCAGGCGGGAGAGCCGCGGTCCCATGGATGCCAGGAGCCGATCGACCCCCTCGACCAGGACGACGCGGGTGTCGTGGGGGTTGATCCTCCGGTAGTTGCGCCGCAGCGCGCGCCGGGACAGCTCCTTGAGTTGGCCCGCCATCTCGACACCCGTCGGACCCCCGCCGACGACGACGAACGTCATCAACCGCTTGCGCATCTCGTCGTCCGCCTCGGCTTCGGCCAGCTCGAAGGCGCCGAAGATCTGGCCCCGCAGGACGAGGGCATCGTCGAGCGACTTCATGCCCGACGCCGCGGCACGGAACTCGCTGTGCCCGAAATAGGAGGTCGCCGCGCCTCCGGCCACGATCAGGCTGTCGTAGGCGATCGTCAGCGGGTTGCCGAATTCGTCGGCGTGGACCAGTCGTTTGTCGACGTCGATGTGCTCCACCTCGCCCAGCACGACGCGCACGGAGGGGTAGTTCCGGAAGATGTCGCGGATCGCGGGGGCGATCTGGCCCTCGGACAGGATGCCTGTGGCCACCTGGTAGAGCAGGGGTTGGAAGAGGTGGTGGTTCGTGCGGTCGATCAGCGTCACGCGGACTGGCGTGCGTTTCAGGGCCCGCGCCGCGAAGAGCCCGCCGAAGCCGCACCCGATGATCACGACGTGGTGCTCCTGGTCGCTCTCGCCGGGCGTCGTCACAGGAGGTGGTCCACCACGGCCTGGACGTAGAGCGCGAGCGGCATGCCCCGTACCTCGTCGAGGGTGAACCACCCCACGGCATCGGTGGTGCCGCCGACCTCGGGCCGCAGGGAGCCTTCCCACGAGTCCACCCGGTACACGAGGCGCACGGTGTGCAGGCTGACCCCGTCGGGGAGCGTACGCACGTCGGAGAGGACGTCGAGGAGGGGCCCGAGAGTGACCGTCAGCCCGGACTCCTCCTCCATCTCGCGGCGCAGCGAGTCCGGGGGGCTCTCGCCGTGCTGGACGCCGCCTCCGGGGAGGAACCAGCGCCCACGCAGGGTGAGGGAGGGTGCAGCCCGGGCCAGCAGTAGGCGCCCCTCTGGGTCGCGGGCCACACCGTAGGCGGCTATCCGCTGGCGCTTTCTGTCGGTCGGCACTGGGTGCATGCTGGTCCGTGCCCGGGCCGACCGCCACTCAACCGGAAAGTACCCTGGCCGTCGCCGTCGGTGACCGCACCGGGGGCCGGACCGAAAGGGGTGCGCACATGGACACCGCGGCCGAGCTCGAGGCCATTCGTCGCCTCAAGTACGCGTACTTCCGCACGCTCGACCTCAAGCAGTTCGAGGACCTCGGCGCGCTGCTGGCCGAGGACGCCACTGCCTCCTACGAGGACGGCAAGACCGTGCTGGAGGGGCGGGCGGCCATCGTGGCCTGGCTGGCCGCCGTCCTGGGCGATTCCGGCATCGTCACCGAGCACCACGGTCATCATCCCGAGATCACCTTCACCTCCGACACGACGGCCGAGGGGACGTGGTACCTGCAGGACCGCGTGATCGTGACGGCCGCCGACATCGAGATCGACGGGACCGCCTTCTACGCCGACCGCTACCGGTTGACGGCGGAGGGGTGGCGCATCGCACACACGGGCTATACCCGGGTCTTCGAGGAACACCGCATCCACTCCACCTTCGAGGTGCGCTCGTTCAGCTCCCGGTTCGCCCAGCCCGGCTGATCCCCCGGGTCAGGCCTCCGCCCGGCTGGCGGGACTGAAGGTGAAACCGGGGTCGAACAGGGTGGACGGTGCCAACGCCTCCTCGATCGCCTCGACGAAATCAGGCTCGAGCACCACGT
This sequence comes from uncultured Acidimicrobiaceae bacterium, assembly GCA_963824195.1. GTDB lineage: Bacteria > Actinomycetota > Acidimicrobiia > Acidimicrobiales > RAAP-2 > Bog-473. The sequence continues at coordinate 401,175 of CAWGOJ010000039.1, read as the reverse complement.
CGAGCGCCTTGACGTTCTCGGCGATCTGCTCGGGTCGGCTGGCCCCGACGATGGCGCTGCTCACGTTCTGGTTCTGGAGCACCCATGCCAGCGCAACCGAAGGCGGGGTGTAGCCCGCCTCGCGGCACAGGGCGGCGTAGGCCTGCACGGGCTCGAGCACCTCGTCGCGCAGGAGCCAGTTCATCTCCCCGCCCTCGGGTCCGGTCGCCCGCGTGCCCTCCGGCGGCGTCGCGCCGGCGAGGTACTTGCCGGTGAGGACGCCCTGGGCGAGCGGCGACCACACGATCTGGCCCACACCCTCCTTCTGGCACAGCGGGACCACCTCGGCCTCGATCACCCGCCAGATCAGCGAGTACTGGGGCTGGTTGGACACGATGCGGTCGAAGCCCATCTCGTCGGCCAGGCTCAGCGCGTCCTCTATCTGCTCCGCCGTCCACTCCGACACGCCCACGTAGTGGACCTTGCCCTGGCGGACGAGGTCGTCGAAGGCGCGTAGCGTCTCCTCGAGCGGGGCCTCGTAGTCGTAGCGGTGGGCCTGGAGCAGGTCGACATGGTCGGTCTGCAGCCGCTCGAGCGAGGCGTGCAGCGACTCGGTGATGTGCTTGCGCGACAGGCCGCGATCGTTCGGGTTGGGGCCGGTGGGCCAGTAGACCTTGGTGAAGATCTCGATGGATTCCCGGCGCACACCCTTGAGGGCCCGGCCGAGGACCGATTCGGCCGCGCCTATGGCGTACACGTCCGCCGTGTCGAAGGTGGTGATCCCGGCGTCGAGCGCGGCCTTCACGCAGGCCACCGCAGCAGCCTCCTCAATCTGGCTGCCGTGGGTGATCCAGTTCCCGTAGGCGAGGGCCGAGACTTCCATGCCTGATCGTCCGAGGTGGCGGTAGTCCATGCACCGGAGCGTAACCGGGTCCTCCTACGCTCGTCTCGTGGCCGGACCCGAGACGCTGCACGTGCGCCGCGGGCTCGATGTGCCCCTGGCGGAAATCACCTGGCGCGCCACGACGCCGGGCGGGCCGGGCGGGCAGCACGCCAACCGCACGCTCAGCCGGGTCGAGGTGCAGTTCGACGTCGCCGCGTCGGCCGCGCTCGGCCCGCGTCAGCGGGCCCGGCTGCTCCAGCGCCTCGGACCGGTCGTGCGGGCGAGTGCCTCGGAGTCCCGGTCCCAGGCACGCAACCGCCAGCTGGCGCTCGAACGGCTGGCGGCCAAATTGGGCGAGGGGCTGCGCGACGAGCCCGCCCGCCGACCCACTCGACCCACGAAGAGCTCACAGGTGCGCCGGGTGGAGGAGAAGCGCCGCCGCTCTCAGACCAAGCGGGCCCGCCGTCGACCGGGGGAGGACGACTAAGCGCCGGGCGCGCTTCGTCAGTCGGCGAAGTCGAACCCCGCCAGCGCCGCCCCCAGCCCGCCATCGAGCAGGGCCAGCAGCGCCGCATCCTCGTCGGCCCGTGGGCCGCGCAGTGCGGTGAGCGCGGCGTAGCCCTGGGCTACCAGCGTGGCGTCCTCGGCCCCCGCATCGGCCAGGCCGAGGTCGCTGGAGTGAGGGAAGGGGGACCCCACGGTCAGGACGATCTGGCCCTTCTCCTCCGGCTCGCCCTCCATGATGGAGCGCGCCGCCTCCGCCGCGGCCGGGCCCTCGATCTCCTCGCGGTTCGGTGCCTCCCAGGACCCCGAGCCTTGGGCGGACTTGATCAACCCCGCACCGCTCACCCGCGCCCACCGCACGCCGCGGATGTCGGCCGGCGCCAGGTGCGGCACGTTGAGGTTGAGCACCGTGCGGGGCGGTGCGGCGGCGAGGAGCGCGATGAGCGCCACGGCCAGCTCCGCCGCCGATTCCCACGGATCGGGCTCCGCGCCCACCCGCAGCGAGACTGCCAGCGCGCTGATCCCCAGCTGGCTCGCGGTCAGGGCCGCGCCGACCGTGCCCGAGTGCAGCACCGAGCGCCCGACGTTCACGCCGTGGTTGATGCCGGAGAGCACGAGGTCTGGCTTGGGCCCGACCGCCCCGAGCGCACCCGCGATCACCGAGAGCGCGGGGGAGGCGTCGAGCCCGTAGGCCTCCACGTCCTCGGCGCCCTCGACGAAGGCGCGCTGGTAGGTGATGGTCGTGCGGTCGTTCACCGAGCCGACGGCGGCGGATGCGCCGCTGTAGTTGGAGCTGGGCGCCACAACGATGATCTCGTGCGGCAGGTCCGGACCGTCGGCGCCCGCACCCTCGGCCCAGCCGACCAACGCCCTCGTCAGCGCCGCCAGCCCCGGCGCCCCCACCCCGTCGTCGTTGGTGACGAGAATCCTCACGTGCGCCCACCCTACCGGCCGCCGGGCCGCTCGGCAGTGCCGTCACCTGGCGTTCGTGTCCCGGTCACCTGGGCTTCACCGGACGCCGGGCGGGCCCCTCACGCATACGGAGGCCCTGGTCTGCTTCAATTCACTCGCAATGACGGCCAGAACGCCCAGGATCTCCGTCGCCTCGCCCACCGGCCAGCAGTGGCGCATCGGGCACGGCCGCCAGGAAATCATCGTCTGCGAGGTCGGTGCCACCCTGCGGGCGTACTCGGTGGGCGAGCACCCCGTGATCGACGGCTTCGGCCCCGACGAGTGGTCCCACTCGGGCCGGGGCCAGGTGCTCGCCCCTTGGCCCAACCGCCTGGCCGACGGCCGTTACGAGTTCAACGGGGTGCGCGCCCAGGCGGCGCTCGACGAGCCGGAGCGCCGCAACGCCATCCACGGCCTCGTCCGCTGGCTGCCCTGGACGCTCCAGACACGGCACCAGAATCAGCTCTCCCTCCGCCTGCAGCTCCACCCCTCACCCGGCTACCCGTTCTCGCTGCTGCTGGAGCTCGAGTACCACGTGGGCCGGGAGGGCCTGACCGTGACGACGAGGGCCCAATCGCTCGAGGAGGGCTCGATCCCCTTCGGCCTCGGTTTCCATCCCTACCTCACCGCGGGGCCCGCGGCGGTCGACGGGGCGATCCTGCACGTGCCCGCGCACCACACCCTCGACCTCGACGAGCGGGGGCTCCCGACCGGAGCGCTCACCCCCGTCGAGGGCACCGAGCGCGACTTCTCGACCTCGCGCTTCGTGGGGCCCGCCGTGCTCGACACGGCCTACACCACCCTGGAGCGCGACGCCGACGGGAAGGCCCGGGCCAACCTCGATGCACCCGGAGGTGTCACGGGGGCCACGCTGTGGGTCGACCCCGGCTTCCCGTACCTCATGGTGTACACGGGCGACACCCTGCCCGAGGTCTCGCGCCGCCGGCGGGCGGTGGCCATTGAGCCGATGACCTGCCCTCCCAACGCGCTGCGCACGGGCAAGGACGTCATCGATCTCCACCCCGGGCAGGAGTGGACGGCCCGTTGGGGGATCGTTCCCCGGTGACGGCGCGGCGATGAGCGGCGCGCCCCTCGAGGGCCACGTCGTCGCGATCACGGGCTCGTCGAGCGGCATCGGTGCCGCCACGGCGCGTGCCTTCGCCACGGCCGGGGCCGCCGTGCTCGTCAACTCGTCGCGCTCGGTCGCCGAGGGCGAAGCCGTCGCCGCCTCGCTGCCCGATGCGCGCTACGTGCAGGGCGACATCACGGATCCGGATTTCCCGGACCAGCTCGTGGCCGCCGCCCTGGAGCGCTGGGGGCGCCTCGACACCCTCGTGAACAATGCGGGGACCACCGCCGTGATCCCCCACCATGACGTCGCGGCGGCATCCGTCGAGGTGTGGCGGCGCATCTTCGAGGTCAACGTCTTCGGCACGTGGGCCATGACGGTGGCGGCCCTCCCCGCGCTGCGCGAGGCGCGGGGGTCGGTGGTCAACGTCGCCTCGGTGGCGGGTGTGCGGCCCACCGGCTCCTCCATCCCCTACGCGGCGAGCAAGGCGGCGCTCAACCACATGACGGCCCTCCTCGCCAAGGTGGTCGGGCCCGAGATCCGGGTCAACGCCGTGGCACCCGGCCTCGTCGACACGCCCTGGACGCAGGATTGGGACGTCGTGCGCGACGCCGTCCGGCAGGCGGCCCCGCTCAAGCGCTCGGGCCGGCCCGAGGACGTGGCCGAGGTGATCCTGTCTTTGGCCGGCGCCGCCTACGTGACGGGCCAGGTGGTGGTCGTCGACGGCGGGCTCACCCTCGTCGTGTGAGATCCGCTCAGGCCGGCGGGGACACCATCCAGCGCACCGCGGTGGACAGCCCCCTGGTGAGCGGGGCCACCGCCGCCGTGTCGACCAGCAGGTCGAGCGGCCCGGCGAGTGAGAGCCCGAGCTCCCGGCGCGCCCAGCCCGGCAGGATTCCGATGGCGGCCGCCAGCACCAGGGAGTAGACGGCCCGCTCACCGGGGCGCCGGGCGACGCCACGCAGGAGCCAGTCCCGGGCCTCGCGGGCCTGCGGCCCGGCGTAGAGCTCAGGCCGCACCCGGAGCAGGTAGCTCTCGACCTCGGCCGCCGAACGGGGGGCCCAGGTGGCCCCGAGGGCCAACGCCACGGGTGCGACCTCGTCGTAGTAGCGGTCGCACTGCTCGGGTCCGAGCGGACGGGGGCCGTAGCGCCGGGACGACGCCAGGAAGCTCGAGACCTCGGCCACATGGATGAAGGTCACCAGCTCGGGGTCGGCAGCGGAATAGCGCCTGCCGTCGGGGGCCGTTCCCTTGACACGGCGATGCACCCGATGCACCTGCGCGATGGCTGCCTCCGCCTGTGCGATGGTCCCGAACGTCGTCGTGCCGACGAAGGTCGCCGTGCGCCGTAGCCGTCCGAGCGGATCCTCCCGGTAGCCCGAGTGCTCGGCGACACCGGCCATGGCGAGCGGGTGCAGCGTCTGGAGCAGGAGTGCGCTGACACCGGCGATGAGCATGGTGGGCAGGTCGGCGTGGACGAGCCGTGCCATCCCGCCCGGCGGCAGGTACGCGTCATCGGGATCGGTGGCGATCGGCCTCGGTTCCTCCCTGATCCCGATGGCCCGTCGCACGTTGCGCGCCATGTCCCCCCGGGCGGGCGCGGCCAGGCCGCCGACCAGGCGCAGCGGGGCGCCGGCGACTGCGCCACCGAGGGTGGCGGCGCGCTCGACCGGGTTCAACGAAGCCACGGTGAGAGTTTGGCACGTGGCAGAGTGCTCCTTATGCGCTTCGTCGTCCTGGGAGCCGGTGCCATCGGTGGCGCCGTCGGCGCCCGTCTGTTCCAGAGCGGTTTCGACGTCACTCTCGTTGCACGCGGCGAGCATGGCCGCGCCCTGCAGTCAGGTCTCGTCCTCGAGGCGCCCGACGAGTCGGTCACCCTGCCTGTCCACGCCGTGTCCCACCCCAACCAGGTGGACTGGGACGAGGATGCACCGGACGGCACCGTCGTGCTCCTTGCCGTGAAGGGCCAGCACACGGACCACGCGCTCACGCAGCTCGCCGCGGCACCGCCGGCTACGCCGGTGGTCTGCATGCAGAACGGTGTGGAGAACGAGCGCCGGGTGCTGCGCCACTTCCCCAACACCTACGGCATGTGCGTCATGTGCCCCGCCACCCAGCTCCGCCCGGGCGTGGTCCAGGTGCACTCGGCGCCCGTGTCGGGCCTGCTCGACCTGGGGCGCTTCCCCACCGGCATCGACGGCCCCGGGCAGGCCATTGCAGACGCCATCGACACCACGACGTTCCAGTCGCTGGCGCGCCCCGACATCATGCGCTGGAAGTACCGCAAGCTCCTGATGAACCTGGCCAACGCGGTCGAGGCGCTCAGCGGGCCCGAGGGCAGGTTCAGCGCGCTCGCACGGGAGGCCCAGCATGAGGGGAAGCAGGCCCTCGCTGCGGCAGGCATCGCCGTGGCCAGCTCCGAGGAGGACCGTGAGCGGCGGGGCGACTACCTGCAACTGTCGCCGACCTCATCGGGGGAGTGGCAGGGGGGCTCCAGCTGGCAGAGCCTCGCCCGCGGCGCGGGGTCGATCGAGGCCGAGTTCCTCAACGGGGAGATCGTGTTGCTGGGCGCGCTCCACGGCGTGCCGACGCCGGTCAATGCGCTGCTGCAGCGGCTCGCGCTCCGCGCCGCCGCGGAGGGCGCCCCGCCGGGCTCCTGGACGATAGAGGACCTGAGCGAGAGGGCGGGGGTGCGCCATGGCGAGTGAGCGCGCGGCGGCGCTGGCTGACGACTTCGCGGCGGCGAACGCCGACGCGGTGTCGTTCGCCCGCTCGTGCACCGACGGCGAGTGGGCGGTCCCGGTGCCGGGGGAGGGGTGGACGGTCGGCGTGGTGCTCCATCACATCGCCGAAGGCCACGCCAACAGCGAGCGCTGGCTGCGGGCGATGGCGCGCGGGGAGGGCGTGACGGAGTCGGCCGATGACATCGACCGCGCCAACGCGGCGCACGCGCTGGAGGCCGAGGACACGGGACCGGCCCTGACGGTCGCCCTCCTGGAGGCCAACGGCGCCCTGCTGGAGGCGACGCTGCGGGGTCTCAGTGACGAGGAGCTCGACCGCACGGCACCGTTCGGACCTGCGGGTGGGCGGGAGCTGCCCACGGTGGACCTGGCGGCGGTCGCGGCACGCCACACGCGTGAGCACCTCACGCATGCCGGCGGGGCCGTGGTCCGGTGAAGTTGAGCCGGCCGGCTCAGTCGGCGTGGAGGGCGGCCCGGACCTCGTCGGCCGGTTCCGGCTGCAGCGAGCCCGGGACGTCGATCCGGAGCCGGTGAACCGTGCCCGTGAAGGGTGCCGGCGGCGCGTAGCGGCTTGACACGGGAAAGCCCGCGTCAAGCCCGAGCCGGAGACCCGCACCGCCGTGCTGCAGCGCCAGGGGCAGCGTGCCCTTCACGGCGGCCTCGTCGACCGCGGCCTGGTCGACGAGCAGCACCATGCGGCTGGGAGCGCCGGCGGCACCCACCTCGTAGAAGACGCCGATCTCGTAGCGACCGGCAGGGAGCGCAGACGGCGCGGTGAGCTCGATCGCATCGGCCGAGCGGGCGAAAGTGAAGTGGGGGACGCCGCCCACGACGTAGAGGGCGTAGCCCCCGAACCAGTCGCCGAGGGCGAAGACGACGCCCTGGGCGGTCCCCGGTCCGGTCTCGATGTCGGCGGTCATGCGGAAGCCTCCCCACAGCAGGGGGACCGACTCGTCGGCCACGGCACCGCCACCGGGCAGGTAGACGCGTGACGGTCCGGCGGGCCAGGTGGGCGGGATGAAGCCGCCGAAGCGGTCGGCCAGGCCATCGGAGATGGGCAGGACATTGTTCCGCTCCGCCTCGGCCGTCCACAGTGCGGTGAGCCGACCCAGGCGCTCGGGCTCGTCGGCGGCGCGGTCGGTCGCCTCGGAGAAGTCCACCGACAGGTCGTAGAGCTCCCAGCGGTCCTCGTCGAAGCTGCGGCTGCCCACGGCGAGCTCCTCCTCGTCGAGGACACCGGTGGCGATGTGGTTGGTCGTTGCCTTCCAGCCCTCGTGGTAGATGGAGCGAGAGCCCATCATCTCGAAGTACTGCGTCTGGTGTAGCTCTGGTGCTCCGGGATCCTCCAGCGCCGACAGCAGGCTGACGCCGTCGACGTCCTGCTGGGCCACGCCGTCCACCTCGTCGGGCACGTCGAGGCCGGCGGCGGCCATGATCGTGGGCATGAGGTCGATGGCGTGCGCGAACTGCGCCCTCACCTGGCCCGCACGTGCGACGCGGCCGCCCCAGTGCACGATCAGCGGCGTGCGCGTCCCCCCAGCCAGGTGTAACGCTTCCACAGCTTGTGCGGGGTGTTGCCGGCCCACGCCCACGCCCACGAGTAGTGGTTGTAGGTGGTGAACCCGCCCCAGTCGTCGTAGCGGGCGAGATTCTCGGTCAAGGACTCGCGCACGTGTGCGGTGAACCGGTGCTCGTTGAAGCTGCCTTCCTTGCCTCCCTCAGCGCTGGCTCCGTTGTCGGAGAACACCATCACGAGCGTGTTGTCCATCACGCCGAGGCTCTCGAGTGACGACAGCACGCGCCCGATCTGGGCGTCGGTGTGGGTCAGGAAGCCGGCGAAGACCTCCTGCTGGCGGGCGTGCATATGGCGCTCCTCGGCCGAAAGGTCGCTCCAGCCCCGCACCCATTCCGGCCGCGGCGTGAGCACGGTCCCCTCCGGCACGACGCCGGCGGCGACCTGGCGGGCGAAGATCTCCTCCCGCCAGGCATCCCACCCCTTGCCGAACAGGCCTCGGTAGGGGTCGACCCACTCGGGAGCGACGTGGTGCGGTGCGTGCATCGCTCCGAGCGCGAAGTACAAGAAGAAGGGTTTGCCGGGTGCGCCCTGCTGCTGGTCCTGGACCATGCGGACTGCCTGGTCGGCCAGGTCCTCGCTCAGGTGGTACCCGTCCTCGGGCCGGCGGGGCGGGTCGATGTAGTGGTTGTCACAGACCAGGTTCGGGGTCCAGTGGTTGGTGTCGCCCTGGAGGAACCCGTAATGGCGCTCGAACCCGAGCCCGAGCGGCCAGCTGTCGAAGGGCCCGGCGGCCGAGCGCTGCCAGCGCGGCGTGAGGTGCCACTTGCCGACCGCCAGCGTGGAGTACCCGGCGTCGCGCAGCAGCCGGGGGAGCGCGGCCGCCGTCCTGGGCAGGCGTGCGTGGTAGCCGGGGAAGGCGAGGGGGATGTCGGCCAGGAAGCCCATCCCGACTGCGTGGTGGTTCCGGCCTGTGAAGAACGAGGCCCTCGTCGGCGAGCACAACGACGTGACATGGAACCGGTTGAAGAGTGCACCTCCCGCTGCAAGCGAGTCCATGTGCGGTGTCCCGATGTCGGAGCCGAACGCGCCCAGATGCCCGAAGCCGGTGTCGTCGAGCACGATGACGACGACGTTGGGCGCGCCGGCCGGGGGCTTCGGGTCATCGGGGAATCGGGGCGTCGACTCGGCCGCCGTGAAGCCGATCTTCTGGGGTTCGTCCATGACCCGAGGGTAGACGGTCGGCTGCCGGTGGAGGCGAGGGCAGGACTAACGTGGCTCCCGATGCAGGGCCACGTTCCCGGACCGCCCCAGCCCCACTTCCCGGTGGGCCTGGGGCCGTTCATCGGCTACGTGGCCACACGTGAGCCCCGCCCGCTCGGCGACAGGGCGCCGGAGGAGCCGGCGTGGGCGGAGCGTGACGATGACACGCTCGACCAGTTCGCCGATGTCGGCGAATGGGAGCCAATGCACCGTCCGCTGATCAAGGTGACCGCCGTCGTCCTTTCCATCTCGCTCGTCGTGGGCGGCGTGGGCACCGTGCTGGAGCTGTTGCTCTCCGCTCACTGATTCCGCTGCCGCCGCCGCAGCAGGAGCCAGACCAGGCCGCCCACGACGACCAGGCCTCCGATGACGGCGACGACGGTCACCCAGGCGCTGCTTCCGCCCCCCTCAGCAGGTGCCGAGGTCGTCGTGGCGCGAGCCGTCGTCGTCGTCGTGGCCGTCGTCGTTGTGGTGGCCGTCGTCGTGGTGGTGGTCGTGGGGGAGGTGGTCGATGACGCCGAGAAGGCCACCACACGATCCGCAGCGGGCGCCAGGAGGAGTCCGGCCCCCACCGACGGGGTCGGGAAGTGGTTGGCCGGCACACCGACGCTGGTTTGCTCCCGGACGGCACCGGTGGTCGGGTTGAGGCCGTAGAGGTCACCGTTCTGGCCGATGGTCCAGACCAGTCCGGCCGCGACGATGGGAGGCCCTCCGCCGACGGACGAGCTCCACAGCAGGTGGAGTCCTGCGGGGGCCGACGACACCCGCACGGCGATCGTGCCGCTGAGGCAGGGCAGGTAGACGGTCGTTCCCTGCACCGCGACGCCGCCGTCGATGTCGTCACCACAGGCATCGGCCAGCGATGCCTGCTGGCCTCCGATCCCCCCCAGGGAGGACCCGTCGAGCAGGTACACGATCCGTGCCTTGCCGGCTCCCACCACCTGCCCGTCGGCGAGCAGGGCGGGAGCGGTGGACATGTCGAGGTCGCGGGAGTTGTTGGCCGCCCACGACGCCGGCGCGAAGTACTGGAGGAGAGTGAGGGACGACGAGAGCTCGAGGACCGAGTCGCTGTCGTCGTAGGCATGGCTCGACGAGTACACGGATCCGTTGCCGGCGCTCACCCAGATGTTGCCCTGCGCGTCGACCACCGGGGCCGCACCGCCCATCCAGATAGCGCCCTGGCTCTCCCCGGACGCGGCGTCGACGGCGAACTCGGCCGGGGTGCCGCCGGTCTCGGGCACCGAGATCACCCAGCCGTGGTACGAGGAGCAGTCGCCGTAGTTCCCTCCGTAGCCGAACACGACCCGGCTGCCGTCGAGCGTCAGTCCGGTGCGCTGCAGGAGCGCGGACGGCGTGGAGCCCTCCGGGTCGACGTCCTGGGTCAGCTCGGTCTTCCCGGTCGTCACGTTGAGCCCGACCAGCTCGTGCGCCGGGCTCCCCTTGACGAGTTCGTCGGCCACCACGAAGAGCTCGGAGCGCGTCCCGTCGATCACGGGCGTGCCGGTGACGCCGACGGTCGGCGAGATGTCGCCGCACGGGAGCGACCCGGAGGGCACCGGCGTGCCGAGATGCCTGGACCATTCGATGGCGCCCGTCGCGGCCGACAGTGCGTAGACGGTGTCGTTCTCGGTGGCGACGAACACGTGCCCGTTCCACGTCAGGGGCTCGCCATAGAGCTGGCCGTCGAGGGCGGGCGAGGTCCACGCGGCCGAGGAGAGGGCGACGGACGAGACGGAGGCGGCAACGCCGCTTCCCTCCGGGTCGCCGTGGTACACCGTCCAGGATGCCGCGGAGGCCGGCGCTGTCGTCGTAGATGTGGTGGTGGCCGCGAGCGCCGGCCCGGCCCCGGCGAGCGAAAGGACCGCGAGCGCCGAGGCGACGATGCCAAGGTGCGTCAGCCGGCGTCGAGGCCTCAGAGCGCGCCCGAACGGCCGGCCGGGTCTGTGGAAGCGGACGGTCTCGCCCTCCCACGGGATCTGGCTCTCCCTCGGCTCCCATGAGCCCGACACGGTCTTGGTCAACACGGACAGGCCGGCGCCGTTGTCGCCCGCGAGGGCGGTGATCTCGCCGGAGGCGACCCTGAAGTCCACCCCGCTGGGCTCCCTGACCGCCCCGATCACCTTGCTGGCCCCCTGAAACTCCAGAAGCGGCGCATCTTCGGTCATGTTGGCAACCCCCTACGCGACAGCGGCCGACCTGCCCCTATCGAGGCGGGTCGGGCCGGAAGTTCGATGGGTCGATATGGCCCGGCCTGGCACCCGATCCAATGGTCGTTACGGCGTGATGCCTGCCGCCTTGCAGTCGACGGCGTACGAGCCGGTGCAGAGCTGGGAAGCCGGCACGAAGTCGTCCTTCATCACCGTCGAGTTCATGTTCTTCGTCGTGACCCACTTGGGCGTCATGAGCACAGAAGGTACGCTCACGCGCTCCGTCGTGTCCTCGGTATTGCCGTTGACCAGCGAGCTCGGAGGCGTCTTGCCAGCCCGCAGGTAGAGGGCCAGCGCCACCGCCGCCTGTGCCTCCAAGTAGATGGGCTTGTACACCGTGCCACACTGGTAGCCGGCGAGCACGTTCTGCAGAGCGGCCAGCGTGGCGTCCTGCCCCGTCGTGGGGAAGGTCTTGGGTTTCACGTGGAGCGACCGCAGGTAGGTGATGATCGGCGCGCCGGTTTCGTCATAAGGGATCAACGCCGCGTTCACGTACGGATGCGCCGTGTAGACGGCTTGGAACTCGGTCTCGGCCGTGGGCGGATCCGACGTCCCGGCTGCGTGGGCCACCGCGGTCCACCGGCCGCTCTTGAACAGCGGGTTCAGCACCGAGTCGTAGCCCTGTGCGTACAGCGTGGTCCCGTTGTCGGTCACCGCGCCGCGCATGACGACGACCTGCGGCTTCTTGACATGCCAGGCTGCGACACAGCTCACGAGGCCCGCACCCATTTCCTTGCCAACGGTCACGCTGTTGAAGCTGACGTAGTAGGCGCGGGTCCCGCCGAGAGTGAGGCGGTCGTAGTCGATGACTTTGACGCCGCGGGACTTGGCATAGGACTCAATCTGCGTGCCGACCCCCGAATTGATCGGGTCGAGCAGCAGCACGGTGGCGCCGTTGGAGATGTCGGTTTGGGCATCGGTCAACTGCGTGGCGTCGCTCCCGAGGGCGTTCTGCACCACATAGTGGGACGAGCTGAGACCCGCCGTCGAGAGGGACTTGATGATGTCCGGCTCGTCGAACTCGACGTAGCGAGTCGAGCTCACGGTGTCAGGCAGGATCACGGCCACCTTGCCCTTGCCGGCCTCGGCCAAGCCTGTGAACTGTTTCATGATGGTGAAGCTGTTGTTGAACGAACTTGTCGTGATGTTGGTCGGCGTGTTGGTGCGCAACGAGGCCGAGGCATCCCCGCATGCGGCGCCGACCAGCATCGCCGACACGGCGAGAGAGAGTCCCCCGAGGATGCCTGCCTTGCTGAATCGCACATTGCCTCCTTTGATCCGGGCCCTCCCGGTGAAGAGGCCCCCCGTCTGCCCCTACCGCCCGACGGGCACGGGGGATTCAGTTGCAGTTGTCGTTCAGCTCATTGAACCCTATAGAAGACAAGGTCTCTTTCCTGGGCATGGCTTGGAGATGCGTTGCCGCAGCGATGCCGATCCGGCTCAAGTGGGCGGGGTTCCGGGCGGCCCGCAGGCCGCTGCCCAGGCGCCTGCGCCGGCCAGTCCGGCGTCGTCGCCCAGGGCTGTCGGCACGATCGTCAGGTCGGCCGGGTGGTGTTCGGGCCGGCTCATCACGAGGTCGCGGAGCGGGCCGAAGAACTCCGCGCCACGCCCGAGCCCGCCTCCGATGACCACGATGCTCGGGTAGAAGGACATGACGAGGTTGGACACCCCGATGGCGCAGGCGGCGATGGCGCCGTGCCAGATCGTGATCGCCCTGGCCTCACCGCTCGCCGCCGCCGATTCGACCTCCCGGGCGTCGAGGAGCCCGAGCCCGGCCTCGCGTGCCAGGCGGGCCAGGCCGCTCCCCGATCCCAGCTCCTCGAGCGTGCAGGGCGACCCCTCCCGCCAGGCGCGCCAGTCGATGACGGTGTGGCCGACCTCGGCCAGCGACCGTCTTCCCCGCAGCAAGTGACCGTCGTGGACGACGCCGGCCCCGATGCCGGTCGAGATGGTGAGGTAGGCGACGTCGGTGATCCCGGCGCCCGCACCGAAGGCGGCCTCGCCCACGGCGGCCAGGTCGGCGTCGTTGGCGATGTGGGCCGGCAGGCCGAGGCGCTCGGACAGCTCGTCGCGCGACAGCAGTTCGGGCCAGCGCTCCGGAAGGTGCGGTGCCCACAGCAGCCGTCCGGCCTCGTAGTCGACGGCGCCCGGCAGCCCGACGACCGCGTGCGACGCCGAACCGTGCCCGCGCTCGGCGCCCACGCTGGCGATGAGGTCGATCAGCGCAGCCGGGACGTCGGCGTGCCCGGGGGTGGCGGCCGACCGCCGCAGCACGACGGTCCCGTCCGGATCCACCAGCGCCGCGCGCATCTGTGTGCCGCCCACGTCAGCGGCCAGGACAGGGGGTGCGCTCACGCGTCCGCGCTCATGGGAAGGTCCTCACGACGTGAATATTCCCTCGGCGGGCGACCCCAGCGCATGGCCGGGAGCGGCCCGGCTCACCAGGTCGTGACCGCGTACGCCTCGGGCGCGTCGTCGAGGAACTTGCGCAGCTCGCTCTCGCTCAGCAACCCGGTCTGGGAGCCGACCCGCTGGACCACCCACATCGCGTTCACCGGGGCCCACGCCAGCGCCGTCTGGAGGGGCAGGCCCTTCACGAGGGCGGCGACGAGCGCCGAAGAGAACGCATCCCCGGCGCCGGTCCGCTCCTTCGGCGGCGCGGGATCGGGGTACGAGGGGACGCGGTAACGCTGCGACCCGTCCGATGCGTAGGCCCCTTCCGGGCCGTCTGTGACGACGACGATCTTCGGTCCGAGCTCGTGCAGCGACTCGAGGATGTCGGCGACGCGGCCGTGGTCACCCCCGCCGATCTCGACCCCCTCCTCCCGGTTGCAGATCAGCACGTCGGTCCGCTGGTACAGGCCGAGCATGGCCTCGGTTCCCTGCGCGATCTGGAACGTGCCCGGCTGGAAGGCGAGGCGCACCGAGGGCTCGGCGCCGAGCCAGCGGACGATCTGCTCGTAATAGGCGGCACCGTCGTTGCCGACCGAGCTCAGGTAGACCCAGCGGGGGATCTCGCGCGGGCTCAGATGGGGCCAGTGGTAGTCGTAGAGCTCGTGGTGGACCAGGATGGTGCGGTCCTGGCCAAACCAGAGCACGAAATTGCGGTTGCTCGGCTGACTGGGGTCGAACCGCACGAGATGGGTGTCGACCCCCTCCTGCTCGAGTGCCTTTTGCATGGTGCGGCCGATGTCGTCGCTCCCGACGTGGGCTGCAATGGCGGTGGAGACCCCGAGGCGGGAGAGCCCGACAGCGGCGTTGGCCGCGTTCCCGCCGGCCTCTACGGTCTGGGCGTACTCGAAGGGGACCTTGCCGCCGAAGGGCAGGTCCATCCAGTGCCCGTGGTCGTCCTCCCAGATGCGGATGTGCGCGTCGGACAGCCGGATGAACACGTCGGTCGCGGCGTCGCCCACGCTGAGCACGTCGTAGTGCGCCATGGGGATATGTGACTCCCGATCCGGGCGCGCCGACAGGGCATTTGGTCACGTCGCGGCCCCCGCGGGCCGGACGGGGGACCAAATGCCCTACGCCGACGCCTCCTCGGGCCCGTAGCCAGCCTTCTTGAGCAGGCGGCGCAGGTTGGCCAGCTGCTCGGCGTCGATGTCCTTGTGACGCCCAGGCTCGAAGGTCTCGGTGTCGCTCCCGATCGTGACCAGGATGTTGCCCTTGTGGGTCTCCTGCACGGTGGCCACCGCATTGAGCAGTGAGAGGACCGAATGCCACTCGATGTTGTGGCTCAAGGGGTGTCGAAAGATCTGGGCCAGCGTGTCGCGATGATGGCTGTTCAGGTGCTCGGGCGCTGCCACGTTCGCTCCTCCCGTCGGTTGTCGTGCTCCGATGGCCCGACGCGGGGCCATCCTGGCACTGCGGAGAGTGTGCGGGAAGCGTGGCTACGCCGGGAAGTGCCGAAGGACCCCAATCGGCCTGAGGACCGCAGGCAAACGGCCCGGACCTTTGGCCCTATCACCCGCCTCCACGGGGAGTGGAGACTTGGGGCGGATGTCGGACAGGCGTCGGCGCCAGAGGAGGCCTGCACATGAGCAGCAACGACGAGTGGTCACCCGACGAGGCCCTGGGCACGGAGGCCTTCCGCCAGGGTGACGTCGCCGAGGACGAGGGCGAGCGCATCAGCCCCTCGTTCCGCGAGGCGATCGAGCAGGATCCCTCCATCGACCCGGCCCTGGTCGCCGACGAGCTGGAGCTCGAGGAACTGGGGGCCCAGCTCGACGACCCCGAGCTCCTGGTCACCCTCGAGGGCGGCATCGACGACCCGGACGGGATCGACACCCCCCGCCCGCCGCTCCACCCCGAGGTCGATCAGGGGTGGGACTTGAACGCCCCACTCGTCGCCGACGAGGACGACGAGGACGACGAGGACGCCGAGCCGGCACCGGGTTAGTCGAGCTCTCGCAGCCCGAGCCTTCCGCATGCCGCTGCGAGGCCGGCGCGGGCACGGGGGTCAGCCACCTGCTCGATGAGCAGCTGGGCCTGCGCGTGCTGCGACCGCCCGAAGAGCTCGGCGCAGCCGTGCTCGCTGATCACGGCCGAGTGTTGGAAGGACGTCACGGGGTTGGTCAGGACCGGGACGACCGTCGACGAGTCCGTCTTGTCGTGCCAGGCGTGCAACGCGACGATCGCGTGCCCGCCCGGAGAGTGCAGGGCCCCGGAGACGAAGTCGGGCTGCCCGCCGAATCCCGAATGGATCTGCTCGTCCACGAAGCTGGCGTTGGCCTGGGCGAACAGGTCGACCTGCATGGCCGCGTTGATCGAGAGCATGCAGGGGTGGGCGGCGATGCGCGCCGGGTCGTTGACGGTCTCGGTCCGCAGCATGCGGAGCTGCTCGTTCCCGTCCGCCCAGCGGTAGAGCTCGGGTGAGCCGATCAGAAAGGAGGTGTAGACAGGTGCCTCCGGATCGAGCGCACCGGCGTGGTCGAGGTCCATGACCCCGTCGCTGATCATCTCCGACCACACGCGCAGCCCCCGGCGGCCCGACATCATCCGGGCCGCCACGGTGGGGATGAGCCCGATGCCGAGCTGCAGCGTCGTGCCGTCGGCCGCGAAGGCGGCCACGCGTTCGCCGATGGCGCTTGCCGTCTCCTCGGATCCGTGCCCGGCGGGGGAGGTCAACGGCTCGTCGACCTCCACGAGGCCGTCGATCGACTCCAGGGGGATCTCGCCGGCACCGAACGTGTAGGGCATGTGGGGATTCACTTGCGCCAGGACGAGACCACCACGAGCCCGCGTCTGCTCGATGGCGGCCGGCAGGACGTTGACCTCGATCCCGAGGGAGACCTTGCCGTCCCGGGGCAGTGACGTATGGATCAAGACCGCGTCCGGCTGGCGCACCGTGTCGAAGAGGCGAGGCACGAGCGAGAGCCGCATCGGCAGGTAGTCGAGCATCGGGTCGTGGCGCATGCCCGGGCCGACGAACGGCGTCTCACAGATGAAAGAACGATGCTTGGCGAAGTCGTACTGGGCGTTGAGCTGGAACACGCGGCACGTCTCGAGCGCCTCGGTGAGGGCCCGGATCAACGTGAACGGCGTCGCCGAATTGCCGGAGATCACGATCCGCGGCTCCCGCCCGCCCAGAGCACGGATCCGCGCGACCACCTCCTCGAAGGTGAGCGTCTGCATGGACTCAGTGTCACAGAGGCCGACGGCCGCAAACAGGGACATTGGACCCTATCGGCATCGCCGTTGATCAGGGACGATCGCTGTAGGTGGCGCAGCGCCAGGCGTAGTTGCGGAGGTATGGGTCGTGAAGGAAATTCGATGGTTCGAGGAGATCGGGCTGAAGGACACGGGCTCGGTGGGTGGCAAGGGCGCCAACCTCGGTGAGTTGACCGCGGGGGGCCTGCCTGTCCCCCCGGGGTTCGTCATCACGGGTGAGGCGTATCTCGATGCCGTCGGGCGGGCGGGAATCCGGGAGCGGCTCGTGGCCATCCTGGCCGAGGCGCGCACTGCATCGCAGGACGAGCTCGACCGCCTCGCTGGCGAGGCCCGCGACCTCGTGCACGGTGTCCCGATCCCCAAGGATCTGGCCACCGACATCGTGAAGGCCTACGGGCGCCTTGGCGCGGACATCCGGGTGGCCGTGCGGTCGTCGGGCATCGGCGAGGACGCCGAAGGGACTTCCTTCGCCGGCATGAACGAGACATTCACCAACGTCGCCGGCCCGGAGCAGCTCTTGGCCCGCGTCGTGGACTGCTGGGCCTCGCTGTGGGGCGCTCGCTCCATCTTCTACCGGGGCGACAAGGACTTGACCGCGGAGCCGTCGATCGCCGTGGTGGTGCAGGAGATGATTCCCTCGGCGCGCTCGGGCGTGATGTTCACCATCGACCCTTCGACCGGCGAGACGGACCACATCGTGATCGAGGCCGCCTTCGGCCAGGGCGAGGTGGTCGTGAGCGGCCTGGTCGAGCCCGACACCTACGTGGTGTCGAAGGACGGGCCGCGTCTGTTGCACGCGCGGGTGGGTACCCAGTTCTTCGAGATCGTCCGCGGGCCCGACGGCGAGGACCAGCGGATCGAGCTCGACGCCGTCGAGGGCGGCCGCCGGGTGCTCTCCGACCAGGAGGTCATCGAGGTGGCGCGCATCGGCCTCGCCGCCGAGGCCCACTACGGCTCGCCGCAGGACATGGAATGGGCCATGGTCAGCGGCCACACGTATCTGGTGCAGTCCAGGCCCGTCACCGCGGTGGGCGGCGTCGCCGCGTCTGTGTCGGCCGAGCTGGGCACGTTGCTCGTGCAGGGCCTGGCGGCTTCCGCGGGCCGGGCTTCCGGGGTCGTGCGCGTGCTGCAGACCCCCGACCAGGGCGATCGCCTGCAGGCCGGAGAGGTCCTGGTGGCGCCCATGACGAGTCCGGACTGGGTCCCCACCATGCGGCGTGCCGCGGCGATCGTGACCGACGGCGGCGGCATGACCTGCCACGCCGCCATCGTGTCGCGCGAGCTCGGCGTCCCCGCCGTCGTGGGTGCCCGCAACGCCACGACGGTGCTGCGTGACGGCGAGCTCGTCACCGTCGACGGCGCCCAGGGAACGGTGACCGAGGGTGCTGTGGCTCCGTCGGTCACGATCTCGGCTCCGGCCGCAGCTCCCCAGCAGACGGGTCTCAGCGGGCCGGGCGCACTCGCCACGAGGATCTACGCCAACCTGGCCTTCGCGGAGCACGCCGAGGAGGTGGCGGCGTTGCCGGTCGACGGCGTGGGGCTGCTCCGCGCCGAGTTCATGGTGACCGACGCCCTGAAGGGGGTCCACCCGCGCAAGCTCCTCGAGCGCGGCGACGAGAAGACGTTCGTCGACGACATGGCCAAGTCGGTGCTGCGCATCACGAGGGCCTTCGAGCCGCGGCCCGTCGTCTATCGCAGCATCGACTTCCGCTCCAACGAGTTCTCCAACCTCGAAGGCGGTGACCAATTCGAGCCGCACGAGGAGAATCCGATGATCGGATACCGGGGCTGCTACCGCTATGTCCGGGAACCCGACCTGTTCCGGCTCGAGCTCGACGTACTGGCCCGCGTGCTGCAGGAGACGGAGAACATCGTGCTGATGATCCCGTTCGTGCGCACGGCCTGGGAGCTCGAAGCCTGCCTCGAGGTGGTCGACGCCAGCCCGGTGGCCGGCTCCCTCCCGGTATGGGTGATGGCCGAGGTGCCGTCGGTTGCCTACTGGATCCCGACCTACGCCACCATGGGGATCCAGGGAGTGTCGATCGGCAGCAACGACCTGACCCAGCTGATGCTCGGGGTGGACCGCGACTCGCAGATCTGCGCCGACGTCTTCGACGAGGCCGACCCCGCCGTGCTCGACGCGATCGGGCGCATCATCGACGGGTGCCAGTCCTCGGGCATCACCTCCTCGTTGTGCGGACAGGCGCCGTCCAACCGGCCCGCCTTCGCCGAGCACCTCGTCCGCCTCGGCATCACGTCGATCTCGGTGAACCCCGATGCTGTGGCCGCGGTGCGCAAGACGGTGGCGGCCGCCGAGTGGCGGATGCTGCTGGAGGCCGCCGTTCCTGACCGGCCCGTGATGTCGGGCGGCGTGGTGCCCCGCCATCCCTTCGGCCACCGTCGCTGAGCGCGGCTCAGTCGTTCGCGTTGCCGGTCTCCTCCGCCGCGAGCGCTGGCGCCGTCACGAGAATGGCCGACGGCGCCGCGAACTGTAAACAGAAATCGTTACAGTCTGCGAAGACCCCCAGGAGGGCGCCGCCACCGCGCCGGGGCAGGCCCTCAGGTCTCCTCGGGCACCATCTCGATCGCGCCGCACGGGCACTCCTGCACGCACAGGCCGCACCCCTTGCAGAAGTCGTAATTGAATCGGTAGCCGTGCGCCTCGTCGACCTTCATCACGGCATTGTCGGGGCACACGCCGAAGCAGTTGTCGCACTGGAAGCAGTTGCCGCACGACATGCAACGGCGCGCCTCGAAGAGAGCGGTGGACTCGTCGAGACCGCCGACGACCTCGTCGAAGGTGGACGTGCGGCGCGCCGCGTCGAGGCGGGGACGGACCGCATGGGGCGCGTCGGCGTAGTACCAGGTGTTGAGGTGCTCAAGGGTGGCCAGCTCGTGGCGGGCCGGGCGCTCGAGGCTGCGGCCCGCCATCCAGGCGTCCATGGCCCGTGCGGCGCGCTTGCCATGCCCGATGGCGTCGGTCAGTGTGCGGGCGCCCGCCACGATGTCGCCGCCCGCGAAGATGCCCGGCCGGCCCGTCATCATGTCGGCCCCGACGGGGACGACCCCGTCGGCCACCGTGATCTCGGGAAGCCCGCCCAGGAGCGAGAGGTCCGCCTCCTGCCCGAGCGCCAGGACCACCGAGTCCGCCTGCAGCTCCTCGATTTCCCCCGTGGGCTGCGGGAAGCCACTGTCATCGAGCTCCATCCGCTCGATGGTGAGGACGTCGCCGTCCGTGCCGACGATGGTCGAGAGCCACTTGAGCCGAACGCCCTCGTCGAGGGCGTCCTGCACCTCCTCGAGGTTGGCCGGCATGCGCTCCCGGGTGCGACGGTAGACCACGACGGCGTCCTCGGCGCCGAGCCGGCGCGCCGTGCGGGCGGCGTCCATGGCGGTGTCGCCACCGCCGTAGATCACGACGCGGCGGCCGAGAGCCGGCGGCTCGCGGTCCTCGGTGTCATGCAGCAGCGTGACGGCGTCGAGGATGCGCGCCGAGTCACCGGCGGGGATGTCGGCGTGCTTGCCCCGTTGCGCCCCCACGGCGAGGAACGCGGCATCGAAGCCCTCGTCCCTCATGGTCGCCTCGAGGTCGTCGACCGTGCGCTCGCACACGATCTCGACGCCCATGGACTGAATCCGTGCGGTCTCGCCCTCCACGATGTCGCGGGGCAATCGGTAGGAGGGGATGCCGTAGCGCATCATGCCCCCGGGCAGCGGTGACGACTCGTAGACGACGACCTCGTGCCCGAGGAGCCGCAGGTGGTAGGCGGCCGAGAGACCCCCCGGCCCGGAGCCGACGACCAGGACCCGCTTCCCTGTGGCCGGTCCTGCCGGATCGGGCGACCAACCCTCGCTCAGCGCACGGTCGCCCAGGAAGCGTTCCATCGCGTTGATCCCCACCGTCTCGTCCACCTCGGCCCGGTTGCAGGCCGTCTGGCACGGGTGGAAGCAGGCGCGCCCCATGACGGCGGGCAGCGGGTTGTCGCGCATGATCTGGCGCCAGGCCGCCTCGTAGGACCCGTCCTCGGCCAGGTAGAGCCACTGCTGGATGTTCTCGCCGGCCGGGCACGCGTTGCTGCACGGGGGGAGGCGGTCGACGTACACGGGCCGCTCGACCCGCCAGGAGCCCGTCTTGTTGGCCAGGCTGGAGCCGACCTCGAGGGTGATGGCGAAAGGCTTCACCGTCACGGGGTCGATAGCTCCTCGCGCTCGAGCAGGCCGTAGCGCGCGATGTTGCGGTCGGCTGTCGCCTGTAGGGCGGCGATCACGTCCGGCCGGGCCGGATTCCCCTCGGCGTCGAAGAGGTGGGCGTAGCGGCCCTGCAGCCGGAGGTACTCCTCGACCGGTGCCGGCCGGCGGATCGCAGACATGCGCACCACCTCGCCGTGCTCGGCCTCGAAGACGGGGAACAGCCCCGTCTGGGTGGCCAGCCGCGCCACCTTCACCGTGTCACTCGGGGCCGACCCCCACCCGAGCGGGCACGTCACCAGGATGTGGATGTAGCGCGCACCGTGGATCTCCATGGCCCGCGTGACCTTGTCCTCCAGGTCGTGCAGGTCGGCCACCGTGGCGGTCGCCACGTAGGGGATGCCGTGCGCCATCGCCAGCTCGGGGAGGTTCTTGCCCTGACCGAAGGGGTTCCCCGGATTGGGGCCGACCGCCTCGGTCGTCGCCGTGCGGGCCGCCGGCGGTGTCGCCCCCGACCGCTGGACGCCGGTGTTCATGTAGGCCTCGTTGTCGTAGCAGATGAACAGGACGTCGTCGTTGCGCTCGAACATGCCCGAGAGGCACCCGAAGCCAATGTCCACCGTGCCACCGTCGCCGGCCTGCCCGATGACCCTGGTGTCGCCGCGACCCTTGACGCGCAGTGCGGCGGCGACCCCGGTGGCCACCGCGGGGGCGTTTCCGAACAGGGAGTGCAACCACGCGATCTGCCACGACGTCTCGGGGTAGGGCGTCGAGAACACCTCGAGGCAGCCGGTGGCGTTGACGGCCACCATGTGGCCCCCGGTGGCTCGCATGGCGGCGTCGATGGCGTAGCGGGCGCCGAGTGCCTCGCCGCAGCCCTGGCAGGCGCGGTGCCCCGACGTCAGCGAGTTCGGGCGCTCCGCGTCGGACTGCACGGTGCGGTCGGAGTGGTTCACCAAACGGTTGCCGACGGCGAAGCTCCCTACCTGATAGAAGCGGACGGCCACGGCTCAGCCGATCCCCGAGGCGACGACGCCGAGGTCGCGCAGCATGTTCTCGGCGGTCGGCCCAGAGCGGCGATGCTTGGCCATGCGCTCGAGCTCGCGTTCGACCAGGCCCATGTTGAGGTCGAGGAACGTCAGACGCCCAAGCTCGCCCTGTACTGCGGCCTCGAAGACGCCGCCCAGTGAGCTCTTGGTGATCGAACGGCCGCCCAGGCCCGCCACCACGGTGGCGACCGACGCGGGCAACCCGCTGAGGGTCATCGCCACGTCGGTCGAGAGCACCCCGCCGAAGCCCACGCTGATGGCTTTCTCGACGACGACGACCTGCCGCGCGTTCTCGAGCGCCTTCCGGACGGCGTCGATCGGAAAGGGTCGGAAGGAGGTGATGCCGAGCGCGCCGATCCTGTGGCCGGCGGCGCGTTGTGCATCGACGACGTCCTTGATCGTCCCGAGCACCGACCCCATGGCCACGACGACCACGTCGGCGTCGGCACTGCGGTACGGGTGGACCAGGCCGCCCGAGTCGCGCCCGAAGGCCTCGGCGAACTCCGCGCCCAGCTCCCCGATGCGGCCCAGCGCGGTCAGCTGTCGGGCGTGCGCCAGGTAGCGCACCTCCTCGAACGCCTCGGGGCCGACCATGGCGCCGATGGAATACGGCTCCGCGGGGTCGAGGACCTGGCGTGGCTCGTAGGGCGGCAGGAAGGCGTCCACCTGCTCCTGGGCTGGGAGGTCCACCCGCTCAGTGGCGTGGGTGAGGATGAACCCGTCCATGCAGACCATGACCGGGACGGACACCTCCTCGGCCAGGCGGAAGGCCTGGATGTGCAGGTCGGCGGCCTCCTGGACCGTCTCGGCGAACAGCTGGACCCAGCCGGCGTCGCGTGCCGCCATGGCGTCGCTGTGGTCGTTCCAGATGTTGATGGGAGCGCCGACGGCGCGGTTGGCCAGCGTCATGACGATGGGGAACCCGAGCCCACTGGCGTTGTAGACGGCCTCCATCATGAACAGGAGACCCTGGCTGGCCGTGGCGGTGAAGGCTCGGGCCCCGGCGGCGGAGGCCCCGATGGCGACCGACATCGCGGCGAACTCGGACTCCACGTTGATGAACTCGCAGGGTGACAGCTCGCCCGTCTTCACCATCTCGCTGAGCGCCTCGATGATGTGGGTCTGCGGTGAGATCGGGTAGGCGCACACGACTTCGGGCCGGCACAGCGCCACGGTCTCCGCAACAGCCCGCGAGCCCTCAATTTGCCGGAGCACTGAGTACCGCCCTTCCATTTGCCGTCATGAGCTGGCGCGCCTGCTGGAACAGCTCGGCCGCCGCGGCGACGTTGCGCTCGGCGACCGACGGGATGCGGCTGAACCGCTCCCGGATGGCCGAGCTGACCGCGCCGATGGTGACCTGCGCCGTCAGGGCGGCGAAGCTTCCCAGCAGTGCGGCGTTGGGGAGCGGCCGGCCGATCTGGCGCAGTGCCGTCTCGGTGGCGGGCACCGTGAGCAGGCGCTCGGGTCGGAACCGGGCCGCCAGGGATCCCAACCCGAGCTCGTCGAGGGTCTGCGAGGAGTTGACGAGCACGTAGCCGTCCGGACCCAGTCCGGCGAAGAGGTCGACCTGGTGGATCAGGGTGGGGTCGATGACGATCAGGCAGTCCGGTGCCACCACGGGCTCGCGGGTCCGGATCTCCCGCTCCCCGAGCCGGCAGTAGGCGACCACCGGTGCCCCCATGCGCTCGGACCCGAAGCTCGGGAACGATTGCGCGTGCCGCCCTTCCTCGAACGCGGCGAGCGCGAGGAGGTCGGCGGCGGTGACGGCGCCCTGTCCGCCTCGCCCGTGGAAGCGCACTTCGAACACCGCTCCAGCGTGCCTCGCACCCTCTGGGGCGAATAGAGCCAAAGGTCACCGCTGCCCACCTCGTGCTGGTGACATAAGTCCCTGGTGCCCGGGACGTGGACGGGCATCAATTGCCGTGACGGACGGCCGGGCCCCTTTGCCCGCTGCAACGGGAGGAGCACATGATGAAGATCGAACTGAATGACGAGCAGGTAGAGGACCTGGGTCAGCTCCTTCGCGGGGCGCTCGGTGACCTCAGCTCGGAGATCGCGGCAACGGACAACGCTGCTTACCGCGACGGCCTGCGCTCCCGGCGTGTCTCGCTCGAGGGTGTGCTCGCACAGCTCGGGTCGGAGGTCGGCGCGTAAGGGGCCCCTGATCGGGGACCTTTGGCACTACTGCGCACGCCATGCCGATGGGACCATCGAATTACGAGGGACCCCGTGGTCCCCACGGACAACGGAGACGTCGACGATGGCAGTGAGAGTCGCAATCAACGGGTTCGGCCGGACGGGGCGCGCCTTCCTCCGCGCCGCCATCAAGTCGCCCCATGACGTCGAGGTGGCCGCCGTGAACGACCTGGGCGATCCCGAGGCACTGGCACGCTTGCTGGCCCGCGACTCGGTCCACGGGCACTTCCCGGTGCCGGTGTCGGTCGAGCACGACACGATGATGGTCGGCTCCTCACCCGTCACCATGCTCATGGAGCCCCACCCCGGCGAGCTGCCGTGGAGGGAACTGGGCATCGACGTCGTGATCGAGAGCACGGGCCGGCTCACCAGCCGGGAGAAGGCGGCGGCTCATATCGAAGCGGGCGCGCGGCGAGTGATCGTCTCCGCCCCGGTCAAGGACGCCGACGCCACTTTCGTGGTCGGTGTCAACGAGGACTCGTTCGACCCGGGACGTGACTTTGTGGTTTCCAATGCGTCGTGCACGACGAACTGCCTGGCCGTTCTGGCCAAGGTGCTCGACGACGCGTTCGGCATGGAGCAGGGGTTCATGACGACGGTGCACGCCTACACGGACGACCAGCACCTCGTCGATGCCCTGCACAAGGATCCGCGCCGCTCGCGGGGCGCGGCGATCAACATCGTGCCCACGACGACCGGCGCAGCCCGGGCGACCGGTCTCGTCCTGCCCGACGTAGCGGGGCGGCTCGACGGCCTGTCGCTTCGCGTCCCCGTGCCCGACGGGTCCATCACTGATCTGGTGGCCACCCTCCGGGCGACGCCGACGGTGGACGAGATCTGTGACGCCTACCGGTCGGCTGCCGAGGTGGGTCGATTGGCGGGCCTGCTCGAGTACTCCGAGGACGACCTCGTGTCGACCGACATCATCGGCTCCCCGGCCTCGTGCATCTTCGACTCGAAGCTGACGATGGCCAGCGGCAACCTGGTCAAGGTGCTCGGTTGGTACGACAACGAGACCGGGTATTCGAGCCGCCTCGTCGACCTGGCCACGGTCGTCGGCGGTCCGGTGGAGCACTGAGCAAGATCCTGGACGGCGACGTGGGCGGATGGTGTCGTGTGCGCCGCTCCGGCCGGCCCGCGGCGTAGTTTGGGTTCCGTGCGCCCCGGAGACGATGCGGTCATCGACGTGGGCGGACTCGACCGTCTGATCGTGCTTCTCGGCGAGCGCGGTTACCGGACGATCGGGCCCGTCGCCCGCGACGGCGCGATCGTGCACGGTGACGTGGGCGGAGCCGGCGACCTGCCGGCCGGCTGGCACGACCTCCAGGCTCCCGGCCGCTACCGGCTGGAGCAGGAGGGCGACGCCGAGCTCTTCGGCTGGGCCGTCGGTCCCGCCTCGTGGAAGTCCGAGTTCTTCAAGCCCGAGGAGACGGTGTTTCGGGCGGCGGTGGCCGACGGTGCTGTCTCCGTTGCGGTGCCGGCCCCGCCGGAGCGGCCTCTGGCCATCGTGGGCGCCCGCCCTTGCGAACTCGCTGCACTCGACGTGCTGGACCGGGTCCTTGCCGGCGGCGAGGTCCCCGACGACCGCTACACGGCCCGGCGCGCCGGGTCGCTGGTCATCGCCGTGGAGTGCGGGAAGCCCTCCTCCACCTGCTTCTGCACGTCCATGGGTACCGGCCCCGACGCGGGGCCGGGGTACGACCTCGCCCTGACCGAGCTGCTCACGGGGATGCACCGCTTCTACGTGCAGGTGGGGACCGAGGCGGGGGCGGAGCTCCTCGAGGGTCTCGGCTGGGTCCCCGTCACAGAGGAGGACCGCAGTGCACGCGGGGACGTGGTCGACGGAGCGCGCGCCGGCATGGGGCGCTCGCTCCAGACGGACGGGCTGGCTGCGCTCCTCGCCCGCAACCTCGAGCACCCGAGGTGGGACGAGGTGGCCGAGCGGTGCCTCTCCTGCGGAAACTGCACCCTGGTCTGCCCGACCTGCTTCTGCTCCGACGTCAAGGACCTGAGCGAGGTCGACGGCACGATCGAGCGCCGGCGGACGTGGGCCTCGTGCTTCGACATCGACCACTCCTACTTGCACGGCGGGGCCGTCCGGCCAACCACCTCCTCTCGCTATCGCCAGTGGCTCACCCACAAGCTGTCGACATGGTGGGACCAGTTCGACACGTCCGGATGCGTCGGCTGCGGGCGCTGCATCGCCTGGTGTCCGGTCGGCATCGACATCACCGAGGAGGCGGCCGCCATCAGAGCGACCGACGGTGCGGTCGCGGACGTGGACGTCCCGTGAACGAGGCGGCGCGCAGGCTCCTGTCGGGTCATGCGTTCCTGGCGGGCTTCCCGCCCGAGGCCGTCGAGCTCGTGGCCGATCAGGCGGAGCTGGTCTCGTTCCGCCCAGGAGCGCTGCTGTTCCGTGAGGGGAGCCCGGCGGACGTCGCGTATCTCGTGACAACGGGGCACGTGGCCATTGAGATCCATGCGCCCAGCCGGGGGGCCCTCGTCATCGAGACGATCGGGGCGGGCCATGTGGTCGGGCTGTCCTGGGCCGCCCCTCCGTTCCGCTACCAGTTCGACGCCCGTGCCATCGACCATGTGGAGGCGGTTGCGCTCGACACCGCGCCGCTGCGAGTCGCCCTGGCGGAGAACCCGCTGCTCGGGTTCCTGTTCCTGGACCGGCTCACGGCGGTCATGCTCGAGCGTCTCCAGGCCACCCGCATCAGGCTGCTCGACCTCTACGGCGCGACCGATGACCGCTGAGACCGTCTCCCACGTCGACCCCACCGGGTCGCTCGTCCCCGCGCCGTACATCGTGGTGGGACGGAGGGAGGAGGCCGCCGACGTGGTCACGCTCTCGCTCGAGCCGGTCCAGGGGCCGTCGCCGACCTTCAGGCACGGTCAGTTCAACATGGTCACGTCCTTCGGCAGGGGAGAGATCGCGGTGTCCATGTCCAGTGCGCCGGGCGCCCCGGGGCCGATGGAGCACTCCATCCGCCGGGTCGGTGCGGTCAGTGCCGGGCTCTGCGCGGCACCGGTGGGGTCGCTGGTCGGGATCCGCGGGCCCTTCGGCTCCTCGTGGGGCATCGACGAGGTCGAGGACGGCGCCGACGTGGTGGTCATGGCGGGCGGTATTGGCCTGGCCCCGCTGCGGGGCGCGGTCCGGGATCTCGTGGCGCGACAGCAGTGCGGCCGCGGCCGTGTCTTTGTGCTGGCGGGCTCCCGATCACCGGACCAGATCCTCTTCCACGAGGAACTCCAGGCCTGGGAGCGGGCGGGCGTGCACGTGGGCGTCTCCGTCGACGTGGGGGCACCGGGTTGGGTCGGTGTGGTGGGCGTGGTCACGGCGTTGCTGCCGGGGGCGCCGTTCGAGGCGTCGGGTGCGTTGGCTCTGCTCTGCGGCCCCGAGATCATGATGCGCTTCGGTGGCCGAGCGTTGGTGGACCGGGGCGTCGACGCCGGGCGCGTCCGCGTCTCGTTGGAGCGGAACATGCAGTGTGGCATCGGCCTGTGCGGCCACTGCCAGCTCGGGCCGCTGCTGGTCTGCCGGGACGGCCCGGTCGTGCGCTACGGCGGGCTGGCGGACGAGCTGTTCATGGAGCGCAACCGGTGACCCCGGACGCCGCCCCCACCCTGGCCGTGTGGAAGTTCGCCTCCTGCGACGGGTGCCAGTTGAGCCTGCTCGACTGCGAGGACGAGCTGCTGGACCTCGCCGGTGCGGTGCGGATCGCCCACTTCTCCGAGATGACCCGCGCCCACGTCGATGGCCCCTACGACGTCTCGCTCGTCGAAGGCTCCATCACGACCGCCGAGGATGCCGAGCGGATTCTGGCCATCCGCGCCGCGTCGCGCCGGCTGATCACCATCGGTGCCTGTGCGACGTCGGGGGGCGTGCAGGCACTGCGGAACCTCGCCGAGGAGGGCGAGTTCGTGGGCGTCGTCTACGCCCATCCCGAGTACGTGTCATCGCTCTCGACCTCGACGCCGATTTCCGCTCACGTGCCGGTCGACTTCGAGCTGAACGGCTGCCCCATCGACCGCCGCCAGCTGCTCGAGGTCGTCACCGCCTCGCTGATCGGGCGTCGCCCGGTCATCCCCGACCATACGGTCTGCCAGGAGTGCAAGGGCCGGGGCACGGTGTGCGTGCTGGTCGCGCATGGGACCCCCTGCCTGGGCCCCGTCACCCGGGCGGGATGCGGCGCGCTGTGCCCGTCCGTGGGCCGCGGCTGCTACGGCTGCTTCGGGCCCGTCGGAGGGGCGAACACCGGCGCCTTGGCAGAGGAACTGCTGAGCCAGGGCATGACGCCCGTGGACGCGTCGCGTCTGTTCTCCACGTTCTATTCGGGTAACGAGGTGTTCGGACGCCAGTCCGTTACCCTGCGTGCACGCGCCGGTGGCGCCACGACCCGGGAGGCACCGTGACACCGCCCGACGAGCGCCGGCGCACGGTTTCGGTCCAAGGTCTGGCGCGCGTCGAGGGCGAGGGGTCGTTGCGCGTCGAGGTGCGCGACGGCCGGGTGGAGGACGTCGAGCTGCGTATCTTCGAGCCGCCCCGCTTCTTCGAGGCCTTTCTACGCGGCCGCCGGGCCACCGAGGCACCGGATCTCACCGCCCGCATCTGCGGTATTTGCCCGGTCGCCTACCAGATGAGCGCGTGCGCAGCGGTGGAGGATGCCCTGGGGATCAGCGTCGATCGTGGCATCGCGGACCTGCGACGCCTCCTCTACTGCGGTGAATGGATGCAGAGCCATTCCCTTCATGTCCACCTGCTCCATGCCCCCGACTTCCTCGGGTGCGAGGACGCGGTGGAGATGGCGCAAGAACACCGGCCCGCCTTCGAGCGCGGGCTCGCCATGAAGAAGATGGGCAACCGCATCATGGAGACGATCGGAGGTCGGGCTATCCATCCGGTCAACGTCAAGGTCGGCGGGTTCTACCGCGCCCCCAGCCGGGCGGAGGTGGCGACCCTGGCGGGCCCGCTCACCGAGACCCTCGACCTTGCGCTGGCCACGGTGGAATGGGTCGCCGGGTTCGACTTCCCCGACGTCCAGGGCGACTACCGCTTCGTGGCCCTGCGCGACCCGGGCCGCTACCCGCTCGAGTCGGGCCGCGTCGCCTCGTCCGACGGGTTGGACACCACCCCCGCGGGTTTTGCCGACCTCGTCGTCGAAGAGCACGTGGCCCGCTCGACGGCACTACAGGCCCGCCTTGAGAACCGCTTGGTGTACCTGACGGGGCCGCTGGCCCGCTATGCCCTCAACTCGGCGGAGCTGCCCGACGTGGCCGCCCGGGCGGCGGCACGGGCGGGCCTGGGCCCGACATGCACGAACCCCTTCCGGAGCATCATCGTGCGGGCTGTCGAGATCGTGTTCGCCTGCCACGAGGCGCTGGCCCTGGTGGAGCGCTACGAGCCGCCCGACCCGCCGAGCGCCGCCGTCCCGCCGGGTGGCGGCATGGGTACCGGGGCCACCGAGGCGCCGCGGGGCCTCCTCTTTCATCGCTACCGCATCGACCCGGAGGGATCCATCACCGCGGCGCAGATCGTGCCCCCCACCTCCCAGAACCAGATCACCATCGAGTCCGACATCCGCCGGACCGTCCAGGCGTCGCTGGACCTCAGCGACGACGAGCTCACCTGGAGGAGCGAGCAAGCGGTCCGTAACCACGACCCGTGCATCTCGTGCGCCACGCATTTTCTCGACCTCACGATCAACCGGCGATGAGCGTGGCGCGTGCCCGTCGCGTCGTGATTGCGGCCGTCGGCAGCGAGTTCCGACGGGACGACGGCGCCGGCCCCGCCGTGCTGGACCGTTTGCGCGGCGGGGCCGGGGGCGCCGAGGTGCTCGGCACGCTGGCCTCGCCGCTCGATCTGCTCGGGGCATGGGACGGCGCCGAGCTCGCCATCGTCGTCGACGCGGTTGCCGGCGGGGCGGAGCCCGGGGAGCTGCACGTCGTCGAGGTGGACCTGGGCGCCCCGCCTGACGGGTACGCCCTCCCGGCGTCGCGGGCGAGCAGCCACGGGCTCGGCGTGATAGAGGCTCTGCGCCTCGCCCGCGCCCAGGGCTCGGCTCCGACGCGGGTTGTGCTCGTCGGCATCGGGGGCGAGGACTTCAGCGAGGGAGTCGGGCTGAGCCCGTGTGTGTCGGGCGCGGTGGAGCGGACGGCCCGGATCGTGGCCGAGCTCGCCGGGGCGGCCGCGGCTGGCGCCCGCTACGGCAGGGGCCGCGCCGCGACGCTCACCACTGGCTGACCCGCGATCGCCCGCTGCAGCACGGGCTCGACGGCGGGCGCCAGGAAGGAGGCATAGGCCTGGGTCAGGTGATTGTCGTCGCGGTACACGACGAGGTTGTCCACCATCACGGCACAGGTGGAGAGGGTGCAGAACCAGGGCTGGGTGTCGACGTAGGTACCGCCGTTCTTGGTGACGGCCAGCAACTCGGCTCCCATCCCGGGAACGTCGAGCCCGACGTCGACCGGCACCGTGCATGCCGTGGCGTCGGTGAGATGCGCCGAGAGGCACCCCGGGACGTCGAAGGGGGGCTTGGGGACGGGCCCGAAGACCATCACCTGGGGGCCGAGGCTGCGGATGTCGCTGACCTCCTGCCCGAGACCCGAGAGCCAGACAGGACTGTAGGGGGTGAAGTTGTAGATGTCGGTGTAGTGGCGGGCGACGCCGAGAACGACGAGTGCGGGATGGATGGCCGCGATCTGGCTGAGCACGTCGGCGCGCCACTCGTCACACTCGGTGAACGTCCGCCCGAGCTCGGGGCTGAAGATGGGCAGCGGGAAGGGCGGGCAGGTGGCCTTCGTCCAGGTGATCAGCCGCCAGCCGAACTTTTCCGCTGCCTGTTCCACCGCGGGGAACCACATTGCCGCGTGGGAGTCGCCGAAGAGCACCACCGTGGTGCTCGCGGTGGTGTCGCCGAAGACGCAGGGCCGCAGTGACGTGTCGGTGTAGCTGTCGAGGCAGCCGTCGACGAAGACGGGCGGTTCGTCAGCGTTGGCGTCCGGGAGGCTCGGTTCCAGGTTGGCCGGCACGTCCTGGACCGTGAGGGAGCGGGCCACCTGTGCGTTGATCGCAGCCGTTTGCTGGTACAGCTGCGACAGCACCGGGTCGGCCGCCGCCACCACCTGCGACTTGGTCCCCGCGCGCAGTGCAGCCGACGCCACGGGCGCGTGCCCGCTTCCGGTGAGGCTTGGCAGCGACAGCACGGACAGCACACAGGCGCCGACGGCGGCGACCGTCAAGGCGGCACCGAGCCTGAGGCTACGGCTCGGTGCGGTTGACAGCCAGCTGGACAGACGGACGGGGCGCTCGACAAGTACGAAGGTGGCCGTCGCCACGACGAAGCTGATCGCGGCGACCGAGAGGTTCTGTGCGAGCGAGAGTGCGTGGCCCAGCGCGGCGGGCACGAGGATCAGCATGGGCCAGTGCCACAGGTACCAGGAGTAGGAGATCCGGCCGACGACCTGCATGGGCGAGGTCCGCAGGATCTGCACCGGTCCGTGCAAGGGGCGCGGACCGGTGCCGGCAGCGATGATGGCTGCCGCCCCGAGGACGGGCACGAGCGCGGCGGTCCCGGGGAACGGCGTGCTCGACGTGAAGGACGTGACGGACCACACCACGAGGCCGAGTCCGATCCACCCCAGCAGCGGCCGGCCCCGCATCCGGCCGATGATCGGGGCGCCGAGCGCGATCAGGCCACCGACCGCCAACTCCCAGGCACGCGTCGGCAGCGAGAAGAAGGCCCATGGCTCGGAGGCATTGGTGAGCCAGATGGAGAAGGCACACGAGGTCACGGCGATGACGCCGAGGACGGCGGCAGCGGCGGCGCGCGAGGGCGGGCGCTCGTGACGCGCGGAGCGGCGGCGCCAGGCGAGCGAGGCAAAGAGGAGCACCGCCGGCCAGATCAGGTAGAACTGCTCCTCCACGCCGAGCGACCAGTAGTTCTGGAAGGGCGAGGGTGCGGCGGACGCCGTCAGGTAGTTGGTCTGGAGCAGGGCGAACCGGTAGTTGCCGACATAGAGCGCGCAGGCGACGCCGTCCTTGAGCACCGAGCGGGCCGTCAGCGGCGGGAGGATGGCGGCCGAGGCGACCGCCGTCACCGCCAGGACCAGGAACGAGGCCGGCAGCAGGCGGCGGATGCGCCGCCCGTAGAACCCGCTGAAGGAGAGGCGCCGGCGGTCGTGGACCTCGCGCCAGAGGTGGTCCGTGATCAGATACCCCGAGATCACGAAGAAGACGTCCACCCCGACGTAGCCGCCGGGCACCGCGCCGACGTGGGCGTGGTAGAGGACCACGGCGAGGATGGCCACGGCCCGGAGGCCCTCGATGTCCTTGCGGAACACGCGCCGCGGCCGGCGCACCACGAGGTCAGCCGGCGGCCGTACCTCCTGATCAACCCCGATCGGCACTCCCCGGGGAACGTAGCACCGGGCCGACACAGCTGGGGAGGGGCGACGCCAAGGGGACC
This sequence comes from uncultured Acidimicrobiaceae bacterium, assembly GCA_963824195.1. Taxonomy (GTDB): domain Bacteria; phylum Actinomycetota; class Acidimicrobiia; order Acidimicrobiales; family RAAP-2; genus Bog-473. The sequence goes on along the minus strand of CAWGOJ010000039.1, from coordinate 368,491 downwards.
ATCGGCTCTAGTCCGGGACAGTGGGTAGGGGAGACACTGCAGTTGGCACCGAGGAGGTGGTCATGAGGTTCCGCGATCGGGTGGATGCGGGTCGCCGCCTGGCCGAGGTGGTGGAGCGGGCCGCCGTGGGGGACGGCGATGTCGTCGTGCTCGGGCTGCCCCGTGGCGGGGTGCCGGTCGCCTTCGAGGTGGCCCAGGCCCTCGGAGCGCCGCTCGACGTCATCGTCGTGCGGAAGCTGGGGGTGCCCTTCCAGCCTGAACTGGCGATGGGAGCGATCGGCGAGGGGGGGGTGCGGGTCGTGAACGAAGAGGTGATGCACTCCTCGGCCCTCGACATCGCCGACATGGAGGCGGTCGAGCGGCGGGAGCGCGTCGAGCTGGAGCGGCGGGCCCGACAGTACCGGGGCGACCGACCGCGGCTGCATCTCCGCGGTCGATGTGCTGTCATCGTCGACGACGGCATCGCCACGGGGTCAACGGCGCGCGCCGCCTGCCAGGTGGCACGCGCGTATGGGGCAGCCCGCGTCGTCCTCGCGGTCCCCGTCGCCTCGCGCCTCGCCGCACTCGCGCTCAGGGACGTGTGCGACGACATGCTGTGTGTCGATCTCCCCGATCCCTTCTACGCCGTGGGGGAGTGGTACCGGGACTTCTCGCAGACTACGGACGAGCAGGTCGTCGAACTCCTTCGGCTCGCGGCCAACCGTGATCACGACTCGGCCGCGCCGGACCCACCTGACGGCGAGGCTCTGATCCGTGACGAGGAGGTCGGCATCCCGTCCGGTGATGTGACGCTCACCGGTCGTCTCACGGTCCCCGCCCGTGCGACCGGAACGGTGATCTTTGCGCACGGGAGCGGTAGCAGCCGTCACAGCCCGCGCAACATCTATGTCGCGGGCGTCCTGAACAAGGCCGGCCTGGCCACGCTGATCATCGACCTCCTGACCGTGGAGGAGGAATCGGATCGCTCCTGCGTCTTCGACGTCCGGATGCTGGCCGATCGGCTCGGTGATGCCACCCGTTGGGCAAGGAAGCAGCCTGAGCTCGCGACAGGCGCCGTGGGCTTCTTCGGGGCCAGTACTGGCGCGGCCGCCGCACTCTGGGCGGCCGCGCAGCCGGACTGCAACGTCTCGGCTGTCGTCTCCCGGGGTGGACGCCCCGACCTCGCAGGTCCACTGCTGCCGGCGGTGACCGCACCTACGCTGCTGATCGTGGGTGGATGCGACGAGACAGTGCTCGAGCTGAACCGAAAGGCCCAGGCAGATCTGCGCTGCGCGAATCACCTCACCATCGTCCCGGGGGCGACCCATCTCTTCGAGGAAGCAGGTGCCCTGGAATCCGTCGCCCGACTGGCCCGCGATTGGTTCGTGACAAGCTTCGGGGAACAATCGCCCGTCCAGCCGACGGTGTCATAGGGAGCAGGGCACTGCAACGACGAAAGGCGCCCGTCCCACACTCACAGCGGGGATCGAGCGCCTCACTTCAATTGGTCTCCGAATGGACGACATCGGGAGGAATGGATCTCAATGAGCCGTAAGGGCCCTCTTCCTTTGCAGCGCTTGCGTAATCCCAAGCCGCCTGCCTATGAGTTTGAGTCCACGCCGATCCTCTTCGACGAATCCTCGCCTGTCATCCTCCGGATTGGAGGTCTTCATTTGGTTTCTCCACTTCGTACCTCCTTCCGAACCGATCCTCACGGTCCAATTGGTACAACCGTGGGCAGCGCGGATTTGTTCCCGTCACGGATGCACGCGACGTAAGTGGCATCGCTGATACCCGACGGGTCGCGCGACGCGATCAGCGGTCTGCGGCTGCACCGCTGGTCGGATCGTGCGGTCGTCGCTGTCGCGATCACCGCGCTCGCGTCCGGGTTCGGGCAGTTCGGGGTCGTTGCCGCACTCGGTGACGTCTCGACGCAGCTCGGCCACGTGGCACCGGGCGGGACCATCGCCGACAAGGTCGGTCTGTCCGGGACCAGCCTGGGGATCGGCTTGGCCATCATCCGCCTGGCCTCTCTCGGCAGCCTCCCACTGATCGGCATCGCGGACCGACTGGGGCGCCGGCCGATGATCCTCGCGGTGACGATCCTCGGGTTGGCCTTGACCGTGGTCGCCGCGGCCAGCCCCGACTACTGGTGGTTCGTCGCCATCTTCGCGTTCGGACGCCCGCTCCTCAGCGCCACCAACGCCCTGGCCGAGGTGATGGCGGCCGAGGAGACGAGCTCACGCGACAGGGCGGCCGCGGTGGCACTCATCGCAGCCGGCTATGGGGTGGGCGCCGGGCTCTCCGCCATCGTGCACAGCCTCGCCTCGGGGGCGCTCGGCTTCCGCGGGATCTTCGCGCTGGCGATCCTCCCGCTCGCTCTCGTCTTCGCGGTGCGCGGGTGGATCGAGGAGCCGAGCAGGTTCATGGTGGCCGAGGCAGCAGCGGATCACCCCACACCCGTACTGGGCGCAATCGGTCCCCGCTACCGGAAACGGGTGGTGGTCCTGTCCTTGATCGCGTTCGCGATCTCCATCATCACGGGCCCGGCGAACAGCTTCCTGTTCCTCTTCGCGCAGGACGTCGTGCACCAGGCCGGCTACGTGACCGCTCTCATGGTTGCGGCCGCCGGTGTCGTGGGACTCGTGGGCCTGCTGTGCGGGCGATGGTTGGCGGACCGAATCGGCCGTCGGCCGACCAGCACGGGTGCGATGGTCGCCATCGGGTTCAGCGGCGCCCTCGCCTACTCGGGCTCGCGGCCTGCTCTTGTGGCCGGGTACATCCTCGGGGTTCTGAGCGGTTCTCTGTTGGCGCCGGCCGTGGGGTCCCTCCTGACGGAGCTGTTCCCGACGTCGGTGCGGGCGTCGGCGACCGGGTGGTGGGTCACGGCCGGAGTCCTCGGTGCCGTCGGCGGGCTGGTCGCGTTCGGAGCCGTCGCCGACGTGGGCAACCGGTTCGCCGCTGCAGCGGACATCACGTTCCTCCCCGTCACAGCCGCGGCCGCGCTCTTCTGGCTCCTGCCCGAGACCAAGGGGCGGGAGCCCGAGTCGCTGTGGCCGGAGGAGGCTTCTCAGCCGTAGGTGAACGTGACCGCGTTCGACGTACCGCTAGCGGTGGTGATCATGACCTCGGCGGAGTGGGATCCCGGGGGCGGGGGCGGCACGGTGATGGTGCAGGTGTTCTGAGCAGGGCAGCTCGTCGGCGCCACCTGGCCGTTGAACGTCGCCACGATCCGTCCGTTGGAGCTCATGAAGTTCGCCCCGGCGACCTGTATGGCCTGTCCCGTGCTCCCGCTCGACGGGGTGAGTGAGGAGATCACGGGCGCGGCCCCGGGGGTGGACGGGACTGTGGTCGCGGTCGTTGTCGAGGTCGAGTGAGAGGGCCCGGTGGTGCCGGCACCTCCCTGACGGCCAGCGATCGTGGTCGGTACCCGGGCCGCCGTCGGTGGAGGCGCCGTGCTACGGGGGCTGTTGCCGAGCGGCACGGCGAGGGCGATCGCCCCGACCACCACCAGCGCCGCGGCGACGGCCACGGAGGCGACGAGCCAGCGGTCGGGTGACCGGGCGGTGTCGGGTGCCCGAGCCGCCGGCCTCGGCGGAGGCTGCCGAGACGCCGCGGGAGCAGTGGCGGCAGGAGTCTGCCCACTCCCCGCCGAGTCACGGGCGCGGCGCACCGCGCTCTCCATCGCACCCAGCGCCCGCCGACTCGGTGTGCCCGGCCGCGGCTCGTCCGACTGCCCGTCCCTCATCCCATCCTCCAGCGGGGATTCTTTCCCGAATCGGCGGCTTTCACACCTGCGTCCCCGTGACGGGCTACGGGAGCCCGCCGACCCCCATCACTGGGCGCGACGGGCTCGCACGGCCGTACAATCGGCCTGTTCAAGAGGAGGCACCATGCGATCCGACTTGATGTCAGGGCTCCGACAGTCCCGGGATGACGAAGGGGCGCATACCCCTGCGCTGGAAGCCGACCAGAGCGGCCATGGCGCGGCGGCGGCACTGGAGCCGCTGCTGGTCCATTTCTTCGGGAGTGCGACTCCGGTCCGGTTCGAGTTCTGGGACGGAACCTCGCTGGGATCGGCAGGCGGGCACGTGCTCGAGGTGCGCTCACCCGACGCGCTGCGTCGGCTGCTGTGGGCACCGGGCGAGCTCGGCCTCGCTCGGGCCTTCGTGGAGGGGGACCTCTGCTTCAGGGGCGACATCTTCGAGATCCTGGCACTGCTGCACGCCGCAGCCCCCGCGAGAGTGCGCCCCGGCGCGCGGCTGCCTCTCCAGGCGGTTCGTTCGGCCTACCGTCTGGGGGCTCTCGGCCGGCCGCTTCCTCCCCCTCCCGAGGAGGCCACCACGCGCGGACGGCTGCACTCGAGGCAGCGTGATGCCCAGGCGGTGCGCCATCACTACGACGTCAGCAACGACTTCTACGCCATGGTCCTCGGCCCCAGCATGACGTACTCCTGCGCACGCTTCGCCCCGGGCGCCGACAGCCTCGAGGCAGCCCAGGAGTCCAAGCACGACCTCATCTGCCGCAAGCTGGGGCTCCCCGAGGCGACGGGCTGGAGGATCCTCGACGTCGGCTGCGGGTGGGGGACCCTCGCGCTGCATGCGGCACGGCGCTACGGCGCACAAGTGGTCGGGGTCACGTTGAGCCCCGCGCAGGCGAACTTCGCCCGGGACAGGGTCGCGGCGGCGGGGCTGGCTGGGCAGATCGAGATCCGCCTGCAGGACTACCGCGACGTGCGCGACGGGCCCTTCGACGGCATCGCATCCGTCGGCATGTTCGAGCACGTGGGCTCCACCAAGGCCTCGGAGTATTTCGGCACGATGCGCAGTCTCCTGGGGCCGCGAGGGCGACTGCTGAACCACGCCATCTCCAGCGTGGGCGGGTCGCGCATCGGCCCGAGGTCCTTCATCGGGCGCTACGTGTTCCCCGACGGCGAGCTCATCGACGTGGGCCAGGTCGTCGTGGCCATGGAGGAGGCCGGCTTTGAGGTGCGCGACGTCGAGTCCCTGCGCGAGCACTATGCCCGGACCCTCCATTGCTGGGTCCGTAACCTCGAGCGGCACTGGGACGCGGCTGTGGCCGAGGTCGGAGTGCGGCGCGCCCGGGTCTGGCAGCTCTACATGGCAGGGTCGGCCAACGGCTTCGACGACGGTGGGATCTCGGTGCATCAGGTGCTGGGCATCGTGCCCGAGCCCGAGGGGCGGAGCGGCATGCCGGCCACCCGGAGCGGGTGGGGCTGAGCGACCGGCGTCAGCCCGACGGCGCCGTGGCGGTGTTGGCACGAGGCGGTGATACGTGCGACCCTGATCCCCGTGTCCCCTGGCCGCCAGATCGTCGTATGCGACGGCGACGAGACCGGGCAGGAGCTGCTTGGGGAAGCCCTGCGGGTGTTCGCTCCCGATGTGCTCGGGTTCGATCTCGAGCTGGTTCATTTCGACCTGTCCCTCGAGAACCGCCGCGCGACCACCAACACCGTGGTGCGCGACGCCGCGGCCGCGATGCGCGAGACCGGGCTTGGGCTCAAGGCCGCCACGATCACCCCGGAGACGACGGGGGACGTCGGGAGCCCGAATCGCATCCTGCGGGAGGGCATCGGGGGATCCGTCATCGTCCGGACGGGACGGCGGATCCCGGGCGTCGCCCCGCTGGCCCCGGTCGTGCACCCGATCGTCGTGGTCCGCATGGCCGTCGGCGACGCGTACGGAGCGGAGGAGCGCCGGACGGGGGATCCCGGTAGTGCGGCCGAACAGGCCTGGCGGACCGAGCGGATCGATCGCTCGGTGTGCCGCTCCGTGGCGGAATACTCGTTCCGCACGGCGTCCCAGGTGGGGGCATGTGTCTACGGAGGCCCGAAGTGGACCGTCTCGACCGTCTACGAGGGGATGCTGAAGGAGGAGATGGACGACGCCGCGGCCCGGTATCCCGATATCCCCTACCGCCCAACCCTGATCGACGCCGCTTACGCCGGGCTCCTCACCGAATCCAGCCGGAGCCCACTCGTGGTCCCGGCGCTCAATCGGGACGGTGACTGCCTTTCAGACCTCGTGCTTGCCCTGTTCGGCTCCATCGCCGGCGCCGAGTCGGTGCTGCTGGCGCTGGACGACGACATGCACCCCGTGGTGGCCATGGCCGAGGCCCCGCACGGGACTGCGCCGTCGCTGATGGGGAAGAACGTCGCCAACCCGATGGCCATGCTGCTGGCCTGTGCGGCCGTGCTCGACCACGCGGCCCAGGGCGACGCCGTCGTGGCCGCGACGGGCGCCGCCATCCGCCGGGCGACGCTCGGCGCGGCGGCCGACGGGATCCGTACCTTCGACCTCGGCGGGGAGGCCTCGACGTCGGACGTGGTGGACGAGGTGCTGGCCCGCCTGCGCAACAGCGCCACGCCCTGAGGCGGATCTCGGGTTTGCCACCCCTCATGGCGGGGTATCGGTTGGTGTCGTAAGCGCCCAACCTGGCCAGGGGGCCGGCGCACGGACGCTCGCTCCAGTGCGAACACTTCCGGGCCGCGCGCGGCCTCATCGGTCACCCTCGAAGGGCCCAGGTCTGTCGGACGGGGGGCGACAGAGGCTTCGCCACCAACCTCGGCAACAACTCCTCCACAGGATTTCCTCACTGTGGATTGTCTCTGCAACCACCGCTTTCGTCAGTTCCCGGCTCTGCAGTGTTTAGCCGTGTCCTCATTGGGAATGATCGAGTCGGCGTAGCACTTTGGTGCTGCGCGCGAGTTCAGCCAGACGCGAGTGGGCCGAAGAGATCTCCTTGTTCGTGCACTCTGTGCAAGACCTCGTCGGTCGTGAATCGGAGCAGCATCGGGTCGCCGTCCTTTGCGCAGGCGTGCACCTCGGAATCGGTCACCGGCGTGGACACGGTCGGCTCGGGCATGGCGCGGACGGAGTACACGGCCACGGTTGTCTTGGCGGGATGATTCTGGCTCCAGTCGATGAGGACCCGACCCTGCCGCAACGACCTACGCATGTTGGAGACGACAAGATCCCGATGCTCCGATTCGAGCTTGCGCGCGATGTCGTGCGCGTGGTCTCGCAGAACGTCCCACGTGGTCTTCGGGCTGATGGACGCGTACAGTTGAAGGCCTTTGGAGCCACTCGTCTTGGCGAAGGCCTCCAGTCCGTCCCGGGCGAGCTCATCGGTGACATACCCGGCGACCACGCAGCACTCGACGATGGATGTTCCCTGGCCGGGATCGAGGTCGAACACCATGAAGTCCGGCTTCGAAGGAAGCTTGCGATGACGTCCCACATGCCAGAGCGGCACATGGAACTCCACGGTCCCGAGGTTCGCGGCCCATGCCAGCGTCGCGATGTCGTTCACCATCACGTAGGGGATGCTGTCGTGACCGTCGTTGGACGGAACCTTGACCGAGTGGACCCATGCCGGTGCGTGCGATGGGATGTGCTTCTCGAAGAAGGACTTCCCGGCAACCCCGTCGGGGAACCGCTTCATCGTCAAGGGCCGCTCGCAGATGTGCGGCAGCATCACGTCAGCGATCCGCATGTAGTAGTCGATGAGCTGACCCTTGGTGAAGCTGGACTCGGGGAACAGCACCTTCTCGAGATTGGAGACGGAGAGCTCTCGACCTCCGATGGTGGTCCGGGTCGACGACGTGGAGGGGGCCATGGGTGCTTCCTACCCCGAGCTCTCGACCACGACATCGTGTGGGACCTTGTCCGGGCGCAGTCCTCGCCAGGTGGGGTGGCGGAGGCGTCCGGCGGAGGTCCACTCGGCGAATTCGACCTCGCCGACGAGCTCGGGGCGCACGAAATGCGCTTTGGCGGCGTCGGCGGCCGGCGGCGGGGGCACGAACGGGCCGGTGCGGGTCGAGAGGGCCTCCAGATCGTCGAGGAGAGCACGGCGTGCGCTTTCAGTGAAACCTGTGCCCACTTTGCCGACATAGCGGAGTCCGTGTTCGGCGGGTATCCCCAGGAGCAGAGCTCCCAGGCTACCTGCGCGCTCGCCGCGTCCCTCGGTCCAGCCTCCGATCACGACCTCCTGGGTCTTGAATGACTTGACCTTGACCCAGTCAGGGTGACGTCGACCGGGCCGGTACGCCGAATCACGTCGTTTGGCCACGACACCTTCCAGGCCGTTCTGCTCCGCGGCGGTCAGAATGTCCTGACCCGAGACATCGCGGAACGAGTCCGTCGTGATGAAGGTCTCGCCGGACAAATGGAGTGATTCGAGCATGGCCCGGCGTTCGTCGTACGTTGCGGAGAGTAGCGACCGCCCGTGTAGATAGAGGACGTCGAATGCCACGAAGGTGACGGGATCCGACGCCGCCCGTCGGCGTGCCTCACGCTGATTCGCGACGTGCATGCGGTGCTGCAGTCTGGCGAAGCTCGGGCGGCCGTCCTCACCGAGAGCGACGATCTCGCCGTCGAGCACGCAGGTGGTCAGCCCGAGAAACTTCCCAATGTCGGCCAGCTCGGGGAATGCGCTGGAGACGTCCAGATCGTTGCGGCTCTGTGCCCGTACCCTCCCCCCCTCAACGAAGAGGATGGCCCGGATCCCGTCCCACTTGATCTCAAAGGCCCATGGGCCGCCGTCGTCGGGCAGTGGGCCTGCCGTAGCGAGCATCGGCTTCATGGACGTGGGCATCGGATCGGTGCGCGTGGAAGGGCCGTGCCGATGGATCATCCAGTTGCGATCCTTGGTTTGGAACAGGACGAATCCACCGGTGGCCTTCGACCCGTGGAGCACGAATTTGACCTCGGTGTCGGACCACTTCTCGACGTCGTAGTGACCCTCGTCCCAGATGGTCATCTGGCCGCCTCCGTACTCGCCCTGCGGTATCTCCCCCTCGAACGAGGCGTATTCGAGGGGATGGTCCTCCGTGTGCACTGCGAGATGGTTCTGATCCGGAGACTCGGGGAGGCCCTTTGGGAGAGCCCAGGAGACGAGGACACCGTCGCGCTCCAGGCGAAGGTCCCAGTGCAGGCTGCGGGCGTGGTGCTCCTGGATCACGAACCTCTGCCGGCCCGTGCGTGCTGCCGGACGACGGCCCATCGGCTCGGGAGTCCTCCGCGGATTCCGCTTGGTGCGGTAGCTGTCCAGCGCACCTGTTTTCTTCGCGGCCCCGGGCCCTTGGGCTTTCGGTGTCACCGCTCCCCACCGTACCCAGCGCGTCGGGATGACCCGGTCGCCGGGATACGCCGAGTGTCGGCCTGGTCCGGAAGTGCCCCTACCCACGCCATGCCCGGACCTACGATGCTGATCGTCATGAACCGCTGGTACTCGCCGAGAGCACTGCTGCTCCATCTCGAGTTCTGGCTGATCGTGGCCGCCTGCGGGGCCGCGACCTGGTGGCAGGCGAACAGGGCGCTCAGCGGCAACGGGCTCAGCTGGTTCTACACCTTCGAATGGCCGATCTTTGCCGGGATCGCCATCGCTGCGTGGTGGCACCTCATCCACGAGGACCCCGAGGAGCGCGAGGCGAGGAGGAGAGAGCGGGCTCAGAAGGATCCCGCCGAGCGCAAAGCTGAGTGGTAGGAACCCGGCGGGGGCGGACTTTCCGGCTGGGGCCCGACCGGAACTACAGAATCCCGGCTGGCTAGCCTGACCGCGTGGATTCGGGGGGGACAGTCGACGGTCGGGTGCGGGACCGCACTATGACGCTGTCCGGCGTTGCCGAGCGCCGTGGGAGCTCACCGGACCGGGTCTTCAAGTGGGTGGCGGCGCTCGCTGCCGTCTGCCTGGTCGGCTTCGTCGTCTTCGTGATCGTGCGGGGAACCTCTCGCCCAGCGAGCGTCGGGTCCTCCGCTCTCGAGGCTCCACCACCGCCCGTCCTGAAGGCCGGAACCGTCGCCCCCGGGTTCTCCCTGCCCGATCTTCGGGGTGGCAGCGCGGTCTCGCTGTCGGCCTTCAGGGGAAAGCCTGTGAATTGTCAATTTCTTTGCCTCCTGGTGCCCGGACTGCCGGGCCGAGCTCGGGGCGATGGCCACCGTCGCCCGTCAGACCACCGGGCGTGTTGCGGTCATCGGGGTGGACTCCAACGAGACCTCCGACGCGACCGCCACCAGCCTGCTCGCTGCCGCCCGCGCCACGTATCCCGTGGCCGTGGACGCGCAGGCCAAGGTGGCGAGCCAGTACCTCGTACAGGCTCTCCCGGTCAGCTACTTCCTCAATGCATCGGGCAAGGTGGTGGGAGCAGCACTCGGACCCCAGAGCGTCGCGTCCCTGGAGCGTTGGGTGGCGCGCCTCGGAGCCGGCGGATGAGCGGCGGGCCGAGCGGGACCGACGCAGGACCCTCACCGTCCCCCGACGCAGCGCTCGACCAGGGCCCGAGCCCTGCCGACCCTCCGATCGACCGGGCGGCGGCGCTCGCCCAGGGCGCGCCCGGGATCCCCATCAAGTTCGTCTACTGGACCCTCGGCGTCATCCTGGTGGTCAGCCTCGGTGGTCTTCTCGGCGAGCACCTGTTCTCGTCAGCCGGGTTGAACCCTGTCCCGACGACGACGCCCCCACCGGTGGCGACGACCGTGCCGCCGGTCAACGTCCCGACGCCGGACCGATCCGTCGGCTCGTCGCTGGCGTCGTTCATGGGTGTCGAGCGCGCTGACCGCCAAACCGGCCCCCTCGTTCGCCCTGCCCGATCAGAACGGTCAGACGACCCCCGTGCCGGCGCAGCCTGCTCGCGTGGTCATCCTCACCTTCTTCAACTCACCTTGCAACGACATCTGTCCCGTCGTGGCGGCAGAGATGGAGCAGGCGGACGCTGATCTGGGCACGAAGGCAGCGGACGTCGAGTTCGTCACCGTCAACACCGACCCGTCCGCGCTGGCCCAGTCGGCTGAGGACCCCGTGCTGAGTGCAACCCGGCTCACCACGCTGCCAAACTGGCACATGGTCACGGGCCCTCTGGCCACACTCAACACGATCTGGAAGGCCTATGGCGTGTCCATCTCGGTGGACAAGAAGACAGGCCTCGAGGCCCACAACGACGTCATGGCCTTCATCGACAGCGAAGGAGACCTGCGCTATCGGGCCACTCCCTTCGCCGACGAGAGCACGACGGGGACGTTCAGCCTGCCCGCCGCGAGCATCGACCGCTGGGGTCAGGGGATCGCATCGTACGCCGAGCGGTTGATCAACCAGTGAGCGACCCGACACCGTCGCCGGGCAAGGAACCGGTCTGGCAGCGCCACCGCGGTCTGCTCATCGGACTCGTGGTCTTGGTCGTCCTCCTGATCACGGTGCTCTCCGATCTGCCCGTGAGCACCTCGAGGGCAGACGACATCAGTGCGGAGCGGAGCGTGATGAGTGAGGTCAACACGGATCTCGCTCCGTGCGCGCTGGCGGTCCACCAGGCGATCGGCATCTGGAACCTCCAGGCCGCGCACACGCTCACGCCGGCCGACCGAGCGCCGACGCCGGGACTTCTGGGTGACGACCAGTCGGCCTGCTCCTTCACGAGCGAGTACATCTACGATCTCTCGGACGTGCAGGTCCCGGGGACGCCGGCCGGCAAGTACCTGGGCCAGCTGATAGCGACCGCGACCCTGTGGACCACCTCGGACTCGCTGCGCGCCATAGAGGACGTGCAGACACTGATGAACGATCCGAACAACGCCTCGGTGTTGCACAACCTCTCGAAGGAGGAGGCCCAATTGGCCACGGACCGCCAGACCGCCATCTCTCAGGAAGATGCAGCGGATCGAGCGCTCGACACCCACCTTCAGCCCGTCGACCTTCCGGCCATTTCCGCTACGAGCTCCGGCTGAAGTCAGTCAGGGGGTCGGCGCTGCTCCGCCGCGTGTCCCCGTCACCGGCGGCATGCCCCGCCGCCTCTCGGCCCTCGCGAGGGCCAGGAGCTCGGTATCGGGGTCCTCGTCGGTCTTGAGCCACATGAGGGCGTTCCAGAAGATCACCGGCACGAAGGACAAGGCGGCCACGAACCAGACCACCGCCGACGCGATCTGCTGGTCCGCAGCGGAGCTGAGGCCTCCTGGGACATGCTGGAAGTTCCGGTAGAAGTCGTGGTTGGAGAGGCCGACCACGTAGGCGAGGATCCAGAAGGCCCACATGGCGAACGCCGCCAGTACGGCCCGCCGCAGATAGCTCGAGCGGGGTACGAGCGGCGGCGATTCCGCCAGTTCGAGCCAGAGTCCAACACCGAAGACGAGGAGGCTCACGCCCTCCAGTGGCACTATCCAGGTGTGCTGCGCCACCGCGGTGACCGCAGCGGGTGCGTGCCAGGCCACGACGACGCAGAGGTCGGCGGCGATGAAGGCCAGTGACCAGGGGAGCTCACGGTGCCGGCGCCGTCGCTCGGCCAATCGGTCGACGATCCGCTCGGGCTCGTCGGGCAAGCCGTTGCCGGCGAGTTTCAGGGGACGCCAGGGCGCACCGACCGTGACGAGAGCGGGAAGCACCATGGCCAAGAGCGAGAACTGGAGCGCCGCGCCGTATTCCCAGTGCCGGGCCGTACTGGAGAGAGGCGGCACGAGCACCACCACGGCGATGACGACGGCAACGAGCAGACCCCAGACTCGCCACCGTTTGGCCTGCTCACGGGGCCGCGCGGTGGCAGCCCCGCTGGTCACCTCGTCGGGCGGCGCTGGAAGAAGCCCCAGAGGAGCACGACGCAGAACACTCCGAGGGGAACGGCGAACGTGAGTGCCTGGGTGGCGGCAATGTCGGATGCTGTGATCACGATTTCACCCTTCCCGGGTCAGATGACGTAGAACAATACCCAAAAGAGCGTCGCCACGACGGCGATGAATCCCCAGAAGTACGTGCACCCGTTGAGGTTGGCCCGCAAGAGGCGCGCCACGGGCAGGGTGGAGCTCGGCGCCCCCCCGTCCTGGGCCATGGCACGACGGAGCCGTATCTCCCGCGCCAGGATGGTCTCGATCCAATAGGTCCCGGCCAGCACGAGGGCGATGTTCATTGCGCCCCAGGCGATGAAGCAGGAGGCGTAGCCACTCGATCCGGGGAAGAAGGGGAGGTCCGTCAACTGCCAGACCTGGAGCCCGATGACCACGAGTCCCCCGAGGACGGCGGTCCAGCCGGCCACCTGCCAGTCCAGGGACTCGTTATTGCGGAACCGTCGCTCGCCGAAGTTGATCAGGAGGGCGCTGGCCACGGTGAGGGCGAAAATGGCTGCCCCGGCCGCCGTCGGCGCGGTGATTCCCTTTGGGCGCCAGAGATCCTCGTTGTTGGCCGAGCGGAGGTAGAAGTACGCGAAGGCCAGTGCGGCGAAGGCGAAGGCCCAGATGCCGATCAGGAGCCGACCGCCGGTCCAGAGGGCACCCTCTTGGGCCCGGAGCTCGAACGCGATCTCCTCCGGCGTCTCCCTCAGTTGGATGAAGCTCTCGAACTGCTGGTTGTCGACCGGGTTGTTTGCCATCACCTATGCCCTCACAGTATTGGGGGTCGCGGATCGCCGTCGCCCTCCACCCCGGTCCCGAGCTCGTCATGACCGACGGCCCCCGCAGGGGCGACCGCAGACATCGCCATCCCCAGATCGGCAACCGGCGCCGCATCGGGCTCCCCGTAGTGGTACGGGTCGTTCAGTACGACTGGGATGTGCTCGAAATTGAACCACGGGACCGGCGTCGGCGTCTGCCATTCCAGCCCAAGTGAGTTCCACGGGTTCGAGGGCGCCTCGTGCGGGGTGAGGTAGACCGACCAGACGAAGTTGATGATGAAGAAGAAGAACGACGCACCGAGGAGATAGGCGCTGATACTCGAGATGTCGTTCAGCGTCTGGAGGTTCGAGGCGTACTCGAACACACGCCGAGGTTGGCCGAGGAGCCCCACCAGGAAGAGTGGGAAGAACGTGCAGTTGAAGAAGATGAAGAACGTCCAGAAGTGCCACTTGCTGAGCTTCCGGTTCATGGTCTTCCCGGTGATCTTGGGGAACCAGTAGTAGAACCCCGCGAACATGGCGAAGATGAGGCCACCCATGATCGTGTAGTGGAAGTGCGCCAGTACGAAGAAGCTGCCGTGCACCGTGACGTTGACCGGAACGTCGGAGAGGAACACGCCGGTCACCCCGCCGATGAGGAAGTTGAACAGCATCCCGAGGCAGAAGAGCATCGGGGTGTCGAACCGTATCTTCGCCTTCCACAGGGTGCCGAGCGTGACGAGGAAGAGGAAGCCGGTCGGGATCGAGATGAGCTCCGTCGTGAGCATGAAGAGCGGCCGCATGTCCGGGTTGATGCCGCTCTGGAAGAGGTGGTGCTGCCAGACGAAGAAGGACAGCAGTGCCACTCCGAGCATGCCCGCCGCCGCCACCTTGTAGGCGAAGAGGGGCTTGCGGGTGAAGACCGGCATGATCTCCATCACGATCCCGAAGCCCGGGAGGGCCATGATGTACACCTCGGGATGGCCGAAGAACCAGAAGAGGTTCTGCCACAGGAAGTTGCTGCCGCCGTGCTCGGTCACGAAGAACGCGGTCTGGGCCGTGCGGTCGAAGATTCCCATCAGTCCCGCCACCACGAGGGTCGGTGTGGCCAGGGTGAGAAGGGCGCAGGTGGCCAGGATGGCCCAGGCGAAGATCGGCAGCCGGCTCCAGGTCATGCCGGGCGCCCGGTAGTTGATGATGGTGCAGGCCAGGTTGAATCCGGCCAGGATCATGCCGATCCCGATGACTGCGAAGCCCACCAGATAGGCGTCCATTCCCCCCGATGCCTGCGTCTGCAGGGGGGCGTAGCCCGTCCAGCCGGTGGGGAATCCGCCGAAGAAGAGCGCGCTCAGGATCACCAGGTAGCCGGCCATGAAGATCCAGAACGAGAAGGCCTCGACCCGGGGATAGGCCATGCGACGCGAGCCGATCATGAGGGGGATCAACCAGTTTCCCAGGGGTCCGACGACCGCCGAGGAGGCCATCATCATCATGATCGTGCCGTGCTCCCCGACAATAGCGATGTAGGTGCCGGGCCCGAAGACGTGGTTCGTCGGGCTGAGCAGCTCAGTACGGATGAGCATGGCCAAGAGCCCGCCCGTGAAGAGGAACAAGAGGACTCCGACGGCGTACTGCAAGCCCACGACCTTGTGGTCATCGGTCATCCGGAAGTAGCGCGTCCACGACGGCTCGGGGGGGTGGGGGGAGAGCTCGTACCCCAGGACCTTGGCCATGGGGTAGTTCAGAGCTCCGATACCCCCCATCCATCCGGCCACGCCGAACGACAGCCCCAGCACGATGGCGACGTCGTTCTGGCCGGTGTTCTGCACCTGGGTGTAGCCGCTGGCGATGACGTTGCCCAGCCAGTGGCCGATGAGGTAGCCGACGACGCCTCCCGCGATGGCCCACAGGACGTTCGGGCGGAGCCACTCGGAACGCCTCCACGTCGGCGGCATGGAGGGTGGGGCTCCGACCTCTTCTTCCCCGGGGTACTCGAAGTCACCGACCTGTGTCGTGTCAATGGCCATGGCTGGTTTCCCTCGTCTTGACAAGTGAGCGGACCTGCGGGCGCCGAGCCGTGTGCCTCACGTCACCCGCCGCCCTTCGGCTGGGTCGCGCCGTACTGCTCGACGTTGGAATACGGGTCGACGTTGTCCGGGTAGTACCCGCCGTCGGCACCGTTGGCGTCAGGTGTGTACGTGAGGGCGTATGGCGGAAGCAACCTGGTGTTCTTGCGCAGCCTGATTGCGGTGACCTTCGCCCAGGTCTCGAACTGTTGGGGGGTCACGACTGCACCATTGTTGTACATCGCACCGTGCCAGATCCCGCAGAGCTCCGCGCAGCGGACGACGAAGGAGCCAAGCTGTCGCGTCGTCGTGTACGCCACGTTGTTGTAGTCCGGGTTGGCGTCGGACTTGACCCCGAGCTGGTAGGCCCAGAAGCTGTGGATCACGTCGAGTGACGTGACGTTGAACTGGATCGTGGTGTCGTCGGGCACGACGAGCTGGTCGGTCTCGAATCCGCCGAATGTGGGGTAGCGGTAGGTGAACTTCCACTGCTGGCCGATGACCTGGATCGGCAGCACTGTCTTTGACGTCGGCGTCCAGATCGGGTTCGAGCCCTCGCCGCCTCCGGCGCCCCCCGGCTGGACGAGCTCGTAGGTGCCGAAGCCGGCCAGGAACAGCACGATCACCGTCGTGGTGAGGATCCAGCCCACCTGGATGCCGAGGTGGCCTCGCGCCGCCTCACCTCCGACCGGCTCGGGGCCGCCGCGTGACGCCCGCCACATCACGAAGGCGTAAATCAGGTAGATCCAGACGGCGAGGAGCACGGGCAGAGCGATGACGAGCAGCACGTTGAAGTCGAACTGCGCCCCCTGTGCCGTGTCCGTCATGGTGCCGGGGGGGATGTGCGGTCCGGCCAGGAAGTAGAACAGCGGGTCCAAAATGGCGGACAGCACCACCCAGATCGCGATCAGCCGCCACCAGTGGTGCGTCTCGTCCTGTTGTCCTGCCGGCTCGGTTCCTCCGGACCCTGTCGTCGCGGGTCCCGACGGGGCTGTTTCGCTCACGCCGCCACCTGCATGAAGCCACCCATGTAGCCCAGGGTCGACATCGGGCCCCCGTTGCCGTAGAGGAAGCCCAGGCCGCAGGGCACGAAGCACTGCCACCGGTAGCTACCAGGGCCCGGGCTGGTGAAGGAGAACCTGATCAGCTGGTGCGGCGAGCTCGTGGTGCACGGCGCCGCCCCGCAGAGGTTCGCATTGGAGTTGTTGCCGTACAGCGGGATGTTGATTCCGAGGGAGGGCATGGAGAACGTGTGCGCGACCCCGTTGCCGGCGTTGGAGTTGATGACCCGGAAGAGCCTGCCGTTGAGGCTCGCAACGTTCCCGTAGGTGCCGGAGACCCGACCGAGCTGCTGGTTGCGCAGCGGGCTGCCCGAGTCGTAGTTGATGATGGTGACGTTGATCCGGACGTGCTGGGGCACCTGGAAATTCGTGGTGTGGACCCACTGATCCTGGGGGTTCTCCACAAGGTACGACACCCAGGTCGGGTGGCTCCCCGACCCATAGCTCCCCACGGCCTGCAGGGTGATGTTGACCGACCCTCCGGGCGTGTTGGATGTGAAGTCGACCGTGGGTGGCGTGCCTAGGAGATTCACGATGAGCACGACGGCTGCCACCGCCGCCACAGCGAAGAGAATGACCGTCATGGTCACCTTCCACGCCAGACTCATGAACACCCCCGTCTCCCCGGGCCTCCCGGAGACCATTTTTGGCTGCGCTTCTTGTGCCCCGACGTGAACTGGGTCCCTACCTGAGGGAGCCTGGGTTCTCGATGAGAGTGAGGTTAGGTTTCGGCCAACCCGCCGTCAACTATCTCCATCCCGAGACGGCGGGGGAGGGCAACAGCCGATGCCTGGCGGGGCCCACGGACGCCCCGATCCGGCGACGCACGCTAGTTCTGCGACGCCTGCTCGGCCGCCGGGGCCCGGAATGCCTCGAGGGTAGGGCCCGGATCACGGTGGAACAGTCGATCGACCCCGAGTGAGAAGCCTCCATCGCTGTCGATGGCGCGCCGGATGGTGACCGCCAGGGCCGGCACGGCCCAGAAGTCGCCGCAGATCCACAGGATGGCCGCCCCGATCTGCTGGTCCGCGTAGGGCGAGAGGCTGACTCCGGGCACGTGGGCGTAGACCGAGTACCAACTCGTGGCAGAGAACAAAGAGAGCGACATGGCCATCACGAACATGACGACGTTGGTCGAGATGATGGCACCGACCTGCCAGAGCGGGCTGGCTTTCATGCGGAAGGGGTGTGACGGGATGATCTGCAGCCAGAACAGGACTCCGGTGACGAAGAAGCTGGCGTGCATCAGCCAGATGTGGATGAGCTGGTTCTCCTCGGCGGCATCGAACAGGGCCGGGACGTGCCACAGCACCATCACGAGATTGAAGGAAATGAGGGCCGTCCAGTGGTTGACGACGACGCGCCCCACCGCCCGAAGGGCATGGGAGGCGGGCCCGAGAAGCACGCCAACGCACGAGCCGCCGCCGCAACCCCACCGGTAGCCCGTGCAGGAGGGGCAGCCAGGGCGCGCCGGCCACGATGAGGATCGGGGCGAAGAACGCGATGAGGATGTGCTCGATCATGTGCACGAAGAAGTAGTCGTCGGCCCAGTAGTCGATGGGCGACATGACCGCGATGAGCAGAAGCGCGAGCCCCGCGTAGAAGAAGAGTGAACGCAGCCGCCTGGCCCTGGTCCGCTCCGGAAGAGAGCGGCGCCGGAGGTTGGCCAGGCCCGCCTCGTGGAGCAGCACGATGAGGGCCACGACGATGACGAAGGGGTCGAAGCTCCAGTTGTCGACCAGATAGCTCACGGGGCCCGTCCGTCTGTCGCAGGGATGCTGATGGTCACGGTAGTCCGGCGGGGGCTATCCCGACGAGCCGTAGGCAAGGGGGATCTCGCTCGACTGCACTCGGATCCATGTGGCCCCCGACGGCGTCAGAGCGAAGACCCCGAGTGACCCACCGTCGACGGTGAACGCATCGACTTCCTCTGCATCGAGTGTCATGGGCGTAGTAGGTAGTGCGAGTGCCGAGGTGCGGGACGGGAGCCGCGGCAGGGGAGACCACAGCCGACCGCCCGACGCGATGTCGAAAGCGATCGGGCCGCCACTCGGGGAGCCGAGAAGCACGGCCAACGCGCCACCGGCGCCGACCGAACTGGAGAGGACCGAGCCCCCGGCGCTCAGCGCGAGCGGTGCCGATTCCGACCAAGCAGCGCCGCCCGTCCGCCATAGGGCCACCAGTGCGCGACGCCCCGCACGGCTTGCCGAGACGAGCACCGTGGTGGTCGATCCGGCGACCTCGAGGCGGAGCACGGTGGTAGTGGCCCTCCGAAGGGAGCCGCCGAGCGTGAACCCGATGGGCTGCCACGAGCCCGTCGTCTTGGTGAAGACCCCGACCTGGCCGCCCCGCCCGCAGCCCGTGGCGATCACCGGGGCACCTGACGGCAGGATCGCCGCGGCGTCCAGCGCCGTCACAGCCGCATAGAGGCGACACGCGGGCGAGCGAGCTTGCCGACACGAGCGGTGACCACGAGGAGAGATTCTCGGGCGCGGACAGCGCACGACCGCTTCCGGTCAGCGCGATCGCCCCACCGGGTGTCGCGGCCCCGTAGGCCAGGGCGTCGGGGAGATGGGCCAGGGCCGCCGGAAGGAACGCGGGACCCCACGAAGCGCCGCCGTCGCCGCTCTGGGAGAGCGGGGAGAAGTGCAGGAGGTCGCTGGGCAGTACCCCCACCAGTACGGCGCCGGCCGAGGCGCTCTGGACGAGACCCCCGTTGTCCGCCACTCCCGGTGGCGTCACGAGGGACCAGTGCGACGATCCCGGACTCGCATGAAAGAGCTCCCAGAAGGTGTTGTTCCGGTCGGACAGGTCGCCCATCGGGAGGATGACCCACGAGTCGCTCGACGTCGAGACGGAGCTCTCATGTGACCGGGTACTCGGCGCCCCGGCCCCGGACGGTGTGGCGGCCGACATCGCGCCGCACTCGAGCAGACCGATCGACGAGGGCCGATGCCAGCCCGAGACGGCGTCCCATCGGCCCTTGGCGAGCCCGGAACATCACGAATTGACGACTTGGTCGATCCGGCTCAGGAGCAGTGACGAGAACGACGACGCGAATGTCTGGGTCGGACCGGGGTCGTCGATGAGGGCGTCCCGCTCGCGGCCATGGGAGTCGATGACGAAGGCCAGATCGCTGTGGGCGACCATGGCGCCGGCGCCGACGGTGTTGACCTCAATCCCGTAGGAGTTCCAGACGCGTTGGAGCTCGGGCAACGAGCCGGTCAGGTAGTACCAGTTGGGCAGGTGGTCGAGGGACTCCTGGCGGTCGAAGGCGTTCGTGAACGATGCCGATCGGTAAATCGGATTGGCCACGATCGCCACGAAGTCGACGTTGCCGGCCTGGTCGCCGAGCCGCTGGTCTGTCTGGCGGAACTCTTGGGCGATCAGCGGGCAGTCCGATGTGCAGACGGGGTCAAGGAAGGTCAGTGCCACTGTGTGGCCCCGGAGGCTGGCCAGGCTGACCGGGTCGCCGTGCTGGTCGGTCAGCGCGAAGTGGGGAGCCGGGAGGTCGAGGGAATTGGGGCTGCCGTCGAGGGCTTCGGTCAAGATCGGATCGGCGTTCTGGTTGACGGCCGCCATGGCCATGGGGGCGGTGCCCACGATGACGATGGCGAGCGCGCCGACAGCGGCAACCGTGCGTGTCACGTACGAAAGAGAGGCACGGTCCCACCAGTTCGCCGGTCGGGCCACGCCGGCGTCCTCGGCCGTCGGGACTTCTGACTCGACCGGGACCCGGACCATGGCCACGTAGCCGGCGACGAAGACCAGGGCCATGGGCAGCATGGAATTCGGGTCGGTGCCCACGCCTCCGAGGAAGCCCAGGTCCTCCACGAGCACCCAATCGGCGAGGCAGAGCACGACGAGCGCGAGCAGCCCGACGAAGCACGAATCGCCGACGGCCGGTGACCAGCAGAGTCCCGATGACGGCGAGGGCCACGACGGAGAACAGGTTGACCCCCCAGCCGTGCGCGGCGTCGAACGAGCCGAAGGATGCGAGCCACGATCGAGAGGAAGTGTGGTTGCGACGTCTGCGCCATGGCCCGGACCATTCCGGTCAGCGTCCCCCGAGCGCCCACCCTGCCAGTACCCCCGGCCCGGCCAGGCCTGCAACAGGGCCATGCCGATCAGGAAGACACCGGCGCCGGCGAGGACGAGCGGCCGAGGCGGGGCGTGGCGAAGGCCCGTTCGGGCAGGGCGATCAGGAGCCGGCGACGCAGTAGAAGAGGACGGCGCCCGGGGCCCCGAACAGCCATGTCGCCCCGGGGGCGAAGATGCCACCGAATGCCTCCCCGAACGACCAGACCAAAGTCCCCAGCCGACGACTGGCGAGACCGCCCAGCCGCGACCATCGGCCGCGGGGTGCGACGAGGAGCCAGAGGCCGAGCCCGACCTGGATCCAGACCGTCGCAGAGGCCGCCTGGATCGGGTGGTTGGTCCAGATGCTCAGGCCGCTGTTGACGAGATGCTGGACCCAGCCCGGCGAGGTGGCGGCCGCCGGCTGGATCACGCCGGACGGAAGGCCGAGGGGCATGGCGGACTGGAGCTGCAGGAGGCCGTCGAGGATCCAGAGGCATCCGAAGCCGATCCGGAGCACACGCCGGGCGGTCGGTTCCGGCGTCGAGAAGCGCGGCGACGTGGGAAACGAGTTCTGGCCGTGCTCCTTCAGTCTCCGGTACTGGACGGTCCGGACGACGTTGAACCCGATCGCACACAGCGCGCCCACCAAGAGAATGAAGAGCAACTGGTGCAAGAGCTCCGTGTGGAAGGCCGAGACGATGAGGGAGTTACTGCTCTGAAGCGAGCGGCCCATGCCGGGCATGGGCTACCTCCCTCCCTCGGATGGCCTGGTGGCCCAGGAATCGTGCACTGCACCGGGAGACTACCGCCACGTGTCGACTGACCGATTTCGCCCCTGAGCCTTGCTGGGTCGTCCGATGTCCGTCGGCTCGACCCGAGTATCGAGCTCCTCAGGGAGTCCCTGTCATCGGGCCGTGGGGTCGATGGACACCAGCACCTTGCCGCAATCCTTGGATCCCTCGAGCATGGACAAGGCGTCGCCGAACTGCTCGAGGTTGAAGCGGTGCGTGATCAGCGCTGAGAGGTCGCGGCGGGCGAGCAGGTCGATGGCGTCAGCGAAGCGGGACGGGTACTCCATCGACCCGCGGATGGTGAATTGCTTCATCAGCACCATCAGGTAGCTGGTCGGGACGGGCTCGTAATGGAGCGCCACCACGGAGAGCCGTCCCCCGATCGGGCCGTGATCGAGGATGTCGGTGATGACGCGGGCCGACCCGGAGGCCTCGATGAAGGCGGCCGTGGCGGGCGTGGGTCCGAGCATGAAGGGTTTTGTCCCGTGAAGACGCGTCAGCTCTTCCCAGACATCGGTCGTCGCGGGGTCGAGCGCTGCCTGCGCCCCGAGCCCAAGGGCCAGCGCGAGGCGGGTGGGGCTGAGGTCGATGGCGACGACCCGCTCGTGGCCCCGGTCGACCAGGGCGGCGATGGCGGAGAGGCCGATCGGTCCGCACCCGAACACGGCGACACCGTCGCCGCGCTGCACATCGGCCTGGTCGGCGGCCCGCATGCCCACGGCGAGCGGCTCGGCGAGGGAGGCCACGTCGAGCGGGAGATCGTCAGGGACGGGGTGGAGCCGGGCGCGGTCGGCCTCGGTCACGAGCAGGAGCGGCGTCAGCCCGCCTTCGGGGGCGCCGTTGCCGATCCGACCCAACTCGTCGTTGCCCGGCTGCACGACGACCCGATCGCCTACCCGTGCGCTCGTGACGTCCGCCCCGACCCAGTCCACGATGCCCGCCATCTCGTGGCCGAGGCACATGGGGTCGCCCGGTCCGGCGAGTCCACCCATCTTGATGTACGAGAGGTCGCTCCCGCAGATGCCGCAGGCGGCCACTCGGAGGACGACGTCGCGGGGCCCGGGCACCGGCTTGGCGATCTGGTCGACCCGCACATCACCGGGCCCGTGCACCCGTACCTGCAGCACGGAGGCGATCTCCGTCAACTCTCGTCGGGCGAGAACAGGAACGCCATGGCGTCGCGCATCCCGGCATCGACGACCTCGATGCGCACTCCGAGGTCGTTGCGGTGGTACGCGAACGACACCGGCGCAAGGTCTCCGGCACGCCCGCAGATCTGCATGGGGCACCCCGCACCGGTCAGCTCGGCGCTGTCCCCGGTCAGGTCGTCACTCCAGAACCCGATGTGGTGCAGGTTCGTGTGCTCGTTGCAGACCCAGACCGAACCGGGCAGTTCTTGAATGAGCTCCAGCCGTGGCTCGTCGACCGAGTAGCAGATCGTCGTCGGCAGCACGAGGTCCCGGCCCGAGCCGTCGCGGTAGTCGGTCGCCTCGAGATGCATGATCGGCCCCCACGTCACGCCGAGGAGCTCGGTCAGCTGCGCCCGGGCCGCCGCGAGGTCGGGGACGACGATGCCGACGTGGTAGTGGGGTGACAGCGGATGGGCGCTCATGGCAAAAGGTAACCGCCGTCGACGGCGAGAGTGCACCCGGTGATGTAGCCGGCTGCGGAGCTGCTCAGGAACTGCACCGCCCCGACGATCTCCTTCGGCGTGCCCAGGCGGCCCATCGGCGTGTGCGCGAGCTCCGCCTCGAGAAGCTCGGTGAACTGTGCCATCGGCGCGGTCATCGGGGTGTCGATGACCCCGGGGGCCACCGCGTTGACCCTGATGCCGTCGTGGACCCAGTGCCGGGCGAGGTTGCGGGTGAGCGCGACGAGCCCCGCCTTCGCTGATCCGTAGCCGGGGACGATCGGGACCGAGCGGAACGCCGACATGGATGCCATGTTGACCACGCTCGCCCCACCGTCCATGCTGCTGGCGGCCAGCCTGTCCCGGCACCCGATGGTGAGGCGCATCGGGCCGACCAGGTTCAAGGTGAGCGCGGTGGCGAACGTGTCAGGTTCCCACTCGTCCCGACCACCCGGGAAGTTGGCACCGGCGTTGTTCACGAGCACGTCGAGTGTGTCGAGTGTGTCGAGCAGCCCGTCGATTGAGTCCGGGTCGGTCATCTCGACGTGGTGGTAGGAGAACCGGCCCAGATCGGTGTCGTAGTCGTCGGGTGAGCCTCGGGTGCCAGTGACGGTGACTGCCGCCCCGGCGGCGGCGAACGCCGTGGCGATCGTGTGGCCGATCCCGCTGGTGCCCCCCGTCACCAGGACGGCGGCGCCGGAGAAGTCGAACGTGATCACGTTGGTCACGTTCCCTCCAGCTGCTCGAGCGACCGGTGGAGCCAGGCCCGCTCCCAGAAGTTCGCGCTGTCGTCGAGGAGGGCGCGAGTGGCGTCCGCGGCGACAACACTGGCGTCGGCGTGGCCGGGTTCGGCCGCCAGGATGATGTCCGTGAGGTGCAGGGCGGCCACCACCTCGCCGGCGTCGAGTCTCGCCCGGGCGGCGGCAATCAGGGCGTCCGCACCGGCGGCGGCCACGAGGTCTGGCGCGACCGCTGCCGGTGGCACGTCGTAGAGCTCGGTGGTGGATCGGTGGTGGAACCAACCGCTGTAGTTCTCCCAGATGGCCCGCACGTTCCAGCTCGTCTTGCCGTAGCCCTCACCGACGTCGAAGTGCTCGGGCACCGTGATCTCGCGCATCAAGGTGTGCACGTCGGTGCCGTCGTTCATGCCCTCGACCGTGCGGTCGTGCACCCACTGCATCACGTCGCGCATCGCCTCGACCTCGGCGGCGATGCGGTCGGCACCCTCTATGGGGTCGAAGTGGCCGGTGATCAAGCGCTCGGGCGCTAGTCCGAGCACCGTCTCGAGCGAGGTGATGTAGGTCAGGGCGTCGCGATAGCGGTCGCCTCGCATGGTGACCAGGTTGGGCACGTGTCCGAAAAGCGCGCCGAAGAGGTTGCCGGTCAACGCCGTGCCCGAGTCGGGAAGCCAGATGACGAGTGAGTCGGTGGTCTCACCACCCGGCGTCGAGAGCAGCACGAAGTCGCGGCCGCCGATGGTCAGCTCGAGCCGGTCCGCGAACGTGATCGTCGGCTCTGGCCGGGCCTGCGCCGTCGCGTCCGCGCCGAGCTTCCTGGCGTGTGCCGTGGCAGCGAGGATGGCGTGCATCCACGCGAAGGCGGCGTTGCGCACCCGGAACGTCTCGAGTCGCTCGTTGTCCGCTCGCCACGTCTCGAAGTTGGCCTGGGCGATCACCTCGCTGCCTTCGTCGCGCATGCTGTCGACGCCGCCGACGTGGTCGTAGTGGCCCTGCGTCAGCACCACGGCCCGGGTCGCAGTGGCATCGACCGCATCGAAGGCCTGCCGGTGGAGGGGGCCTTCGAAACCCATGCCCGTGTTGACGATGATGCGGCCTTCGTCCGTCTGGAGGAGATAGCTGTTCGACAGCCCGGATGACATGAAGACGCCGTCGCCCAGGTCGACGGCGGGCACGCCCGTCGCGGCCGCGATGGCATCGGCTCCGGGCCGCTCCCGGTGGATCCCGGGCATCGTCAGTGCACCTCCGTGCGGATCTGGGGAAACGCCTCGTAGTAGAAGGCGAAGCGATCGTGGAGATCGGCGGGCTCGAGTCCGAAGTCACCCCGCAGGTCGTAGACCACCCTTCCCTCCCTTCCACGTGGATTGCCAGCAAGGTACGTCGTCAGCTCGGACCTCGCCTGGTCGGTGGCCACCATGCCCGCCACGCCGAGGATCCTGGTGGCCATGGCCAGGTCGTCGGCGATGAAGTCGGAGAACTCGACGTCGACTCGCTGTTCCACCGGGATGAGGTGCGCGTCCCGGACCGCCGCCCGCAGCAGGCGCTCGACGCGATCGACCCAGTAGGCGGCGAGATCGTCGGCCTCAATCCGGACCCGCCGCACACGGTCGCCGTAGGCCAGCATCGTGAGCGCGGACTGCAGCACGGCGACCGGATCACGCAGGGTGAAGGCAATGGTCGCCTCCGGGAAGGTCTGCAGCAGCGGGCCTATCTGCTCGAGGTGTTGCGGGGTCTTCAGGACCCATCGGTTCGGGCCGCGCAGGTAGCTGAGCACCTGGAGCTCCTTGCGGAGGAACGCGTAGTGCACGCGTTGGTCGAGGCCCAGGTAGTGGTCGCGCCATGCCGGCACCCGGGCGTGCCACTCGAGCGTGTAGGAGCACAGGTCGAGGTCCACCAGCTCGCAGTCCTCTTCGATGCTCCAGGGCGGCCGGTCGTGCATGAGGGCGACCAGTGGTGCCACGGACCCCATCATCTCGTGGGCCGCCTGGCACCGCTGGTAGCGGGGGTCGATGCCGTCGCGGCCGGGACCGTCGCCGATGACCGGGATCGGCTCGACTACCTCCCACCACGGCATGGAGCGGAAGCGAGAGTCGGCTGCGAGCAGGTTCACCAGGTGCGTCGTGCCCGATCGCGGGAGGCCGACCACGATGATCGGTGGTTCGAGCTCGACCTCGAGCACTTCGGGATGGCGCCGCACGAAGTCTTCGAATCGCAGCCGTGCCTTGAGCAGCCCGACGAGCCGTTCACGCACGATGTAGCGGCCGAGCCCGGACAGTCCCTGGTCGGACTCGAGCGCGGCGACCTGCGCGGCGAGCCGGCCGAGTAGGGAGTCGTCACCGAACTCGCGCAACCCTGTCGCATCCCGTGCGGTGGCGACGATGTCGTCGGGACCGAGGTTCACCTTCATCCCGACGGCGAATTCGTAGAAGGCCCGTTCGTCGGCGTTTCGCTGCGGCTCGCGCAGGTCTTCGATCCGCACTTCTGTCATGATCGACCCCACGCCACTCGGACCGGCGGTGTGGGTGCGCTCCTCGGAATTTGAACCCGAAGCCGACGGAGAAGTTCCAGGGGAAAGCCAGGACCAGGAAGACTTTGGAAAGTGCCAGATATATGCCTCAGAAGCATGGACAGTCGTCGACGGTAACTGAGGCGTTCTGGTAATGGCGTCGCGTCCCGTTCGCGTCCAACGCGGAGCCATTGGCGGAAGGGGTGCCACCGTAGGGATCACCGGACCGGCGACAGCCACGATGAAGACGATGAACAAGTCCGGTCCGAAAATATCGCTGGCCACGCTCTCGACCTCCACCCAACGGCTGACGGCGCGAAACGATAACCGGTGGTGTGCCCAACCGGGCCTCATCCGTCAAGGGAGCCCGGAGCGACGCGCTACGAATACGCCTGTACCTCGGCGACGTCCATGGTCGCCGATGGGGTGGCGGCCGTCGGCACGGTATGCCACGACGATGCCTGCGGGGTGGCCACCTGGAGCGAGAGGATGATCTCGTAGGGCTCCGCGGTGATGGTGATGCCGCTCGACGCGTTCATTTGCCACACCTGCCTCCCGTCGAGGTAGGCCGTGATCGACTGGCCCGGGATGAATTTGTACCCGTAGATGTGATACCCAGCGGTCACGTCGACGCCGGTGTTCCAGAAGATCGGCTGCGCGCCCTGGTTCGCGAAGTAGACGGAGTGACCCTGCTGGTTCGGAGGGCTGTCTCCGAGCAGCCCTCCCTCGTAGCCGTCGAACTCGTTGGACGGAGTACCGGAAACTCCCGGCAGGAACCATATGGTGGGCCACATGCCCTGCGACTGGTCGGGCATCTTGGCCTTCACCTGGACGTACCAGCCGCCCGTCGGAAGGGTGAACTTTCCTTCGGTTGTGACCACACCGCTGATCCATGGAAAGGTGTTCGCGTACCCGTTGGTGTTGCGCTGTGCCGTCAGTGTCAGCCCGTTGTTGACGGCGACCTGCGATGGCCCGAACATCGCGGCCTCTTTCCCGTCGCCAGTGGCGTTCGGCCCGGAGTACGGCGAAGGGAGGCTGCCGTTGTTGTTCCAGACGATCCCTTGAGCCCCCATGAACGAGTTCCACTTGGTGGTGTCGAGGCTGGTGCCGGAGAACTGGTCGTCGAAGATCATCTGCTGGCTCGTGTAGCCGGCGGGAGCCGACATGCCCGCATAGCCAGCGGGGGCCGACGTGCCCCCGTAGTTGAAGATGCCCCCGTCAGAGGCCACGAGCCAGTAGCCCTCGCCGTCGGGGGTGGCGGCCATCCCCACGATGGGCTTGTTCAGGCTGACACCGCCGGTAGAGCCGTAGAAGGCGGCGTCGCCGTAGTTGAAGACGCCCCCGTCGGAGGCCACGAGCCAGTACCCCTTGCCGTCTGCGGT
This sequence comes from uncultured Acidimicrobiaceae bacterium, assembly GCA_963824195.1. Classification (GTDB taxonomy): domain Bacteria; phylum Actinomycetota; class Acidimicrobiia; order Acidimicrobiales; family RAAP-2; genus Bog-473. The sequence goes on along the minus strand of CAWGOJ010000039.1, from coordinate 340,893 downwards.
GGCGGCCATCCCCACGATGGGCCGGTTGAGGGCCAGTCCACCGGTGGAGCCGTAGAAGGCGGCGTCCCCGTAGGTGAAGACGCCCCCGTCGGAGGCCACGAGCCAGTACCCCTTGCCGTCGGCGGTGGCGGCCATCCCCACGATGGGCCGGTTGAGGGCCAGGCCGCCGGTAGAGCCGTAGAAGGCGGCGTCCCCGTAGGTGAAGACGCCCCCGTCGGAGGCCACGAGCCAGTAGCCCTTGCCGTCGGCGGTGGCGGCCATCCCCACGATGGGCCGGTTGAGGGCCAGGCCGCCGGTAGAGCCGTAGAAGGCGGCGTCCCCGTAGGTGAAGACGCCCCCGTCGGAGGCCACGAGCCAGTAGCCCTTGCCGTCTGGGGTGGCGGCCATCCCCACGATCGGCCGGTTGAGGGCCAGGCCGCCGCTGGAGCCGTAGAAGGCGGCGTCCCCGTAGGTGAAGACGCCCCCGTCGGAGGCCATGAGCCAGTAGCCCTTGCCGTCTGGGGTGGCGGCCATCCCCACGATGGGCCGGTTGAGGGCCAGGCCGCCGGTGGAGCCGTAGAAGGCGGCGTTCCCGTGGTTGATGAGACCCCCGTCGCTCGCTCCGAGCGAGTAGGCATTCGCTGTCGACAGTACCGGGACCAGACCGGACAAGACGACCACGATCGTCAGTACAACGGCGCCTCGGAAACGGAGATCCCGTGCCCTGGACCGCAACATCACGCAAGGTCTACCAAGGGCCAGCGGGATGGCCGGATGGCGCACGTCTGCCACCTTAGACACCACCCGTAGGGCAATTGGGGACCAGCAGACTCGTCGGCGGACCTGGGCTGGTATGGCTGCCGGCGACCAATCGCCGGCATCGTTTCGGACCCACCTTGGGGAATCTCGGTCTCCGCGAACCGGACACGCGGAGTGGTGACTCAATCCGTCAGGAGCACCTGGAGCGCCGAAGGCGTGGCTGGTCCAGTGAGCGAATGGTCCTTCGCCACCCACACACGTCGCGGGATCCAGAGCCTGCACGCGTCCAGTCGCGTCCGAGACGGTTCAAGAGAAGGCGAAATGCTCCCGAGAACCGACTCCGAACAGCGAAGCAGTGCGCCCCTCAGTCGAACACGCTCTTGGGTAGCCCACCGGGGTCGGCGTCGGTTTTCACGATGAGCGGCGGGACCGAGCTGATGAGGACTGCCTTCGCGACGCGGCTCTCGCCGTGACGGGCGATGTAGCGAACGACCTCCCCACCACCGGTCGGGTGGCCGACGTGGACGGCGTCGTGGACATCGAGATGTGCGGTGCGGCCAGGTGATCGGCGAAGTGGTCCATGTCGTGACCATCCCCGGTCTGCGAAGAGCGGCCGTGCCCACGCCGGTCATGGGCAATCACCCGGTAGCCCTGGTGCGGGAAGAACGGCATCTGGGTGTCCCAATCGTCAGCAGACAACGGCCAGCCCCGATTCCAGACGGGCCCAACTAACCAGATAGTTCTGCCACAGGGCCCTGTACCACCGCTACGCTCGTTCGGAACCGACCCTAGGCCGCCACCGCGGCCGCGGTTGGCTCGAGGAAGCGGAGGGAGACAAAGGAGAACGTCTATGGCGAGCGTCTCACAGGGCTCTGCGGCCGTCGCCGGGCCGCCGGTGGCGCAGCCCGTGCTCACCCCGCTCACGGCCAGCGCCGTCGTTCTCGTGTTGACGATCGACGACGGCGCTGAGTCGGTGGTCCACGACCTGCTCGCCGACCTGTCCGGACTGGCCCGGACGGTCGGCTTCCGTTCCCCAGACGGTGGGCTGGCCGTCGTGGCTGGGGTGGGAGCGGAAGCGTGGGATCGCCTCTTCGCCGGCCCTCGGCCGGCCGAGTTGCACTCGTTCCAGCCCCTCGACGGCGGTCGGCACCGGGCCGTGGCCACCCCGGGTGACGTCTTGTTCCACATTCGGGCCGCAACGATGGATCTGTGCTGGGAGCTGGCCTCCCTGGTTGTCGGCCGGCTGGCCGGGGCCGCCACAGTGGTCGACGAGGTCCACGGGTTCAGGTACTTCGACGAACGGGACCTGCTCGGCTTTGTCGACGGGACCGAGAACCCGACCGGGCCGGCCGCCGAGGCGGCCGTGACCATCGGGGCCGAGGATCCGCCGTTTGCCGGCGGGAGCTACGTCATCGTCCAGAAGTACCTGCACGACATGGCCGCCTGGGAGGCCCTGACGGTAGAGGAGCAGGAGCGGGTGATCGGGCGGGCCAAGCTCTCCAACGTCGAGATGGACGACGACGTCAAGCCCTCCAACTCGCACGTGGCGCTGAACACGATCATCGAGCCCGATGGCACCCAGCGTCAGATCCTGCGCGAGAACATGCCCTTCGGTTCGTTGGGCGCCGCGGAGTTCGGCACGTACTTCATCGGCTATGCCGCAACCCCCTCGGTCACCGAGCTGATGCTCCAGCGAATGTTCCTCGGGGACCCGCCCGGCAACTACGACCGGATCCTCGACTTTTCCATCGCGGTGACCGGCACGTTGTTCTTCGTGGCCACGGCGGACTTCCTCGACGACCCCCCTCCCTTGCCGGGCTGGGTGGGTGGGGCGACCATCCCCGGGAGTGGGCAGGCGGCTGCCGGGGAAGAGGCCGTCCCGAGCGGCCCGGCCGGCACCGATGACGGGTCGTTGGGGATCGGCGGGCTCAGGGGCGAGTCGGCGTAGGGGCTGTGGACATTCGTGGGACCGAGCCCTCGGAATCATCGCCCAGGACATCACCGAGCAAACCATGGGCAGCCTCATCACCCGGAGATCCTCCAGCCCCTGCACCTCGGTCAGACGAGCTACTCCACGTCGAGCGAGCTTCCCAGCCCTTCCGCTCTCGGCTACATCGTCAGCGACGGCTCCGCTGAGGCGGTCCCGCTCTACGACCTGTCTAATCTCGGCGCCGCGGGAGGCATGGTATCTACGGTGAGCGATATGGCGGTCTGGGCACAGGCCTTCGGCAACGGGGAGCTCCTCTCGCCCTCCCTCGAGGCCGAGCGGCTCCAGTTCGGGCCCGCGTAGGGCAGCTTCTCCCCACTGCCAACGCCAAAAGGCTCGGCTCCTTCATTTCCGGTTTGCTATGGACTCGGTCTGTTCAGCCTGGGTCGACCGATAGGACACAACGGCGAGGTCAAAGGGTACGTCGATGACGTCGGCTATTCGCCGTCACATCACGCGACCATCGTCGTGTTCGCCAACGGCGATAACCCGATTGCCATTCCGCAGGAGACTGCAGCCGACGCCGTCACTGTGAGCATTGCCGACGTGGTTCCCCAGGACCAGTAGGAGCCTCAAACCTCACGACTACCACCAAGAGGAGGCAGGACCGATGCATTGGACCCCACTGCGTTGGCTGCCGTCCCCTACCGGCGGGACGGTGGGACGGTCCGGCATGGGGAAGGGCTGCACTGCGCTGGACCCTGGCGTGGATTCGAGGCGCTGTGAGTCAGACCCATCGGTGATCTACGAACAGCCCAAGGTTCAGACCGACGTAGACGAATCGGCCTCCTGGCGTAACTCGGGTCAGGAGGCGAAGCGGATGGGGAGCGCCTTGGTGTCGGCGGGGTTGGTCGAGCTGGCATTGTTCACTATGACGTAACAGCTATGCACCGCGTCGCACACTCCGTTGCCGATTGCACCGGTGCCAACGTGGAGGGCCACCGAGCCCGATCCCGTGGGGTCGGGGTGCAGGATCGCTGCATGAGAGAAGCTGCAGCCGGCCGAGCTGGCCGTGGTGATATCCACTTGGGAACACTCGAGGATATTGACGACCTTGCCCGGCGTGTAGCCACTCCATCGAACGGTGACGGCCTGGCCGTCGTGCAAGCCTGTGTTCGGAGCGACCGTGGCGTGCAAGTGGACCGCCGCTTGCTTGGGGACAGGCAAGGTTGCTGGGGAGCCCGAAGTCCAGGCGGTGTGCACCGCTGACAGGGAGGAGCGACCGTCTGGCGAGATGGCTTCCAACGCACCGTGCTCGTGCTTGAGGAAGGCATTGAAGAAGTCCGTCGTTGACTTGATGACCGGACCTGACGTCGGACCGACCACCCCAGACGAGGCCATGTGGGCCGTCGAACCAGTGCTGTCAGAGGAACTGTCCCAATCGAGCGCAAGCAGCGCCTTTGGCCCCCGTGCCTGGTTGAAGACCCCAACAGCATCGGCATAGGGGACCAGACCATCGTGAACATCCGACACGACCAGGAGTGGTGGGGCCTTGGCCAGTTCGTAGGAGCCACGACCGAGACCCTCAGTGGTGCCTGCCATGACGACCGCTGCCTTGACCCGGGTGTCACGGCAGCAGCTGTTGGCGACGAGGCCCAAGGTCGTGATGGCGCCGTTGGAGTGGCCGGCGGCCCCGATCTCGTTCGGATCGACCAGGCCCGACAGCGGTCCGTTCGGGGCGGCCGAGGCACTGAGCACGTGGTCGATGACGAAGCTCATGTCACCAGGCTGGTTGCCGATGTCCCCACCATCGGGACCACCGGGTGTCTGACTACTAGACAGCGGGAACAGGGGAGCGGCCACCACATAGCCCGCAGCCGCCCAGGCGGTCAGCAACTGCTGGTACCCCTGAGGTGAGCCCCCCAGGCCGTGGGCGAAGACGATGAGTGGGTATGGACCGTCGCCCGCCGCCGCGACCGAGCTGGCTGCCCGCGCCGGGTACCAGATCGTCGTCACGAGGTTCCGGGAGGGTTTGCCCGGCATCCCGTCCCACGGGGGCGTGGAGCGAGAGGTGTCGACGAAGGTCATTGTCGTGGTTGCCACCAAATTCGAGCCGGCCGCAGCGGCAACGGTCGGGGCGCCCACCGATGGGAGCGCCATGGCGGAGAGCAGAAGGCCAAAGGCAACCGCGCCCAATGGCACGATTCGACGGATCGCCCTCATTCACTCCCTCCCTGCCGTGAACGAGAAGACATCGTCTCACAAGACCATCCCTTTGTCCCTGTGCACGAACGGCCAATCGAAAACGCGCAGGACCTGTCGGGCGACGTCCAAGAGTGGAGACGCACGCACGCACCTGTCGGTGCCACATCGCCCCTGGCCCGCCGCCGCCCTACAGGCGGAGGAGCGACCGGGTCGTCAGCCCAGAAATCGGCATCCATGCCGGCCGGTGTCCGGCGGGCCACCTCCATTGTGATCAGGGATCACTCCCGGGCCCTCGAGGAAGGGCGTCGACAAGTCGGGCGCCTCGGCTTCGCCGCCCTTGACCGCCCTGGTCGTCACGGAGCAGGCCGCAAAGACTTCAAAAAAATTTCAATATGTGGACGTTCTTGCCGAGGTCCACAGCCCAAGGTGGCGTCCGTGGGCAGCTCGCCGGCGAGCTGCTCGGGATCTCCCGTGCCTTCGCCTACGAGCTGGTGGCCCGGGGCGAGCTTCCCCTGATCCGCCTCGGTCGCCGCCGCCTGGTCGCCCTCTTGGCCTTGCTCGGCCAGACCCGGTCGAGGAGCGGGAAGAGACACACCCTGGGTGAGCCCGGGTGCTGGAACGGAGTGCCCCAGAGCTGTACTTGATCGACTAGCTCGAGGCCTCGAGAACAACCGCTTCGACCTTGCGTCCCGGCCAGCTGAGGTTGTGACTTTTGCCTCTATGTAACTCAGGGCACTCAATACGAAAATAGCATTTGCATATGCCCAAGGAGGTCCTCAGCATGGCAGCACACACGAAGATCTGGGCCAACTCGGCCGATTCCCATTGGCTCGAGCCTGAGGATCTGTGGCGGAGCGAGCTGCCGCCGGCCCTGGCAGAGCGCATGCCCCGCTCGGTCAAGGACCCTGATGGACAGTACGAGACCGTCCACATCGACGGGCTGCAGATCCGGCGCAAGCTGCCGAACCCAAGGCGGCAGGCCTTCATGGAGGCGTCGAATCGGCCGAAGGGCGCCCACGACGTGCTCCAGCGGCTCGCGGACAATGACGAGGAGGGAATCTGGGCCGAGCTCGTCTTTCCCTCGCTCGGCATGTGGAACGCGTCGTTCCGCGATCCGGCCCTCTTGCGAGAGGCTATGAGGGTCTCCAACGACTACGCCATGGCCGAGATCCAGAACAGGTCGGCGCGGCTCCTGTGCACGGCCCAGGTGTCGCTGCTCGACGTGGACGACGGGGTGGCCGAGATGCGCCGAGCTGCCGCCATGGGGTTCAAGGCCGTCTTTATGACCACGACGCCGCACCCCCGACAGAAGGACTACAACCACAACGACGTATGGGAACCCTTCTGGGCGGCGGCCGAGGAGCTGGGTCTGGTCCTGGCCTTCCACATCGGGACCGACGCCTTCGACTTCACCAACGACGAAATCGGAATTCAGTTCCGGGGTCCTGGCGGGGCGATCCTCAACTACACCGAGACGACCTACAGCGGTCAGAGGGTCGCCACCAAGCTGGTGGCGTGCGGGGCTCTGGACCGGCACCCCGACCTCAAGATCCTGATCGCCGAAGGCGGCTCGTCGTGGGTTCCCTCACTCGGGGACCGCATGAACGAGGCCTATCGCCAGCACGCCACGATGGTGAAGCCTGTGCTGAGCAGGCCGCCCAAGGAGATCCTCTACGGCCAGGTGTACACGTCGTTCCAGCATGACGAGACGGCGACGGGGACGATGATGCAGTTCGGCTACGACAAAATCTGCTGGGGCTCTGACTACCCGCACATGGAGGGTACGTGGGGCCACACTCAGAAGACCCTGCACGAGCTCTTCGATGACGCGCCGGCTCCGGTCAGGCAGCGCATCACACAGGACGCCTATCGGGAGCTCTTCCCCACGGTCCCGGCGCCCCCTACGAGGGGACTGAAACTCTTGTAGATCTCGATTTTGCATTGGGGACGGCTGCAGTCGTCACCACACGACGGATGCGGACGTCCCGCGAAAGTCCCGAGGGCTGCCCGGCGTAGTTCCGTGTCCTCCGGCCTGCCCGACCGAGGACCTTCGGCTCTATTGGGGCGGCCTCCTTTGCGTGAACCTGGATGCACAGGGAGCGTTTGCGAAGGAGGGCCGGGACTGGCCATGAAGACCGTGTTCATCAATCCGGAACGTTGCATCGGCTGCCTCCAGTGCGAGCTGGCATGTGCCGTCGAGCACTCGGCAACCAAGGACGAATCCCTTGCCTTCCTGGAGGATCCGGTGCCCCGTAAGCGTGTGCACGTCCAAGCAGGTCCCGTGCCGACGTTCGCCTTTCCAAACAGGTGTCGGCATTGCGACCCCGCGCCGTGCCTGCAGGTCTGTCCCACCGCCGCGATCTACCGGGACGAAGAGCATGGTCTGGTCCTGATTGACGAGAAGAAGTGCATCGGGTGCGCGATGTGCGCAGTGGTGTGCCCGTTCGACGTGCTCACGTTCCACCCGGTGCCCGAAGGGCCGAGTCCGGATGTCGCCGTCGCGGTCAAGTGCGATGGTTGTGTCGATCGGGTCAGCCGAGGCGACACGCCGGCGTGTGTCGAGGTGTGCAAGGTCGACGCGCTCGTCTTCGGGGATCTGAACGACCTTGTGGCCGAAGGGCGGGTTCGCGAGGCCGGGACAGCACTCGCCGCAGCGGGTGCCATCGCCACCGTGCCCGCCGGCGACCCCCTCGGTCCCTGGCACGCGTGGGGCACCGCCGAAGTGGCCGCCGCGAGCGCAGCGGCGGCCCGGGATCGGCGCCCCTCGAACAATGCAAACGGTCATGGCCCGGGTGCAGATCCGGGGGACATCGAGAACGAGGGAGGACAACGATGAGCGGCACCAGCACGAACGGCCGAGCGAGAAGCCTGACGGTCCATCAGGACGCCCAGGCGATGATCGACCGGGCCAGAGACGAAGGCATCACCACGGTATGGGACCGCCTGGCCGCCCAGCAGCCGCAATGTGGCTATTGCGCGCTCGGGCTGAGTTGTCGCAACTGCGCGATGGGTCCGTGCCGGATCGACCCCTTCGGCGAGGGCCCACAGAAGGGCGTGTGCGGTGCGGACGCCGACGTCATCGTGGCGCGCAACCTGGGCCGGACGATCGCGGCCGGAGCTTCGTCGCACTCCGATCACGGCAGGGACATCCTCGAGACCTTCGGCCACCTGGCTCGGGCCCAGACCACCGGCTATCGCATCACCGACGAGGAGAAGCTACGCCGTATCGCGGCTGAGGTAGGGGTGGTAACAGAGGAGCGTACGGTCGAGGAGGTGGCGAGCGATCTGGCGGACGTGCTCCAGGAGGACTACGGGACCCGACGTGGATCCCTGTCGTTTGTCAAGCGCGCGCCCGAGGCTCGACGGACGAAGTGGGAGTCGCTGGGCATCACGCCGCGAGGCATCGACCGGGAGAACGTCGAGATGCTCCACCGCACGCACATGGGTGTGGACAACGACTACGTCAACACCCTTCTGCACGCGCTCCGTACGGGGTTGGCTGACGGCTGGGGCGGATCGATGATCGCGACCGAGCTCTCGGACGTGATGTTCGGCACACCAAAACCGGTGATGTCAGAGGTCAACCTGGGCGTCCTGAAGACCGACCAGGTCAACATCGCCATGCACGGACACAACCCCCTGCTCTCGGATGTGATCTGCGCAGCGGCGCAGGACCCCGAGCTCGTCGCGCTGGCCCGCTCGGTCGGTGCAGCCGGTATCAACGTCGTCGGCCTCTGCTGCACGGGCAACGAAATGCTCATGCGGCGCGGCGTGCCCATGGCGGGCAACCACCTGATGCAGGAGCTCGTCCTCATCACCGGAGCGCTCGAGGCCATGGTGGTCGACTACCAGTGCATCATGCCTTCCATCGTCGATGTCGCGAAGTGCTACCACACGAAGATCATCTCGACCTCGGACAAGGCGAAGTTCACTGGTGCCACGCACGTTTCGTTCGACCCCGAGCGCGGAGCCGAGATCGCAGATCGGATCGTGCGCATGGCGATCGAGGCTTATCCGGATCGGAACCACGAGCGTGTGCGCATCCCGGGTCAGCCGGTGAAGATGATGGGAGGGTTCTCGGTCGAAGCCATTCTCGGCGCCCTCGGCGGCACTCCCAAGCCTCTCGTCGACGCCATCGCCGCCGGTTCCATCAGGGGTGCTGTCGCAGTCGTCGGGTGCAACAACCCCAAGCTCCCTCAGGATCTCGAGCACATTGAGCTGACCCGTCGCCTCATTGAGAACGACATCCTGGTGCTCGTCACCGGCTGCGCAGCGGTGGCCAACGGGAAGTCAGGGCACATGGTCCCCGAAGCAGCAGCGATGGCTGGGCCGGGCCTGCGAGCGGTCTGCGAGAGCCTGGGCATCCCACCGGTCCTGCACGTGGGGAGCTGTGTGGACAACAGCCGGATCATGGTGCTCGTGGCGGCCTTGGCCGACTACCTCGGCGTCGACATCGACCAGCTGCCCGTGGCCGGTGCGGCACCCGAGTGGTACTCCGAGAAAGCCGTCGCCATCGGGGCCTACGTCGTGGCCTCGGGCGTCACGACCGTCCTCGGGGTGCAACCGCCGGTGTTCGGGAGCCCGCATGTGGTCGACCTGTTGGCCAACGGGCTCGACGGTGTCGTGGGGGCGAAGTTCGTGGTCGAGCCCGACCCAGCCAAGGCAGCCCTCTTCATCCGCCGCCACATCGAAGCCAAGCGTGAGGGTCTCGGGCTCCCGTTCGTGGACCCCGAACAGCTCGGGATCGACGACAACGAGTCTCCCCACACCGTCCCGGTCGGGAGCGAGGCCGGGGCCTGAGCCATGTGCGACACCTGCGGTGGACACGGCGAATCGTCCCCGGGCTCGCCCCCGGACCATGCCCACGGGGGTGGCATCAGGGTCGTCGTTGTCGGCAAGGGCGGCGTGGGCAAGTCGACATTGAGTGCCCTCTTGGCTCGCCAGCTGGCTCGATCTGGGCGGCGGGTGGTCGCCGTGGACGCCGACGAGCAACGCAACCTCGCAGCGACACTCGGCATGGACCTGCTCGAATCGATCTCCATCGTCCCGGTAGCGGAGAATGCCGACTACGTCGAGGAGAAGACGGGTGCACGCCCGGGGGAGGGGGCCGGTGGGATCCTCGTGCTCAATCCCAACACTTCCGACCTCGTCGACAGACTGTCGGTCGAGGCGCCCGATGGCGTCCGCCTGGTCGTCATGGGCGGGATCCGGGAGGCGGGCGCAGGATGTCTGTGCCCCGAGACCGCTCTGATCTCGAGCGCGGTCGCCGGAATGCACCTCCACCGTGACGACGTGGTGGTCATGGACACCCACGCCGGCGTGGAGCACTTCGGCCGGGCCCTGGCGCGCGGCTTCGATTCCGTGGTGGTCGTCGTCGAGCCGACCTTCAACGCGGTCCAGGTCGGTGTCGCGTCGGCCGCATTGGCCAATGAGCTGGGGATCGGGACGGTGCACCTGGCCGTCAACCGGACGAGGTCGGAGAGTGATCTCGAGCGGGTGTTGGACTACGTGAGCCGCCTGGGCGATCCTTTGTTCAGTTCGGTCACGGCGGTGCCCTACGACGAGGCGGTGCTGCTGTCAGAGCCCTCGGTCGAGGGCCTCCTCGAGGGCTCCGTGATCGCGGAGGCCGTCGCGAGGCTGTCGACCGAGGTCGTCGGCCCCGTCGGCCGGACGCTGACCAGGGTGGGCTGATGCGCGCCGTCGTCATCGGCACCGGTCCGGCCGGCATCACGGCAGCCGAGACCCTGCGCCGTCTTGACCCGAATGGGTCGGTTGTCGCCCTGTCCGTGGAGCCGTTCGCTCCGTATTCGCCTCCGGCGATGGCCGATCACTATCTGACGGGCCGCGACGCAACGCTCTATTGGAAGGGCCTGGACGTGGCGACGCGTCTGGGCATCGACGAGCGCCGTGAGACTCAGGTCACGGGGATCGACGCCGACAACCGCGAGGTCGTGCTGGCCGATGGGCAGCGTGTGGGATACGAGGGGCTGGTCGTGGCGTCGGGGAGTCGGCTTCATGCACCCCTGGAGGGGGCCGACCTTCCGGGGGTCCTGGACTTCAAGTCGCTCCGGACCGCAGACGAGCTCGTGGGCCGTGTGCGAAGGGGCGAGGCGACGAGCGCCCTGATTGTGGGCAACGGGTTCATTGGTGTCGAGCTGTCGTTGCTCCTCGCCGACCTGGGCGTGGACGTGACGGTGGTCGGTCGCCGCAACTGGGTCATGCCGCGGGTGTTGGACCCGATCACCTCGACGGTGGCTGAAGACGCCCTGAGCAACCGAGGTGTCACGCTCCGGCTCGGCGTGCAGGCCGATGCCTTCGTCGGAAGCCCCGTGACCGGGGTCCGGCTGGCTGACGGCACGGTGTTGTCGGCCGACCTGATTGTGGCGGCGACCGGGGTGAAACCCCACGTGGAGTTCTTGGAGGGTTCGGGAATCGTGACCGACTGGGGGATCCACGTCGACGACAGGCTCGCGACGTCGGTTCCCGGCATCGTGGCGGCCGGCGACGTGGCCGAAGCCGCCGACTGGTTGACCGGTCGGCGATACGTGCATGCCATCTTCCCAAATGCGGTCGCGCAGGCAGCGATTGCCGCTGCCACCCTGCTCGGACGGGACGTGCGGTACCAGGGAGCGGAGGCCATGAACAGCCTCAAACACCTCGGCGTCCCGATCGTCGCCATGGGCACGATCGACGAACCCGACGAGGTACTGCGCTGGCAACGAGACGGAAGTCAGCGCTCGGTCTACCTGCGGGACGGACGAGTGGTCGGCGCACAGCTCGCAGGTGACATCCGGGCCGCCGGGGTCTACCGCTCGCTCATGATGCGCAGGACATACGTCAGCCAGTACGGTCAGAAGCTGGTCGATCCCGGGTTCGGGATGGCTGACGTCATCTCCGATGCCCTTCGGCTCGGCGTGGGGGCATCAGCTCCCGCGTGACAACAACGGCCCTTGGTGGGGTCTGTCGACGGCACCTCGATTGCTCTACTTATCGGCGACCGCCCTACTACATGACGCTGTTGGACGGAGTGGAAACCGGGTGGTGTAACCGTAGGAGGGGGCTGGATTCTTGAATCTGCGGAGCAGATTAAGCCGTGGGCGCCCGAGAAAGACCAGATCAGAAACTAGATCTGGTTCACTTCACGCACAACAAAGAACCTTATGGGAACCGGCCAGGCGTGCAAACCTGGGGAGATGGACCTGGCCGAACTCCTGAGGATGCCCGGGATCAGGGAGGAATGCACCCTGCGTTCCCCCGTTGGCTTCATGGCTCTGCACGGTGGATCGCAGGACCGGGGCACTGAGCAGATCGCCAGCCGGGCCGCCACGCAAGCAGGAGCTTCCTACTACGCCATAGTCCAGCCTTCTGGGCTGCGCGTCCACCTCACCTCACGATTGCACGATCCCGACCATTCGGCGCATTTGCGGGCGTTCTTGGAGCACGTGGAGGTCGCCATCTCGCTGCACGGGTTCGGGCGCGACGGGTTTGCCCTTTGGTTTGATCCCGACCGCGGCGTCATCATCGAACCGTACGGGCCCGCGGTTCGAGGTAAACAGACCGGGCCGTTGCGGGGGATCATCGTGGGAGGGCTGAACGCGCAACTGCTGGGCGAAGCGCGAGAGCTGTTCCACCGGCGCTTTGCCGGTTACCACGTTGCCGACGAGCGGGTACGGCTCGGGTTTCATCCCGACAACCCCGTCAACCTTCCATCGGCCCATGGTGTCCAGGTCGAGCTGCCACCGGGCCTGCGCGGGATCGGCGATTTCGGCGAGACCTTGGTTCCCCGACAGGACGGGGTCGTCAACGAGATGGTGGCTGCGCTCGTCGAACTGGCGACACGGGCCACCGAATTGTTGCGCACGACGTCGGTGTCGCGCGCGGAGCTGGCGCACAAACCACCGGGTCACCTCGTCCCTGATGGCTCAGCGACGCCCGCCCGGTAATTCCTCCTTCGGGAGTCACCGGCCGTTATCTCGGAAGGCGGATAGCCCTTCCGCAATGGGTAGATTTTCGCGCCCGAACTATGGCCGGGGAACCACGGCCGACCAGTCCATCGAATGTGCTCGCAGGCGCTACGAGGTCGAAGAACTGGCAGACCCTGCTGGGTGACCAAGGGTGCCCCGTTCGCTGGGAAGGTGACACGATCCTGCACTTTCGGGAACGGTTGAGATTGGCACTGCGCCATGAGCCGTGGGCAACGGCCCTGAATCGAGTGGTCGGTCGAGTCTCTGCTATCGAGTCTGCGCCGTCAATGCATTCCAGGCTGCGAGAGAGTCCATGTAGTCCCTCCAGTGCGCGATTTTCCGGCTTTCAATCTCGATGATGGAACAGAATCGATTGTCGTACTTCACGCCTGTCGCAAGGATCGTCCCATGGACTTCATATTCGATGATGAACACGCGACCGTCGTCCGTCTTGCGGGTAATCAGATTGTCGGCGGATTGAAGCTCAATGTTGTCGCCATAGCCCTTGAACTGAGCCATTAGGTCAGCCCGCCCCTGGATAATGCGAGACCAACCCGGAAACTCGTAGAGGACCTCATACACCACGTCGTCAGAGACGATGTCGAAGAAGTGATCGCCCTCAACGCGGTCGCCTAGCGCCCCACGAACCAGATTGAAGTAGGGGTCGGCGGCCTGGTAGGCAGCGTACTTCGAATGCGGCATCTTGGATTCTCCATGCACTTCACGAACCTTGCTTGCAGAAGGATAGATGGCTCTGCGTGTAAGGCGTTGGTGTGACAGCCCTGCAGCGCGATGGCAGGCTAAATGCCCCAGTACGTCGGCTCTGTGAGCAACAGTCGGCCCCTCGCCGACCGGCCTGCTCAACAGAGCAAACCGCTGCAGGCGTTCTATAGAGTTCAGCACGATCCTAAGAGGAAGCATCCGCCATGAGCCATCATCGTCCGCTTCGGCCCCGCGTCATCCGTGACTGCCGGGCAGTATGACAAGAGTTGGGAAGCGTTGGAGAAGGCCAAGTTGGACTGGCCTCCCTCGGGACTCGACTACCACGTCTGCTTCTTTGGTCGCCGAACCCGGAATCGAGTTTTCCGGCCCCCCAATAATCTTCGAGGCTCACGACATCCGGAAGCCCTAGAACCGACGCGAACAGAGACTCGGCGATAACGCATCAGGTCGGTGTGGAGGGTGCCCCGTGCGCCGGGACAGGGTGCCAGCCCTGTCGCACTTCTGGGCGTATAGATAACTGTCCACGTGTCAACAGAACAACCCCCGCGGAATGCCCAGTGCGAGCGTGTTAGTTGAACCCGCGCCCGATCGCTCGCTGCAATGACACAAGGTCAGCCAGGATGCCGTTGACCGCATCCTGGCTGACGGCCACGTCCTCGTCCAGGAGCACGTCCGCGAGCTCGGCGAACCGGGTCGTAGCTAATACGTAGGACCGGCGCTCGGGCGTATCAGGCCCGGGGTGAGTATCGAGCCAATCCATGAGGTCGTGGGCGGCAGGGGCGAGCTTGAGCACGGCACCGTCAAGGGCGATCGGATCGTGCTTGCCTCTCCACGCTTCGAGAAACTCATCGACGGCGTCCTGCATGGTCCGGCGCGGATCCTTGGCGGGAGTGGTCATGGCTGAACCGTAGGACGGCGCTGTGTCAGGAGCTTGGCCGTTTACCGAACCGTCACAGTCGGCGCAACGGTCCTTGTTACCCCGTGGTCGCACCACGTCGCGTCCCGACGACCACCTCCGTGTGTCGGGTCCCCGCCGAATAGACTCGGGAGGCGACTCGACTAAGTCGAGTAGTGGAGCGACGGGAAGCTTGGTCGGCATCAATCGATGAGAAGGATTGATGGAAGCGCCCGACGTTTGCCACGAGCGGCGGCCTGTCCGGTCGGTCATGGCCACCTGAGGCAGGGTGCCCCCGTTTGCGGTTCAGAGCGCGATCGACCTGTAGACGCTCGAAAGCGGTACTCGTGTCACACTCAAGGCGGGTCGGGTGTGGGCCTGGTCGGACGTGAAGCCGTTCGCAAAGGCGAGGGGTCGGGAGATCGCTACGTGACCGAACTGGCGCCTGTGTGACGACACCCTGGCGACGATGTGACGGTCGCGGCGCCCGATTCGCACAAGGCTCGGTGCGGGTTGCAAAGTGGCCGTCGCGTCGTGGCGAGACCCGAAGGTTCCGGTCCGACGCTCATCGCGATCACCATGAATCGATCACCATGAATACAGAACAAAGCGCACAACACTGGCTCATCAATGCGACAGCCGCCCTGCGACGGGTGGCAGCTGCCAAGACTCGGTTCTCAGCGGCCATGAGCGTGAACCGAGTCACCATGTTGGCGGCGGCCGACGAGCTTGAGACCGCCACGAGTGAAGCGACAGCGTGGATGATCGGGCATCCTTGTCCCGATCAGGATCTCGGCAGTCGCGTTGCCCTCATGTTGAACACGTGCGCTGCGGTCGCACTTACCGCCCAACGGGCCCTGACCCATCCTTCCGGCAATATCGAGGCGGCGTTCGGGCGCCTGGGCGACCTTCTGGCGGCCTTCGACTCCCACTCACAGAGGTTGGATGCCTGGTGACTGGGGCTGTTCAGAGGACCTGCGGAACCCCGCTGGTGATCTATGGCCGTGCGCCCGACAGGCTTCGACACGTACCAACTGCGATCCTTGCCGTCCCGCCAGAGTCCGTTCCAGTCCGGCGCCTCGTGGCGGGTGGCCTGCTGCCTGCATGGCAGCATCGGGAAGCAGCGTGCGGGATGCGGGCTCGCCATGATGAGGTCGCCGGGTTCGGGCATCCGGTCCCCGGCGCTCGGGGTAGACCTGGGCATACCCTGTGAACTGCCTGTATTGTGCGTCCGTTGATATGGCTGTCGCATAGGAGGTCGGACCGGATGCGGACTCCCCATCACCCCACGATCAGAAGGCACCACCAATGCTGGGTGGTCGATTGCCCGGAGTGCCTGCAGGCCGCTCAGTCGAGGAACGACGGGCACGGAGACCTGCCCATTGGGATCGGTATGCCGTTGGAGTCCCGGTTGACCGCGGAGCGGATGAAAGAGAACCACGCAGGGCCCAAGATCATCACCGCCGGCTGATTCGTCACCGGCAAACGCCCATCCCTGTCCAACCAGGAGGCGGAGGATTCCGGCCGAGGCACCCGGGAACGGGAAAGCCCATCAAGTGGGGGTGACTCCGAAAACCTTTACCTTCCGACTCGAGATGTGGGTGCCCAGCGTCGCCTGTGTGCCCAAGGGGATGGGGACGGACTAGGAACGTGCGTCGCAACGATCCGACCATGATCTCAGTTCCCCTCACTTATCAACAGAAGGCTGCCAACCCCATAGATCAAATGGATTCGAAGCAGACAGGTTCGTGACCCCCCTCAGATCGGTGGGTCGTGCTGAGCCGTGCGACTCCGCCGCCACCAACAATCGATTCGACGTTCTTCCAGATCTCGCTCATCGCTGCGCTCAACATCAACAAGAGCTGATTGTCGAGGAGGGTTCAGCTCAAATCGGAATCGGTCACCGAGCCCTCAAGTGCGGGCGGTAGCGGTGTAGGTCAGACCGGGGTCTGTTACGAACGTGTCCCCGTCGAATCGGTCGTATCCCTTGAAACCGACTGGATTGCCTCAAACCGGAATCGACCCGTGCCTGAGTGCAACGAGTCATTGCGGCAGGAGGACGGCGTGCGCAACGTAATTGTGGATCTAGGCACGGACCTGCGCAACGCATCACGAATTGAAGGTCGGAATTTCAGCTTGAAGAATTGTGGCGTAGTTGTTCGATTTGGATTGGGCTGGCAAGCTGAGTGCGTGTCGGGAGCCGGGAGGAATGAGCAGTTGTCTTTCTTTGGCCCGTACGACGAGGCTCCTCGGTCGGAACTGCCGGATGCCGTGGGCGCGGCGCTGGCGGTTTCTCTGATCGTTACTCCGTGGTTACTGATCGGTTGGTTGATCTGGATATTGATGTAATGGGCGCCCGCGCACACAACCTCTCGTAGTCAGCGGCCGAGCTTCCGCTCGGACGTTTGGCTCCGACCCAGTGTTGTCATTGCGTGGTTTGTCGGTACAGTCCGGTCGGCCTATTTCGGTGTGCGCGGCGATGTGAGCATCCAGATCGAGGGGCGGTGTTCTCTAAGAGGACGGCATGATCGGGGCTCTCGCCTGGCGGGTGTCCCGCCTCTAGGCAGGGTCCAGTACTCCTGACCCAGGTGACGTCCCTCCGCAACGGGACCACGCTCTCGTACCATGAGCACGCGGTCATCCCGCAGCCTCGGCTGGCGGGTGGCACCCCGTCTCGCCGAACGTGGACACTCTGGCTCCGAGCATGCCGCCCAGGATTGCATAGCTACAACTGACAGTAGCGAATGGGCCATATTCAACCCTCCAGAGCCACAGCAAGGCGACGTATGGCGTCGTCGACGGCCTCGGGAAGACTGTGTTGGTAATACGGGATGTACAAGATCGTCTGCTCGACCACCCAGCCCCGGGCTCGAGCCCAGGTTGCATCATCAAAGCCAAGAGTCTGACGAAAGACCTCTCGTACATCAGGCGGCAGCGCCCATGCCAACATCCCGTCGCACGCTGGATCTCCGACACCGAGCCCGGACCAATCGATCACGCCCGACAGCTTCCCGTTGTTGATGAGGATGTTGCCGGGCAGGAGATCACCGTGAACCCAGACCGGTGGTCCGTTCCACGGCCCAGCGTCGAGAGCCTGCTGCCAAACTGACAGTGCCCGCTTAGAGTCGATGGTGTTGCCTAGTTGTTCAATGCCTACTCGGGTCGCTCTGTCCCGATCTGCTATGGGCAGGCCTCTGTTTCCAGGCTTCGGCCCTCCTTCCGTGGGGATCTGCTCAAGAGCGAGAACAAACTCAGCGATCTGACGTGCAAGATCGATCGTCGGCTGGTTGGTCTGGTCCAAGCTCGTGCCATTCACCCATCGGTAGACCAGCCAAGGGTACGGGTAGCCACCATCGGGTTCACCTTTTGCAAGTGGGACAGGAATGTCGACAGGCAGGTGAGGTGCCAGCTGCCCTAGCCAGTCGAACTCCTTGTCTACCTGGGCAACTGCCCAATGAATACGGGGCAAGCGAATGCCCGTGTCGCCGTCGAGCCGGTAGATGGCACTATCAGTTCCTGAGTCAGGCAACCGTTCCAGCGACTTCTCCGACCATTGGGGAAACTGTGATGAGAGCAGAAGGCGCACCGTCGCATCAGTGACGCTGACCTCGTCCTTGTGCATCTTGGCGTGGTGTTCATTCATGAGGCAAACTCCTCGACATCAGGTGGCGACCCGTTGAGCGGCCGACAGGGGGATCACGATGTTCGCCGTCGTGGGGCTGCCTCATGGTCGTGACGGTCCGCTCCTCCCCGAAGTCGAGGACCGCATAGTCGGCTTGCCCCGCATGGGCTGATAGCCGTCGAAGATCGATTCGACATTGCCCTCGCCGCCTGTCAGGCCTGGCAACTGTCCCTGAAGGTCACGCGAACGGTCCGCTGGCATCCTCGCTTCTACCGTCGAGAAGTTGCCCCGCGGCCAAGTCTGCTCAACGAGACCACCGAGTTGAGCTACCGCATTGAGGAGACCGCCGACGGTACTCGAAGGCAACTCGATGGTGAGCCGTAACATCGGTTCGCAGACGCAGGTGCCAGCTTGCCCGAGGGCCTGCGAAAGAACCAGTTGAGTGAGCTTGCGAAAATCGGTGCTCGTTGCGCGCGCCATCGGGACGTTTGGTTTCGTCGGTCCGTCTCCGATGTAGTAATCGCACTTTGTAAGCGTCACAACGCAATCGGTGATCTCCCATCCATACAGGCCTCGCCCAAGGGTGAGGCGGATGTACCGCGTCATTTGGTCGATGAAGCGGCCTTCCGTCTTGTAGATGTACAGCGGCACCGACCGTTGATCAACATCGAGTAAGAACTGTACGCCGGATGCAACAGGCCCCGGCTCTATCCGGAACCCGAGCGTGGCCATGTACGGATTCGCGTCGGAAGTAAGGAGCTCGACAGCATCGCCACTCCGCACCGGACGTTCTATACAGATCGTCGTCGTCTCGCGGAATCCTGCTTCTATCCCATAGTCGTCCGCGAGTGTGGACTGGATGACCTCCTTCTGGACCTCCCCATAGAGCAACACGGATATCTCGTTGAGATTGTCGTCTTGTCGTACCTTGATGAATGGGTCCTGCTCAGCCAGTTCTCCAAGCGCGGCTCGCAATCGGGCACGTTCGGCGGGGTCTCGGGCTTCGACAACCGATTCCATCGTTGGCGGGGCGAACTGTTGGTCTGATTCGTCCGTTCCCACTTGTCCGATCCGATCACCGATCTGGACGTGATGCAGACCCCAGATCCTCGCGATGTTGCCAGCCGAGACGGACGTTCTTGCTTGGTCGAACTGACGATGAAAAGTGGCGATAGCGGTGACTTTGTCCTCGTGCCTTTGGCCGTAGACGAGCCGATCGCGGGTTCGCACAGTGCCTGAGAACAGCCGCACGTAAGCGATCTTTTCCCTAACCGTTCCACGCTCGATCTTGAAGACCGTGCCGGACGTTTGAGCTTCGGGATCGCCGCTGGCGTTGGGGGGAAGCAGACCAGCGATTCCGGACATCAATAAATTGATACCGGCTCCCGTACGTGCCGACCCGAAGAATACCGGTTGCACGAGACCATGCTCCGTTTGAGTCCTTAGTTGCTCCAGAAGTCCTTCAAGCGGAAGTCGACCTTCCTCTTCGATGTAGCTGGTTAGAGTTTGCTCATCGTGCTCCGCGAGCACTTCGACGAGCATGGACCTATTTTCAGCGTCGTCCGCGGCCCAGGGTTTGAAATCGGCGGCCAGGGAGCCGAGTGCAGACGTGGACCCCATCGGGATGATGGCCAGCCCGAGTATCTCGGAGATCTCCCGCAGTAAGGACCCCTCACGCGCGCCCGCACGGTCGATCTTGTTCGCGAAAAGCAGGGTTGGGATTCGAAGTCGCTTAAGCGCGCGCATCAACACGCGCGTCTGAGGTTGGACTCCTTCAATTGCGGACAGGACGAGTACCGCGCCATCGAGAACCCTTAGTACACGCTCGACCTCGGCGATGAAGTCAGGGTGACCGGGTGTGTCGATCAGGTTGACAGCGAGGTCATCAGCAATAGAGAACGACGCCACCGCTGACTTGATCGTGATCCCGCGCCGCCGTTCGAGGGCAAGGGTGT
The DNA here is from genome assembly GCA_963824195.1 of uncultured Acidimicrobiaceae bacterium. Lineage (GTDB taxonomy): Bacteria > Actinomycetota > Acidimicrobiia > Acidimicrobiales > RAAP-2 > Bog-473. The sequence continues at coordinate 320,864 of CAWGOJ010000039.1, read as the reverse complement.
CGGTCTGCGTATCGCCCTTGTCGACACTTCCGAGGTGGTCTATTACTCCAGCTGCATGAAGCAACCGCTCGGTCAGGCTGGTCTTACCGGCGTCGACATGTGCCAAAATCCCTAGGTTCAACGATTGCATAACGCGTCAGGTCCTCTCGATAAGTGATTTCTCCTTTCTTGATGGACATCGACGCTGGACGCATTCGTTTCTCCTTTGGTGTTCGGCCGCTATCGAGAGTAGCTCAGGCGACCTGCTGGATGATGCATCGAAAACACTTTCTCATGACAGCTCGATTCTCTGAGGCTTTCCGGTATGGCCGCCGTTCTCGCCGCCCGGAACCGGCGTTCTGGCTCACCTTGGATCTGCTCGGTGTCAGCGCCTCAGGGTGGCCTGCCTAACAACCTTCGGACCTTCCCGGCGCTCCGAGCCGCGTGCGCCACTGTTCGGCTTCGATTGTGAACAACACCCGGGGACGCGTTCCCCTCCACGTATGTACAGGACTCGTCAGTCCTCGACTGTTGAGGCCGGACTTCTCCAACACCCGGAGGGACGCCAGGTTTTCTGGGTCAGCGGTTGCCCACATCGTGGCTCTATGCAGTACGGCGAAGCCGAAGTCGAGCAAGAGCCGGGTGGCCTCGGTCGCGTAACCGCGTCCCCAGCGGTCCGAGCGGAGGTGCCAGCCCAACTGGGCGCTGTCGGTTTCTTCGATGCTGTCGATTCCGGCCCAGCCAGAGAACCCCTTGGCGTCTTCAACGACCAGGTTGTAGCTGGGTCTGGTATCGAGCTGCAGCTCCTCGATCAACCGTGGCAGGACCGATTCAGCCGAACCTCGATCTATCCGGAACTTCATGTACGTGAACATCGCTTCGTCTGACTCGAGCGCGAGGAACGGTTTCTGGTCTTGCGGGAGGAAGTCCCGAAGCAGGATCTCGTCCCCTGCGAGCCTCAGCACAGACCGACAGTAGACCGATCGGGATGGCCGGAGACCTGGTGCCAAGAAGGGCGCACCGTATCCCCGAGTCCCGGCGAACGGCACACTCTCGATCACCAGAGTCAAGTGCTCGGTTGCAGCAACCTGGCCCGAAGCGCGAACGTCTAATTGGAGGTTATTCAGGGCGGCGATTCGATGGCCGGTGACTCGGCTTAGAAGACGGCTAACACCGCGATCAATGCGAGACAGCCAGCCAGGACGCAACTAGCCAGCACTGTCTTCCGCCATAGGGTGCTCGAGATTTGGCCCAAGATTTCTGTGCCCGAGTCGACTTTTGCGAGATCCATGTTTGAAACATCGTCCGTGACCGCCAACGGCTTGAACTCATTCTCGGCTCGCCGTACTCAGCTGCGGGCTGCCACCTGTTCGATTCGAGTCGTGACCGGGCGGACCGTTGCCGACCTACCCCTGAAGTCGGGTGGCGCATCCAAACCGGACGCCGATTACCCGCCGACGGGACCCCGGCCCGGCGGTATCGGGCAGACCGGTTCGAGAAACAATGGCTCGTCTGCGTGGATTGAGCGATCCGGCACGATAGGAGGATGCAGCACTCGAGTTCCGGCAGACCGTCATCGAATCAGCGGGGACGGCTCGTGATCGTGTGCGGATTGCCCGGAAGCGGCAAGACCACCCTGGCCAAGCGCCTCAGTTCCGACGGCGCCGCCGTGCGGATGAACCCTGACGAGTGGATGGAGACCCTAGGGATCAACCTGTGGGATCGGGAAATCCGGGCGAGGATCGAGGCACTGCAATGGCAGATCTCGCGAGATCTTCTGAGGCAAGGTGTCACCGTAGTCATCGAATGGGGAACCTGGGCCAAGGTCGAAAGAGACACCCTACGGATCGGAGGACGCGAATTCGGGGCAGCCGTCGAGCTGTGGTATCTCGACGTGGAAATCGACGAGCTCTGGAGGCGCGTGAGCACCCGACAGTTGGAGATCCCACCGATGACCTGGCCCGATCTCGAGGCATGGTTCGCTCAGTTCGAGGTGCCCGACGACGAGGAGCTGGCGCTGTTCGATCCCCATTGAGAACAGCCCGCCGCCATCGGTCAATCACAGGGGTTCGCCCACCGCAAACGGGGGCCTCTGCGTCCGTCCGGGCGTACCTGTCCCGGCTTCGGGATGCTCCAACCAGCCACATCGCATCAGCCGCAATCCTTGACCAGCGATCAGGGTCGGGATCTCTTTGGGTTGTCCCGTGGCGGCATCGGCCGAATCCCAACCGAGCTCCAGGGGAAGCCGGACAGGGCGGCCCACTCCTCCAACGTGGCCTCCTGCCAGACCCAGAACGACGCGCCGAGCGCGCCCGCCCGCCGGCTGGCGCTCAAGAACTCGGTGATCTCCGCTCCGCTCGGTGAGACGGTCCGACCGCCGACGCCGCCGAAGTTGAAGGCCTGTCCGATGACGTGCACGGGTCGGAGCGTCGAGAGGCGAGTGACGTCGAGCGCAGCGTCGGTCCCGGGATCGGTGCACTCCCAGTAGACCATCGGGGCGAAGGCATCGACGTATGGCGCCATCGCCTGGTAGGGGTAGCCACCGTCCCAGTTGGCATCGGTCGGAGGGTAGACGGTGGCCACGACCAGCCGACTGCCGGCGGCTTGCCGAACAAGCTCGAGGTACACCGCCGCCCGCTGTGCGCTCAGCATGACACCCTCGGTCGCCTCCTCGATGTCGGCGCTGTAGCCGTCGACCTGCTGGCCGTCAGGGGAGCGCCAGTCGAGGATCTGCGCGGTCCACTGGGCGTCGCCGACGGGGTCCCACAGGTACGGGAAACCCCACGCGATCACGGCAAGGCCGTGGGCATGGGCGACGGGCACGAGCGAGTCGAGCTCCTCGGTGCCGTAGAAGCCGTTCATCGAGTCACCCACCCGGACCCACAGCTGGTGCAGCCCCGCCGAAACGGCCTGCTGCACGATCTCGTCGGCGTCGCCACCGTCAGTGCTGTCCCACTCCCAGATCCACATGCCTTTCCCGGTGAGCGCCGCCACGTGAGAGGTCCACGGCGCCGGCGCCGTGACCGGCGGAAGAGACGTCACGAGGACCGCTGGGTGCCACGGCGGCGGTGAGGGCGGGAGTGGCGGGTGCGGGGGCACGGGGCACCCGGCGAGCGCGACCGGGCTGGAAGTCGTTGGCACCGTGGTGGTGGTGGGCGCAGGCTGTGTGGCCGGGTGCGCCCGCCGTCGTCTTGGCCGCGGCGAAGCGAGTGCCGGTCTCACAAGGCGCGAGGACGCCGAGATAGCGACACGGCCCCAGCCACTCGAGGCCTTGGGGGGAGTGGAGCCGGACGTCGCGGCGAGCGTTGCCACAGCGGCCACTGCAGTGCTGCCGAGCACGACCGACACGGCGGCCCATGAACGCTTCATCCGGCCGGACAAGAGCACGCTCCATTGTCGCGGGCCGCCCGATCACGCGCTTGGCAGCTCTGCACCGCCGATGCCCAGGAGGTCCGTGGCTCACGGCAGGGAAAGCGACCAAACCGCCTCGAAACGGCGGACGGGATACCCCTGAGTCTCACCGCGCTCGCATCTGTCATGATTGCAGCGACCACTCTGGGGTGAGAGTCCTGTTCGATAAGGTCAGGCCAGTGTTTGTCCTGACACATCGCCCACCCAGAGGCGACCACGATCCTGCGGTCAGCTTCGTTTCTGACGAGCTCGATTCTGGCGGCCCGGCGGCTGGTCCTGAGTGTGGAGAGAAGTGCTCAGGGCGACCGCAGCCTTGACCGCCTCGAGCTCGGCTCCGAGCTCAGCGATGGTCCTGTGCGCCTGGGCCAGCTCGTCGGCTTCGAAGCTCTTGACACCCTCGGCCCGGCCGGCATCGATGAGCGCCTGGCGCTTCCGCAGGTAAGGGGTCGCCTCTGACACCCCGAGCTCTTTGGACAGCGAGCTCACCCTCTCGCCGGCCACGAGTCGGGCGAAGACGGCCCGCCGAAACTCTCGTGCATAACGCTTGGGCATGGACTACCTCCTGGTAGCTCACGACCAAACTCTTACAACGCTGGCTCGGCCTATGGGGAATAGACCAGAAAGTGCGCCCCTCGGGATTCGAACCCGAAACCTACGGAATCGAAAGAAGCGATTTCGAGGACGAGGAGATTTCGACAAAGGGCCAGTTCAGATACCCGTTTTGCTGACCACCCGCGACCGCCGAGGACCGCTGTTTTCCGTTCCCTCGCGCACGGATCGCGCACGAAGCTTGAGAAATCTCAAGGATCTTGGAGCAGGCGGCACCCGCCACCACTCCCGAAGCTATGTAGGACCAGCAATGAAGCGGTGGACCCTCAGAGGAGTATCAATCTACGTGGCTACTTTGGCATGGGAATTGAAAGCCTGATACAGACGAACGCGATGTAAATGGTCGCAGGCGAGCCATCCTTACCCGAACGGGACAGTCACCGGGCCGGGAACCGGTCGGTAAACCGCAAAGAAGTCACGGTCATCGGGGACGAGGTAGCGGTCGGGCGACTGATTCGGGTTGGGCCCAACCATCGTGGGGTTGAGGCCCGGGGGGTTGTAGGTGTTGAGCGTGTGCCATTCGGGATTGATGTCGAACTCCATCGCCCGCACCGCTCCGACGTGCTGAAGGATCTGCGCGATGCTGACTACTGTCTGATAATTCGCGGCGACGTAAATGAGGTTGCCTCGAGCATCGATGCCAACGCCAGTGCGCCAAACTTGGGTCACGCCACCGAGCGTGTATCCCCACTGCGGGCTATCCGGATTAGTGTCCAACGTGGGATTCAGCTGACTGTTCCAGACGATCGGAGCCAGGCTCTGTCGGGCCCATGCGACGCCCGGGCCTGGGTTCGGTCCCCCGCTCCAATCCACGATGTCGACGCGACCATCCGTATATCCAATGAGCGTCGCGTTGCCGTCCTTCAGCGGCTCGTTCGTTTGGCCGTTATCGGCTGACCCGTTGTCGCCATCGACATAGGTGAAGCCGCCGTTGAAGGTCGCAAGGAGACGAGAACGCTGGCTGTATGGGACCATCGTTGGCCCGCGCACGGCTGCATTCGGCGGCTCATAGCGGCCCGGGTAATACGCGAGCTCGGTACGTGTGTGGTCGAACCAGGCGACGTAGGCCACGATCTGTGGGTAGTTGGGGTCAGGACGATACGTCGTTACCAAAACGGGTGCAGCACCATCGATCGATGGTCCGGTCGGCTGCCAGACACCCTCGCCGGGAAGCGGGTTGGAGAATATCGGAGTGATCGCCGGCGGCCATGCTGTCGCCGCTGGGGCCGTGGTGTGCTTTACCCCCACCTTCGGTAGGCTCTTCAGCTGTGGCCCGCCCTTTTTGGGCGCTTGGTTGCTGTAGTAAACCTGCTCGACGTGGTCGGCGACCCAGTTGCCTATACCGAAGGGGACGTTGTACCTCACCCATTCAACGCTATTCACTTTCCATGAGAGGCTCGTGGGCCGCAGCATCCAGACCGTATAGGAAACGGTCGCCCATAACAGCACGACGACGAGAGGTGCCACGATTAATGCGCGCACGAGTCTGCCCCGGCGACTGAGTCCCCGCCTCCGCTTTCGTCTTCGCGCAGGGTCGCGGACTTGCGCTTGGATATCTGGATCCCCAGAAGATGTCACAAGATCAGTTGAAGCGCCGGATACGGAAGTGCTGTCGGCGAATTGGCGGTCGGGCGCCACACCTGAAGCGTAGCTGGTCGCCTTTCGATGCCCTTAGAGCCAATCCTACGCCTATTGACTCAGAGACCCCACCTAGCCGCTGCCCCCGAAGGCCGCAGGGTGCGCCCAGGACCGGCGAACTGGGGCACCCTGGCTTCAAGACGGACTGGTGACTCAGCGCCGTTGCTACCTCTCGGTTCCCTCTGAGAAGACCCACATCGGGTACCCCTGTCGAAGAACGTCGAGATGCATCGTCCAGTCACGGTCCGTGAGCACCTCGATGTCGCCGAGGGTCACGCTGCTGCCCGTGTCTGTGAAGCCCCAGGAGAATCCCACAAGAGGTACGACACGCCGAGCCTTCAACTGAGCGACCTCGTCCAGGGGCGTGGTGGCCAGAAAGCTGTGCGCCACCCATTCAAGGGGTTGTCTGACCGAACGTGACGGAGCGTCGAAGAGGGTCGGGCGCTGCCCGTACCAGCAGTAAGGCGAAGGTGCATCGCCGAAAAGTCCGAACGGGTCCAGCTCAAATCGCGAACCGCCAGATTCGTTGTCCGTGGAGCGAACGACCTGCACCCATCCGAACATTGAGCGGTAGCCCAGAGTCGGGTAATCGACGGTCGCGGTGCAGACCGGAAAGCCTTCCGCGACCGGCCACCAACATCCGTAGAACTCAGGATCGCTGTTCGGAACGTATTCAACGTGGACCGTCCCGACGTCACCTCGCCAACTGAACCCAACGTCTAGGTCCTTGGCACCGGCACTCATCACAACATTCTCCTCGAACTCAGTTCGGGGTGCTCGACCCCGCACTGCCTGCGCAGGGTCCCGCTCGGACCTGGTCCACTCGTGTCGCTCGGGCTGCACCCGTCCCGATTGGCGTTAGGGGACGCGGCCGGTAATCGCCACGATGCGGTCGAGAAGTGCGGCATCGGGCGGAAGTTCTACCGGAGGGCCCCATAGGTCCGGTAGTGGAGCGTTGGGAACGAACATAGCCACATGGTCAAAGCACGCCTGCAGCGTCCGCTCTGATAGGTTTTTAAATCTTACGCAGCCGAGCTAACCTCTCCTAATCGACTGTAGTAGCTCCCCTCGAACTCCGCCAGCGACACGTAGCCACAAACCTCTTATAATCGCCTCTCGTTCCACCAACTAACCCAAACCACCATAACCAACTCAACCTATTCAAAAATTCTCCAAAACCCTTAACAATAAATCAACTCAATCTAATAAAACCCATAAACAATCTCATCAAAAACATAATCATAACTATCACCCTTATACCCAACCAACATCACCACATATTCATCATCTAATCACTCCTCATAACACATATCTAAATATTACACACCACCATCATAATCATACACTAATCCATACAAATCCTCTTCTCACCAATAAAATATAACCATCTCCAACACAACAAACACCAAATCCATTCATATCCTCTTATACACTCTCCAACCCACTATTCTCCAATCAAAATCATCATTTATAAAACTAATATAACAAAAAAATAAACAAATACAAACATAATTAATATCATCTAATCACAAACAATTAATAACATCAACTTATTATGGCCAAAAAACAAAACAAAAAAACACAAAAACACATCAAAAAAAACAAAAAAAAAATTAACAAAAAAAAACAAAAAAAATAAAAAACAAAAAACTTCAAAAAACAACACAACTAATATCATCTCATCATCTCATCATCAAATCACAACTATCAACAAAACTAACACAACACATAAACATCATAATTATACTCATATATACTACTAATATATTCATCCAATAAATCATCATAAACAACTCATATACTCAAAAACCTATATTTTACATCATAATAAATATAAAAATCTAAATACAATAACATACAAATCATCTCTAACTCTAAATACTCAATATAAACATCTATATAACACAATACAACTTAAAACAATATATCTACAACACAAAAAAAAAAAATAAAATCTTAAAAAACAAAATAAAACATCAAAACTCACATAAATACTTATATAACTCATCTATACTTTTCTTATCCTCTTTACTCATTCTCTTACTCTTATCTTTCTCTATCTCTTCTTACTCTACCCAATATATAAAATAAACAAAAAAAAAAAAAAATAAAAAAAAACAAAAAAAAACAAAAAAAAAAAATATACAAAATAAACAATAAAATATTAAAACAAACAAAAAAAACAATAAAAAAAAAAAAAAAAATAACAACTCTAACACCCATCCCTCCTCCCCTCCAAGGTCGAAGGGTTGGCCGGTGGCCTTGGCTAAATCCCAATCGTGCACGACCAACTCCGTCAGGGTGATCTTGCCCCACGTCGTATTGGACAGGTCCGATGCCGGTACGTTGCCGCTGCCCGCCCATACCGCCGGGTCGTCCCATGCCTCACCCAGCGCCTGCAAATGCTCGATGACCGCGTCCTGCCAGTCTGGTTCGAGGTGTGAGTAGCCAGTGCTGGGAAGCGATATGCCCAGAGCGAGCGCCATTGCCCCCTGGGTCACCAGGTCCACATGGTCGATGAGTTCGCCGACGGTGTATTCGGTACACGGGGTGGGAGCTGCAAGCTGCTCAGTCGCAATGCCCGAGACCACACGGATCATCTGGTCGCACGCTGGCTTGAGGTCAATCATTGGTCTGCCTTTGGATGACTCGATCTTCTTGCAGGCTAACGCCCGATTTGAGGGCATGAGACTGCCTCCGAAGTGCCGCCTGGCCGCACTGGACCGGCGAACTGGGGCAGAGTTGTCATGGGTTAGACGCGCAATACGCCGAACGCAATCGCCACGATCCCGAGCAAGATAGAAATCAAACTGAAGATCGTGAACGCCAAGCCGAATCCAAGCAGGATCAGCATCGCTCCCACGACCAGCAGCACAATCCGCACGAAACCATCGTATGGCGCATGGCTGGCTGCGACCCCATCCCGGCGAACGGGGACACCTCAAGCCGGATTGGCGCAACCTGGATAGCATCAGAGGTCTGCTGCTCGTGACACGGGAGCGATATGTCAACTCAGTCCAGTTCGAGCATGCTGATCAACGGGTTTGGGTTGCTCTTCGTGATCTTGAACGCGTTCGGTCTGGGCCTCAGGCTTGAGGTCGGCAAGCAACTAGCCCTGGCCCTCGCCCATTGGAAGATTGCCGTGTGGGCGTTGGTGGCTAACTTCGTCGTAATCCCGCTCCTGTTCATCGGCTATCTGCTGACGGTGGCGTCGTCGATTCCCGGAGAGATCAAAGTCGGGTTCTGTGTCGCAGCCCTGTGTGCAGGGATGCCTTTCGCTCCGCTCCTGGCGAACTTGGCCAAGGCGAATGTCAGCATCTCCACCACGCTGTTGGTGGTCTTGACTGTCGTGACGATCATCGCCCTCCCGATAGGACTGCCCCCCGCCGTCCATGCGGTTGACTCAAGTCTCACGATCTCTGTGTGGAGTGTTGCTTGGCCACTGTTGCTCTTCTTGGCCCTGCCACTGGTCCTCGGGTGCGCCTTCAGGCTCTGGTGGCCCGACCTGACGCCGCCAACGCAGCAGTGGGTTGTCCGAATCTCGATCCTGTGTCTCCTCTTCAATCTCAACTTCACGCTGTTTGCGTATTGGAGCCTGTTCGTGAAGGAATGGGGCACGTACAGCTACATCGCTGCCATTGCCGGACCGTTCATCGGCCTCGGGTGTGCTTACCTGCTCGTTTCCGGCCTTCGAGTCAAAGACGTGGGGATCAGGCATGCGACCGAGGTGACCACGGCGGTGCGCAACATCGCCCCCATGCTCCTGATGATGATCTTCCCCTTTCGAGCCGATCCGCTGGTCACGGTGTCGATCACGATCCTCAATACCATTGGCATCGTGACGGTTCTTCTATTCGCTCTGATGTGGAGGCGCGCTGCCTCACCGTCGGATCCTCACGCATCAACCGGCGAGCAAGCGATGGCATAGCGATCCGCACGGGCTGTTCCGACGCCTCAGGTGGGTGTCCCAATCGTGCCGGTATGGGGCAGGGTCGGAACGCCACCACAAGCAGCAGTCAGGGGCGGCCGGAGGCCGGCGGAGCGGACCCTTGACGGCTGCGCCGGGAGTTCCAACGAAGGTCCACAATTGCAGTGGCCGGCCGCCGAGCGGCCGGCCTGGATGCTCTCTGGAGCCAATGCACAGAATCTCTGACCCCCTCACCGATCCTCTCGGATGGTTCGGAGCGTGAGAAACAGCTGGCCGTCCTCCTTCGTCCTGAACGTCTCGGTCGCTGCCTGTTCGGGGACTACGCACAGGAGTGGCTGGCGCAACGGACCGACCTGAGGCCCCTCAGCCGGGACCAGTACGCCTCGCTCATCGCCAACCATCTCGGTCCCGCTTTCGGCGATATGGAGCTCGCTCGGGTCAGCGCTGGGCAGGTCCGCTCCTGGTACGCCCTCACGTCGGCCCGCACTCCCGGCGCCGCCACGTCCGCCTACCGGCTCCTGTGGGCCATCTTCAACACAGCGGTGACGGACCAGATGGTCGCCCGCACCCCGTGCCGCATCCGGGGAGCCGGCGCGACCGCTCGAAGGAGCGCCAGATACCGACCGTCGCCGAGGTCGAGGCCCTCATGCGGGCAATGCCGGCCAAGCTGCGAGCCGCCGTCGTGTTGGCAGCGTGGGGCACCCTCCGCCGGGGCGAGGTGTTGGGGCTACGGAGGGACGACCTCGACGTGGCCGCCGGCACGGTCCCGGTCGAGCGGTCGCTGGGGGAGCGGCGCAACGGTGCCGTCATCGTGGGCCCGCCGAAGTCGGGTGCTGGCGTGAGGACGGTGCACATGCCGCCGAGCGCCATGCAGGTCCTTCAGGAGCATCTGAGGTCTTTCGTGTGCGCAGCCGTCGATGCGCCGTTCTTCGTCGGCTGCACCGGTCTCCCATTGCGCCCCCAGTGGCTTGAGGAGGCCTGGAGGAGCGCTCGGGAGGAGGTTTGGGCTGCCCGCCCTGCGTTTCCACGACCTGCGGCATTTCGCGGGCACCATGGCGGCCGCGGCCGGCGCCTCGACCAAGGAGGTGATGGCCCGTGGCGGGTGGTCCTCGCCGCAGATGGCGCTCCGCTACGAGCACGCCATTCGCGAGCGTGACCGCTTCATCGCGCACGCCCTCGAGGCACTGGACCGGACCGACCGTTGGTGACCGCCGACGACCGTGGAGATCGCGCACGTTCGCGCACGCAGCGCGCACGACGACCTTCAGGCGAAAATGACGCCATTCAAGAAACGAATCCTGATCAGGATGTTTCGGTCGGATCGAGTGCGCCCCTCGGTGTCTGCTTCCAGGACATAGGAGAGTTCCTGGCCCGGGCATGTGTCAAGACATAGGAGAGTCCTAACTGGAAGGGGTCTCCTATGGACAAGGGCCAGTTCCTGATCGAGACGCACCTGCGGACTGGCCGCTCCATCAAGGAGCTGGCGGCCGCGCACCAGGTGAGCGAGAGCTGGCTCTTCAAGTTGTTGCGCCGCTACCGCCTCGAGGGCCCAGCCGGACTCGAGCCACGTTCTCGGCGGCCCAAGACCTCTCCCACGCGGATCGCCGACCTCTACGAGGACGAGATCGTCCGGATCCGAAAGGAGCTGGCCGAGGAGGGCTTCGACGCCGGGGCCGAGACGATCCACTTCCACATGGCGACCCCTGGGCGCCAGGTCCCTTCGGTGTCGACCATCCACCGGGTGCTCGTCGCCCGGGGCTTCGTCACACCCGAACCCCACAAGCGACCCAAGAGCTCGTGGAAACGCTTCGTCGCCGAGTTCCCCAACGAGTGTTGGCAGGCCGACGTCACCCACGTCGAAGTGGCCGAGGGAGTCGTCTACGAGGTCCTCAACATCATCGACGACCACTCCCGGCTCTGCGTGGCCTCCAAGCTCTTCGTCACCACCCGCTCGCCCGACGTGGTGCGCACCCTGCACAAGGCGGCTGCGACCTGGGGCTATCCGCAGCGGTTCTTGACCGACAACGGCCGCATCTTCACCACGCCGATGGGCTCTGGCGTGGGCGCCATGGAGATCGAGCTGTTGAGCCTGGGTATCGGCACCACACACGGCAAGCCCTACCACCCCCAGACGCAAGGCAAGGTCGAGCGCTTCCACCAGACGCTCAAGAAGTACCTGGCCAAGCAGGAACCGGCCACGACCAAGAAGCTGCTCCAGGGTCAGCTCAGTCGCTTCGTCGAGTACTACAACACCGAGCGACCCCACCGCGGCATCGGGCGGCGCCGACCCATCGAGGCGTTCGGTGCCCGGGAGAAGGCGGGACCAATCGGGCCGCGCATCGAGGCCGCCGGGTATCGGATCCGCCACGACAAGGTGGACCGCTCCGGGTCGGTGACATTGCGCTACAAGGGCAAGCTGCACCACATCGGCGTGGGCTGTCCTTACGCCGGCTGGCGGGTCATCCTGCTCGTGGCCGGCCTCGACGTGCGGATCCTGGGCCTCGACGGCTCACCGCTGCGCCACCTGACCTTGGATCCGAGCGTCGACTACCAGCGGATTCCCTGAGCCGCTGACGCAGCCGAATTGCCGGCTCTACGATGTCTTGACACATCGGTCTCCGATGTCTCGCGACATCACAGAGTGCGCCCCTCGGGATTCGAACCCGAAACCTGCGGATTAAGAGTCCGTTGCTCTGCCGTTGAGCTAGAGGCGCACCCGAGAGTGTAGGCGAGTCACTCTCGATGTCCTGAAGGTGGCGGCAACGGCGCAACGAACCCCCGAAATCGCCGGCCCGGGCTTGACCCGGACCGGCGATCCCCCCGGGGAACACCCGTCACGAACTTCCCAGAAAACGGTGCGCCGTGAAGGTAGCACAGGGGCTCGGAGGCTGACACGGACGTCAGGTACACTCGGCCCCCGATCCGCCGCCGTACGGCGGAACTGCGACGGACGTCGAAAGAGCAACCGGCAGCGCCGGGGAAGGAGTGCGGTGGAGCTCGAGTTCACGAGCGAGCAGGAAGAGCTGCGATCCTCGGTCCGTTCGTTCCTCGACAAGGAGTGCCCCCTCGAATTAGTGCGTGCTGTCGTCGAGACCGGCGCACCACCCGAGGACCTCTGGGCCTCCATGGTCGCACTCGACTGGCCCGCCCTAGCCGTCCCCGAGGACAACGGCGGTCTGGGTCTCTCCTTTGTGGAGACCGCCGTCGTGGCCGAGGAGCTCGGCCGTGTCATCGCGCCCGGGCCCTGGCTGCCCACCGTGACCCAGTTCGCGCCCATGGTGCACGAGGTCGGCACCCCCGAGCAGCGACGGAGGTTCCTCTCGCTCGTCGCCTCCGGTGCCGTCACGGGGACCGTCGCGCTCGCCGACCAACCACGCGGATGGGCGCTGGACGCGGTCACCATGACCGCCGTGCGTGCCGAGGGCGGCTGGGTCCTCGACGGCACCAAGCTCGGGGTTCTCGGCGACGCCGGGATGGGTGAGGTGGCGGTCGTCGCCCGCGCCGGCCATGGCATCGGAGCGTTCGTCGTACCCGCCGGCGAGGCCGGCCTGGCCACACTGCGCTCACTCGATGCGAGCCGGCCCCTCTCCACAGCCACGCTCGACCGCGTTCTCGTCCCCGACGACCGGGCGCTGGGGGAGCCCGGGAGCGCGGCCTCCACGCTCGGTGTCAGCCGCGCCATCGAGGAGGCAACCGTCGCGCTCGCACTCGAGACCGTCGGTACCAGCGACGCGTTGTTCCAGATGGTCCTCACCTACGTGAAGGACCGCAAGCAGTTCGGGGTGCCTATCGGGTCCTTCCAGGCGGTCAAGCACAAGATGAGCAACATGTTCCTCGCCATAGAGCGCGCCCGTTCCCTCTGTTACTTCGCGGTCGCAGCCATCGACGAGGACACGCCTTCCCGTGCCACCGCCGTCTCCATGGCCAAGGCCGCCAGTGACGACTGCCAGCGCATGGTGTGCCGCGACTCCATCCAGTCCTTCGGCGGCATCGGGTACACGTGGGAGCACGACGGCCATCTCTTCGTCAAGCGGGCCGAGACGACGGGGGCACTCTTCGGTGGCTCCGCCGAGCACTCGGTCGCGGTCGCCACTGCGCTGGGGGTCACCTCCCCGTAAGGGGGCAGACTGGCGCGATGCGCCCGGGGGAGTTCCTGATCGCCTCGCTGGACCTCGCCCCGCATCCCGAGGGCGGCTGGTACCGCCGTACCTGGGTGGCTGCGGCGGAGGACGGCGAGCGGCCCGAAGGCAGCGCCATCTACTACCTCCTCCTCGAGGGTGAGGTCTCGGCGCCCCATCGCATCGACGCCACCGAGCTGTGGCACTTCTACGCCGGCGATCCGCTCGAGCTCACCCTGGAGTGGCCCGACACGTCGCAGCGCGTCCACGTCGTGGGCCCCGATGTCGCGTCAGGGCATGTGCCTCAGGCCGTGGTCGAGCCGGGTGTCTGGCAGTCGGCTCGACCACTGGGCCGGTTCACGCTTGTCGGGGCGACGGTGACGCCGGCGTTTCGCTTCGAAGGCTTCGAGCTCCGGAAGGGGACCTGACCCCCTTGGCCGGTCGGTTCGCCCGTCTGATAGGCAGGATGCGAGCATCCGACGCGCACGAGGAGGCGACATGAGCGAGACCCGAGAGGAAGGGCTGTCGGCCCTGCTCCACGAGACGAGGACCTTCCCCCCTCCCGAGGGCCTCGCCAAGGAGGCCAATGCGCAGCCTGGGATCTACGCGGAGGCCGATGCCGATCCACTGGCGTTCTGGGCCTCTCAGGCGAACCGGCTCACCTGGGACACACCGTGGACCGACGTACTCGAGTGGAATCTGCCCTTCGCCAAGTGGTTCGTCGGAGGCAGGCTCAACGTGGCCGTCAACTGCGTCGACCGCCACGTCGAGGCCGGCCTGGGTGACCGGGTGGCCTTCCACTGGGAGGGCGAGCCAGGGGACACCCGCATCATCACGTACGCCGACCTCCTGACCATGGTGTGCCAGGCCGCCAACGGGCTGACGGAGCTCGGTGTGCGGTCGGGGGACAAAGTGGCCATCTACATGCCAATGATCCCCGAGACGGTGGTGGCCATGCTGGCCTGCGCCCGACTCGGAGCACCCCACACCGTGGTCTTCGGCGGCTTCTCGTCGGACGCCCTGCGGGGCCGGATCCTCGACTGCGACGCCCACTTCGTCATCACGGCCGACGGCGGTTACCGCCGCGGCGCACCGAGTGCCCTCAAGCCCGCGGTCGACGAGGCGGTGCAGGAGTGCCCCGACGTGCGGCGCGTGCTGGTGGTGCGCCGAACCGGCCAGGACGTGGCATGGGACGAGTCGCGTGATGTGTGGTGGGACGACCTGGTGCCACGCCAGCCCGGGACGCACGCCGCCGAGTCCTTCGACGCCGAGCACCCGCTCTACATCATGTACACCAGCGGGACGACGGCGAAGCCGAAGGGCATCCTCCACACCAGCGGCGGCTACCTCACGCATGTCGCTGCCACCCACAGCCTCATCTTCGACCTCAAGCCCGAGACGGATGTCTTCTGGACGGCGGCCGACATCGGATGGGTCACCGGGCACAGCTACATCGTGTACGGGCCGCTGGCCAACGCCACGACGTCGGTCATGTACGAGGGCACGCCGGATACGCCCACCCGCGACCGTTGGTGGCAGATCGTCGAGAAGTACAAGGTCAACATCCTCTACACCGCGCCGACAACGATCCGGACCTTCATGAAGTGGGGGGAGGATCTCCCGGCCGCCCACGACCTGACGAGCTTGCGCCTGCTCGGGTCGGTGGGCGAGCCCATCAACCCGGAGGCCTGGATCTGGTACCGCACGCATATCGGTGGCGGGAGGTGCCCCATCGTCGACACCTGGTGGCAGACCGAGACCGGGGGCATCCTCATCACGCCGCTGCCGGGGATCACCGCCACCAAGCCGGGAGCCGCCATGACGCCCTTCCCCGGTGTGTCAGCCGACGTGATCGACAACGAGGGCAACTCCGTCGGCAACGGCGAGGGCGGCTACCTCGTGCTCACCGAGCCGTGGCCCGGCATGACGAGGGGCATCTATGGGGACGACGAGCGGTTCTTTGAGACCTACTGGAAGCGCTTCCCCGGGTCCTACTTCGCGGGGGACGGGGCCAAGCGCGATGAGGACGGCGACCTCTGGCTCCTCGGGCGGGTCGATGACGTCATGAACATCTCGGGGCACCGGATCTCCACGACCGAGGTGGAGCACGCACTCGTGAGCCACCCGGCCGTGGCCGAGGCCGCCGTGGTGGGCGCAAACGACGCCACCACGGGCCAGGCCATCGTGGCCTTCGTCACCGTGAAGGGGACCGAGGCGGCAGACGGAGAGAAGGGCGAGGCACTCGTTCAGGAGCTGCGTGACCACGTGGCGCGCGAAATCGGGCCGATCGCCAAGCCGCGGCAGATCATGTTGACCCCCGAGCTCCCGAAGACGCGCAGCGGCAAGATCATGCGTCGCCTCCTGCGCGACGTCGCCGACGACCGGCCGCTCGGCGACGTCACCACCCTGCTCGACCCGACGGTCGTCAATGCGATCAAGGACCACATGGCCGAGGGCGGCGACGAGAAGGAGTAGGCCGTCCGCACGGCGCGCGCTCACGCCATCCGGGGCTAGGGTTTATCAGTAAATGGTGCGTACCCCGGCCCCGCGCGACCCAGACTCCGGTTCCCGCTCGGGGCTCCTCAGCCTGCACGAGACCGCGGAGCGGCTCGGGGTGCACTACATGACGGCCTACCGCTACGTGCGGACGGGCCGCCTGTCCGCCACCCAGGTCGGCGCGCAGTGGTGGGTCGACCCGCGGGATCTGGCGGGAGTGGGTGAGGGAGCGGCCGTGGACGGGCGACCGCGCGCGCAGACCCGGCGGTCGACGCGGGTTGCCGCGGCGCGCCATCTCGAATCCCGGCTCGTCGCCGGTGACGAGGCGGGGGCATGGGCGATCGTCGAGGCGCGCCTGGGCTCGGGGACCAACCCCGACGACGTCATGCTCGACGAGCTGGCCCTGGCGATGCGTTCCGTGGGGGACGGCTGGGAGGCCGGCGACTACACGGTCGACGACGAGCACCGTGCCTCGGGCGTGGCGACGCGGGTGGTGTCTCGGCTGGGGGCCCGCTTCACCAGGCGTGGGCCCAAGCGGCGGAGCGTCATCCTCGGGACTCCACCGCACGAGCTGCACGGGCTGCCCACCGCCATGGCCGCCAACGTCTTGCGCGGTCGTGGCTACGACGTCGCCGACCTCGGTGCGGATGTGCCGGCGGACGCGTTCGGCGCCGCCGTCACCAAGACGGCGCGACCCCTGGCGGTCGCGGTCGCGGTGACCGCCGGAAACCACGACCGGTCTGTGCGGGCGATCGTGCGGTCGGTGGAAGAGGCGAGCCCGGGGCTGCCCGTACTCGTCGGTGGTGCCGGCATCGCGGGCGCGCAGCATGCTGCTCGGCTCGGGGCGCGGTGGAGCGGTGGCGATGCACGCCAGCTCGGCGAGGTCATCGAGGAGCTTGACCGCCGCGCCCGCTGAGCGGGCGCAGGCTGGGCCAGGCGGGCCCGTCGACCCGGCGGAACGCGGATCCGGGCCGCGTCAGCACTAGTTGCACGTCCGACACGTGGCCCTCCATGAACGCCGCCTCGCAGTAGCACAGGTACAGGGTCCAGAACCGCCAGAAGCGCTCGTCGAAGCCGAGACGCTCCACGGCCGCCCGTCCGCTCTCCAGGTTGGCCCGCCAGCGCCGCAACGTCTCGGCATAGTGCGGGCCGATGTCCTCGAGGTCGACGATCCGCAGGTCCGACGTGCGCGCGACCGACGCCGCGATCGCCGCTACCGATGGTAGGCACCCGCCCGGGAACACCATGGCGCGGATGAAGTCGTCGTGCAGCTTGGCGCGTTGGAAGCTGCCGTCGGCGATGGTGATCGCCTGCAGCGCCATCCGACCCCCGTCCGTCAGCAGCCGGGCGCAGGAGGCGAAGAACTGGTCGTGTCGCCGCCAGTCGACCGCCTCGACCATCTCAATGGAGACCAGCGCGTCGTAACGGCCTTCGAGGTCCCGGTAGTCGGCACCCAGCACGGTCACCCGGTCGGCGAGCCCGCGCTCCGCGACGCGCTTCTCCGCCAGCGTGCGCTGCGCCTCCGAGATCGTGGTGGTGGTGACGCGGCAGCCGTGACGTTCGGCGGCGTGAATCGCGAACCCGCCCCAGCCGGTGCCGATCTCGATCACGTCGTCCTCGGGCCCCAGCGCCAGCTTGGTGGCGATCCGCTCGAACTTGGCCACCTGGGCCTCTTCGAGCGTGGGGCCGTCGTCGGCGAAGTACGCGCACGAGTAGGCCATGGTCGGGTCGAGCATCGAGGCGAAGAACTCGTTCGACAGGTCGTAGTGGGCGGCGATGTTGTGCCGGTCGTCACTCTTGCTCGGTGGCCGGAGCCGCTGCAGCCCCGCCAGGAGGGGGCCGGCGTGTCTCGCCGATGCGTCGAGGAGCCGCCGGAGCGGCGAGGTGCGGCGGAACGCGACGCGGACCAGGGCGGTCAGGTTGTCGGTGTCCCACCAACCGTCCATGTAGCTCTCGGCCAGGCCGCGTGAGCCGTGGCGCAGTACGGCCCGCCACGCCCTCGCGTCGTGCACGATGACGGTGGCCACCGGGTCGCCGGTCCCGGTCACGGTCGGGCGCCCGCCGGGGACCCCGGCTCCCTCGAAGGAGAGAGTGCCGGGACGGTCGCGGGCGGCACGACGCGCCAGGTCGATGACGAGGCGTGCACCGGTGTCAGCCATGCGCGTGCTCCAGGGGCGCCGCCGCCGAGTCCGGGAGCGCAGGGCACGCCCCGCCCCGGCCCGGGTGCGGGTGCAACGGGGCGCCCTTGCGTCCCAGGCGCAGCGCCTGCGCGTAGATGCCCCCCGAGACCCGTGCCGTCATGAGCGGGTACGTCCACAGCAGGCGGGCCAGGCCGCCCCGGTCGAGCGGGCGTCGTCGCAGCACCATCGAGGCCGCGAGCTGCGGTGCGGGTCGTTGCGTCTCCGGTTCGTCCCATCGACTGTAGGGCGCGGGCGCAGCGGGTGCCTCGAGATCGAGGCCGACGTGCAACCCTGCGGCCGGAGGGGAGTAGCGCAGGGTGTAGGTGGCCTGGTCGGGGAGGAAGGGTGACACGTGCATGGCCTTCGCGAAGGTGTGCGCACCCGGTGGTCCGATGACGTAGCGGCACCGCTCGTGCCACGGAGTGTTGGACACCTCGAGCACGGTCCACTCGACCTGCTCGCCCGACGGGTCGAAGCAGTAGTAGAGCGTCAGCGGGTTGAACAGCCAGCCCCAGGTACGGAGGTGGCCCAGCATCGCCACCGGGCCCCGCACCGAGCCCCCGGCCCCCGCCACCGTGTCCGCGACGGCCTCGAGGAGGGACGCCGAGTCCGACGGGAGGAAGTCGCCGCGCCGGAACCGCATGGCGGCCGGCCATCGGCGGCGGTGGGGGGACGGATCGAGGTCAACCAGAGGGTGGACCGAGCGGAGCCCGGGTAGCTCGTCGAGGAAGAGGAGCGGGAGCGCCACCCGGTTGGTGAACCGGTGGGACGGGTCGGTGCGCCGGTGCGTCACCGTGCCCTCGTAGAGCGCGCTGCGCAGCGGCCCGGCTGGACGGTGGCTCACAGGCGAGCCCCGAAGCGTTCGCAGATGGCCAGTGCGCTCCTGACCCCGTCCTCGTGGAACCCGTAGCCCCAGTACGCACCGCAGAAGGACACCGACCCGGCACTCAGTGCACGCTGGTGCTGCTGCGCCGCCACCGCGGCCTCGTCGATCACCGGATGCGAGTAGTCGAAGCGGGCCACGACCTTTCCGGGGTCGATGTCGTCGTCACGGTTGAGCGTGACCAGCACGGGACGGTCGGCGTCGAACCCCTGCAGGCGGTTCAGGTAGTAGGTGAGGGTGGCCCGGCGTGCGGGGCCTTCGGGACGCACGTAGTTCCACGACGCCCAGGCCCGGCGATTCGCGGGCAGGAGCGTGGTGTCGGTGTGCAGCGTGGCCTGGTTGGGCTGGTACCGGATGGCGCCGAGCACGGCCCGCTCCTCGCGGCTCGGGTCGCCGAGGAGCGCGAGCGCCTGATCGCTGTGGGTCGCGATGACGACGTGGTCGAAAGTTGCCGGTCCCTCCGGGAGGAGGATCTCCGCCCCCCCGCTCTGGCGCCGCACCTTGGACACGGCGGCGCCGAGGTGCAGCCTGCCCCGGTTGCGGAGTGGCTCCAGGATCGTCTGGACGTAACGGGTCGATCCCCCCGTGACCGTGCGCCAGGCGGGCTGGTCGCCGGAGCCCAGGAGCCCGTGGCGGCTGAAGAACTCGGCGAAGGACCGGGCCGGGATCTGCGTGAACGTCTCGGGGTCGGCCGACCAGATCGCCGAGCCGAGGGGGATCAGGTACCAGTCGAGGAATCCCTGCGACCACCGGTGGCCGTCCAGGAGGTCGGCCAGGCTGCCGGACGGCGCCGAGGGATCGGCAAGGAGCCGGCGGGCGAGGCGGTTGAACCGGACGACGTCGGCCAGCATGGCCAAGAAGGCGGGCCGGGCGGCGTTGCGTCGCTGGGCGAACACGGTGGAGAGCGAGGTGCCGCGCCACTCCAGCCCGCAGCGGGCGTCGGAGAGGCTGAAGCTCATGTCGCTCGGGTGCGTGGCCACCCCGAGGCCGCCCAGGAGGCGGGTGAAAAGGGGGTAGGTCCGCTCGTTGTAGACGAGGAAGCCGGTGTCGGCGGCGACCGGGCCACCGGGGAGGTCGACCATGACGGTGTTGGCGTGCCCACCCGGCCGGCCGTCGGCCTCGAAGACGTGCACGTCGTGCCGCTGTTGGCGCAGCAGGTGGGCCGCGGTCATGCCGGCGATGCCGCTTCCGACGATGGCGATACGCAAGGGGTCCTCCGAGGATCGATGGATTCTATTTAGCACTAAACTAGTGGTCGAGCGGGCACCGCCGTTCGCGGCACGAGAGGACCCCATGGCGACCTACAGCACCGAGATCGATTCACCGAGGGATCGGGAGGAGGCCTTCGACTACCTGGCCACCTTCTCCAACGCCCGTGAGTGGGACCCCTCCGTGACCGAGGCCGAGGCGCTGTCCCCGGGCCAAGCCCAGGTCGGTTCCGTGTACCGGCTCGGCGTGCGGGTCGCGGGCCGGGTGGTGTCGTTCGACTACACCGTGGTCGCCCTGGAACGGCCCCACCGCGTGGTGCTCGAGGCGCGGCATCCTTTGATGGTGTCGACGGACACCATCAGGGTGGACCGTGCCGAAACGGGTTCCCGCGTCCGCTACGACGCCGTGCTCGAGCCGAGGGGCGTGCTCCGCCTGGCCGCACCGCTGGTGGGGAGGTCCTTCGCCAAGATGGCCGACCGGGCCGCCGCCGGACTGCGCAGCGCCCTGGCATGAGGCGATCGCGCCTGTCCGGCGTGGTCGACACCGCGCTCGAGGTGAGTGTCGCCGGCAGCTTCAGCCGGGCCGGCTACGCCGCGCGCTCGCGTCTGGAGCACTGGCGCCCACCGGCGGGCCTCTCCGGACGGGTGGTGGTCGTGACCGGTGCCTCCTCGGGGATCGGCCGGGCAGTCGCCGAGGACCTGGCGCGTCTCGGCGCCACCCTGTGGCTGGTCGGCCGGGACAGGGAGCGGACCGAGGCCGCGGCGCGCCGGGCCCGTGAGCTCGGAGACGGCGCAGCCGTCGAGCCGGTCGTGCTCGACGTCGTCGACGCCGGGGCCGTGCACGAGTTCGTCGAGCGGGTCTCCGCGGTGCACGAGCGCCTCGACGGGCTGGTGCACGCGGCGGGTGCCCTGTACCCGACGTACTGGAGCGCCCCCGATGGCACCGAGCTGACCGTGGCCACCGGGCTGCTGGCACCCTTCCGCCTGACGTGGATGCTCAGCCGGCTGCTCCGCCGGTCCGAGGACGCCAACATCGTGACGGTGTCGTCGGGGGGGATGTACACCGAGCGCTTCGATCTCCCGCATCTCGAGATGTCGCCCGAGTCCTACCGCGGCACAACGGCGTACGCCCGGGTCAAGCGGGCCCAGGTCGTGCTGTCCCATGAGTGGGCCCGTCGCTGGGGCGCCGACGGCGTGGCGAGCTACGCGTCGCACCCCGGCTGGGTGGACACCCCCGGGCTGGCCAGCGGCCTGCCCTCCTTCGCCAAGCTCGGCCCTCTTCTGCGGACGTCGGCCGAGGGGGCCGACACGGTGGTCTGGCTCGCGGCGGGAGAGGCGCGCCGTGCGGACCCGGCCGCCCCGCTCACGGAGGGCTTCTTCCACGACCGGCACCAGCGGGGCGAGCACCACCTGCCCTGGACCGCCCGCGCCGCCTCCCCGACGGACGGCCGGAGGCTGTGGGAGTGGTGCGAGTCCCGTACCGGAACCCACGCCGTGCCCTAAGCGGCCGGGTGCACCTCCACGACGGTGGCCGACCCCATGCCGCCCCCGGCGCAGAGTGTCGCCACCCCGATGCCGCCCCCGCGCCGGCGTAGCTCGTGAATCAGCGTCACGAGGATCCGGGCCCCTGACGCCCCGACGGGGTGACCGATCCCGACCGCCCCGCCGTTGACGTTGACGATGTCGTGGGGGAACCCGAGCTTGCGGGCGCACGCCACCGACATCGATGCGAAGGCCTCGTTGATCTCGACCAGGTCCACGTCGGACTCACTCAGCCCGGCCCGGTTCAGGGCTCGGGGGACGCACACCGTCGGGGCCAGTCCGGTGCGGGCCGGCTCTATGCCGCACGAGTTCCAGGAGCGCACCGTCGCCAGCGGCTCCATCCCGTGGGCCTCGGCGTAGGAGCGGGCCACGACGACCAGGGCGGCACCGCCGTCGGCGATGCCCGAGGAGTTCCCGGCCGTGATCGTCCCGTCGGGCCCGGTCAGCGAGGGGAGCGCCGCCAGCTTCTCCAGCGTGGTGTCGCGGCGCGGGTGCTCGTCCACGCTCACCGTGGCCGTCTCACGGCGGCCGGCCGGCACGACCACCGGCACGATCTCCTCCGCGAAGCGCCCGTCGTCGGCCGCCGCGATAGCGCGGATGTTCGAATGGTACGACCAGTGGTCGGACTCCTCACGGGTGATGCCGCACTCGCGGGCCGTGTTCTCGCCCACCGTGATGAGCATGTTCATGTTGGGCGCGTCCGGGGAGTCGGGGTGGCTGGGCGGCAGGAACCGCTCCACGCCCCCGAAGGGGAAGGGCGACTTCTCGAACAGGAGCGGGGAGCGGGTCATGGACTCGACGCCTCCGGCGATGACCGCCTCGGCCATGCCGGAGCGGATGTTGGCGGCCGCCTCCTGCACTGCCATCATGCCGGTGGCGCACTGACGCTGTGTCGTGCCGCCGGGCGTGTCGGGGGGAAGGCCCAGCGCGTTGGCTACGTAGCGGGCGGTGCAACCGCCCCCCTGGAGGACTTCGCCGAGGATCAGGTCGTCGATGTCGCCGGGCTCGAGCCCGGAGGCGGCGATGACGCCGGCCACCGTCTGCATGCCGATGTCCTGGATGCTGAGCCCGGCGAGTCCCCGCCCGGAACGGCCGATCGGGGTGCGGATGGCGGCGACGATGACGGCATCGGTGGCATCGCTCATGGTGTCCTCCTCAGGCCCGCACGAAGACGGGGATCGTGAAATCGTCGGAGATGGGTTGGAACGTCACCTTGAGCGCCATGCCGACCTGCAACTCCTCGAAGGGGCAGTCGACGACGTTGGTCATCATGCGCGGCCCCTCGGCCAGGTCCACGATGGCCGCCACGTAGGGCACCCGGTCCCGGAAGGGGGGCTGGTCGTTGCTGTAGATGACCGACCAGGTGTAGAGCGTCGCCTCGCCGCTGGCGTCGAACCACTCCACCTGCTCGCTCCAGCACTTGGGGCAGAAGGGCCGCGGGTAGTACGAGTAGGCGTCGCACTCGAGGCAGTGCTTGATGAGGAGTCGCTCCTCCTTGGCCGCCTCCCAGAATTCGATGGTGTCGCCCTCCGGCGTCGGGAGGTCGAAACGGACCGTGGTCATGGCGCCTCTTCCTAAGGTCGTGCCTCGGCGGGCCGCGCCCCCGAGCAAACTCGGTCAAGCAAAATTGGGTGGTCACCCCCGGGGATTGACCCCCGGAGGCGCATCGGCCATGCTGCAACGAACCTGACACCGGCGTCAACTTTCACGCACCGACCAGCCTCTTGGGGGATCCGCATCCGTGTTGATGGACGAGCACCTGTCCCGCATGGCCGAGCAATTCGGCGACCGCACGGCCTTCGAGGTGGTCGACGTCGGGTCCATGACCTTCGCCGAGTGGGACGGCGCCGCCAACGCCATGGCGCGCCGCCTGCTCGACGCCGGCCTCGAGCCGGGTGGCCGGGTGGGCATCCACCTGCGACCCGAGCTCGCCCTGCGCTGGCTCGTGTCGTACTCGGCGGCGCACCGGGCCGGCGGAGTGGCGGTGCCGATGAACCCGCGTCTCGCTCCGGCCGAGGTGGCGCACGTGCTGACCCACTCCGGCGCCACCGTCGTAGTGGCCGACGGCGACCTCGTCCGGAGCGACCTCGAGGCAGCCGAGGGCCGCCTCGTCGCCCTGGTCGACGCCGGTACGGAGAACGGGACCACGACCGCCGAGGGCTTCCCGACGCCGCTGCTCGGCTGGGCCGAGGCCACCGCCGGCGACAGCTCCCCGTTCCAGGCCCCGCGCCAGCCCGACGACCTGGCCGACATCCTCTACACGTCGGGAACGACCGGCCGGCCCAAGGGGGTGGCGGTGCGCCACTCCAACGGCTCCATGATCGGTGCGGTCGAGCCCAACTGGACGGGCGATGGGTGGCTGCACGCCAGCCCGCTGTTCACCTTCGCCGGCATCGCGCTCGTCTACACGCCCATGAAGCTCGGACTGCAGGTGATCTACCAGCCGCGCTTCGACGCCGAACGCTGGCTCCGCGTCGTCGAGGAGGAGCATCCCAAGGCGGTCTTCCTGGTGCCCGCCATGGCACACCTGCTCATTGACCACCCGCGCTTTGCCGATGCCGACCTGTCCTCGGTGCAGATGTGCTCGGTGGGGAGCGCCCCGCTCGCCCCGTACGTCCTCGAGCGGCTGCAGGACAAGATGCCCGACGCCCTGGTGTCCAACAACTACGGCATGACCGAGGCGGGCTCGGCGTACTGCATCATGCCCAAGGGCGAGGCGGTCAAGCGGCCCGGCTCGGTGGGCCAGATCGCCCCGCCCGCCGTCGTGCAGATCGTCGACCCCGACGGGCGGACCCTGCCACCCGACGAGGTGGGGGAGGTCCGGCTGCAGATGCCGGGCCGCCAGCGCGAGTACTACGAGGACCCCGAGGCGACGGCCGAGATCTGGCGGGATGGCTGGCTGGTCACCGGCGACCTCGGCAAGCTCGATGCGGACGGCTACCTCTACATCGTCGGCCGCTCCAAGGACGTGATCATCCGTGGCGGCAACAACGTGCACGCCACCGACGTCGAGCACGTCCTGGTCCAGCACGAGGCGGTGAAGGAGGTGGCCGTGGTCGGCGCGCCGCACCCGGTCCTCGGGGAGGACGTCGTCGCCTTCGTCGTGCTCCAGCCCGGCGCCGTGGCCGATGCCGAGGCGCTGCGCGCCTTCGGGCTCGAGCACCTCGCCGACTACAAGGTGCCGCGGCAGGTCATCTTCGTCGACGAGCTGCCCCGCAACCCGACCGGCAAGGTCATCAAGCCCGAGCTGCGGGCCCGGCTCGCCGGCACGCCTGCCTGACGCGGGGCGTCCTGTACGACGGCCCGGGATCATCCCTGCGGTGAGGTCCGCAGTCTCCGTCCCTGGTCGGGTTGCAGGTAGATCCGTAGCCGAGCGGTATGGAACGAGAACAGCGCAGCCACGGCGGCGCGCCGGGCGATCTCGGCGCCGCCCGGCGGCGCCTGTGCCTGCTCGACCGCCTCGTCGCGGATGGCCAGGCGAAGGCCCAGGGCGGCGGCGGCAGCAGCCGTGGCGAGCTCGAGCAAGAGCAGGACGGCTGGGCCGCGGCGAAGGCGGCCCGGAGTACCTGCGGCGACCATGGCCGCGTCGCGGATCGCCAACGCGACGCACGCCGTCTCGCTGACGACGGCACCCCGCCGGCCGAACCGCCGGATGGCCAGCTGGGTCAGCGGGTAGCCGGCGGCGCTCAGTCCCAAGAGCAGCTTTCCGAGCCTCGGATCCACGGCCGGCGCTCAGAATCCGGCTGCGCCCACCACGGACTTCAGGGCGGCCATCTGCTCGCAGAAGTGCGCCGGCGAGGCGTGGTCGAAGCGCACGCTGAACCCCGTGGCGCCGATCGCGACGTAGGAAGCCAGGAATTCGGCCGTCCGGTCCGGCTGGCCGAGTGGGTCGATGGGTGGCTCGGGGGCCAGGATCAACTTCAAGGGCCGGCCGTGCACCTCGGCCCGGCGGGCCAGGTCGTCGCGCACCGTGGCCGCCGTCAGCAGCTCTGTCAGCTCGTCGATCTTGAACCCGAAGGGCATCCAAGCGTCCCCGAGCTCGAGGGCGCGGCGCAGCGAGCGGCGGGTGCGGCCCCCCACCCAGACCTCAACCTCTCGCGGCAGGCCCGAGGGCTCCACAATGAACCCCTCGAAGTCGTAGTGCGTCCCGTGGTACTCGGGCACCCGCCGCCCCCAGGCGGCGCGGATGGCCCGGATGGCGTCATCCGACCGCTCGCCCCGCCCATCGAACTCGTGCCCGAGCAGCTCGAACTCGGGCTTGAGCGACCCGACGCCGATGCCGGCGATGACGCGCCCGCGGCTGAGCACGTCCAGCGTGCCCAACCGCTTCACCAGCTCGAGCGGGTGGTGGTAGGGAAGGACGGCCATGTGGGTGAGCAGTCCCACGCGCGATGTCTTGGCGGCCAGGAAGCCCAGGGTCGAGAAGGGGTCGAAGTAGCGGCCGCCGCGCACGGTGGACGCCGCCGAGGGGATGGCGATGTGCTCGGAGCAGGCCACCCAGTCGTACCCGAATTTCTCCGCCTCCTGCACCACCCACACAACGTCGTCCACGCCGGCCGTCACCTCCCACTCCGGCGGGTCGAAGCGCGGGTTCATGTGCAGCACGGGCGTCACGATGCCGAGGGCGAGCGCCATGCCCGCAACGTATCCGGCGCGGACCGACCGTGCCCGATGGTCCTGATCCCGCAGTTCCGCCGCCCGCCGCATCGCGTGTGACGCGCTGATGAACTCTCTCTTGCTGACCCCCGAACGCGTCAGCGGGCGCGGTGGGGTCTCGTATACTGAGCGCATCATGACGCAGCAAAGCGCGCTGGGCGTCCGGCCCGTCTCGGGCCAGGAGGGCGGGAGCTCCCTCGGCCAGTCGCGCCTTGCCATGTCCGAGGTACAGATCTGTGGGATCCCCAAGCTGAGCAGCCTGGAGGTGGCCCCGACGCCGTAGGAAGGACTTTCACACAGTCCCGACGTCGAAGAGCCGCTTCCCACAGGGGAGCGGCTCTTTTGCGTTCGGGCGATCGAAGACCCGTGGCGGGTCAAGACCGAATCACAGATCGAATGGAATCGACAATGCACGAGATCACCACATCGAAAGCGAGGACCACCATGACGACGGCGCTCTGCCGACACTGCGGCTTCCACCCGGCCTCCCCTCGCATCGCGGGGTACTGCTCATGGGACTGCCACGACGCGGACGACGAGGAGGACAGCGAAGAGGACGGCGAGCAGGCGGCCTGAACCTCGGCGGAGCTGGGCGAGCGATCAGGCCGGGATCTCCCGACACCTGGGCGCGGGGATCCGGCTGAGGATTCAGGCGACTTCGTCGGGAAAGCGCAGCCGTGCGAGCTGCGTCGACTGCGCCACCACCTGGCCGCGGCTGTCCCACAGGATGCAGGTTTCGTCGACCATGCCGCCGGCTACCAGGTTGGCCGTCATGCGGATCCCGAGCCATCCGGGTGCCGGACGCGCCCGGACGTAGGCGGACATCTGCAGCGTGGGCACCCAGCCGGTCGAGCCGATCCGGAAGGTGGCGGGCGGTATGGCATCGACAGCGAAGAGCAGCGAGAGCGGATCGGGATCCCGCCCGTCCGCGAACCGGCTCCAGCCTCGTAGCTCGGCCCGCGCGTCCGCGGGAGGGTGCGGGTCGGCCAGGGGGGTCGTGTCGGGGTCCAGCCGGAGATCGAGCACCTCCATGATCCCGACGTGCACCCCGCCCGGCATCCGTGGGGGGAGCCGGACGCAGTGCTCGGGATCCGGGGCCCGCAGCAGCTCGATGGCGTCGTAGCGGACGGACGCCGCGGCGGGAAGGGCTCCGAGCACGAACACCGCGTCCACCAGGTCGGCGCCGCCCTCGACGAGCACGGCGCGCACGTGCGCCGCGGAGCGCCCGCGGCGCAGCAGTGTCGTGTGGATGCTGGCAGGCCCGAGGCGGGGCGGCCCCAGGTACGTGATGGCGGAGGACACGACCTCCCAGTCCGGGTCGCCGTCCCCGCGTCCCGCGATGAGCGCCGCCCGGCCCAGGAGCGCCAGGAGGTAGCCGCCGTTCGGCTTGTCGCCCACCGTCCAGAGCTGGTGGACCTCGGTCTCGAACAGGTCGGGGTCACCGGTGGGCCGGACCTCGGTCGCCGCGTCGAAGGAGAGGTCCGCGGGCTCCCGCATGCACCGGACCCTACCGGCGACGAAGATGGCATATGACGTTCGACATGGAGGCCACCTTCGGTGATGACTACCTCTACTTCTACGAGGAGTCCATCGACGACGAGCACTCGGATGCCGATACCGCCGAGATCCTCGGCCTGCTCGACCTGCCGCCGGGGTCGCGCATCCTCGACGCGCCGTGCGGCCACGGCCGGATTGCGCGCCGACTGGCCGCTGCGGGCATGCAGGTAACGGGTGTCGATCTCACGCCGGCCTACCTCGAGCAGGCCCGCGCCGACCCGAGGCTCCCCGCCGACGCGGTCACCTACCTGCAGGGTGACGTGCGCAGCCTTCCGGTGGACGGGCCCTTCGACGCGGTCGTGTGCTGGCTGAACTCGTTCGGCTACTACGACGACGACGACTGCCACCGGGTCCTGAGGGAGTTCCACCGCGTCCTGCGATCGGGCGGAAAGGTGGCCATCGACACCATGCACCACGACGGCGGTGTCCGACACTTCACCCCAGGGCCCGACGCGGTCGTCGTGCAGCGCGGTGACCACACCATGGTCGAGGTCTCCACCTTCGACCCGTTGAGTGGTCGGATGGTCATAGAGCGCACCGTCCACCGGGACGGAGCGGTCCGGCACGCGTCGTACTTCGTCCGGCTCCCGACCCCGCCGGAGTGGGTCGTCTGGCTCGAGGGCGCCGGCTTCCGGGACGTGATGTTCCGGGCCGGTGGCGGCGGGCCGCTGGAGCTCGACAGCTGGGAGCTGGTGGTGGTCGCCACGGCCTGAGCAACCACTCGACGCGGTGACCCTCCGGGCACACCCTGCGTAGGGAGGGACAACTCGAGCGGACTCAAGGAGGCGGTATGGGCCAGTTCTACGGCTCGACCGGGAGCCTCAAGCTCAACGCGCCGGTCGTGGGCATGGCGGTGACCGCGGACGGCGGGGGCTACTGGCTCGTCGCCTCCGACGGGGGCATCTTCAGCTACGGCGACGCCCAGTTCTACGGCTCTACCGGCAGCCTGCACCTCAACAAGCCCATCGTGGGCATGGCGGCCACCCCCGATGGCAAGGGCTACTACCTCGTCGCCTCCGACGGGGGCATCTTCAACTACGGCGACGCCACCTTCTCGGGCTCGGCCGGGTCCCTGGTGCTCAACAAGCCCGTGGTCGGCATGGCCGCCCCGGTCTCGGGGGGCTACTACCTCGTCGCCACCGACGGCGGGATCTTCACCTACCCGACCACCAACGGCCCGCCCTTCTACGGCTCCACGGGATCGATCAAGCTCAACAAGCCCATCGTGGGGATGACCGCCGTCGCCGGGGGCTACTACCTGAGCGGCTCCGACGGCGGGGTGTTCACCTACCCGACCACGGGCGGTCCCGCCTTCTATGGCTCGACCGGTTCGATCAAGCTCAACAAGCCCATCGTGGGTATCGCGGGCTAGGCACGGCGACCGCAGGGCCGGCCGCCGGGAGGATCCGGGACGGCGCAGGGGGCGGCGGGCCCCCCCGGGAGGGGGGCGTCCCGGAGGTCCGTGTACAGTGAAAGGTGACACGGCTGTCAGCAATCGGTCCGCCGGGGACATCCTGGCCGGAGCCGGTGGCAGGCGGTCGTGGTGACACACACGCACCGCTGGGGCCCGCTCCCGAGTGGGCCCGAGGGGAGGGGCCATGAACGTCGATCTGCAGGCACTGGCAGGACCGAGGGACCGCCTCCTGGTGGACGGTGCCGTGGACCCGGTCACCTCCGAGGTCATCCGGGGGACCATGGAGACGGTCTGCTTCGAGATGGCGATGTACGTCTCGCGGACGGCCACCACGCCGATCCTGAACCAGTCCAACGAGCGCAACGCCACCATCCTCGACGGCAAGGGACGTCTGGCGGCGCTGAGCGTCGGCATCCCCCAGTTCATGCTCACCTCGACCCTGCCCGTGCGCTTCGCCCTCGACTTCCTCGGCGTCGACGAGTTCCGCCAGGGTGACGTGTTCGTGGCCAACGACCCGTATCACGGCGGCGGGCACCTGCCCGACTACAACGTGTTCGCCCCCGTCGTGGTCGACGGCCACCTGGTGCTCATCGCCTCCATCCAGTGCCACCACGGGGACACCGGCGGCGCCGTGCCCGGCGGCTACAACGTGACGGCCGCCGACATCTGGGGCGAGGGCGTGCGCTGGCCCGTCGTCAAGGTCCTCGACCGGGGCGTCGAGCGGCGCGACGTGCTCTACGCGCTGCAGGTCAACAACCGGCTCGACGGGTATCTCGGCGACCTGCGGGCGCAGATCGGGGCGGCCAAGCAGGCGGCCGACGGGCTCCAGGGCCTCGTCGCGCGCTACGGCGTCGACATGATCGAGTCCGCGGTCGACCACATGATCGACTACGCCGCCAAGCGCTTCGCCGAGGAGATCACCGCGTGGCCCGACGGCGTCTACGAGGGTGACGCCTACGTGGACCACGACCCGCTCGGGAACCCGGACATTCACCTGCACGCCAAGATCACCGTCGACGGCCCGAAGCTGACGATCGACTACACGGGCTCGGACGAGCGCCAGGAATTGGCGGCCTGGTCGACCTTCGGGAACACGCGGGGGTACACCGTGGCCCAGATCGCCGCCATGATGGACCCCGAGATCCCCAAGAACGAGGGGTTCTTCAACTCCATTGAGCTGATTGTGCCCGAGGGGTGCGTCCTGAACCCGCGGCCCGGTCGCCCGGTCTCGGCGGGGACGCACCATCCCGGGGCCGACATCGGCGAGGTCATCGCGGTGGCGCTGTCGGGCGTTCTGCCCGAGCGCGCCGTGCCGCAGACCTACAAGACGGGGATCCCGACGACGATCCGCGGGGTGGACCCCCGCAGCGGCCAGGTCTTCGTCGACGGGTCGGCCGAGGTGTACGCCGGCTGGTGCAACGCGGCGAAGGGGATGGACGCCTGGGGCGCGGTGTCGGCGTCGTTCGGCAACCTGTGGAAGGCCACGGCAGAGATCAACGAGTCGCTCTACCCCCACATCCAGTGGAGCCGGGACTACCGGACGGACTCGGGCGGCGCGGGGCAGTGGCGCGGCGGGTGCGGCTCGCACTACATCAAGGAGGTGCGGGTGCCCTCCGAGGTCTACACCTACGTGGTGGGGATGAAGTACCCCATGCCCGGGATCGCCGGCGGTGGCAAGGGGGCGCCCAACAAGCTGACGCTTCGGTACGGGTCGCCCGACGAGCTGGTGGTCAAGCACACGGCCGACTGGGTGCCCATGGAGGCGGGGGACAAGATCAACTTCGACTACGGCGGCGGGGGCGGCTGGGGCGACCCATTGGATCGCCCCGCGGCGGCGGTGCTCGACGACGTCCTCGACGAGTACGTGAGTGTGGAGGGCGCCCGGAGGGACTACGGCGTTGTCCTTGTGGGGTCCCTCGAGGAGCTGACCTTGGAGATCGACGAGGCGGCGACGGACGACCGACGGGCCGAGATGCGCGCCGAGCGGTCGGCCGCCTGAACGACGCCGGTCACAGATCCGGTTTCAGGCCCAGGCGCAGTCGTACGTAGGATCGGGTCATGAGCGGAGGCATCGCGGCGTGGGGCACCTACTTGCCCTACTGGCGGCTCCAGCGGTCGTCCATCGCCGGCACGCTCGGGAGCGGCGGTGGCAGGGGATCCCGCGCCGTCGCCTCCCACGACGAGGACACCACCACGCTGGGGGTGGAGGCAGGGCGCCGCGCCCTGGCGGTCGGCCCCGGACCCGGGGCAGTGCAGGACTTGTTCCTGTCGACCCCGGACCCGGGGTATCTCGACAAGACCAGCGCGACCACGGTGCACGCCGCGCTCGGGCTCGGGCGCGCCAGCGGGGCCTACGACTTCGCGGGGTCGTCGCGCTCCGCGGTGGCGACGCTGCTCCAGGCGCTGGCGGGCGCCGGCGCCGGCGGGCGTGGTCGCACGACCCTGGCAGTCCTGTCCGACCTGCGCACCGGGCTGGCGGGCTCGGCGGAGGAGCGGGACAGCGGCGACGGGGCGGCAGCGTTCGTCTGCGCGCCCGAAGGTGAGGTCGCCGAGATGGTGGGCCGCGGCTCGGCGAGCGACGAGTTCCTCGACCGCTGGCGCGTGCCGGGTGAGGAGGACTCGCACGTCTGGGAGGAGCGCTTCGGCGAGGAGCTCTACGTCCCGCTGGCCCGCGAGGCCTTCGCGGCGGCGTTGAAGGACGCCGGGCTGGCAGAAGGGGACATCGACCACGCCATCGTCACCGGCCTGCACGTGCGGGCGGTCAAGGCCACCGTGTCGGGTCTGGGTGCGCGCGACGGAGTCCTGGCGCCGGACCTGACCGGCTCGGTCGGGAACCTCGGTGCGGCGCACGCCGGTGTGGCGCTGTGCGACGTGCTCGAGCGCGCCGAGCCGGGGCAGGTGATCGCCGTGCTGTCGCTGGCCGACGGCGCGGACGCCTTCATCCTGCGCACCACCGACGCGCTGCCCGACGCGCAGAGGGCCCGGGCCGAGGCCGGCGTGCCGTCCGTGGCCGAGCAGGTGGCCGCGGGACGCGATGACCTCACCTACGCGACGTTCCTGACCTGGCGGGGGCAGCTGCGCCGCGAGCCGCCGCGCCGCCCCGACCCCGAGCGACCCGGCGCCCCGACCGTCCACCGCTCCGAGGAGTGGAAGTACGGCTTCGTGGCCAGCCGCTGTCTCGTGTGCGGCTTCCGCCACATGCCTCCCACCCGGGCCTGCCTGTCCTGCCACGCCATCGACCAGATGCAGGCGGAGCGCCTGGCCGACGTGCCCGGCACCGTGGCCACTTTCACCATCGACCACCTGGCCTTCTCCATGTCCCCCCCGGTCGTGGGCGTCATCGTCGACTTCGACGGCGGCGGTCGCTACCGCTGCGAGATGACCGACGTGCGGGCGTCCGAGCTGTCCATCGGCGACCGGGTCGCCATGACGTTCCGCCGCGTCTGGACGGCACAGGGTGTGCACAATTACTTCTGGAAGGCCCGCCCTGCCGGCGGTTCGGCCGCGCCGTCCGGCGGGGACCCAGACGGGGAGCGAGGAGAGTAGGAGCGATGGCGAGCAGCGGCATAAAGGACCAGGTGGCCATCATCGGTATGGGCTGCACACGATTCGGTGAGCTGTGGGACAAGGGCGTCGACGACCTCCTGACCGACGCGGCCACCGAGGCGGCGACGTCGGCCGGGATGTCGATCCATGACATTGACGCCTTCTGGCTCGGCACCATGACGTCAGGTGTGTGCGGCGTGACCCTGTCGCGGCCGCTCAAGCTGGACTACAAGCCTGTGACCCGGGTGGAGAACTACTGCGCCACAGGATCGGAGGCCTTCCGCAACGCGTGCTACGCCGTGGCCTCTGGTGCCTACGACACCGCGATGGCCATCGGAGTGGAGAAGCTCAAGGACACCGGCTTCTCGGGCCTCACGGGAATCCGCCCGGTGGGAGACGGCACGGACCCCGGGCTCTCGTCGCCGGCCGCCTTCTCGTTCCTGGCTCCGTCCTACGCCTACAAGTACGGCGTCGACCGGGACCAGCTGAAGGAGGTCATGGGCCGTATCGCGTTCAAGAACCACCAGAACGGGGCACGCAACCCGCGGGCGCAGTTCCAAAAGGAGGTTTCCATGGAGACCATCGCCAAGGCGCCGCTCGTGGCCGGCGACCTCGGCGTCTTCGACTGCAGCGGAGTGAGCGACGGCTCGGCGGCGGCCATCATCTGCCGGGCCGCGGACGCCCACCGCTACTGCGAGAACCCGCTGTACGTGAAGGCGCTGTCCTTCGTCGCCGGGCCGGCGGCGGGACCGATCGACCCCGGCTACGACTACACGACCTTCGAGGAAGTCGTGCGCACGGCGGCCGACGCCTACGCGCAGGCGGGGATCACCGAGCCCCGGGCCCAACTGGCCATGGCGGAGGTGCACGACTGCTTCACGCCGACCGAGCTGGTGCTCATGGAGGACCTGGGCTTCGCCGAGCGGGGCACGGCGTGGAAAGAGGTGCTCGAGGGCACCTTCGACCGCGACGGGGACCTGCCGGTCAACCCCGACGGCGGCTTGAAGTCGTTCGGACATCCGATCGGCGCCTCGGGCCTGCGCATGCTCTTCGAGTGCTGGCTCCAGCTCCGCGGCGAGGCGCCGGCCGACCGCCAGATCAACACCGTCGGCCCCGGCCGGACGCTCGGGCTCACGCACAACCTGGGCGGCGCGCCGGGCGAGGGTGTCAGCTTCATCGGCATCGTCGGCACCGAGCTCGGCTGATGAGCGAGTCGGAGGCCCCGGGAGTCGACCTGCTGGCCGAGAGCGACGACCAGGCGGCCTTGCGCCAGCTCGCGCGCGACGTGGCGACCCGCGAGGTCGCCCCGCGGGCCCACCAGGCCGACGAGGAGGGCGCGGTGCCGGCGGAGGTGCGCAAGGCGCTCGCCGCGGCCGACCTGCTGCGCATCACTGTGGGCGAGCGCTGGGGTGGCATGGGGCTGGGCGACGTCGAGGCCTCCATCGTGCTGGAGGAGATCGCGCGGGCCGACGTGTCGTCGGCCATCTGCTGCCAGCTCACGTACAACGGCCCGCCGCGGGGGATTGAGCATCTCGGTCCGGAGGCGATGAAGGAGCGCTGGCTCCCGGCGGCGGCCGACGGCGAGGCGATCATCAGCATCGGGATCACCGAGCCCGACGCAGGCTCCGCCGTGCAGAACATGCGCGCGGCACTGGTGGAGGACGGACCGGGGCGCTGGCGGCTCAACGCCTACAAGAACTACTCCACGCTGGGCGACGTGGCGCAAGGCGTACTGGTCTGGTGCCGCTGGCCCGGCGGCGAGGGCGCCAAGGGCATCGGCGCGGTGATCGTGCCCACCGACCGTGAGGGCGTGTCGGTCACCGGGCGGCACCAGGGTATGGGGATCCACGCCGCCACCGAGGCCGAGCTGGCCTTCGACGGCGTGGAGATCACGACCGACGACGTGCTGCTGGCGGGGGACCCGGGCAGCACGGACGCGTTCAAGGTGCTGCTGTCGCACCTGAACCACGAGCGCTGCGGCAACGCCTCCATGTGCATCGGCGCCGCCCAGGGCGCGCTGGAGCACGCCGTGCGCTACATGAACGAGCGGGTCATCGGCGGGCGTCCGTTGGCCGAGCTGCAGGGTCTGCAGTGGAAGCTGGCCGACATGGCGGTGCAGCTCGAGGGGGCCCGGCTGCTGCTGGCCCGGGCCGTGCGGCTCGCCGGTCCGGGCGGGACGCCGCCACCGCTGGAGACGGCGCTGGCCAAGACGGCGGCGAACCTGGCCGCCAAGTTCGTGTGTGACGAGGCGATGCAGATCCACGGCGGCTACGGCTACTCGCGCGAGTACCCCCTCGAGCGGGCCTACCGCGACATCCGCGGCCTGTGCTTCGGCGCCGGGACGGTGGAGGCGCAGCGGAACTTCATCGGCCTGCGGGTCTCGGCCGGCGCCCGGACGAGCTCGCCGGGGTGGAGGAACCCCCTCGCCTAGGAGATCCCTTCCGCCCGCCCCCGGCGGGGCCGTTCGCCTACTATGACGGCGGCGTCAGGCTGGGCACGGGGGAAGTGGGATGGGGAAATTCAGGTCGCGGGGTTCACAGCTGGCAGCCGCGCTGCTCTTCGGCGCCGTGGTGGTCGCTCTGGTCTCGGCACCGTCGGCGTCCGCCTCACCGTCGGCGTCCACACCGGGGAGCAGCGTCCCGACGGTGCACGGCGGCCTGAAGGGGCAGTCCGGGTACCTCGTCTACTGGGATCAGAACGAGGAGGTGGACTTCCTGTCCATGCCGACGGCCCGGCAAGGCCAGCTCCTCCCGGCATGGGACCTCAACGGGCAGGTCTGCGTACTGCCCGACGGCCGCTTCGTGGGCGGCTACGACCCGACGCTGCCGAGCCAGCACAACCTCGGTGGGCTCAAGCCCTACAAGCAGCCGGCCGACGGCGAGGAGCTCGACGAGCCCAACGGCTCGTTCAGTGGCCAGACCCTGTACGTGCCGGGACCGTACAAGATGCCGGGCCAGTCGATCGGGAGTGACTCACCGCCGAGCTCGAACGGGGTCTTCAACAACAACCAAACGTACACCGGGTGCGCGATCGACAGCCATCAGAACATCTTCGGGAACGACATCGCGACCGCCCAAGGCGCGTTCCCGGCGCCCAGCAGCGGGCGGCTGGTCGAGTGGTTCGCGCCGAACTACACGACCGACTGCATCGTGTACGGACCCACCGCGGGTGGGTACGGGCCGCACCACACGGACGGCACCGGCGGGTTGGCCCAGCCGGGCACGATGGCCCTCGCCCCCAACGACGACCTGCTGATCCCCAACGTTGGCACCTCCAGCGTGCTGCGCTTCGCCCACGCGTCGTTCCCCACCAGCGCGGCGCAGTGCCCGGGCGGGGTGTACCCGCGCAGCAAGGTCCAGGTGTCGACCTTCTACAAGGTCTCCTTCCCCGCCGGCATCGCCAAGGACCCCACCTGCAGCTGCTATGCCATCAGCAGCTACATCGGCGATCCCTCCATCGTCTGGGTCACCGCCAGCGGGCAGCCCGAGCCGGGACGGGGCTCGGTGCCCGGCACGACGGTGGCGGACCTCGGGAAGAGCCCGGATCAGTACAACCCCTTCGGCATGGCCTTCGCACCCGACGGGACGCTGTACTTCGTCGACATCCATATCGCGTGCAGCGGCCCCCTGACGGGGTGCGGGCCCGCCGACTACGGGGGACGGGTCATGCGCGTGACCTTCGCCAACGGCCAGCCGTCCACGCCGACGGTCGTGGCGAGCGGCTTCGACTTCCCGACCAGCGTGACGGTGTGCGTCCCCGCTCACATGCGCTGTCCGTACCCGTCGGGGAAGATCGAGGCGCCCTTGTCGGGTCCTGCCGAGAACCCGGCGCCGGCCAAGGGTCCCGCGTCCGACAAGCCCGCGACCGCCGGCTTCGGCTGAGTCGGTTGTCGGGGCGGAGGGCGCTGCGGCACGCGCCGCGGGGGCACGGTGCCCGGTGGGTGCTCGGGGCCGTCGCGCTCGGCGCCGTCATGTGGGCCGGATGCGGGGGCTCCTCCTCGTCGACCAGCGGCACCCCGTCCGCGGCGGCGGCCACCCCCACCCCGGTCAGCTCCTGGGACTGGCCCAGCTACGGGCACGACGCCCAGCACACCTTCCACGGCCGGACGACCCTGACCGAGTCCTCGGTGCGGAACCTGCGCCAGGCGTGGTTCTTCCCGACCGGCGACGCCGTGACGGCGACCCCCACCGTGGTCGACGGCACCGTGTACGCGGGCTCGTGGGACGATTTCTTCTACGCCGTGGACCTGCAGACGGGGAAGCTGCGCTGGAAGGTCCGGCTCGCCTCGCAGAACGCCATCACGCCCTATCCGGGCCAGCAGCCGCGCGACGCCACGTCCGACGGCGGGCTGGTCACCTCCTCGGCCTGGTTCGAGCCCGCCGCGGGAAGCCGGCCCGCCCTGGTCATCTTCAGCGGCGGCTACACGCTCTATGCGCTGAAGGCCGCCACCGGCGCGGTGTACTGGGAGCACGACTATCCCGGCGTGCCGGGCCCGCCCAACCCGGACAACGACAGCACGCGGATCTTCTCGTCACCGGTGGTCGCCGACGGCCGTGTGCTCTTCGGCGTGGACGAGGACGGCCAGCAGCATTCGGCCGGCTACGTGGTCGCGGCCAGCCTCGACACCGGCGAACCGGTGTGGGAGTTCCAGACCGACGTCGGGGCCGAGGGGCACGTGCTCGACGACAGCTGTGGCAGCGTCTGGTCGTCCGGCACCGTCCTGCCCGACCTGGGGCTGGTGGTGTTCGGCACGGCCGACTGCGACTTCTCGGGCAGCGCGGCCTACGCGGACTCGGTGATGGCGCTACGGATCGCCGACGGCACGCTGGTCTGGAAGTACCACCCGCTCGGCCACGCGCCGGCCTGTGACGACGACTTCGGGGCCAGCGCCAACGCCGGCCTGTCCGCCGACGGGAAGACCACCTTCCTCGGGGAGGGGAGCAAGAACGGCACCTACTACTCCCTGGACCCGGCGACCGGGCAGCTGCGCTGGTCGACCAACGTGGTGTTCGGGGGCTCGTCGGGGGGATTCATCGGCACGACCGCCTACGACGGCCGCCGCGTCCTGGGGGCAACGGCGCTCGGCGACTTCCTCCCGACCTCACGCGGCACCTTGCCCGTGTGCGACCCCTCCGATCCCCGCGACGTCGCACAGCAGAACCCGACCGACCACGCCTTCGACGCGGCAACGGGGGCGGTGCTCTGGCAAGCCAACAACACGGCGTCGTTCTCGGCCACCACGGTCGCCGGCGGCATGATGTTCAACGGCCTTGCGCTGGCAGCCAAGGCGATCCAGGTACGCGACGCCTCGAGCGGGCGCCTGCTGACGCAGGTCGGTCTGCCCCAGTTCAACTGGTCTGGCATCGCCACCGTGGGCGACGCCCTCGTCTTCGGCGTCGGCACGACGGCGTCTGCGAACTCGTCGGGCATCGAGGTGCTGACCCCGGGCGGGGCG
Organism: uncultured Acidimicrobiaceae bacterium; assembly: GCA_963824195.1. Lineage (GTDB taxonomy): Bacteria > Actinomycetota > Acidimicrobiia > Acidimicrobiales > RAAP-2 > Bog-473. Next base: position 282,244 of record CAWGOJ010000039.1, on the reverse strand, counting down.
CCGCCCGTGGTGCCCCGCCCGGGCTGAGCCGCGACCCGGAGGGTCCGATGAGCGCGACAGACCGAGGGAGCTCGCCGCCCTGGAGCCCGACAGGATCGCCGTCGCTCACCGTCCCTCCGCCCGGACGCCCGGATCCGCCGTCAGCAGGTCTCGGAGGGAGCGGAGGTGCCCGTCCCGATCGCCGGCTCGTCGACCTCCCCACCCCCGGATCGCAGGATGGCCCCCAGGTGGACGACGTACCAGACTCCCCGCCACGAGATCATCGAGGCGATGCCGAAGGAACGCGTTTGCCCGTCGAGTTGGTAGACGACGCGCGCGTTGGCCACCTCGTAGTAGCCGATGCCGTTGGCGCACACACCGGGCGGGATCCAATGGCCGTTCTGCTCGGGCACCGACACGGTCACCAACGTCGCCTGCGCGGGGTCCGGCCCGAGTAGCGCATGGGCGGCTCCGATGTCGAGCGCGTAATCGGCCACGAGGCGGTTCTGCCAGTCGCCGGAGGGATCGGCGATCCCGGTCTTGAGCTGCACGTAGGCCGACTGCGGGAAGAAGGCCGGCATCGCCGGTGTCACCGTGCCCTCGACCACGCCCTGCCAGAACGCGGCCATCTCGGCCGTGAACTGCGGGGTGTCCGACGACGGGAGCTGCGAGGTCTGGGGCAGTGTCCCGGGATCGGTGGTGGTGGTGGTCGTGGGCGGGATCGTGGTCGTCGTGGTGGTCGACGTGGCGCCGGCGACCGGCGCCGGACCGGCGTCGGTCGGGGACGGGGAGGATCGCAGCTCGTCGACGACGACCACGGTGACGACGAGGAGAAGGGCGACCGCCACCACGGCCGCCACCAGGCGGGTGTGCCTTCGCCGGAGCCGTCCGTGGTTCGCGTGCATCAAGGCCCGCGCCGGGCCGGCGGCTCAGCCGTTTCCGGACCTCTGGCGACAAGGACGGGTCAGGTGGCTCGACCCCTCAGCGCTGCATCGCCTTGGTCTCGACGTACTCCTCGAGCCCGTAGCGGCCGCGCTCACGGCCGATGCCCGACTGCTTGTAGCCGCCGAACGGCGCGCTCGGGTTGAACTGGCCGCCGTTGATGTCGACCTGGCCCGTGCGCATCTGCCGGGCCACCCGCTCGGCCCGGGCGGGGTCGCCGCTCCACACCGCGCCGGCGAGCCCGTAGGGCGTGCCGTTGGCGATCTCGATCGCCTCTTCCTCGGTGTCGTAGGGGATGATGGAGAGGACCGGGCCGAAGATCTCCTCCTTGGCAATGGTCATGTCCGGGGTCACCTCGGAGAACACGGTCGGCTGCACGTAGAAGCCCTTCTCGAGCCCCTCCGGCGCCTCGGCGCCGCCCACGACCAGCTTGGCGCCCTCCTCGATCCCCTTGTTGATGTAGCCGCGCACCCGGTCGCGCTGGACCGAGGACACGAGGGGCCCGAGCAGCTTGCCGGCCTCGAAGGGGTCGCCGGGGGCGAAACCGGCCGCGGCGCCCGCCGCCAGCTCCTCCACCTCGGCCAGCTTGTCCCGGGGGACCAGCATGCGGGTCAGTGCCGAGCAGGTCTGGCCCGAGTTCATGTAGCAGCCGAACAGGCCGGCCGGCACGGCGGTGGCCAGGTCGGCGTCGTCGAGCAGGATGTTGGCCGACTTGCCGCCGAGCTCGAGTGACACGCGCTTGATGCCCTCGGCCGCCAGCTCCATGACGCGGCGGCCGGCCCGGGTGGAGCCGGTGAAGGAAACCATGTCGACCTTGGGGTGGGCGGCGATGGCCTCGCCCACGACCGGCCCGACGCCGCTCACGAGGTTGAAGACGCCCGGCGGCAGGCCGACCTCGTCGATGATGTCGGCCAGGATGAAGGCGTTGATCGGGGCCACCTCGCTCGGCTTGAGGACGACGGTGCAGCCGGCGGCCAGGGCCGGAGCGACCTTCAGGACGACCTGGTACAGCGGGAAGTTCCACGGCGTGATGGCACCCACCACGCCGACGGGCTCGCGCACGACGAGTGAGTTGCCGATCTCCTCTTCCCACTCGAACGTCTCGGCCGCCTTGGCGGCGTCGGCGAAGGCGCCCGCCGGCAGGCCGACCTGGATGGAGCCCGACAGCGTCATGGGCATGCCGACCTCGTGCGAGATCACCTGGGCGATCTCGTCGGTGCGGGCGGCCAGGGCCTCGCCGACCCGGGTGAGGAGCTTGGCCCGCTCCTCGCGTGACGTGGCGGCCCAGCCGGGGAACGCGGCCGCCGCGGCCTGGACGGCCTTGTCCACGTCCTCGGGCGTCCCCTCGGGGATGGTGGCGAAGACCTCCTCGGTGGCCGAGTCGATGACCTCGAGCGTGCCGCTCCCGGTCGAGGACACCCAGGCCCCGTTGATGTAGATCTTGTCTCGCACGTCCATGGGAAGCCCTCCCTCGTCGTCGATGTTGCCGGTCCCCACCCTACCCAGGCCCGCTGGGCGCCGCTCCGTGCCGACTGTCTGGCGCCTGTTCAGCCCTTCTTGCCGAGCAGCGGGTGCTCGCCCATGCCCACGGGCTGCAGGTGCTGGCCCAGCACCTCGTGGAAGTGGTCGGCCACCTCCTGGGGCGTCCAGCCGCCCTCGCTCCACATGGTGGCGATCTGACGGGGCGTCTGGAAGAGCGTGTAGGCGAAGCCGGTGCGCCCGAGCACCTGCCCGTTGACGTAGGAGGCACCCTCGGAGGCGAGGAACGCGATCAGGGGCGCGTTGAGCGCGGGGTCCTGGTCGGCCGGCGGCTCCGCCCCGGCGTAGAGCCCCTCGGTCATGCGGGTGAAGCCCGCCGGCGCCACCGCGTTGACGGTGACGCCGTACTTGCCGAGCTCGAGGGCCCAGACGAACGTCATGCCCATGATGGCGGCCTTGGCCGCCCCGTAGTTGGTCTGCCCGAAGTTGCCCCGTAGGCCGGCCGAAGAGGTGATGTTGACGATGCGCCCGTAGCCGGCGTCCTTCATGAGGGGCGCCGCGTGGCGGACGGTGTTGAAGGTGCCCTTCTGGTGCACGGCGATGACGGCGTCGTAGTCGGACTCGTCCATCTTCACGATCGTCCGGTCGCGGACGATGCCGGCGTTGTTCACCAGGATGTCGATGCCGCCGAAGGCGTCCACGGCCGTCGAGATGATGCGGCCCGCCCCGTCGAAGTCGCTCACCGAGTCGTGGTTGGGCACGGCGTTGCCGCCCGCCGCCTCGATCTCCTTGCAGACCTGGGCGGCGGGGTCCTCCCCGGTGCCCTCACCGCCGAGCGAGACGCCGACGTCGTTGACCACGACCCTCGCCCCCTCCGTGGCGAGGCAGAGAGCGATGTCCCTCCCGATGCCCCGGCCCGCACCCGTCACCACCGCCGATCGACCGTCCAGAAGTCCCATGGGCGAGACAGTAGCCCGCGAGCCTCGTTCCCTGACAGCCGTGTCAGGCAACGCTCCCGGGGCTGTACGATCGGGGCGACCACGGGGCGACGAGGTCGCCCATTGAGCGTTGAGGAGCACCTGGGCCATGGCCACCTTCATTGAGAACGCACCCGAGCAGATCGTCGCCGCCGCCAAGGAGCTGCTGGAGAAGGGGCTGGTCGAGGGGACCTCGGGCAACATCTCGGCCCGGATGGAGGACGGCAACATCGCCGTCACGCCATCGTCGCTGGACTACCGGATCATGGAGGTCGAGGACATCGTCATCGTCAACCCGGCCGGCGACGTCGTATCGGGTGAGCGCGGCCCGACCTCGGAGAAGTACCTTCACCTCGCCGTCATGGCCGCTTACGACGACATCGCGGTGTGCATCCACTCCCACGCCGTGCACGCCACCATGTTCGCCGTCGCCCAGCAGGACATCCCGAGCTGCATCGACGAGTTCACCGTGTATCTCGGCGGGGACATCCACTGCACCGAGTACGCGCCGAGCGGCTCACCCGACCTCGCGGAGCAGGTGGTCAAGGCGCTCGAGAACCGGGGCGCCGCGCTGATCGCCAACCACGGCATGGTCGCGATCGGCACGAATATGCAGAAGACCATGCACAACACCGCGCTCGTCGAGCGCTCCGCCAGGATCATCTGGGGTGCCAAGCAGCTCGGCGCCATCTACCCGCTGCCCGAGAAGGTCAACCAGAACTTCGCCAACGTCTACCCCTTCATGCGGTAGGTGCCGGTGAGCGAGGGCATCATCGGGGCCCGGCTCGCCGAGCTGGGACTGACGCTGCACGGACCGCACCCGCCGCACGCCCCGCTCGATGCCGTGGTGGTGCACGGCGGGGTGGCCCGCACGTCCGGGCAGTTGCCGCGCATCGCGGGTGAGCTGACCTGCCTCGGGCGCCTCGGCGACACCGTCACGGTGGAGGAGGGTCGGGAGGCTGCCGCCGTGTGCGCGCTGAACGCCCTGGCCGTGCTGGAGGAGGCGCTGGGCACCCTCGACCGCATTCAGCGCGTGCTGACGGTGACCGGCTACGTGTCCTCGGCCCCGGACTTCCACCAGCAGCCCGCCGTCGTGGACGGCGCCAGCCGGGTGCTGGCCGACGTGTTCGGGGACGCCGGCCGCCACACACGCTCGGCTATCGGCGTCGCGGCGCTGCCCCGCAACGGCGCCGTCGAGATAGAGGTGACGGTCGCGATCAGCGACTGAATGCGGCGGTGATAACGGGCCGGGCCACGCCGGCCAGGTCCCAGTACCCGCAGGTGCCCTGGTCCCGCAGCTCGGTGACGGCCTCGATGGCGGCGCCGTAGGCGGCGACCGCGATGGCCCCGCCGACCGAGATCCGGCTCACCCCGAGCCCGGCCAGCTCGCCGACCGTGGGCGCGCCCGGCAGCACGAGGACGCTGACCGGGAGGTCGACGGCGGACAGCAGCTGGCGCAGCTCGGCCGGGTCGATCACACGCGGGGCGAAGAGGACGTCCGCTCCCGCCTCCTGGTAGGCCTGCAGCCGGGTGATCGTGTCGGCCAGGTCCATCCGGCCGTGTAGGTAGTTCTCGGCCCGCGCCGTGAGCACGAAGGGGTGCGGGCCGTTGTGGGCGGCCTCGGCCGCGGCGCGCACCCGCTCCGCCGCCAGCGCCGGCTCGTACATCGGCTCGTCGGGGTCGCCCGTGAAGTCCTCCACGGAGCCGCCGGCCAGCCCGAGCGCGGCCGCCGCCGCGACGGTGGCGGCCACACCGTCGGGATCGTGGGCGAAGCAGTTCTCCAGGTCGGCGGAGACGGGGACGTCGACCGCCCGGGCGAGCTCGCCGGCGTGGTCCAGCACCTCCTCCCTCGTCATGGCCCCGTCGAGGCGGCCGCGGGTGGCGGCGAAGCCACCGCTCGTGGTGGCCAGTGCCTCGAAGCCGAGGGAGGCGAAGAGGACCGCGGAGCCGATGTCCCATGCGTTGGGCATGAGGAGCGGGGCGCCGGGCACGTGCAGCGAGCGGAACCGTGCGGCGCGTTCCGCCGGGGAGGTGGGGGGGATCATGCCCGTACCGTACCGGTGTGTGCTGACGGGCCGTCCAGGGAGATCAGACGGCCGGCCGTAGGGATCAGCCGGCCGATTGCCCCGCCGGTTCGGGGAACTCCCAGTACTGGAACTCGACCGTCATGGGCAGGATGTAGCGCACGTAGAGCGAGTGGATCTTGACGACCTTCTGGTCGTCGACGTGGAGGTCGATGAGCTCCATGCGGTCGTCCGCCTTCCCGAACGCCTCGGCCCGCTGCTGGATGCCCACCAACTCGTCGAGGGAGCCCACGGCGAATCCGTAGTGGTCCATGCGGGGGCAGCGCATCGGGTCGTCCTCTGCGATGAGGAATATGAACTGGTCCCAGTGGACGCAGCTCAGGATGAGGCGGCGGCGGTCCTCCGTCATGACCTCGATCTCTTCGAAGCCGAGCACCTCGTCGAAGAATTTGCAGATGTCGGCACGGCTCTCGGCACCGAGCAGGTCGGCCGGTAGCGACATGGCGACGTGGTTGAAGCGCGGGTTGCCCGAGGGGTAGTAGGGGTGCGCCATCAGGCCCGCACCTCCGGGACCACCATCACCTTGCCGGCGATGCGGCCGAGGGCGAGGTCCTCGAGGGCGCCGGGGATGCCGTCGAGCGTGACGTCGTCGGGGTCGATCAGGAGGTCGGCCGGGAACCCGTCGGAGGCGAGGAGCTCGAGCGCCCGCTCGAAGCCGCCGAGGTCGTAGACGAAGGACCCGGTGACGGTGAGCTCGTTGAGGATCATGCGGTTGATGTCGAACGTGGGGTGTTCGATCCCGGCGCCGACCATCACGAGGATGCCGCCCCGCGCCAGCTGGTTGAAGCCCGCCTCGATCGCGGCCCGGTGACCCGAGCATTCCAGGACGACGTGCACCGCACGCGACGACATGCGCTCGGGCTCCCAGGACGGGAACACCTCCAGGTCGGCCGGGTCGACCACGGCGGTGACCCCGAGGTCGGCCGCCAGGCGGCGCCGGCCTTCGTGGGGCTCCACCACGGTGACGTCCGTGATGCCCATGGACTGCAGGGCGGCGATGCTCAGGGCGCCGATGGGACCGGCGCCGAAGACCATCACGGTGTCGCCGGGCGTGACGCCCGAGCGGGTGATGCCGTGCAGTGCCACCGACAGCGGCTCGGCCAGCGCGGCGTGCCGGGGCGAGAGCCCTTCGGGCAGGCGCAGCACTCCGGCCGCCCGCGCCACGACATACTCGGCGAAGGCGCCGTCTATGTGGTCCGTGATCATGCTGTTGCGGTTCTCGCACTGCGAGGGCTTGCCCTCCTGGCAGCGACGGCAGGTGCCGCACCGCGGGGAGGCGCCGCCCACGACCCGCTCGCCGATCGACCAATCCGTCACCTCGTCGCCCAGGGCGACGATGGTGCCGCTCCATTCGTGGCCCGCCACGGCGCCCGGTCGGAAGCCCCAGCCGTCGCGGAGCTGGTGGATGTCGGACCCGCAGATGCCGCAGGCGTGCACGCGCACGACGAGCTGGTCCGGCTTGGGACGCGGGACGGGGCGCTCCTCAACGGCGATCACGCCCGGGGACTGGTAGACCGCGGCCGCCATGACGTCGGGGAGCGCGCCGATGGCCGCCCCCCCTTGTGACCCTGACATGGGTGTCAGGCTAGGCGCTCGCCACCAGCCAGGCGAGGCCCCCGGCGAGATGCCGCAGATAGGCCGGCGTCTCCCAGGCCCCGGGGAAGTGCCCGAGGGCGCTGTAGAAGCTGCGGGCGGGGCCGTCCTCGACGCACCAGGCCAGGGGGAAGCCGCAGTCGGGCACCCGGCCGCCGGGCGCCGAGAGGTCGACCTGGCCCTCGGCCAGGCGGAGGAGCACCCGGGCGTCGGGCCGCAGGTCGCGGAACAGGTACACCTCGTCGTGCCACTCCCAGCGGGTTCCGAGGTGGGACGTGGCGGGGTGGTCGGGGTCCACCACGTCGATGGCGAACCCCTGAGTCCAGGGGTGGCCGTCGAAGCGGGCGCCGAGGATGGAGCCGTAGGCGGGCCAGGTGTGGCAGGCGTCCGTCGCGGAGTGCACGCCCAGCACGCGCAGGTGCCCGTCCTGCCAGGCCTCGAGGGATTCCGACCTCTGCTCCTCGGACCAGGGCGTCTCTCCGATGGTGAAGAGGGCGAGGACGCGCGCAGAGGCGACCTGGCGGGGGGAGACGTCGTGGACGTCGGTGACCACCGTGGGGGAGAGGCCGGCGAGACCCGCCAGCTCGGTGAGCCCGGTGGCGGCCTGAGCGAGGACCCCGTGCACGCCGGCCGGCCCGTCGACATAGGGGGCCACCTGGGTGACGATCAGCATGTTGTCGGCCACGCGGGGAGTGTAGGGCTGGTGCGATTACCCCGCCCGGTGGTCCAATGCACGGGTCCGGGGAGGGGCAGGAAGCCGGCGAGACGCGAGGAGATACGACGTGAGCAGTTCGAGCGGAAGCGACGAGGAGACGGCGGCCGCGCTTGCCGCGCTGGGGTCGGCGACGCTGGGCGAGTCAGGCGGGCGCGCGGCCGACCGCAGGCTCCGGCCCGCCTGGCCCGGCGCGGTGGTGGCCGCTCCGGCGTACCCGGTCGGCTGCACCCCGGGGGACAACCTGGCCGTCCACGTCGCCGTGACGAAGGCGCCGCGCGGGAGCGTCCTCGTCGTCGACGTGGGCCGGGTGGCCGACCGCGGCTACTGGGGCGAAGTGCTCACGACGGCGGCGGAAGCAGCCGGGCTGGCCGGCCTGGTCCTCGACGGCGGCGTGCGCGATGTGGCGGCACTCGAGGCGCACGGCTTCCCGGTGTTCTCCTCGACCATCGCGCTCACCGGCGCGAGCAAGGACAAGCCCGGGACGGTGGGGGCGTCCGTACGGGTGGGCGGCGTGCTGGTCTCGGTGGGGGATTGGGTGGTGGCCGACGTCGACGGCGTGACGTTCGTGCCGGGCAGCGAGCTGGAGGAGGTCTTGGTGGCCGGCCGGGCCCGCGAGGAGAAGGAGGCCGGGTTCTTCGAGGCGCTGCGGTCGGGATCGACGACGGTGGAGCTGCTGGGGCTCGCAGCGTCACTCGTCCGCGAGGGCGATCCCGATGGCACAATGCAGGCATGACCGAAGAGCCCACGACCGAAGAGACCCCCGCGACGCGCTTCGAGGTACAGCGCATCATCCCGACCGACGCGCCTCGGATCTTTGCGGTGCTCAGCGATCCGCAGGGCCACGTGACCATCGACAGCTCTGGCATGTTGATGGACGCGACGGGCGAGCCGGCGACCAAGGTGGGTGACGAGTTCGTCGTACACATGGACCGCGAGGCGCTCAACGACTACCCGATGGGCCGTTACGACGTGACCGTGACGATCACCACCTTCGAGCCCGACCGCGAGATCGCCTGGACGATCCTCGGGCAGATCCGGCCGCAGATCGGTCACGTGTACGGCTACACCCTCGAGCCGGTCGAGGGTGGGACGCTGGTGACCTCCTACTACGACTGGTCGAACATCGCACCGGAATGGAGGGAGGCCGGCATCTTCCCGGTCATCTCCGAGACGGCGCTGCGCGCCACGCTGGGCATCCTGGACCGGACGTTGGCTCGGTCGACGGCCTGATGATCGCCCCGGGCTGACCGGCAGCGCGGCCATCAGGGTTGCGCCGTCTTGACTTCGATCATGCCGGCCGCAGATGGCGTCTCATCCGGCCGATCCCGCGTTGCTGCAGGACTGAAAGGCAGCTATGCCCGGGATGGTCTTGGCCCCAAACTGTCGTGACGAACGGCGGCCCAACGCATCAGCACCATCAGCCGGATTGCCCACCAGCCAGGGTCGATCTCACCTTTGGCCATCGACAACCGGCCTGACGTCGTGACGGCGTGGTGGTTGTTGTGGAGGCCTTCGCCAGCGACGAACCAGGCCAACCATTGATTGTTTGTCGCCCGGTTGTCGTGCGGACGTTTCCCCCATTTGTGCCCGATGCCGTTGATGGCGCCGCCCCCGAGCAGGTACACCGATGCGTGGACGACAGACGCAATCAAAGCGATCTCCCATCCGAACAATCCGATCAACAACCCCACGCCGAGTCCTAGGCCGAGGAGGGCGTGATTGAACAGCACCTTGTCCCAGCGGTCGCCGGGGAGATCACGTGCGTAGCGGGCGACCGCCACGGGGTTCCGGGCGACCTTTCTGTAGAGCCAGGCGTTGCCGAACTGCACCAGCGCGTAGCCAAAGACGACAGGCGAGTGGGGATCACCGACCTCGTCGGTATGGGCATGGTGCTTTCTGTGCACAGCCACCCATTGGCGCGGTCGCGTGCCCGTCGAGATCCAGATCACGAATCGGCAGGCGAAAGCCACCGGGGGCTTCAACGTGATGGCCCGGTGGGCCAGCGTTCGATGCAGGTACACCGTCGTGACGACGAAGGAAATCTGGGAGGTGAGCAGCCCGATCAGGACGGCCTCTAAGACCGCGGGCACGGTCCGAAGTCTAGCCGCTGCGTGGGCATGACCGCTGCGTGGGCACCTTGGAACCATTCAAGATGAGTCGGTCATCGTGCGGACGGGCCTGGGCGCGGTGCCTTGAACGGTTCGACTCTCCCCGGGTGCGCCGGGTATGGAGCGTGTCGCGAGTGCCCGAGCCGTCGGGAAGACGGACCAGCGGTGACGCATCCCCAGATTCACTACGCCAAGACGGACGACGGTGCCCACCAGATGCTGTCAGCCAGCTGGGCCCCGGTGTCCGTGCGGGACTGCACTCCGCCGGGCTAGCAGATGCGGGGAAGCGGGTCGCCGACGAGCATGTCGACAATGCGGGTGCCGCCCATGGTGGTCCGCAGTACGACGATCCCGGGGGGCTCGGCATGGATCTCGCCCACCTGCACCGCATCCGAGCCCTGGGGGTGGGCGCGCATGGCGGCGAGGGCGGCGTCCGCCTCGTCGGCCGCCGCTACGGCCACCAGCTTCCCCTCATTGGCTACGTAGAGCGGATCGATCCCGAGTAGCTCGCAGGCGGCGGCCACCTCGGGCCGAATCGGCAGGGCCGACTCTTCCAAGACGACCGTGAGGTTGCTGTCCCGGGCGAGTTCGTTGCAGACCGTCCCGACACCACCGCGGGTCGAGTCGCGCAGCCAGCGGGTGCCGGGGGCGGCGTCGAGCAGCGACTCCATCAGACCGTGGAGCGGGGCAGTGTCCGAGCTGATGTCGGCCTCGAGAGCCAGGTCCCCGCGGGCGAGCATGACCGCCGTCCCGTGGTCACCCATGGTGCCCGAGGCGAGCACGACATCCCCGACGGCGACCTTGGACGCCGAGAGCTCGCGACCCTCGGGGATCACGCCGACGCCCGCTGTCGAGATGTAGAGGCCGTCGGCGGCGCCGCGGTCGACCACTTTGGTGTCTCCCGTGACGATCGGGACGCCGGTGGCGGCAGCAGCTTCGGCCATGTCGGCCACGATCTCGCGCAGCTCGTCGATGGAGAACCCCTCCTCGATGACGAAGGCGGCGGAGAGGGCGATCGGGCGGGCGCCCATCATGGCCAGGTCGTTGATCGTTCCGTGCACGGCGAGATGCCCCGCCGACCCGCCAGGAAAGCGCAGCGGCTTGACCACGTACGAGTCGGTGCTGAACGCCAGTCGCTCGCCCGATGGCAGCGCGAGCACCGCCGCATCGGTCTGCGATCCGGCTGGCTCGGCGGCGAACGCGGGAAGGAACACGGCGTCGAGCAGGGCAGCCGACGCCTTGCCGCCAGCCCCGTGGGCCAGCGTGACCACGTCATCGAGCAGGCGCGGCCGGCGGCGGCGGAAAGCCTCGATCCGCTCGAACACGGCGGCCTCACGGTCAGAAGGCTTGGCGTCCCTGGCGGTGTCGGTCACGAGGCGTCACTGCGTGCCAGGTGACGCTGCACCGTCGACCACAGCTCCAGCATCAATGCATCTTGAGCCTCTTGAATCCGGTGGATGCTCTCCGACCGGACCACGAGGCAGTGATGCACTGCGTCGCTCACTGCCATGGCGGCGCCGTCATAGCCGCACAGACCGATAGTCAGGAGATCCCGGCGCGCCGCCTCATCGAAAGCACGCAGCATGTTGACCGAATCGCCGCTGGTCGAGAAACCGACGGCGATGTCGCCCGCCTTGCCGTGGGCGATCATCTGGCGCGAGAAGACGAGCTCGAATCCGACGTCGTTGGAGAGTGCGGTGAGCACCGCCTGGTCGTCGACCAGTGACAGCGCCGGTAGCGGATGCCCGTGTGGCGGGTGCCGGAAGAGGTCCACCGTTCCCTCGGCGTCGGTGGCGCTGCCCCCGTTGCCGAAGGCGAACAGGCGACCGCCCTGCAGGAAGCAGGCGGTCATGGCGGCCGCGGCCGCATCGATGTCGGCACGGCAACGCTCGAGTGTCGCGGCGCGCAGATCGCGGCTCTCCGCCATCTTCGACTGTGCCGAAAGCGCCAGGTCGGCGACCAGCGCCGCCGCGTCCCGCTCCTCTGCCTCAATGAAGGGATAGAGGAATCCGGTGGGCTCAGCGCTCACGATACGACATCGCCGAGCGAGGTGATGGCGACGCCGGCGTGGACCAGCAGCAGGTCGCCAAGCTCGACCGGGTCTACCAGGCTGACGTCGACGGCCTCACGCTGTCCACCGACCAGGACCTCGACGCGGCCGTCGGTGTGCACGGCGGTCACCTCGGCCACGCGACCCTCGTCGGAACAGGTCACACACACCTCCTCGGCGCACTCCGGCTCGGCCTCGAGCAGCCCTGGATGCTCGAAGACCACGTGGGTCAGCTCCCAGAGGAGGTGGTACATGAGCACCATGTCACCCGACCGGGATGCCAGGGCCGGGTCCACCCCCTCGAGCCATACGACATGGTTGGCCGGACTGCCCGTCGCCGGGCTTCCGGCACCGAGCCAGAGGCTGGTCAGTCCCCAGGCACCAGCGCGCGCCAGCAGGTTGCTGGCGCAGGCGTCGTCGGCCGTGCTGACGGCGAGCAAGATGTCTCCGGGACGGGCTGCCAGCCGCACTACCGCGACGGCGTCCTCGGCGTCCACACTCACCGCAGGCAGCGCGCGCTTGCCCACGATGACAGGGTGGACGAACTCGACCGCCACGTGACGCGCGTGGGACGGCCACTGTGGCGCCACGCACCACATCGTCGCTCCCGCGGCGAACCGCCGGGCCAGTGCCAGCGAGGCCACGGCCAGGTCTGCGGTCGGCCCCTCCTCGAGTCCGGACGTCACCGACGACTCCATGATGGCCATCATGCCTCGCTCGGGTCCGCTCGGACGTAGCCGGCGACGGCCGCCTGCCCGAGAGCCAGCCCGCCATCGTTGGGGGGGACAAACCGGTGCGTAAGGACCTGGAAGCCTCGCCCACCGAGGGCTCGGCGAGCCAGGTCGAGGAGGAGGATGTTCTGGAAGACGCCTCCCGTCAGCGCCACCCGCGCGATGCCAGTCTCGTGCCGGAGGTGTTCGGCAACTTCGGCGATGAGGCCGGCCACGGCGAGGTGGAAGCCCGCTGCGATGGCGCCGACAGGACGGCCCGACCGCAGGTCGTCGACGATGTCGCCGAGCACCGGCGCGGAGTCGAACTCCCCGTCGGAGTAGTTGAAGCGGTAGTGGCGTGCCTCACCGAGGTGCGCAGAGGCGCTCCATTCGAGCTCCATGGCGGCCTGGGCCTCGTAGGTGGCGACGTGGCGGACTCCGAGGATGGAGCTGATGGCGTCGAAGAGCCTCCCCATGCTCGAGGTCGGCACGCAACTGACGCCGCGCTCGAGTTGACGGCGCAGTGCGGTGCGCTCGGTGTCGGGGGCTGCCCCGACCGGGGGGAGGTCCTCGTCCCAGCCGATGCCCGCGGCCCAGAGATGCGCCAGCGCGGCTCGGTACGGCTTGTGGATGGCCGCGTCCCCCCCGGGCAGCGGAACCTGGCGCAGGTGGGCGGGCCGGACGAAGGAGTCGTAGCCGGCGACGAGGACTTCGCCGCCCCAGATGGTCCCGTCCCAACCGTAACCCGTGCCGTCGAAGGCGAATCCGATGACCCGCTCGGGAGCCGGCACGCCGTGCTCGACCATGACAGCGGCCACGTGTGCGTGGTGGTGGTGCACCAGGCGGACCGGACGTCCCGAGACGTCGTCGGCCCAGCGACGGGTCAGATAGCCGGGGTGTGCATCGGCCGCCACCTGCTGCGCGTCGATCTGGTAGAGCTCGGCGAGCTGTCGGGACGATCGCTCGAAGGCGGCCTGCGTCTCCAGACTGCCCATGTCACCGATGTGCTGGCTCATGAAGGCGTCGTGGCCCGCCGCCAAGCAGAACGCGTTCTTGAGCTCACCGCCCACGGCCAGGGTGGGCACCGCGGGAAAAGGCAGCCGCACGGGAAGCGGGGCGTAACCGCGCGAACGCCGAAGTGGCACCTCGTGGCCCGCGTCGACCCGGACGACCGAGTCGTCACACGGGACGTGGATGGGCCGGTCGTGCAACAGCCAGGCATCGGCGATCGGCGCCAGTCGCCGCCGGGCGTCCTCGTCCTCGAAGCAGATGGGCTCGTCGGTCAGGTTGCCGCTGGTCATGACGAGTACCCGGGGAGGCGTCGTCGATCCGCCGGGCACGGCCTGAAAGAGGAGGTGGTGCAGCGGCGTGTACGGCAGGAGCACCCCGACCCTGGGGTTGCCCGGGGCCACCCGTGTCGAGACGACTGCGCCGGCTCGCTTCTCGAGCAGCACAATGGGGCGCTGGGGACTCGTCAGCTTGATCGCCTCTTCGGGATCGATCCGAGCCACCGTGAGGGCCCCATCGAGGTCGGGCACCATCACGGCGAACGGCTTGTCGTGCCGGTGCTTGCGCAGTCGCAGCCGCTCGATCGCTGCGTCGGAAGTGGCGTCGCACGCCAGGTGGTAGCCGCCGAGCCCCTTGATGGCGACGATCTCACCCTGGGCCAGTGCCTCCTGGGTGGCGGCGAGCGCGGCATCGGATTCCTCCACGACACCGGGCGCACCCTCGAACCAGATGTGGGGGCCGCATTCGGCGCACGCGACGGGTTGGGCATGGAACCGCCGGTCAGCGGGATCGTTGTATTCGGCCGAGCAGGCGTGACACAGCGCGAACTCCCGCATAGTCGTGTTGGGGCGGTCGTAGGGTAGGCGGATGGTGATGGTGAACCTCGGCCCGCAGTTCGTGCAGTTGATGAAGGGGTAGCGGGCGCGGCGGTCCGAGGGATCCGACAGCTCGGTCAGGCATTCGTCACAAACGGCGACGTCAGGTGAGACGAAGGTCCGCACGGCACCGTCACGGGGGCTCTCGACGATTCGGAACCCGGCCTGGTAGGACGGCGGGCATGGCGTCGAGTCGACGCCGAAGATCCTCGCCAGCGGCGGCGCATCAGTGACCAGTCGGGCCATGAACCCCTCGACAGCGTCCGGTGGCCCCTCGACCTCCATGAGGACACCCTCGGTGTCGTTGCCCACGTGCCCGGCCAGCTTGAGCTCGCCGGCCAGCCGGTGCACGAACGGGCGGAACCCGACTCCCTGCACGACGCCGACCACCCGGATCCGCCTGCGCACCGGGGCGTCCGACGTGGTCAGGGCGGTCATGGGGTGAGCTGGCTTCGCCGCCCCAGGGTCACCGCGGCCTGGCGGTGCATCCGTCCGAAGTTGTAGTACGCCGCGCACGCGCCTTCGGAGGAGACCATGCAGGTCCCGACGGGCGTCTCGGGCGTACACGCCGTGCCGAACACCTTGCACTCCCAAGGCTTGATGACCCCCTTCAGCACCTCACCGCACTGGCAGGCCTTGGGGTCGGCGACCCGCACGCCGGGTGTCTGGTACCTGAGCTCGGCGTCGAACGCCGCGAATGCGGGCCGGAGTTTGAGACCGCTCTGCGAGATGAACCCCAGCCCGCGCCACTCGAAGTGAGGCCGCAACTCGAACACCTCGGCCAGGATGGCCAGCGCGCGGGGGTTTCCCTCCTCCCGTACGACGCGCGAGTACTGGTTCTCGATCTCGCAGCGACCCTCGCGGATCTGGGTCAGCAACATGGAGATTGCGTGCAGGATGTCGAGCGGCTCGAATCCAGCAGTGACCAGTGGCAGCCCGTACTCCGAGGGCACGAACCGGTACGGGCGTTGGCCGACGACTGTCGAGACGTGACCGGGCCCGAGGAAGCCATTCAGCCTCAGGTCGGGTGATTCCAGAATGGCGCGCAGGGGTGGGACGATCGTCACGTGGTTGGAGAACACGGTGAAGTTGGAGACGCCCTTCGTCTTGGCTTGCAGCAACGTGAGTGCCGTTGACGGTGCCGTCGTCTCGAAGCCGACTGCGAAGAAGACGACCTCTCGCTCTGGGTTGTCCATGGCGATCTTCAGGGCGTCGAGGGGGGAGTACACGAAACGGATGTCCGCGCCTTCGGCCTTGGCCTTGAGGAGGTTGCCCCGGCTCCCCGGGACTCGCATCATGTCGCCGAACGAGGTGAAGATGACATCAGGCTGGTGGGCGAGCGAGATAGCGTCGTCCACCCGTCCCATTGGGATGACACACACCGGGCAGCCCGGGCCGTGGACCAGCTCGACATTGGCCGGCAGGACATGTTCGATCCCGTGCCGGTAGATGGTGTGCGTGTGGCCGCCGCACACCTCCATGAACTTGAAGTGATCATCGCCGGCCAAGGCGGTGATCTGGGCCACCAAGGCTTGCGCCGCCGTTGGGTCCCTGTACTCGTCGACGAACTTCACGTGTCCCTACGCCGCCCGGCCGAGCTTGGCCAGCCCGTCGGACACCCCGAGGATCCCGGCGATGACTCCGATGACGACACCCATGTCAACTACCTCCTGTATCACTGGAACTTCTCGATGACCCGAATGCTTCAAGCTCCTCTTCGTAGGCTTGGCCCATCAGCTGCAGCGAGGCCAGGGCCAGGGCCGCCTCCTCTTCGTCGATCTTGGACATGGCGAAGCCGACATGGATCAGCACCCAGTCGCCGGACTGCAGGTTCTCGTCCTCGAGTAACCCGATGTTGATGATCCTCGTGACCCCCGACACGTCGACCCGAGCCAGATGCTCGTTCACGTCGGAGATCTCCTTGAGCTGTCCCGGAATGCCCAGGCACATGGCGATCCCCTACCCTTCCTTCACGGCGACGATCTCGACCCTGATATCGACCTCGGGGTCGACCTTGAGCATCAGCACTCGTGGCGGCTGCATCCCGAACTCGCGGATGTCGAACCGCGAGGATCCTTCGAGGCTGATCGTGGTGTCGTCAATGGCGCGAATGACCATGACATCTTCGTGCCTTTTTGACACGCCCCGGAACGTGATGTCCCCGCTGACCTTGTAGCTGGCCTGATTGCCATCTCGCTCGATGTCTGCCAAGACCCCCTCGATCGTGGGGTAGCGGCGGGCGTCGATCCGCTTCTGGAGCTCACGATCTTCCATCCGGTTGCCCGACGACAATCGATCAACGGACAGCGAGAGTTGTCCGGCTGGCGTCGCCGTCACGTCGATGGCGCCATCGGAGTCGAGCTCCAGCTCCACGTAGCCCTCCAGGCCGCTCGTGTTGGAGTGGATGGGGTGCACGTTCGAACGCGCGTCGATCCACACCTGGGAGCGCTCAGGGGATATCACGTATCGGGCCACTAGCGTTACATCCTCCGCATCCGAAATTACCGGGCGACGTCGGGCAGCGCAGCCACGACGAACACGAGGTCGATGACCACCACGACGGCGATCACCCCGAGAGAGACGTACCCAACGATATCCATCTACATCTCTCTCATTTTGAGATGCCGAGCGATGTCGGGTAGCGACTTCAAGACGAGGCCGGCCACTGCGGTCAAGAGCAGTGATGGGAAAAGGCGACGGATCATGAGGGAGTCCCCTATCCGGTGAGTTGGACGATGTCAGCAGCGAGTTCGAGGCATAGCTCCACAGCAATGTCTACCGCGGCCTCGACCGCGGGGGTGAGCCCCACGCCGTCCTGGAGGTCGGCCGGTTGACATCCGACGATTCGGATACGTCCCATCGACCCTCCGAGCCTGGACATCGGCCACCTCGGCTTCGGCCGCCGCGCGCTCGAGTCCTCGTCCACCTCTGGCTCATGACTGCCGGGAGGCCCGGCGCATCCCCCATTGGCACGGCGATCAAGATCAGAGCGTCAAGCCATCGAGAAGTTCGTAGGCAGGGTGCACGCCGCGGATGCCGAAGTCCTCCACCCGGACGGCGGGGGGAAATGTGCGCGCGATCAAAGGGCTCGCCACCTCGACCCCGAAGGCATCATCTGTTTGGAAGACGTTGCCGATGCCGGCCCCGAGCACGCCACCCTTCACGGTGTCTGCTCCCGCTCGACCAGCGGCTCCGGGCGCTAGGTGCAGTCGGCGCAGCGACCCAGCATGGCGAAGTGGTGCGGGTCGATCGTGAAGCCGAAGCGGGCCCGAGCCTGCTTGGCCAGACCGTCGAACATCGTGTCGGGCACCTCGATGAGCTTCCCGCACTCCTCGCACACGAAGTGCCCGTGGACGGAGGTGGCCAGGTGATACGTCGCCGGACCGTGCCCGAAGTGTGAGTGGACGACCACGCCGAGCCGTTCAAGCTCGTCCAGGTTGCGGTAGATGGTGGAGATGTGGATGTCGGGAGCCTCGGCCTGCACCTCCCCGGCCAGTTCCTCGGCCGTCCGGTGACCCTGGGAGGCGAACAGTGCGTGGAGCAGGAGTCGACGTGACGACGTGACCCGACCCCCGTGCTGGCGCATGAGCTCGAGGGCGTCCTCGAATGTGGCCGCCTCGGCGTGTTCCGCCGGTTCGGTAGGGGAGCGTCTGCTCACACCACGATGGTACCGGGAGGTTTCGCCGCTACCCGGATGTCGACCGTCCCGTCCTATTGCGAACGCATCGCAATAACCGTACAGTGTCTGAGGCGACGAGCGCGGGAGGTGCGAGCTGATGGCAATGGAGTCGAGCTGCCCAGCAACCCCGCGGATCGGGCTGACGCGCCAGGAGTGGGCGAGGGTTGCCGGCATGGCGGCCGTCGTCATCCTTCTCAACTTCGTCGGTTGGATGCTGTTGACCACGGCAGTCGGTCACCACTTCCACATCTCACAGACCAAGCTGTTCGGGCTGGGAACAGGGGTTCTGGCCTACACGCTGGGCATGCGACACGCCTTCGACGCCGACCACATCGCCGCCATCGACAACACCACCCGCAAGCTCGTCGGTGATGGAAAGCGCCCGTTGAGCACCGGGTTCTTCTTCTCGCTGGGCCACTCGAGTGTCGTGCTCCTGCTCGCCGTCGGGCTCAGTTTCGGGATCCGAGCCCTCAACATCCAGGTCAGCCAACAGACATCGGGCCTGCATTCGGCGACGAACATCATCGGCACGTCGGTCTCGGGGACATTCCTCTACCTGATCGCCCTCGTAAACCTGTTCGTGCTGATCTCCATCACCAGGCTCTACCGGCAGATGCGGTCAGGGCGCTACGACCCCGTGGAGCTGGAACGACAGCTCGACAAGCGGGGAGTGATGAACCGCCTGCTCGGGGGCTATGCGCGGCACATTGACACCTCCTGGAAGCTCTATCCCGTCGGATTCCTCTTCGGCCTTGGGTTCGATACGGCGACGGAGGTCGCACTGCTCGTCCTGGCCGGCTCTGCGGTCGTGGGCGGGCTTCCCCTCTACGCGATCCTGTCCTTACCGATCCTCTTCGCGGCCGGCATGTGCACGTTCGACACCCTCGACGGCTGCTTCATGAATTTCGCCTACGACTGGGCCTTCGCCAACCCGGTTCGCAAGGTCTTCTACAACCTGACCATCACCGGATTGTCGGTCGCAGTCGCGTTCTTCGTCGGAAGTATCGAGATCCTCGGCCTCATCGGGCAGGAAGCCAATCTCAGCTCACCATTCTGGGCCTTCTTCCGCGACTTCAACATCAACACCGCGGGCTTCGTCATCGTGGGTCTCTTCGTCGCCACATGGGTGGTCGCGCTCTTGTATTGGCGCTTGGCCCGCGTCGAGGAGAAGTGGACTTCAGCACTGGTCCAGGACGCACGCGAGGAAGTCATGTCGACCTGACGGGGACCGCAGCGCGGACACGTCGGTATGCTTCACAACGAGGTACGAGGGATGCACGAACTATCGATCTGCAACGCAATTGCGAGCACAGCGGCGAAGCACGCAGAAGGGCGGCCGGTGACTCAGGTGACCGTGCAGATCGGACACTTGCGCCAGGTCGTGCCCGATGCCCTCCAATTCAGCTGGGAGGTCGTCTCGAGCACCACCGACCTCAAGGACGCCGAGCTCGTCATCGAACAGGTGCCCGCTGTGGTCGAATGCCTCGATTGTGGGGCACGGACCACCCTCGACCTTCCGATCCTGTCTTGCGGGACGTGCGAAGGGTTCAACGTCAAGCTGCTCAGTGGTGAGGAGCTCCTCGTTGTCTCGATCGACCTGGTGGACGCGTAGCCGTGGGCCGGTTCCACGTGCACGTTGACGGCACGAGTCACGTCCACGAACACGATCTTGACCACGACCGTCACGGCCACAAGGACAACACCACCGACGTTGGGGATCATTCCGGCTACACGGAAACAGGCCAGACCAGGGTCACGATCCTGGAGAACCTTCTCTCGGAGAACGACCGAGTCGCGGATGACAACGGACGGCGGTTGGCCGTGTCCGGCGTCTGTGCCGTGAACCTCATGTCATCACCGGGCGCCGGGAAGACGACCCTCCTGCGGAAGACCTTGGAGAAGTTGGGTGCATCGGTGCGCATCGGTGTGCTCGAGGGGGACATCGCAACCAGTCTTGACGCGGACAAGCTCGAGGGGG
Source organism: uncultured Acidimicrobiaceae bacterium (assembly GCA_963824195.1). Taxonomy (GTDB): domain Bacteria; phylum Actinomycetota; class Acidimicrobiia; order Acidimicrobiales; family RAAP-2; genus Bog-473. The sequence goes on along the minus strand of CAWGOJ010000039.1, from coordinate 262,067 downwards.
CCGGTGCGACCGCGATCTCTGTCGTGAACACGAGCGCGGGTTTCGGTGGGGAGTGCCACCTCGATGCGGTCATGGTCCGGTCAGGCATGGAGCGACTCCCGCTCCCCGAGCTCGATCTGTTGATCATCGAGAACGTGGGCAACCTGGTCTGCCCGGCGGAGTTCCGGGTTGGTGAGCATGCAAGGGCGATGGTGTTCGCCGTGACCGAGGGCGAAGAGAAGCCTTTGAAATATCCCGTGATGTTCCGGGCAGTAGACGTTGTGGTGGTGAACAAGGTCGACCTGCTTCCGCACCTGGATTTCGATTTGGACGCGTTCCTGTCCAATGTCACCGCAGTGAACCCGAAGGCCCAGGTCATCATGGCGAGCGCCCGCACCGGAGAAGGTGTGGACGAATGGTGTGCATGGCTCGCCGCACAGGGCCCGCTAACGGCGACGCTCTCGGAGGTCTGACCTCTGGGACTACGAACCGACGACCAAGCGGGCCGAGGCCGACGTGTCGGAGCCGGCTGGGTTGTTGACCACCGCCCGATAGCGGTCCCCCTGCTGAGCCGGAATCACCGGATCCAGGGTCAGCGTCTGTGACGTCGCTCCCGGGAGATCACTGAAGGTCGCACCCCCATTCGTTGATACCTGCCACTGAACGCTCGGTGCCGGATCACCGCTGGCCACGATGACGAAGGTCGCCGTTCCTCCGAGCTGGACCGTTTGATCAGTGGGCTGTTGGGCGAACTCGGGGACCTCCGCCTGGGAGGTGGGAGCCACCGCTGGTGACGGTGACGGGCCACCGGCAGAGAGTGACTGTATTGCCGCCATTCCCACAACGGGTCGGTTCAGCCTCAATCCGCCTGCGGAACCGTAGAACCCGGCATCGCCGTAGTTGAATATCCCACCGTCCTTCCCGACCATCCAGTAGCCCTGACCGTCGGCGGTGCGGTCCATGCCTACGATCGGCGCGCTCAGGGGCATACCGCCGGCAGATCCGAAGTAGTTGACGTCGCCGAAGCTGAAGATCCCCCCGTCGGACGCGACGAGCCAGTAGCCGCCCCCGTCGGGGGCCGTTGTCATGGCGACGATCGGCTCTTGAAGCGGCAGCCCTCCCGTGGAGCCGAAGAATCCGGCATCGCCGAAGCTGAAGATCCCACCGTCGGACGCGACGAGCCAGTAGCCGAGTCCATCGATGGTCGACGCCATTCCGACGATGGGCCTATTGAGGGCGATGGAGCCGGTCGATCCATAGAACTTGGCATCCCCGAACGCGAAGACTCCGCCATCGGAGGCGACCAGCCAGTACCCGCCTCCGTCCGGCGTGGGTGCCATGGCGACGATGGGGGCGTTGAGGTGCATGCCTCCAGTCGAGCCATAGAAGATGGCGTCCCCGAAGGCGAAGATGCCTCCATCGGACGCCAGCAGCCAGTAGCCGGCGTCATCCGGCGTCGCGGCCATGGAGATGATGGGAGCGTTGAGGTGCAGGCTGCCGGTTGAGCCGTAGAACTGCGCTCCGCCGTAGCTGAATATCCCGCCGTCGCTTGCCACTAGCCAATAGCCCGGAGCCGAAATCGGTTTGATGGAGATCACCAGCGACGCCTCACTCGACAACAAGTTCGAATCGGTGACGGTGAAGGACGCGGTGTATTCCCCCGAGATGGTCGGAATGCCGCTCAGAGTGCCGTCGGGTGCGAGGTGCAGGCCCGGCGGAAGTGCTCCTCCGGTTACGGCCCACGAGTAAGGGGCCAATCCGCCGCTCGCTTCGAGGGAATCCGCATAGGGCACGCCGATGGTGCCGACGGTTGGGCTGGTCGTCGTGACGGTTGGCGGGGCGGACAGAGTTTCGATCGTGCCACCGGAGTCAGTGCCGGCGCCGACCGCCTCGCAGTTCGCTGGGCCGGCGCAGAACACTCCGAAGAGCGATCCAACCCCAGAGGGCACCACCTGACTGCTCCAGTTGACGCCTCCCTCGGCCGTGACAAGGATGCTCGTCCCCCCGACGGCCGTACAGCTGCTCGAACTGATGCAGCTGACCGAAGACAGATCAGTCACACCTGCAGGACTCCCGAGATCGTTCCATTGTGTACCTCCGTCTGTGGTTGCGATCACCGCTGATCCCGCCGCGAGGCATGTGGTGTCGGTCGAACAGGAGATTCCGTCAAGACCTGTCACACCGGCCGGGACCGTTTGCGGAGTCCAGGTGCCACCACCGTTCGTCGTGCCGAGAATGGCTGCCTGCGGTCCGACAGACGAGGAGCCCACGGCAGTGCAGTTCCGTGAGTCAGCACACGAAATGGCGGTGAAACTGGTGACGGTGGATGGAATGTGTTCGGCAGACCAGATGGTCCCCCCATCGCTGGTCACGATGATGCTGGGTGAATCGAGTCCGGAACTGAAGTCGCTGACTGCCTGGCAGATCGAGGTATCGACGCATGAGACGGCCGTCAGCTCTCCGATTCCTGGCGGTGCGGTTCGTGCTGCCCAGGTCGTCCCTCCATCGGTCGTACCGATGATGACGGGGTTGCCGAATATGCCGAACCCGACCGCGGTGCAGTCGGAGGTCGACGGACATGAAATGCCATTCAGGCCACTGACCTCTGAAGGAATCGGCTCTGCGCTCCACGCATAGCCGGCATTACGTGACCTCAGTGCGGAGTTCACTCCGACGGCGTAGCAATCAGCGGTGCTCGGGCATGACACGGAGTTCAGCCCGCTGGTGCCAGTCGGCGGACTCTGCTGGGTCCAGCTCAATCCACCTGTGACTGTGCCCATGATCGTCGAACCCGCTCCCGTGTTGCCGCTGTTCCCCACGGCAATGCAATCTTCAGCGGCCGAGCAGGAGATGCCGGTGAGATCGACCGCGTTCGGCGGCACTGGCTGAGTCGACCATGTTTCACCGTTGTTGGACGTGCCTATGACGTAGGGATTTGAGTTCAGATTTGTGCCCACGGCGATGCAGCTGCTCGAGCTTTGGCATTCGACGCTATTGAGTTGTTGGCCAGTTGGACTCGGAGTCGAGAGTGCCCAAGACATGCCCCCATTCTTCGTCGTTAACGTCGTAGCGCCGCTCCCGTTTATGCCTACCGCTGTGCATATCGATCCATCGAAACAAGACACGCCCGACAACGAAGTGAGAAGTGGCTGGCTGAGCACGCTCCATGTTCCGCTGCTCTCACCGACTATTGAAGGCTTGTCATTTACCATGCCGACCGCAACACAGAAGATTGCGTTGGGGCAGGACACACCGCTCAAGAAGCCCGTTTCGGCTGGAGGCGTCTGCGGGTTCCAGGTGCTGCCGTCAGTGGTTTCTTCGATGCCGAGCCCTCCGACGGCCGTGCACTCGTCAATGGTGAAGCATGAGATCGACTGGGCCGGAAACGTCGGATCCTGAATGGTCCACGTCGAACCGCCGTCGATTGACTTGATGATTCCCGAGCCCCCGCCGGCGTAACAAACCGCAGCGGATGGGCAGGACACCGTGGACAGCGTCGTGACCCCTGGCGGCGGAGCCGAAGCGGACCAGGTCGAACCGCCATCGTTCGTCACGATGATGGAGGCCACGTTGCCCCCGTCGTCACCGACGGCGACGCAGGTGGCCGAGTCGGGAGTGGAAGTCGGCGCGCATGAGACCGCCCGGACGTTGGCCAACGGGGGATAGGTGGCGGTGGTCTGCCAATGGGGTGTGGCGGCGGCGGCCGGCGAGGAGAGGATCTGGCTACCCAGCACGCTGGTCAAGGCAATGGCCATCACCGTCGAGAGTGCGATGGGGGTCAGTCCTCGGACCGTGCGCACGATCACCTCCTCCACCCAGGGGCGACTTGATTAAAACGATCGGTGGATCGTACCGCTCGATCGAAACTCACTGCGGTGATGTGACCCCGGGAGGAACGGTCGCCCACTCAGGGTTGTGGCGTGGGAAGTACCACGTTGGGAGGCGTCCGCCCGGCCAGGACGTCGGCGACTCCCCGGCAGGCGAGGCGAGCCATGCGGGTCCTCGTGGCGATGGTGGCGCTCCCGATGTGGGGGAGCAGCGTCGCACGGGGAGCGGTCAGCAACCGGGGGTTGACCGCCGGCTCGCCGTCGAAGACGTCGAGACCCGCGGCGAAGATGGTGCCTGCCTCGAGCGCAGAGACCAGTGCATCCTCGTCCACCACAGGCCCACGGGCGGTATTGACGAGGACCGCCGTCGGCTTCATGAGGGCGAGTTCCGCCGCGCCGATGAGATGGCGGGTGGACTCGGTCAGCGGCACATGCAGGCTCACGATGTCGGAGCGTCCGAGCAGATCGTAGAGAGTCGGGACCCAACCGCTCAGACCGGTGTCGTGTCGGGTGGTGTGGATGACTTCCATGTCGAAGCCCGCCGCTCTCTGCGCAACAGCCTGCGCAATCCGGCCGAAGCCGACGAGCCCAAGGGTTGCACCGTGCACGTCACGGGCAAGGTGGGTGCCGAACCCCCAACCGGTCCAGCGACCCTCTCGCAGGTCCCGCTCGGCGTGCGACGCCAAACGTGTGGCGGCGAGAATCAGGAGGAACGCGAGGTCGGCGGTGGTGTCATCGAGTACTCCCGGCGTGTTGCACACCGTGATGCCCAGCCTGGTGGCGGTGCCGACATCGATGTTGTCGTAACCGACCGCAGCGTTGGCCACGACACGGAGCTTCCCGGCCCTGCCCGACTCGAGGACAGTCGCGTCCATGCGATCGGTGAGATGGCAGACGATTCCGTCGAACTCCGGTGCCAGCCTCGTCAGTTCGTCTGCTGTGAGCGGGTCGTCCGGCACCACGATCTCGTGGCCGGCCTCGACGAGGGGGTCGGTTCCGCCGTCGGTGAGCGGGCGGGTGACGAGGACGCGCGACACCTAGTGGGTCGTGTAGTTGATGGCGCCGGCACCCTTCACACCGATGGCGAAGCAGAAGCAGTGGATGGGTGCGTGGTCGCTGATCGGGCGCAGCGAGTGCACCTTGTCCGGCGGGATGTAGACCAGGTCGCCCTGGGAGATCTCGCGGTCCTCGCCGTCGATCGTCATGATCCCCTTCCCGTTCATGACGTAATAGAACTCGTGGGTGGGGTGGGAGTGCGGATCGACCAGGCCCCCACCGGGGACCTCGAACTCGTTGACCAGCTCCAGATAGCCCCCGTCGGTGATGTCCTTGAATTCCCGGGACTCGATCATCCACCAGACCGGAACGGTGCCGTTGTGCTCGACGACCGGCGCTTTCGCCTCAATGCTGCGTACATCCATCCTGAGGGCCTCCCAAAGGTTTCCTAGACTGACTCCGGTGTCAGGTTAGGCCGCGGGGCGCCGGGGGCGCACCGCCGTTTGACTTGGGTCGACGCGGACGAAAGTGAGCGATGTCCACAGACGGGTCAGTACAAGGAGGCAGGGTCGTGGTGCCCGGGCGCCTGACCGAGGACGCGTGGTCGCCCTTCGGCTGGCTCCCCGTCGCCGACACCGACCCCCGGGACGGTGCGCATCGTATGACGTTCAAATGGGCCGATGCCCACGTGAACCTCATTGGGCACACCCTGGATGAGGTCCCCGAGACGGCCCGCGGCTTGCGCTGCGAGATGCTCTACCGCCACGACACCCACACCCAGTCCCTGTTGTCGATCAACGTCCCTGCCGTCATTGCCGTGGCGCCCGCGGGGGTCGAGTTCACCGATGAGCGAGACGCCGAATCGATCTGCGCCTTCCGTATCGAGCCCCTGGAGCCCCTGGTGCTGCACCTGGGCACGTGGCACTGGGGCCCGTTCCCCATTCATGCTCCGGAGGTACGCCTCTTCAACGTGCAGGGGCTCCGTTACGCCGAGGACAACCGGCGCATGGACCTGGCCGCCAAAGGCTTGTCCGTCGAGGTGGACCTCACGTGAGCGTGCCGAAGCGCGAGGGGGCCGGCCGTGGAGCTTGACGAAGCCGAAGAGGCCGAGGTGGTGACGGCCTCGGTCGCGGACCTGGTCGACGCGATGACGGCGCGGGAGATCGAGCCCGATGCCCAGGGGCGACAGACCTTCACCACCTCCAGCCCCGACTGGTGGGTGGGAGGTCGTACCTTCGGGGGAATGGTGGTGGCGCAGGCCCTGAGCGCGGCCGTGCAGACCGCCCCACCTGGGCTCCAGGTGCATTCGCTCCACGGCTACTTCCTGCGCCCGACGCTCCCCGGCTCGCGGGCCACCCACGTGGTCGACCGCGTGCGTGACGGGCGATCGTTCAGCACGCGGGAGGTCGTGAGCGTGGTGGAGGGCAAGGAGACCTTCCGCATGACCTGCTCGTTCCACCTACCCGAGGACGGCGACGACTACCAACTGCCGGTGGGGCCGGGGATCCCGCCGCCGAACGAGATCGATGGCGTCGAGGCCCCGTTCCCGTTCGACATCCGCGAGCTCGGCGCCACCGAGCAGCGCCACGACGGGACCTTCCTCTCGACGCGTCGGTGCTGGTTCCGCACCCGCCAGCCCCTGCCCGACGATCCCGCTGTGCACGCCTGCATGCTGGCCTACTTCTCGGACATGACCGGCGCTGCCTTCCGCCCTCTGAGCCTCGGGATCTGGGGGACCCACACCGACGCAAGCATCGATCACGCCGTCTGGTTCCACCGCCCCTGGCGAGCCGACGCGTGGAGCATCTTCGACCTCCATACGCTCGTCAATGCGGGCGGGCGTTCCACCATTCGCGCCACGATGCACGGTGAGGACGGCTCCCTCCACCTGAGCATGGCGCAGGAGCTGCTGATCCGGGAGCTCGAGGAGCCGATGGTCTTCAAGCCACCACCCTGGGTCAAGAGGGACGCAGTGAAAGGAGGAGACGATGGGCCTGCTTGACGGCCGGAAGGCCGCGGTGACCGGCGGCGGCTCGGGGATCGGGAGGGCGACCTGCCGGCGCATGGCCGCCGAGGGAGCGCGGGTGGCCGTGCTCGACGTCGACGCGGAGTCGGCCGAGTCGGTGGCGCGGGAGATCGACGGGATCGCCTTCGGCGTCGACGTCGGTGATCCCGACGCGCTCCGTGGGGCCGTCGACGCGGCGGCCGGGGAGCTGGGGGGCCTATCGATCATCTACAACAATGCGGGCACCTCCACGTTCAACAAGCTGCACGAGATGGACCCGGCCGAGTGGGAGCGGGTCCTCCGGGTGAACCTGACCGGAGTGTGGGCGGGCATCCGGGCTGCCGTCCCGCACCTGCTGGCGGCCGGTGGTGGCTCCATTGTGAGCACTGCGTCCATCAGCGGGACGCGCCCCGCGGCGGGCGAGGGTCCGTATGCCGCCAGCAAGGCGGCGGTGGCGGCGCTGACCGCGTCGGCGGCCCTCGAGTACGCACCCTCCATCAGGGTGAACGCCGTGTCGCCGGGCATGATCCGCACGGCCATGACAGCGCCGATGTTCGAGTTCATGCCGAACCAGGTCGAGCGCTTCGAGAAGGGGACACCCGTTGGCCGGATCGGGGAGCCCGAGGACATTGCCGACGTCGTGGTCTTCCTGTGCTCGGACATGGCGCGCTTCGTCACGGGGCAGAACATCGTCGTAGACGGTGGGCTGACCCTGCACGGCTCGGGCGTCGACGGGATCTTCGACGTGGTTTTCCCGCAGGTGTAGGCCGCAGGACCGAGACATCCTGATCCGGGCTGCGGCGTCCGGCAGGCGGGCTCGTCAATCGGGTTCGTCAGGCGTTGGGATCGAACAGCGCCCGGTAGACCATGGTGGTCATGGTCTCGAGGGCCACGTCATCGATCGGCTGGCCGACGAATTCGCGCAGGTAGTGGAAGCGGTCGAGCATGGCGAGTGTGGCCATCCCGGCGGCGTCCGGGTCGATGATGTGGCCCGAGGAGTCCGGTCCGATCTGCTTAGCCAGCGCCCCCGACATCACCGTGAAGGTGTTGCGGATCACGTCGATCAGCTCGGGGTCGATGGTGGCCAGATCGGTCCAGGACCGAAACAGCGGCGCGTAGCGGGTCCAGAGCTCGGAATAGGCCCGGATCCAGCCGTGCACGTCCTCCCACCGCGGCGCGTCCCCCTGGGCGGGCAGCGAGCTCAGCGCGTCGTAGAGCTTCTGCGCCTCGTTGGCCGCCTCGCTCACGAGCGCCCGCAGCAGGTCCTCCTTGTTCGAGAAGTACAGGTAGAACGTGCCGTGCGACGTCTTGGCGATCTCGACGACGTCATTGACGCGGGTGGCGTGGTAGCCCCGCCTGTCGAAGGCGACCATGGCGGCATCGAGGAGCCGGCGCATGGTCCGCCGGCCCTGGCTGCGCAGGACGCGCTTGCTCGCCGGCGCGCCGACGGCGTCGCCGTCCGCGAGGGGCAGGCCGTCGGGCCCGTCAGCACTGCCCGCCCCACCGGCGGAGGTCGGTGTCACCGACCTGGTCGCGGCAACCCGGGAGGGGACTTTCGACGTCAGCGGTTTCTTGGCTGACGAGGAGCGCGCCGACACCTTGGTGGCGGGTGCCGGGTCACGTCGGACTCGCGGCGCTCCCATGCCTGTTGAATGGTAGTGCCGGGCACGGTCGAAATGGCTAACCTGACACGGTGGTCAGGTTTGGTTGGGGCAAAAAATTAGGCTGGACCAGGTGATTCGCGGTTCGTGGCCTGCCGCGAAGCCGGTTCTGTGACGTCAGCGGCCTCTTCGGGGACCGGCCCAGTGGTGACCTCTCTGGCTGACGCCGTGGCGCGGAACGTGCAGCCGGGGGACACCGTGCACGTGATGATGGGACACAGCCGGTGGACGGCGGCGGCCCGGGAGCTGGCCCGTCAGTTCTGGGGCACCGATCCGGGCTTCACCCTTGTCATGACCAGCCTCGGCGCACTCGGCGCTGTCTTTTTCCGTGGCGGCCTCGTCCGCAAGGTCGTCACCGCCTATTCCGGCAACAGCTTCCCCACCTACACGCCCAACCCCGTCTTCCGCCAGGCCTACGAGTCGGGCGAGGTCGAGGTCGAGCACTGGTCCATCCTGACGCTGTGCCAGCGCCTGGAGGCCGCCGCCCGTGGGTTGCCCGCTGCGGTGACAGGCTCGCTGGTGGGGTCGTCCATGGCCGAGAACGAGGCGTTCACCGTCGTGGAGTCACCGTTCGGCCCGCTGGGCGTGCTGCAGCCACTGGTTCCCGACGTGGCGCTGGTGCACGCGGCCGCCGCCGACTCGGCGGGCAACCTAGCGTTCTCTGAGCCGCTCCTCGACGGGGTGTGGGGCGCCTGGGCGGCCCGGCGGGGCGTCGTGGCGACCGTGGAACGCGTCGTCGACGACCTCGAAGGACTCGGGCACCGCGTCCGGGTCCCCGGCCACCGGGTCCTGGCTGTGGTGGAAGCACCCTACGGCGCCCACCCAGGCGGCTGCTACGCGCCGGGCCTGCCCGTACGGAGCTACGGAGAGGACATCGCGCACTGGAGCGCGGTCGCCGCGGCCGCGGCGCACGGCGAGCTCGATGACTACGTCGACGAGTGGGTGCTCGGCCCGGCGACGCACGAGGACTACCTCTCACGGGTCGGCACGGAGCACCTGCTCTGGCTCGAAGGGCGTTCCGACCCGATGTCGTGGAAGGCCGACGCCGACGCCAACCCGGTCGTGGAGGACCCGACCTTCACTCCGTGGGAGCAGGCGGCGTCCCTGGGGGCGAGGGAGGTCGAGCGGGTCGTCGGCGAGGTCGATGCAGACGCGGTGCTGGCCGGGGCGGGCGTGGCGAACCTGGCCGCCTGGGTCGCCGTAGCGCGGGCGAGAGCAGCCGGCAGCCGGGTGACGCTCACCGCCGAACTCGGCCTGTGGGGCTACGAGCCGACGCCGGCGGACCCCTACATCTTCAACCAACGTGTCTTCCCCGCCACCCCGTACCTCTCCGACGCGTCCGCCGTCCTCGGCATGGTGATCGGCGGCCCCGGGACGAGGACCGTGGGGTGCCTCGGCGCGGCGGAGGTCGACCGTGCCGGGTGCCTGAACTCGACCGAGCTGGCGGGCGGGCGCTTCCTGGTCGGCTCGGGAGGCGCCAACGACGTCGCCACCCGTGCCACGGCGTGCGTCGTCGTGACGCTGGCCCGACCGGAACGGCTGCCCCGCACCGCGGCCTACGTCACGTCACCGGGGGAGCGGGTGGCGAGCGTCGTCACCGACAAGGGCATTCTCCGTCGCCAAGACGGGGTGCTCCGCCTGGCCGCGGTGCCCCCCGGGGAGGGGACGTTGGGGGAGAGGGTGCGAGCGTTCACGTCCTCGTGCGGGTACGAGCCCGACGTCGCGCGCCATGTGGAGGAGCTGGTGGCGGTCACCACCCAGGAGGTGCGTGCGCTGCGAGAGTTCGACCGGCGGAGGTTGTTCTTGGCGTGAGGCGAAGTGAAACAACGTTTGCGAATACGACCGATGAAGGTGAAGTCCCGACAGTTCAGGGACGTGATAAGAGCACAAGGGGTGAGCAATGGGCGTGAAGCCCTACAGCTACAGTGACCGGCATCCCGGGGGGGATGCACCACGACGGATGATTGGGGACGGCATGCGAGTGAGACAGGGATTCAGGGCACTGGGGGCGACGGTGCTCACGGGCGCGTTGCTGACGGGCGCCATCGTGTTGGTGTCGGCCGGCGGTGCCGGCGCGCAGTCCGCGGGCACCAGCTCCGCGCCAGGGGTGACGTCGAACTCCATCACCGTGGGGACGATCTCGACCCAGACCGGGACGCTGGCGTCAAACTTCTCCTCGCTGATCTACGGCGAGAAGGCGTATTACGACTACATCAACGCCCAGGGTGGAGTGAACGGGCGCAAGATCGACTACAAGTACGCACTGGACGACGGTGGCAACCCCACCACGTTCAACCAGCTGGCGAACACGCTGATCAACCAGGACCACGTGTTCGCCGTGACGGGCGTGGCGACGGCGTTCTTCTCGCCGAACCTGTTCGTGGAGTCGGGGATCCCGACCTACGGCTACAACGTGACGGGCAACTGGGCGGGCCCGGCCAACCTGTTCGCCGCCGGGGGCTCCGTGGAGTACTACCCCGCCGGGGCGCCGGAGGTCTCCTACGTGGCCCGCAAGACGGAGTCGAAGCCGTCCATTGCGTTCATCGCCTATGGGATCGCTGCGTCGGCGGCCGCCTGCCAGTCGGAGCAGAACGCGCTACAGGCCGCCGGCTACACCATCAGCTACTCCGATCTCAAGGTGAACTATCCCGGCTCCACCGTCGCCACCGACGTGCAGCGCATGAAGCAGGCGGGCTCCAACTTCGTCGCCAGCTGCATGGATGTGCAGGGCAACGTCACAATGGCCAGGGCGATCCAGCAGTACGGGCTGCACATCACGCAGCTGTGGTTCAGCGGGAATGACCAGTCGACGCTCAACACGAACGAGAGCTTGATGCAGGGCGTCTACTTCGACATCGCACACGTCCCGTTCGCGGCGCCGCAGAGCCTGTACCCGGGCCTGAAGACCTACGTCACGGAGATGAAGAAGTACGAGCCCGCCTACGTGGACGACGAGATCGCCATTCAGGGCTGGGAGTCGGCGTCCCTCTTCGTCCAGGGCGTCAGAATGGCGGGCAACAACCTCACGCAGGCCAACGTGATAAAGGAAGACAATTCCATCACCGCGTTCACGGCCGGCGGTCTGCAGTCGCCGGTCAACTGGAAGGACGCCGGTCACAGTGGCCATGCGCCGCCCTACTGCCTTGCCTTACATCAAGGTCTCCGGCGACAAGTACGTGCCGACGCTGAACTCGGGGCAGAACGTCTTCAACTGCTTCGAGTCTCTCAACCCGAAGAAGGACCCAGTCTTCCCGCTGCCGGCCGGCACGCCCGGCCCCGCCTGATCGCGGCGGGCGGGTAAGGGTCAGGCGAGGGTCGGCGCAGGCAACCGAGCACAGGAATGGAGCAATTCTTCGGGTTCGCGCTCCCGGGCGTTCCCTACGGATGCACCTACGCGCTCGTGGCGGTCTGCCTCGTCCTGACCTACCAGGCGACGGGGGTCTTCAACTTCGCCTTCGGGGCGCAGGCCTTCGCGTCAGCCTTCGTCTTCACGTGGCTGACCCAGTACCACGGCTGGTCCGGATGGGAAGCGTTCCTGGTCTCGGTGGTGGCGCTGGGCCCGCTCCTGGGCTGGGCCTTCGACCGGCTGCTGTTCCGTCACATCTCGAACGCCAACTCGACGGCGAAGATGGTGTGCAGCCTCGCCCTACTGGTCGGCATCCCGTCGCTGCTCCCCGTCATCTTCGGTCCCCAGAACCTGGACGCGACGACGACCATCCTGCCCTTCTTCAACCCGAACGTCGTGTACTTCACCATCGCGGGCACCCCGATCAACGGGATCTATCTGGCGACCATCTCGGTCACCATCGTCGTGCTCATCCTGCTCACCATCCTCCTGCGCTACACCAGCCTGGGACTGCAGATGCGCGCCGCCGTGGAGAGCCGGCGCCTGGTCCAGCTCGACGGGGTCAATGCCAACGGGGTCGTGGCCATTGCCTGGATCGTCTCCAGCTTCATGGCGAGCCTGGCCGGTGTGCTCCTGGCCCCGGTCTTCGGTGCGTTCAATTCGGATGATTTCGTCACCCTCACGGTGACCGCGATCGCGGCGGCGGCGTGGGCCCTGCTGCGATCGATGCCCATTGCTGCCGGGGTCGCGGTGCTCATCGGCGTCGCGACAACCGTGTTGCAGGGCTATATCCCGCCGGACAGCTTCTGGAACGCAGCCGTGGTGCCGTCGATTCCGTTCTTGGCCATCGCCGCCGCACTGCTCATCCTGCCCGGCATGCGCAACCTGGACGCCAGCCGGGATCCTCTCGCCACCATCGACCCCCCGCCTCCGCCGATCGCAGCGACCACCCGGGCACCCAGCATGAACCGGATCATCCGGGTCCTCTGGTGGGCCCTCTTCGCCGCCTTCTGCGTGTCCATGCTGACGTGGATGCCGGTCGCCTGGGCCACGGTCTTCAACAATGGCCTGACCTACTCGATCGTGTTGCTCTCGATCACGCTCATCACGGGAATGGCGGGACAGCTCTCCCTGTGCCAGGCCACCCTGGCCGGGGTCGGCGCCTTCACCGCTGCCCAGCTGGCCAACCACCTCGGCCTCAACCTGCTCATCGGCGGTCTCGTCGGTGCGGCGCTGGCCGCCGCGGTCGCCGTCGTGCTGGCGCTCCTCTCGCTCCGGCTCAAGGGTCTGGGCCTCGCGCTCATGACCCTGGCGGCCGCCCTGCTCTTCGACGCCACGTTCTTCAACTCGACCTCCATCACCGGTGGCCCAGAGGGCGTGAGCATCCAGGCCAAGTGGCTGGGTACCCATGCCTTCTTCAATTTCGACGGCCACGCGATGTTCCTCCTGTCGATCTCTGTCCTCATCGTCGCCGTCGTCGTCGTCCTGCTGGTCCGCAAGGGGACGGTCGGCCGGAACCTGGCGGCCATGCGGGGGAGCGAGACGGCGACGGCTGGCCTGGGCGTGAACCCGACCTGGCAGCGCATCATGGTCTTTGCGCTCTCCGGCGCCATCGCCGGCATCGGGGGCCTGCTCCACAGCCTGGAGCAGCAGGTCGTCTCTCCCACGGACTGGAATGCTGACATTTCGCTCGTCCTCGTCGTGCTGGTGGTCACGACCAGCGTGACCACGGTGGAGGGTGCCATTCAGGCAGGCATCGGGTTCTTCGTGACCGAGCAGATCTTGACCACCGTCCTCCCCGCCCGCATCGGCGCGTCGAGCCTGACCGTCGTGCTGTTCGCGTTCGGTGCCCTGACGTACGCGTCGCATCCCGAGGGCGTGCTGGAATACCAGAAGCGCAAGGGGACGGCGCGGTTCGAGAGACTGTTCTTCGCTCGGGAGGCCGAGGCCGAGGAGCTCAAGGCGCGCGCGATATCGACCTCGGCGGCCAATGGCTGACGTCGAACCGCTCCTCAGGCTGAAGGCCGTGTGCAAGTCCTTCGGCGGGATCCAGGCCGTGCACAGCATCTCGTTCAACGTGGCCGCCGGAGAGAGCGTCGGCCTCGTCGGCCCCAACGGCGCGGGCAAGACGACCCTGTTCAACTGCGTCTGCGGGCAGCTGCGACCCGAATCGGGCGACATCGTCTTCGACGGGACGCTCTTGGAGGGCCTGCCGACCTACAAGCGCGCCCGCCTCGGCATCGGCCGCACCTACCAGAGGGTGGAGGTGTTCACCGACATGTCGGTTCGCGACCACCTCATGGTGGCGGAGCGGTCACGGCGCGGTGAGGGCCGGCTGTGGCGGGACCTGCTCAACCTGAGCAAGCCGACGAAGGACGAGATGGAGCGGGTGGACGCCACCCTGGAGCTCGTCGGGATCACCCAGCTGGCGGACACGTCGGTCAACGCCCTCGGCCTCGGGAACTGCCGCCTGGTCGAGCTGGCCCGGGCCCTCGCCGCCGAGCCGAAGATCCTGCTCGCCGACGAGCCGTCCTCCGGGCTGGACCTGCACGAGACGGCAGAGGTCGCCGCCGTCCTACGAACCGTCCAGCGTGAGCGGGGCACCGCCGTGCTCCTCGTGGAGCATGATCTCTCAATGGTGGCCGAGGTCGTCGACCGGACGGTCGTCATGGATCTCGGCTCCATGCTGGCCGAAGGCACCTTCGACGAGGTCATGGCCAATGCGTTGGTGCGCGACGCCTACCTGGGTCAGGTGGGACTCAAATGAGCACCGCCACCGCCTTGCCGGAGGGTGCGGACGTGCTGTCGGTCCGAAACGTCAGCGCGGCGTACGGCCCGTATCGCGCCCTCTTCGACGTGTCGTTCCGGGTGCCGGACGGGGGCGTGGTGGCGCTGGTCGGCTCCAACGGCGCTGGGAAGTCGACCATCGCCCGGACGGTGACCGGGCTCGTCACGGCATCCTCGGGCCAGGTCGTCTTCTGCGGGCAGGACGTGACCCAGCTCCCCGCGTACAAGATCGCCCGACTCGGCATGGCCCACGTCGTCGAGGGGCGGGGTGTGTTCTCGAGCCTCACCGTGGAGGAGAACCTCACCCTGGCCTTCCGTCAGCGAGACGGTCGGGGCAAGCTCAAGCAGAACCTCGAACGCGCCTACACGGCGTTCCCCATCCTCGGGGAGCGGCGACGACAGATGGGGGGCACGCTCTCCGGCGGGCAGCAGCGCCTGCTCTCGCTGGCCAAGGTCCTCGTCGTGCCGTCCAAGGTCCTTGTGGCCGACGAACTGTCCCTGGGGCTGGCGCCAGTCGTGGTCGACACGGTCTACGAGGGGCTCAAGGAGATCAACCGTAACGGCACGGCGCTGGTCGTAGTCGAGCAGCAGGTCAACCGCGCTCTCGAGCTCGCCAATTGGGCCGTCGTGCTCAATCACGGCTGCGTCGTCTACGAAGGAGACCCGTCGGGAGCGGGCCAAGCGGTCGACGCGCTCATGGCGCGCCGCGAGGAGGCGGCCGCGTCCGGCGCCGCCGAGGCGGAAGAGTCAGAAAGATAAGGTCGGATGACCCCGTCCGGGGGTCCGGAGGAGGCACACACATGAGAGAGCCGGTCATCGTCGACGTCGTGCGCACGGCGTTCGGCAAGCGCGGCGGGGCGCTCGCCAACTGGCATCCGGCCGACCTCCTCGCTTTCGCCCTCACGTCGCTCGTGGAGCGGACAGGCGTCGATCCGGCGCGCATCGACGACGTCATCGGGGGCTGCGTCAGCCAGGTGGGTGAGCAGAGCACCAACATCGCCCGCAACGGGTGGGTCTCGGCCGGGTTCCCACAGTCGGTGCCCGCCACCACCGTCGACCGCCAGTGCGGTTCGTCCCAGCAGGCCGTCCACTTCGGCGCG
The DNA here is from genome assembly GCA_963824195.1 of uncultured Acidimicrobiaceae bacterium. Lineage (GTDB taxonomy): Bacteria > Actinomycetota > Acidimicrobiia > Acidimicrobiales > RAAP-2 > Bog-473. The sequence continues at coordinate 246,366 of CAWGOJ010000039.1, read as the reverse complement.
GCGGGTGTGGCGGCGGGCCACTACGACCTGGTGATCGCGTGCGGCGTCGAGGTCATGAGCCGGGTCCCGCTGGCGTCCAACGCCCGGGGCGGAACGGGGCCGTTCCCGCCGTCGTTCATGGAGGCGGTCGACGGGCGCCTGTGGACGCAGTTCCGGGTGAGCCAGGTCCTGGCCGATCGTTACGGGATCTCGAGGGAGGAGATGGACGCCTACGCCCTCGAGTCGCACCGCCGGGCCGCCGAGAGCTGGGACGATGGGCACTTCGGGCGCGAGGCCCTCGAGGTGCCGATCAAGGCGGAGGACGGGAGCCTGACCGGGGAGCTGCTGCGTGCCGACGAGGGGATCCGGCGTAGCTCCACGATCGAGGCGCTCGCCGCCCTGCCTCCGGCCCAGCACTGGGAGCCCGAGACGGCCCCCGACATCACCGCCGGCAACTCGTCGCAGACGACCGACGGGGCGGCGGCCATGCTCATCGCCGACCGCGCGGTGGCCGAGGCGCTCGGCCTGCCGATCCGCGCCCGCTTCGCGCACTTCGCGGTGGCCGCGGACGACGCGGCCATCGTGCTCTCCGCGCCCGTGCCGGTGACCCACAAGCTCCTCGGACGCTCCGGGATGAAGGTCGACGAGTTCGACGCCGTGGAGTGCAACGAGGCCTTCGCCGCCATCGCGCTCATGTGGCAGAAGGAGTTCTCCTACGACATGGGCCGTTTCAACCCCCGGGGCGGTGCGATCGCCCTCGGTCACCCGCTGGGTGCGAGCGGAGTACGCCTGATGGGGACGCTGCTGAACCACCTGGAGGCGACCGGCGGCCGTTACGGGTTCCAGACGATGTGCGAGGGCGGCGGCCAGGCCAACGGCACCGTCATCGAGCGGCTGGACTGACTCCCGTCCCTGCCTCCTCCGCCTGCGCGGCTATCAGAGGCTGGATCTTGCGGGTGACGACGAGCCATTCGACCAGGAAGGTCACGCCCGGCAGGAGGCCGGCGGCGAACATCAGGATGATCCAGGGGATGTGCAGCCGTGCTTTGAGCGCCAGGAACCCGGCGGTGATCAGGTAGACGATGTAGAGGTAGCCGTGGCCCACGCCGAAGATGGCGAGCTCGGGCTTGAAGCCTCCGATGGCCAGGTGCAGTCCCGTGAAGAAGAACAGCGGGATGATGAGCACCCCGACGATGTTGGCCATGAGCTGGTAGCGGAAGAGCGCCCCCTTCAGGCCGCGCTCGGTGAGACGCCTCACTGGGACCGCCGGACCACGACCGACTCCTTCCTGCGCCAGGTCTTGGGGCCGTTAGCCGACAGCTCGGCCAGGCGTGCGTTGTAGGCGGCCAGCTCGGGATCCTCTTCGCGGCTCGGAATCGTCGGCGAATCCGCCGCTGCCGCGGTCGTGGTGAGCGTTTCGGCCGGCTCGGCCTGTGCTCCCTCCTCGGCCTGTTGGCGCCGCATGCCCTTGAGTCCGACGTTGTCGTAGTCGGTGTGGATGAGCATCCACCAGAAGTACAGGCCGAGGATCCCGAAGACCGGCCACATGACCGAATAGAGGTAGCTGAGCTGGTTCCCGTCCTGGGCCCGGCCGATCTGCCACCACGCCGCGATGGCGCAGCCCGGCACGAAGACGAGCACCGCGACGTGTAGCGACACGGCCCGCCCGGATAGCCACCGTTCACGCACGGCGGCCATGCTACCGGCACCTGATCGGCGGGGGATTTCACCGCTAGCCTGGGACGATGCTCCCTGCAGTGACCCGGCCGGACCCCCCACTGACCGGCGCCGAGCGGCCGATGCTGACGGTCTGGCTCGACTTCCAGCGGGCCACCCTGCTGTGGAAGTGCGAGGGCCTCGACGGCGCCGCCCTGGCGCGTCGGGGCGTGCCGCCGTCAGCGCTCTCGCTCCTGGGCCTGGTGCGGCACATGGCGATCGTGGAGTGGTGGTGGTTCGACCACATCTTCACCGGGAGCTCGTCGCCCGAGCCGATCTCGACCGTCGACGACTTGGACGCGGACTTCAACGACCTCCATCCGGAACGGGCGCTGGCCGACCTGGGCCTCTTCGGGCACCAGTGTGACGTGTCGCGTTCGATCGCCGCCGCCGCCGAGAGCCTCGACGTCCCCTCGGTGTCGACCGAGAAGCCGACCGTCTCGCTGCGCTGGATCATGATCCACATGATTGAGGAGTACGCCCGACACAACGGCCACGCCGACCTGCTCCGCGAGCAGATCGACGGGGCCGTGGGGGAGTGAGCACGGTCGCAGCCGTGTTGTCGGCGGCTCCCCGGGCGGCCTCCGAGACAGCACAGCCGTGAAGTTCTCGTTCCGCCAGATCCTCGCCTCCGTCGGGGGCGCCGTGATCGCCGCGATCATCGCCTCGACCTTCGGGGTCAAGGGCACCATCATCGGCGTGGCCATCGGGTCGGCAGCCGCCACTATCGGCACCGCGCTCGTCGCACAGTCCATTGAGCGAGGTCAGCAAGCCGTCAAGCAGGTGGTCGTCCGCGCCCCCGACTCGTCCTCCCTGCTGCGCAAGCTGGGGGCGACGGGTCTGAGCGGCGGTGCGGCATCGTCCGTCGATGCCTCCTCCGCCCCGACCGAGGCCATGGCGACGGGCGGGGCCGCCGAGACGGTGGAGATGGAGTCGAACACGGCGTCGGAGGAGACCGGGAGCCTGGAGATCTCCGCCGTGGCCGACGCTCCGGCCACCGAGCGACTGCGGGCCACCACCACACCGAGGCAGCCGGCGGTGCCCCGGGGGCGGGGGGGAGCCCAGAGGTTCTCCTGGCCCGTCATTGCCGGGACAACGGCCATCGTCTTCGTGCTCGCCCTCTTGCTCATCGTCGCCATCGAACTGATCTCCGGCAAGCCGCTAGGGTCGATCTTCGGCAACTCGGGCAACGGGAACATCTTCACGCCGCCGTCGCCGACCTCGACGACGTTGCCGACGCCGAGCACGACGACGACCACTTCGACCACGACGTCGCCGACCTCGAGCACGACGACCACGACCTCGACATCCTCGAGCACGACCACGAGCACCACGAGGCCGAGTGGCAGCTCGACCACGTCGACCACGGTGGGGGCCTCCTCGACCACCACCTCCGGGGTGGGCTCGTCGTCATCGACATCGACAACGGGGGCCGGGGCTACCAGCCCTTGAACTCGGCGGAACGGCGCTCCACGAAGCTGGCGATACCCTCCTTGGAGTCCTGCGTGTTCGTGACGAGCTCCTGCCCCATGGCCTCGTCGTAAAGCGAGGTCGCCCGGTCGACATCGAGAGCGCGGTTGGTCAGCCACTTGGCGATCCAGATGGCCTTCGTCGGCCCCTTGGCCAGGCGGCCCGCCAGGTCCTCGAGCGTCGATTGCAGCTCGGCGCGCGGCACCAGGCGGTTGACCAGCCCGATCCGGTAGGCCTCGGTGGCCGGCACGTCATCGCCGAAGAAGAAGAGCTCCTTGGCCTTCTGGATCCCGACCAGTCGGGTGAGGATCCAGGCCCCGCCGGCGTCGGGGGCGATGCCGCGCCGGACGAAGACCTCGACGAACTTGGCCTCCTCGGCCATCACCACGAGGTCGCACGCCAGGGCCAGGTGCATGCCGCCGCCTGCGGCGGTGCCGTTGACGCCCGCGATGACCGGCTTCTCGCAGTCGAGGATGGAGGTGACCAGGCGCTGCCATCCGTCCCGGATCATGCGGGAGCCCTCGCCCACGACGCCCTCGGGGGCGTCATCGGGCTTGGGACGTGGAGGCAGGCGTCCGCCCCGCAGGTCGGCCCCGGTGCAGAAGGCCCTGTCGCCGGCAGCGGTGATGACCACCACCCGGACGAACAGGTCGGACGATGCGTCGCCCACCCACTCGGCGATCCGGTCGCGCATGAACTGGGTCATCGCGTTCCCCGCGTCCGGCCGGTTGAGGGTGATCCAGCAGATCCCGTCCTCGATCCGCCGGGTGAGGTCGTTGCCCACCGGGTCGTCGGTCGTGTCGCTCATGGGTCTCCTTGCGTGTGGTCCGTGGTCGTGCGGGGCGCTCAGGCCAGCACGACGAGGGCGTCCGCCGCAACTGCACCGTGCGGGCCGGCCAACAACGGGTTGATGTCGACCTCGGCCACCTCGTCGGAGAGGTCGACGGCCAAGTGCTGCATCTTCATCAGCACGTCCACCAGCGCGGCGCGGTCCGCGGCCGGCTGCCCCCGCACGCCGCGCAAGAGGGCGGCGGCACGCAGCTCGTCCAACATGGCCGTGGCGTCACGTGTCGTGAACGGGGGAACGCGGAACGTGACGTCGTGCAACACCTCGACGAGGACTCCGCCGAGGCCGAACATGACCACCGGCCCGAAGAGGTCGTCGCGGGCGATGCCGACGACGGTCTCGATGCCCTGGACCATCTGGGCCACGAGCACGCCGTCCACGTTCGCCTTGGGCGCAGCCTTCTTGGCCGTGGCCACCAGGCGCTTGTACGTGCCCCGGGCATCGTCCTCGTCGCGCACACCGACCGCCACGAGCCCGAGGTCGGACTTGTGGAGGATGTCCGCCGAGACGATCTTCATCACCACGGGGAAGCCGATCTTCTTGGCCGCCTTGGCCGCCTCCGCCGCCGACGTGGCGACCCGCTCCTTGGGCAGCGCGATCCCGTAGGCCTTGAGCAGGGCCTTGGAGTCCTGCTCCGAGAGGGCCTCGCCGCTCGCCCGCCGCTCGCCCCCGGGCGCGATCAGCGGCAGTGCGGTTCGCCGGGCCGGGGTCGGGCGCAGCGCCGGCCGGGTGAAGGCCGACTGGTAGGAGGCGACGAACCGATGGTGGTCGAAGTAGGCCCTCGCGGCCATCACCGCGTTGGTGAAGGTGCGGAACGTCGGCACCGTGCTCTCGAGCAGCGTCCTGGTGTACGCCTCCTCGGTGCCGACGGGGGAGCCCCACACCACGAACATGGGCTTGTCCGTCGTCGCGGCCGCGTCGACGAGGTCCTCGCACAGCTTGTTGCCCATGGACGGCAGTGCGCCGGTGATGGGGCACAGGAGAAGGTCGACATTGGGATCGGCCAGCATCGTCTGAATGATCTTCGGGCCCCGCCAGTCGCGCACGGGGGCGCCGCCGTTGTCCACGGGGTTCGAGACACGCAGGTACGGCGGGATCCACTCGTGCAGCTGTACCTGGGAGGCCTTCGTGAGCGAGGGGAGCTCGAGCCCCGCCGCCGCGACCATGTCGGCCATGTGCGCGCCGGTACCGCCCGAGATCGAGTAGACGCAGACCCGTCCTCCGGCGCCGCGGGTCAGGCGCCTGATGGCGGCAGGGGCGGGTGCCTTGCTGCGCGCCAGGGCGGCGGAGACGTCGAGCAACTGGTCGAGCCCATCGACCCGCTGCATGCCGTACTGGCGGAACACGGCGGAGACGACGTCGTCGGACCCGGTCAGGTGACCCGTGTGCGCCTTGGCCATGGACGTGCCCTCGTCCGTGCGGCCCACCTTCACGGCGACGATCGGGACCTTGCGCCGGGCCGCCGCATCGGCCGCCAGCTGCAGGGTCCGCCCGTTCTTGAAGCCCTCGATATAGCAGGCGACGGCACCCGTCGTCTCCAGACCTGAGAAGTAATTGATGAAGTCGGCCGACTCCAGGTCCGCTTCGTTTCCGGCCGGCGCCCAGTGTGAGAGCTTGATGCCGATCTCCTGCCCCTGGAACACGGGCCGGCCCTGGTGGCCGCTCTGGGTGATGAGAGCGATCGCCTTGCCCGGCAGATCGTCGCGGAAGACCTCGAACGCGTTGAGGTTGGTGTTCGGCCCGAGGACGTGGAGCTCGCCGCTCTCGATGATCTTCTCCATCTGGTCCTGGAGCTTCTCGCCCTTGGCTCCGACCTCGGCGAACCCCGCCGCGAACACCACGGCGAACTTCGCGGCGGCCGCCACCGCGTCGCGCAGGATGGGCAGCGGCTCGCCGACCAGGATCGCCACCAGGTCCAGCTGGTCCTCGATGTCAGTCAGCGCCTTGGCGCAGGGCCGGCCGGCCACCGTCTCACGGTTCGGGTTGACGAAGTACACCGTGGCGCCCCGCTCCTCGGCCCACACGGTGATCTTCTGGGTCAGCGCCGTGTTGGGACGAGCATTGGAGTCCGATGCCCCCACGACGGCCACCCGCTTGGGGCGAAAGAACGTGTCCAGGTCGATGGAGCGGAGGGCGGTCGGCCGGCCCGTGATGTCCGGCTTGTCGCCTGTCCTCGTTGTCGCAGTTGCCATGTCCCTCCCTCGTGCCGCGCCGCCGTGACCTCGGTGCTGGCCCCGGTGCTCCGTGCAGCTTCACTGCCGCGGCTGCCCCTGGTCGGGCTCCGGCGCGGGGCGGCGGGCCCGCAGAGGGCCCGCGGGGGCACTCACCGTATATGACGCCGATGTCAGTGTCGATCCCGGCCGGGGCGCGATCGTCCCCGGTGGAGGGCGAATTCGGCCGAATTGTCGGGTCTCCGCCGCCCCCGTTACGGTAGGTGACAGACGTGTCAGTCTTCTCTCCGGATTGGGGGCTTCATGGGCATTTTGGACGGGAAAATCGCCGTTGTCACCGGGTCGGGCCATGGCATCGGGCGCGGTGAGGCGCTGGAGCTGGCGGCGCAGGGCGCCAAGGTCGTGATCAACGACCTCGGGGGGTCGGCCAGCGGCGAGGGCGCGGACAAGCGCCCGGCCGACGAGGTTGTCGAGGTCATCACGTCGCAGGGCGGCGAGGCGGTGGCCAACTACGACGACGTGTCCGATTTCGGCGGGGCCGAGAACATGATCGCGACCGCCTACGACGCCTTCGGCGGCCTCGACATCCTGGTCAACAACGCGGGCATCATCCGGGACAAGATGATCGTGTCGATGACCGAGGACGACTTCGACTCGGTCATCCGGGTCCACCTCAAGGGCACGTTCGCGGCGACGAAGTTCGCGTGCATACGCTGGCGCGAGCGCGCCAAGGCGGGTGAGCCCGTCCGGGCCGCCGTCGTCAACACGGTCTCCTCGGCCGGTCTGCAGGGCAACGTCGGCCAGGCCAACTACGGGTCGGCCAAGGCCGGGATCGCCGCACTGACGATCATCACCTCGCTCGAGGGGTCCCGCTTCGGGGTCCGGGCCAACGCCGTCGCGCCGGGAGGGGTCACGCGGTTGACCGGGGGAGTCCTGAAGGACGTCGAGCTGAAGGAGCCGGATCAGTACGGGGATGACGAGTTCAGCCGGCTCAACCCGCAGAACTCGGCGCCCATGGTCGCCTGGCTGGCCTCGGACCAGGCCCTCCACGTCACCGGGCAGGTGTTCCGCGCCGTGGGCAACAGCATCGCGCACTACGAGCCCTGGCGGCTCGGCGGCACCATCGACAACCCCAAGGGTGAGGTCAAGTGGGACCCGGCCGACATCGCGGCCGAGGTCAACGCGCAGATCTTCCACTCGCGTCACCCGGGCCTGAAGATGGGCGGCGGCTGACCGCCGGTCTGCCCACCGGGCCCTAACCTGACCGGATCACCGGTCCACGGACGGAAAAAGGAGAGCAGGAGAACCATGGCCAACCGCCGCGTGGCGATCGTGGGCGCATCGACGTCCGACTGCGGTCGTGTCGATGACAAGACGGCCTTCCAACTGAACTTCCAGGGCACCACTCGCGCGCTGGCCGATGCCGGGATCGGAAAGTCCGAGGTCGACGGCTTCATGTCTCTCACCGGCGCGTTGCCGCCCGTCGAGCTGGCCGAGTACTTGGGCATCCGGCCCAACTGGGTGGACTCCACCGGGCACGGCGGCAGCATCTGGGAGTTCATGGTCGAGCATGCCGCCGCGGCCATCGCTCAGGGATTGGTCGAGGTCGTCGTGCTCACCTACGGGTCCACACAGCGGGCCGACCTGAAGAAGAAGCTGCGCATGGCGAACCTGTCGTTCGGCACCCGCGGGCCCGTGCAGTTCGCCGCCCCCTTCGGCCATCCGGTGGGCTCCCACTACGCCATGGTCGCCCGCCGCCACATGCACGAGTTCGGCACGACCATTGAGCAGCTGGCGGAGGTGGCCGTGTCCACCCGTTACAACGCAGGCCTCAACCCCGAGGCCTACTACCAGGAACCGATCACGATCAGTGATGTCGTCGACGCCCCGATGGTGTGGGACCCGCTCACCAAGCTGCACTGCTGCATCCGCTCGGACGGGGGCGGGGCCATCGTCCTGACCCATGAGGAGCGCGCCCGTGACTGCGCCAAAGCGCCGATCTGGGTGCTCGGCACCGGCGAGGCGGTCTCGCACACGACGATGAGCGAGTGGGAGGACTTCACCGAGTCTCCCTGTGTCCGCTCGGGCCAGATGGCCTTCGAGCGCGCCGGCGTCACGCCCGATGACATCGACACCGTGCAGGTCTACGACGCCTTCACCCCCATGGTCGTCCTCACCCTCGAGGGGCTCGGCTTCTGCAAGAAGGGGGAGGGCGGGCCGTTCGTGGAGGACGGCAAGATGCGGGTCGGGGGCGCGCTGCCCACCAACACCGATGGCGGCGGGCTCTCGTCCTGCCAGCCGGGCATGCGGGGCATGTTCCTCCTCATTGAGGCGGTCAAGCAGCTGCGGGGCGAATGCGGGCCGCGCCAGGTGCCCGACGCCCAGTTGGCCTGCGTCAACGGGACGAGCGGCTGGTTCACTGCGGCCGGCACGGTCATCCTCGGGCGCGACTAGGCGGAGGCGCCCCGTAGCCTGGGGCGATGCCCGCGCCCTACGACCTCACGCGGGACGAGCTGACCCGGCTCCTCGAGGGCGAGCCGTCCTACCGGGCCCGCCAGGTGTGGGAGGGCCTCCACGCCAGGGCACAGCGGCCCGAGAACATGACTGAGCTTCCGGCGGCGCTGCGCGCCTCGCTGGAGACGGCGCTCCCGCCGGCCCTGCGCGAAGTGTCACGCCGCACGGCCGACGGCGGGCAGACGACGAAGTGGCTGTGGGCGCTCCATGACGAGGCCACCATCGAGACGGTGCTCATGCACTACCCCGACCGGGTCACCGTGTGCGTGTCCACCCAGGCCGGGTGCGCCATGGCCTGCCAGTTCTGCGCCACCGGGCAAGCCGGGTTCCAGCGCCACCTGACCGAGGGCGAGATCGTGGAGCAGGTGGCGGTCGCCATGCGGGAGGCGCGGCCGCGTCGGCTCTCCAACGTCGTCTTCATGGGGATGGGGGAACCCCTCGCCAACTACGACCGGGTGTGGGGTGCCGTCGTCCGGCTCAACGGCGAGATGGGCCTCTCGGCACGCCACCTCACCCTCTCCACGGTCGGCATGGTGCCGGGGATCCGGCGGCTCGCTGCCGAGGCCCTGCCGGTGAACCTGGCCGTCTCGCTGCACGCCGCCAACGACGCGCTGCGTGACGAGCTGGTGCCGATCAACCGGCGCTACCCGCTCGCCGTGCTCGCCGACGCCTGCGCCGCGTACGTGGAAGCGAGCGGCCGCCGCCTCTCCATTGAGTGGGCCCTCATCGACGCTGTCAACGACCGCGGCAGCGACACGTCCGAGCTCGCCGCCTTCGCCCGCCCGCTGGGGGCCCACGTCAACCTGATCCCGCTCAACCCGACCCCCGGCTACCCGGTCGTGGGCTCCCCCGCGGACCGCGTGCGGCGCTTCCGCGACGAGTTGCGGGCGCTCGGCGTGAACGCCACCATCCGCGCCACCCGGGGGGCGGATATCGACGCCGCCTGCGGGCAGCTGGCCGCCGCGGTGGCCGGCTTGCCGGCGTCGGCGGAGGCGCTCCGATTGCTCCCCGGCGCCCGCGGTCGCTAGAACAGCGGCATGGCAAAGGCGAGGCGGTGAGGCGGTGAGGCGGTCGGTCGTCGTGCGCCCGTCGTGGCTGTGGTTCCTCCTTCTCGACGGCGGCATCGTCGTCCTGACCACGCTGGCCCTCAGCAAGACGGCCTACGACAAGGCGGGTGAGATGACCGGCGACGTCCTGCCTCCGCGCGACGTGCTGCAGGTGATGCTCGTCGGGACCGCCGTCATCCACGCGGGCGAGGCGCTGGCCGCGGGCCGCATGGCCCGCCGGCGCGGCGTGCCGGTCCGGGGCTGGCGGCTGCAGACGTTCATCGTCGGCTTCCCGTCCCTCCTGGCGATGCGCCGGAGCAGCCCGACCGGCTGACCCTCCGCCGTTCCGCTCGGACAGCCGGACGGGACCGAACCGATCCGCATCCCGGAGTGTCTCTCCTTTCGCACCGCATCCCCACGCTCCGGGAGGATCACGACATGGCCGAGGAACCGGCAGCCGTACCGCGCAGGTCACGAGCCAGCGGGAAGGTGGTGCTGGCGGCGACCCTCGGCGCGTTGCTCGTCGTCGCTGCCGGTCTCGGACTGGCGCTCAGCGACGCCGGCGCCAGTACCTCCGCTGTGGTCGCATCGGGCTGTGGCTCGACGAACCCCCGCCTGACGGTGCAGGGCACGGGACAGGCGTCGGGCACGCCGGACGTCCTCACTGCTGTGTTCGGGTTCAGCACGACCAAGGGTTCCTCCGCCTCGGCCCTGGCCGCCAACAACGCCAAGGTCAGCCAGGCGCTCGCCGCCCTGGCCGCAAACGGGGTGGCTCGGCGCGACGTCCAAACGACCGGGCTGTCCCTCTCTGCCCAGTACGCGTACCCGAAGGGCGTGCCGACGCTCACCGGGTACCTGGTCAGCAACACCGTGGCCGCAACATTGCGTGACACGAACACGGCGGGAGCGGCGATTGATGCCGTGGTCGACGCGTCGGGAGACGCCGTGCAGATCAACTCGATCACTTTCTCGTTCGGCGACCCCGCCAAGGTCGCGGACGAAGCACGGGCCGACGCCGTCCGCCAGGCCGTTGCGCATGCCGGCGCCATGGCAGTGGCAGCGGGCCGGAAGCTCGGGCCGGTGTGCGCGCTCACCGACGACACCCAGCCGTCTCAGTTCCCGCAGAACCTGGGCGGCGCCGCGGCCAGGACCTCGGGGCCGTCCTCGGCGGTGCCGGTGGAGCCGGGCACGCAGGTCGAGACGGACCAAGTCACGATGGTCTATGCACTGGCGCAGCGATAGGCCGGGCCCGCCCGGTCTGCACGCGGCACGCGGCCCGACGCCCGATCCCGCGCCGGAACGCCACCACCGGTACGGTGGGCCACCCGCCCGCTCACCCCCTGGAGGCCGACAGCATGCTCGGCGACGTCTTCGGCCCGGACATCTTCGTGGTGTTCATCGTGTTCCTCCTCGGCATCCTCGGCCTCGTCGTGCCCATCTGGGCGATCGTGGATGCCGCCTCGAGACCGTCCGGTGCGTTCGCCGCCGCGGGGTCGTCGAAGGCGATGTGGATCACGCTGATCGCGGTCTTCTGGATCCTGACCGGGGTGATCGGCTTCGTTCTCGCCTGCGTGTACCTGGCGTCGATCCGCCCCCGGGTGGCGGCGATCGCCGGGTAGCCGGGCCTAGCGGTTCTTCCAGTTGGGGAGCCGCTTCTCGGCGAAGGCCAGCGGGCCCTCGGTGGCGTCCTCGCTCGAGAAGACCTCGCCCGAGATCTCCGACTCGATCTTGTAGGCCTCCGGCATGTTGGTGGCCAGGCCGCGCAACACCGACTCCTTGGTCTTGCGGATGGCGAAGGGGCCGTTGGCCGTGATGCGGTGCGCGTAGTCATGGGCCCGTTCCACGAGGTCCGCCGGACGGCACACCTCATTGAGCAGCCCCATGTCGTAGGCACGCTGGGCCGGCACCTGGTCGGCGCACAACAGGAGCTCCATGGCGGCGGGGTAGGGGATCTGGCGGGGTAGCCGCACCGTGGTGCCGCCCCCGGCGAAAAGCCCGCGCTTGGGCTCCATCACCCCGAAGGTCGCGGTGTCGCTCGCCACGCGGAGGTCGGTGCCGCCGAGCATCTCCATGCCGCCGGCCACGCAGGTGCCGTTGACGGCGGCGATGATTGGTTTGTACAGCTTGGTCCCCCGCAGCACCGCCTTGACCCCGTCGTCGAGCCGGTAGCCGCCGATCTCGCTGACCTCGCCCGCTTTCATCTTCTTCTGCAGCTCGGTGATCTGGGGGATGTACGTCTTGAGATCGGCGCCGACGCAGAAATCCCTGCCGACCCCGGTCACGATGGCGACGTAGGCGTCGTCGTCGTGACCGAAGCGCTCCCATGCGGAGCGCAGCTGGAAGAAGTGCTCCATGTCCAGCGAGTTGCGCGCCTCGGGGCGGTTGATGGTGATGGTGACGATGTGGTCGTCACCGGTGGCGTAGTCGATCGACATGTGCTCCGGTGTTCTCGGTAATCGGGTACGGGAAGAAGCGGCCTGCGCCCGGTCGGGGATCGCCTCAGTCCGCGGCGTGGCCCCGGGACAGGCCCGAGGTGAAGCTGGAGATGCTCACGATGCCGTCCTCGTTGGTCGACGTGTGGCCGCGGGCCCTCGACACCAGCGAGGTGTCGACATCCGCCGCCTCGGCCCGCAACGCCTCCACCGTGCACTTCTGGCGCGACCGCACACTGAAGGGGTCGTATTGGAAGTGCTTCATGGCGTTGAGGTGCGTGATCTTGTTGATGTCCTCGTCGGGCACGTCGGCCAGGTACTTCATGCACGCCTCCGGCGCCGTCGGCCATGTCGAGTCCGAGTGGGGGTAGTCGCACTCCCACGTGATGTTGTCGATGTTCAGGTAGTCCCGGCTCGCGACCCCGAAGGCGTCGTCGATGAAGCAGGTGATGATCCGGTCCTTGAAGACCTGGCTCGGCAGCATGTCGCCGAAGTCCTGCCCGGTCCACTTGTGGTGGTGCTGGTACACGTAGTCGATGCGCTCGAGGGCGTAGGGGATCCAGCCGATGCCGCCCTCCGAGAGGGCGAAGTGCAGGTCCGTGTACTTGCGCAGCACGGGCGACCACAGGAGGTCCGCCGCCGCCTGGACCATGTTCATCGGCTGCAGGCTGATCATCACGTCGATGGGCGCGTCGGCGGAGGTGACGAGAATCTGGGACGACGAGCCGAGGTGCATGCAGATGACCGTGCCCTCGTCGGCGCAGGCCGTCCAGAAGGGGTCCCAGTGGCTCGAGTGCAGCGAGGGCCAGCCGAGCTTCTCGGGGTTCTCCGAGAAGGTGACGGCGTGGCACCCCTTCTTGGCCACCCGGCGCACCTCGGCCGCGGCGAGCTCGGGGTCCCAGATGGCGGGGATGGAGAGGGGGATGAAACGGCCGGGCTCGGCACCGCACCACTTGTCGATGTGCCAGTCGTTGTAGGCGCGCACCATGGCGAGCGCCTCGTCCTTGTCCTGGCGGCGGGCGAAGAGCTGGCCGCAGAACTGGGGGAAGGAGGGGAAGCACATGGAGCCCAGCACGCCGTTGACCGACATGTCGCGCACCCGCTCGTGGACGTCGTAGCAGCCGACCCGCATGTCGTCGAGGGACATCGGCTCGATCCCGTACTCCTCGGGCGGGCGGCCGACGACGGCGTTGAGGCCCACGTTGGGGATCTCGTTGCCGTCGTAGTACCAGTAGTCGGTCCCGTCGGGACGGCGGATGAGCTGGGGCGCCTTGTCCTGGTACTTGGCCGGCAGGAGCCCGTCGAACATCCCTCGGGGCTCAATGACATGGTCGTCCACGCTGACCAGGATCAGATCTTCGGTGCGCATTCTTGTCCTCCCCGTGCCGTTCCCTGACACTCGTGTCATCCACCTTATGCGCCGTCCCGGTGCCGGTGCGAAGCGGGTCCGCCCTCGGGGCCGGCGGGTGGGCTGCCGACGAGAGGGGCCCGTCTGGACAGGCCGTCCGCTCGCGCCGGTTCAGGCGACGGTCACGCGCTCGCCACCTGCAGTTCGGGTTCGGGCGCGCACAGGCCGCGACGGGGGAGGATGATGTCGTCGATGATCCCGTAGTCGCGGGCCTCGCCCGCGGTCATGTAGTGGTCCCGGTCGATGTCCTGGGCCACCTGCTCGACCGGTCGACCGGAGTGGTGGGCGATGATCTCGGACATGCGGCGGGTGAGCGAGAGCACCTCGCGCAGCTGGATCTCCATGTCCGACGGTGCCCCGCGTGTCCCCGCCGAGCCCTGGTGGATCATGATGCGCGCGTTGGGCAGCGCGAAGCGCTTCCCTGCCGCGCCGCCGGAGAGGATCATGGCGGCTGCCGACATCCCCATGCCGACGCAGATGGTCGACACGTCAGGCTCGACGTGCTGCATGACGTCGTAGATCGCCATGCCCGCATAGGCCACGCCGCCGGGGGAGTTGATGTAGAGGTAGATGTCCCGCTCGTTGTTCTGGGCCTCGAGGAAGAGCATCTGCGAGATGATCAGGTTGGCCACCTGGTCGTCGACCTCCTGGCCGAGGAACACGATGCGCTCGCGCAGCAGCTGCGAGTAGATGTCGAAGGCGCGGTCGCCCCGGTTCCCCTCCTCGATCACCGTGGGGACGAGGACCTGGTGCAGCGGGTGGTGGGTGCTCGGGCTGTGCGGGCTCATTGGCGGTGCGCTCCTCGTGCTGGCAGGGTCGTTCCGATGTTATATCAAATGTGAGATAATCGGTCTCGTGAGCGAGCGTCGGCATCCCACCGTGTTCCCGGGCTTCAAGGAGATGGCGTTGCGCCGGCACTCGGTGTCGGGGCAGCTGACCTCGCTCCGCCGGGAGCTGGGCCTGTCCCAGGCCGAGGTCGCGGCGCGGATGGGGACCTCGCAGTCGGCCGTGGCCCGTTTCGAGGCGGGTGAGCTCGACGCCCGGCTCTCGACCGTGGAGCGCTACTCGACGGCGCTGGGGGCGCGGCTGGAATGGCGGATCGAGCATGAGTGAGCAGTGGCCTGTGATCGGGCCCGGGCCGGGACCCGAGCCCCTCTCCGAGTCGCTGGCCCGCCGTCTCCTGGCCCAGCGGGTTGTCCTGCTGCACGGCCCGCTCGACGACCTGTCGGTCACCCGGGTCTCGGCGGAGCTCATGACGCTCGATGCGGAGGGCGACGATCCCGTGTGCCTGCGGGTCGACTGCGGCGAGGCCGGCCTCGCCCCGGCGCTGACGCTCATGGACGTGATCGAGCTGATGGGTGTTCCGGTACGGGCGCTGTGCCTCGGTCAGGTCACAGCCGGTGCGATCGGGGTCGTGGCCGTCTGCGCGCACCGTGCCGCCATGCCGAGCACCCGGTTCTTGCTCAGCGAGCCCACCACCCGGATGGAGGCCCACGTGCGCAACGTGGCCCAGTGGGCCGAGCTGCGGGCCGGCGACCAGCGCCGTTTCTGCGAGCGGGTGGCCGCCGCCGTGGGCCAGCCGGCCGCCACCGTCGAAGAGGACCTGGGGCGTGGCCGCTTCCTGAGCGCGGCGGAGGCGGTCGAGTACGGCATCCTCGACGAGGTCTGCCGGCCCGACGCCCCGATCCGCCAGCTGCCGGGCTCTGAGCCGCCGCCCATGGGGTTCCGGCCTCAGCGCTGACCGGCGCCGAGGCTGCGTCGAGGCCGCGACGAGCGCCCCCGAGACCCGGCCCGGCCTGCGTGCCTACGATGCGGCGATGACCGCACCCGGACCTCGCATCCCGCCGCTCGCCGCCGGCGAATGGGACGAGCGGTTGATCCGGCTGCTCGAGCAGTCGCCCGGCGGGACGGACGAGCCGATGCACATCTTCACGACCCTGGGCCGGGCCGACCCGGAGCTGTTCCGCCGTTGGCTCGCCTTCGGCGGCGCGCTCCTCTCCGGGCGCCTGCCGGGCCGGCTGCGCGAGCTGGTGATCCTGCGCACCGCCTGCCGCTTTGGCGGGCGCTACGAATGGGCGCAGCACATCGGGATCGGCGAGGCGCAGGGCGTCACCGAGGCCGAGCTGGCCGCCCTCGGCGCTACCGCCCCCGCTGACCTCGATGCGGTCGGGTGGGACCCCCTCGAGCGGGCCGCGCTGCGTGCGGTCGACGAGACGGCCGACGACGGCGCCGTGTCCGACGCCACCTGGGAGGCCCTCGCCGCGCCGCTCGATGAGAGCGAGCTGATTGAGCTGCTCATGCTGATCGCCCACTACCTCATGCTGACGACCGTGCTGCGCTCCTTGCGCATCGAGCTCGAGCCCCGGGCCGAGGCGCTGGCGCGCCGCGTGCCGGGCGGGCCGGCCGACTGACCCGATGAGCCCGCTCCTGCAGGGCCGCTGCATCACCGTCGTCGGTGCCGGCACCCAGCCCTCACGCGACCCCGACGCGCCCGTCGGCAACGGCCGGGCCATCGCCGTGCGCTCCGCCCGGGAGGGTGCGTCGGTCGTCTGCGTGGACCGTGACGAGGCGGCGGTCGAAGCGACGTGGCGCATCATCACCGAGGAGGGCGGCAAGGCGGCGATCGTGGTCGCCGACGTGACGACCGAGGAGGGGTGCCGCCTGGCGGTGTCCGAGGAGCCCGGCCTGACGCCCGACGGGCTCGTGCTCAACGTGGGTACCGGATTCGGCATGGGCGTCGCCGGGACGTCGCCCGACGAGTGGGACCGGACCTTCGCCATCAACCTGCGCTCGCACTTCATGCTGGTGCGCCGCGCCCTCGTCACGCTCCCCGACGACGCGTCCATCGTGTTCATGGGCTCGGTGGCCGGCCTCCGGCCCGGCAGCCGCATCCCGGCCTACGACGCCTCCAAGGCGGGGCTCATCGGACTCAGTCGCCATGTGGCCGTTGAGGGCGCCCGCCGCGGCATCCGGGCCAACGTGCTCGCTCCCGGGCTGATCGACACGCCGCTCGGCCGCGCCGCGTCCGCCGGCCGGCCGTCGCGCACGCGCTCGCCGGTGCCGCTCGGCCGCCAGGGCACCGCCTGGGAGGTAGCGGCCGCGGCGGTGTTCCTGCTCTCCGACGAGGCGAGCTACATCACCGGGCAGGTGCTGGCCGTCGACGGGGGGTTGACGCTGGTATGAGCGCCCATTCTGCGAAGCCGCGGTCCGGCCCGCGCGTTGCGCAGCGCCCGCCGCGCCTCGGTCGCCGCGTGGCGCGCTTCAACCGGGCGGTGACGAACAAGGTGTCCATCCACCTGGCGGGGGTGCTACCGGGCATGGGGATCGTCATCCACGTCGGGCGCCGGACGAGGAACGTGTACCGGACACCGGTCAATGTGTTCCCGACCAAGGACGGGTTCCGGATCGCGCTCACCTACGGCCGGGACTCCGACTGGGTGCGCAACGCCCTGGCCCACGGCGCCGTGCGGCTGGTCACCCGGCGCAAGGTCTATGAGCTGACCGAACCCGAGGTCGTCACCGACGAGCACCGTCAGCAAGTCCCGCTGCCGGCCCGCGTTGTGCTGCGCCTCCTTCGGGTCTCCGCGTTCCTGGACCTCCGCCGCGCCGGGTAGTGCGTCAGGCGACGATCTCCATCCGCAGGTCCCGCTCGTCGAGCTCACCGCCGAGGGTGAGGTGGGCACCGGCCACGTAGCGGCGGGCCGTCCAGGCGCCCACCACCGCATCGAGCACGTCGTCCCGCTTCGCTCCGGCCGGCGGAGGGGCGAGGACGAGGCGGTCCACGTCGCCCAGGGCGGAGCGCAGCGCGGACACCCGCTCGGCCCGGCCCTCAGCGGTGCGCTTGTTCGACCGCATCGGGGCGCCGGCGAGGACCGTGAAGCTGAGCTCGGGGTGCATCTCGACGAGCCGGGCCTGGAGCCAGGGTGATTGCAGCCGGTCGACCTCGCGGACTTTGGGCAAGATGTTGAAGAGCTGCTTCGAGACCGCCCGGCCGCAGGCGCGGCGGGAGAGGTCACAGGCATCGCCGTACGTCGGCGCGCCGAGCACGCGGCGCGCCGGCGCCGGGAAGACCGAGCTGCGCCGGGGGCCGAGCAGGCGCCGCGCCTCCGTGTCGCAGGTCCGTGGCCCCCGCGGCGGGAGGCCGATCGGGATGTCGATGGCCGCGGCGGCCATGCGGCCGGACTCCAGTGCGGCCAGGAGCGGGACGAGGTCGGCGATCACCGTGACGTCGAGCGCCCCGGTGACGGGCCCGTCTGCGGGGGCGGTGGCGAGCACCCAGCCGGCGGCACAGCCGTCGAGGCCGCCCACGACCTGACTGGTCACGGCCTCCTCAGGACAGCCGGGCCACGTTGAGCTGGTCCCGCGGGGTGAGCGTCACGTGCCGCCCGATCAGCTCCTCCACCTCGACCGAGCGCAGCACGTCGGGACCCCCGTCCAGCACGGCGTAGCAGCGCCCGCCGCCGGGAAGGTCGCAGATGAGCAGCGCCCGCTCCGCCTCGCCGTCACGCCCGTGCAGCACCGAGTAGGTGGCGACGGTGGCGTCGCCCTGCGGCGAGGCGACGATCCCCAGCGGCTCGGCGGCGGCGACGTAGGGCGGCGCATCGGGCGTGGCCGGACCCGGCGCCGGCGCCGGCGCCGTCGACCAGACCCCGTACGCATGCTTCTGCATGTGCATGCCCACGCCGCTCACGACGCCGTAGGAGCCGGGGTCATCGCGCAGCGTCTCGGCCATGGCCGCCAGGGAGTGGGTCATGTAGTTCGAGCCCGGCCCCCCGTGGTAGGGCAGGCCGCCGGTCTGGGTCACCGCGGCGGTGCGCTCGTCGCCCGGGCCGATGCCGAGGGCGTCGAGCGCGAAGCAGACCGAACTGGCGAAGCAGGAGTAGAGGTCGAGATGCGCGATGTTGTCGACGCCGATGCCGGCGCCCGCGAGCGCCGCCCCGGCCGCGGCGGCCATGGCGGGGGAGCGCCACAGCTCGCGATGGCCGGCCACGTGCGCCGGGTCCTCGGCGTAGCCCCAGCCGCGCAAGTAGACCCGCCGCTCCGCGGGCACACCGAGCGCGTCGGCCTTCTCCGCGCTGGCCAGCACCAGGGCGGCGGCCATGTCGACGTCCATGATCGCCGTCATCAGCTTGGTGTACGGGTAGGCCACCATGCGGTTGTGCGGGGTCGCCGTCACGATCTCCTCCGCGCTGCGCGCCACGGGGAACCACGCGTGGGGGCTCTGGGCAGCCACCTCGGTCATCGGCGCCATCACCCGCCCCAGCGCAGCACGGTGGTCGTCGAGTGCCCACCCGCCGTGCGCCCGGCGGGCGTTGTCGAAGAGCGCGAAGGTGAGGTAGGCCTCGAAGACCGAGTGGCTGATTTCGGAGGGGTCGAAGTCCATGTCCATCGGGAACGGCCGCTTCTCCGCCGCCTTGTTCGACCACTGCGGCCGCTCGCCGGCCTTCTTGAGTCGGCGGACGGTGGCCAGTGCCTCCGCGCCGGTGATGAGTGCGAGGTCGAGGCCGCCTGAGCGGATCTCCTTTGCCGCCTCGGTGGCGAGCACGTGGGGGACCGACCCGCCGATGCCCGAGTAGTGCCTCCGTCGGGGCGACGCGCCCAGCCGGTCGGCGAGCCGGGCCACGGCGTCGTCGTACTGCCAGGACTGCGAGTAGACGACGTCGATGCCCTCCAGCGCGTCGAGGATGGCAGCACCGTCTCTCGTGCCGGCGTCGTCCGCCGCGTCGCGCGCGACCCTCTCCCACATGTCCAACGGCTCGGGCGCGGGCTCGCTGGCGAGGCCGACGTCGAAGGGGTGCCAGGTATGGCGGGCGACGCCGATGATGCAGGTAGCGCGGGGGTCGGCGGTCACGGCGCGTCCTTCAACGGGACGGCGTCAGGAGCGCGACTTGCCGGGCATGGCGATCGCCCGGTCGGCGATGATGTTCTTCTGGATCTCGGTGGAGCCCCCGCCGATCGTCGAGTAGCGCTGAAAGGCGTACAGGCGGGTCCACTTGCCCCGGTCGACCGCGTCGGGGCCGCCGCGGGCCAGCGCGCCGGCCGGGCCGAGCAGGTCGACGGCGAGCTCGGCCAGCGTCTGCGCCATCGACGACCACGAGAGCTTGGCGAAGGGGACCTCGGGCCAGTTCTTCTCGCCCTTCATGATTTTGCTCAGCGCCCGCAGCGACAACAGGCGCGCCAGCTCGATCTCCGTCCACACCTTCGCGATGCGGTCCCGCAGCGACGGGTCCTCGAGGGCCCCGGGGTTGACCGACTTGGCCGTCGCGACCATGGCCCGCAGGTCGGCGGCGAGAATGGCGATCTGCGACGCGATGCCGACGCGCTCGTAGCCGAGGGTGCCCATGGCGACCATCCAGCCGGCGCCTTCGTCGCCGAGGCGCCACTTGGCCGGGATCCGCACGTCGGTGAAGAAGATCTCGTTGAAGAGCTCCTCTCCCGCCATGTCGCGGATCGGCCGCACGTCGATGCCCGGCGTCTTCAGGTTGAGGATGAAGGCCGTGATCCCCTCGTGCTTCTTCCCGCGCTCAATGGCGGTCGGGTCCGTCCGCAGCAGGAACAGGCCCCATGTGGCCAGGTGGGCGGAGCTGATCCAGATCTTCGACCCGTTGATCACGTACTCGTCCGCGTCGGCGTCGTAGATCGCCGTCGTCCGCAGATTGGCCAGGTCGTTGCCCGCCATCGGCTCACTGAAGCCCTGGCACCAGTGCTCCTCCGCCTCGAGGATCGACGGCAGCCACTGCGCCTTCTGCTCCTCGGTGCCCCAGGCGATGATCATCGGCCCGATCTGCCAGATCCCGTTCGTGTTGTACATGCCCGGGGTGCGGTACTCGGCCATCACCTCGGAGTACAGGAGCCGCTGCATGGCGTTGATGGTCCGCCCCTGGGCGTACTCGGGGCCCCAGTGGATGGCGGCCCAGCCGCCCTCGTGCAGCTTGCGCTGCCACTTCTGACGGCGCTGCTGGCTCGCCTCGCCGCTCAGGCTCGCATCGTCACCGAGGGACTCGGCTTCCAAGAAGGGTGGCAGGTTCTCGTCCAGCCAGGCCCGGAGCTCGTCGCGGAACTTCTCGTCCTCGGGTGCCAGGGCAAAGTCCACGGGGGAAGGGTATCCGACCGCCGTGTACTGTGACGCCGGTGTCAGGGAATGGCGCGGAGCTGACCTAGGGGGAGGCTGTGGACTTCACGTACGACGACGAGCAGCTCGCACTCCAGGAGGTGGCGCACGCCGCGCTCGAGCGCCAGTGCGGGCCCCAACTACTGCGCCAGCTCGCTGAGGACCCGGCGGGGATCACGTCCGCGCTGTGGTCGACGCTGGTCGAACTCGGCTGGACCGGACTCCTGGTGCCCGAGGAGCAGGGTGGCACCGGCGCCGGCCTGCTCGAGACGTGCGTCGTCCTGGAGCAGATGGGCCGTCTTCCGCTGCCCGGCCCGTTCTTCTCCTCGTCCGTCGCCGCCACGCTGGCCGCCCGGGCGCTAGGTGCCACGGAGCTGCTGGCCGACCTCGCCTCGGGCGCACGGCGCGGGACGGTCGCGCTGGGGGAGCAGGGGCACGGCGACCCGTTGGGCACCGTGCGGACCCGGGCGCGGCGCAAGGGAGCCCACTGGGTCCTGAGCGGCCGGAAGCCCCTCGTGATGGACGGTCACACGGCGGACTGGGCCATCGTCGTGGCGCGTAGCGAGGAGGGGGTGCGCTCGTACCTGCTCGAGGCGCCCGGTGGCGAGCTCGTCCCCTCGCTCGACCCCACCCGCAAGCTGGTCCGGCTCGAGCTCGAGGACACGCCGGTCACGCCGCTGGGGCCCCCGGGCAACCAGCTGGGCCTGTGGCAGCGCGTGCAGGACGACATCGCCGTCGGCCTGGCAGCCGAGACGGTGGGCGCCGCCGACCGGGCGCTATCCGAGGCGATCTCCTACACGTCGGAGCGGATCGTCTTCGACAAGCCGGTCGCGACGTACCAGACCGTGCGCCACCGGCTGGTCGAGATGTTCCAGCAGGTCGAGATGGCCCGCGCCGGTTTCCAGTTCGCCGCCTGGGCGTCGGACACCGAGTCGCCCGAGCGCGCCCAGTCCGCCGCCATGGCGTCCAGCTACGCCGCCGACGCCGGCGTGCGGGTGACGGGGGACGACATCCAGCTGCACGGTGGGGTCGGCTTCACGTGGGCGAACGACGCCCACTTTCTCTTCAAGCGGGTGAAGCAGAACGAGATCCTCTCCGGCGGCGCCGGTGCGCAGCGCCACCGGCTGGCTGCACTCTTCGTCGAGTCGGCCTGATGCAGTTCGAGCTCCGTCCGGTGCAGGGTCCCCTGGCCGAGCGTTACCGGGCCGAGGGCGCGTGGGACGACCGCTCCCTCGGACAGTTCCTGAGTGACTCGCTGCTGAAGGACCCGACACGGCGCTTCCGTATCTGGTCACCCACTCACCCCTATGCCGGGACCGTCGGCGAGGTCTACGACGAGGCGCTCAGGGTGGCCGGCGGCCTGCGGGCCCTCGGGCTCGGCCCGGGCGATGTCGTCGCCTTCCAGCTGCCCAACTGGGTGGAGGCGGCCATCACCTTCTACGCCTGTGCCATGCTCGGCGTGACGCTCGTCCCCATCGTGCACTTCTACGGGCCCAAGGAGGTCGGCTTCATCCTCCGCCAGAGCCGGGCCCGGGCGCTCGTCATCGTGTCCCGCATCGGCCAGCGCGACTTCCTGGCGGAGCTGGCCACGATCCGTGACGGGCTGGCGGACCTGGAGCGGGTGATCGTGGTGGGGGAGGTCGCCGGCGCCTCCGACGACATCCCCTTCGACGAACTGCGCAAGGCCGAGCCGATCGACGGCCCGGTGGCGGTCGATCCGGACGGCGCGGCGCTGATCGCGTACACCTCGGGGACGACGGCGGACCCCAAGGGCGTGGTGCACACGCACCGGACGATCGGGTGCGAGGTGCGCCAGCTCTCGGGCCACCAGTCCGAGCGCGACCGGCCCAGCCTCACCGGCGCCCCCGTCGGGCACGCCATCGGGATGCTGGGCGGCTTGATGTGCCCGCTCGTGATCGGCCGCCCCCTCTACCTGATCGACGGGTGGGACCCGCCGACGGTGCTCAACGCGATGGTGGAGGAGCAGATCGCCGCCGGGAGCGGCTCGACCTACTTCTTCACGAGCCTGCTGGACTGCCCCGGGTTCGGACCCGAGCACGTCGAGCTCATGCGCTATATCGGCCTCGGTGGCTCGCCGATCCCCAACGCCGTGTCGGAGCGGGCTGACGAGTTGGGTATCTCGCTCGTGCGGTCCTACGGCTGCACCGAGCATCCCTCCGTGACGGGGTCCCAGCACTCCGACCCGAGGGAGAAGCGCATCCACACCGACGGCTGCCCGCTCGAGTGGGTCGAGGTGCGAACGGTCGACGAGGAGGGTCACGACGTCGGGGTGGGCCAGCCGGGCGAGATCCTCACCCGCGGGCCCGACCGTTTCGCCGGCTACACGGACCCGGCCCTGACGGACGCCGCCGTCGACGAGGACGGTTGGTTCCGCACCGGTGACGTCGGCGTCCTCGACCCGGAGGGCTACCTGACGATCACCGACCGGGTGAAGGACATCATCATCCGCGGCGGCGAGAACGTCAGCGCCGCGGAGGTGGAGCAGCTCCTGGCCCACATGAAGGGCGTGGCCGAGGTGGCCCTCGTGGCGGCTCCCGACGAGCGCCTGGGGGAGCACGGGTGCGCCTTCTTCCGGATGCAGCCCGGGAGCGAGGCGCCGGACCTCGAGGCCGTGCGGTCGCACCTGGCCGCGGCCGGCTTGGCCCGGCAGAAGTGGCCGGAGGAGCTGCGGGTCGTAGACGACCTGCCCCGGACGGCGTCGGGCAAGGTGCAGAAGTTCGTGCTGCGCAAGCAGCTGCGGGCCGGCAAGTGACGCCCCAGCGCCGCCACCAGAAGACGGATCCGGCACACGGGGGTTGGGGGAGGTACGCTCCAGCGGGCGTACCCAAGCAGTTCAAGCCGGACAAGGGTGGTCGTATGCGTGCTCGGATCCCCAAGCAGCAGATCGAGCTTCTCGGTGCAGTCCCGCTCTTCTCCAACTGCTCGCACGGTGAGCTCCGCTCCATCGCCCAGCTCGGCACGCCGGTGAGCATCGGGAAGGGGGAGGTCCTTATCGCCAAGGGCATGCCGGGCCGGGAGTTCTTCCTGGTGCTGTCCGGGGTGGCTTCCTGCCGCATCGTGAAGCGCCAGGTGGCGCAGTTCACCAAGGGCGGCTATTTCGGCGAGCTCGCGCTCCTGCACGGAGGCGTCCGCACCGCCGACGTCATCGCCGAGACGGACATGGAGCTGCTCGTGTTCGACGCCCGGGAGTTCCGGACGATGCTGATGACGACGCCGGGTATCGGGGTCAAGATGTTGGCCCGCCTGGCCGAGCGCCTGGCCGACGCCGACGCACACTGGAGCGACTGAAGAGTCGCGCAAGCCGCGCAGCTCGATAGCGTCGTTGGTGCTCGATGTGGCACGAGACTCGGCTTCCGGTCACTCTGCTGGTGATCAGGTTCGTCGCGGTCTGAACGCTTTGGCCTTGGCGGCTGACACCCGCCTGGTGCGAGCGATTCGCCCCGCGCTCGGCGCCTTGTCGGGTTGCAGCCAATTCCAGTGGCCGGCCTTCCTCTGGATCTTCCATCCGCCGTGAGTCTTCATGGCGTGATGTTCGGGGCAGAGCCGAGCCATGTTGGAAAGCTCGGTGGCCCCCCCGTCCGCGTAGTCAACGTCGCAGTGGTCATTCTCGAGTCCAAGTCGCTTGCCGCAGCCGGGCACCACGCACGCCCGGTCCCGCACGATGAGGGCCATGGCGGCTCGCTGGGGAAGTAAACGGGTCGATGAGGTCACGGCGGCAACGTCGGTGCCTGACTCGATGACGAACTGAGTCGTGGCCTCGCCGAGCAGCTCGGTTGCCATCTCGAGCGAGACGGGCCCGAGGCCGTCGATCTCGCAGGTGTCGCCGGGTTCGAGATGGCCGCGGTGCAGCGCCTCGGCATCGATCAGGACGAGGGCGTGGGGGCGCGCTCCGTCTCCGGTCGCATGTGGCCCCGCCAGGAGGTTGACCAGGGCGTCGATCCGGTGGGTGGCCAGCGACTCGCCCTCGCCGGCGCCGGAATAGCGCCAGCGGGCCTTTGCCGCAGCTTCGAGGACCGGAGCCGCACGGGCCCAGGCCACCTCATCGCAGAGGAACTCACCGCGGATGCCCCCATGCGGATCCTGGTGCCAGTTGAGGTGCCTTGCCCCATGGACTCGGGCCCGACGTCGCCGGGCCGATTCGGCCGAACGGGCGGCACACTTGGCTCGTACGGCCGCGTCCGAGAGCTCTCGGTAACTCGACTCGCCGACCGCCATCTCCAGGAGAGACGAGAGGGACTCTGGTGCGGTCGTGGCCACATCGCTGAGGATCTGGAGCTCCGCTGTGGAGAGCTTCCCTTCGCGCAGTGGCCCGTTGAGCCGGGGCTCGACAGCGGCCCGCCCGGCCGCCGCCAAGCGGGCGCGGGCGGCTGCCCTCGATGACCCTGCCAGCGCGGCCAGCCAGTCGGGTCCAGAAGCGTGCCCGGCCTTGGCATAGACCCCAGTTTCGAGCACCCGGGGAGTGAGCAATGCCACGCCAGACGTCACGACTCGCTCGGCTTCGGTGAGCACCTCGACCAGCGCTAGTGCCTCGTCGCCGGGGAGCACGCCGGGGACTACTGACTCGATCACGTGGCGGATGACGCCTACCGCACGTTCAATGGACTCGCGCAGTTCACCGGTATCCGAAATGGAAAGTGAGACCACGCCGGCAAGCTACCGATGGGGTGTGACGAACCGATCTGCGTGACGGCAAGCAAAGAAACGACGGACAACGGTGGCCCGCCCACGAGGAGGACCCCAACACTCCGGTTCCCCCGACCGTTCTCCATAGGAGAGCACGCATCCGGGGCATCCAGCGCAAACGGCGCATCCGGCTTAAACGGCGCATCGGGAGTGGCAACTGGCCCGGCGCAAGAGCTGGCCACTGCCACAGCCAGAGCAAGTGCGTCTCTGTGACGAGCGCCGCGCAATCGCAAGCCCGTGCAACGGAAACCATGTCCTACACTCGCTCCGTGAAAGTCGTGGGGCTGTACCTCCTGCGCAACGAGGCGGACGTCATCGAGACCAACCTCCGCCACCACTTTGCAGTGGGTATCGATGAGGCGATCGTCATCGACAACGGTTCCACTGACGGGACCCTGGAACTGCTCGCCAACCTGACCGAGGACATGCCCATTCAGCTGTCGAGCGAGGTGGGGCCCATGTACCAGGAGGAACGGGTGACGCGGATGGCCAGGCTGGCCACGCTGCAAGGGGCCGATTGGTTGCTCCCGATCGATGCCGACGAGTTCTGGGTCGGCACGGGTGCAC
This sequence comes from uncultured Acidimicrobiaceae bacterium, assembly GCA_963824195.1. Taxonomy (GTDB): domain Bacteria; phylum Actinomycetota; class Acidimicrobiia; order Acidimicrobiales; family RAAP-2; genus Bog-473. Next base: position 220,401 of record CAWGOJ010000039.1, on the reverse strand, counting down.
CGTTGCGGCACGTCCTCGAGGAGACTCCAAGCGAGGCGCGGCTCCTCGTAGTTGAACTGGTGAACTTCGTCCAGAGCCGCGATGTCCTTGTCGCGGAACCCGGATGCCTGGCCTCCATGTCCATGACGCCCGAACGAACATTCGGGCCGGGTGGCGATCTCCCGAAAATGGTCCGGGAAGAAGAGATTGGCTTTGTGGAGATCAGGTACACGCCGAAGTGCGTTCACCGGGCCACGCCCGATGTGACCGTGTCGAAAGGCAATCACTACGCCGGAGAGCGGGGTGCGACGCCCACGGACCGGATCACCTGCCTGCATGCGCCGTTGCGGGCTTTCTCGACGCTCACGACCAAACTCGACCACGGCAGGAGAGCTTTCGAGGTTGGCATGCCTGGCGAAGCGTCGTGGCACGTCAAGCGCTGGTGGCAGATGGCGCGGGATGGCACGCTGGACCGCGAGTGGGAGGCGCTCAGCTACCAGGACGGGGCGATCACGGTCGGCGGCCGACGGCGAGAGCTGGTGCGGGACGACCGGCTAGGTCGTACCGTGACGGACGTGGCGCCCCTGGTGCGCACGACGGCTGCCGACGTCCATAATCCGACAGCGGCGATGCCGCCGGCTGTGGGCGCCTACCTTCTCGCGCTGGATACGGTGCCCGGATGGCTCTCGATGCTCGACTTCCGCCTCCTCGTGGAGCTCGACCGGCTGCAGCGCCATTACGGGATCGGAGGTGACCTCTTCGAGATCGGCACGTACCTCGGCAAGAGCGCGATCCTCCTCGGTCACCTGGCTCGCCTGGCTGGGGAGCGGCTGACCGTCTGTGACGTGTTCGAGCACATCGAGCACATCGACCAGGAGAGCTTTCCAGGGTTCAACCACTGGTACTCCGGGCTGACGGAGAGAGCGTTCGTCGAGCAGTATCAGCGCTTCCATGCGGAGTTGCCCGAGATCATCGTCGGGGCCTCGGAGACGATCGACGTGAAGCAGTTGGACCGGGCTCGCACGTGCAGGCTGGTGCACGTCGACGGCGGTCACAAGTACGACATCGTCCGCGCCGACGCGTCCACCGCGCAGCAGCTTCTGAGCCCGGGTGGGATCGTCGCGTTCGGGAGCATATCGGCCTCGCACTTTCCCGGGACTGCACTGGCGGTATGGGAGCTTGTGCTCGGTCGGGAGCTGACCCCGCTCTGCCTGACGGGCGGCAAGCTCTACGGCACGTGGGATGCAGGGGGCGTCGACTGGTCCGCCCGCATCGATGAGTGGGTGTCCCGCGAGGGTGACCTGGGGAGCGAGATCCACACGCTGGCCGGCTGGCCCGTCCGCCGCGTGTTCGCGCACGGGAGACCGCCGGTGCCCGCCGAAAAGCTCGTGAGGATCCCCGACCTCGAGGACCTGCCAGGTGGGGCGTCCGCGGGAGAAAAAAGGCCCAGCCCCAGCCCCAGCCCTATCCTCTAATCTGGAGGCCGGAGGATGTTGGCCGTCTCCCCGGCCCGCTGCAGGGACAGGGCGGTGAGGTCATCCCTCTCCCCGCCGATCACCCCGGATGCGTGCAGAATGAACACCCCGACCACCATGGCGCTGAGGAGCCGGGACACCTCGGCGGCGCCCGAGCGCTCGGCCAGGTCGGGGCGGTTCTTCGTGATCCACTTCTCGAAGTGCTCCTGGAACGATGTGAAGAGGTCGAGGCCGACGGCCCGGGCGGTCGACTCGCCGCGCATAGCCTCGCCGACCATCAGGCGGACGAAGTCCTCGACCTCGAACATGGACACGAGGATGTCGGCCAGGAGCTGCGCCAGGGACACCTCGCTCGTGCCGCGGCCGTCGAGCTCGGCCGGGGGCGCCTGGAGCGGGAGGAAGCCCTGTTCCACCAGCACGGCCTCGAGGAGATCGCGCTTGCTCGGGAAGTAGTGGTACAGCGACGCCACGTTGAGGCCGGCCGCCGAGGCCAGGTCTCGCATGCTCGTCCCGTCGACGCCCCGCTGGGCCATCAGGGTCAACGCGATCTTCAGGATCCGCCGTCTCGTCGCCGACCCTTCCCCGGGGCCCACCGCTCCGGCAGCCCCCGGCTGGCCCGGGCCCTTGGTGTCGTAGTCGAGGGTCATGTCCATTCCCATTTCCCCGCCTTTCGATCTCGGGAATTACGAGAGTCCTGCCCGTCTGCCCCCTCTCCGTGTGCTGCTGCTGCTCCCTGCTGGTGGTGCGGGGAGCTGACTGACACGACCCCGTCGAGAGCCCGCGCGCTCTCGACGCCCCAACGCTCGTTTGCTATATATGACACGGGAGTCAGGTTCGGCTCCGTAGCCACCCAAAAATAGGGGGTCTGTGGGGGAAATGCCAGGAAATGATTCGGCGGCCGACTACGAGGCGGTGCCCTTCGACCCCTTCGAGCTGAAAGACGTGGTCAGCGGGAACATCCGTGACCCGTATCCGAAGCTCCGGGAGTTGCTCCGAGAGTCCCCGGTGCACACCGGGCCGATCGATCTCGGCGAGGGCAGCGAGATCGGGGACCCCACCACCCCCGCACCGGTGACCGTGTTCGGCTTCGACGAGGTCGTGTCGGTGCTGCGCGACAACGAGACCTACTCGTCCTCCGTCTACGAGGACGTGATGGGGATGGTGATGGGCCGCACCATCCTGCAGATGGACGAGCCCGAGCACCGGAGCATTCGGGCCCTTGTCGCATCGAGCTTCCGCTCCAAGATGCTCGAGCGATGGGAGGAGGACCTGGTGGCGCTCGTGGTGAACGATCTCATCGATTCGTTCTTCGACCGTGGCCGGTCGGACCTCGTGCGCGACGTCACGTTCAACTTCCCGGTGCAGGTGATCGCGCGCATCCTCGGGCTGCCGCGGGCCGACTACCCGAGGTTCCAGCGGTGGGCCCTCGAGATAACGAGCGTCGCCGCCAACTGGGAGCGCGGCATGGCGGCGTCCGCCGCGTTGCGCGACTACTTCGTCGACGTCATGGCCGAGCGCCGCGCCGCGCCGGGCGACGACCTCATCAGCGACCTGGTGCGGGCGGAGGTGGACGGGAAGTACCTGAGCGACGAGGAGATCTGCTCCTTCCTCCGCCTGCTCCTGCCAGCCGGTGTCGAGACCACCTACCGCGCCTCGGGCAGCCTCCTGTTGGCATTGCTCAGCGACCGGACCCAGTTCGACGCGCTCCTCGGCGACCGCTCGCTGTACCCCCAGGCGTTCGAGGAGGTGCTGCGCTGGGAGCCGCCGGTCACGGTGATCCTCCGGCGGGCCACCCGTGACACCGAGCTGGCCGGCGTCGCGATCGAGGAGGGGGCCGACATCGCCCTGATGATCGGCGCCGCCAACCGGGACGAGCGCAAGTACGCCGATCCGGACCGCTACGACATGTTCCGCACGCAGCGCCAGCACGTCGGCTTCGGCTTCGGCGTCCATGTCTGCCTGGGCATGCATCTCGCCCGCATGGAGTCACGGGTGGCCATCAACACCCTCTTCGACCGCCTCGGGCCCTTCACCCTGGACCCCGAGGCGGAGCCCCCGCACATCGAGGGCCTGGCCTTCCGCTCACCGCTGTCCCTCCCGGTGGTGTTCGGGGCTCGTTGACACCGGCCGCGGGAGGGTAGGTTCGGGCACATGGGCGGCAGAGCCAACCCGCTGCGCGACGCGGCGGCCATCGTGGGCATCGGGCAGACCGAATTCGCCAAGCACATCGACCGGCCCGAGGGCCAGCTGGCGGCCGAAGCGGTCGTCGCCGCGCTGCGCGACGCCGGCATCGCGCCCAGCGAGGTCGACGGCCTCTCCTCGTACACCATGGAGTCGACCGACGAGGTCACCCTGGCCAAGACGATCGGGACGGGGGACATCACGTATTTCTCGCAGGTGGGGTACGGCGGCGGCGCCGGCTGTGCCACCATCGGCCACGCCGCCATGGCCATCGCCACCGGGCAGGCCGACGTGGTGGTGGCCTGGCGCTCGCGCAAGCGCGGCGCCCGCACGTCGCGGCCGTGGGCCGCAGCGCCGTCGCGTCTCCCGATCCAGGCCCAGTGGACCAGGCCGTTCGGTCTCCTGCGCCCGGTGGACGAGGTCGCGATGCTGGCCCGCCGGTACATGTACGAGTACGGGGGAGGGCGCGAGCACCTGGCCGAGGTGGCCATGGCGGTGCGGGCCCACGCCAACCGCAACCCGGCCGCGCTCATGTACGACAAGCCGATGACCCTGGAGGACTACATGGCGGCCCGTTTCATCAGCGAGCCACTGTGCCTCTTCGACAACTGCCTCGAGACCGACGGCGCGCTGGCGGCCGTCCTCGTCTCGGCTGCCCGCGCCAAGGACTGCCCCCACCCGCCGGCGCTGGTACACGCCTTCGGGCAGGGGCTGCACCGCCAGCACGAGTCGATGGTGAACTACTACTGCGACGACCCGCTGACCGGACCGGCCTGGGCGGCCGCGGAGAAGCTGTGGGCCCGGTCGGACATCGGCCCCGAGGAGGTCGACGTGGCACAGATCTACGACGCGTTCACGCCCCTGATCCTGCTCTCGCTCGAGGGCTACGGGTTCTGCAAGCGGGGCGAGGCGCCGGACTTCGTGGCGGACGGGAACCTGCGCTGGGGCACGGGTTCGTTGCCGACGAACACATCGGGTGGCGGGCTGTCGGAGGCCTACGTGCATGGCTTCAACCTCATCACCGAAGGGGTGCGCCAGCTGCGCGGCACGTCGACCAGTCAGGTTGACGGGGCACGGACGTGCCTCGTGACGTCGGGCGAGGGCGTGCCCACGAGCGCGATCCTCCTGCGGGCGGCGTGACCGTGGGCGAGCCGTTGGACGTCAAGATCGACTGGGACCTCTGCATGGGGTCGGGCAACTGCGTGTTCTGGGCACCCGACACGTTCGACTTGAGCGACGACGGGCACGCGGTCGTCGTCGACGCGTCCGCCACGGACGAGGAGCGGCTGCGCACCGCCGCCCAGGGGTGCCCGGTGGGGGCGATCTCGCTGTGGCGGGACGGCGCCGAGGTGCCGCTCGAGGAGGGGACGTAGTGCCGATCGCCGTCACGGAGGAGCACGAGTCCCTCCGCCGCACCGCGGAGCGGTGGCTCCAGACGCACTGCCCGCCGGGGGAGCCGCGGGCCGTGGCCGAGGCACCCGAGCCAGCGGCGGACCTCCCCGCGGTCTGGGAGAAGATGGCCGCTCAGGGGTGGCTGGGGCTCCATCTGCCCGAGGCGTACGGCGGCCAGGGCTTCACGCTGGCCGAGGTGGCCGTGGTGCTCGAGGAGCTGGGTCATGCGCTCTTCCCCGGGCCCACCCTGCCGACGCTGCTGGTGTCGGCCGCCCTGGCCCGCCACCCCGACGAGGCGGTGCGCACGGCGCTGCTGCCCGGGTTGGCGGACGGCACCGTGACAGCGGCCGTATCCCTGGGCGCCCAATGCGTGGGGTGGGACCTCGCCGACGACGGCGCCCTCTCCATTTCCGGCACGGTGCGCCCCGTCCTGGGCCTGCCCACGGCGCGGCTCGTGCTCGTGCCGCTCGACTGGGACGGCCGGGTGCAGTGGTGGCTGCTCGACCGCGACGTCCTCGGTGAGCTGGTATCCGTGGCGGCGCTCCCGGCCCTCGACGGCACCCGCCCCATCGGAAAGCTCGAGATCCCGGGGGACGGGGTCGTCCTCCCGACGAGCCACCACGTCTGGATGCCCGACGCCGAGGTGCGCAGCCTGGCCCTCGTCCTGGCCGCCGCGGAGAGCGCCGGGATCGCCCGCTGGTGCCTCGAGACGGCCTCGGTGTACGCCAAGGTGCGTGTCCAGTTCGGCCGGCCCATCGGCCAGTTCCAGGCGGTCAAGCACGCGCTGGCCGACATGCTGGTCGCCGTCGAGCAGTGCGCCGCGGTGGCCTGGGACGCCGCGGCGGCGTGGAGCGAGGAGGGTGACGGGGAGGGAGCCGACCGCGACCTCAGCGCACACATCGCCGGCGCCATCGCGCTCGAGGCGGCCGCCCACTGTGCCACGCAGTGCATCCAGATCCTCGGCGGCATCGGCTTCACCTGGGAGCACGACGCGCACTTCTACCTCAAGCGGGCCATGGCCAACCTGCAGCTGGTCGCCGGGGGCGACGTCGGGTCGCTCGAGCACGAAGTGACGGTGATGGCCGTCGGCGGCGCGCGTCGCAACCTCGCCGCCGATCTGCCGGCCGAGGCCGAGCCGCTGCGCGATGAGATCCGCGAGGTCGTGGCGCACGTCGCCGCGGCAGACGACCAGCGCGTCGCGATGGCCGAGGCGGGCCTCATCATGCCGCACTGGCCCCAACCATGGGGCCGGAGCGCCTCGCCTCTGGAGCAGCTCGTCATCGACGAGGAGCTGGCCGTGGCGGGCGTGCCCCGACCACATCTCGCCGTCGGGGCGTGGGCGCTGCCGACGCTCATCGCGCACGGCACCGAGGAGCAGCAGGAGCGCTGGGTGCGCCCCACGCTGCTCGGGAAGCTCAGCTGGTGCCAGCTCTTCAGCGAGCCTGGCGCCGGCTCCGACCTGGCCGCGCTCAGCACAAGGGCCGAGCGCGTCGAAGGCGGTTACGTGCTCAACGGGCAGAAGGTGTGGACGTCGCTGGCGCACGTGGCCGACTTCGGCATCTGCCTCGCCCGTTCCGACCCCGACGCCCCCAAGCACGCCGGCATCACCTACTTCATCGTCGACATGCACGGCGAGGGCATCGACATCCGGCCGCTGCGCGAGCTCACCGGCGCGTCCATGTTCAACGAGGTGTTCTTCACCGACGTGTTCGTCCCCGATGACGCCGTGATCGGTGTCCCCGGCGACGGATGGCGCATCGGCCGCACCACGCTGGCCAACGAGCGTGTCTCCATGTCGTCGGGCGCGTCGTTCGGCAACGGGGTGGAGTCGCTCATCCGTACCGTGGCCCGCCGTGGCGAGCGCGGCGAGGCATGCGCGCCGAGCCTCGAGGGACGCCTGGGCCACCTGATCGCCGAGGCGCAATCGGTCGCGTTGCTGGGTCACCGCTCCACGTTGCGGACGCTCTCGGGGGTCGATCCCGGGAGCGGGTCGAGCGTGCGCAAGCTGCTCGGCGTCGAGCACGAGCAGCGGGTCCAGGAGATGGGGATGGCCCTCTACGGCGCGGACGGCGCGGTGCTCGACGGCAAGGCGCAGCGATGGGAGGCGGGCTTTCTCTCGACGCGGTGCCTCACCATCGCCGGTGGCACGAGCGAGGTGCAGCGCAACGTCATCGCGGAGCGCATCCTCGGACAGCCCCGTGATCCCGAACCGGGCACCTGAGCGGACGGCACCGGTACGATGACTCCGCGATGAGCCCCGGCACCGAACGCGAAGACCCCGACGAGGCGCTCGACTTCGATGTCGAAGAGGACGTCTGGCCGTTCCCCTCGGAGAAGTTCCTCCACGAGTGGGCACCCGGTGTCCTGCAGGCCCAGAACGCATGGATGGCCTCCATCGATTCGCTGCGCGCCCCCGACCGCAAGACGCACGAGCTCATCCGCATGGTGTGCACCGTCATCGCCCGCCAGCCCGGCGGTGTGCAGCGCCACGCCCGGCTGGCCGCCGAGGTCGGCGCCACCTGGGACGAGGTCGCCGGCTCCATCCTCCTCACCGAGCCCGCCTTCGGGATCGTGCTCGCCATCCAGGCTCTGCCTGCCGCCCGGCGCGGCTTCAAGCAGGGCTCGGCGGGCTTCCACGACGACGACGACGGTGACTCGCCCGCTGACTGACGCCCGTGTCATAGTTGCCCATGCGGCTCGCCCCTGACGAATCCCTGCTCGCGTTCCGCCGCCAATTCGAGGCGTGGCTGGACGAGCACCTCCCCCCGGCCGACCTCATGGGGGACCAGGCCCGGCGGTCGTCGGCCCACCTGCCCGAGTGGGCCCGCACCTTCCAGCGGGAGCTGTTCGAAGCGGGCTACCTGGTGCCCGGGTGGCCGCCCGAGCTCGGCGGGCGCAGTGCTACGCCCCAGGAGCAGATGGTCTACTTCGAGGTCATCACCGAGCGGATGGCGCCCCGCTCGCTCAATCCGCAGGGCCTCTCCATCTGTGCCGCCTCCATCGTCGAGTTCGGGACCGAGGACCAGAAGGAGCGCTTCGTCCTCCCCACCCTGAAGGGCGAGATCACGTGGTGCGTGGGCATGAGCGAGCCCAATGCGGGGAGCGACCTGGCGTCCCTGGCCACCAGGGCCGAGCGGCGCGACGGTCACTTCGTGGTGAACGGGCAGAAGGTGTGGACGTCGGGAGCCCACGAGGCCGACTACTGCATGTGCTACGTGCGCACCGATCCCGAGGCACCCAAGCACCGCGGCATCAGCGTGCTCATCATCGACATGCGCACGCCGGGTATCACCTGCCGTCCGCTGCCCGAGCTGACCGACCCACACCACGCCGACTTCAACGAGGTCTTCTTCACCGATGTCGAGGTGCCCGAGGAGAACCTGCTCGGCGAGATCAACAGCGGCTGGACGGTGAGTCAGGGCTCGCTACGCCACGAGCGGGGGATGCTCTGGATCATGAACGTCTCCAAGATGGAGCGCACGCTGAAAGCCCTCGTGCGTGTGGCCCAGCGCCCCGACGGCCGCGGTGGCACGCTGGGCGACGATGCCCGCGTCGCGGAGGCGATCGGGCGTCTCGCCACCGACACGGCTGCTATGCGCTGTCTCGGCTACCGGGGCTTCGAGAAGTCGACCCGGGGCGAGATGCCGCCCGAGCACCTCGTCCTGAAGCTCTTCACCAGCGAGGCCGAGCAGCGGGCCTGCCTGTTCGCCCAGGACGCGCTCGGGCTCGAGGGCCTCGACCTTGACGGCCCGGGCCCCAACAAGTTCACCGGGTGGGACCTGGCCCACTTCGATCCGGATCCCATGGAGTCCAGCGCGATGAGCTCGTTCTACGACGGCGCCTGGGGCGTACAGTACCTGCGCTCCTTCGCCGGCACCATCGCCGGCGGGACGTCGGAAATCCAGCGGAACATCGTGGCCGAGCGCGTGCTCGGCCTGCCCCGGGGGTGAGATCCGGGGCTCGGGACCCCGGCTCGCATGCTGGCTGAGACCGCGGCCGAGGCGGCCCGTCGCTTCGGGGCGGCCCCCGCCTTCGTCACCGACGAGGGGCTGACCCTCAGCTACGAGCAGTTCGACGCGTTGGCGGACCAGGCCGCGGTGGGGTTGGCCGAGTTGGGAGTGGAGGAGGGGGACGTCGTCGGGCTGCTGCTGCCGTCGGTGCCCGAGCACTTCATCGCCTACCTCGCCGCGGCCAAGCTCGGCGCCGTCACCGCCGCCGTGAATCCCAAGCTCGTGCAGGCCGAGCGCGCCGCCGTGCTGCGCGCTGCCGACCCCCGCGTCGTCGTCACCACAGAGCAGCTGGCGCCGGCCGAGAGCGCCGCGGGCTTCGCGACGGTCCTCGTGGAGCCCGCCACCGACGTGGCTGCCGTGCTCGACGGCCTGCGCCGCCCCGGTGAGCGGCCGGACCCCCTGGCGCCCGACGATGATCGCCCGATCGCCATCGTCTTCACGTCGGGAACCACGGGCACGCCGAAGGGCGCCGTGTTCTGCGGGCGCCAGATCGGCTTCATCACGCAGTGCGACGTGGGTGATGCCTGGGGCGGCGGCGGCCACTCCATGGCGGGCTCGGCGCTCGCCCACCTGGGCCCGACGACGAAGCTGGCCGGCAATCTCAAGAAGGGCGGCACCCAGCACCTCTCGCAGAAGCCGTGGAAGGCGGCCGATGCACTGCGCATGGTGGCCGAACTGAGGATCGCGGCGCTCGGCGGCGTGCCGACGCAGATCGCATTGATGCTGCGCGACCCGGCGTTCGAGACCACCGACCTCTCGTCCGTGCGCGCCGTCGTCATGGGCGGCGGTCCCGCCACGCCCGCGCTCGTGCGCGAGGCCAGAGCGCGCATCGGGGCGCCGCTCGCCGTGCGCTACTCGTGCACGGAAGCCGGCATCGGGTGCGGCACCTCGTTCACCGACCCCGACGAGGACGCGGAGGTCAGCGTCGGCCGGCCACAGCCCGGGGTTCGCCTGGCCATCCTCGGCGACGATGGCGCGCCGATGGCACCGGGGGAGATCGGCGAGGTGTGCCTGGGCTCGCCGGCGGTGATGGAGGGCTACTGGCGCAACAGCGGCGCCAACGCGGAGGTCTTCACCGAGGATGGCAGCGTCCGGACGGGCGACCTCGGCCGGGTCGACGAGTGGGGGCGGCTGCATCTCGCAGGACGCAGCCGCGAGCGCTACGTGCGCGGTGGCTACAACGTCTACCCGATGGAGGTGGAGGGCGTGCTGGCCGATCACCCCGACGTCGCCGCCGTGGCGGTGGTGAGCCGGAACGATCCGGTGATGGGCGAGGTCGGCGTGGCGGTCGTCGTACCCCAGCCGGATGGGCCAACGCCGGAGCTGGCGCAGCTGCGGGACTTCGCCGCCGAGCGCCTCGCCCGCTACAAGCTCCCCGAGGACATGGTGGTGCTCCGCGCCCTGCCGCTCACCGCGGGTGAGAAGGTGGACCGCCGCGCCCTCGAGAGGCTCATCGCCTCCACCTGAGCGCACCCTGACACCGGTCCGCCCGGCGCGCGCCACGGGATGTGGCGTGGCGTGTGGCGCAACCCGTTGACAACCAGCGTGCGACAACGCACGCACAACAGCGACCAATTCGCACGCAATCTAGTCAAAAGGGCCCATTACTTTCGGCCCCCCCGAACCCGATACCAAAGTCCTGGAGTCCTGAGGGGGAATCCAGAGGGGGAAGGACACGGTGCACTACCGCTCACGTCGTCGCGTCGCGTCGCTGCTGCTGCCGATCGGGATCATGATCATGAGCTCCGTTGCAGCTGGGCTGACCAGTGCACCTGCGGGAGCGGCCGGGATCCTGCCGCCGTCCAACCCGTCCGCCAACATCGCACCGAACAGCGGTGACTGGCTGGCCTCCATCGACTCGGCCCGCGGCCAGGAGGGCGTGGGAGCCATGAACGTCTCCGAGTCGTCGTTGGCCGCGCTGCCGATTCCCGAGCAGGTCTTCACCGTGGTCAACGACGAGCGCATCGACCGCGGCCTGCCGCCCATTGAGTACATGACCTCGCAGCTCGACTCCTACGCCCAGTCGGGAGCGGACGCAGGGACCGATCCGTCGTTCCCGTCCGCGCTGACCGGCGGGGCCCCCCTTACCTTCGGTGGCTCCATCTGGGCCGGCGGCCTCTCCTCGGTCCTCGAGGCCGATTACTACTGGATGTACGACGACGGCTTCGCCGGTTCGGCCACGACCAACGCCGCCTGCAGCCTGGCGACGCTGTCGGAGTGCTGGGGACACCGCGACATTGTCCTGCACGAGTTCGGCAGCTGCCCCACGGGCCCGCCGGTCCTCTCCATGGGTGCGGCCTACTCGGCGAGCGGGTATGCCGCCGGCTCCATCGCCGCCATTTTGGTCAGCTCGTGCGCGCCGCCGAGCGACGTCACTCTGTCCTGGGGCCAGATGGCCACGTCGGTCCAGGCCGGGTCACGCGCCGTCGGCATCGCGCCACTGATCAACGGGACCGGCTACTGGGAGGCCGAGGCCGACGGCACGGTCGCCGCCTTCGGCGCCGCGCAGAACTACGGATCGCTGACCGGCCAGCTCAACTCGCCGATCGTGGGCATCGCGGCAACGCCCGACGGCGATGGGTACTGGCTGGTGGCCAGCGACGGGGGGATCTTCAGCTTCGGCGACGCCAAGTTCTACGGGTCGACCGGGTCGCTGCGCCTCAACAAGCCGATCGTCGGCATGGCCTCGACGCCCGACGGCAAGGGCTACTGGATGGTGGCCTCCGACGGCGGGATCTTCAGCTTCGGGGATGCACCCTTCTACGGCTCCATGGGCGGCTCGCCGCTCAACGAGCCCATCGTGGGCATCGCGGACGACCCCGCGACGGGCGGCTACTGGGAGGTGGCCTCCGACGGGGGCGTCTTCAGCTACGACGCACCCTTCTTCGGGAGCACGGGCGGCATCCACCTGAACAAGCCGATCGTGGGCATGGAGGCCTCGCCCAACGGGCAGGGCTACCGTTTCGTGGCCTCCGACGGCGGCATCTTCACCTTCGGGCAGGCGCCCTTCGACGGCTCCACGGGCAGCCTCTCACTGGTGGCCCCGGTGGTGGGCATGGCCCCGGACAACGCGACCAACGGCTACTGGATGGCCGCCGCGGACGGAGGGATCTTCACCTTCGGTGGCGCCTCCTACCTGGGGCGGCTGGTCAGTTCGGCCGGGTAGCAGCCGGACGCAGGCGGCAACCGCGAGGTCGCGCCCCGGTCGTCCACGGGCCAGCGGGAACGCCGTTCACCTGGGGGTTCGAGTGTTTCGCTTTATTTCCTCCACATCGTGACCGATAGGGGAAAGAGGATCACGAGGGGATGACCGCGTGCACGTCCGTGCCCGCCGTGGCGCCGCGACACTGTTGCTGCCCATCGGCATGATGATCACGAGCTCCTTTGCCGTCGGGCTGGCGAGTGCACCCGTCGGCGCCGCCGGAATCCTGCCGCCGGCCAACCCGTCCGCGGTCATCGCACCGGACAGCACCGACTGGCTGGCCTCCATCGACTCGGCCCGCGGCCAGGAGGGCGTGGGAGCCATGAACGTCTCCGAGTCGTCGTTGGCCGCGCTGCCGATTCCCGAGCAGGTCTTCACCGTGGTCAACGACGAGCGCATCGACCGGGGCCTGCCGCCCATTGACTACATGACCTCGCAGCTCGACTCCTACGCCCAGTCGGGAGCCGACTCGGGGACCGATCCGTCGTTCCCGTCCGCGCTGACCGGCGGGGCCCCCATGACCTACGGCGGCGCTCTGTGGGCCGGCGGCCTCTCCTCGGTGCTCCAGGCCGACTACTACTGGATGTACGACGACGGCCTCGGAGGGTTCAACCTGTCCTGCACGCCGATCTCAACGTCGGAGTGCTGGGGACACCGCGACATTGTCCTGCACGAGTTCGGCAGCTGCCCCACGGGCCCGCCGGTCCTCTCCATGGGTGCGGCCTACTCGGCGAGCGGGTATGCCGCCGGCTCCATCGCCGCCGTCGTCGTCAGCTCGTGCGCGCCGCCGAGCGACGTCACCTTGACCTGGGGCCAGGACGCGTCAGTCGACGCCGCCTCGCGCACGGTCGGCATCGCGCCGCTCGGCAACGGAGCGGGCTACTGGGAGGCCGAGGCCGACGGCACGGTCGGCGCCTTCGGCGCCGCGCAGAACTACGGATCGCTGACCGGCCAGCTCAACTCGCCGATCGTGGGCATCGCGGCAACGCCCGACGGCGATGGGTACTGGCTGGTGGCCAGCGACGGGGGGATCTTCAGCTTCGGCGACGCCAAGTTCTACGGGTCGACCGGGTCGCTGCGCCTCAACAAGCCGATCGTCGGCATGGCCTCGACGCCCGACGGCAAGGGCTACTGGATGGTGGCCTCCGACGGCGGGATCTTCAGCTTCGGGGATGCACCCTTCTACGGCTCCATGGGCGGCTCGCCGCTCAACGAGCCCATCGTGGGCATCGCGGACGACCCCGCGACGGGCGGCTACTGGGAGGTGGCCTCCGACGGGGGCGTCTTCAGCTACGACGCACCCTTCTTCGGGAGCACGGGCGGCATCCACCTGAACAAGCCGATCGTGGGCATGGAGGCCTCGCCCAACGGGCAGGGCTACCGTTTCGTGGCCTCCGACGGCGGCATCTTCACCTTCGGGCAGGCGCCCTTCGACGGCTCCACGGGCAGCCTCTCACTGGTGGCCCCGGTGGTGGGCATGGCCCCGGACAACGCGACCAACGGCTACTGGATGGCCGCCGCGGACGGAGGGATCTTCACCTTCGGTGGCGCCTCCTACCTGGGGCGGCTGGTCAGCCAGCTCGGATAGGCCGGCGATCGGGTTAGAGGACGCCGCGCTCGCTGAGCTCAGCCAGGTCGGCATCGCTCAGCCCCACCAGGTCGCACCATACCTCGCGGTTGTGCTCGCCCAGCCGCGGCGCCCCCGTGGGGACCGGCGTCGGGTGCTTCGACAGCCGGGGGAACGGTGCCTGCTGGCGTACCGGCCCGATGACCGGATCGTCGATGGAGACCAGGTCGCCCCGGGCCGTCATGTGGGGGTCGGCGAAGATGTCGGCGGCGCTGTAGGCGGTCCCGATGGGCACGTCGTGGTCGACGCAGCGCGCCGTGATCTCATCCGCGGTCAGCGACGAGGTCCAGTCGGCGACCAGCCCGTTGATCTCGTCACCCCGGGCGGCGCGCTCGGCCAGTGTGGCGAACCTCGGATCGACAGCCAGCTCCGGCCGCCCCATGGCGGCGCAGAGGCGCGAGAAGTTGGCGTCGGAGCCGGCGACGATGCACACGAAGAACCCGTCCGCCGTCGGGTAGTTGTCGAGGGGAGCCGAGTGCGACAGCCGGTTCCCCTCGCGCTGGCGCACGATGCCCAGCCGGTCGTAGCCGGCCAATGTCCACTCCAGGATGCGCAGGATGGATGCGTACAGGGGCGCGTCGATGACCTCGCCGCCGCCGCCGCCGCCGCCGCCGCCGCCGGCGCTCGCGTCGCGTCCGTAGAGCGCCGCCACGGCGGCGAACGCAGCGAACACGCCGGTGAGGTAGTCCGAGACGGTCACGCCGGGGCGCACCGGCGGGCGGTCGGGGTCACCGGTGAGGTGCAGGAGACCGCCGAACGCGATGCCCAGACGGTCGAGACCGGGACGGGGAGCGTAGGGCCCGGTCTGCCCGAACACACTGATCCGCACGTAGACGAGGTCGTCGGACAGGTCCTCGGGGCCGAGGCCCCAGCGTTCCATGGTGCCGGGGCGGAAGTTCTCGCACAGGACGTCGGCGGTCGCCACGAGGCGCTTGAAGAGGTCCCGCCCTTCCGGCTGCCGCAGGTCACAGGTGACCCCGCGCCGCCCCCGGCCCTCGACGGCCCACGAGAGGGAGTAGTCGGGCCCGTCGTCGACCGGTACGAACGGCCCCATGCTGCGCATGAAGTCACCCTGCCCGGGGAGCTCGACCTTGATCACGTCCGCGCCGAGCTCGCCGAGCAACCCGGCACAGAAAGGGGCGGAGATGCGCGTGCCGACGTCGACCACCCTGATGCCGCTGAGGGGCCCCTCCGTCGGGCCGCTCATGCGCCCGGTTCCGGGAGGCCCTTGTCCCGCTCGGCCATGACCTCCCGCATGGTCCCCTTCGCCTTGCGCGCCGCCAGGGCATCGAGCGCCGTGGCCGAGTTGTGGACCCAGTGGTGGGCCATGAAGTGGTACTTGAGGGCGTCGCGCTTGCCCATCAGGTCCGCCGTGTGGTTGATCGTGTCCTTCACCGTCTGGGCCGTGACCGGCGGGACGAGAGCGACCCGGTCGGCCAGCTCGCGCACCTTGGTCGTGAGCTCAGCCCGCGGCACGACCCGGTTGACCAGGCCGAGACGCCACGCCTCCTGGGCGTCGATGGTGTCCCCGGTGAACAGGAACTCCTTCGCCTTGCGGATCCCGATCTCCCACGGCTCCACCAGGAGCTCCACGCCGGCGCCGGTGAGACGGAGCACCGGGTTGGAGAAGACGGCGTCGTCGGCGGCGACGATGAGGTCGCACATGGCGGCGAGCATGAGCCCGGCGGCGACGCAGCTGCCCTGCACGGCGGCGATGGTCGGCTTGCGAAAGTCGTGGATACGGAGGCAGCGGTCGAAGTACATCGTCTTCTCGTGCAGGAACTTGCCCTCCGGGGTGTCGCGCAGGGCGACCCACGGGTCGTCCCCCTCGCCGCTGACCAGCGCCTTGAGGTCGTGGCCGGAGGAGAAGTGCTTTCCCTCGCCGGCGAGGATCACCACGCGCACCGCGTCGTCGGCGTCGGCGAGGTCGAAGGCGGCGTCGATCTCATCGATGAGCCTGGAGTCCTGCGCGTTGGCGACGTCGGGGCGGTTCATCGTGATCGTGGCCACGGCACCGTCGCTCTCGTAGCGGATCGTCTCGAATCCCTCTGCCATCTCTCCCATCCTCCCTGTGTCACTCATCCTGCCGCGCTGTGCCGTCGCGCCCGTGGACGCTCGACCCCTCGAGCCGTTCAACCCCTGGGCAGCCCGAGGACGCGCTCACCCACCAGCGTCCGCTGGATCTCGTTGGTGCCGGCGAAGATGGAGGACGCCTGGTAGTACAGCCACGAGCGCTGCCACGCGCCGTCGTCGGGGTTGCCGGGCGCGCCCTCCCAGAGGGGCGACGCCGGCCCGAGCACGTCGAGCGCGGTCTGATGGAGCCGCTTGGACATCTCGCTCCAGTACAGCTTGAGGGCGCTGCCCTCCGGCCCGGGTGCCTCTCCCTTGGACAGGCGGGTGAGCGAGCGCCAGTTGTGGAGCTGGAAGAGCCGGACCTCGGTCGCTGCCTGCGCCAGCTGCTGGCGGAGGCGCCAGTCGTCGAAGCTCCCGTTGTCCCACGCCAGGCGGAGGAGCTCCTCGATGAGCTGCGAATGGATCACGAGCTGGCGCGGGTTGATCCCGCGCTCGTGCGCCAGCGTGGAGCCAGCGACGGTCCACCCCTTGCCCTCGTCGCCCACGCGTCGCTCGTCGGGCACGAAGACGTCGTCCAGCTCGACCTCGTTGAACTCGGCCTCCCCGGTCGACTGGACGAGCGGGTGCACGCCCACGCCATCGGCGTGCATGTCGACGATCAGCGCGGTGATGCCCTGCTGGCGTTTCGGCGCGTGGGGGTCGGTGCGGGTGAGGCAGAGCCCCCAGTCGGCGAACTGCGCGTAGGAGGTCCACACCTTGCGGCCGGTGACGCGGTACCCGCCGTCGGCGCGCACGGCGCGGGTGGTGAGCGACGCCAGGTCGCTGCCGGCATCGGGTTCGCTGAAGAGCTGGCACCAGAGCTCGGCGGCCGAGAGGATCCGGGGGAGGAAGCGCTCCTTCTGCTCGGCCGTCCCGTACGCCAGCAGCGTGGGCCCCACCAGGTTGATGCCGATGCGGCCGACGAGCTCGGGCGCCCGCGCCCGGGCCAGCTCCTCGATCACGACGTAGTTCTCGAGCGCGCCCAGGCCGCGGCCGCCGTACTCCTCGGGCCACGTGATACCGACCCAGCCGTCGGCGGCCAGGTCGGCCTGCCACCTCCGCCCGAACGCGACCGTGTCGGCGAGGTCGTCGTAGCGGGGCGGCAGCCCGACGCCGTAGGGCCAGGGGAGGTGTTCCATCAGCCAGACCCGGAAGGCGTCGCGCAGCATCTCCTGCTCAGGGGTGGTGCGCAGATCCATCCGCCGCAGCATGGCACAGCCGCCCCGAGGGGTGACACCCGTGTCAGGGATAACCGTAGACTGCGCCGCCGTGGACTTCGACCTCTCGACCGATCAGCAGGCCCTGCGCGATGCGGCGGCCACGCTGCTCGACCGGATGGCGGGGCACGACTCGCTCAGGGCGAGGGTGGGTGCCGGTGCGGTGGTGGGTACCCTTCCCGGAGCGGGCGCGGGCGCGCGCGGGACGGCGACGCCGCGGCGGATGCGCCCCGCGGCTACGACGCCGGCGTGTGGTCGGCCATGGCGGAGCAGGGCTGGCTCGCCATCGAGGTGCCCGCCGACGAGGGGGGCCTGGGTCTCGGCATGGTGGAGCTCGCCGTGCTCTGCGAGGAGATCGGGCGGCGCCTGGTCGCGGCGCCGTTCCTGCCCTCCGTCGTGGCCCTCGGTGCGCTGCGCTCGCCTGAGACGCGCCGCGACGCGGGGACCAAGGAGTGGCGCGAGGCGTTGAGCGAGGGCGCCGCGGTCGGATGTGTCGTCTTCGCGCCCGACGACGGGATCTCGGTCGCTCCGTCAGATGCGGGCGGCGACGTTCGCCTCAGCGGCAGCTCGACGCCCACGGTCTACGCCCCGTCGGCCGATCTGGCCGTGGTCGTGACGGGTGGGGGCGTCTACGCCGTCGACCTGCGCACCGAGGGTTGCCCCGAGCCCGTGCCGGCGATGGACCGGACGCGGGAGCTGGGCATCCTCGACTTCGACGGCACGCCCGCCCGCTGGCTGGGCGGTGCCGATGCCGCGGAGCTGCTGGTTGACCGTGCGGCGACGCTCGTGAGTGCCGAGATGCTCGGGGCGGCCGACCGCGTGCTGTCGATGACCGTCGAGTACGCCAAGGACCGGGTTCAGTTCGGCAAGCCCATCGGATCGTTCCAGGCCGTCAAGCACATGCTGGCCGACGCCCTGGTCGACGTCGAGGGGATGCGATCGACGGCGTACTACGCCGCGTGGTGTGCCGCGGCCGGCGACCGCGATCGTTCGCTGTCGGCGAGCATGGCCAAGGCGTGGTGCTCGGACGCGTCGCGGCGGGTCATGGGCGCCGGTCTGCAGGTCCACGGCGGCATCGGCTTCACCTGGGAGCACGACATGCACCTCTACGTGAAGCGGGCCCAGCTCGACCAGGTCAGCTTCGGTGACGCCGCGTTCCACCGCGACCGCATCGCGGCCATGCTGCGCGAGCGGTTGGATTCGGGCCAGGCCCTGTCCTAGACGCCGCGGGCGCCGCAGGGAGCCGGGTGCGGCGGCAGCACGGTGCCTGCCCTTCGGCCCCGTGCGCGGCCTGCTGCTCGTCGCGGCTGGCTCACGTCGCGGCGGCTCGGCGGCGCAGCTCGGCCCGGTCGGCCTTGCCGGAGCCCAACAGCGGTAGCCGGTCGAGCTGCTCGACCCGCTCGGGCGTCTTGAAGGCCGCCATGCCCCGGCTGGCGAACCAGCGCCGGCACTCCTCGAGGTCGAACGGCGCTCCCGACTCGACGAACGCCGCCACGCGCTCGCCCATGAGCGGGTCGGGGTAGCCGACCGCCACGGCGTGACGGATGTCGGGGTGGGCCTCGAGTGCCGCCTCGACTTCGGAGGCGGAGATGTTCTCGCCGCCACGGATGATGACGTCCTTGAGACGGCCGACGATCCGCACCCATCCGTCCGCGTCGACGGTCGCCAGGTCCCCGGTGCGGAACCAGCCGCCCCGGGCGATGACCGCAGCGGTCTGGGCGGCGTCGGCGTAGCCGGCGAACATCTCGGGTCCGCGCACCCACAGCTCACCGGCCGTCCCGGTCGCCAGCCGGGCGCCGGTCTCCGGGTCCGACACCCGCAGCTCCGCCTCCCCGACAGCACGCCCGTCCGTGTCGCGGGCCTTCTCGAAGGGGTCGTCGTCCGTGCTCGTGGTCACGGTCGGCGCCTCGGTGGAGCCGTAGGTGCGCTTCACCCGGCAGCCGAAGGTGCGCGCCGTGTCCTCGACGAACGCCGGCGTGACCGAGGCGCCACCGCTCGAGACGAGCCGCACCGACGAGACGTCGAGCCCGGGTCCCTCGGCGAGAGCACGCGCCATCGCGATGAAGAAGGTCGGGGGCCCGGCCAGGAACGAGATCCTCTCGCGCGCCACGAGAGACAGCGCCTGCTCGGGGTCGAAGCGACGGACCAGGACCGATCGCAGGCCCGCCGCGCCCGGCACCAGGACCCCGTTGAGGAGCCCGGAGATGTGCGCCATCGGCGCGGGCATGAGCACGGCGTCCGCCCGCCCGAGGCCGTGCACGCCCGCCATCAGCGTGGCCTTCCAGCTCAGCCCCCGGTGAGTGTGCAGCACCGCCTTGGGAACGCCCGTCGAGCCGGAGGTGAACAGGACGAGCGCCACGTCCGCCGGCCTGCTGGGGCAGGAGCCGATCCCGGCGGGGGCACCCCCGAGGGCGTCGGCCAGGGCGCCGGGGTCGGAGATCGCGTCGGGCGCTAGCTCGACCACGAGGGCCGGGTCGATCTGCCCGAGGGCCCCCGCCACGTCGGCGGACCCGAAGGAGTGGAGGACCGGCGCCGCCACGGCACCGATGCGCCAGCAGGCACGGGTCAGCACCGCCGCGGCGAGGCTGTTGGGCACCTGCCAGGCCACGGCGTCACCGTGCGTGACGCCGCGCTCCTTGAGTCCACCCGCGACCGTGGCCACCAGCGCGTCGGCCTGGGTGGCGGAGAGCCGGGTGTCGCCGTCGACCACCTCGCCGCCATGGGCGGAGATCAGCGCGTCGAGCGTCGGCACGTCCCAGGGCCCCCCGGGCCGCCGGTAGCGGCGGGCCAGGCGCGGCACCCAGGTGGGTCGGAGGCGGGCCGTCACGGGAGGGCACCCTATCGGTACCCCGGTAACGTGACGCCGATGTCAGGGTCGTCGACGGAGCCGGTATGGATCTCTCACTGAAGAAGGAGGACGAGGAGTTCGCAGCCTCGTTCCGGGACTGGCTCGCCGGCCATCCGCACCACCCGCCCGCGTTCGTGGACCTGGCCGACGAGGTGGCTTGGGGGCGCAGTTGGCAGGCGACCCTGGCGGCGGATCGGTGGGTGGGCGTCCATTGGCCGAGCACGTACGGGGGGCGGAGCGCGACGCCGGTGCAGGTCGCTCTCTACCAGAGCGAGTACGCGCGCTCGCAGGCCCCCCAACCGGTGAACCGGGTCGGCATCAACTTGGTGGGGCCGACACTGCTCGCCCACGGCACCGAGGATCAGCGCCTGCGCTACCTGCCGCTCATCCTCTCGGCGGAGGAGATCTGGTGCCAACTTTTCAGCGAGCCCGACGCCGGTAGCGACCTCGCCTCCCTCTCGACCCGCGCCACCCCCGTCGACGGGGGGCACCTGGTGACCGGGCGCAAGGTGTGGACGTCGTACGCGCAGTTCGCCTCGTGGGGCCTGTGCCTGGCGCGCACCGACCCGGACGCGGCCCGCCCGCAGCAGGGCATCACCGCACTCATCGTCGACATGTCCGACCCGGGCGTCGACGTGCGCCCGCTGGTGCAGATGACGGGCGACGCGGAGTTCAACGAGGTCTTTCTGACCGACGTCTTCGTGCCGGCGGAGCACGTTGTCGGGACCGAGGGTCAGGGCTGGACCGTGGCCGGCTCCACGCTGGCGCATGAGCGGGGGACCAACTTCCCCTTCAAGGAGCAGGTCGTCCACGAGACCTACCTCGCCCGCCTGTACGACGAAGCGCGGGGCAACGGTGGCCTGGACGACCCCCTCATCGCTGACGCGCTCGCGCGCGCGTACATCGACCTCGGCGTGCTCCGCCTCCACAACCTGCGCACCCTGACGCGCCTGGGTCGGGGCGAGGAGCCCGGTCCCGAGTCGAGCTGGATCAAGCTGACCTGGACCGCCATGACCCAGGGCCTTTCCGAGGCCGGGCTCCTCGTCACGGGCCGCGATTCCACGTCGGCCGAGGCGGGGCCGTGGGCTCGGCAGTGGCTGTGGAGCAAGGCGGCCGGCATCGCGGGCGGGACCTCGCAGGTCCAGCGCGACATCATCGCCGGGAGGATCCTCGGGCTACCCCGCTGACCGGCTGTCGCCCGACGGCGACGTGACCCGAGACCCGCGGCCCAGGCCGCGGCCGGAGCACGGTCACGTGGCCGATGAGGGGTCCGCGGCTCCCGGCACCGTCTCCTGTGGCGACTCGGAGCCGGCGAGGAAGGCGATGCCGACGATCGCGATCAGCAGGCCGGCATAGGCGGACCAGGCGTGCGAGGCCCCGCTCTTCGCCAGTGTCTCGCCGTACACGGCGACCCCGAGGATCACGCTCGAGAACAGAGTCACGGAGTTGCTCGATGCCATGGCGGGTGCCAAGACGCCCGTCTTGAGCGCGGACTGCTGCAGGGCGAACCCGGTCACCGCCGAGATGATCAGCACGTACACCGACCAACTGCCGAGCAGCGCGACGACGCCGCCTCCGATCTCGGTGACGAAGGTCTTGGTGACGGCCGCCTGCAGGCCGTAGCCGACACCGGCTGCCGCGCCGTAGGTCAACGCCTTGGGGGCCCCCGTGAAGCGCCTGCCAACCCCGGCCAGGATGAGGACGAGTACGCCCGTGATCAGGCACGCCGCCCACCACACCGAGGCGCTCGGGTGCGACGTGCCGCCCTGTGGCTGACCCGCCGTGATGAAGAAGACGATCCCGACCAGGGTGAGGGTGGCACCGGCCAGCTCTCGCCGTCCGATGTGCTGACTGGTGAGCGCGACACCAAGGGGCAGCGCGATCACCAGGCTGAGCGCCGTGAGCGACTGCACCGCGACGAGGGAGGCCCGGTCGAGGGCCATCGCCTGTACGACCCAGCCCGCGGACTGCAGGATCGCGCCGGCCAACCAGACGGGGCGACGCAGGATCTGGATCAAGAAGTGCGGGTCGCCCTCCCCGGCCGCGGTGGAGAGCGTCCCCTTCTGCTGCAGGACGGTGCCGAGGGCGAACAGGAGAGCAGCGAGGATGGCGAGCGCCTCACCCATGCCGGAAAGGTTAGGCAAGACGCGATCGCGCCATGGTGGGGACGTAACCTGGCGCATGCCCGGAATGGATCCACTGAGCCGCCGTGCGGCGAGCAACCTCGTCGCGGTGGAGATGGATCTCGCCGGCGCCACCGCCGAAGGCGACACGGACCGCGTCAGATTGCTCCAGACGCTGCTCTCCTCCGGCGGGCAGATCCTCCTCTACCGGCCGCAGCTGCAGCACTACGCGGTGCTCTTCGGCGACATCGAGAGCGCCCACCACGTGGCGGTGATGGTTCCCGGTGTCGGCGACGGCACGAATCTGTGCGACGACTGGATCCCCGACGCCCGGAACCTGTACGAGGAGGCCGAGGCCACCGCCGTCGCGTTGTGGAAGGGATACGACAACCCGGTCGACGTCCTCGCCGCCGCGGAGGATTCCATCGAGTGCAACGAGGACCTGATCGCGGCCGGAAGCGACCTGACGGCGTTCGTGTCGTCGCTCTCCCTGCGCCCCGACCAGACACTGGCGGTGGTCGCCCACAGCTTCGGGTCCATCGTGACGGGGGCCGCACTGGCCGACTGTGGCCTGCAGTGCACCGACGTCGTGGTGGCGGGAAGTCCGGGCATGACCGTCGACGACCTCCGCGACCTCCACCTGGAGCAGTCACACTTCTTCTCGGAGCAGGCGCCGGGCGACGTCGTCGCCGAACTGGGCGTCTTCGGGACGGCTCCCACGTCCCCCACTTTCGGCGGCACCAGGATGAGCACCAACGCACCGGATCATCCGCCGGTCGAGGCGCATTCCGAGTACTTCGAACCGGGGTCCGAGGCGCTCGAGAACATGGCTGACGTGGTCACCGGTCAGTACTCGGCTGTCGTCCGCCACCACTCGGCGCTCCCGGAGATCGCCGGCGGCCTGGTGGCCTGGCTCCTCCGGATGCCGGCCGTGCCGGTCAGGATGGCGGGGCGGCGCTACAGGGGACCCGGCTATCGGGTGTTCGTGAACTGGTGCCGGCTGGTGGACCTGGGGGCGAGCGAGACGGGCAACCTGGTTACCGAGGTGCTCGACGAGAGCGAGCGGGCGCTGCTGTGGGTCGCTCACCGTGTCGGCGCCCTCCCCGAGAACATCCCCTCCGCCCCCGATCCGGGGGCCACGGACATGGACGGGGACACCGGCACCAACTGAGCCCGAGCTTGAGCCTGGGCCAGCCGCGCCGCGCTCGCAACGAGCACCGGACCCTACGCTGGTGCGATGGACGTCGTCATCTCAGACGAGGCCAGGGAGTTCGCCGCCGCCCGCGGTGGCGTGGTCTACGTCCGCTCCCACTCGCACCGGCGCTGCTCGGGCCCGATCACGCTCCTCGACACGACGACCGACACCCCGCCGGACACGGGCGACTTCGTGGGCCTCCCCGCCGCCGGCCTGACCGTGCAGTACCTCGGGGAGACGGAGGCGGGCCCTCACGTTCTGACGATCGACGTTCGGGGGACGTTCAGGCGCCGCCTCGTCTCGTACTGGGACGGGTGCGCCTTCAAGCTCTAGGTCGAGCGACGAGTCGAGCCGCCTGGACCGGCCGGCCTCAGCCGGCCCGGCCGACGGTGATGTCGTAGTTGCCGTGCTCGTCGAGCACCGCGACGTCGGAGGGCGCAAGTACGACCACGGTGAAGGGCTCCTCAATGAGCGCCGGCCCCTCAATCAGTGTCCCCGCGCCGAGTGACGCCCCGTCGTAGGTGGGGACGTCGGTGAATCCCTCACCGAGGTGGACCGGGCGTTGGCCAGTGCGCGCGTCGGCGGCGTGGGTCACGTCACCCATACGGGCGAGGACCGGCGGTTTTGACGTGGCGCCCCGGTGCACCAGGCGGATGCCGCGCACGAGGGGCTGCTGGGTCGGGAAGGCGAACCCCCGCGCCGTCTCGTGCTGGTGGTGGAAGCGGTCGGCCAGGTCCAGCAGGTGCTCTTCCGACAGCGAGTCGCCCTCGGGCAGCGGCACCGACATGTCGAAGTTCTGCCCGTGGTAACACATCTGCGCGAACAGGTCGGCCTGCACCGCGCCCTCGCCCAGGCGGGCGGGCGCCAGCTCGGCCTCCGCCTCCCGGTGCAGCTCGGCCGCCAGCTCGCGCACGCGGGCCAGGTCGATGTCGGAGAGCTTGACCACGTAGGCCCGCATCAGGTCCACGACGTAGTCGGAGACGAGCAGGCCCAGTGCCGAGAAGGCGGGTGAGGCCTTGGGCACGAGCACGCGGCCGATGCCGAGCTCGCGGGCCTGCGCCCAGGCGTGGACCGGGCCCCCGCCGCCGTACGCCACCAGGGAGAGGGTGCGCGGGTCGGCGCCGTGCTGCGACAGCACCTTGCGCACCGCGTTGGCCATGTTGGAGTTGACGATGCGCTGAATGGCCCAGGCAGCGTCGTCGACCTCGAGGCCGAGCGGCTCGGCGACGTCCCGCGCGATGGCGGCACGACCCGCCTCGACGTCGAGCTCCATCCGTCCCCCGGCGAAGCCCTTGACCGGCAGGTAGCCCAGCACGGCGTCGCTGTCGGTGACCGTCGCCTGCACACCACCGCGGCTGTAGCAGACCGGTCCGGGCACTGATCCGGCTGACTCGGGGCCGACCAGGAGCGCGCCCTGGCGGACGCGGGCAATGGAGCCGCCGCCGGCCCCCACGCTGTGGATGTCGACCATGGGCAGGTTCACGTAGTAGCGGTGCCGCCAGTTCCAGTCGGTGGCGACGGCCGGCTGCCCGCGCTGCACCAGGCACACGTCGTACGAGGTGCCTCCCATGTCTGCCGCCACGAGATCGTGCACACCGCTGCGCCCAGCGGCGAGCGCCGCAGCCATGACGCCGCCCGTGGGGCCGGACCCGAGGAGGGCGACCGCTCGGCGCGGCACGGACTGGGGTGGCATGACGCCACCGCTCGACTGCATGAGCACGACCTGCCCCTCGAAACCCGCCGTCCGTAGCTTCTCCACCAGGCGGTCGACATAGGCGGAGATCTTGGGCGCGACGTACGCGTTGACGAGGGTGGTCGAGGTGCGTTCGAACTCGGGCGCCCGGGGGAGCACCTCGTGCGACAGCGAGATGTGTCCGACGTCGGGGAACTCCTCGAGGATCAGCTCACGGGCCCGCCGCTCGTGGTCGGGGTTGACGAAGCTGAAGAGGAAGCACACTGCGATCGACTCCACGCCGAGCTTCTGCAGCCGGCGCACGCCCCGGCGCACCGCCTCCTCGTCGAGCTCGAGGACGACGTTCCCCTCGAAGTCGCACCGCTCGGGGATCGGGATGCGCGCCCGCCGGCGCGCGATCGGCTCGGGCGGCGGGGCCGCCGGGTCCCAGATGTTCTCCTTGTGGTCCCGGCGCAGCTCTATCTCGTCGCGGTGGCCCTCGGTGGCGAGCAGGCCCGTCGGGGCGCCGCTCATCTCAATCATGGTGTTGTCCGCCGTGGTCGTCCCGTGCACGAAGGCCTCGATCGCGCGGCAGAACGCCTTGGTGTCGATGCCGAACGTGCCGGCCAATTGCTCGACAGCCGTCAGCACCCCGACCGACTGGTCGTCGGGGGTCGTCGGCGTCTTGTCCAGGACGACTTGACCGTCCGGCGTGATGCAGATGAGGTCGGTGAACGTGCCGCCCACGTCCACGCCCACCCGGTAGCCACCCTGCGCCATGCCCATCCTCCCGGCCGCCCCCTGGCGGGACGGGTGAGGCTCGATCCTAACCTGACAGCAGTGTCAGCAATTGGGCCGACGGCACGCTACGTTTGCCCGGTGCCCGTCTGGCTGAGCGAGCAGGAGTACGCCACGTTGCGGGCCGCCTGTGCCCAGCTGATGCCCTCCGACCAGGGGGCACCCGGGGCAGAAGAGGCGGGCGTCGCCGAGTACATCGACACCTTCCTCGGCGCCTTCACGTTCGACCCGCCCCGCATCTGGGCGGGGGGCCCGTCATCGGGACGTACGGGTGGCGTGGCCGGGTTCGCCACGTTCCACCACCTGTCCCGGCTGGACGAGCTTGCCTGGCGGACCCGGCTCGAGGGGTCCCAAGGGCTGCCCGAGCGGGAGTTCAACGGCCCGGTGGTGGGGCTCCAGCAGCGCTACCGGGACGGGCTCGCTGCACTGGGCGGAGACTTCGGCGAGGTCGACGGCTCCGAGCAGCGCCGCCGGCTGCGGGCCGACGAGGCCTTTCTCGAGATCCTGTGGGAGCACTGCTGCGAGGGTATGTACGGGGCGCCCGAGTACGGGGGCAACCGCGACGGCATCGGGTGGGCGTACATCGCGTACGAGGGCGACGTGCAGCCGCGCGGTTACAGCGACGACGAGGTGTCCCAGCCGTGACAGCCGACGCCGTCATCATCGGATCCGGGCCCGGCGGGGCGACCGCGGCCGAGGTGCTGACGCGGGCCGGGTGGTCCGTGGTCATCATGGAGAAGGGGCGCAACCACCTGCTCGACCCCGACGACCCGACGAAGCCGGCGGGCGACTACTCCAACGACGAGATCAAGTTCATCTCGCGTTACTTCCTCGGGCCTGACCCGCTGATCGAGCCGCGCGCCTTCCGGCGCAACGCCGACGAGGGCGAGCACACGCACGTGGGGGAGGTGAACTCCATCCCCACGACGGTCGGGGGTGGTGGGACCCACGCCGACGGCAAGGTGCCGCGTTTCCGCGAGGAGGACTTCCGCCTCTTCTCCACCCACGGCCCGCAGGACGGCGCGGCCGTCGACGATTGGCCCATTGACTACGACGAGCTCGAGCCCTACTACGCCGAGGTCGAGCGGGCCATCGGCGTGGCCGGCCGCGCCGGTGCCAACCCGTTCGCCGCCTGGCGGTCGGGCCCCTACCCGATGCCGCCGGGGGCGCCGATGTTCGGCGCCGTGCTGTCGTCGGCCGCGGCGGAGAAGGTCGGGCTCCATCCCTACGAGGCGCCGACGGCCGCCAACAGCATCGCCTACGACGGGCGGCCCGCCTGCAACAACTGTGGCTTCTGCGCGTTCTTCGGCTGCCCCATCCATGCCAAGGGCGACCCGGTCGCGCTGCTGACCCGGGCCATGGGCACCGGCCGGGCCGAGCTCATGGCCGAGACCTACGTGAGCCGGATCGTGACGGAGGGGCGCAAGGCCACGGGCGTCGAGTTCATCGGGCCCGACGGCGTCACCCGCACAATGGACGCCAAGCTGGTCATCGTGGCCGGCGGTGCCATCGAGACGCCCCGCATCCTCCTCCTGTCCGGCCTGGAGCACCCCGCCCTCGGCCGCCACCTCATGTGCCACTTCCAGACGATCGTCGTCGGGCACTTCCCGCACCTGCGCCTGCACCCCCACAAGGGGCGGGCGGTCACCCACGTGCACGACGACGCCATGGTGCAGGACGAGCGCACGCGGGAGGCCGCTCTCGGCGCGGGACTGCCGTGGTTCAGGGGTGGCCTGGTCGAGCACAGCGGCGGCGGGCTGCCGATCATGGAGGCGCGCCACTCGCCGTGGGGGCGCGGCCACGCCCAGGCGATGCGCGACTCGAACCTGCGTGAGCGGATGTGGGCCTTCATCATGCAGGGGGAGGACCTGCCCTACGCCACCAACACGGTCGACCTGAGCCCGTCGGTCCGCGACGCGCGCGGCTTCCCGGTGGCCCGGGTCACCTACGAGCCGGGACGCCACGAACTGGCGGCGTCCAAGTACCACGGGA
This sequence comes from uncultured Acidimicrobiaceae bacterium, assembly GCA_963824195.1. Classification (GTDB taxonomy): domain Bacteria; phylum Actinomycetota; class Acidimicrobiia; order Acidimicrobiales; family RAAP-2; genus Bog-473. The sequence continues at coordinate 192,578 of CAWGOJ010000039.1, read as the reverse complement.
AGATCCTCCAGTCGGTGCTGGAGGAGATGGGGGCCGAGTGGGTCATCCACACCTCGTCACCAGGCGTCTCGTACCACGGCGTCGGCGCCACCCCGGTGCCCGAGAGCCGCCACGTCATCGGCACGGCGCGCATGGGCGACAACCCGGACACCTCCGTGGTCGACCGGTGGGGCCGGGTGCACACGCTCGACAACGTCGTCGTCGCGGACTCCTCCGTGTTCGTCACCTCGAGCGGCTACGGCCCGACACTCACGCTGGTCGCGCTGGCGGCACGTGCCGCGCACCACCTGGCGGGGACGAAGCCGGGCTGAGGGAGCGCGGAGCGGCCCGGACGACGGTCAGGTGAGGCCGCGGGTCAGCAGCATGGTGCCGGCGATGGGCCCGCCGCCGTTGGCCACCGCGGCCACCTCGGGATGGCGCCCGCCGGGCCGCACCACCTGGCGCTCGCCGCCCTCGCCCCGCAGCTGGACGCAGGCCTCGTGGATCAGGCCGAACCCGTGCAGCCGGCCGCCCGAGAGCTGGCCGCCCGCCGTGTTCAGCGGGAGGACGCCGTCACGCGCGATCGCGGCACCGCCCTCGACGAAGGGCCCGCTCTCGCCCCGCCCGCAGAACCCGAGCGCCTCGAGCCAGACGATGGTCAGCACGGAGAACCCGTCGTAGAGCTGTGCGGTGTCGACATCGGCCGGCGTGAGCTCGGTGCGCTCCCACATGGAGGCGCCGGCGTCGCGGGCGGCCATGGTGGTCATGTCGTCGAACTGGTCCCAGCTCGGGCGCCCGCGCAGGGCCGTGCCCAGCGCGTTGATCTGGACGGCCGGGTGATCGAGATCGGCGGCGACGTCGCGATGCGAGACGATGACGGCCGTCGACCCGTCGCACGGCGCGTCACAGTCGAAGAGGCACAGCGGCGTCGTGATGATGCGCGCCGCCAGGTAGTCGTGCATCGACATGGGCTCCGTGTAGATCGCCTTGGGGTTCAGCGCGGCGTTGCGGCGCCCGTTGAGGGCGATCTGCCCCAGCTGCTCTCGGGTCAGCCCGAACTCGTGCATCCGCCGCTGCCCGACCATGGCGATCCAGTTGGCGGCCGACACGGCCCCGAAGGGGAGCGACCACTGCATGAAGCTCCCGAAGCGGGGCACACTGCCGCCACCGCCCGCCCCGCCGATGCCCGGGCGGCCACCCGTGCCCTGGGCGGTGCCCTCGGTAACGGTCCGGTAGACCAGGACGTGGCGGGCCAGTCCGGCCGCGACCGCGAGCGCGGCCGCCATGACGGCGCGCATCTGCGCCGGTCCTTCGCCCCCGCCGTCGTGCCAGTTGAGCGACAGGCCCAGGGCGTCCTGGACCTCCGGCGAGGGCGGCCCTCCGAAGCCCGGCGTGCCGGCGCCCATGCCGGGGTAGGTGGAGATGCCGTCGATGTCGTCGCGGTCGAGCCCGGCGTCGGCAATGGCCGCCAGCGCCGCCTCGACCGTCAGGTCGAGATCGGCCCGCCCGAGACGGCGTCCCACGGCGGACTGCCCGATGCCCGAGATGACGGCTCGCCGCTCGAGCGGCTCCTCGACCGGACCGGGGCTCACGACGCGCCCTCGGGCGTGAAGAGCGGGAGCCACACGTCGTCGGCCTGCTCGAAGACGACGCGCACGGGCATGCCGATGCGCACGTCGTCGGGCTCGATGTCGACCAGGTTCGTGGTGAGCCGCACGTCGGGCTGCTCGTCGATCGACACCCAGGCGATGATGTAGGCGTCGCTCCCCGGTATCCACTGCTGGTGGTTGACGGTGAAGGTCTCGACGTGGCCGCGGCCGCTGACCTCCTTGGGCGCAACGTCGCTCGAGAGGCAGCGCGGGCAGACGGGCCCCGGCGGGTGGATGAAGAACCCGCAGGCGTTGCAGTGCAGCAAACGCAGCACCCCGTCCTCACCGGAAGTCCAGTAGAAGGCGACGTCGTCGCTGAGGCGCGGCAGGAGACGCAGCATCGGGCCGTTGGCAACCATGGCGGCATGTTCGCACACGCGGCCGGACCGGCGCCGGTCCCGCCGGGGTCATCGCCCGCCCCGTCTCAGCCCGCGATGATGCCCTCGTCGTCCAGCGCCCGGCGCGCTTCGTCGACACCGCGCACGTGACGGGCCACGAACCCGCTCGCCTCGGCACCGGTGACGTTGGCGACGTTGTCGTCGAGGAAGAGCACGCGTTCGGGCCGGACCGGGAGGCGGGTCGCGACGACCTCGAAGATCTCGCGGTCGGGCTTGACCAGCCCGAGCTCGAAGGAGAGGAAGCACAGCGCGAAGGCGTCGGTGAGCGGGGTCGCCTCGTAGTTGGCGTGCCACTGGACAGCGTTCGTGTTGGACAGGCAGCCCACGCCGACGTCGCCGCGTACGGTGGTGACGAGCTCCAGCGCCCCCGGATAGGGGTCGTTCGCCCATCCGCTGAACTCCTCGAGGAACGCCGCCGGCTCCAGCTCGAGCTCCCAGTCGGCCACCACCCCGGCGGCGAACTCGTCGGGCGAGCACAGGCCGGCCTCGAAGCGGCGCACCCAGCGGCAGCGCAGCCAGCGCGCCCACAGCTCCTCGTCGCTGCCGATCCCGCTCAACTCCCGCATCGGCGCCACCCCACCGGGCTCGATGAGCACGCCGCCGAGATCGAAAAGGACGAGTTCGATGCGGTCGGCCGCCACGGCTGCGATGCTACGGGGAGCGGGAGGCAGAGTTTAGGATACTCTTTTCCGTAGAGGACCGACCAAGAGGACACAGGAAAGGGAGGACCGCGTGAAGCTGTCCATGCAGCTGAGCTACGCCGGCGGGTTCGCCGAGTCCGCACGCCAGGCGGCCGAGCTGGAGAAGGTGGGCCTCGACATCGTGTGGGTGGCCGAGGCGTACAGCTACGACGCGCCGAGCTTCATGGGGTACCTGGCCGCCAAGACGGAGCGGGTGGACATCGGCGCCGCCATCCTGCCCATCTACACCCGCACCCCGACGCTGATCGCCATGACGGCCGCCGGCATCGATGCCATCTCGGGCGGACGCTGCCAGCTCGGCCTCGGCGCGTCGGGGCCCCAGGTGATCGAGGGCTTCCACGGCGTGCCCTACGACCGGCCGCTTACCCGGACCCGCGAGATCATCGAGATCTGCCGCGACGTGTGGGCCCGCGAGGCGCCGCTGACCCACGACGGGGCGGCGTACCACATCCCGCTCCCGCCGGACCAGGGCACCGGACTGGGCAAGGCGCTGAAGCTCATCAACCACCCCGTCCGGCCCCGCATCCCCGTCTGGGTCGCCGCCCTCGGGGAGAAGAACGTCGCCCTGACGGCCGAGATCGCCGAGGGATGGCTGCCGCTCTTCTTCGTCCCCGACAAGGCCAAGGAGGTCTTCGGCCCCGCCCTGGCCGCAGGCGCGGCCAAGCGCGACCCGTCGCTGGGCACGCTCCAGATCGCCGCCGGCGGCATCCTGGCCATCGGCGAGGAGTCCGAGGTGGCCCCCATCCGCGAGCTCGGGCGCGGCATGGCCGCCCTGTACATCGGCGGCATGGGCGCCAAGGGGAGGAACTTCTACAACGCGCTGGCCTGCCGCTACGGGTACGAGAAGGAGGCGGCGGAGATCCAGGACCTCTACCTGTCGGGCCAGAAGGACGAGGCGGCGGCGCTCGTGCCGGCCGAGCTGCTCGAGGCGACGTCGCTGTGCGGACCCGAGTCCTACATCAAGGAGCGGGTGGCCGGACTGGCCGAGGCCGGGGTCACCCACCTCAACGTCACCCCGGTGGGCGCCGATCCGGTCGCCATGATCGAAAAGCTGCGAAGCTGGGTGTAGCCCGCCGCCCGGATCCGGGGGGAGCGGCGGCGGCGGTCGGACCCAGGACGCCGGACGAGGAGCAGCCATGCACGACCTGATCATCCGGGGCGGCACCATCGCCGACGGTTCGGGCAGGCCCACGGGGATCGGTGACGTCGCCATCGACGGCAGCATCATCACGGCCGTGGGGGAGGTCGACGGCCGGGCCCGCCGCGAGATCGACGCCGAAGGCCGACTCGTCACGCCCGGTTGGGTCGACATCCACACCCACTACGACGGCCAGGCCACCTGGGACCCCGAGGTCTCGCCCTCGGGCTGGCACGGAGTGACGACGGTCGTGATGGGGAACTGCGGCGTCGGGTTCGCGCCGGCGCGGGACTCGGACCGGGAGTGGCTGATCCAGTTGATGGAGGGCGTGGAGGACATCCCCGGCACGGCGCTGGCCGAGGGCATGAACTGGAACTGGGAGACGTTCGGCGAGTACCTCGACGAAGTGGAGCGCACGGCGCGGGTCCTCGACGTGGCGAGCCTCGTCCCGCACGGCGCACTGCGGGCCTATGTCCTCGGTGAGGGCCGGGCGAACGACGCCGCGACGGGGGAGGAGATCGCCGAGATGGCGGCCATCGTGCGTGAGGCCGTGCACGCGGGCGCCATCGGCGCGTCGACGACACGCACGGTCCTGCACCGGGCCAAGGACGGCGAGCTGGCGGCCGGGACGACGGCCGCGGCCGACGAGCTGGTGGCGATCGGCGAGGCGCTCGGCAAGGCGGGGCACCGCGTCTTCTCGGTGGCGAGCGACATGCGGGACCTCGACCACGAGTTCGCCTGGATGTCGGAGATCTCCACCCGCGCCGGCGTGCCGGTCACCTATCAGGTGCTGCAGGCCGATTTCGCGCCCGACCTGTGGCGCGAGTGGATCGACCGCGGCGTGGCCGCCAACCGGCGCGGTGCCTGGCTCGTGCCCCAGGTGGCGGGCAAGCCGACGTCGTTGATGGTGGGCTTCGGTTCCACCACGCACCCCTTCGCGCACCACCGCGCCTACCAGGAGATCGCCGGTCTCCCGCTCGCCGAGCGGGTGGCCCGGCTGCGCACGCCCGAGGTGCGGGCCGCCATCCTCGGCGAGGAGCCCCGGCCGGGCGGCTTCGTCGAGCTGCTGCGGGCCAACCTGCACAAGCTCTTCCCGCTGGGCGACCCGCCCGACTACGAGCCCCCGCCCGAGCGCAGCGTGACCGCCCTCGCGGCCGTCCAGGGCCGGAGCACCGACGAGGTCCTCTACGACCTGATGCTCGGGCGGGACGGCAAGGAGCTCCTCTACCTCCCGCTGCTGGACTACGCGGCGTGCAACCTCGACGCCGTGCGCGAGATGCTCGTGCACCCGGCGACGGTGCTCGGTCTGGGCGACGGCGGGGCGCACTGCGGTGTGCTGTGCGACGCCAGCCTGCCGACCTTCATGCTCACGCACTGGGCCCGCGACCGCTCCCGCGGCGAGCGGCTGCCGGTCGAGACGGTGGTCCACCTCCAGACCCGGCGCACGGCCGAGCTCTACGGCTTCCGCGACCGCGGGCTCCTGGCACCGGGCCACCTGGCGGACGTGAACGTGATCGACCACGACGCGTTGGCCCTCGACCCGCCCGAGATGGTCTACGACCTCCCCGGCTCGGGCAAGCGGCTCGTCCAACGGGCCCGGGGCTACACCGCCACGGTGAAGTCGGGCGCCGTGGTGCGCGAGCACGACGTGGCGACGGGCGAGCTTCCCGGCCGGCTCCTGCGTGGGCCGCGGCCGCAGCCCGCCGCCTGAGTCCACCCATCGGCAGCGTCAGCGCGGGCCCGCGGCCCGCAGCGCGTCCGCGAACCCCCTGACCCGCAGCGCGGTGATGCGCTCCCCGTCCGTCTCGAAGACGTCGCGCACCGTGCGCTCGGTCCCACCCAGGTGGACGTCGATGTCCACCGTGACCGTCGAGCCGTCGATCTGCAGCGGCGCGGGGTCGGGACGGAAGTCCTCGAACACGAAGGTGTGCTCGGTGTAGTAGGCGAGGATGTCCTCGTGCCCGCGCCGGCGGTCGCCGTCCACGTCGAATGTCGCGTCGGGCGCGAAGACTCGCCGCAGGAGCTCGGGGTCCTGCGCGGTGACGGCGGCGAAGTAGTCGTCGATCAGGCCCACCACGCCGTCGTGGCGCGGCGGCAGCCCGTAGAGCTCCCGCGCGTTGAGGCCGAGCACCCGGATCTGCGTGGCCGTGGGGCACGGGGCGATGGTCGCCCGCAGGGCGTCGACGGCACCGGGGAAGGTGGCGTCGTGGTGCGGGTAGTCGCTGCCCCACACGATGCGCCGGGGGCCCACGAACGGCGCCAGCGCCGGCAGCGTGCGCTCGTCGACCTCGAAGCTGATGGTGCACTGGCGGGCGAAGTACTCCGAGGGACGCAGCGCCATGTCGGGGCAGAAGCCGCCGAACGACTCGGCCTGCTCGTCCAGGCGCTCGAGCCAGAACGGGGCCCACCCGCCGGACGACTCGAGGAAGATGCAGTGCAGGCCCGGGTGGCGCTCGAGCACCCCGAACGCGATGAGCTGGGCACAGGCCAGCATCTGCTCGAAGGAATGCGAGACGGCGTGGAGGACCAGCGGGTTGAACGGGCGGTCCGACCCGAGCGTCGGCACGATGACCGAGCTGCCCTCGTGGATCCCGACGGGCACGCCCAGCTCCTCGGCGGCGTTCCACACGACGTCGTAGGCGCGGTCGGAGAGCGAGCGGCCGAGGCAGGGGTTGGGGCGGACGAAGCCCGCCTTGAAGCCGAGCTGGGTGACGGCCCGGCGCAGCTCGTGCGCGGCGGCGGCGGGGTCCTGCAGGGGCAACAGGGCGGCGCCGAAGAGCCGGTCCGGATCTGCGGCGCAGTACGTGGCCAGCCAGTCGTTGTAGTCCACGGCCAGGCCGACCGCCGCCTCGGCGTCCTCGACCACGGAGAAGTACAGCCCGAGGGTGGGGTAGAGCACGGCCTGGTCGATGCCCTCGGTGTCCATGTCGGCCAGGCGGGCCACCGGGTCGCTGCCACCGGGCTCGGCGTCGGCCAGGGGCCGGAAGGCCGTGGGATCGTCGAAGGTCGAGCCCGGGCGGGCCAGGGTGCCCAGCGGCACGGCCAGGATCTCGGTACGCCCGACGGTGACATGTTCGTAGCCGTGGGCGTCCGACGTGATTACCGGGCGGTGCGCCTCGGGCAGCCCGGCCCAGGCGTCGAGCGGCTCGACGACGTGGCCGTCGGCGTCGATCACCGGACCGGCGCGGGGCGGCAGCGGGGTGCCCCCGTCCGTCACGCTCACGGCGCCGGATGGCGCCAGTCGTCGACCGCGGGGAGAGGGTGGCGGAAGAGCCGGGAGGCGTTGCCGCCCGCGACGGCGCGCAACTCGTCGTCGGGCAGCGCGCCCCAGGTCTCGGCGAGCACGCGCTGCGTGTCGGGCCACGAGGAGTCGGCGTGCGGGTAGTCGCTCTCCACCATGATGTGGTCGACGCCGATGACGTAGCGCTGCGCCACGGCCGAGGGGTCGTCGATGGAGCAGTACCAGAAGTTGCGGCGCAGCACCTCGCTCGGGAGCAGGTCGGACGGCCAGGCGTGGCTCTCGGAGCCCGACGCCGAGTGCGCCAGCACGTAGTCGGCCCGGTCCATCAGCATCGGGACCCAGCCGATGCCGCCCTCGGACAAGGCGACGTTGAGGTCCGGGAAGCGGAGCGGCACGCCGGACCACAGCCACTCGCCCGCTGCCAGCAGCGCGTTGACGGGGAAGACGGTGGGCAGCAGCTCGAACGGCGGGTCGGGCGAGGGGAGCGGCGCCCACGACGACGCCCCGGTGTGCAGGCACACGACCGTGCCGGTCTCCTCGCAGGCCGCGAAGAAGGGGTCCCACGCGCCGCTGAAGATGGAGGGAAGGCGGAGCTGGGACGGGAACTCGGGGAAGCTGACCGCCTTGAAGCCGCGGGCCGCGTTGGAGCGCACCTCGGCGGTGGCCACCTCGACGTCGGCCAACCAGGGCAGCTGCAGCGGGATGATGCGATCCGGCTGCGGGCCCGCCCACTGCTCCAGGTGCCAGTCGTTGAATGCGCGCAGGCAGGCCAGGCCGAGCTCACGGTCGCTCGCTCGCGAGTACACGGCACCGCAGAACCCCGACACCAGGGAGGGGAAGCAGAGCGAGGCCCACACGCCGGCCAGGTCCATGTCTTCAATCCGGGCCCCTATGTCGAAGCAGCCGGGGCGCATCTCGTCGAAGCGCGCTGGCTCCATGCTCCACTCGGCGCGGGGGCGACCCACCACTGCGTTCAGGCCCACGTTGGGATAGCGGCTCCCCTCGAAGACCCAGGACTGCGTGCCGTCATCGTCCTCGACCACCCGCGGCGCGCCTTCCTGCAGGGACGCGGGCAGGCGGCCCTCGAAGAGATCGGGTGGCTCAATGAGATGGTCGTCGACCGAGATCACGGGGACCAGCACCCCTCTGGGGTCGGGGTCGGGCAGCAGCGTCGCCCGGTGCGGCGCGCTTCCCGTGTCGACGACTCCCATGAGAAGGTGACACTATCGGCAGCAAAGTCGGCCGGCCGGGAGGTGCGTATGACCACACACGTCGAAGACGTCACGACGCGCGTCGGCCTCCTCATCGACGGTGAGGTGGTGGCCGGCGACCAGGGGACCTACCCGGTGACGAATCCGGCCCGGCCCGACGAGGTGGTCCTCCATGCGCCGTCCACCTCCCCGGCGCAGCTCGACCGTGCCGTGGACGCGGCGCGCAGCTCGCAGGCCGCCTGGGCCGCGCTCGGTGCCCAGGCCCGTGCCGAGTCGGTCGCCGCCGCCGCCGAGGCGGGGGTGGCCGCCGTCGAGGCCGGCGACCTGGCTCGGCTGCTCACCCGCGAGCACGGCAAGACCCTGACGGAGTCCATCTTCGACAGCGCGACCATGGCCGGCATGGCCGCCGCCTTCGCGCCGCTCGTGGCGGAGGCGCTCGCCGCCCGTGAGGTGAGCGGGGGGGCCACGCGCGTCGAATGGGTCCCCCACGGAGTCGTGGCCGCGGTCCTGCCCTTCAATTGGCCCGTTTCGGTCATGGCCAACAAGGTCCTCCCCGCGCTGCTGGCCGGGGACACCGTCGTGGTCAAGGCGCCTCCGACGTGCCCCGGCACTGTGCTGCTGGTCGCTGCCGCCATGGCCGGCGCACTGCCGCCGGGCGTCCTCAACGTCGTCAACGGTCCCGACGCCGCCCTCGGCGCCGCGCTGGTCGGACATCCGCGTGTTGACATGGTGTCCTTCACCGGCGGCGTGGCCACCGGACAGGCCGTCATGGCCGCGGCAGCCGCTACCACCCGTCCCGTCGTGCTCGAGCTGGGCGGCAACGACGCCGCCATCCTCGCTCCCGACGTGGCGGCCGACCACCCGCTCGCTGAGCGCATCGTCGAGGCGGCCTTCGTCACCAGCGGCCAGGTCTGCATGGCGATCAAGCGCCTCTACGTCCACCGGGATCGGATGGACGAGACGGTGGCCGCGCTGGCCGACCGCCTGGCCGGCGAAGTGGTGGGGGACGGGCTGGCCGAGGAGGTGACCATGGGTCCCGTGCACACGGCGAGCGCACGCGATCGGGTCGAGGCGATGCTCTCGGAGGCGGCCGCGTCGGGCGCGACGGTGGTCCGTCCGGGGCGGGTGCGGGCCGCCGACACCGCGGCCGGCGGCTACTTCGTCTCGCCGGCACTCGTCGTCGCACCCGCGCCGGGGTCGGGCATCGTGCGCCAGGAGCAGTTCGCTCCGGCCCTGCCGGTGATCCCGTATGACGACCTCGACGCGGCCGTCGACGCGGCGAACGACACGAGCTTCGGCCTGTGCGCCTCGGTCTGGAGCAACGACGACGCGCTGGCGGCCGACGTGGCCTCCCGTCTGACGGCGGGCACGGTGTTCGTGAACACCCACGGCATCTCGGCCATCGACATGAACGCGCCGATGGGCGGGTGGAAGCAGTCGGGCATCGGCGTCGAGCTGGGCCCCGAGGGCATGCAGGCTTTCGCCCGCCAGCGGGTGCGGGTGTGCCGTCCGGGTCCGGCCGAGCAGGGGGCACCGGCGTGACCGTGGCCGTGCGCGGCGGCATCGTGGTCGACGGCACGGGCGCGCCGGCGGTCCGGGCCGACGTCGTCGTCGACGGGGAGCGGATCGCTGCCGTCGCGTCCGGTGCCGACACCGCCGGCGCAGACACTGTGATCGACGCCACCGGCATGCTCGTCGCCCCCGGCTTCGTCGACCTGCACACCCACTACGACGCCCAGCTCTTCTGGGACCCCAACGCCAGCCCCTCCCCGCTGCACGGCGTCACCACGGTGTTCGGCGGCAATTGCGGCTTCTCGCTGGCGCCCATGGCGCCGGAGCACGTCGACTACATCTCGCGCATGATGGCGCGGGTCGAGGGCATGCCGCTGGCCGCGCTGCGGGCGGGACTCCCCTGGGACTGGGGCTCCTTCGGGGAGTGGATCGGTCGCCTCGACGGCCGCATCGCGGTCAATGCGGGCTTCCTCGTCGGGCACTCGACGCTGCGCCGGCTGGTCATGGGCGAGCGCGCCGTGGGGGGCACGGCCGGCGCCGGGGACCTGGAGGAGATGGAGGCGGCGCTCCACACCGCGCTGGCGGAGGGCGCGCTGGGCTTCTCGACCTCGCAGGTCCACACGCACAACGACGGCGACGGTCAGCCCGTCCCGTCCCGTGCCGCGAGCCGTGAGGAGCTCGAGCGCCTGGCCGGGGCCGTGCGCTCCCACGACGGCACCACGGTGGAGTTGATCGTCCCCGGCTGCCTCAACGGCTTCACCGACGAGGAGGTCGACTTCCTCGCCACGATGTCGCTGCTGGCGGACCGCCCGGTCAACTGGAACGTGCTGGGCGTGTCGGCCATGAACCCCGACGGGGCCTGGAGCCAGCTCGCCGCCGGGACGGCGGCCGCGGAGCGCGGCGCCACCGTGGTGGCCCTCACGCTGCCGCACACCATGCAGCTGCGGCTGAGCTTCGAGCACGGTGCCATCCTCGACGGGCTACCGGGCTGGCGCGAGGTCTTCGCGCTGCCGGTCGACGAGCGCCTCGCCGCGCTCTCCGACCCCGAGACCCGCCGGCGGCTCGATGCGGGCGCGCAATCCGACGAGGCTGGCATTTTGCGCCACCTCGCGGTGTGGGACCGCCTCATCGTGGAGGAGACGTTCGCCCCCGAGAACGCCGGCGTCGAGGGCCGCACCGTCGGCGAGGTGGCACGCGAGCGTGGCGTGGAGCCCTTCAACGCGCTCCTCGATGTGGTGGTAGCCGACCGGCTGCGCACCGGGCTGCGCCCTCCCATCCCCGAGTCCGAGCCCGACTGGGTGCTGCGCGCGCAGACCTGGCAGGACCCGCGGGCCATCGTCGGCGGCTCCGACGCCGGCGCCCACCTCGACACCATGTGCGGCGCCGTCTACTCGACCTCCATGCTGGGTGAGGGCGTGCGGGCCCGTGGGCTGCTCAGCTGGGAGCAGGCGGTGCGGCAGCTGACCGACATCCCGGCCCGCCTCTACGGCCTGCGCGACCGCGGTCGCCTTGTCCCGGGCGCCTTCGCCGATCTCGTGGTATTCGACCCGTCCGCCATCGGCCACGGTGCCGTCCGCACCCGGGACGACCTGCCGGGAGGCGCGAGCCGTCTCTATGCCGAGGCGGTGGGCATCGGCCACGTGCTGGTGAACGGGACCGAGATCGTCCGAGACGGCGGGTTCACCGGCGCCGTGCCGGGCCGGGTGCTCCGTTCCGGGCGTGACACCACCACCGTCCACGCCGGGTCCGACTGGGCCGGGGCGACGGCCTGAGTCAGAGGAGGCGGGTGTCGAGCGCCACCTCGCGGGTCGTGCCGCCCTCCCGCGTCAGCGAGTACGCGAGCTTGCCCTCCACTTCGGTGAAGGCCTCGCGCAGCTCGGTGCCGAAGAAGACCAGGCCCGTGCCGTTCTCGGTGGCGTAGCCGTCGGGGAGCGTCCCCTCCGCAACGAGGCGGTGGATCAGGGGCCGGCGCTGCTCCTCTACGTCGTGATGCGGGCTGTTGGAGTAGGGGAGGAAGGCGAGCCCGTTGGTGACCGGCACCAGGGTGGGCCCGAAGGAGTCGGTCGTCCCGCCCACGTGCCAGCACAGCGAACCGGCCGACACGCCCTTCAGCACGACCCCCGCCTCCCAGCACTCGCGCAGCGTCACGTCGAGCCCGTGCAGGCGCCAGAGCGCCAGCAGGTTGGCGGTGCTGCCGCCGCCGACCCAGATCACGTCCTGGGCGAGCAGGTGGGCGCGCACGTCGGGCACGTTGGGCATCGGGAAGAGGGTGAGGTGCGAGCTGACGAAGCCGAGCTTGGAGAATGCGTTGTGGGCCGCTGCCAGCCGGGTCGAGTCGTCGCCCACCGCGGTGGCGATGATGCACAGGCGCGGGTGGTCTCTCGCCCGCGCCAAGTGGGCGGCCAGCCGGTAGGAGGGGCCCGGGCGGAGGTTCGCGGGGTCGGGCCCGTCGGCCTGGAACCCGATGGAGGTGGCGATGATGGTCGGTTGGCGTGCCGCCACGTCAGCCCGTCAGGACCTCGGGGTTCACGATGTGGAGGGGCCGCGCGCCCGCCATGAGGCGGCACAGGTCCTCGGCGATGGTGCGGGTGTGGTTCGACTCGGTGTCGAAGGTGGCCCCGCCGATGTGCGGGGTGAGCACGACCTGGGGGAACGTCGTCAGCGGGTGGTCCGTCGCCAGGATCTCGCCCTCGAAGTGGTCGAGCCCGGCAGCGGCGACCTTGCCCGAGGCCAGCGCGGCGACCAGCGCGTCGGTGTCGTGGATCTTGGCCCGCGCCGTGTTCAGGTAGACGACGCCGTCACGCATCTTGGCGAAGGCGTCGGCGCCGATCATGCCCGTCGTCTCCTCGGTGACCGGGGCGTGCACGGAGATGATGTCGGCCTGCGCCAGCAGGTCGTCGAGCGAACTGGTGGCGTCGGGCGCATACGGGTCGTAGGCGATGACCTCCATGCCGAGGCCGCGCAGGCGCCAGCGCAGGGCACGCCCGACGGCACCCAGGCCCACCAGCCCGACCGTCTTGCCGGCCAGCTCCCAGGCCCGGTAGGTCTGGTAGGGGATCCTCCCGCCGCGGTAGATCTGGCCTTCCCGCACGTCGCGGTCGGCTGGGACCACGCCGCGGGTGGCGGCGAAGAGGAGGGCGACGGCCAGCTCGGCCACCGCATCGGCGTTCCGACCCGGGGCCCGCAGCACGGGCACGCCGGCGGCGGTGGCAGCGGGCACGTCGACGTTGGTCGGGTCACCCCGGCAGCTGCACACGGCGATGATCGGCTGTTCGTAGAGCTCGGCTCCGCAGACGTCGCCCTCCACGATGACGATGGAGGCCCCCTCCGCGGCCACCCGCTCCGCCAGTTGCCCGGCGTTGTAGATGCGCAGGGTGGGCTGGTCGAGCCAGGAATCGAGCACGAGATCCGCCAGCTGGTGCAGCAGGTCGAGGCCGGGGCCGCTCACGGCCGCAGTCACAAGGGCCTTCGGCCGGGAGCGTGTCATTCGTGCGATCCTCTCCTTCCGTGGTGGGCTTCGTCCATAATGACGTGATCATGACACGCGTGTCAGATTCGTGAAGGTGTCCGCAGGAGCCGTCACCGTCGGCGTCGACGTCGGGACCACGTCGGTCAAGGCTCTGGCGGTCGACGAGGACGGGACGGTCATCGCCCGGAGCAGGGTGGCCCACAGCGTGGTGGCGCCCGAGCCCGACATCCTGCGCCACGACGCCAAGAAGGCATGGCGGGCCGGGCCCCGCAAGGCATTCGAGCAGGTGACCGCACAGCTGACGGGCGTCGAGGGTCATCGCCTGGCCGGGGTGGCCGTCGCCTCCATGGTGCCCTCGCTGACCGCCGTGAGCAGGCAGGGCGTCCCGCTGCTCCCCGGCCTGCTCTACGGCGACCGGGAGGGACGCCTGGCGGCGGCCGCCGACTCCGACACGGTCCTCCTGCCCGGGACCATGCCTGACTCCGAGGGGTTCCTGCGTTGGGCATCTGCCAACGCCCCCGGCGCCAGCGGCTACTGGCCCTGCCAGGCCGTGGCCACCTACGCGCTCTCGGGACTGCCGGCCATCGATACAGGCGTCACGGCCTCGCTCGGTGCGCTCCACTCCCGCGGGGTCTGGAACACCGATCTGCTGGCCGCCATGGGCGTGGCCGAATCGCAGATGCCCATGGTCGTGCCGATGGGCCAAGCCGCCGGCACCCTGCCGGGCAGCGACACCGTGATCACCGGGGGCACCATCGACGCGTTGTGCGACCAGATCGTGGCCGGCGCGACGGAGCCCGGCGACGTGCTCGTGATCTTCGGGGCGACGCTCATCGTGTGGGCCGTGTGCGACGAATGGGTGGTGGCACCCGGGCTGATCAGCTTTCCGCACACGACGCCCGATCGCTTCCTCATCGGGGGACCGAGCAACGCCGGTGCCCTGTTCGTCGACTGGGCGCGCCGGCTCCTGCGCGGCACCCCCCGCCCCGGACCCGACCGCGAGCAGCTCGAGCCCCGGCTCGGGGACCCTGGCCGGGTCCCGGTCTGGCTGCCCTACGTCCGGGGCGAACGCACGCCCTTCGAGGACTACACGTTGCGCTCGAACCTCTACGGGCTCGACATCGGGTCGGGGGCCGAGGCGCTCGAACGCGCCGCGTACGAGGCCAGCGGCTTCGTGATCCGGCGCATGCTCGACCGCTCGGGTCTGAAGACCACCCGGATCGTGGCCAGCGGCGGGGGGTCCCGCGTCACGGCGTGGATGGCCGCCGTGGCTGACGCCACCAACCTCCCCGTCGACGCCGTGGCCGTCCCGGAGGGGGCCGCCCTGGGCGCCGCCTACTTCGCCCGCATGGCCGCGGGGCTCGAGACCTCGCTGAACGACTCGGCGCGCTGGTCGGGGGTGGGCCGCAGGATCGAGCCCGACACGGCCTGGGTGCGCGCCACCGAGGTCCGCTACGCACGCTTCAGTGAACTGGGTACGGGCGCGTAGCCGCTCCCCACTACCCGTTCGGCGTGAAGGCCACCTTCAGTGCGCCGCTCCGGTCCTGGCGGGCCAGAGCCTTGAGCGCCGGCCACCACTCCTCGAGGTCGAAGCGGTGGGTGAGCATGGGGGTGATGTCGAGCCGGCCCTCGGCCACCAATTGGAGGTAGTGCGCGATGGCGTGCTGGCGCCGGCCCTCGAAGTCCTCCATCCCGAACGCGTTCGAGCCCGCGATGGTGATCTCCTTGAAGTAGACGGGGGTCGACTCCCATCGCTCGGGGGTGGCGACCCCGGTGTAGACGAGGCGCCCGCGCTCGGCCAGCACGCGCACCCCCACCTCGAGGGTCTCCGCCTTCGCGATGGAGTCGTAGACGACGTCGATGTGGCCGGGATGGGTGACGGGCAGCCCGTCGAGCGGGTTGTGGAGCACGGCGCCGGACCACTCCGCCAGCGCTTCGACCAGCGCCAACCGGGGCTCGTGGGCGAACACAGCAGACGCGCCGAAGCGGAGGGCCATCGCGCGTTGGGCCTCGAAGCGGGCCACCACACCCACTTCGACCCCGGGGTAGAGGGACCTCAGGATGGCCACGCTGGTCAGCCCGAGGGCACCGGCCCCGTAGACCAGCACGCGCCCCGAGGCGGGTGGGGGATGCCGCACGATGGCGTGGAAGGACACTGAGAACGGGTCGGCCAGCACCGCCGCCTCGTCGGAGATGCCGTCGGGTACCGGGATCAGCATGGAGTCGTGCGCCGCCAGCTGCTCGGCCCACGCGCCGGGGGCACCCGTGATGACCCCGACGTGGACGCCCGGGCCGAGGTCCCCCTCGGTGAAGCTCCAGCACAGGCTCAGGTCGCCGGCCTGGCACGGGGGGCAGGGCGGGTTGATGCCACGCGGCCCGCAGGTCAGCCACGGATTGAGCACCACGCGCTGGCCGACGTCGAGACCCCGGGCTTCGGGGCCCAGCGCCACCACCTCCGCGACGACTTCGTGGCCCGGCACGTGGGGGAGCGACGAGAAGGCCGCCATCGGGTTGTCGATGTCGCCCGTGTTGAAGTCGCCCAGGACGAGCTTGGCGTCGGATCCGCAGATGCCCGAGAGGATCGGGCGGGTGACCACCCAGTCCGGGCGCACGAGGCGGGCGTCGTCGATCTCGTGCAGGCCGAAGGGGATGCCGGCCAGCATCGCCTCCAACTCGTCCTCCGGCGTGGGCCGGACCTCGTCCTTGGCCGGCGGGGCGCCGAAGAGCAGCGCCTTCACGAGTCGGCCCCCTCGGTCAGTGCGCGCATGCCGAGCATGAAGGCGTCGATGTCCGACGTCTTGAACTCAATGACGGACTTCATGTCCGGCAGGTAGTGCTCGAAGCGGTCGCTGTCGATGGCGTCCACGATGTCTCCCGCGACCTCCTGCGGTGGCACCTTGGGTCCGTCGTACTGCGGCGCGTCGTTGTCGGGCTGGTCCCAGGTCTCGGTGTCGACGGGACCGGGGAGGATCAGTTTCACCGAGACGCCGGTCCGGTCGAGGTCGATGGCCATCGACTCGCTCCACCCTGCCAGCGCGAACTTGGAGCCGGAGTATGCCGCCTCCACCGCGATGCCCAACCGGCCACCCATGCTCGAGACGTTGACGATCGTGCCCGAGTCCCGGGCGAGCATCCGCGGCAACACGGCCAGCGAGATGGCGACGGGGGAGAGGTAGTTGATCCGCATGGTCCGCTCGACCTCGGCCATGGTCAGTTGCGACACGTGGCGGCGCATCGGGACCCCCGCGTTGTTGACGACGACGTCGAGGGCGCCATAGTGGTCCCAGATCTCCAGCGCGAGGTCTGCCGCCGCCGTCGGGTCCGACAGGTCCGCTGCCCACCGCTCTGAGGTGCTCGACGTGGCGCGGCAGTCGGCGAGCACCTCGTCGAGCCGGTCGGCGCGCCGGGCCACCAGGGCGACGGTGTCACCCCGGGCCGCCAGCTCTCGGGCGACGGCGGCACCGATTCCCGACGACGCGCCGGTCACGAGGACCGTCCGGCCCTTCGTCCCAGGATTCACTCTCGAACCTCCCCCGAGCGAGTCTGCGTGCTGTGTGCGGTGCCGAGAGGCCCTGATCGGACCACCGACACACTGTGGGGTGAGCGAGGGGTCTCGAACCCCCGACCTCCAGGACCACAACCTGGCGCTCTAACCAACTGAGCTACGCCCACCGAGGGGCACAAGTGTGGCACACCGGCCCGCGGTGGTCGGCACATACGGCGCACCCCGCTGGAGCGCACCAGCAGACCCGCGTACCCGCATGCGCACGCCCCTGAGCCGGGGCTATGTCAGGCTGTTGTGTCACGGCGCGCGCCGGCGTGCCCCCGTAGCTCAGCGGACAGAGCAGTGGACTTCTAATCCAATGGTCGCAGGTTCAAGTCCTGCCGGGGGCGCAAATTGCGGGGAGTGGTCCCGCCGGGTTGACGTCGCGATCGCGGGTACCGTGGGCCGAGCATGGACCACCAGGACGACGACTGGCGGCACAAGGCCAAGCACGCGCTCAAGCCACTGCGCGACCGCGTCGTGCGCGGCCTGGGTGGCACGCTGCCCGAGAGGGGCATCACCTACGAGCAGCTCGTGCACCTGTTGTATCCGACCCTGCCCGACGAGCTGCGCCGCGACATCGACGAGGCCGCGGTGGGGGACCTGACGCGGGTGTCGACGATCCGCAGGATGCTCGGGTCGATTGAGCACCAGGTGGCGCCGACCGCGTTCTCCGTGCAGCTCGGTGAGGAGGATGCCCTTCCGTGCAAGGTCGGTGACGTCGAGCTCCTCGCCGACGCCGCCGACGCCGCCGTGACCCCGGGTCTGCGCTCGGGTGAGTACGAGCCGCACCTCACCGCCGTCTTCGAGCGGTACTGCAGGCCGGGCATGACGGTGGTCGACGTCGGAGCCAACCTGGGCTACTACTCGCTGCTGGCCTCCCGGCTGGTCGGCGCCTCCGGAAGAGTCGTCGCGCTCGAGCCGAACTCGGAGAATTGCCGGCTCCTGCTGTCGTCGCTGCGGATGGGCGGCGTCACCAATGTCCAACTGATCCCCGTTGCCGCCGACACCGAGGCCGGGTGGGCGTACTACTCGACGCACGTCGGCTCGAACGGCGGTCTGATAGAGGACCAGGACCTCTTGAAGCACCCGGGCACGGTGGTCCCGACCCTCCGCCTCGACGACATCGTGGAGGGCCCCGTCGGGTTCTTGAAGATGGATGTCGAGGGTGCTGAAGGGCGGGTGGTCAAGGGCGCCACGCGGCTCATCGAACGGGACCGCCCGATCATCACCACGGAGCTCAAGGCCGAGATGCTCCGTCGTGTGTCGGGGACCTCGGTGGCCGACTACCTCGGCTACTTCGAGCGTGTGGGGTACACACCTGCAGTCCTGGAGAAGGCGAGCGGCGCGGAGAAGCCGTACCCCTCCGTCGCCGCACTGCTGGCCGACTGGGGGGACACGGACGAGTTGCGCGACGTGCTGCTCATACCCTCGTCTGGCTGAACCGGCTGCCCCTCTGGGCGCATACTTGCCGAGTGCGCATCCGCCTCGAGGGACGTGAGGTCCCCGGCATCACCTGCGGACCGGGCCCTGCGAGTGCACGGCCGACGACGAGGGGACCTTCACCATGTTCCGCCGGGCGATGAGGCCCGCCTTCGCGGTGGCCGCTGTGGCGGCCGCGGCGTCGGCAATGTGCCTGACCGCGGCCGCGGCAGTCACGCCGGCGGGAGCCGAGTCTGTCCCGCCGAAGGTCAGCGCCCTTCGCTTCCCGGGCCCCTTCGTGCCGCGGCAGCTGGCCGCCGCGTCCGGCCGGGTCTGGATCCTCGGCACCGACGCACCCCGGACCGACACCCACTGCGAGCTCGAGGAGATCACCCCCGACTCCATGTCCACGCGGATGTACCCGATCCCGGCCTGTGCGGCGGACATCGCCGCCGGCGGCGGCCGGGTCTACCTCGTCACGGCCGAGTTCGTGCGGGGGACGGCGGCCACCCAGCGGCTGCATGTCGTCGTGTTCGATCCGCACCGCGGGCAGGCGCGCATTCTGTCGCCGGTCGTCATGAGCGTCGTGGGCAGCTCCATCGCCCACACCGACTTCACCTACGGCGACGGGTCGCTCTGGCTCTACGGCGACCAGATGCTGGCGGGACCACAGGTGGTGCGCATCTCGCCGAGCACCGGCAAGGTCACGGCGACGATCAAGCCCGCGCCCGCGGTCGGCGGGATCTACCCGGATGTGGCCGCGAACGACGCCGGCCTGTGGCTCGCCGGAGGTCCCGGTGGTCCACCGGGCGTCGAGTGGGTGCGTCGGGGCACCGAGGTCACGACAACCCCGTACCCGGGCCCCTCCCACAGCTCCGTCCTGTGGCTCTCGGCCGTCGGCGACGTGGTCTGGGCCGGTGTCGAGGCCTACGGGACGGGCCCAACCCCGTCGGTGCTGACCCACCTCGTCGCACTGGACCACAGCGGCAACGTGACCGTCACCTCGCCATCCGAGTTGACCGGTGAATTCCCACTGGTGTCGACGCCGGGAGGCGGACTGTGGGGGCTCGCCTACGTCGGGGCCTGCGATGGGCCCGAGGAGCTGCTCCAGGTCGACCCGGCAACCGGGTCGTCAGACCCGGCGGCGAAGCTGAAGGCACCACCCGAGGCATGTGACGACGAAGGTGTGGGATCGCAGCTGGTCGCAGTGGGCCGTGACGTCTTCGCGCTGATCCCGACCGACGTGGCCGGGTCAGCCGTCCTCTACCGGGCCGCCACCTGATCGCGCGCCGAGCCGAGGATGGCGTCGAGCAGCTCGTCGGCGCCGTCCGAGATCAGCAGCGCCTCCAGCCGGCGGGCCCGGATGAAGCCCTGCTCCACGGCGTGGCCCAGGAAGGTCAGGAGGCCGTCGAAGAAGCCGTCGACGTTGAGGATGCCGCAGCGCTTGTCGTGGAGGCCCAGCTGAGCCCAGGTGACCGACTCCATGAACTCCTCGCAGGTGCCGAACCCGCCCGGCAACATGACGAAGGCGTCCGAGAGCTCCGACATGAGCGCCTTGCGCTCGTGCATCGTCGTGACGACGTGCAGGTCGTTCAACGACGAATGGGCGATCTCGTGCCCGGCCAGGGACTCGGTGATCACGCCCGTTGCCCGCCCGCCTGCGGCGAGGGCCGCGTTCGCCACCGCGCCCATGAGGCCGACCGAGGCGCCGCCGTAGACGAGCCCGATGCCTCGCTCGGCCAGCCCTGCGCCAAGCCGTCGGGCCGCCGCAGCGAACGCGGGGTTCGTACCCGGGCTCGATCCGCAGAAGACGCACACGTTGAGGGGCGCGTTCACGCGTCGATCCCTTGCGGAATGGGGGATGTCGCCCGCGGAGCGGGCCGGGCGGCCCGCCGGCGGGGGCGGCGGCGCACCACCGTCTCGGCGGCGTCGCTGTCGTGGATGGTCAGGGAGAAACCCGCGGCAACCAGTGCGAAGAGTGCCGCCGTGAAGAAGGCGAGGTGGTACGCGGTCATGTCGGGCGCGGTCGAGCCCCCGCTGGCCTGGGTCGATCCCACCCCGATCAACACGGTGGAGAGGATCGCCACCCCGGTCGCGCTGCCGACCTGGCGCATGGTGTTGAAGAAGGTCGACGCCCGACCCATCGACTCCGGCGTGATCATGGCGAACGAGGCGGCCTGGTTGGGGACCATGACCTGGGCCATCATCCACCCGAGCAGGAACATCAGGGCCCGGATGAACCAAAGGTTTGTGGTCACGGTGATCTGGGTCAGTGCCAGCAGGCACACCACGAGGCCGAGGAGCCCGCCGGTGATGTGACGGCGCGGGCCGATGCGGGGGTAGATGAGGCGGCTGGCGAACTGCGCCCCGATCATGACGCCGAACGCCTCGGGGAAGGTGGAGAGACCCGACTGGAGAGCCGAGAGCCCCCGGGCGTCCTGGAAGTAGAGGGGGATGAGGTACAGCATCCCGAGGAACGCTGCCGCGGCGAGGAACATGACGACGTTGGTCGAGCGGAACAACCGTCCCGAAAGAAGGCGCAGGTCCACCATCGGCCGGGTCGTCCGTAGCTCGACCACGACGAAGATGCCCAGCAGGACGGCGCCGGTGACACAACTGGCGATGACATCTGTCGACGACCACGACTTGAGAGGCCCCTCGGAGACGCCGTACATGAGCAGGCCCAGCCCGGCACCGCCCAGGACGAACCCGGGAACGTCGAACCGACCGGCGTCGATGGTCCCGGTTCGCTCCAGGAACAGAGCACCGAAGATCACGGCGACGATGCCGATCGGCAGGTTGACGAAGAACACCCATCGCCAGGAGAAGTTGGTCACCAGGAAGCCGCCGAGCACCGGGCCGATCGCCGGGGCGAGCGTCGTCCCCACGGTCATGATGCTGGCTGCCCGCACCCGCTCCGCCGGCGGGAAGACCCGGTACAGCATGGCCATGCCGACCGGGGCCATCATGCCGCCGCCCGCCCCCTGCAGGACCCGGAAGACCACGAGCTGGGTCATGTTCTGTGCCAGCCCGCAGAGCACCGAGCCGAGCGTGAAGACGACGATGGCCAAGAGCAGCACCCGCTTGCCGCCGAAGCGGTCACCGAGCCACCCCGACGCGGGAATGAACACGGCCAGGCTGACCAGGTAGGCGATGACGACCCCGTCGACGGCCGTGGGCTCGATGTGGAAGTCACGACCGATCGTCGGGAGCGCGACGTTGACGATGGTGATGTCCATGATGTTCATGAACATGGCGGACACGAAGACGACGCCGACGACGATCTTCTGGTTGCGGAGTACGGCCACGTCGCTCTTCCTGTCCGGTGCTGCCTCGGGCCGACCAGCTGTCATGGCCCGCGGCAGGCAGGCATGGCTGTTCGGGGCTCCGCTCGACCCTATGCGCTCGGCCGGCCGTTCCTGTCCACCGTGTGCTCCGGCCGGCGCGTGTGGAGCTGTTCGGGAGGTGCCCACGCGGGAACGGCTCCACCACCTATCGTGACCGGCGGAGTTCGGCGAGACAGGCCCTCGGAGCTGGGGAGGACGGTGGTGATGCTCACGCGCGTTCGCACCGGGCGCAGGTGCGGAACGCTGGCGCTGGTCTCGGCCGCCCTGGGCGTGGGCGTGCTCTGCGCGCCGGTGCCGGCGGTGGCGTCGGCACTCGACGCGGCGTCGACCACGGTCTGGCTCTGCGAGCCCGGCCAGGCGAACGACCCGTGTGCGTACAGCCCGGCCACGACGACCGTGACCGCCCAGGGCACGACGAGCGTCTCCACCCCATCGCCGTCTGCGACCGCGCACGAATTCGACTGCTTCTACGTGTACCCCACCGTCTCGACCGAGCCAGGCCCAAACGCCAACCTCACCACCCAGCCGGCCGAGGTTGACGCAGCGGTCGCCCAGGCGTCGCAGTTCTCGCGGGTGTGCAACGTGTGGGCGCCCATGTACCGCCAGGCAACCGAGGCCGCGCTGAAGAGCGGGGCGGGATTCGGTCCCTCCGTCATCGCCACGGCCTACGACAGCCTGCTGTCCGCGTGGAAGGACTACCTCGCCCACGACAACGACGGCAGACCCATCGTGTTCATCGGGCACTCACAGGGTGCCGCCATGCTGATCAAGCTGCTGCGCTCCCAGGTCGACACGTCGCCGAGCCGGCGCAAGCAGTTGGTCTCCGCCATCATCCTCGGCGGCAACGTGCAGGTGCCGGTGGGCGGCAACGTCGGAGGGAGTTTCCAGAACATCCCCACCTGCCGGTCCGCGAGGCAGACCGGTTGCGTCATCGCCTATTCCAGCTTCGGCTCGCCGCCGCCGCACGATGCCGTGTTCGGCCGCCCGGGCCAGGGCGTCAGCCTGCAATCGGGGCAGACCACCAAGAAGGGCCAGGAGGTGGCGTGCGTCAACCCGGTGACGTTCTCAGCGCATGCGGGCGACC
This sequence comes from uncultured Acidimicrobiaceae bacterium, assembly GCA_963824195.1. GTDB lineage: Bacteria > Actinomycetota > Acidimicrobiia > Acidimicrobiales > RAAP-2 > Bog-473. The sequence goes on along the minus strand of CAWGOJ010000039.1, from coordinate 169,883 downwards.
TGCAGCCGTTGTTCCCGCGCGTGACCTCCAAGGTGCGCCACGTCAAGGTGACGACGCCGTGGGTGTCGTTCCCAGGCCTCTACACGGCGCAGTGCGAGCAGGGCGGGGGCGCATCATGGCTGCAGGTCACCCAGACATCGGTGCCCGGTGACCCGCGTCCCACGGTCAGCATCTCGCCCCTGCTCGGCCCCGCGTGGGGGTACCACCTGGCCGACGTGAACCTGGCGCTCGGCAACCTCCTGGCCGACGTGGGTCACGAGGAGGCCGCCTACCACCGGTAGGTGCGCGTCCCCCGAGGCTGCGGCCCGGAGAAAGGCGCGGGCGGCGGTCCTAGACTCTGGCGATGGTCAAGGTCATCGCCGTCGCCAACCAGAAGGGCGGCGTGGCGAAGACGACGACGGTGCAGTCCCTCGGTGTGGCGCTGGCCCAGCAGGGACACCGGGTCCTCGTGGTGGACCTGGACCCCCAGGCGTGCCTGACCTTCTCGCTCGGCTTCGATCCCGACGAGCTCGACTCGTCGCTGCACGACGTGCTGGTCCGCCGGTCTCGGCTGGCCGACGTCGTCAAGGCAGTCCCCGGCGTCCCGGGCCTGTACCTCGTACCGGCGACCATCGACCTGGCCGGCGCCGAGGTCCACCTCTTGAGCCGCACGGGCCGCGAGCACGTCTTGGCCCGGGCGTTGGAACCGGTCCTGGACCGCTACGACGTGGTGCTGATCGACTGCCCACCGTCCCTGGGGGTCCTCACCATCAACGGCCTGACGGCGGCGGAGGCCGTCATCGTGCCGCTGCAGTGCGAGGCGCTCAGCCACCGCGGCGTCGGCCAGTTGCTCGAGACGATCGAGGACGTGCGCCAGTTCGCCAACGAGAAGCTGCGCGTGCTCGGGGTGATCCCCACCATGTTCGACAGCCGCACGACGCATTCGCGCAAGGTCCTGTCCGAGGTGGAGGCGCGCTACGGCCTCCCGATGTTCCTGCCACCAGTTCCGAAGTCGGTGCGATTCGCCGAGGCCCCCGGACTCGGCCAGTCGGTGCTGCAGCACGCCCCCATGTCCACCGGAGCGATCGCCTACCGGACCCTCTCGACGCGCGTGTACGACGCCATGCAGGGTGCCTGACATGGCCGGGTCGCGGAGCGAGAAGGCACCCGATCCGCTGGGCAAGCGTGCCCTGTTCTGGGTGCCGTCGGCTGAGCCGGCGAGCCGGCCCGCCGGCAGTTCCTCCGGGACGAAGGTGGCCCTGCCCGTCGGCAAGCGTGCCCTGTACTCGGGCGCCCGTCCCGAGCCCGACAGCCTGGCCTCCACGTCGGGCAACCCGCTCGACGAGCGGGGCGTGTTCACGGTGGAGTGCCAGCGGTGCCGCCAGACCTCGCACGTCGGCGTGCTGGACCTTCTGATCTTCCAGTTCCCCGTGGGTGTGTGGCTGCCCAGGCGGAAGTTCGACCGCCGGATGACCTGTCCCTCGTGCCGCAAGCGCGCCTGGTGCAGCGTGACCATCCACCGGGCCTGAGCCGACTGGCTGCTTTCGACCTAGACGGTGGGGGAGCCGCGCACCTTCGGGTTGTCGCGCGACTCCTCGTCCGCGGATGGGGCGTCGGGCAGGCGGCGTGTCGTGGCCAGAGCCACCAGAGCCAGGAGCGCCAGCACGGCCAGCGCGGCGCGCAGGCCGTTGATGCGGCTCTTGACGTTCTCGTCCACGACCGCCTGCGCCGAAGCGGGCGGCACGCCGGCCTCCTGCAACGCCGCGCTGAGGTCAGCGTCGCTCACGAAGGGGACCCCGGCCGAGAGTTGCACCTGCGCCTGAGCCGACAGCTCCTTGGGGATGGCGGCGTTGCTCGCCACCGAGCCGAGGAACGTGGTGGTCAGGACGGAGATGAGCACGGCGCCGGCCAGGGCCGTGCCGATGGACGCGCCCAGATTCGTCACCGTGTTCTGAATCCCGCCGACCTCGCCGCTCTGCTCGTCCGGCACCGCGGAGACCGTCACGGCGCCGAGCTGCGATGCCAGGCTCCCGATGCCGAGCCCCGCCAACAGCAGCGGCCACGTGACCACCTCGGGACCCGATCCCTGGTCGAGCGCGACCAGCAGCACGACGATGCCGAGGAGCAGCAGGCCGAACCCGATGCGCACGACGCGCCGGGGCGACGCCTGCGGGAACAGCCTGGGTACCCCGACCGCGGAGGCGAGCAAGGTGACCGACAGAGGGAGCAGGCGGACGCCCGTCGCCACGGCTGAGAGCCCGAGCGCCACCGAGAGGAACAGCGGCAGGACGAAGAACAGGCCGGCCTGGAGGAGGAACTGGAAGAAGAAGGACGTCAGGCCGGCCTGGAGCTTCGGCACGCGCAGTACGCGCGGGTCCACCAGGACGGGCCCGCCCCGACGCAGCTGCCGGTTCTCCCAGACCACGAAGAGCGCGAGGACACCGGCACCCCCGAGGATGAGCCAGATCACCGGGGAGGCGCCGAGCCACTGGGGCGCCTCGGGCTTCGGTTGCACGAATCCCCACGTTCCGGAGCGGATGATGCCGAAGACGATCATGGCGAGGCCGGAAGCCGAGAGGAGGGTCCCCACCGGGTCGAGGCGCGTTCCCGGGACGGGCGGGGAATCGGCCATACGCCTGCTCAGGGCGAGGATGCCCAGCACGATCACGACCTCACCCACGAAGACCCAGCGCCAGCTGGCGTAGGTGGTCAGCAGCCCGCCGAGGAGCGGCCCGACGGCCACCGCGATCGCGCCCGCCGACGCCACCAGGCCGTAGGCGCGGGGTCGCTCGGAACGGCCGAAGTTCGTCGCAACGAGTGCGACGACCGAGGGCATGATCAACACAGCCCCAAGCCCTTCGAGGACCGACCATCCCAGCAGGAGGACGGGCAGCGACCCCGCGATGGAGGTGATGGAGGAGCCCACTCCGTACACGACGCACCCGATCATGAAGGCGCGCTTGCGCCCGAGGATCTGGCCGACCTTGCCGCCGGTGATCATGAACGCGGCCATGACGAGGGTGTAGAGCGTGATGGCGAGCTGGATCCCGGTCACCGTCGTGCCCACGTCCTTCGCCACCGTTGCGATGGAGACGTTCATGACCGAGCTGTCCAGGGTCATGAGGAACTGGGCCGAGGCCAGCGTCAGGAGGACGATGCCGCCGGTCGCGCGCCGCCCCGCCCCGGTGTCGGTCATCGCCGCATTCTTGCCCAGGGCGACTCCCCGATGTCAGTTCCGATTGGTCGGGATGCGGGGATTTGAACCCCGGACCTCCTGCTCCCAAAGCAGGCGCGCTGCCAAGCTGCGCCACATCCCGTGGCCACCGCGCCCGTCGGGATGCGGCCACCTCAAAGCGTACCGGCCCTCCCGGCCCGGCCCGGGACAGTGCGGCCGGGGTTCTCGGCCCTTTCCACGGCCAGGATCTGCCACTCGCCGGGCACGCCCTTGAGGTCGTGCCGGCCGCGGTCGTCGAAGGCGATGCCCGACCCGACCACGAGATCGCGCACGGTGCCGGTCACGAGGACCTCGTCGGCGCCCGCCATGGCACTCACTCTCGACGCGATGTGGACGGCGAGCCCGCCGATGTCGTCACCGCGGAGCTCCACCTCACCGACATGCAGCCCGGCCCGCAGCTGCAGGCCGCTCGCGCGGGCCGCCTCCACCAAGGCCGCCGCGCAACGGACGGCCTGCGCCGGCGACGTGAAGCGGGCCAGGATCCCGTCGCCGGTCGTCTTGACGAGGACGCCGTCGTGGCGGGACAGGAGGCGGCCGACGTTGACGTCGGACTCGTCGAGCACGGCGCGCCACTGGCGGTCACCCACCGCAGCCGCGCGCACCGTGGAGTCCACGATGTCGGTGAAGAGCACTGTGGCCAGCGTGCGGGTGGGCGCATGCGCGCCGCGGCCCCCGGTCACGAACTCCTCGATCTCGTCGACGATGGAGTCGAACTCGCCGGCCCAGGGGAGCAGGTCGGGTCCCGGGAAGGTCACGAAGCGGGCGCCCGCGATGTGCTCGGCCAGGTAGCGCCCGTGTTCGCTCAGGTTGGCGTAGCTCTCCGTGCGCGCGATGACGAGCGTCGGGCAGGTGATGTCGGGCAGGCACCAGCGCACGTCGGCGGAGAAGGTGACGAGGTTGAACGCGATCGCGGTGGCGGGGCTGGCGCCACGCCGGGCCGCCCTTTCCCACCAGTCACGGAAGCCGACGCGATGCGCCAAGCTGGGTGCGAAGACCGCGATGTCCTGTGGGACGTCGCCCTCAATCAGCGGCACGTCGATGTTGGCGGCCTCGGCGACCTGCTCGTCGGCCACGCCGAAGCCGTATTCCTCCGCCTGGCCTACGCGTGCCGTCCCGTTCACGATGACAAGCGATGTCACCCGTTCCGGGTGGGTGGCCGCCAGCCACAGGGCTGCCAGGGCGCCTCCCGTCTGTGCCAGCACGGCCGCCGTGGAGCAGCCGGCAGCGTCCATGACGGCGAGGGCGTCGCGGCCCCAGCTCTCGATGGACGGGTCGGTGCCCGCCGGCAGTGGGTCCGACAGCCCGAGCCCGCCGGTGTCGAAGCGGATCAGCCGTGAGAACTCCGCCACCCGCTCGGTGTAGCGGAGCCAGTTCGGTTCGTCGACGGCCTCGTCGATGGAGATCATGAGCCCGCTGTTGAACTCGAGCACGTCGACCGGAGCGCCCCCTCCCACCCCTGGGACCGCCCCCCACACCTGGTAGCCCACGTGCATGCCGTCACGGAGCGCGTACTGGGTCAGTGGCGCATCCATACGGGGTGCAGTCTGCCGTGCGGGGCGGCCCGGCGGCGCGGGCGGTGTGCTCAGCGCGCGCCGCGCACCAGGCGACCAGGCAGCTCGCCGGTCGCGGCACCCTGCTCGAAGGTCACGGTGCCTGCCTTGATCGTGGCCACGTACCCCGATGCCTTCTGGAGCAGCCGGCGACCGCCCGCCGGCAGGTCGGCCTCCACGTACGGGACGCCCAGCGAGAGCCCCTCGTAGTCGATGAGGTTGAAGTCGGCCAGCGCGCCGGGCTCCACGGTGCCCCGGTCCGACATGCCGTAGAGGCGGGCCGTATCGTGCGTCTGCTTCTTCACCACGTACTCGAGCGGCAGCCTCTCGCCCCGGCTGCGGTCACGCGTCCAGTGGGTGAGCATGAAGGTGGGCATGGACGCGTCGCAGATCGTGCCGGTGTGGGCGCCGCCGTCGGCCAGCCCGAGCAGGCCCTGGGGGTGCAGCATCATCTCGCGCACGTGGTCGAGATCGCCCGTGGCGTAGTTGAGGATGGGGATGTACAGCAGCCCCTGGCCGCCGTCTCGGGCCATCTCGTCATAGGCCACCTCGAGTGGCGACACCCCACGCGCCGCCGCCAGCCCCGCCAGCGAGCGCTCGGGTCCGGGCTCGTAGTCGGGCGGGTTCCCGAGCACGAACGTGCGGTCGTACGCCTTGTCCATCGCGTCCGCCTCGGCCGGCGACGACGGCGTCCAGGCCAGGATGGCGCGCCGCACCTCGGGGTCGGCGAGCGCCGCGCCGAGCTCGCTGGTTGACAGCCCCCGGGCCCGCAGCTCGCGGTAGGCCGGGAAGTCGGCGAAGAGGCACAGCGTGGTGTGGTGGCCCGAGAGGATGCCGGTCGGGCGCCCGGCGATCTGGGGATAGAGCAGCGCCCCCTCGGCGCAGGCGTCGAGCGACGCCGCCAGCTGCTTGCGCCACAGCTCGGGCTCGTCGTCGGCCTGCAGGAGGACGTAGCTCACGGGGCGCCCGATGGCGGCCGAGAGCCGGCGCATCCAGTCGACTTCGCTGATGGCGTCCTGGAGCATCTCGCCGGCCGAGCCCAGGGGGGCGAGCTCGAAGACGCCGGTGCCCGCCTCGCCCAGCGCGGACCCGATCCCGAACAGCTCGTCCTCGGCGGCATAGGTGCCCGGGACCAGCTCTCCGTCGATGGCGCGGTGCCCCATGGTGCGTGACGTGGAGAACCCCAGCGCACCGGCCCGCAACGCCTGAAGCACGATGGCCCGCATGGCCTCGATGTCCTCCGCGCTCGCCGGCTCGTTGCGGGCGCCGCGCCCGCCCATGACGTAGGCCCGCACCGCCCCGTGGGGCACCTGGGTGCCCACGTCGACAGTCCAGCGCCGCCGCTCGAGCGCGTCGAGATACTCGGGGAAGGTCTCCCACTCCCAGGCGATCCCCTCCGCCAGCGCAGTGCCGGGGATGTCCTCGACGCCCTCCATGAGCCCGATCAGCCAGTCGTGGCGGTCCGGCCGGGCGGGCGCGAACCCCACGCCGCAGTTGCCCATCACGAGCGTCGTCACCCCGTGCCACGACGACGGGGCGAGCTCGGGGTCCCACGTGACCTGGCCGTCGTAGTGCGTGTGCACGTCGACCCAGCCCGGGGTGACCAGGAGGCCGTCGGCGTCGATGGTCCGAGTGGCGCCGCCGTGGGTCTGCCCCACGGCGGTGATGCGGCCGGCATCCACCGCGACGTCGGCCGTGCGCGCTGCCGCGCCGGTCCCGTCGACGACCGTCCCGCCCCTGATGATCAGCTCGTGCATACCGAGAATCGTCTCACGCCGACGGGCTGTTCGCCCGCCGGTCCGGCATGCCGGCTCAGACCTTGGCTTTGCCCAGGATCCGGTTCATCTTGGTGCCGCAGACCGGGCAGGTGCCCTGGGCGGCACGACGTCCGTTCGCCAGCTCGACTTCGTGGCCGTCGAACTCACGCTTCTCCCGGCACTTCACGCAGTACCCCTCGTAGTTAGCCATGGCAACTCCTCTGGTCGGTGATGGCCCTGGACGGCTGACGAACGTAGCGGTGGGTTCGCGGAGAATGGGGGATGGTCGCACGACCGCCACGGCCGAACGGGGGTACTGTCGGCCCCGTGAGCGGTAACGGCGCAGGTCAGAACGGTGGTTGGGCCCAACGGGGGATGGAGGCGACGGCGGCGCTCGCCGAGACCTGGGGGGCGCTGGCGGAGGTGTCCTTCGAGCTGTCGGCCACCGAATGGGCCCTGCCGACGGAGTGCCCCGGCTGGGACGTCAAGGACCAGCTCTCCCACCTGATCGGGATAGAGCGCTCCATCATGGGCGACCCTGCACCCGAGTGGGACGGCCCGCTCGGGGCGCACGTGAGGAACGACGTGGCCGCCATGAACGAGCGCTGGGTCGCCGTGCGGCGACCGCTGCCCGGTGCCGCGGTCCGCGCCGAATTCGTCGAGGTGACCGGGACCCGGCTGGCCGAGCTGGCGGCGCGCAGCGAGGACGAGTGGGCGGTCGTCGGCTGGAGCCCCGTCGGCGACGTGCCCTACGCGGTGTTCATGGAGGTGCGGGTCTTCGACAGCTGGGTCCACGAGCAGGACGCTCGTCGTGCCCTGGACCGCCCGGGCGGGAGCGGGAACCGGGCCTCGGCCCTGTCGCTCGACCGCGTGCAGGGAGCCATGCCGTTCGTCGTCGGCAAGCAGGCCGGCTGCGCCGAGGGCACGGCCGTGCGCTTCGAGGTCTCGGGCCCCGGGCTCGACGCGCGCGCCTTCACGATCGCCGTCGAGGGCGGGCGGGCCCGGCCGGTTGGCGACGAGGTGGACCCGGCGGTGACGCTTTCGCTGTCGAGCATCGACTTCGCGCGCCTCGGCTGCGGCCGGGCCACGGCGGCACAGGTGGAGGCCGCCGCCGGGGTCGCCCTGGCGGGGGACGCGGCGGTCGGTCGACGCGTCCTCGGCGCAATGAACTTCATGTTCTAGGCGGGACGAGCTTCGGCTCCGCACGGCGCCGGTGCCCGCCGCCGGGCCTGGCCGGCGGGGGAGGCGCCCGGTGCCCGGTAGAGTGATCGGCTCGTGATGCGTGCGACTGCAGAGCCATTGGAGGGGAACCTCGTCCGCGTGAGCGTGGAGATCGACGAGCCCGAGTTCGACCGAGCCCTGGGCGATGTCGTGCGCTCGCTCGCCCAACAGGTGCGCGTGCCGGGCTTCCGCCCCGGCAAGGTGCCGCGCAGGGTGCTCGAGGCGCGCATGGGCGGCGCCGGCGCGTTGCGCGCAGAGGCGTTGCGCGAGTCGCTGCCGGACTTCTACGCCCGCGCCATCGTCGACACCGAGCTCGACCCGATCGCGCAGCCCGAGATCGACATCACCGGCGGCGAGGATGGCGGCGCCGTCTCCTTCGACGCCGTCGTGCAGGTTCGCCCGCTCGTCGCCATCCCCGGCTACGACGGCCTCCAGGTGACGCTGCCCGGCCTGACAGTCATCGAGGACGAAGTGCAGCGCCAGCTCGACCGGCTGCGCGAGAACGATGCGGAGCTCGAGATCGTGGAGCGCCCCGCCATCGACGGTGACTTCGTGAGCATCGACCTCCACGGCAACGACGCGTCGGGCGCGGAGGTGGTGGGCGTCGACGACTACCTCTATGAGGTCGGCAGCGGGTCGATCGTCCCCGAGCTCGATGCCGAGCTGCACGGCGCCAAGGCCGGCGCCATCCTCGCCTTCGACGCGCCGAACCCGAACAGCCCCGAGGAGAACGTCGCCTTCCGGGTGCTCGTCAAGGAGGTCAAGGTCAAGAAGTTGCCCGAGGCGACCGACGAGTGGGCGGCGGAGAGCTCCGAGTTCGCCACGGTGGCCGAGCTGCGAGCCGACATCGAGGACCGGATCGGGCGCGTGAAGCTCATGCAGAGCCAGATGGCGCTGCGCCAGAAGACAATCGAGGCGGTGGCCGGCCTGGTGTCCGACGACGAGGTCCCCGATGTCCTGGTGGACGCCGAGGTGAACGAGCGGCTGCACGACCTGCAGCACCGGCTGGAGGCCCAGAAGCTCGGTCTGGCCGAGTACTTCCAGGCCACGGGCACGTCACCCGACGAGCTGCTGGGGGCCGTCCGGGTGGACGCGCAGGCGGCCGTCAAGGCGGATCTGGCGCTTCGTGCCCTGGTGGAGGCCGAGGAAATGTCGCTCAGTGACGACGAGCTCGATGCCGAGATGGTCACGATGGCCGAGCGCATGGGCACCGGCCCGACCGAGCTGCGCCGGCAACTCGACACGGCCGGGCGGACGGGCGCGGTACGCTCGGAGCTGCGCAAGGGCAAGGCGCTGGAGTGGCTGCTCGACCACGTGGAACTCTTCGACGAAGAGGGCAACCCGATGTCACGGGAAGACCTCCGAGTCGATGCGTCGAAGGACGAAGAGGCCGAGCAGAGCGAGGAGAGCGAGTGACGATGCAGAGACCGGGGGACCGAATGAAGGCCTACAACTACTTGGTTCCCACCGTGATCGAGTCGTCCAACCGTGGCGAGCGTGCCTACGACCTGTACTCACGGCTGCTGCGGGAGCGCATCATCTTCCTCGGCACCCCGGTCGACGACGCGGTGGCCAACCTGATCTGCGCCCAGATGCTCTTCCTCGAATCCGAGGAGCCCGACAAGGACATCCACCTCTACATCAACTCGCCCGGCGGCGAGATCACGGCGCTCTTCGCCATCTACGACACGCTCAAGTTCATCAAGGCCGACGTGTCCACCTTCTGCTTCGGGCAGGCTGCCTCGGCGGCGGCCGTGCTGCTGGCGGCCGGGGCCAAGGGCAAGCGCTTCGCCCTGCCGCACGCCCGGGTCCTGCTGCACCAGCCGTGGGGCGGCGTGGAGGGGCAGGCCAGCGACATCGAGCTGCAGGCCAGGGAGATCCTCCGCATGCGCGACCTGCTGTCGGGCATGCTCGCCGAGGACACCGGGCAGACACAGGAGAAGGTGGCCCAGGACACCGACCGTGACTTCATCATGACGGCGGAGGAAGCTGTGACCTATGGCGTGATCGACGAGGTCATCACGGCCCGGAACATCGCCTCGCTCGAAGCAATCGGCGCCGCATAGGACCATCGGACAGGGACGGGAGAAGCGATCGGGTGGCCAAGTTCGGTGAGGGTGGGGATCTCGTCAAGTGCAGCTTCTGCGGCAAGACGCAGAAGCAGGTCAAGAAGCTGATCGCCGGTCCGGGCGTCTACATCTGCGACGAGTGCATCGACCTGTGCAACGACATCATCGCCGAGGAGCGTGACGAGTCCGCCGAGCTGAGCTTCGAGGACCTGCCCAAGCCGCGCGAGATCTTCGATTTCCTCAACGACTACGTCGTCGGCCAGGAGTACGCCAAGAAGATCCTCTCCGTCGCCGTCTACAACCACTACAAACGTGTGCAGGCGGGGCCGCCCACCGCCGAGGACGGTGTCGAGCTGGCCAAGTCGAACATCCTGCTGCTCGGCCCGACCGGGTGCGGCAAGACGCTGCTGGCCCAGACGCTGGCCCGCATGCTCAACGTGCCCTTCGCCATCGCGGACGCCACGGCGCTGACAGAGGCCGGGTACGTGGGCGAGGACGTCGAGAACATCCTGTTGAAGCTGATCCAGGCGGCCGACTACGACGTGAAGCGGGCCGAGACCGGGATCATCTACATCGACGAGATCGACAAGATCGCCCGCAAGAGCGAGAACCCCTCCATCACCCGGGACGTGTCGGGGGAGGGTGTGCAGCAGGCGCTGCTCAAGATCCTGGAGGGCACCACGGCCTCGGTGCCGCCCCAGGGCGGGCGCAAGCACCCGCACCAGGAGTTCATCCAGATCGACACCACGAACATCCTGTTCATTTGCGGCGGGGCGTTCGCCGGACTCGACAGGCTGATCGAGGGGCGCATCGGAAAGCGCGGCATCGGCTTCCGGGCCGAGGTGCACCGCAAGGACCGCGACGACGGCGAGATCCTGCGCCATGTGCTGCCCGAGGATCTCATCAAGTTCGGGCTCATCCCCGAGTTCATCGGGCGACTGCCCGTCGTGAGCGCGGTCTCGCCGTTGTTCAAGGACGCGCTGGTGCAGATCCTCATCGAGCCGAAGAACGCGCTGACGCGGCAGTACGAGCGGGTTTTCGCGCTCGACAACGTGGAGCTCGAGTTCACGCCCGACGCGCTCGAGGCGGTGGCCGAGCAGGCGCTGCTGCGCGGCACGGGAGCCCGTGGCCTGCGCGCCATCCTCGAAGAGGTGCTGCTGGACGTGATGTACGACCTGCCCAGCCGTACCGACGTGGGCAAGTGCGTGGTGGACCGCTCGGTGGTGCTCGACCGGGTGGCGCCGACGCTCGTGCCTCTCGGGGGCGCGCCGGTCAAGGCGACCCGCTCCCGCCGCGCCGCGTCCTGACCGCACCGGGACCGCAGCCGGTCGCCATGGAGCAGCCGGTGTCGCGGCCCTTCGACGGTCTCGCCGACGCGTTGGCCTGGCTCGACGCTCACGTCGACTTCGAGGCGAGCATGCCGCGGCGGCGCGCGCTGCCGACGCTCGACCGCATGCGCGCGCTGACCGCGCTCCTCGGTGAGCCCCAGGACTCCATCCCCTCCATCCACATCACGGGCACCAACGGCAAGGGGTCGACCTCGGCCATGGCGACGGCACTCCTGATGGCCAAGGGCCTGAGCGTCGGGACCTACACCAGCCCCAACCTGCACACAGTGGCGGAACGCCTGGCTGCCAACGGCGAGGCGATCGACGACGAGTCGCTGGCCGCCGTCCTCACCGAGCTGGCGCTGCTCGAGCCGCTGCTGGACGAGCGCCCGACTCGCTTCGAGCTGCTGACCGCGGCCGCGCTGTCGTGGTTCGCCACCGAGGTGGTCGACAGCATGGTGATAGAGGTGGGGCTGGGTGGCACGTGGGACTGCACCAACGTGGTGCGAGGCGACGTGGCGGTGCTCACCAACGTCAGCTTCGATCACACCGACGTCCTCGGCCCCACCCTCGAGGGGATCGCGGCGGACAAGGCGGGCATCATCGAGCCGGGCAGCCGGGTCGTTGTGGGGGAGATGGACCCCGAGCTGGTCGACATCGTCGTCGAGCGGGCCGAGGCGGTCGGCGCGGCCTCGGTCTGGGTGGCGGGCCGCGACTTCGGCTGCGAGTCCAACCGCGTGGCCGTCGGGGGCCGCCTCGTTACGCTGTGGACCCCAGGTGGGCGCTACGAGGACGTCCTGGTCCCCATACACGGCGCCCACCAGGGTGTCAACGCGGCCGTCGCCCTGGCAGCCGTGGAGGCGTTCTTCGGCGACCCGCTCGCCCCTGAGGTGGTGGAGGAGGGCCTGGCCGCCGTGCGCGTGCCGGGCCGCCTGGAGGTGCTGGGGCGTCGCCCGCTGCTGTTGGTCGACGGCGCACACAACGCGGCGGGCATGGCCGCGCTGGCGGACGCGCTGAGCGAGGAGTTCGCGGTCGACGGGGCGTCCGTGGCCGTCGTGGGGATGCTCTCGGGTCGCGATCCGTCGGCCATGCTGGCGCCGCTGGTGTCGGCGGGCATCACCGCGATCATCGCCTGCGAACCCGAGTCACCGCGTGCGATGCCGGTCGCCGCAGTCGCCGAAGCTGGGCGCGCGCTCGGGCTGGCCGTCTACGAGGAGCCGGACGCGCGCGCCGCACTCCGGGTGGCGCGCGGGCTGGTCGGCGCCGACGGGCTCGTCATGGTCGCCGGATCGCTCTACGTGGTGGGCACGGCGCGTGCCGACGCGCTCGCCTCGGCCGTTCCCTGGGAGGACACCGGCCGCTGAGGGCGGGCGGACCGCCCGGGTGCGGTTGTGTAGTGTCGACCCCCCGTGGACCGCACCCTTGTCATCGTGAAGCCCGACGGCGTCGAGCGTGGCCTCGCCGGCGAGATCGTCAGCCGCCTGGAGCGCAAGAGGCTGCGCCTGGCCGCCGCCGAGCTCCGGACGATCACCAAGGAGGTGGCCGAATCCCACTATGCCGAGCACCGGGAGCGGCCCTTCTTCAGCGACCTGGTCGCCTTCATCACGCGGTCGCCCTCGCTCATCATGGTGGTGGAAGGCCCCAAGGACACCTACGCCGTGGTGCGCCTCATGATGGGCGCCACGAACCCTGCGGAGGCGGCGCCAGGCACCATCCGCGGCCAATTCGGGATCGAGACGACCGAGAACCTCGTCCACGGGTCCGACTCGCACGAGTCCGCGGCGCGAGAGATCGCCCTCTTCTTCCCCGGCCTGGCGGCCTCGTAGGCCCTCGTGGGCCGCGCCAGCCGGCGCGGCCGGAATCCCAGGTCAGACGGGTGTAGCAGGCCCGCCGCCTTGTGAACCCACCTCGCGTCCCGTAGCCTGGGGGCGCACCACCGCGGGCGCCACTGCCCGGCGCCCCTCCAGGGTTCTCGTGGGAGACTTCCAGCTATGGCCGAAAACCGCCTTTCCCTCCTTGGTCGTGACATGGCCGTCGACCTCGGTACCGCCAACACGCTGGTCTACGTCCGCGGCCGCGGCATCGTCCTGAACGAGCCCTCCGTCGTCGCGGTGGACATCAAGGACGGCCGACCGTTAGCGGTTGGGGCGGAAGCCAAGCGGATGATCGGCCGCACGCCGTCGAACATCCAGGCCATCCGGCCCTTGAAGGACGGCGTCATCGCCGACTTCGAGATCTGCGAGAAGATGCTGCGCTACTTCATCCACCGGGTGCACCAGCGGCGGTTTGCCAAGCCGCGGATGGTCATCTGCGTGCCATCGGGGATCACGGGCGTGGAGCGTCGCGCCGTCATGGAGGCGGCCGAGTACGCGGGTGCACGGCGGGCTTACATCATTGAGGAGCCGATGGCGGCCGCCATCGGCGCCGGCCTCCCCGTGCACGAGCCGACTGGCAACATGGTGGTCGACATCGGCGGCGGGACGACCGAGGTCGCCGTGATCTCGCTCGGCGGCATCGTCACCAGCCAGTCGGTGCGCATCGGTGGCGACGAGCTGGACGAGGCGATCGTCTCGTTCGTGAAGAAGGAGTTCAGCCTCGCACTGGGCGAGCGCACGGCGGAGGAGATCAAGATCACCCTGGGTTCGGCGTACCCGCTGGAGCAGGAGCTGCACGCCGAGATCCGCGGCCGCGACCTCGTGAGCGGGCTCCCCAAGACGATCGTCGTCTCCACCGAGGAGATACGACGGGCCATCGAGGAGCCGGTGTCCGCCATCATCGACGCCGTCAAGGTCACCCTGGACCGGACCCCGCCCGAGCTGGCGGCGGACATCATGGAGCAGGGCATCGTGCTCACCGGTGGCGGCGCGCTGCTGCACGGGCTGGAGTCGCGCCTGCAGCACGAGACCGGCATGCCGATCGTGGTGGCCCGGGAACCGCTCAACTGCGTCGCCATCGGCGCCGGCCAGTGCCTGGAAGAGTTCGAAGCGCTGAAGCGGGTGCTGATCACCACGTCCACGCGCTGACCGAGCGACCGGTCTTCTCTGGGTGGCCCGGTCCCGGCGGTCGCGCCGCACGCTGACGGTCATCGTCCTCGTCGTCGTCTCGCTGTCCCTCATCTCCTTGGATCTCAACGGGCGGACCCACAGCCTCACCTCGGGGGTGAAGTCCGTGGCCAACGACGTCTACGCGCCGCTGCGTCAGGGCGTGCTCGACATCATCAACCCGATCGGCGACTTCTTCGCCGGCGCGTTCAACTACGGGTCGGTCCAGTCCCAGAACGAGCAGCTGCAGAGGACGATCGGCCAGTTGCGGGCCACCCAGGCCGAACGCGGGTTCGAGGAGGGCCAGCTGCGCCAGGTGATGGCTCTCCAGAACCTCCCCTACCTGCAGTCCCTGCCGACCGTCACGGCGCAGACGATCGACGAGTACTCCTCCAACTTCACCGCCACCATCACGCTGGACAAGGGTCGCGCCGACGGAGTTGACGTCGGCTATCCCGTCGTCGGGGCGGGCGGCCTGGTGGGGCAGGTGATCCAGTCGTTTCACCACACCTCGGTGGTGCGCCTCATCACCGACGGCCAGTCCAAGGTCGGTGTCACGTTCGGGAACCAGCTCACCGGGATCGTGGACGGCCAGGGCCCCTCGAGCTCCATGACAGCCGACCTCGTGCCGCCGCACACGGTGCTGCACAAGGGCGAGGTCATGTTCACGAGCAGCCTCGACGCGGCGGCCTTCCCGCCGGGTATCCCCGTGGCCTCCGTGCGGTCGTTCCACACCCCCGCGGGCGCCAGCCAGGAGAGCATCCTGGTCGACCCCGAGGCCGACCTGGGCCAGCTGGCCTACGTGGACGTCGTCCAGTGGGTGCCGGCGGCATGACCGCCCGCTCCATGCTCCGCGTGGCGTTGGTGATCTTCGTCGTGCTGATGGTGCAACAGACCGTGATGGTCTCGTTGCGCATCAGCGGCGCCCACCCTGACCTCCTGTGGCTGCTCCCGATCACCGCCGCCCTGCTCGACGGGCCCGAGACGGGCGCCATCATCGGCTTCTGGGCCGGATTGGCGTTCGATCTGGTCCTGCCCACCCCGTTCGGGCTGTCCGCCCTGGTGGGCTGCCTGCTCGGCTTCGTCACTGGGTCGCTCACGGCCGCGGTGGACCCCCGTGCCGCCTGGCTCAAGCCAGTGGCCGCGCTCGCGGGGAGCGTCGCAGCGGACATGCTGTTCGCCGTGCTTGGAGCGATCCTCGGTCAACAGCAGATGGTGCAGGTCGACTTCCTGACCCTTTTCCTGGTCGTGGGCGTCTCGAGCGTCGTGCTCGTGCTCCCGGTCAACCGGCTGATGCGGTGGGCCCTGGCCGGTGAGAGCAACAGCCGCTCGCTCGTCGGGACCCAGGCCGGCAGCAGGGCCTGGTGAAGCGGACACTTCGCCACCCGATCCGC
The DNA here is from genome assembly GCA_963824195.1 of uncultured Acidimicrobiaceae bacterium. Taxonomy (GTDB): domain Bacteria; phylum Actinomycetota; class Acidimicrobiia; order Acidimicrobiales; family RAAP-2; genus Bog-473. Next base: position 154,309 of record CAWGOJ010000039.1, on the reverse strand, counting down.
GGCGACCGGCTCCACCCCAAGCCATCGACGCGCCCGGCGCGGCACAGCTCCTGGCGCACCGACGCCCGCCAGCCGCGCATGCGGCCTCGCAAGAGCGTCAACGTGGCGTCCATCGTGGGCTCGCCGGAGGAGGAGGAGTCCCGGCCCAACCTCCGTCTGCGCGTTGTCGGGGTCGCGGTGCTGCTCCTCTTCGGCATCCTCGTTCTGAGGCTGTGGACGCTCCAGGTGGTGGAGGGGAAGACCTACGCCGCCGCGGTCACGCGGAACCAGGTGCGGGTCGTGAGCATCGCCGCGCCGAGGGGTGAGATCGTCGACCGCAACGGGACGGTGCTGGTGTCCAACGTCCCCCAACAGGAGATCCTGCTGTCGCAATCGGAGGCGAGGCAGAACCCCGGCATCGTCGGCATGGTGGCGGCACTGGTGGGCGAGACACCCAAGCAGGTGACCGCGTCCATCAACAACGACCAGTACAGCCCCTACGAGCCGGTCCCCGTCGCGGTCGGCGTCTCCACCGCCACCGTGCAGTTCCTGCAGACGCACCAGTCCGAGTACCCGGGGGTCAGCGTCGAGACGGTGGCGCAACGCACCTACCCCCAGGGCGGTACCACGGCCACCCATGTGCTCGGCTACGTGGGCGACATCTCCTCGAGCTACCTGGCCGCCCACCCCAACGAGGGCTACACGCAGGGCAGCCAGGTCGGCGTGTCGGGGATCGAGGCCCAGTACGAGCCCTATCTGCGGGGCGTCGACGGGCGTCAGGCCCTCTCGGTCGACGCCAGCGGCACCGTGGTCGGCACCATCAGCACCACCGCCCCCCAGATCGGTGACACGGTCGTGCTCAACGTCGACACCGGGCTGCAGCAGGAGGTCGAGAACGACCTCCAGAAGCAGATCCTGGCCGACCGCCACACGCCTGACCAGGTGGACGGGGGACGGCTGCCGTCGGCCCCCAACGGCGCCGTGATCGTGATGAACCCCCAGAACGGCCAGGTGCTGGCGCTCGCCTCGTACCCCACGTTCGACCTCAACGAGTGGGTGGGGGGGATCTCTTCGGCCAACTACGCCGCGCTGGCAGCGTCGGGCGCGGAGAACAACAACGCCATCGAGGGTCAGTACACGCCGGGGTCGACCTTCAAGCTCGTCACGGCCACCGCCGCGCTCCAGGACGGCCTCATCGCGCCCACCACCCCCTTCGACGACACTGGCACCTTCAAGATCGTCGGCTGCCCGGCGCCCGGGGTCAACAACGACACGGGGTGCGTCCTGCACGACGACCCGGGCGACAGCGGTGGCGTCTACGACGTCACGGGCGCGCTCACCGTGTCGAGCGACTCGTTCTTCTACAACCTCGGCCAGACGTTCTGGACCGACCGCGGCACCTACGGAGACACGCCCATCCAGAACGAGGCGACCCAGTACGGCGAGGGGACGATCACCGGCATCGACCTCCCCGGGGAAGCACAGGGGCGGGTCGACAGCTACCTCCTCCGGGCCAAGCTGCACGCCGAGGCGCCCAAGGCCTTCCCCTATGCGGCGTCCTGGTTCACCGGTGACAACATCGAGATGGCGTTCGGGCAGGGCGAGACCGTCCTGACCCCGATTGAGCAGGCCGTCGCCTACTCGACCTTCGCCAACGGCGGGACCCGCTACGCGCCCCAGGTCGCCTCCGCGATCGTCAACCCTGTGACCGGCAAGGTCGTCAAGAAGATCGTCCCGCAGGTCACCGGGCACGTGGCCATCTCCCCGGCCAACTACTCGGCGATGCTCCAGGGGTTCGAGGGCGTCATCTCGAACCGCTCGGGCACGGCGTACGGCGACTTCCAGGGCTTCCCGTCCTCGTGGAACCTGGCGGGCAAGACGGGCACGGCCTCGAACCAGCAGGGCGAGGAGCCCAACAGCTGGTTCGTCGCCTTCGGCCCCAACCCAAACCCCACCTACCTCGTCCTGGCGGTGATCGACCAGGGCGGCTATGGCGCCCAGGCCGCCGCCCCGCTGGTGCGCAACATCTTCGACTACATCGCCGCCAACCCCATCAGCGCCGAGGCGAAGACGCCGACCCCCGCCAGCCCGCCCAGCCAGACCGCGCCCACGCCGAACCCGCCACTCGGGACGCCGACCACGACCACGACGACCACGAGGCCGGTTGGCGGGAACGACGGGGACGGCCGCCAGCACGACGACCAGCACGACGACGGGCGGGGGATGAGCGTCCCGTAGGGTTGTGGCCGATGGAGACCCTCTGGCCGACGATCGAGCGCCTCCTGCCCACGGTGACCAAGCCGGCCCGCTACATCGGCGGCGAGCAGGGGTCCGTGTACCCCGAGCACGGCCCCGGCAAGGTGGCCTGGCTCCTGCTCTACCCCGACACCTACGAGATCGGCCTGCCCAACCAGGGCCTGCAGATCCTCTACGAGATCCTCAACGGGCGTCCCGACGCGCTGGCCGAGCGCGCCTACGCGCCGTGGGTCGACATGGAGGCGGCCATGCGGGCCGCCGGCGTGCCCCTCTTCAGCGTGGAGCAGCACCTGCCCGCGGCCGCCTTCGACGTGCTGGCCTTCAACCTGTCGGCCGAGCTCGTCTACACGAACGTGGTCAACCTGATCGACCTGGCGGGCCTCCCGCTGCACGCGGCGGACCGGAACGGGCAACGACGCCCTCGTCGTGGCGGGCGGCCACTGTGCCTTCAACCCCGAGCCGCTGGCCGACTTCGTCGACGCCTTCGTGCTGGGCGACGGGGAGGAGGCCGTGGGCGAGGTCAACGAGGTGGTGGCTGCCTGGCTGCAGGAATCACCCCCGGAGGGGCGTGACCGCGACGCGCTGCTGCGGTCGCTGGCGCTGCTCGAGGGGGTGTACGTGCCCGCGTTGTACACGCCGACCTACGAGGACGGGCGGCTGATGTCCGTCCTGCCCGCGGGGCCGGGTGTGCCGGGCGAGGTGGCCAAGCGGACCGTCGCCGACCTGGCCGACTGGCCCTACCCGTCCCGGCCGCTGGTGCCGTTGACCGAGGTGGTCCACGACCGCCTGAACGTCGAGGTGTTCCGCGGCTGCACGCGCGGCTGCCGCTTCTGCCAGGCCGGCATGATCACCCGGCCCGTGCGCGAGCGTCCGGCCGAGCAGGTGCAGGAGATGGTGCACCGCGGGCTCGAGTGGAGCGGGCACGACGAGGTGACCCTGACCTCGCTCTCCACGGCCGACTTCTCGGACATCGAGAACACCGTGCGTGACATCGTCGACGACCCGGTCCACGGGGGGCGGGTCTCGGTCAGCCTCCCGTCGCTGCGGGTGGACGCCTTCACGGTGGGCACGGCGGCGCAGATCCAAAAGGTGCGCCGCACCGGCCTCACTTTCGCACCCGAGGGCGGCACGTGGCGGATGCGCACGGTGATCAACAAGCTGATCACCGAGGAGGACCTGTACGGCGCGGTCGACGCGGCCTTCAGCCAAGGCTGGCGACGGATCAAGCTCTACTTCCTGATCGGGCTCCCGACCGAGCGCGACGAGGACGTGCTCGGAATCGCGGAGCTCGGAGCCCGCTGCGTGGAGATCGGCCGCAAGCATCAGAAGTCCGTGACCGTGGTGGCCTCCGTGGGTGGCTTCGTGCCCAAGCCGCACACGCCCTTCCAGTGGTTCGGGCAGGACACCGTGGCCGAACTGGAGCGCAAGGTGGTGCTGCTGCGCGAAGCGGCCCGGCGCTCCCGCGGCCTCACGATCCGCTGGCACGAGCCGTCCGCCTCGGTCGCCGAGGGGCTGGCGAGCCGAGGCGACCGGCGCATGGGGGCCGTGATCGAGCGGGTCTGGCGGGCCGGCGGCACGTTCCAGGAGTGGTCGGAGCGCTTCGACCTCTCGCTGTGGGAAGCGGCCTTGGCCGCCGAGGGTCTCAGCGTCGAGGAAGTGTGCCATCGAGAACGGGGCGCCGACGAGGCTTTGCCCTGGGACCACATCTCGGCGGGGCTGCACAGGGACTTCCTCTGGGGCGACTGGTTGGACGCGCTGGCCCGGGTGGCCGTCGAGGACTGCCGCTGGACCCCGTGCTACGACTGCGGGGCCTGTACCGGGTTCGGCCTCGAGCACGTGGTGGCGTCACCGGTCCCACCGGCGGGAGGTAGCCAGGGGACGGGCCAGGACCTCAGCGTCGGGGACCGCATCCCCGTCCGCCTGGTCACCCGTGCCTCCTGAGGCCCAAGAACCACCAGCGCAGCGCCGCCTTCGCCTGCGCTTCACGAAGGCCGGGAAGATCCGCTTCACGAGCCACCGGGACGTGGCGCGGATGTGGGAACGGGCATTGCGGCGAAGCCGGTTGCCCGTGGCCTACTCACAGGGCTTCGTGCCACACCCCCTGGTGAGCTTCGGGTTGGCCCTGCCCACGGGCTGCGAGTCCCGCGGCGAGTACCTCGACGTGCGCCTCGGGCCGGTCGAGCCCGGTGAGATCCCGGTCGCGGCGCTGCCTGAGGCCCTGAGCGCCCTGCTGCCCGTGGGGATCGACGTGGAGGCGGCCGCCCTGGTCGGAGAAGCCGAGGGTTCGCTGCAGCAGGAGGTAGCATCGTGCGATTGGGAGCTGGAGGTGCTCGGAGTGCCAGGTGAGGAGCTGCAGGAGCGGGTCGAAAAGGTACTCGCTGCTCCCATTCTCACTGTCCGGCGGGAGCGGAAGGGTCGTCAGGCCGAAGACGACATCCGCCCGGCCATCCTGGCACTGTCCGTGACCAGCCCCAACGGTCATCTCTGGGCGGAGTTGGCCACGCACCCGCGTGGCGTCCGTCCGGCCGACCTGGTAGCGGCCCTCGACACCGACGCGATGCTCGGAGGGGCCTGTCGAACGCATCAATGGATCGAACGCGACGGCGAACGGTTCGAGCCCCTCTCCGTGAGCGGGCCCGGGACCGGCGCGGACGCGGCACAGTACGCGAGGAGGGCTTTCCCTCATGTCCGAGACGGAAATCAGCCAGACCCCGGAGGGTCCCCCCCGGGAGGCGTCGGGAGGCACTAGCCCCCCCGACGCGGCGCGCCCGGCGACCCAGCACAAGCCGAAGATCGGGGACACCCGACCGGCTCCTGCCGCGCCGCCGCCCCCGCAGGCCGCGGCGCCCGTGGTGCCGCTGGTGCGGCCCACGCCCACGGGGCCAAAGCAGGAGGGGACCGCCCCCGAGGGTCCGGACGGGGAGGCCAAGCGGGCGCGGAGCCGGCGCCGGCCGGCTCGGGAGCGCCGCTCCAAGCAGGTGGGGCGGTACCTCGTCTGCGTGCACGTGCAGCCCCACATGACCCAGATCGCCATGCTGGAGGGTCGGACCCTGGTTGAGCACTACGTGTCCCGGGCGGCCGACGACACGAGCCAGATCGACGGCAACGTGTACCGGGGGCGGGTCCAGAACGTCCTGCCCGGCATGGAGGCCGCCTTCGTCGACATCGGCATCCCCAAGAACGCCGTCTTGTACCGCGGCGACGTGCGCTACGACCGGGACGACATCGAGGGTGGGGCGTCGTCGTCGCAGCCCCGGATCGAGGACGTGCTCAAGGCGGGACAGACCATCCTGTGCCAGGTCACCAAGAACCCGATCGGAGCCAAGGGCGCCCGGCTGACCCAGGAGGTCTCGCTGCCCGGCCGCTTCGCTGTCCTCGTGCCCAACTCGAGCGCGTTCGGCATCTCCAAGCGCCTGGGGGACACCGAGAGGCGGCGGCTCCGTCGCATCATCGACGAGGTGAAGCCGGCCGGCCACGGCATGATCGTGCGCACGGCGGCCGAGGGGGTCTCGGCCGACGAGTTGCAACGCGACGTGACCACCCTGCTGGAGCAGTGGAACGCCATTGAGTCCCAGGCCAAGAAGTCCGATGTCCCGGGCCTCCTCTACCGGGAGCCCGAGCTGTCGGTACGGATCCTGCGCGAGGAGCTCAACGCGGAGTACCGGGGCGTCGTGATCGACGACCTGGAGCTCTTCGAGCAGGTGCGCGACTACGTCCGGGCGGTCAGCCCCGAGCTGTCGGACCGGGTCGAGTACTACGACCCCGAGGTGGAGGGCCTCCCGATCTTCGAGCGCTACCACGTGCACGAGCAGCTCCACAAGGCGCTCGACCGCAAGGTGTGGCTCCCCTCGGGCGGGTCGCTCATCATCGAGCGCACCGAGGCGCTGACCGTCATTGACGTCAACACGGGGAAGAACGTCGGCAAGACGAACCTGGAGGAGACCGTCTTCCGCAACAACCTGGAGGCGGCCGAGGAGGTGGCCCGGCAGCTGCGGCTGCGGGACATCGGCGGCATCATCGTGATCGACTTCATCGACATGGAGATCCGGGAGAACCGGGACAGGGTGGCGGCGTCACTGCGCAACGCGCTGGCCCGGGACAAGACCCGGACCCAGGTCTTCGACATCTCCGAGCTGGGGCTGGTCGAGATGACCCGCAAGCGGGTCTCGGAAGGCCTGCTCGAGACCCTCTCGACCGAGTGCGCCGTCTGCGGTGGCAGGGGCGTGACCCTCGACGATTCCGTCCTGCGCTAGGATCTCACCCTTATGTATGCCGTCATCAGGTCTGGAGGAAAGCAGGAGCGGGTTGCCGAGGGCCAGCGCGTCCGAGTGGAACTGCTCGGCCAGCCGATCGGCGCCGAGGTGTCGCTGGAGCCCGTCCTGGTGGTCGACGGCGGGACCGTGCTGGCCACGCCCGAGCAGCTGGCGGGTGCCTCCGTCACGGCCAAGGTCGTGGGCTCGGAGCTGGGCCCCAAGATCAACGCCATGACCTACAAGTCCAAGTCCAACCAGCGCCGCCGGTGGGGCCATCGCCAGCACTACGCCACGCTGGAGATCACCGCCATCACGGCGGCCGGCTGAGGCCGGGGGAGTCCGAGGAGTCCGACATGTCGAAGACCAAGGGTGGCGGGTCCACCCGCAACGGCCGCGACTCGGCGGCGCAGCGCCTGGGGGTCAAGGAATTCGACGGCACCACGGTGACCGCCGGCTCCATCCTGGTGCGCCAGCGCGGCACCAAGTTCTACCCCGGCGCCAACGTGGGCCGCGGCGGCGATGACACGCTGTTCGCCACGGCCGACGGCGTGGTGAAGTTCGGCGAGCGCCGCGGGCGCAAGCACATCAGCATCATCTCGGGCGAGTAGCCCACGGCGCGCCCGGCGCGTCGAGTCCGTCCGGGCCGATCTCCTATACGGGGCGCTGGTGCAGCTCGATCCCGTTGCCCCACGGGTCGCTGGTGAAGGCCTGCCGGCGGCCGGTCTCACCCACCGGCACGGGGTCCGTCACCTCGAGGCCCCGGCCACGGAGCTCGGGCACGACCACGTCGAGGTCGTCGTACACGAGGGCGAAGTGCTGGCCCACGTTGGGGGGCGCCGGCAGCTCGATGAGGTGCACCTGCTGCCCGTTGGCGGTATCGAGCCAGGCCCCGGCGAAACCGAAGTCGGGCCGGGTGAAATTCTGGATGAGCCCCATCTTCTCGGTGTAGAACGCGATGGCCCCCGGGACGTCGGGGACGTTGATCGCCACATGGTCGACGCCGGTCGGTGCGGTGGTCACGGGAGTGACACTACGACGTGGCGGACGATCTCGGCGACGGTGGGGGCGGTGGCGTCGCCCACGGCCCCGATGCCGGCGATCTCGGTGCTGACGGCGGCGGTGGCGGCCGCGTTGGTGACCACGGCCAGGCCCAGGACTTCGGCCCCGGCCCGCCGGGCGGCGATCGTCTCGAGTGCCATCGACATGCCCACCACGTCCGCCCCCGCGGTGCGCAGCATGGCGACTTCGGCGGGAGTCTCGAATTGGGGCCCGAGCACCTGGGCGTAGACGCCGGGCCGGGGGGAGAGCCCGGGGGCCGCAGGTCCGGGCGTGGCCAGGGCCAGACGGCGCAGCGAGGGCGAGTAGGCGTCGGCCATGTCGACGAAGTCGGGACCGCTCAGCGGGCTGCACCCGGTGAGGTTGAGCTGGTCCTCCACGACCATGATCGACCCGGCGGCCAGGTCGGGGCGTATGCCCCCGACGGCAGCGGTCAGGATGACGGTGCCGCAGCCGGCGGCCACACCGGTGCGCAGGGGATGGACGGCCTCCTCGGGCTGCACGCCCTCGTAGAGGTGACAGCGACCACCGAAGACCAGGACCCGCCTCCCCGCGATGTCGACCGACCAGCCCTGGGCCCGGTGCCCGGCGGCGGTGTAGCGGGGGAAGTAGGGCAGGGTGTCGAGCGGGAGCGAGGGTCCCCCGGCCCCCAGGATCTCGCCCACGCCGGCGAGGCCGCTGCCGAGCACGACCAGGACGTCGTGACGGTCCGTGCCGGTGCGACGGGCCAGCTCGTGGGCGCTGCGGGCGGCACGCTCGGCCGCATCGTCCATGCCAGGCATGGTAGGCGGCCCGCGGCCATCCGCCACGTACCATGGCGCAAATGCCGACCGCTGCCGTTCCCACCCCGGTGTCGCTGCACCCGTTGTCGCCCCTGACGGGGGACGAGATCAAGGCGGCGCGCCAGATCGTCTTCGACAGTGGTCGGGCCGCCGTGGCGAACGATGCCCTTCGCTTCGCCTACGTGGCCTTGTGCGATCCTCCCAAGGAGGTCGTGCGGGCGGTGGACAGCGGCGAGCCGGGGGCCTCGGCGCGCCTCGACCGCCAGGTACGCATGGTGCTGCTGCAGGGTCCCGAGGCCGACGTGGTCGAGGCGGTCGTCTCGGTTACCGGTGGCGAGGTGGTGCGCTGGGAGGTCGTCGAGGACGTCCGCCCGCCGCTGCAGATAGAGGAGGCATACGCGGCACAGCTCGCGCTGGCGGAGTGCGAGGAATGGAACGCCGCCCTCGACCGCCGCGGGGTGGTGGACCGCTCGCTGGTCCAGGTCGACCCGTGGCCGGCGGGGACCTTCGGGCTCGAGCACGAGAAGCGGCGTCGCATCACCAAGTGCCTGGCCTACCTGCGCGAGTCGGCCGACGACAACGGCTATGCCCGCCCGCTCGAAGGGCTGCTGGCCATCGTCGACATGGGGCGGGGCGAGGTGCTCGAGGTGCTCGACTACGGCACCGTCCCCATCCCGCCCACTTCGGGGAGCTACTACCCCGAGCACAACGGCCCGCTGCGCACCGACCTCAAGCCCCTCAGCATCACCCAGCCCGAGGGCCCGAGCTTCGAGGTGGACGGCAACCTGGTGAAGTGGCAGAAGTGGTCGTTGCGGGTGAACATGGACCCGCTCGAGGGCCTGGTCCTCTCGACCATCGGCTACGAGGACGGCGGCAGGGTGCGGCCAATCGTCTACCGCGCCTCGGTGAGCGAGATGGTGGTGCCCTACGGGCACCCCAGCCCCATGCACTGGTGGAAGAGTGCGTTCGACGCCGGTGAATGGGGACTCGGGCGCATGGCCAACTCGCTGACCCTGGGATGCGACTGCCTGGGCGAGATCCACTACTTCGACGACGTCTTCGCGGACGAGCGGGGCAAGCCGCACACGAAGTCGAACGCCATCTGCATGCACGAGGAGGACTACTCCATCCTCTGGAAGCACGTCGACATGGTCTCGGGCCGCAGCGAGGTGCGACGGTCGCGCCGCCTCGTCGTCAGCTCCATCGCCACCGTGGGCAACTACGAGTACGGGTTCTACTGGTACTTCTATCTCGACGGCACCATGCAGCTCGAGGTGAAGCTCACCGGGATCATGTCGACCATGGCGGTCGAGGGCGACGACCCCGGGGAGCACGCACGCATGGTGGCCCCGGGCCTGGCGGCGCCCTACCACCAGCACCTGTTCAACGTCCGGCTCGATATCGAGATCGACGGGCCGGACAACGCAGTCTTCGAGGTCGACGCGGTGCCCTCGCCCACCGGCGACGGGAACCCCGTCGGCAGCGCCTTCGGCACCACGACCACGCTGCTCGAGACCGAATTGAGGGCCCGGCGCAGCGCCGACCCGTCGCGCTCGCGCACGTGGCGCATCGCCAACCGCAGCCGGCACAACGGCCTGGGCCAGCCCACCGCCTACAAGCTCCTGCCGTCCGCCACGCCGACGCTTCTCGCCGGCCCCGAGTCGAGCATCGGCCGGCGCGCCGCCTTCGCGGCGCACAACCTGTGGGTCACCCCTTTCTCGCCCGAAGAGCGGCGCGCGGCAGGCGACTACCCCAACCAGCACGAGGGCGGGGCGGGACTCCCGGCGTGGACGGCCCGGGACCGGGACGTGGTCGACACCGACATCGTCCTGTGGCACAGCTTCGGGATCACCCACATCCCGCGGCCCGAGGACTGGCCGGTCATGCCCGTTGAGTACACGGGCTTCTCGCTCATCCCCTTCGGCTTCTTCGACCGCAACCCCGCACTCGACGTGCCCCCGTCGTCGGACGGGGACCACTGCCATGCCTGAGCACGGCGCCCACACGCCGCAGGAGTTCCACCCGCCCGTCGAGGAGTACCTCGAGACCATGCTCGCCCTGGGGGAGGAAGGCGTGCCGGTGATCCAGGCCCGGATCGCGGAGCGCCTGGGCCGCTCCGCCCCTTCGGTGTCCGAGATGCTCGACCGGCTCACCGAGGACGGGTACGTGACCCGGGAGGGAAGGCGACTCTCGCTCACCGACAGTGGGCGGGCGCTGGCCGAGAAGGTGGTGCGCAAGCACCGCCTGGCCGAGCGGCTGCTCGTCGACGTCATCGGGCTCGAGTGGCACAAGGTGCACCGTGAGGCGGGGCGGTGGGAGCACGTGATCTCCGACGATGTCGAGGCTCGCTTGGTCGAGCTGCTGGGCGACCCTGCCACGTGCCCGCACGGCAACCCGATCCCGGGATCGGGCTCACCCGCACCAGCGGTCCCGACGCGGCCCCTGGCGGAGGTCGGCGTGGGGGAGCGGGTGCGGCTGTTCCGCATCAGCGAGGAGGTGGAGCTCAACCTCGGCTCGCTGACGCTGCTCGACGAGGGCGGCTTCATCCCCGGCGTCGTCGCCCGTGTCGGAGGCCGTGACCCCGAGGGCAACGTCGAGGTGACGGTGGAGGGTGGCGAGGAGGCGATCCACGTCTCGCGCGACCTGTCGGGCCGCCTGTTCGTCGGCGCTCCATGACGCTGCGGCTGGTGGCCGACGCCGTCTTCACCGTCGACGCCGAGGACACCATGCTGCTCCCGGGCGCGGTCGAGATCGACGACGGGCTGATCTCGTGGGTCGGTGACCCCTGGCAGGTGCCGGCGGCCGTGGGGACCGAGGTGCGCCAACTCGGCGGCCTGCTCATGCCCGGGCTCGTGAACTGCCACGGCCACTCCCCGATGACCCTCGTGCGCAGCGCGGGAGACGGACTGCCGCTCGACCGCTGGTTGAGCGAGACCGTCTGGCCGCGCGAGGCGCTGCTGCAGGACGAGGACGTGTACTGGGGCATGGCGCTCGGCGCGGCCGAGCTGCTCTGCAACGGTGTCACGACCACCTGCGAGCAGTACCGCCATCCCGAACCGGTCACCGCCGCGGTGATCGACTCGGGGATCCGCGCCATGTTCACGCCGGGGATCTTCGACGTGCCCGGGGCACCCCGGAACGGGTGGGAGGACCTGCTCGAGGAGGCCTGCCGGCTGTTCGACGCGATGGAGGGCAGGGAAGGCCGACTCCACCTCGGCTTCGGGCCGCATGCCGTCTACTCCGTGCCGCGCGAGGGGCTGCGCGCCATTGCCGAGGAGGCGCAGCGGCGCGACGCGCTGCTGCAGATCCACCTCTCCGAGACGGTGTCCGAGTGCGAGCAGGTGCGCGAGCGCTACGGCATGAGCGCGCCCGCCGTCTTGGAGTCCGAGGGAGCGCTCGAGGGCCGCGTCCTGGCGGCCCACGCGGTGTGGCTCGACGACGCCGACCTGGCGCTCGTCGCCGGGCACGATGTGGCGGTTGCGCACTGCCCGGGATCGAACGGGAAGCTGGGGGCGGGCATCGCGCCGCTGCGCGCGCTGCTCGACCGCGGTGTGCGGGTGGGCCTCGGCACCGACGGGCCCGCCTCCAATGACGACCTGCACCTGTGGGACGAGATGCGGCTGGCGGCCCTACTGGCCCGCGCCTCCGCCACCGACCCGGGTGCAGTGAGCTCGGCCGGGGCATTGCGCCTGGCCACCCGGGGTGGTGGGGAGGCGCTGGGCCTCCCGGTGGGCTCGCTCGAAGTGGGCCGGCCGGCGGACCTGATCCGCCTGCGCACCGACGATGCGCGGTTCACACCTTCGGTCACCGACGCCGAGCTCCTGGGCCACCTGGTCTGGGCAGGGGCGGGGTACCTGGTGACCGACGTCTGGGTGGGCGGGGCATGCGTCGTCGAAGCAAGCCGGTGCACCCTGATCGACGGTGAGCAGGCCCGAGCAGAAGTCGGGCAACGCGCCCGCCGCCTGCTCGGCTCTTAGGCTTTCCTCCCATGCCCGGATTCGTCGACCAGGCCCAACTGCACGCGCGCGCCGGCGACGGGGGAGCCGGGGCGGTCTCGTGGCGCCGTGAGGCGCACGTCGACCGGGGCGGCCCTGACGGGGGCGACGGGGGCCACGGCGGTGATGTGTGGCTGATCGCGTCCGTGAACGAGTCGTCCCTGCTCGGTTTCCGCGACCATCCCTTTCGGCGCGCCACCGACGGCGTGCACGGCTCGGGCTCCAAGCGGCACGGCGCGCGCGGCAAGGACCTGGAGGTGCCGGTGCCGGTGGGCACCGTGGTGCGCGACCGGGACGGCGCGGTGGTCTGCGATCTGGCGACAGAGGGTGCCCGGTTCATGGTGGCCGAAGGCGGCCAGGGCGGGCGGGGCAACGCGCGCTTCCTGTCCAACAAGCGACGGGCACCGGCCTTCGCCGAGCAGGGGGAGAAGGGGCAGGAGTTCTGGCTGGACATGGAGCTCAAGCTGATGGCCGACGTGGCGCTGGTCGGTTTCCCCAACGCCGGCAAGTCCACGCTGATCTCGACCGTGTCGGCCGCCAAGCCGAAGATCGCGGACTACCCGTTCACCACCCTGGAACCACACCTCGGCGTCGTCCGGGTGGGCGGGGTGCGCGACGGCACCGAGTTCGTCATGGCCGACATACCCGGCCTCGTCGAGGGCGCGGCCGGGGGCAAGGGGCTCGGGCATCAGTTCCTGCGCCACATTGAGAGGGCGCGGGTGCTCGTGGTGCTGCTCGACCTCGCCGCGCCCGAGCTCGGGGGCGACGTCCCGTCGGCCCAGCTGCGCATCCTGCTCTCCGAGCTCGACTCCTACCGCCCCGAGCTTCTCGACCGCCCGCGGGTGGTGGTGGGCAGCAAGGCCGACATCGCGTCCGACGACGAGGACGCGTGCGACATGGTCCTCTCAGCGGCGACCGGCGAGGGCGTCGGTGCCCTGGTCGAGAGGCTCGCCGGTGTCGTGCAGGACACGCGGGCCGAGGCGGCCGAGGCGGCGTCGAGCGAGATCGTCGTGCACCGGCCCGCACCCGAGGGCGTGGACGTGCGGCGGGCCGGCGATGGCGCATGGGTGGTGGTCGGTCGGGCCGCCGAGCGTGCGGTGGCGCTGTCCGACCTCAACGACGAGGGCGCGCAGACCGAGGCCGTGCGGCGGCTGCGGCGGCTCGGGGTCGATCGCGCCCTGGCGCGGGCGGGCGTTCGCGACGGCGACGAGGTGACCGTGGGCACCATGACCTTCACCTGGGGGGAGGACTCGTGATCGCCGTTGTGAAGGTGGGCTCCTCGTCGGTCACGGAGGCGACGGTGGCCAGACTGTGCGACGAGGTCGCCGCGGCGCGCCGGGCCGGCCACACCGTGGTGGTGGTCACCTCTGGTGCCATCGCCGCCGGCTGGGCGGCGCTCGGCCGTGGCGAGCAGCGGCCGTCGGACCCGGCCGTTCTCCAGGCGGTCTCCGCCGTGGGCCAGCACCGCCTCATGCGCCTGTGGCAGGACGGCCTCGACCCCCATGGTGTGCTGGCGGGCCAGGTGCTCCTGGCGCCGCTCGACTTCGTGCACCGCACGCAGTACCTGCACGCGCGGGGGACCCTGCGCCACCTGGTCGACCTCGGTGTCGTCCCGGTCGTCAACGAGAACGACGCCGTGGCCGATGAGGAGATCCGCTTCGGCGACAACGACCGCCTGGCCGCTCTCGTGGCGCACCTGGTCGGCGCGGAGCTGCTCGTGCTGCTCACCGACACGCCCGGCCTCCTGACCGCCGATCCCCGGCGCGACACGGAGGCGTCGCTCATTGAGGAGGTCGTCGAGATCGACCACCAACTGGAGCGCCTGGCCGGCGGTCCGGGCAGCGCGCTCGGCAGCGGCGGTATGGCGTCGAAACTGGCCGCGGCCAAGATTGCCACCTGGTCGGGCGTACAGACCGTGATCGCCGACGCCGGGCGCCCAGGCGTGGTGGCCGCCGCCCTCGCCGGGGAGGCGGGGGTGGGGACGGTGTTCCGGGCCCGGGAGGGCCGGCTCTCGGCCCGCAAGCTGTGGATCGCCTTCGCCCTGGGATCCTCCGGGAGCCTCACGGTCGACGAGGGGGCGCGCACGGCGCTGACCGAGCGTGGGCGCTCGCTCCTGGCCGCCGGCGTCATCGCGGTCAGCGGCAGCTTCCGCCCCGAGGATGCCGTCGAGATCGCCGGGCCCGACGGGCGGGTCTTCGCCAAGGGCCTGGTCCGACTCCACGCGGAGCGGTCAGGGGAGTGGATGGGAAGGCGCAGTCAGGTCGTCGTGCACCGGGACGACCTCGTCCTTGTAACCTGACCCGATGACCTCGCTTGCATTGGAGCAGCTCGCGGGCCGCGTCCATGCGGCGGCGCGCGTGGTGGCGAGGTCGCCCAGCTCGATGCGGGACGACGCGCTGCGTCTGGCCGCGGACCTCCTGGAGGACGAGCGGTCGTCACTGGTGGCGGCCAACCGGGTCGACCTGGAGCGGGCCGAGGCGGCCGGCATGACCGAGGCGGCCCGGGACCGGCTGCACCTGACCAAGGAGCGCGTCCGGGCCATGGCACGCGGCCTGCGCAAGGTGGCGGCCCTGCCCGACCCGGTGGGCGAGGTCACCGAGGGCTGGGTGCGGCCCAACGGCCTGCGGGTGACCCGGGTGCGGGTGCCGCTCGGCGTGGTCGGCGTGATCTACGAGAACCGCCCCAACGTGACGAGCGATGCCGCCGGCCTGTGCCTCAAGGCGGGGAACGCGGCGTTCCTGCGCGGCTCGTCATCCGCCATCGACTCCAACCGGGCCATCGTGGCGCTGCTGCGCCGGGCCGCCGGCAAGGCGGGGTTGCCCGAGGACTCAGTCGCCCTGGTGGAGGACACCTCGCACGAGACGGCGATCGCCTTCATGCAGCTGCGCGGGCTCATCGACTGCCTGATCCCGCGCGGCGGCAAGTCGCTCATTGAGTCGCTGGTCGAGCACGCCACGGTGCCCTACGTGCTCGACGGCGACGGGAATTGCCACCTGTACATCGACGGTGCCGCCGACCTGGCCATGGCGCACGAGCTGGCGGTCAACGCCAAGACGCACCGCTTCGGGGTCTGCAACGCGGTCGAGACCATTCTGGTGCACGCCAGCGTGGCGGCGGATTTCCTGCCCGGCCTGGCGGACTCGCTCACCGCCGCGGAGGTCGAGATCAGGGCCGACGAGCGTGTGCGGGCCGTCGTGCCCGACGCCGTGCCGGCGATGGAGAGCGACTTCGCCATGGAATTCCTGGGACCGGTGGTGGCGATCGGGATGGTCGACGACGTGGGTGACGCCATTGCGCACATCGCCCGCTACAGCTCGGGGCACTCCGAGGCGATCGTCACCTCCGACGTGGGGGTGGCGGACCGCTTCGTTGCCGAGGTTGACGGAGCGGCGGTGCTGGTGAACGCGTCGACGAGGTTCGTCGACGGTGAGGAGCTCGGGCTCGGCGCCGAGGTGGGGATCTCCACCCAGAAGCTGCACGCCCGTGGGCCGATGGGAGTGAAGGAGCTGACGACGTTGAAGTGGGTCGTGCGCGGTGACGGGCAGGTGCGCCGGTGAGTGGTGGGAACGCAGCGTTGGGACTGCCCGAATCGGGGCCTCCTCGGTTCGGGTCACTGGACGCGGTGCGGGGCGGCCTGGCCCAGGTCGGCTACCTGGCCGACGACTCGATCAGTGGTGTCGTCTTCCTGGCCGACCGGCTGGCCAAGCCGGTGCTCGTCGAGGGCCCGGCGGGGACGGGGAAGACGCAGCTGGCCAAGTCGGTGGCGGACCTGACGGGGGCGCGGCTGATCCGGCTCCAGTGCTATGAGGGTCTCGACGAGTCCAAGGCGCTCTACGAGTGGAACTACCGCAAGCAGCTGTTGCGCATCCAGGCGGGGGAGCACGGCAAGGCGGAGGAGGAGGGCCCGAGTTGGTCCGAGCTGGAGGAGGACATCTTCTCCGAGGACTTCCTCCTGACCCGCCCTCTGCTCGAGGCGATCCGTGCCACCGAGCCGGTGGTGCTCCTCGTCGACGAGGTGGACCGGGTCGAGCTCGAGACCGAGGCCCTGCTGCTCGAGATCCTCTCCGAGTACCAGGTCTCCATCCCCGAGCTCGGTACCGTGCGGGCCACGCAGCTGCCCATGGTGTTCCTCACGTCGAACAACACGCGCGAGCTCTCCGAGGCGCTGAAGCGGCGCTGCCTCTACCTGCACGTCGACTACCCCGACCTCGACCGTGAGCGCGAAATCGTCCGGGCCAAGGTGCCCGGCATCAGCGAGGAGCTGGCCGACCAGGTGGCCCGGATCGTGCGCTCACTGCGCACGCTCGAGCTGCGAAAGGCGCCGTCGGTGTCCGAGACGCTGGACTGGGCCCGCACACTGGTGCTGCTCGGCGTGGAGACGATCGACGCCGCGGGAGCGAAGGACACGCTGCACATCCTGCTGAAGTACCAAGCCGACATCGAGCGGGCCAGCAAGGAGCTGCTGTCGGCCTCGTCGGGCTGAGGGCCGCGTGCTCGACCTCCTCTCCGGGTTCGTCACCGAGCTGCGCCGTTCCGGGCTACCCGTCTCCCTCACGGAGCACCTCGATGCCGCCGAGGCGGTCAAGCACATCCCGTTGGAGGACCGCGAGGCGCTCAAGTACGCGCTCGCCGCCACGCTCGTGAAGTCGTCAGCCCACTGGCGGGCCTTCGAGACGGCCTTCGAGGTGTTCTTCGCCGTGCGCAGCGGCGGTGCCGGGGCCGGCGACGAGGGTGAGGAAGGCCACGACGAGGGAGCCGAGAGCGAGGGCGAGCAGGCGGGCCAGGGCGCCATGGCGGGCCAGGGCCGCTCGTGGAAGGGTGGCGGGTCGGGCGAGGGGATGACGCCCGAGGAGCTGGCCGAGCTGCTCTTCAAGTCGCTGCTCTCGGCCGACGCCGCGCTGATGAACGTGGTGGCCCGCAACGCGGTCGACCGCTACGCCGGCATGGAGCCCGGGCGTCCGGTCGGGGGGACCTACTACCTGTACCGGACGCTGCGCAACCTGGACCTCGATGCCGTCCTGGAGAAGCTGATGGGCCAGGCGCAGACGGGCGCCGCGGGCGGGTCGCTGACCGAGCTTGAGGAGCGCCTGGCCGCGGACGAGTTCAAGGCGCGCATCGAGAAGTTCCGCCGCGCCGTCGAGACCGAGATCCGGCGCCGCCTCGTGGAGGACCGCGGGGCCGAGGCCCTGGCCCGCTCCGTGCGCAAGCCGCTGCCCGAGGACATCGACGTCATGCACGCCACCCGAGAGGAGCTGGCGCTACTGCACCGCACCCTGCAGCCGCTCTCCCGCAAGTTGGCCGTGCGCCTGGCCCGCAAGCGCCGCCACGGCCGCAAAGGCCCGCTCGACTTCCGGGCCACCATGCGGCGCTCGCTGTCGACCGGCGGCGTGCCCATTGAGCCGCGCTTCCGGCACCCCCGCCCGGCCAAGCCCGAGATCTTCGTGATCGCGGACATCTCAGGCTCGGTGGCCAGCTTCGCCCGCTTCACCCTGCACCTGGTGTACGCCATTTCCTCGCAGTTCTCCAAGGTCCGCAGCTTCGTGTTCGTGGACGGGATCGACGAGGTGACGCGGTTCTTCGAGGGCGTGGTGGACCCGGCCGAGGCGGTGGCCCGCATCAATCTGGAGGCGGACGTCATCTGGGTGGACGGCCATTCCGACTACGGGCACGCGCTGACCGAGTTCCACCGGCGCTGGGGCGACCAGGTGACCTCCCGCTCGAGCGTCATGGTGCTCGGCGACGCGCGCAACAACTACCACGCCTCGGGATCGTGGGTGCTCGAGGACCTCCAGGCGCGGGCGCGTCGCGTCTACTGGCTGAATCCCGAGCCGCGCGACTACTGGGGGTCGGGCGACTCCATCGTGGGCGAGTACGCCGCCCATTGCGACGACGTGGTGGAGTGCCGGACGCTCCGGCAGCTCGAGCACTTCGTCGGGAACCTGACGTGAGCAGCGGCGGCGGGGAAAGGGTCGACGAGCGCGCGGAGGCCGGCGTGCTGCGGATCTTCCCGCCCCAGGACGGCGCTTCGCGTATCGTGCTGGTACGCCACGGCCAGGCGCAGTGCAACCTCGACCGTGTCGTGGGAGGCCTCAAGGGCTGCACCGGGTTGACGGACCTGGGGCGCCGGCAGGTGGCGGCCCTGGCCGACCGGCTCTACGAGAGCGGCGAGCTCCGGGAGGCGACGGCCCTGTATTCCTCCGTGCTGCCGCGCGCCGCGGAGACGGCGGAGCGCCTGCGGCCGGTGGTGGGTTCGGGGCCCAACGCCCTCGGTCCGGTCATTCAGCGCTGCGATCTGTGCGAGCTGCACCCGGGCCAGTGCGACGGCATGCCGTGGGAGGAGGTGGTCGAGGCCTTCGGAGTGCCGGACTGGGACCGCGACCCGGGCCTCCCGATCGCGCCGGGAGGTGAGAGCTGGTCCGAGTTCATCATGCGGGCCTCCGACGCCGTCCGCGAGGTGGTGGGCCGGCATCCGGGGGAGCTGGTGGTGGCCGCCGTGCACGCCGGGGTCATCGAGGCGTGCATGATCAGGTTCCTCGGCGTGCCGCCGGAGATCTACCGGCGGGGCTGGGTGCGCATCGTGCACGCGTCCATGACCGAGTGGGAGTGGGTGCCGGCGGAGGACCGCTGGGTGCTGCTGCGCTTCAACGACTCGTGCGGGGTGCCGCGGGTCTGAGGGTTACCCGCCGGCGAGGAAGGTGTTCGCCAGGTGCTCGGGCGCCGCTGCCAGCCAGGCGTCAACGATCGACTCGCGCAGGGGCTTCATCGTGACCACGCGCAGGGCGACCAGCACCGCCGCGAAGCCGTCGAAATGGGGGATGGTGAAGAACCCCTTGGTGCCGGTGGCGAGCACCGCCTCCTTGTCATCGAGGTCCGAGGTGCGGAGGGCCAGGATCGGGCCAGGCGGGGGCTGGGTGTCGCCGAAGCGCTTCAGATCGGCCTTGGAGAACGGGCGCTCCCAGGCGAACGCCGTGCCGCAGACGAACCAGGTCCGGTTGCCGTGCCGCTGCCCCTCGGTCACCTCTGGGAGCGATGACGCGATCCGCTCGACGTCGCTGAACGCCGCCATGCCCGGACCTTACCGCTAGCGTTGGTCGCCATGGCCCCTCGGCCGCAGCAGCTGCTCGTGCCGTGACCACCGCCTCGGGGCTCGACCCCGCCGGGTTGCGCCGACTGCACGACCGCCTCTCCGCCCACGTCGAAGGCGGCGATGTGGCGGGCCTCGTGGCGCTGGTGGCACGTGGCGGCGACGTGCACACCGAGGTGCTCGGGTCCGCTGCGCTCGGAGACCCGTCGCCGCTGCGACGCGACGCGATCTTCCGCATCGCCTCCATTTCGAAGCCCATCGCCGCCGCCGGCGCCATGGCACTCGTGGACGACGGCGTGCTCTCGCTCGACGACCCCGTCGAGTCGCTGCTGCCGGAGCTGGCCGACCGCCGTGTGCTGCGCAGCCTCGATGGCCGGCTGGACGACACCGTCCCGGCCGAGCGACCCATCACAGTGGAGGACCTGTTGACCTTCCGCCTCGGCTTCGGCGCCATCATGGCCCCGCCGGGCACCTATCCGATTCAGGACGCCGAGGCGGAGCTGGGGCTGATGACCCTGGGGCCCCCGTGGCCCCCGCCCCCCTTCGGATCCGACGAGTGGATCGCCCGCTTCGCCACCTTGCCCCTGCTGCACCAGCCGGGTGCCGAGTGGCGTTACAACACCGGTGCGCAGGTGCTGGGGATCCTGCTCGAGCGGGCGAGCGGTCATTCGCTCGAGGCGTTCCTGCGGGCGCGCCTCTTCGAGCCGCTGGGCATGGCGGACACGTCGTTCAGCGTGCCGGCGGACAAGCAGAGCCGGTTCACGACGGCGTACATGCCCGACGGGGAGACCGGTGCGCTCGCCGTGCTCGACCCGCCCGTCGGCGGGTGGTGGAACGAGCCGCCGGCCATGGCCAACGCGGCGGGCATGCTCGTCTCCACGATCGACGATCTCTGGGCCTTCGTGTCGCTGCTGCTCTCGGGCGGCACGCACCAGGGCGAGCCGCTGCTGTCGCCCGGATCGGTGGCGGACATGACCCGTGACCACCTGACAGCAGAGCAGCGGCGCTCGGCGTCGCTCTTCCTCGGTCAGCACGTGGGGTGGGGCTACGGCATGGCCGCACCGGGACCCGTCAGCGGGGAGCCGCCGATTCCGTGGGGCTTCGGCTGGAACGGAGGCACCGGTACGGCGTGGTCGACCGATCCCGTGCGCGGGATCACCGGGATATTGCTCACCTCACGGGCGATGACCTCGCCCGAGCCACCAGCGCACTTCGTGGACTTCTGGGACGCGGCGTACGCGGCGCTGGCTGACTGAGGGGACAGGTGGGCACGCTCCAGCTACGCTGAGCGCTCCAGCGGAGAAGGGGACGAACCTATGTACAAGATTGTCGTGGTCGGAACCGACGGTTCGCCCACCGCCGACAAGGCGGTCCAGGCCGCCGCGGACATCGCCCGCTCGTGGGGCGCGGAGCTCCACATCGTGACCGCCGTACGGTCACCCAGCTCCGGCATGGCGGCCGCGACCGGCGCGCCGCTGGTCGACACCGGGGCGGGTCAGGCCTTGGTCGACGAGGCCGCGAGGGCAGTGGGGGAGACCGCGGTCAAGAATTTCGGGGAGGGACTGAAGGTCGAGGCTCATGCAGCGCAGGGCAATGCCGACGACGTGATCCTGAACGCCGCCGCCGATGTCGGCGCGGACCTGATCGTCGTGGGGAGCAAGGGCATGCGGGGGGCCCGCCGGTATCTCGGCAGCGTGCCCAACTCCGTGGCCCACGCGGCGCACTGCGCCGTGCTGGTCGTCAAGACGGACTAGGGGGCTGGGCCGCCCCCCCTCATCGGCCGTGACCAGTCCCCTCTTTGTCGTGGTGTCGGGCCCGCCGGGGAGCGGCAAGTCGACCTTGGCCCCCCTCCTGGCCGCCGAGCTGGGGCTCCCGCTGCTGGCGAAGGACGCGATCAAGGAGGCCGTGATGGGGACGTTCCCCGTGGCCGACGCAGATGGCTCGCGCCGCGCGGGCCGGGCGGCCATGGAGGTGCTGTTCGCCCTCGCCGGCGCGTCGCCGCCGGGAGCGGTCCTGGAGGCCAACTTCCACCGCACCCTGGCGTTGCCGTCGATCCGGGGCCTGCCGGGACGGACCGTCGAGGTGTTCTGCCGCTGCAGCAGGGAGACGGCGCGCGGGAGGTACCGGGCGCGTTCGGGCACGCGTCACCCCGGCCATTTCGACGCCGAGCGGTCCGACGAGGAGATCTGGCACCCCGAGGCGACGGATCCGGTGGCGGGCGACTGGCCGGTCGTCGAGGTCGACACCAACGGTCCGGCGGAGGTGGAACAGGTGCTGGCCCGGCTCCGCGCGGTGATGCCCGGGAGGCATGCCGACACCACCGATCACCCGGACTCCGCGGCCTGGCACAGCGGCCCGATGGGGACGAACCACTTCGAGGGCCGTATCGCGCAGAACTACGACGCCGATTCGCCGGAGATGTTCGACCCTGCGGTCGTGGGCCCCACGGTCGACCTCCTGGCCGATCTGGCGGGGGGCGGATCCGCCCTCGAGCTCGGCATCGGCACCGGCCGCATCGCGCTGCCGCTCAGCGAGCGGGGTGTCGAGGTGCACGGGATCGACCTGTCACCCGACATGGTGGCGCGGTTGAGGGCGAAGCCGGGTGCTGAAGCGATCGGGGTGACGGTCGGTGACTTCGCGTCGACCCGAGTGGACGGGTCCTTCGCTCTCGCCTACCTCGTCTTCAACACCATCGAGAACCTGACCACCCAAGAGGAGCAGGTCGAGTGCTTCTGCAATGTGGCGCGGCACCTCGAGGACGGCGGATGCTTCGTGGTGGAGGTCGAGGTGCCCCAGATTCGCCGCCTGCCCCCGGGTGACACGGTGCGCGCCTTCACCGTCACCCCGACCAGACTCGGCTTCGACGAATTCGACGTGGCCGAGCAGCGGGGCGTCTCGCACCACTACTGGGTCGCGGCCGGCCGGGCCGAGACCTTCTCCATGCCGTACCGCTACGTCTGGCCGGCGGAGCTCGACCTGATGGCACGTATGGCGGGCCTGCGCCTGCGCGAGCGCTGGGGCGGCTGGGGCAGGGAGCCGTTCACGAGCGACAGCCTGAAGCACGTGTCGGTGTGGGAGAAGCCGGCGCCGTAGACGACGCTCCGATCCTCGAGTCGAGACCGGCCCCGGGGTCACGAGAGCTGACACGCGAGGAGGTCCGACGCCTCCTCGAAAAGGGAGTGCTGCCAGAACGGCTGGGATGGCTCGTTGGGGTGCACGAGGATGCGTTCGAGTCCCCGGTCGGCGGCGTCAGTGAGGACCGCCTCGACGAGCAGCGACCCGACGCCGGCCCGTCGGCGGTCGGCGACCACGAAGAGGTTCCCCAGATACCCCCAGCGGCTCTCCGGCCGGCCGGGCCTCGGCATCCGTT
Organism: uncultured Acidimicrobiaceae bacterium; assembly: GCA_963824195.1. Classification (GTDB taxonomy): domain Bacteria; phylum Actinomycetota; class Acidimicrobiia; order Acidimicrobiales; family RAAP-2; genus Bog-473. The sequence goes on along the minus strand of CAWGOJ010000039.1, from coordinate 131,534 downwards.
CGACCACGAGCATGTTCACCATGCCGACCGGTCGCCCACCGTCGCGCGCTATCCAGAACGTGCGCGATGCTTCTTGCGCGGCCATCCAGTCGTCGAACCGGGAGGCGAAGGAGGCGTCGTCGACGCGGTCCAGAGTCTCCGCCGTCCATCCGTCGCGGAGCTCCGCCAGTGCGGCGACGTCGCCCTCGGCGGCGACCTGCACGGTTGTCCTCATTGCCATCCTCCCGTCTGGGCCGTAGATCATGACCTATGAGCGTCGGCGCCATGTCCCGCGTCCGCACTTCCGTCGATCGGTAGTCTGCCTTCCTCCGGCCCAGAGGGGCTGCCCTCTCGATCGCCGCCATGGTGTGGACGCCGGTGCATGATTCCCGATCGAGAACGCAAGAGGTGGAGGATGCTCCTCGTACTGGTCACCGGTCTGCAGGCGACGGGCAAGTCCACCATGGCGGAGGTCGCCGGCCGGGAGCTCGGGGCTCCTGTGCTCGGCCACGACTGGGCGATGAGCGGACTGCGTCCCTACCCAGAGATCCAGGCGGCCCTCGACGCGATGGATCCTCCAGGGCATCGCGAGGTCGGGTGGTCGATCATGTGGGCCCTGGCGCGGGCTCAGCTCAGGATGGGGTCATCGGTCGTGCTCGACGGGGTGGCGCGTGAGCCGGAGGTTGCAGGAACCCGCCTTTTGGCTCACGAGGAAGCAGTGAGGAGCCTCGTCGTCATGACCACATGTGCAGATCCGGTGATCCACCGCTCCCACGTCGAGGGTCGTCAGCGTCAGATCCCGAACTGGTACGAGCTCGACTGGGGCCATGTCGAGCGGTCCCGCCGAGCGTGGGTGGCTCCGGGCGACGTCGATCTGGTCCTCGAGGCGACGGACGGACTGGGGGAGAACGCCGAGAGGTTGCGAGGCGTCATGGAGGCACACACGTGATGTGTCTGCATGCTCACGAGAAAGAATGGCGCCGAGCTCATTTCGACTGGTGCAGGCGGTGACGTAGCTGCCAGATGCGCAGTGACGCCACGATCCCGGCAAGCAGTACACCGCCGACCGCGGCGAGGAGCAGCGCGACGCCTAACGGCATGTTCACATTCACGGTGAAGAAGGACACTTTCACTGACCGGCTGTTCTGGATGATGAACGCCAGCAGGAACACCAGCACCACGACGCCGATGATGACGCCCAGCCAGACTCCTGAGATTCGAGTGCGTCCAGCTGGACTCGCCGGAGCAGGTGTCGTCAGATTGGGCGCTTCGGCAGGCTGCGGGGTGGGGCCACCCGACCCTGGAGGGTCATCACTCATGACGTCACCGCCTCTTTGAGATTCGGACCACGAGCATAGGCCCAGCAATCTCAGGGAGATCGGAGCGCGGGTGGAGGCGACCCTCGGCACGCCGATGTCGGCACGGAACGCACTTCCCACTGTTGCGTCGCCATCATGGCCCGGTCAGAGGAATAGGCACTCGCCTGTCGGATTCTGCCTGCAGATGTGCGGCAGAATCATCCGCATGGGAGCCACACTCGGCATCGTCTTCGGCGTTGTCCTCATGCTGCTCGGAGTCATACTGCTGCGTGACTATCGGACCATGGGAACGCAGATTGTGGGGAAGACGATACCCAACTCACTTCGGACAGGAGATCCCGACAGGTATCGCAAGGTTCTCGGGTCCTGCTACCTGCTGGGCGGGATCGTGTTCGCGGTGGTGGGGATAGTGGCTCTGGCAAAGTGAAGACGGTCGAGGGCTCATGGGCCGGAGCGGGAGGGGTCGGTTGATCGGGCACGTCCGAGGTATGAGGTTGGAGTTCACGGCAGAACAGCGGGACCTGCAGCGCCAGCTCCGGGCGTACTTCGAAGAGCTGGTCGCAGATGTGGAGGGTTCGGCCCTGAACGAGCCGACCTACACCGAGTACATCCGACGGATGGGCCAGGACGGCTGGCTGGGCCTCGGGTGGCCCGTCGAGTACGGCGGTCAGGGCCGTGGGCCCATCGACCAGATGATCTTCGTCGAGGAGTCCCACTGGGCCGGTGTGCCGCTGCCGCTCCTCACCCTGAACAGTGTGGGGCCGACCCTTATGGCCCTCGGCACCAGCGAGCAGAAGCGACGGATCCTGCCCGGCATCCTGAGGGGGGAGGTCCACTTCTCCATCGGCTACACGGAGCCGTCAGCGGGCACCGATCTTGCCTCGCTGCAGACGCGGGCGGTGCGCGACGGCGACGAGTACGTGATCAACGGTCAGAAGATCTTCACGAGCGCCATCCAGTACGCCGACTACGTGTGGCTGGCCGCCCGGACTGACCCCGATGTGCCCAAGCACAAGGGTCTGTCCGTCTTCATCGTGCCGGTCGACACGCCCGGGTTCCACTGGGTCCCGTTGGCCACCATCGTGGGCGACATCACCAGCTCGACGTTCTATGAGGACGTCCGGGTCCCCGCCGAGAATCTTGTCGGGGGGGAGAACCAGGGCTGGAAGCTGATCACCAACCAGCTCAATCACGAGCGGGTGGCAATCTGCCCGGCTTCGGGGTTGCTCCGGAGCCTCACCGAGGTCCGGCGATGGGCGCAGGGGCACCGGCACAGGGACGGCCGCACGGTGATGGATCACGAATGGGTCCAGATCAGCCTGGCCAGGGTGCATGCGAAGGTCGAGGTGCTGAAGCTGTTGAACTGGAAGGTGGCGTGGGCTTCCGACAAGGGGTTGAACCCCGCCGATGCGTCCGCCACCAAGGTCTATGGCACCGAGCTCGCCCTCGAGGTCTATCGACTGCTGCTCGACGTGGTCGGCCAGGCGGGCTATCTGGCCGAGGGTTCGCCAGGGGCAGTCCTGCGAGGCCGCCTGGAGCAGCAGGCCCGGGGTCAGACCATTTTCACCTTCGGAGGTGGGACGAACGAGGTCCAGCGCGACATCATCGCCATGATCGGGCTGGGCATGCCCCGTGCCCCCCGTTGAGGAGTCGGCGGACCTTGCTCAGGCGTGTTCGGCCGGCGACAGCTGCCCGTCCAGAAAGGACTCGAGGCGCGGCCCCTGGTCGACTGGGGTCGTTGCGCCCACCGCGTCGTGCAGGATCACCCTGTCGCGTCCCTGATGCTTCGCGGTCATCAGCGCGCCGTCGGCGCGGCGCAGGACCGTGGTGAGCTCCTCGCCCGGCTCGGCATCGGTAATGCCGAAGCTGGCGGTGAACTTGGGTAGTCCCCCGACCGTGATGGCGGCATCGAGCTGGGCCCGCACCGTGTTGAGCGCCCGGGTGGCGTCGATCGCGGAGCAGTCGGGAAAGGCGATGGCGAACTCCTCACCGCCGTAGCGCGAGACGAGGTCGCTCCCCCGGAGGGAATCGCGCAGGACCCTGGCGAAGAGGCGCAGTGCCCTGTCGCCGGTTTCGTGCCCGTAGGTGTCGTTCAGCGTCTTGAAGTGATCGAGGTCCGCCATCGCCACCGCGATCGGATGGAGGTGTGGGGGGACCGCCGCGACCTGCTCGGAGAAAGCACGGCGGTTGAGCAGCCCCGTCAATGTGTCGGTCGACGCTTGGAGCTGCGTCTCGGCCATGACCCGGAGAAGCCCGATCCGCGCCCCGGCGAGCTTGGCCAGCGTGGCCAGGTCGTCGACCCTGTCGTCTTCGACCTCCACCTGTGGGCTCCCGGTGGCATGGATCACGCCGACGGTGCGACCCATGATCGACACCGGCACACACAGCGCTGAGATACGCCCTTGCGGCCGGTTGCGCAGCTTCGGGCAGGCGTCGAGATCGTCGCTGTCGGCGAACACCTGGACCTGCGCGCGCCGCGCCGCCGGGCAGCGGTCGGGCGAGTCCACTCCGCAACTGGGCGGCTCCCCCTCGGGACCGACCGCGGCCATCCGCACGAGATGGGCGTGGCTGTTGTCCGCCAGCAGCAATTCTGCCGGGGCGTCGGGCAGCACCGCGGTGAATGAGCGTTCGATGACGTCGATGACCTCGGGTTCGCCTTCGGCCATGTCCAGGGCGTTGGCCAGACGGCTCTCGAATCGCTGGCGTTGCACCTGGGAGTCCCGGATGACAGCCTCGTGGTCCGCCGACGCGATCGCCTCCGTCAGCTCGGTGTTCAGGTGCTTTATCTTCTCGTCGGTGAGCCGTTGCTGGCGCTCACCGAGGATGACCAGTACGAAGGCGAGCGGCAGCATCACGGCCATGAGGAGGCCGACAGAGACCAGATAGCTCGCGAAGCCCGATGCGATGGCGTTGCCCGCCACCATGCACGGCACGAAGATCAGCGCGAAGGCGCCGAGGGCGATGATGGGGCTGAGTAGGCGGAAGCGCTTCGACCGGGCGACCTCTCCGCTCCATTCCTCCTCTGTGACCATTTTGCTCGATCCCTTCTCACACTTCAGGGGGGAGCTCCCGGTCTTCGGCCAACCGGGGGTGGATCGTCCGCCCCGGATCGTTGTCGTCGCCAACGAGGACAACCTTTAGCGGAGGGCCGGCCACCAGCACAAACACCCCAGGGCACGGCTACCAGCGCCTTTGACTCACTGCCCGCCCTGGCCACCGCTCGGTCGCCCGGGTACCTGTCCGCGCCACCTGCCATCGGTGCCTGTAGCCGGCACGCTCCATCTGCGCTGAGATGTGGGTGTGCCGGACCCCGGGATCATTGTCGTTCTCAATGGTGTCCCTCGATCGGGCAAATCGACCATTGCCAGGGCGATCCAGGATGCCTCCGATGGAACGTGGCTGAGCCTCGGCGTCGATGCATTCTGCGAGTACGTCACCCCCGCCCAACTGCTGCCGGGAATCGGTCTGCGTCCCGGCGGAGACCGGCCCGACCTCGAAGGGCACCTCCCCCTGCTCTTCGACGCTCTCTACGCATCGGTCATGGCTCTCAGCCGGCTGGGGCTCAACGTGGTCGTCGATGTCGGACATCACGACGACTACTCGAAGCCCCTGGGGATTCTCAGGCGCGCGGCGGAGGAGCTGGTCGATCTCCCCTCCTATTTCATCGGCGTGCGATGTCCCGTCGAGGTGATCATGGACCGCCGGGATGCGGGTGAAACCGGTCGAGACGACCGCTACGTCGGGAGCGGGCCCGACGGAGCGATCCCCGACATCGTCCTCCGTTGGGAGCGGGCGGTCCATGATCCCGGGATCTACGACCTCGAGGTCGACACCTCCGTCCGATCGCCCGCGGAGTGTGCGGCAGCGATCCGGGCTCGTCTGGACCAGGGGTCTCCGGCGGCATTTTCTGAGCTGGGTCGTCGCTCTGCACCGGGTGGACCGCATCTCTTGTAGTCGGGGCAGGTCGGCCCGCTTAACGGAAGATCTGGTGGTGCTCGGCAGCGGGGCCCTCCTCCAGTCGCTCACGCAACACGACCTCGTGGACGAGTTTCTCCTCTCGATCCACCCACTGGTTCGGCTGCGATTGACGGAAACCAAGCCGACGACGGGCGTCATCATTGCCCGCTACGAGCTGGAGAAGGTTCCGGCTGACACCGGAGCGACCCGACGTTCACGAACCCGTGAAGGGCGACGCCCGGTATCCCAGTAGGACGGAGCGGGGCGTTGATTGGCTCTCAGGCCAGGATGTTGACTGCGCGCGAGATGACGACGGCGACAGTGACCAACGACGCAAGCGATTGCAGCATCATCAACAATTTGGCCCAGGCCGTGAGCGGCATCGTGTCGGTCGGGCTGAAAGCGGTCGCGTTGGTGAAGGACGTGTAGAGGTAATCGAGAAAGTCCGGTGTCCAGCCGGGGGCGGATCCCGGCGTGGACATCTGCGGGAAGAGGAAATCCGGGCGGCGGTGTCGGGCTGCTGTCTTGCTGCAGGCCCGCCACGGTCGAGCTCCCAGAACCACAGTCCGAACACGATGACGTTGGTCAACCAAATGGGAACGGACGCGTAGACGAGAGTGTCCCCTGCCCGGCTTCCGTAGAGCGCGTGGATGAGCTCGATGAGCGAGACCACGTTGGCGACAGTGATGAGGGCGATCAATGCCAGACTGACGATGCGGAGGCGTGACTCCTCTTTCGAGATACGCCCCGGGTTGGCGATCAGGAGAACCAACAGCAGGAATCCCTCCAAGGATGGGATCAGTGCTCGGTTTCCGAGGTCCCGGATGAGGCTGTCCGGCAGTACCAGCTGCAGCGCCATGGCCACCAGCACGGCCAGGAGCTCAGGCCATCGGGACTCCCCGTGGGACTCGATACCCCAGGCGACGTCGTCATCTCGCCGGCCTGTCGGCACGTCGCCCACCGGGCCAACGTACCCAGGCCGGGGAAGTGATCGGGGATGTCGTGACCGCTCTGGTCCGACTGCGATCAATCCGGGCGGTCCCACTCGACTCATCGTCCTCACGTAGGTTGCTCGGGAGCGGTGGCCGTCGGGGAGCTGTGCCCGTTCTGCGGATCACGCTCCGGCGTTGTGCTCGTAACCGCTGGTGAGTGTCCTCGAGCGACAGCTCGAGCGTGTCGTAGCTCGCACCGGACGCACTCCGGCGTGTGCTTCGAGGAACGGATGGCACCTGCGCCCCGCCGGCCCGCGGGTGCGGCGTCAGCGCAGGGCGGCACCGAGCGCCCCGACCTGGGACGAGCGGAACGCCTGGGACACGGGCGCCTTTGGCCGCACAGCGTCGAAGCCGTGGAAGGCACCTTCAACCACGTCCAGCTCGCACTCGACGCCGGCCTCTCGAAGACGGCCGGCGTAGGCGACGTCTTCATCGTGGAACAGATCCAGAGTTCCCACGCCGATCCATGCCGGCGGTAGGCCGGAGAGGTCGTTGTGGCGTGACGGCGCCGCGAGCCCGCTGATCTTGTCCGAACCCGGTTGATGACCCGTATAGGACTGCCAGCCGAAGCGGTTCGCCTTGTTGTTCCACAACTTGAAATGGCTCTCGTCGATGTCGGTGCGTTCCGCCGTGCGGTCGTCGAGCATCGGGTAGGCCAGCAGTTGGAAGGCGAGCGGCACCTGGCGGCGCTCATGGGCCAGCAACGCCAACGCTGCCGCCAGTCCGCCACCGGCGCTCGCCCCGCCCACCGCGATGCGGGTTCGGTCGACGGACGGCTGGCCGGCGAGCCACACCAGAATGTCGTGGCAATCGTCCAGGGGGACGGGGAAGCGGTGTTCGGGCGCGAGCCGGTACTCGACCGCGGCGACGACGATCCCGAGGCTGTCGGCGAAGTGACGGCACACGGCATCGTCTTGGGCCGCCGAGCCGATCACGTAGCCGCCGCCGTGGATCCAGAGCAACGCCGGCAGGGGCTCCTGCGTCGACACGGGTCGATGTACACGTACGGAGATGCGGCCGACATTCTGGACGGTGACGCCCTTCCTCGGCATCTTGGCCAGCAAGCCGGCAGACAACCGAATGGGCTTCAACGTGCGCGGACCGACCGCAGCACGCGGCAGCCATCGGGCAACACCACGAAGGTCGGGGTGAAACGCGTGGGTGTCCATGAGCAGCGGGGGAGCGGCCCAGTTGTCCGGCGGGGCCGTTCCTCATCCTCCTCTCGGTGCATGATCCGGGCGAGGCGCCACTTCAGCACACGCCACGTCCCGCAGGCGAGAGAAGCGGGCTTGCTGGGTCTTGGATCGGTCCGGAAGGTCCTAGCCTTGACCCATGAAGTGGTCCAAGAAGCAGGGATCGCAAGTCGGTGAACCGGACGGGGACGTCCCGCGCTGGCGTCGTCGGATGCTGCGCGGCACGGAGCAGACGCCCGAGGAGGAGCTGAGGCAGGCGCAAGACGTGTTGAATTGGGCGGGTCGCAAGCACGGTCCCGACTCCTCCTTCACGATCAAGGCGATGATCGACGTCGCCGATCAGCTGGCAAGGCAGGAACGGTTCGCCGAAGAGGCGGATCTGCGGGAGCGGATCGTCGCGGCTCTGGGCTCGAGCCTGGGGCCGGACGCTCTGAGCACGGCGAGCGCCGAGATGCGACTGGTCGGCTGCCTGGTCAGATTGGAGCGCTTCGAGGACGCTGACCGGGTGCTCGCCCACGTCGTGGCGGTCCGGACTCTCGAGCTCGGTCAGGACGACCCCGACACAGTCAAGGCGATGAGCTGGAGCGCCATGGTGACGGGAAGGCTCGGCCGACCCGAGGATGCCGGAAACCTGCCGGGGGAGGCGTGTTCGACTGACGTCCCTTGACACTCTGCGCCCGTGGGTCCACAGTCGAGGTGTCGCCTGGGTCGGGTAGGTCCCGGCCGGATGAGATGGAGGACACCATGAGCTCGACCGCCAGCCTGATCACGGTTCTCGCTTCTGTCGCCTTCGCCCTGATCGTGATCGCCGTGGTCGTGCGCGTCGCTCCGCCACGGGCCGAGTAGCGCCGGTCCCCATCTGTCTTCTCCGCCTGCGTCAGCGGGCGGGAGGAGCTAGCAGGCGTAGTCCTCGTCGTACTGGGTGCTGTTGTACTGCACGATCTCGGGCGCTCCGGGCAACTGGGCGCCGTGGTTGGTCACCCAGTTCTGGTAGTCCGCGCAGGAGCCCGGGCCGCTCGGCGACGCCAGATAGTCGGCCATCCAGTAGGGGACCGAGGGTGTGTAGTCACCCACGATGGTGTTCCAGACGCCCGGGCTGGCGTAGATGCCGACGTCGGGGATGCCCTCGGACTCGTGGAGCGCGTTGATGGCGCCCTGGACGAATTCCGCGTTCTCACTCAGGTCGGCCGACCAGTTGGCGTTCGCGGTCTCCACGTCGAGCCACCACGGGATCGTGGTCGAGCCGGCGCCGGCATTCTGGGCGTCCGTGTACGCGGAGATGCCCGCCTGGTAGCCGGCATTGCAGGAGGCGTCCCCGCCGCACCCCGGCTCGGTGGTGGTCGACGTGCCATAGGTCAGGTACGTGTAGAGGTTCAGCCCACCGCCGGCCCATGCTGCCTCCTGGGCCAGGCACGGGTTCGTGTTGCCCGAGGAGCTCCCGTCCACCTGGACGATGCCGATCTGGTGATCCCCGCTCGGGAAGCTCGAGCACTGGTAGACGCTGATGTCGTAGCCGTAGGCGCCCGACGGGTAGGTGCCGCCGACGAACGACCCGTTGCCGGGCGCGTCGGCCATGCCGACGATCGGTCTGTTGAGCGGGGACGGCGCCGAGCCGTAGTACTTCGCGGCGCCGAAGTTCGAGACCAGCCCCGCGCTGTCGCTGAACCAGTAGCCGCTCCCGTCCCTGATGGCCGTCGCCGCCACGATCGGGTTCTTCAGTGGCAGGCCTCCCAGCGAGCCGTAGAACGGTGCCGATCCGAAGCTGAAGATGCCCCCGTCGGAGGCGACCAGGAAGTAGCCGGCGCCATTGGGGCCGGTGATCATCCCGATGACGGGCTTGTTCAGCGCGAGGCTGCCCGTGCTCCCGTGGAACTGCGCGTCGCCGTACGAGAAGATCCCGCCGTCGGAGGCCACGAGCCAGTACCCCTTGCCGCTCGGCGTGGCGGACATCCCCACCACCGGCTTGTTGAGGTTGATGCTGCCCGTGCTGCCGTAGAACTGCGCGTCGCCGTACGAGAAGATCCCGCCGTCGGAGGCCACGAGCCAGTACCCCTTGCCGTCCGGCGTCGGTGCCATGCCGACGATCGGCTTGTTGAGCGTCATGCTCCCCGTGCTGCCGTAGAACTGAGCGTCGCCGTAGCTGAAGATGCCGCCGTCCGACGCCACGAGCCAGTAGCCGCCCCCGTCCGGCGTCACTGCCATGCCCACGATCGGCTTGTTGAGCACCATGCCGCCCGTCGACCCGTAGAACGGCGCGCCGCCGAAGCTGAAGATCCCGCCGTCGGAGGCCACCAGCCAGTAGGCGGTGAGCGGGGTGCTCGCCGCCGCGGCCGGGGGCGCACTCGTGGTGATCGCCGTCGTGAGGACGGCCAGCAGCGGCAGTGCAGTCACCACCACGGCGAGGGCGAGGCGGCGGATCAACTTCTCAGGAACTCGGCCACGCGGAAGGCCAGGTCGAGCGCCTGGCGGGCGTTCAGGCGCGGATCGCAGGTCGTGGTGTACCGGGCCCCGAGGTCCCCCTCGAGGATCTCCTCGGCGCCTCCGAGGCACTCGGTGACGTCGTCGCCCGTGAGCTCCACGTGCACACCGCCCGGCCAGGTCCCCTCGTCGCGGTGCACGGCGAAGAAGGAGCGCAGCTCAGAGATGATGTCGTCGAAGCGCCGGGTCTTGCGGCCGCCCTCGCTGGTGAACGTGTTCCCGTGCATCGGGTCGCAGGCCCAGACGACGGGATGGCCCTCGGCCTCCACCGCCCGGAGGACCGGCGGGAGCAGCTCCGCGATCCTGTCGGCCCCGAACCTGGTGATGAGCGTCAGGCGGCCGGGCAGGCGGTCGGGGTTGAGACGCTCGCAGAGGGCAACCACCTCTCCCGGGGAGCAGCTCGGGCCGATCTTGCACCCGACCGGGTTGTTGATGCCCGAGGCGAACTCGACGTGGGCGCCGTCAATCTGACGGGTCCGGTCACCCACCCAGATCATGTGGGCCGAGCAGTCGTACCAGTCGCCCGTGAGCGAGTCCATGCGCGTCAGGCACTCCTCGTAGGACAGGATCAGCGCCTCGTGGCTCGTGAAGAAGTCGACCTCGTGCAGGCCTTCCTCCGCGCCGAGGTCGATGCCGCACGCAGCCATGAAGCGCAGGGCGCGGTCGATCTCCGACGCGATGCGCTCGTAGCGCCGTCCCTCCGCGGAGGACGCGACGAACTGCTGGTTCCACAGGTGCACCTGCGAGAGGTCGGCGAAGCCCCCTTTCGTGAAGGCGCGCAGCAGGTTGAGCGTCGATGCCGACTGCTGGTAGGCGGCCACGAGGCGTTCCGGGTCGGGCGTGCGCGCCTCGGCCTCGAACGCCTCGTCGTTGACCATGTGCCCGCGGAAGGCCGGCAGCTCCACGTCGCCTACCCACTCCGTGCCAGCCGTGCGCGGCTTGGCGAACTGGCCGGCGATGCGGCCCACCTTCACCACCGGTACTCCCGCCGCGTAGGTGAGCGCTACCGCCATCTGCAGGATGATCTTGAGCTTGTCCCGGATGGAGTCGGCCGTGAACTCCGCGAACGACTCCGCGCAGTCGCCCGCCTGCAGCAGGAAGGCGTCGCCGTTGGCCACCTCGGCGAGCTGCGCGGTCAGGTGGCGTGCCTCGCCGGCGAAGACCAGAGGCGGCACGGTGGACAGCCGCGCCTCGGCCTTCTTGAGCGCGTCCGCGTCGGGCCAGTCCGGCTGCTGCGCGGCGGGGAACTTCCGCCAGGACGCGGCGCTCCAGGAGGAGGTCTCGGGCTGGCTCGTCATTGCACAAGGTTAACGCCGTAGGATCGCCGACCATGGCCGCCTTCCGTTTCGCCCTGCAGGCCTCGCAGGCCGCATCCCCCGCTGCGTGGCGTGACCTGGCGCGTAAGGCCGAGGACCTCGGCTACTCGACGCTCTACGTGCCCGACCATCTCGACGACGAGTGGGCCCCCATGATCGCCCTGGCGGTCGCGGCCGAGGCCACCACGACGCTGCGCGTCGGGACGCTGGTCCTCGACAACGACTTCCGCCACCCCGTGGTCCTGGCCAAGGAGGCGGCCACCCTCGACGTGGTGACCGGGGGGCGCTTCGAGCTCGGCATGGGCGCCGGCTGGAAGACGACCGACTACGAGCAGTCGGGGATCCCGATGGAGCGGCCGTCGGTGCGCGTCGCCCGGTTGGCCGAGAGTCTCGAGATCATGCGCGCCATGTGGCGCACGGGCAGCGCCACGTTCAGTGGGGACCACTACCGGGTGACCGAGGCCAAGAGCTTCCCGGCGCCGGTCACCCCCGGTGGGCCGCCGCTCGTCATCGGCGGCGGCGGGAGGCGCATCCTGACCCTGGCCGGCCGGTACGCCCACACCGTGAGCGTCGTGCCGAGCCTGGCCGCCGGCTACGTCGGCCCCGAGGTCGCCGCGGAGTCGGTCGTCGAGAAGTACGCGGACCGGGTGCGGTGGGCCAGGGAGGCCGCCGGGGAGCGCGCGGGCGACCTCGAATTCCAGTGCTGGACGGCAACGGTGCAGGTCGTCGAGAACGCGGACGACATGGTCGAGTCGCTGGCGACGCTGTTCAACCTCACGCCCGATCAGCTGCGCGCCGCGCCGGTCGCACTCATCGGCTCCGTGTCCGAGATCGCCGAGACCCTGCGCAAGCGGCGGGAGGAGCTCGGCTTCAGCAACATCGTCGTGCACGAGGCGGAAATGGACGCGCTCGCGCCGGTGATCGCCGAACTTGCCGGGACCTGAGCCCCCCGCCCGCATCGGGATTCTCGGCGGGACCTTCGACCCCCCCCACGCCGGGCACGTGGCCGCGGCGCGCGCTGTGATCGAGCGGCTCGGCCTCGACCGTCTGCTGCTGGTCGTGGCCAACGACCCGTGGCAGAAGTCCGGGCAGCGGGAGATCTCGGCCGCCGAGGACCGGTACGCGCTCACCGAGGCCCTCGCCGAAGAGGTGCCCGGCGCCGAGGCCAGCCGGCTGGAGATCGACCGGGGCGGCCCCAGCTACTCGGTGGACACGGCCGAGGAGGTCCTGGCCCGCGCCGGGGGGCCCGCCGAGCTGTTCCTGGTCATCGGGGCCGACCTGGTGCCCGAGCTGGGGTCCTGGCATCGCCACGAGGATTTGGCGCGCCTCGTCACCCTGGCCGTCGTCTCCCGCCCGTCCGACACCACCCCGGCGGTCCCCACGGGCTGGCGGGTGGAATGGGTCGACGGCCCCCGGGTCGCCCTCTCGAGCTCGGAGGTCCGTGACCTGCTGGCCTCCGGCGGGTCCGTCGACGGCCTGGTGCCCGAGGGGGTCATCCGTTGCATGCACCGCCGGGGTATGTACGCTGTCCGGTAGATGAGCGCCATGTCGGCCGGGTGGACGGAGTTGTCGGACGGTCCCTACGTGGGCGCGTCCCCGGAACGGGCTCAGCGGCGGGCCGACCGCCGGGCGGAGCAAAAGGTGGCGCGGCGCTCCCGCCAGCGCTGGGCGGTCGCGGGGTGCTCCATCCTCGCGGGCACCTTCGGGCTCACAGTGGGAATCCTGGACGTGCTCCATTGAGCCCAGGGTTGGACGTGCACGTCCAGCTGCCGCCGGCCGCGGCCACGGCTGCCGAGTCGGCCGACGCCAAGCTCGGGCGGGACACCGTCGTCCTGGCGATGGGGGAGCTCTTCGGGGTGGTCGATGCCTTCGTCATCACCAGCGCGCAGAACACCCGGCACGTGCGCACCCTGGTCGAGGAGATTGAGCGCGGCGTCAAGGAGGCCCATGGCGCCGCTCCCGTACGCATCGAGGGACTCCAGGACGCCACCTGGGTGCTCATGGACTACGGCGACTTCATCGCCCATGTCTTCCTGCAGGAGACGCGTGACTACTACGACCTCGAGCACCTGTGGTCGGGTGCGCCCCGGCTGCCCTGGCGGCGCGACGTCGAGAACGCGGGCTGAGCCGACGCACCCGCTCAGGGCGCGACGCCGAGGAACTCAATGACATAGACGGGTCCCGCGACCTGTGAGCCGTTGGCGATCGGGACGCTGGTGCGCTGCCCGTCGATCTCGAAGATGACCCCGGTCCCGAGGCCGTTCTCGGTGGCCACGGTGGCGACGATCTGCGCGACCGCGAGTTCGGTGGAGGTGCCCGTGATCTGGCCGAACGCGCTGTTCACGTTCACCGTGACGACGTCGCCCTGTGTCGAGGTCCCCAGCAGCGACACGTCGCTCGGAATGGCGGAGAAGACCCCGCTGGCCGCCTCCGCGCTGGTAGGCCCGGCCAGCATCGCGTTGATGATGGAGTCCAGCGGGGCCGGGGAGGCGACCACCCGCGGCTCGGGTTGCAACTGACTGGTCGGGTTGAGGAAGAAGACCTTGACCGGCACGAGGGAGGAGGGCTTCGGCAATGTGGTCGTGGTAGTCGGCAGGTGGGGGTTGAGGAGGTCGAACGGCACCTTCGAGGGCGCGATGGAGCTCGGCGCGCTCTGCGTCGGGATGGCGCAGCTCGCTGCGAGGAGGCCCACGGCGAGGACGGCCAGTGCGGCGCACCGGCGCGTCACGGCTCGCCCTCCGGCTCGGCGCCGTTCGAGAGCACCGGCAGCGACAGGACGAAGCGCGCGCCGCCCGCGGGGGAGGACTCGACGCGGACGTCTCCCTGCATCACGTGCATGTGCTCGGCGACCAGTGCCAGGCCCAGGCCGGTCCCCGTGCCCGTGCCGCGCCGGCCCGATGCCGAGCCGCGGTAGAAACGCTCGAACACCTTGGTGCGCTCCTGAGGGTCGATGCCCGGCCCCGCGTCGTCGACCGTGACCTCGACCTGCTCTCCCTCTCCTGGCCCGACCGCGATCTCGGTGACCCCGCCGCCGTAGTGGGAGGCGTTCTCCATCAGGTTGACCATGACCCGCTCGAACCGGCGCTTGTCGACGCCGACCCGCCATGAATGCACGGCGGGATCGATCCGCACCTCGGGCGGCGCCCCATGCCCGTGGCCGTCCATGTGCCCGAATCCGGCCACGACCGAGCGCCGCACGAGCTCTGACACGTTGACCTCCTCGAGGAAGACGTCGACTGAGCCCGCGTCGGCCCGCGACATCTCGAGGAGGTCGCCCACCATGCGTTGGAACCGGTGCAGGTCGTCGCTCAACAGCTGCAGCGCCCGCTGGGACCGGGCCGGCAGGGTGTCGCGGTCGCGCTCGAGCACCTCCAGGGAGGCGGCCAGGGTGGTCAACGGCGAGCGCAGCTCGTGGCTCACGTCGGAGTTGAACCTCGCCTCGCGCTCGATGCGCTCCTGGAGCTGGTCGACCATTGCGTTGAAGGAGATGGTGAGCCCCTCGAGGTCGGGGTCGGCGGCGTCGGGGTCGAGGCGGGTGTCGAGCTCGCCGCCCGCGATGGCGCCCGCCGCCCGCGACACGTCGGCCAGCGGCCGGAGGGACCGCACGCTGGCGAAGCGCCCCAGGGAGATCCCCAGGATGGTGGTCACGACACCGGCCCCGAAGAGGGTGAGGCCGAGCACGCGGAGCGTGTGGTCGAGGTCGGACAGGTCGAACACCTCGAAGTAGGCGGCGTGCACGGACGGGACGGGCACCCCGACCACGATCTCGGCCGTCCCCTGGACGTTGCGGTACGTCTGCGTGGCGGCGGTGCCGGCCAGCACCGTCTGGCGCAGCTTCCTGGGGATGGACGAGGAGTTGACCGACAGGGAGGAGACGTAGGCCTTGGACTGGTGGTACAGCACCGAGTGGGCGTCGGTGCCCGCGTCAATGGACGCCAGCAGCGAGACGTACTGGGTGTTGCCGGACTGCAGGGAGCTCCGCACCAGCACTGCGTTGGCGAAGGCCTGGTGCTGGGCCGCCGTCTCGCGCCCGGCCAGGAGAAAGTGGCGGGTGGTGAAGTACGACAGCCCGCCCATGAGAATCGAGAGCAGCAGCGCCCCGAGCCCGAAGAGGGCCGTGATGCGGGCGCCGATGCCCAGCTTCACGTCAGGGCACCAGCTTGTAGCCCATGCCCCTGACGGTGAGTATGTGCTGGGGCACCGCGGGGTCCGCCTCGACCTTGGTGCGCAAGCGCCGGATGTGGACGTCGACCAGGCGCCCGTCGCCGAAGTAGTCGTAGCCCCAGACCCGGTCGAGCAGTTGCTCCCGGCTCAACACCTTGTTGGGACTGGCCGCCAGCTCGCACAGCAGGCGGAACTCGGTGCGGGTGCAGTGGACCTCGTCGCCGTTCAGGCGGCGCAGGACCCCCTGCTCGGGCAGCAGCTGGAGGTCCCCGAAGGTGAGCGCACCCGGCTCCTCTTCGGCCGGCCGCGCCCGGCGCAGAAGAGCGCGGATGCGCGCCGCGAGCTCCTTGGCCACGAACGGCTTGGTGACGTAGTCGTCGGCCCCGGCTTCGAGCCCGGCCACGACGTCGTGGGTGTCCGCCCGCGCCGTCACGATGATGATCGGCACCGCGCTGCTGCGCCGCAGGGCCCGGCAGCACTCGAAGCCGTCCATGCCGGGCAGCATGAGGTCGATCAGCGCGACGTCGGTGGGCGCCTCGGCGAACAGGTCGAGGCCCTCCTCTCCGCTGGCGGCGTCCCTTACCTCGTAGCCCTCGCCCTCGAGGGCGAGTCGCATGGAGGACCTGATCCGCTCATCATCCTCAACGACCAGAATGCGCCCGCTCATCCGCCCCCAGCTCAGCTGATCCAGATCTGCGTCGGCCAAATGGAGCCACCGATCATGCCGTAGGCCGGCTGGCCCTGCGGCGTGGTCGGATTGTTGAAGTTCTGCACCGTCGGGTCACCGATCACTGCCCACACGGCCCGGTCCGTCCACAGGTAGGGCAGGTCCATCGCGAGGCGCTTGTTGACCGTCTTGTAGGCCGCCTCCCGCACGCTCGGCTCGGTGCTGGCCCGCCCCGCCAGGAGCGCGGTCTCGATCGTCGGGTCGGCGTTGCGGGCCATGTTGATGGACAACGAGCCGGAGCTGACGGTGGTCGTGCTCCAGAAGATGTAGTTGAGGTCGGGGTCGACCGCCCCGAACTGGCGCCACCCCAGCGCCTGGTACTTGCCGGCCAGGGCGTTGTTGATGGTGTCGTTCTGCTGCACGATATTGGTCTTGACCTGGAAACCAACCGACTGCCACGCCTGCTCCAGGTATTGGGCCGCTCGAATGGCCGCCGGCGAGTTGGTCGAGCCGTAGGAGAAGGAGATGGGCCCACCGTTGGTCTTCGCGGCCGCCTTGACGAGCTTGGACGCCTCCGAGGGGTTGTGGGCCGGGTAGGACGTCGTTGAGTAATACGGCGAGCCGGGCACGAAGAGGCCGTTGCTGACCGGGAGCACCCCCTCGTCGATCACCTTGGCGTACTGGTTCCGGTTTATGGCCATGGCGGCGGCGCGGCGGACGCTCGGGTTGTTGAACGGCGGTGCCAGGCAGTTGAGCTGCACGCAGTTCATGTCGGGCTCGCCGGCGACGTGGGTGCTGTCGTCGATGTAGGAGTAGCTCCGGTTACCCCGGTACTGGGTGATGATCTGGGGCGTGTCGGTGATCATCAGGTCGATCGTCCCGGATTTGAGCGCCTCCGAGCGCGCCTCCTCGTCGGGGATGGGCTTGAAGGTGATCTGGGACAGGTAGGGCAGGCCGGGTCGCCAGTAGTGCGGGTTGGCGGTGGCGGTGAAGTGGTCGTTGGGGATCCACTCCTGGAACACGAAGGGCCCGGTGCCGACGGGGTGCGCAGTCCCGTTCGGGTTGGCCAGCATGGACGGTGCTGCCAGGTAGGCGATCTGCCCTCCGATGCCACCGGCCAGGTAGTAGGGGAAGGGCACCCAGGGCGCCTTGAAGGTGATGGTGCACGCGAGCGGACCGGTCTGGGTGATGGACACGAGCGTCGGATTGAGGACGATGCCGGTCAGGAGCGACTTCGACTGGGCCTGGAGGTTGGTCAGGAGGGCGGCGCCGTTGCACGGCGTACCGTCGTGGAAGACCACGTTGGGCCGGAGCGTGATGGTCCAGCTGGTGTACGAGGCGTTCGGCACGACCGACTGGGCCAGATAGGGGGCCCAGTCGCCGTTGGCCAGGATGATGGTCATCGGGTCGAACACCGTGCGGGCGTACATGACGCCGACCTCGTCGAAGCGGGCCTGGGTCGGGTCGAAACCCGACTCCTCCGCGTCGACGCCGAAGACGAGCGAGCCGCCCTTCTTGGGAGTCTGCTTGGTCGTCCCGTTGCGCCCCGGGCCGTTGGTCGTCGCACCGGCGATCCCGTCCCAGCCGAGGCCCCCCAATGCCGATGCCCCCGCGAAGCCTGCGGCTGCGGCCGCGCCTCCGGCCAACAGTGTGCGGCGATCGAATTTCGAGACCATCGGTCCTCCATTTCCCCGAACCCACCGGACCCCCCGAAGGTTTCGCGGGCGACGTTAGTGCCCAGGACCCCCGTCGTGGGGGCGGTACGGTGGCACCCGTGCCTCCCGACTGGGATCTCGGCAGCTTCGAAGCGTGGCTGGGCGGGCGCTCGGCGGCCACCCGGAAGGCCTACCTGAGCGACCTCGGCGCGTTCGCCGAGTGGATGTCCCGCAGCGGGGTAGGCGGCCCCGCGGGCGTGGACCGGATGCACCTGCGCCGCTACCTCGCCTCACTGGGGACGAGGAAGCTCGCCCGCGCCACCATCGCCCGCAAGGCGGCCGCACTGCGCTGCTACTTCGCCTGGCAGGTGCGGCAGGGTCGCCTCGGCTCCGACCCGGCCCGATCTCTGCGCGCGCCGTCGGGTGGCGGGCGCCTGCCCCGCGTGCTCTCCGCGGGCGAGGTGACCTCCCTCCTCGGTGCGGGGGCCGAGACCCCGGTGGACCGGCGTGACCTCGCCGTGCTCGAGCTCCTGTACGCCGCCGGACTGCGCGTCTCGGAGCTGTGCGGGCTCGACCGGGGCGACGTCGACCTGCGCGGGCGGACGGTGACCGTGCTCGGGAAAGGCGGCAAGCAACGTCGTGTGCCGGTGCACGACGTTGCCGTGGCCGCGCTGCGGGCGTGGTTCGAGGACGGGCGGGAGGACATGGAAGGGCCGCCCGAGGCCGCTTTCGTGAACCGTCGGGGGGGCCGCCTCGGGCCGCGCGACGTGCGCCGGATTCTCGACCGCCGGGCCGCCTCGCCCACGCACCCCCACGCCCTGCGGCACACCTACGCCACGCACCTCCTCGACGGGGGTGCGGACCTGCGGGTGGTCCAGGAGCTGCTGGGGCACTCCAGCCTGGCCACCACGCAGGTCTACACACACGTGAGCAAGGAGCGGCTGCGCTCGGTCTACGGGGGGACCCACCCCCGAGCCTGAGGGCCCGCCGAGCGGCTAAGGTGGCCAGGCCCACCAGGGGGTGGGAGGCAACACCTACCTACATCACCTGCGCGCGTTCCACGGTCGCCGCCACGGGCGGCGCTGCGGCAGGGGAGCAACCGACTGGAGGAATAGTTCTATGGCCGTCGTCACCATGCGACAGCTCCTGGAGGCCGGGGTCCACTTCGGCCACCAGACGCGTCGATGGAACCCGAAGATGAAGCGCTTCATCCTTGGTGAGCGCAACGGGATCTATCTCATCGACCTTCGTAAGACGCTCAGCGGCGTCGAGTCCGCCTATTCCTACGTCCGGGACCTGGTGGCCGACGGGGGCACCGTCCTCTTCGTGGGGACGAAGAAGCAGACCCAGGGCCCCGTGGCGGAGTACGCCGAGGCCTGCGGGATGCCCTTCGTCAACCAGCGTTGGCTGGGCGGCATGCTGACCAACTTCGCAACCGTCTCGGGCCGGGTGAAGCGCATGCAGGAGCTGCGGGCCATGCAGGCGGCCGGCGACTTCGACGGCATGCCCAAGCGGGAGGCGCTGCAACACACCCGCGAGCTGGAGAAGCTGACCCGCAACCTGGGCGGCATCGCCGACCTGGACCGGCTCCCCAACGCCGTTTTCGTGATCGACACCAAGAAGGAGCACATCGCGGTGACCGAGGCGCGCAAGCTCGGCCTCCCCGTGGTCGCGGTCGTCGACACCAACTGCGATCCCGACGTCATCGACTACGTGATCCCGGGCAACGACGACGCCATCCGCTCGGGCTCGCTCATGTGCCGCGTGATCGCCGACGCCGTGGCCGAGGGCCGCTTCATCGCCGAGCACCGGCGCCAGATGGCACCCCAGGCCGCGGCGGCCGAGGAGGGTGCGTCGCCGAGCCCCCGACCCCGGCGGGTGCACACGCCCCCAGAGCCGGTCGAGGTCGCCTGACCATGGCCGGCTACACCGCAAAGGACGTGTCCACCCTGCGCCAGATGACCGGCGCCGGCATGCTCGACTGCAAGAGCGCGCTCGAGGAGAGCGGGGGCGACATGGAGGAAGCAGCCAAGCTCCTCCGCATGAGGGGTCTCGCCGGCGCCGCCAAACGCAGCGACCGCGAGGCGGCGGAAGGCGCGGCATCCGCCGCGCGTTCGGGCGAAGCCGCGGCTGTGGCCGAGCTGCGTTGCGAAACCGACTTCGTGGCCAAGGCCGACGAGTTCGTTGCCCTCGCCGACGAGCTGGCCGCGCTGGTGGCCGCCAAAGGCGAGGAGGCCACGGTTGAGCTGAGCGACGAGATCGACCGTCTCCGCACGACGCTGAAGGAGAACATCTCCGTCGGGCGGGTGCGCCGGCTCGTGGCCGAGCCCGGCCAGGTGGTCGATACCTACGTCCACCGGCAGGCTGGGCGCGGCGTCAACGCCGTCGCGGTGGTGATCGATGGGGGCTCCGAGGAGCTGGCCCACGACATCGCCGTCCACATCGCGTTCACCAAGCCGGCCTACCTGAGCCGCGACGAGGTACCCGAGGCCGAAGTCGCCGCCGAGCGCGCGACGGTGGCGGAGATCTCGCGGAACGAGGGCAAGCCGGAGGCCGCCATGGAGAAGATCGTCGAGGGTCGGATGACCGGCTGGTTCAAGGAGCGGGTGCTGCTTGACCAGGCCTACGTGAGGGACGAGAAGCAGACCATCGCCGGCATGCTCGGCTCGGCCCGCATCGTGTCGTTCGCGCAGGTCGTCATCGGCGCCTGACCGCAGGATCGTGGGAGAACCCCGCCGTATCGTCCTCAAGATGTCGGGGGAGGCCCTCGCCTCCGCGGCCTCCGACGAGACCATCGATGCCCGGACCGTCGAGCGCATGGCCAGGGAGATGGCGCGGGCCATGGAGGGCGGCGGTCTCGAGCTGGCCGTGGTGGTCGGTGGCGGCAACATCTGGCGCGGCACCACTGGTGAGAGCGGGGGCATGGACCGGGCGACGTCTGACACCATGGGGATGCTCGGGACCGTGATCAACGCGCTGGCGCTGCAGGACGCGCTCGAACAGCAGAACCAGCCCACCCGGGTGTTGAGCGCGCTCAACATGGCCGAGGTCGCCGAGCCCTACATCCGCCGCCGGGCCATCCGGCATCTCGAGAAGGGCCGGATCGTGGTCTTCGCCGCCGGCATGGGAAACCCCTTCTTCACCACCGACACCCCGGCCGCGCTCCGGGCGGCCGAGATCGGGGCTGAGCTGCTCTGCAAGGGCACCCACTCGGGCGTGAACGGCGTCTACAGCGCCGACCCCAAGCTCGATCCCACGGCGACCCGCTACGACGAGATCTCCTTCATGGAGGTCATCAACCGGGACCTCCGCGTCATGGATCTGACCGCGATCACCTTCTGTAAGGACAACAATCTGCCTGTCCGGGTCTTCGACCTGATGCCCCCCGGGAACATCCCTCGTGCGCTCAGCGGCGAGCAGATCGGTACGCTGGTCCGTTGATGGACGAGGACCTCGCCGCCCTGGTCAAGGAGGACACCAGGGAGAAGATGAGCAAGGCCATCGATCACGTCCGCCACGAGATGGGGAACGTGCGGACCGGCCGGGCCTCCTCCGCCCTTCTCGAGCCGCTGCTGGTGGACTACTACGGCACTCCGACGCAGCTCCGCCAGCTGGCGGGATTCAGCGTTCCCGACGCCATGCTCCTCGTGATCTCGCCCTACGACAAGGGTTCCCTCGGGTCGATCGAGAAGGCCATCCTGGCGTCGGACCTCGGCATCAACCCGACCAACGACGGCACCGTGATCCGGCTGGCCTTCCCGCCGCTGACCGAGGAGCGCCGCAAGGAGCTCGTCAAGGTCGTGCGCCACAAGGCGGAGGAGGGCAAGGTGGCGGTGCGCAACCTGCGTCGGGCCGGGCGCCACGAGCTCGAGGCGCTGCAGAAGGACGGGGATCTCTCCGACGACGAGCTCGAGCGCGTGGAGAAGGATCTGGAGAAGATCACCCACGAGCAGGTCGCGCTGATCGACCAGTTGCTCGCGCACAAAGAGCAAGAGCTGCTGCAGGTCTGAGGAGCGACAGGACATGGCAGACGGCACCGACGACAACGACGAGATCGACAGCGGCCTCGACGGCATGGGCGATCCGGCCACGGAGCCGATCGAAGAGGACCCGCCGACGTATCACTCGGGGCGGGTGCGCATTATCGGCGCGGAGCCGGCGGGCGACTCCGTCCGCGAAGTGACCGGTCCGGTCGCCGACGAGCATCCCGACCTGCCTCACTGGAACGACGCGCCGACCGGTCAGGTTCCGGCGGTGCTCGACCGCAGCACCGGTGACGAGCTCGTCGCGCCGCCCACATGGCGCGAGGAGGACAACGACTGGGAAGCCCAGGAGGAGATCTTCGAGCCGTCCATGCTCTCCGACGAGCTGCCGGCCGTCGGGGCGCTCCTCAACGAGCAGCGCGAGGAGGTCGACGTCGAGCGCCAGCCCTGGCACTTCGAGTCCGACGACACGCTGGTCATCCCCCCCGAGCCCGGCGAGGAGCCCGGCCCGGGTCCGGAGCCGCTGTACGAGCCCGAGCCGCTGTACCAGCCCGAGCCGCTGTACCAGCCCGAGCCGATCGTGCTGCAGGAACCACCGCTCGAGCCCGAGTACGAGCCGGCAGAGGTGGCGCCGCGCGTGGCGTCGCCCGAGACGGCGGCGGCCTCTGCCGCGGCGGCGTCGCGGCTGACACCGCCCCAGCCACCCGAGCCCAAGGCGCGTGCCCCGCGCACGTCGCGCTCCCGTGGGACCCCGCGCACCGGCAACGTCAACACCGCGGGTACCGGCGGACGCGACATGCGGGTGGCGATCGGCGTCGGTGTGCTGTTCGGCATCGTCGGCCTCGCCTGCTTCGCCGCCGGCACGGTGGCGACGGTGGTCCTGGTCACAATCGTGGTGCTGCTGGCCACCGCCGAGGCGTACGCTGCATTCCGGCGCGCCCACTATCACCCCGCCACGCTGCTGGGCCTGGTCGGGGTGCTCTCGCTGATGATCGAGACGTACAACAAGGGCGTGGCGGCGCTGCCACTCGTGCTCGTCCTGTTGGTCGCCGGTTCCTTCATCTGGTACCTGGCCCGGGTGGAGCCGGCGGCGGACCCCGTGACCGGCCTCGTCTCGACCGTCTTCGTCTTCGCCTGGGTGGGCGCGTTCGGGTCCTTCGCCGCTCTGCTCCTCGACCCGAACCTCTTCCCGGATCGCCACGGCATCGCGTTCCTTCTCGCCGCGGTCATCGTGACCGTGGCCGACGACGTCGCGTCGCTGCTGGTGGGCTCCGCGATGGGTCGACACCAGCTCGCGCCCTCCATCAGCCCCAACAAGAGCTGGGAGGGGCTGATCGGTGGCGCCGTGGCGGCCATCCTCGTCTCGGTGATCGTGGTGCACTTCATCCACCCGTGGACCATCAGCAAGGCCGCGCTCTACGGGGTCGTCGTGGCGATCGTGGCGCCGCTCGGCGACCTGAGCCAGTCCATGGTCAAGCGGCACCTCGGCATCAAGGACATGGGGCGGCTCCTGCCCGGCCACGGCGGCATCCTCGACCGCTTCGACGGCCTCCTCTTCGTCCTTCCCGCCACGTACTTCGTGGTCAAGGCGCTCCACCTCGGGTGAGCTGATGCGCACGGTCAGCCTGATGGGCTCCACGGGCTCCATCGGCACCCAGGCGCTCGACGTCATGCGCAGCGAGCCCGAGCGGTTCGGCGTGCACGCACTGGCCGCGCAGAGCTCGGCGGCCGAGCTCGTGGCCCAGGCCGTCGAGGTCCGGCCCACCGTCGTCGTCATCGGCGACCCGGACCTCTACTCCCTCGTGCGCGACGGTGTGCCGGCGGGCACCGAGGTCCTCGTCGGTGTCGACGGGATGGTCGAGGCGACGCATGGCGCCGACGTCGTGCTCAACGCAGTGGTCGGTTTTGCGGGACTCCCCGTGACGATGGCGGCGCTGGAGGGCGGCAAGCTGCTGGCGCTGGCCAACAAGGAGTCGCTCATCGCCGGGGCGCCGGTCGTGCAGAAGGCGCGGCGCACGCCCGGGGCGGAGATCGTCCCCGTCGACTCGGAGCACTGCGCGCTCCACCAGTGCCTGGCCTCCCTGCGGGGGACGACGGACGTGGCCCGGCTGCTCCTCACCGCATCGGGTGGCCCGTTCCGGGGTTGGCCGGCCGAGCGGCTCGGCGCGGTCACGGTGGCCGACGCTCTCGCGCATCCCACGTGGTCGATGGGGCCGAAGATCACCATCGACTCGTCGACGCTGATGAACAAGGGGCTCGAGGTCATTGAGGCCCACGAGCTCTTCGGCGTCGACTACGACCGGATCGGGATCGTGGTGCACCCGCAGTCGATCGTCCATTCCATGGTGGAGCTGCGCGACGGGTCGACGTTGGCCCAACTGTCCGAGCCCGAC
The DNA here is from genome assembly GCA_963824195.1 of uncultured Acidimicrobiaceae bacterium. Classification (GTDB taxonomy): domain Bacteria; phylum Actinomycetota; class Acidimicrobiia; order Acidimicrobiales; family RAAP-2; genus Bog-473. The sequence continues at coordinate 107,438 of CAWGOJ010000039.1, read as the reverse complement.
ATGCGGCTCCCCATCAGCTATGCCCTCGGGTGGCCCGACCGCGCCACGTCGCCCCACGGCGCCATGGACTGGTCACGGGCGCAGACCCTGACCTTCGAGCCGCCCGACCGGTCGGTCTTCCGGTGCATCGACCTGGCCTACGCCGCGGGCCGCGACGGTGGCTCGGCCCCTGCCTGGCTCAGCGCGGCGAACGAGGTGGCGGTGGAGGCCTTCCTGGCGGGGAGACTCGGCTGGAGCGCCATCGCCGACGTGGTGGCCGAGACCCTCGAAGCCTGGGTCGACGACCACGTCGACGAGGTGGAAGGGGTGTTGGCCGCCGACGCCGAGGCCCGGGCCCGAGCCGGGGTGATCGTGGCCCGCCGCCTGGCGGCAGGAGGCGGACGGTAGCGTTGAGCGTGCCATGACGCTCACCGAGAAGGAGGCCCCGCCGGCCGAGACCCCCCCCGGTCCCGACCCGAAGCCGACCGGTAACCCGGTCCGGGTCGTGCAGCTCCTGGGTGCCGTCGCGCTGATCACGATCCTGGCCATCGTGACCGGCAAGGGCGACCTGCTCCTGTTCATCGCCATCCTCGTGGCCATCGTCATGCTCCACGAGCTGGGTCACTTCGTCACCGCCAAGCGGGCCGGCATGAAGGTGACCGAGTATTTCGTGGGGTTCGGGCCCCGCCTCTGGTCCGTGCGCCGGGGGGAGACCGAGTACGGCGTCAAGGCGATCCCGGCCGGCGGGTACGTGCGCATCACGGGCTTCACCTCGGTGGAGGACGTGGCGCCCGAGGACGAGACCCGCGCCTATCGCCAGCAGCCCTTCCACCAGCGGATCATCGTGGCATCGGCAGGGTCGGCCATGCACTTCCTGATCGCTTTCGTCCTGGCCGTGATCCTGGTCCTCGGGTTCGGGATGGCCACCAACAACTACACGGTGGCCTCCGTCGAACACTGGCCCGGCGTGGAGACACCCGCTGCGCTGGCCGGCCTGAAGGCCGGGGACACCATCGTCTCCATTGACGGGAAGTCCTTCAAGAGCGCCACCACCATGACGGACATCATCAAGCGCTCCACCGGCAAGCCGCTGAATCTCGGGGTGGAGCGGGACGGCAAGCTGATCCATCTGACGGCCACGCCAGCCGATGGGAAGGGCATCACCGTGGGCGGCCAGACGCTGACCAACCGGGGCTACCTCGGCGTGGAGATCAGCCAGGCCACCGCGCCCGTTGGCCCCCTCGCCTCCATCGGCGACTCGTTCTCCACCATGTGGCAGGCCACCACCGCGGAGGTGGCCGGGATCGGCCAGATCTTCTCGCCTAGCGGCCTGACCTCGGTGTACCACCAGGTCACGAACTCCAAGGCCGCCAGGTCGGCGGCGGACAACCCAGGCTCGGCACCGCGCCCCGTCTCCATCCTCGGTATCGCCAACCTGGGTGCACAGTCGGAGCACGCGGGCCTCGCTTCGGTCCTGATGTTGCTCATCGCCATCAACATCGTGTTCGGGATCCTGAACATGCTGCCGATGATCCCCCTTGACGGCGGGCACGTCGCCGTCGCGGCCTACGAGTGGATCCGCACGAAGAAGGGCCAGGCGTACTACCGGGCCGACATCACCAAGCTGTTCCCGGTGGCCGCACTCTTCATCGCCTTCCTCGCCGTCTTCGTCTTTGCCGGCATCTATCTCGACATCACCCACCCGCTGCAACTCCCGCACTGACCGTCGTGGAGCTCTCTTCCTCCTTGTTGCCACCTCGCCGGCCGACACGTCGAATCACTCTGGGCGGGGTGCCCATCGGCGACGGCGCCCCCATCACGGTGCAGTCGATGACGACCACGAAGACGGCGGACGTCGACGGCACACTGGCTCAGATTTACGCGCTGGCGGCGGCGGGAGCGGACATCGTGCGCTGCACCTGCAACGAAGAGGCGGCGGCCGAGGGCCTGGCCCACATCGTCCCGCGCTCGCCCGTGCCGATCGTGGCCGACATCCACTTCCACCACGAGATGGCGCTCGCGGCGCTCGAAGCCGGTGTGCAGGGGTTGCGCCTCAACCCCGGCAACCTGCGCAAGGAGGCCGAGATCAAGCAGGTGGCCGCCGAGGCCCGTGACCGCGGCGTGCCGATCCGCATCGGGGTCAACGCGGGGTCCCTGCACCCCGACCTCTACAAGAAGTACGGGGGTGCCACCCCCGAGGCGCTGGTGGAGTCGGCACGCAACGAGCTGGCCTTCTTCGAGGAGGTCGGATTCGACGACGTCAAGATCTCGGTCAAGGCATCGTCCGTCGCCCTCATGATCGCCGCCTACCGTCTGGCGTCCGAGACCTTCGACCATCCCCTGCACCTCGGGGTGACCGAGGCGGGACCGCCGCCGGCCGGACTGGTGAAGGGCACCGCCGGCATCGGCGCCCTCCTGGCCGAGGGTATCGGCGACACCATCCGGTTCTCGCTCACGGCCGACCCCGTCGAGGAGGCGCGCGCCGGCCGCCAGCTGCTCGAGTCGCTGGGGCTGCGCGAGCGCAAGGGTCTGGACCTCATCGCCTGTCCGTCGTGCGGCCGGGCCCAGGTCGACGTGATCGCGGTCGCCAAGGAGGCCCAGGAGGCGCTCGAGAAGCTCAACCTGCCCATCCAGGTCGCCGTCATGGGATGCGTCGTCAACGGTCCCGGCGAGGCGCGGGAGGCCGACATCGGCATCGCGGCGGGCAAGCAGAAAGGCCACCTGTTCATCCGGGGCAAGATCATCCGCGTGGTCCCCGAGGCGGACATGGTTGCCGCGCTTGTCGACGAGGCCGAGCGCCTCGTCGCCGAGGGCGTCGAGGCGCGCATGGCGGCGGCGGACAAGACCGCCGAGGCGGAGGCGGAGGCCGACCGGCGCGCGCTGCTCGCGTCGACGGGGGACGACCCCAACCAGACCTCCGCAAAGATCGAGATCATCCGGCGGCACGGCGACAGCTAGCGCAGCACTAGCCTGCGCACCCATGTCCAAGGGTGCCATCGTGTCGCGGGAGGAGGACTTTCCGCGCTGGTACCAAGAGGTCATCGCCGGCGCCGAGATGGCCGACAACGGCCCGGCCCGCGGCACCATGGTCATCCGCCCCTGGGGCTACGGGATCTGGGAGTTGATGCAGGCCGAGCTCGACCGGCGCATCAAAGAGGCCGGGGCGGAGAACGCCTACTTCCCACTGTTCATCCCCGAATCGTTCCTCAAGCTCGAGGCCGAGCACGTCGAGGGCTTCGCCCCGGAGCTGGCGGTGGTCACCCACGGTGGCGGGAAGGAGCTCGAGGAGCCCCTCGTCGTGCGCCCCACCAGCGAGACGGTGGTCAACAGCTTCTTCTCCAAGTGGGTGCAGAGCCACCGTGACCTGCCGTTGCTCATCAACCAATGGGCGAACGTGGTGCGCTGGGAGCTCCGTCCGCGGCTCTTCCTGCGGACGACCGAGTTCCTCTGGCAAGAGGGTCACACCGCGCATGCCACCGAGGAGGACGCCCGCTCCTACGCGCTGCGCATCCTGGACCAGGTCTACCGCTCGACCATGTTCGACGTGCTGGGCATTCCCGTGCTGACCGGCCACAAAACGGCCCGTGAGCGGTTTGCCGGGGCGAACCGGACCTGGACCTGCGAGGGGATGATGGGTGACGGCAAGGCGCTGCAGATGGGCACGAGCCACGAGTTGGGGCAGAACTTCTCGCGTCCCTTCGACATCGCGTACTCCAACGCGTCGGGCGGGCGCGAGTACGTATGGCAGACCTCGTGGGGGGTCTCCACCCGCCTCGTCGGCGCGCTCGTCATGGGGCATGGCGACGACTTCGGCCTACGCCTCCCACCGACCCTGGCGCCGGCGCAGGTGGTGGTCCTGATCGTCAAGGACGCCCCCGAGGTCCGCACCGCAGCGGACGCGTTGGTCGCCGAGCTACGGGTGGAGGGGCACCGGGTCCGCCTCGACGACCGGACCGACACCAGCTTCGGGCGGCGCAGCGTCGATTGGGAGCTCAAGGGCGTCCCGGTCCGGGTGGAAGTGGGCCCCCGCGACCTCGCCGAGGGCAACGTCACCGTGGTCACCCGTCACCGGCGGGAGAAGGAGAACGTCGCCCTGGGCTCCGTGACCGCCACGGTGACCACCGTCCTCGCTACGGCAGGGGCCGAGCTCCTGGCCGAGGCGACGGCGGCCCGGGACGCCCGGACGGCGGACGCCGCCTCGCTGGCCGAGGCCGTGGAGGCGGGGTCGGTCGGTTTCGCGCGCGTCCCGCTGGGCGCGCTCGGGCCGGACGGCGAGGACCGGCTGGCCGAGCACGCGATCAGCGTGCGCTGCCTGCAGCGCGCCGACGGGTCGCTGGCCCAGGTGGGGGATGCCGAGGACGAGCTCGTCGCCGTGGTGGGCCGGTCGTACTAGCGCCGGAATTGCTATAATCATCCAGCTGTCCATTTTTAGATCAGTACCTCGTTGAAGCGTGGGCTGCGGCCCACGCTTTCGCTTTGCGGGGACACTGAGGACGATGAGAGGAGGTGACGGCGATGAGCGTGAACACGACGGATCTGGCGGATGCGCTGTCACCCGTCCTCGAGGCGCGGGGCCTGGACCTGGTCGATGTCGAGCTGCACGGGGCCCAGCTCACGGTCTTCGTCGACTGCGAGGGGGGTATCGGACTCGACGAGCTGGGTGAGGCGACCCGCGAGGTCTCGGCCGCCCTCGACGACCTCGACCCGATCCCAGGCCGGTACACCCTGTCCGTCTCGAGCCCCGGGCTCGAACGGCGCCTGCGGACCCCGGCGCACTTCGCCCGGGCCGTGGGGGAGACCGTCACCATCCGTATGGATGCGGGCACGGCGGACGTTCGGCGCATCACGGGGACGCTCGACGGCGCGGACGAGACGGCATGCACCCTGACCGGTCCCGAGGTGCCGGACGGCGAGATGCGGATCGCCTACGACCAGATCGAGCGGGCGCGGACGGTGTTCGAGTGGGGGCCGGCGCCCCGGAAATCGAAGAGTGAGAGGGTGACGCGGCCATGAGCAAGACCAACTTCGAGTTCCTCGACGCACTGGGTCAGATCGCGCGCGACAAGGGGATCTCGGTCGAGACACTGCTCGACGCCCTGGCCAACGCGCTGGTGGCGGCCTACAAGCGCCGTCCCGATGCCGCCGAGGAGGCCGTGGTCACCATCGACCCGGACTCGGGCGAGATCCGGGTCTACGGGCAGGAGCTGAACGAGGAGGGCGAGGTCATCCGGGAGTGGGACGACACCCCCGACGACTTCGGGCGCATCGCCGCACAGACCGCCAAGCAGGTGATCCTCCAGCGGATCCGCGAGGTCGAGCGCGACATGAAGTACGAGGAGTACGCGGGACGTGAGGGCGACATCGTCACCGGGATCGTCCAGCAGACCGACAACCGCTACACGCTGCTCGACCTGGGCAAAGTGGAGGCGTTGCTACCCCAGGCCGAGCAGGTCTCCTACGAGCGCTACGAGCACGGCGCGCGCCTGAAGGCCTACATCGTCGAGGTCCGCAAGACCACCAAGGGTCCCCAGATCGTGGTCAGTCGTACCCACCCCGGGCTGATCAAGCGGCTCTTCGAGCTCGAGGTGCCCGAGATCGGCTCCGGGGTGGTGGAGATCAAGGCGGCCGCGCGCGAGCCTGGCCACCGCACCAAGATCGCCGTGTGGTCGAACGACCCCAATGTCGACCCGGTCGGTGCCTGCGTCGGTGCCCGCGGTTCGCGGGTGCGGATGGTGACCAACGAGCTGCGCGGCGAGCGCGTCGACGTGGTGCCGTTCTCCGACGACCCGGTCGAGCTCATTCAGAACGCGCTGGCCCCGGCACGGGTGCGTGAGGTCCGACTCGACGAGGAGACGGGCACCGCCACCGTCATCGTGAGCGACTTCCAGCTTTCGCTCGCCATCGGCAAGGAGGGCCAGAACGCCCGCCTGGCGGCCCGCCTCACGGGGTGGCGCATCGACATCAAGAGCGAGACTCAGCTCGCCGAGGAGGAGGCCGGCTACGCCGACCAGGACTGGGCCGAGGGCGAGTGGGTCGAGAACGAGAGCGGTGACCTCGTGTGGAAGCCGGCCGAAGGCGGCGAGGCCATGTCGGCCGAGGAGTGGTCGCACCAGGCGGAGGACACGAGTGAGGCTCCTGCCACCGAGGCGGGGGAGGCCGACGGGGCCGCCGAGGCGGAACCTGCCGGGGAGGCCAAGGTGTCGGAGCAGGCCGTGGTGTCAGAGGAGGCCGAGGCATAACGCCGACACGGACCTGTGTCGGTTGCCGAAGAGCCCTGCCGGCCGACCAGCTGATCCGGATCGTCCGGTTGCCGGGCGGGGCGCTGTCGGTGGACCGGCACGGCCCCGGGCGGGGGGCCTGGCTGTGCCGGGGGTCGCTGGGTTGTCTCGATGATGCGGTGCGTCGGCACGGGTTGGACCGGGCCTTCGCAGCCTCCATCGACGCCGCCGACGTGCAGCAGTTGCATGCACACCTGGGCGAGGCGTGGGGGCGCCCCGCACCTGATGTGCGAGGATAGGGGGCTGGCTTGACGCCGGGCCCCGAGACGAACCAAGGACAAAGAGAACCACTTGCCGAAGAAGATTCGCGTCTATGAGCTGGCCAAAGAGCTAGGCCTCACCAACAAGGAAGGGCTCGAGCTGGCCCTTTCTCTCGGGATCGGGGTCAAGAGCCACTCGTCCTCGATCGAGGATGCGCAGGCTGACCGCGTCCGCCGTAAGGCTGACGCGGAGGGGTTGCGCCGCCCGGTCCAGCCCGAGGAGCCCGCCCCGGCGAAGAAGGCCGCCAAGGCCACGAAGTCCGCCAAGGCGGTGTCGTCCGCCCCGGCCTCCTCCTCGTCGTCGTCCTCGGCGGCCCCGGCTGCAGCTTCCGCCCCCGCCCCCGCCGTGACCTCGGCCCCGGCCAAGAAGACGGTGTCCTCCGCATCGAGCTCGGCCGCGCCGAGCACCGCCCCGGTCAAGAAGGCCCCGCCGCGCCAGGTGGCCGCCCCGCCCGCGACAGCGGTCCCGGCGGCCGCACCCGACACTGACACCCCACCCCGCTCGCCACGGCTGGTCAGCAGCCGCCCGACCCCGGCCCCGGCGCCAGCGCCGGCGCCAGCGCCGCAGGCCCCGGCCGCGCAGGCGCCTGACACCGGGGCGCCGGTCGTGCCCGAGCGCTCGCACGCCACCCGCCCTCCGCTCAGCCCGTCCGGCCGGCCGGTACCCCCACCTCCGGGGTCGCGGCCGCCCCTGGGGCCGAGCGGACGTCCGATCCCCCCGCCGCCCGGCATGGGTGGACGCAAGCCGAACGCGACGCCGTCGGGTCCCCGACCCGGTGGCGCCTACCCGCCGCGGACCGGTGGCCGCCCCTCGGGGGCCGGCCGACCCAGCGGTGGACCCGGAGGTCCGTCGAGCAGTGGCGGCTTCGGAGGTCGACCCTCCGGCGGCGGCTTCGGAGGCCGGAGCGGAGGCGGCGCGCCCACGGGTGCGCCGCCCGCAGGTGGGCGCGGCGGCGGCGGCCTGGCCGGCCGCCGGCCACCGCAGCGCAGGGCGCGCCGGCGCCGGCGCAACCTCGAAGAGCTCGAGCCCACGCAGCTGACCACCTACCAGCCTTCGACGGCGCCGGTGCCCGAGGGCGAGGTCATCATCGAGCGCGGCTCGACCGCGCGCGATCTCGGGCCCAAGTTCAATCGCAGCGCCGGCGACATCGTCCGCTTCCTGCTCCTCCAGGGCGAGATGGTCATGGCAACCCAGTCGCTGACCGACGACATGATCGAGCTCTTCGCGGCCGAGATCGGGGCCGACGTGCGCCTGGTCGACCCCGGCGAGGAGCAGGAGGCCGAGCTACTGGCCCGGTACTTCGAGGACGAGGACGAGGAGGACGAGGCCGATCAGCGCCCGCGCGCGCCAGTCGTCACGGTCATGGGCCACGTCGACCACGGCAAGACGCTGCTGCTCGACCGCATCCGCTCGACCGACGTCGTGGCGGGGGAGGCCGGCGGCATCACCCAGCACATCGGGGCCTACCAGGTGGAGTGGCGGGGCCACCCCATCACGTTCATCGACACCCCGGGCCACGCCGCCTTCACCGCCATGCGGGCCCGCGGGGCGCAGGCCACCGACATCGTCATCCTCGTGGTGGCGGCGGACGACGGAGTGATGCCCCAGACCGTCGAGGCCATCGACCACGCCAAGGCGGCCGAGGTGCCGATCATCGTGGCGGTCAACAAGATGGACCGGCCCGACGCCGACTCGGCCCGCGTCCTCCAGCAGCTCTCCGAGCGGGAGCTCGTGCCCGAGGCGTGGGGCGGCGACACGATCGTGGTCGAGGTCTCGGCCCTGCAGGGCACCGGGGTCGAGGAGCTGCTCGAGCAGATCGTGCTCGTGGCCGAGGTGGAGGAGCTGACGGCGCGGGTCGAGGGCGAGGCGCGCGGTGTCGTGCTCGAGGCCAACCTGGAGGCAGGCCGGGGCCCGGTGGCCACCGTGATCGTGCAGCAGGGGACGCTGCGCGTCGGCGACCCCGTCGTGGCCGGCGCCGCCTGGGGCAAGGTGAAGGCGCTGGTGGACGACAAGGGCGACCACATCAAAGAGGCGCTGCCTTCGACGCCGGTGCAGGTGCTCGGCTTCTCGGAGCCTCCGCACGCCGGCGACGAGATGCGGGCAGCCAAGGACCTGGCCCGGGCCCGGACGCTGGGCGAGGCCCGCGCCCAGCGGTTCCGCCTCTCGGGGCACAAGCCGGTCGCGGCCGCAGCGGGCGCCAAGCTCGAGGACCTCTTCGAGCAGATCTCGCGCGGCGAGACGGCGACCCTGAACATCGTCCTGAAGGCCGACGTGCAGGGCTCGCTCGAGGCGGTGACCGAGTCGTTGCGGCGGCTCGAGCGCGACGACGTGAAGCTGAGCTTCGTCCTGCGGGGCATCGGCGGGATCACGGAGAACGACGTCCAGCTGGCCGCCGCCTCGAACGCGACGATCATCGGCTTCAACGTGCGCCCCGACAAGCGCTCCCGCGAGCTGGCCGAGACGTCCGACGTCGAGATCCGGACCTACGAGATCATCTACAAGCTCCTCGAGGACCTCGAGGCGGCCATGCTCGGCCTGCTCTCGCCGGTCTTTGAGGAGGTCGTCACGGGCGAGGCCGAGGTGCGCGAGGTGTTCCGCGTGCCCCGGATCGGTGCCGTCGCCGGCTGCTACGTGCGCGACGGGAAGATCACCCGCGGCTCCAAGGTGCGCTTCCTGCGCGAGGGCACCGTCATCTGGAAGGGATCCATCAATTCCCTCCGCCGCTTCAAGGATGATGTACGTGAGGTCGCCGCCGGCTTCGAGTGCGGCATCGGGCTGTCGGACTTCCAGGACCTCAAGGAAGGCGACGTGATCGAGACGTACGAGGAGCGCGAGATCGCCAGGAGCTGAGAGGCTCAGGGACTTCACGAGCTGAGGAGCTGACGCTGTGAAACGGCGCACGGCGACATACCCGCGTGCGTTGCGGGTGAACCAGGTGTTACGGCAGGTGGTGGCCGAGGAGCTCGAGCGGCTGGCCGACGCCGACGAGCTGCCCATGATCACCGTCACCTCCGTCGACACGGCGGCCGACATGCGCACCGCGGTCGTGTACCTGGCCTCCCTCGACGAGAAGACGTCGGTCGTGCTCGAGGAGCGCCGCGGGCACCTGCAGCGCGTCGTCGGCTCGCAAATGACGATGAAGCGGACGCCCCGCCTGACGTTCCGGGCCGACCCGGCCATCGCCGCCGGCTCCCGGGTCGAGGAGCTGCTGCGCGGGCTGCACGAGGGGGAGTCCCGGGCCGACGAGCCGTGAGCCGGTGAGCGTCAGCGGCCTGGTGGTCGTCGACAAGGAGGCGGGCTGGACCTCGCACGACGTGGTCGGCCGCTGCCGGCGGATCTTCGGCCAGCGCCGGGTCGGACACGCCGGGACTCTCGATCCCGACGCGACGGGCGTCCTGCTGGTCGGGCTGGGCCGCGCCACCCGGCTCATGCGCTTCCTCACCGCGCTGCAGAAGACCTACACGACCGACATCGTGCTCGGCACCTCCACGTCGACACTCGACGCCTCGGGCGACGTGGTCGGCACCTATGACATGTCGCACGTAACCCCGGAGCTGGTGCGGGCCGCCGCCGAAGGGCTCACAGGGGAGATCGAACAGGTGCCGCCGATGGTCTCGGCCGTCAAGATCGGTGGCCGCCGCCTGCACGAGCTGGCCCGGCAGGGCATTGAGGTGGAGCGCCCGGTGCGGCCGGTCACCGTGTACCGCTTCGATATCGAGCCCGACCCGGCCCGTCCCGGCGTGTACCGGGCGGAGGTGGAGTGCTCCTCGGGCACCTACGTCCGGGTCCTGGCGCACGACCTCGGGCTGGCCCTCGGCGGCGGGGCGCACCTGGCCAACCTGCGGCGCACCCGCATCGGCTCGTTCGGCGAGGACGAGATGCGCCCGCTCGAGCTGATCGGCCCCGACGCCGTCCTCACGCCGGCCCAGGCCATGCGCGACCTCGACTTCGTGCGGGTCGAGCGGGCTGTCGCCGCCTCCATCCGCACCGGGCTCCCGCTTGACAAGGTCCCGCTGGGGGCGGCCGGCGACGGGCCGTGGGCGATGCTCGACGAGCACGGCGACCTGTTGGCTGTCTACGAGGCGACCGGCACCGACCGGATCCGGCCTGCCGTCGTACTGGCCGGGGCGTGACGACCACCCGACTACCCTCGGTCGCGATGCCCGGACCAGGAACCGCCGTCACCATCGGGGCCTACGACGGGGTCCACCTTGGGCACCGCGCCCTGCTGCGCGACCTCTCCGAGCGGGCGGAGGCGGCGGAGCTGTCCACGGTGGTCGTCACCTTCGACCGTCACCCGGCCTACGTCGTGCGTCCGACGTCGGCCCCCAGGCAGCTGACGAGCCTGGAGCAGAAGCTCGAGCTGCTGGCCGACTGCGGCATCGATCGCACACTCGTCGTGCCCTTCGACGCCATCCGGGCGGAGGAGTCGGCCGAGGATTTCGTCAAGGAGGTCCTCGTCGACGAGCTGTCGGCCCGGCTGGTCGTGGTGGGGGAGGACTTCCACTTCGGGCACGGCCGACGCGGCAACGTCGACCTCCTGCGCCGGCTCGGCGCGGAGTACGGGTTCGAGGTGGTCGGCGTCGGCCTCACCGGCGATGGGCGCGAGCCGGTGTCCTCCACCCGCATCCGGGCGCTGATCGCGGAGGGCGACGTCGAAGGGGCGGCCCGGCTGCTGGGCCGCCCGCACGAGGTGCGCGGCCCGGTTGTCCGCGGCGACGGCCGGGGCGGCCCCGAACTGGGGTTCCCGACGGCCAATCTGGCGGTCCCCGATGACATCGCCCTGCCCGCCGACGCCGTCTATGCCGGCCACTTCCGCCGGGCCGACGGCACGGTGCACCAGGCGGCGATCTCGGTGGGGCGCCGGCCCACCTTCTACGAGCCCGGCACGGCGCCGGTGCTGGTGGAGGCATATCTGTTGCACTTCGACGGCGACCTCTACGGGGAGGCGGCCCGGGTGTCCTTCGCCCACCGGCTCCGGGCCGAGCAGCGCTTCGAGACCATCGAGGCCCTGGTGGCCCAGATGCGGGCCGATGTGGAGGCGACCGAGCGGGTGCTCGCCTCGGCCGATCTTCCCTGATCAGCGGCCAGGTGCTACCATGTTCGGCGGCCGGGGAAGGTTCCCGGCGCACTCCGACGAAATCTCCGAGGTTCTTCCTTCATGCCCGACACGCAGAGCACCATCGCCGAGTACCGGCTGCACGAAAGTGACACCGGCTCTCCCGAGGTGCAGATCGCGCTCTTGTCGGGACGGATCAACCATCTGACGGAGCACTTGAAGGAGCACAAAGGGGACCACCACACCCGGCGGGGCCTGATGAAGCTCATCGGCCAGCGCCGCCGGCTGCTCGACTACGTCCGCAAGAACGATGTCGAGCGCTACCGCACCATCATCAGCCGTCTCGGCATTCGACGGTAGCGGAGCACCACATACACGGGCGTCTCAGGCCACTGGCTGCCAGTCGCCGGTCACTTCGAAGTGCGAGGTGGTCGACCACTGGGAACCAGACACGGAGATGCCCCCGACACTGAGGAGCATCATGGCTGACGCCATTTCCGTTTCGGTCCCGATCAGCGGGACCGATCGCACCATGTCCTTCGAGGCCGGGAAACTGGCCCAACTCGCGGACGGCGCCGTTCTGGCCCGCATCGGGGACACCATCCTGCTGGCCACCGCCACGGCGGCCCGCTCGGTACGGGAGGGGACCGACTTCTTCCCTCTGACCGTCGACATCGAGGAGCGGACGTACGCGGCGGGCAAGATCCCCGGCTCGTTCTTCCGGCGTGAGGGCAAGAGCTCGGACCAGGCCATCCTGACCTGCCGGCTCATCGACCGGCCGTTGCGGCCCTCGTTCCCAGAGGGCTTCCGCAACGAGGTGCACGTCGTCGGCACCATCGTCGGCGCGGACCAGGTCAACCCGCACGATGTGCTGGCCATCAACGCGTCCTCGGCGGCGTTGATGATCTCGGGCATCCCCTTCGACGGCCCCATCGGGGCGGTGCGGATCGCCTACACGACCGAGGGCGATTGGATTCCGCACCCGACGTTCCAAGAAGGCGAGGAGTCCACCTTCGAGCTCGTCGTGGCCGGCCGCGCGCTGACCGGCGACTCCGACAGCGAGATCGCCATCATGATGGTCGAGGCGGGTGGGACCGAGAAGTCGTGGTCCTACTACGAGACGGGCGCACCCAAGGTCACCGAGGAGGTGCTGGCGGCCGGACTCGAGGTGTCCAAGCAGTGGATCCGCGAGTCCATCAACCTGCAGCGCCAGCTCGTGGAGGCCTTCACGGCTGCCCGCGGGCCGATCGAGACCATCCCCTTCTCCACCTTCACCGACTACAAGGAAGACGTGTGGGCCCGCGTGGAGGCCTTCGGCACCGAGCCGATCGCCAAGGCCAACCTGGTCACGAGCAAGGCCGAGCGCAACGCCGCCCTCGACCAGGCCGGTGAGGAGATCCGCGCCGCCCTGGGCGAGGAGTTCGAAGACCGCCCCGGCGAGGTCAAGGCGGCCATCCGCTCGCTGACCAAGAAGCTGGTGCGCAAGCGCATCGTGGAGGAAGGCGTCCGCGTCGACGGCCGGGGCACCTCTGACATCCGGCCGCTCTCCGCGGAGATCGACCTGTTCCCCACGGCGCACGGTTCGGCGCTCTTCCAGCGCGGCGAGACCCAGGTGCTCAACGTGACGACGCTCGGCATGCCCCGCATGAACCAGCTGCTCGACACGATCACCCCTGTCGAGTTCAAGCGCTACATGCATCACTACAACTTCCCGCCTTTCTCGACCGGCGAGACCGGCTTCATGCGCGGCCCGAAGCGCCGCGAGATCGGGCACGGGCTGCTGGCCGAGCGGGCGCTGCTGCCCGTCGTCCCAAGCGCGGAGGAGTTCCCCTACACCCTGCGCGTGGTCTCCGACGTGCTGACCTCGAACGGGTCCACCTCCATGGCATCGGTCTGCGGCTCGACACTGTCGCTGATGGCGGCGGGCGTCCCGATCAAGGCCCCGGTGGCGGGCATCGCCATGGGCCTCGTCTACGACGGCGGCACCTACGTGACCCTGACCGACATCCTGGGCTCCGAGGATGCCTTCGGTGACATGGACTTCAAGGTGGCGGGCACGGCCGACGCGGTCACCGCGCTGCAGCTCGACACCAAGATCGACGGCCTGCCGGCCGACGTGCTGGCCAAGGCGCTCCTGCAGGCCAAGGAGGCCCGCCTCATCATCCTGGGCGTCATGGCCGCCGCCATCGACGAGCCCCGCGACCACGTTGCGACCAGCGCGCCGAAGATCGTCTCCATGGAGATCCCGATCGACAAGATCGGCGAGGTCATCGGCCCCAAGGGCAAGGTCATCAACACGTTGCAGCAGGAGACCGGGGCCGACATCGCGGTCGATGACGACGGCGTCGTCGGCACCGTCACCATTGGTGCCAAGGACGGCCACGCCGTCGAGGAAGCGCGCCGGAGGATCTCGCTCATCCTCGACCCGCCGACCGCCGACGTCGGGGTCATTTACTCGGGCAAGGTGGTCAACATCACCAAGTTCGGTGCCTTCGTGAACGTGCTGCCGGGTCGCGACGGCCTGCTGCACATTTCGAAGCTGTCGTCGCTCGCGGGTGGAAAGCGCATCAATAACGTCGAGGACGTGCTCGTGCTCGGCCAGTCGGTCGAAGTCCGGGTCGACGACATCGACCCGCAGGGCAAGGTGTCGCTGTCCCTGGCCTCCGCGCCCGAGGGCGCGCGGGACTCGGCCAGCAGCGGGGACGCCGGTAACGGCGACGCCGCTCCATCCACCTCCTCCGGGTCGTCCACGCGATCGGCGCCGTCCTTCGAGGACGCGTTCGAGGCCGAGCTGGTGGCGGATCTGGGCGACCTGGGCCCCGGGGCCGGTGAGGCCGACGCCGGCCGTAGCGACCGCGGCAACGACCGCGGCAACGACCGCGGCAGCCGCGGCTCCTCGCGTGGGCGTTCCCGCCGCCGTTGATCGAGACGTCCGTCCTGCCGTGCGGCATCCGCCTGGTCACCGAGACCATGGCGGACGTCCGCTCGGTGGCGGTCGCCTACTGGGTCGGCACCGGCTCACGTGACGAGCCCGGCGAGCTCGCCGGGGCGTCGCACTTCCTGGAGCATCTGCTCTTCAAGGGCACGGAGGAGCGGTCGGCCGCGGCCATCGCCGAGGCGCTCGACGAGGTGGGGGGCGACTGCAACGCCTTCACCACCAAGGAGTACACGACGTTCTACGTGCGCCTCCTCTCCGACGACCTGGCGCTCGGGCTGGACATACTGAGCGACATCATGTGGATGCCGGCACTCCGCTCCGACGACATCGAGGCAGAGCGCACTGTGATCCTCGACGAGATCCTCATGCACGCCGACGAGCACGCCGACCTCGCGTCGGAGCGCTGGCAGTCGGCGGTCTTCCCGGGCCACGCGCTCGGGCGGGACACCCTGGGGACGGCGTCGTCGGTGCAACGGATCACCCGTGAGGACATCCGCGCCTTCCTGGAGCGCCATTACCGGCCCTCGAACATGGTCGTCTCCGTGGCCGGGGACTGCACGCATGAGGCGGTGGCGGCCGACCTGGAACGCCGCTTCGTCGGGACGCCGGGCGGCGCGGTGCCGTCGCGCACGGCGCCGGGGCCCGACGTGGTCGCGCTCGACGTCGTACGACGTCCGACGGAACAGGCGCACCTCGTCTACGGGGCGCGCTCGGTGTCGCGCTTCGACGAGCGGCGTTGGGCGCTGGCCGTGCTGAACCACGTCCTGGGGGGCGGGCTGTCGAGTCGGCTGTTCCAGAAGGTGCGCGAGCAGCGCGGACTGGCCTACTCGGTGTGGTCGGAGCGGGCGGCCTACGAGGACGCCGGCTCGCTGGCCGTCGTGGTGGGGACAGCGCCCGAGCACGTCGACAAGGTGCTGCACATCATCAGCGAGGAGTTCGAGCTGTTGGCGACAGAAGGCGTGACCGAACGGGAGCTGGCCGTGGCCAAGGGCAACCTGCGCGCCGAGATGCTCCTCTCGGGCGAGGACTCCGGTGCCCGGATGAGCCGCATCGGCGCCTCCCTGCTGCTGCACGGCGAGGTGCTCTCGGTCGACCAGGTCCTGGCCCGCATCGACGGCGTCGACCGCGAGCAGGTGCGCGACGTGGCGACCCAGCTGGCGGGCGCACCGCGCACGATGAGCGCCGTAGGCCCCTTCGACGAGCATGACTTCGAGTCCCACCTGCCCGCCATGGCCGCCCGGTAGCCTGCAGGTCATGCACAGGGTCGGTGTGGTCGGCGCCGGCGGCCGCATGGGCCAGGAGGTCTGCCGCGCCGTGTCGGAGGCGGCCGACATGGAGCTGGTCGCCGCCGTGGACCCCGCGCACGTGGGGCAGGACGCCTGCGGCCGGGCGATCGTGGGCGAGGTCATCGCGCTGTCGGACCTCGGTGCCGAGGTGGTCGTCGACTTCACCATCGCCGCAGCGGTGCGTCACAACGTGCCGCACTACGCCCAGCAGGGGGTGCACGCGGTCATCGGGACGAGCGGGCTGTCCGACGACGACCTGGCCGCCGTGGCGGCGCGCTTCGAGGGACGTGGCGCCAACGCCATCGTGGTGGCGAACTTCGCCATCGGGGCCGTGCTGCTGATGCACTTCTGCCGGATCGCAGCGCCCCTCATGGAGGGCGTGGAGGTCATAGAGCTGCACCACGACGCCAAGCGAGACGCGCCATCGGGGACGGCGATGCACACGGCCGCCGCGATCGCCGCGGCGCGCCGGGCGGCCGGCGCCGGCCCGCTCCCACCCGACCCGACCACCGACGTCGTGCTGGCCGGGGCGCGCGGGGCCGAGGGGCCCGACGGCATCCGTGTGCACTCGGTGCGGCTTCCCGGCCTCGTCGCGCACGAAGAGGTGATCTTCGGCGCCCAGGGCCAGAGCCTGAGCCTGCGCCACGACTCCTACGACCGCCGCTCATTCATGCCGGGCATCCTGCTGGCGGTGCGCTCGGTGGCCGACCGGCCCGGTCTCACGGTAGGCCTCGAGGCGTTGCTGGGGCTGTGAATCCCGAGGTCCGGGAGCGGCTGTTGCAGGCCACCTACGACTGCGTGGCCCGCTGGGGCCTGGCCAAGACGACCGTCGAGGACGCGGCGCGCGAGGCCGGTGTCTCGCGGGCGACCGTGTACCGCTACTTCCCCGGCGGGCGCGACGAGCTGATCTCGGCCGTCGTTGGGTGGGAGTTCGCCCACTTCTTCCTCCGGCTCTACGAGGAGGTCTCCGACGCCGACACCCTGGAGGAGGTGATGGAGCGCGGCCTCATGTTCGCCCACCATGCCCTCGTCGGGCACGAGGTACTCCAACGCATTCTCGTGACCGAGCCCGAGATCCTCCTGCCACGGCTCACGACCGAGGCGGAGGGGACGCACACGCTGGTGGCCGCGTTCCTGGCCCCCTACCTGGTGCGCCACGGGATGGCCGAGGGCACCGACCTCGACGTCGCGGCCGACTTCCTGGCCCGCATGGTGCTCTCCTACATCAGCTCGCCGGGACGCTGGGACCTGAACGACCCCGAGCAGGTGGCGCTCCTCGTCCGGTCCGAGCTGCTGGCCGGCATCCGATGAGCGGCCCGCTCCCCGAGCCCGCGCCGGCGCCACCGTGCTACCGGCACCCCGACCGGGCGGCCTCAGTCCTGTGCGCGCACTGCGACCGCCCCATTTGCACCGACTGCATGGTGCAGGCACCCGTGGGCTGGCAGTGCCCGCCGTGCACCTCCGAGGGGGCGAAGCGTTCGCGCCAGGTCCCGGCCTTCACCCACACCAGTCCCGGACGGACGGGCGTGGTCGGCTCCACCAACCCCACGCCCATGGTCCTGGTCATCATCGCGGTGAACGTGGTGGTGTTCTTCTTCGAGCGGTTCGGCACGGACACCAGGCTCGTCGACCGCTACGCCATGTGGCCGGCCGCCGTGCACGTCGAGAACCAGTACTACCGGGCCTTCACGGCCATGTGGCTGCACGCCAACTTCCTGCACATCTTCTTCAACATGCTGGCCCTCCTCATCGTCGGCCCGGCCGTCGAGGTGCTGCTGGGCAAGGCCCGCTTCCTCGCCCTCTACCTGATCGCCGGGCTCGGAGGGAGCGTCTGCTCGTACCTCCTGAGCCAGCCCAACGTGGCCGGCATCGGCGCGTCGGGCGCCATCATGGGGATCCTGGGGGCCTACGTGGTGCTGGCGGGGCGCCGCCACCTGCCCATGGCGCCCGTGGTCGGGCTGCTGGTGCTCAATTTCCTCATCGGCTTCACGGGCGACATCGACTGGCGGGCCCACCTCGGGGGAGTGATCACGGGAGCCGCCCTCGCCTTCCTGTACGACTACGCGGGCGGCCTGCGCGACCGGACGAGGGAGCTGGCGGTCACCATCGGCGGCAGTGCGGCGATCCTGGCCATCCTGGCGCTGTTGATCACCGGAATCGCCCCCGGTCACGTGAACCTGAGTTGAACCGACGTTGGTTGACACTGAGACAAAAATCGCCATAATGTTTCATCAGTGGGCGCGGCAACGGCAAGACCTGAACCCGGGCTCCCGGGCGCCCTGACGGGAGCGCGCGACGGTGTCGTCCGCCACTTGGGTGCCGACGACCGCTCCTCGACCAGGGTCCGCATCGTGGACGGGGCCCTGCGCTGCCTGGCCCGCTCGGGCATGGCCAAGACCACGGTGGACGACATCGCCCGCCAGTCCGGCCTGTCGAGGGCCACGGTCTACCGCACGTTCCCCCGGGGCAAGGAGGGCATCCTCGCCGCCGTCGTCGAGACCGAGGTGGCCCGGCTCTTCTCGGTCCTGGCGGTCGCGATGGGCGAGGCGACCGACCTCGAGGACGTGCTCGTGGCGGGCATGGTCGAGTCGGCCCGCCGGATGCGATCACACGGCGCCCTGGCCTACCTCTTGGAGCACGAGCCGGGCGCGGTGCTGCCCCACCTCACCTTCGCCGAGCTCGACCGGGTCCTGCTGGTGGCCGGCGACCTGGCGGCCCCTTTCTTCGCCCGCTGGCTCGAGCCGGCACAGGCCTCCCGGGCGGCCGAGTGGGCCGTGCGCATCGTCCTGGCCTACTGCTCCGGCCCTCCGGCCGGCACCGACCTCGGCGACCCCGACGACGCCCGCGCACTGGTGCGGGCCTTCGTCCTGCCCGGCATCCTCGCTCTGCGCGTCGACACGGCCGGCCGCTCTCCCACTCCTGACATCCCAGCAGACAGTTCCACCAGACCAATGCGACCACTCACCAAGGGGGCGGCACAATGACCACACTCGACGACGACCAGGAGCAGCTGAGGTCCAACCTCGAACTGATCGGCCGGGACGACATCAACGATCTCGAGGCGGTGATGAGCCTCGTCGGGCAGTACGACGTGGAGGGCTTCCACCGCGTCCCCGACAACTGCCCGGCCGAGTTCACGTGGGACTACGAGAAGGGGGCCAAGCCGCAGCTCGACAAGCTCTACGAGAAGGCGAAGAAGGCGCAGTGGAACGCGCAGACCGATCTGGACTGGTCGATCGAGGTCGACCAGGAGAAGGTCGTGATGGCCAACGCCGAGGCCAACCCGGCTCAGATGCAGTGGGATCCCGCTGCGCTGGTCGGCACCGCGCTCGAGAAGTGGGACGACAAACGCTTCATGCAGTTTGGGATCGAGAACCAGAACTGGCTGCTGTCGCAGTTCATGCACGGTGAGCAGGGAGCGCTGCTCTGCACGGCCAAGATCGTCGAGACGGTCCCGTGGATCGACGCCAAGTACTACGCGGCCACCCAGGTGATGGACGAGGCACGACACGTCGAGGTCTTCTCCAGGTACCTCGACGAGAAGCTCTCCGGCCACTACCCGATGAACGCCCACCTCGGGCTCCTGCTCGACGACATCGTGTCCGACTCGCGCTGGGACATGACGTATCTCGGCATGCAGATCATGGTCGAAGGCCTGGCGCTGGCCGCCTTCGGGTTCATCCACATGATGACGACCGAGCCGCTGCTGAAGAAGCTGCTGCGCTACGTGATGGCGGACGAGGCGCGCCATGTGGCTTTCGGCGTGCTGAGCCTGCAGGAGTACTACAAGGAGCTCAGCGCGGCCGAGCTACGCGAGCGCCAGGAGTTCGCGTTCGAGGCGGCCATCCGCATGAAGGATCGCATGGCGATGCAGGAGGTATGGGAGCGCATGGAGGTCCCGACGTCCGACGTGATCAAGATCATGGGGATGGCGCCCGAACAGGACGACTTCCAGGTCCTCCTGTTCTCCAAGATCGTGCCGAACCTCAAGAAGCTGGGGCTCCTCGACGCCGCCGACGGCTGGTTGCGCACCAAGTTCACCGAAATGGGTGCGATCGCCTTCGAGCACCTGACCGACTCCACCGAGGACGAGGATGCCTTCGCCGACGGGTCGCCCGCCGATCGCCAAGTCGCCTGAGCGCACCGCATCGCTGGTAGCGTGAAGGGGCAATGAGCCCCGCACAGGACGCGCCTCGGTTCGGGCGGGTGATCACCGCCATGGTGACCCCCTTCGACGATGTTGGGGCGCTGGACCTGTCGGCCGCGGTGGAGCTGGCCCGCTGGCTGGTCTCGCACGGGAGCGACGGGCTCGTCCTGAGCGGCTCTACCGGCGAGAGCTCGGTGCTGACCGACGACGAGAAGGTCGAGCTGTGGCGGGCCGTGGCGGAGGCGATCACGGTCCCGGTCATCGCGGGGACGGGCTCCAACGACACCGAGCACTCCGTCAAGATGACGGCTCTGGCGGTGCAGAGCGGCGTGGACGGCGTGCTCGTCGTCACGCCCTACTACAACCGGCCCTCGCAGTCCGGGCTCTACGAGCACTTCCGCGTGGTGGCCGAGGCGGCGGGCGACCTCCCCGTCGTGCTCTACGACATCCCGGTCCGATCGGGTCGGCGCATCGAGACGCCGACCATGCTGCGCCTGGCGCGTGAGGTGCCCGCCATCGTGGCGCTCAAGGACGCGGCGGGCGACGCGCCGACGACGGCGCACCTGGCCGCGCAGGTGCCGGCGGGTTTCGAGATCTACAGCGGCGACGACGCCATGACGCTGCCCCTCATGTCGGTGGGCGCCGTTGGAGTGATCAGTGTGGCCGCGCACTGGGTGGGCCCGCAGCTCCGCAAGGTCGTCGACTGCTTCTTCGCCGGCGACCTGGGCGGCGCCATCGCCGGCAATGCCGAGTTGCTCGACTCCTTCGACTTCGAGTCCTCGGCGGAGTTCCCGAACCCGCTGCCCACCAAGGCCATTCTGCGCGCGCTGGGCCTCCGCGTCGGCCAATGCCGCTTGCCCATGGGGGCGTCCACCCCCGAGCTCGACGCCCAGGCGGCGAAGGTCCTGGCCGCTGTCGGGCCACCGGCGGTCACGGTCGCGCCGCTTGGCTGAGCGCGGCAAACCGAAGCCCGTCCGGGTCGTCTTCCTCGGCGGACTGGGCGAGATCGGCCGGAACTGCGCCTGCATCGAGGTCGAGGGGCGCATCGTCATCCTCGACTGCGGGATCATGTTCCCCGAGCCGGACATGCCGGGCATCGACCTGGTGCTGCCCGAGTTCACCTATTTGCAGGACCGCAAGGACCGAGTGGACGGGATCGTGCTCACCCACGGCCACGAGGACCACACCGGGGGGTTGGCCTACCTGCTGCGCGAGCTGAGCGCCCCGATCTACGGCTCCGAGCTGACCGTCGGCCTGGCGCGGCACCGGATCGAAGAGGCCGGGCTGGCGGACAAGACTCGCTTCGTGTCGGTGGCCGACGGGGAGCGGGTGCGGATCGGCGCCTGCGACGTGGAGTTCATCCCGGTGACGCATTCGGTGCCCGAGGCCATGGCGATCGCCTTCCACACGCCCCAGGGAGTGATCCTGCACTCGGGGGACTTCAAGCTCGACCTGCAGCCAGTCGACGGACGGCGTACGGACATGCCACGTATGGGGGAGTTGGCCCGGACCGAGGGGATCCGGCTCCTCCTGTCGGACTCCACCAACGCCGAGGAGCCCGGCTTCACCGAGTCGGAGTCCACGGTGGGGGTGACGCTGCGGCGGGTCTTCGCGGCCCAGTCCGGCAAGCGCATCGTGGTCGCCTGCTTCGCGAGCCACATGCACAGGGTCCAGCAGATCATTGACGCCGCGGTGGCCAACAGGAGAAAGGTGGCCACGCTCGGGCGCTCCATGGGCAAGAACGTCGAGCTGGGCACGCGGCTCGGCATCATCAGCATCCCCGAGGGGGCCCAGGTGGACATCGAGGAGGTGGACGGACTGCCCCCAGGCGAGGTGTGCGTGATCTCCACGGGCTCGCAGGGCGAGCCGATGTCGGCCCTGTCCCTGATGGCGGCGGGGGAGAACAGGTGGCTCCGCATCGGCGAGGACGACGTGGTGGTGATCAGCGCCCATCCGATCCCGGGCAACGAGTGGTCCGTGGGCCGGGTCATCGACGACCTGCACCGGCGGGGGGCCGAGGTGGTGCATTCCGGGGCCGAGGCGGTCCACGTCAGCGGGCACGCCCGCCAGGGGGAGCTCCGGACGCTCATCGACGTGACCCGCCCGGAGTGCTTCGTGCCGGTGCACGGCGAGTTCCGCCACATGGTGCATCACGCCCGCCTTGCGCTCTCCATGGGTCTCGACCCGGCCAAGGTGCTCTTGTGCGAGGACGGCGACGTGATCCAACTCAACGCCAAAGGGATCAGCCGTGACGGAGAGGTGCCCGCCGGCTACGTCTACGTCGACGGCACGGTGGGGGACATTGAGCACGGGGTGCTGCGCGACCGCAAGAAGCTGGCGGAGGAGGGCGTGGTGATGGTCGTCGTCACCGTGGACCGCCAAGAGGGCACGTTGAGCTGTCCGCCGGTCATCGAGACCCGAGGCTGGGTCCACGCCCCGGAAGCGGAGGAGCTCCTGGGCGAGGCAAGCGAGGTAGTGGGGGCGGCCGTGACCAAGGCGCTGCGTGACGGGGCGCACGATATCGAGGTCCTGAGCCGCCACACCCGCAAGGCACTGGGCAAGTTCGTCGGCGACCGGACGCGGCGCCGGCCCATGATCGTGCCGGTGGTGCTGATGGTCTGACCGGCCTCCCGCGGCCGGACGGTCAGAAGGAGACGGGCGACCAGCTCGACCCCCCGTCGATCGTCTGGAGCAGGGCTGCGGTGCCGGCCGAGGTCGAACCGAGGGCGAAGCCGTCGGACTCGT
Organism: uncultured Acidimicrobiaceae bacterium; assembly: GCA_963824195.1. Taxonomy (GTDB): domain Bacteria; phylum Actinomycetota; class Acidimicrobiia; order Acidimicrobiales; family RAAP-2; genus Bog-473. The sequence continues at coordinate 84,745 of CAWGOJ010000039.1, read as the reverse complement.
CGAGGAAGAGCAGGCGAGTGACCGATCCTTGGGCGAACGGAAGGGTGCCCACGCCGGTGAAGCTCTGGCCACCGTCCGTGGTTCGCTCGACGGCGGTGGACTCGATGCCCAGGTACCGGAAGGCGATCTCGGCGGACACGGGGTCGAAGGCGAAGCCCCCGGTGCCTGCATACGACCAGACGGCGGTGAAGCGATGGCCGCCGTCGGTGCTGCGCAGCTCCGAGACCATCATGCCGGTGGGGCAATTGGCCCAGATGACGTTGCCGGCCATGGGGGCGAGGGCACACGCGACGACGCCCGCCAGGCGGGGCTGGCCAAAGACGGTGAAGCGGGGAGGGCGGCCGCCCGTCGACTCGGCCAGCTGGGGGACCGGCGCCTTCGGATCGACGATAGGTGATCCACAGCTGCGAGCCCGCGGCGCCCATTGCGGCGCTGGCGCCCGGTGGTCGCAGGACGCCATGGGGCGGGAAGGCGGAGAACGACCAGTGCGTCGAGCCGGCGACGGATCGGGCGAGGGTGTAGCCGGTGCAGTTGCCGGTGCTGATGCGGGTGCAGTGCTCCAGCAGGGCGTCGAACACGTTGCCGGACGCGATGAGCTGCGTCGTGACGGCGGACATGCCGAAATCGACGGGGCGCCACCGCTCCCCGGCATCGGTCGTTGCGTAGATGTGTGTCGGATCGTCGAAGCTGCTCCGGGTCATGAACAGGCCATCCTGCTGATTGGCGAAGACGAGGCTCACCATCGGGCCGAGGGACGGGCTGGGCGCGATCCGTACGGGCATGGTGCGCTGGGTGAACGTCGTCGGGACACCGGCCGCGACGGTGGAGCTCTCCCAGAGCTGCAGGCACCTCAGTCCGCTGCCGCAGGGCGCCGAGCCGACGACGTAGACGCGGGGTAGCGTTCCGGCCTGCGCGACGGTCGAAGGTGTGAACACCGGGCCGGGGGAGAGGGCCGTCGCCATCCCTGAAGACGGCACGACCGTGAACGCGACGGCCGCCAGGACGACCGAGACCGCGACGATCGCGCACCGTGATGCCGGCATGGGGCCATCGACTCCTGGCGAAGAGGGCTACGAGTAGCGGGCTGCTCGGGTCCCGGGCGGATTGTAAACGCCGGGCACGGCGTCGGGGTTCTCCACGCAGACCTCCGACTCGAGCCCGTCGGGATCCCGAAAGAAGAGGCTGAGCATGGGCCCGAAATCCGTCACGTAGTCGTCGGCGGCCCCTCGGGCGATCAGCCGCTCGCGGATCTTCTCGAACGCGTCGAGCGACGCCGCCTGAAGTGCGAGATGATCGAGGCGCCCTCGACCGAACATCGGAGTCTGGCGCTCCGCTTCGGAGTTCCCCTCGATCTGGAACACGTTGAGCTCGGCCCAGTCGCCGACCTTGATGATGGAGAGTCGTGGTCCCTGGCCCTCGGGGAACTCCGAGCCGTCCCGGAGGATCTCGGCGTCGAAGACGTCCCGGTAGAAGTCATTCAGGCGAGACGCGTCGTTGGTGATGACCGCCACATGGTTCAGGCCCTTGAGCAGCACGAGTGTCCCTCCTGGTGCGGTGGTTCGGTCCGGCTCCCCCACCCTATGCACCCATCGCCCGGCAGGGGCGACGCAGGACAGCGCTTTTTCGATGTCAATCGTCGAGTCGACCGAGGAACCATCCGGGCCTCACCACGTCGGCCCCCAGATCCCGGGCCTTCTCGCTCAGGGCACGATCCGCGGTGACGAGTGTCACCGCGGCATCGGCATCGGCGATGACCTCGAGAACCATGTCGTCCCCACTGCGAGGCGCATGGATGACGGTGACCCCGTCGGCCACTCCCGGCTCGGCGCCGTCACATGCCATTCCCTCGAGGACCACGACGACGGGTTCGGTGAGCTGTCCCTTTCTCACCGCATTTCGCACCCGCTCCACGAACGTACGGGCCGCCCCGGGTCGGTCCTTCCACCAGCCCGTGGGCCGGGACCCGATCACATTGGCTGCATCGACGAGGAGCATGACGCCAGGGATCAGCTGCCGTAGGGCCGGGTGAGGACCTCCATGTTGTGGCCGGAGGGATCCTCGAAGTAGAAGCCGCGTCCGTGGCTGTTGATGCGGTTCTCCTGCTGGTGGCCGGGGTCGGCCCAGTAGGTGAGGCCGCGTTGGGTGACCCGGGCGAAGATGGCGTCGAACTCCTCCTCGGTGACGAGGAAGGCGTAGTGATGGCGCTCCGGGGCCCAGCGGTCGTCGTAGTCGAGGCTGACGCCGTTGGCGGTCTCGACGCACAGGAACGGCCCGAACTGCTTCGGGGGGTCGAGGCCGAGGATCTCGGCAAGGAATGCGGCCGACGCCTCCTTGTCCTGGACCGGGACGATCGTGTGGTTGAGCTCGACTCCCATGGCGCCTCCCTGCGGCCTGCTGCGGCCCCCATTATCGGCCCGTTGCGCCCGGGATGCGTCCCGTCCACCCCGGCGGCCCGTCACCGCTCACGAACTCGCTGATCACGCCGGAGAAACGCCACCAGCTCCGCGATCCGGTTGCTCACGACGGCGTCGACTCCGGCGTCGACCACGCGGGCCATGTCCTGCGGCTCGTCGACCGTCCACGTGGAGACCTTCAGACCGGCATGGTGCACCGCCTCCACCCCCTCGGGCGTCACCAGGCCGAACATCGGGTTCCAGTACTCAGCCCCCAGCTCCTCCAGCAGGGCGAGCGGCGGCGCGGGACCCTCCACCCAGGTCAGGCCGATGCGGGCCTCGGGGGAGAGGCCGCGGAGCATGCGCAGCGCCTCGACGTTCCCCGTGACGAACAGCGAGCGCTCCAGGGCGCCGGCCTCCAGCACGCGCCCCGAGCGCGCCCTCCACGACCTCCCGCCGGGTGAAGTCGACCATGAGGGGCAGCTGCACCGCAAGCCAGCACCTCGCGAAGCGTCGGGATCCGCAGGTCGCCCTCTCCGATGGTCTGCCACCTCGGCCAGGTCGAGGTCGCCCACCGACCTGTTCACGCCCCACAGCCGCTCGAGCGTCTGGTCATGCAGCACCACGATCTCGCCGTCCTTGCGTGCGACGCAGGTCGAGCTCGACCATGTCCGCGCCCGAGCGCCACCGCCGCGGCGAAGGCCGGCAGGGTGTTCTCCCGCTCGCCCACGGGCTCGCCCCGGTGGGCGATGGCGATGGGGCGTCACTCTGGGTCGACGTTGCCCGACCGAGGACTCTGTGCCGCCGCCGGAAGGCTCGACAACGTGCTTTCCGGCCTCCGCTCTGGCCTGTCCGGCGGATCGTCGTCTCGGGTGCTCCTGAGGAGCGGGCGGGCGAACACGACCGCCACCACGCACTGCAGCACTCCCGCCAGCACCAGCGGCAACCGCAGCCCACCGATCGTCGCCAGGCTCCCGGCCGCGAGCGCGCCCACCGGCGCAGCGCCCCACACGAGGCCGCGCCAGGCACTGCCCACTCGTCCCATGAGATGGGGGGGAGTCAGCCGCTGGCGGAGCGAGATCGCGACGACGGTGATGACGGTGACCGCGACACCCACGAGGCAAAGGCGGGGGCGGCCAAGACCCAACTGTTCGCCGAGGCCATGATCAGATAGCCGACGCCTGAGACGACCGCGGCACCGATGAGAGTACGGGCACTTCCGAAGCGCCTCACCTGGCCGTCCGCCAGGGCGCTCCCTAGGAGGTTCCCGACGCGCGGCCGCGGCGAGGAAGAGGCCGTAGGCGCCCTCCCGGACGCCCCACTTGGTGGTTGCCAGGAGCACGAGAACGCCGCCTTCCATGCCCTGGAGAACGAGAGAGGGAGGCGACCATCACGACAAGGACGCGCAGGCGGCGGTCGGCAAACAGGAGCCGTACGCCCTCCCAGATCGATGTGGAGGACTCGGAGGGTACCGAGGCCTTTGACCGGAACCTGACGAAGGGGATGCACGACAACGAGCATCGAGATCGCGTCGGCAAGGAATGGCACCGCCTTGCTGGCCGCGAAGAGCGATGGTTCCGACCACCGGGCCCGCCAGGTGTTCAGTGCCCGCTTCGGTACCCGTCAGGACTCCGTTGGCGCGCTCGAGGGCATCGGATTTGACGAGGTCGGGAACCATGGCCTGAAGTGACGAGTAGTAGATCGCCCGGCGCCGCAGCGTTGACCAGCACGATGAGGATCAGGAGCGGCAGCGTCATGCTGCCGGTCGCGACCAGGAGTCGCGCGCCGAGGATCGCGATGGCACTGAAGATGTTCGCGAGGGCCATAACGGACCCTCGTTCGAACCGGTCCGCGAAGTGCGCCGGCGGGCAGCGCCACCAGCAGCCAGGGAAGACTGTCCGCGGCGGCGACGGCAGAAACCGCCAGCGGATGCGGATTGACGACGACCGCCAGGAGTGGCACGGCGCCGTAGGCGAATCCGTCGCCAGAGCTCGCGAGGGCAAAACCCACCCAGAGGCGGGCAAATGGACGCCCGAGTCGCCGCCGGTGCTGACCCCGACTACGAATCCTCATGGCCTGTACCGCCCTGCCCCCTCGTCATGAGACGTCACGCCGATTCCCCACTCAGGATCCATCTGCGCCCTCGTCAGGCTCGAGGCGCGACAAACGGCGGGCGCCGCCTCCGCGAAAACCAAAAAAATCGCTCAAGGCGGCGACCCGCCGTGTCGATACCTCACATCGCAACACCCCGTACCGATACGAAATGGTGCGATGATGGCCTTATTCATTGCGGCTCGAGCCGCTGGATTAGCCGACCTTCGATTGAACTCGCTCATCATCTCCCACCTCCTTCGACCTTCGGTACCGGTGGGGAATGTGAGGGCTCAACACCGTGCTACCGGCGCCCTCCATTCCCCGCGCCCAATAGTCTCGCCGATGCTGCAACCGGATTGCAACCAATATTTGCGCCGTTGTTGTCAACTGACCGGCAGGGAATCGGCCCGGTTCGGCGTGCATCCGAGACCCCCGTCTAGGAACGATTTGCGGCGTTCAGGGGCGTCTGGGCGGCTCGAAGTCGGGACCGGAAGAGTTTCGTGAAATTTCGCCGGCCGGATGGCCTTTCCGGCGAATCTCCCGCCAGAGACTCAGTGGCGAGGATTACCCGAAGATTACCCGAGCGGCAATCGGCGTCGGCAGCTCGTCGGAGACCCAGCGGCGGTCTCCGGGACGCCGGCGTGCCAGAGACTGTGGCTCAGCTGATCCCGGCCCCGCGGGAGGAGCACCAGGAGCTCGTCGCTCGGACGAACCCCGAATCGGGATGCCGGGGCGCGAACTCGAGGGATGCGCCTCTGCAAGAGCCATTCCTGGAGCTCCTCCGGACCCTTGGGCTTGGACAGGTAGTAGCCCTGAATCTGGTCACATCCTGCGTCGGCCAGCATCGCGCACGTGACCTCGTCCTCGGCGCCCTCGGCCACGACGCTGAGCCCGAGGGAATGCGCCATGGCGATGGACGAGCGAACGATGATGCGGTTGCTCATCTCGTTGGGGAGGTTGGTCACGAAGGAGCGGTCGATCTTCAGTTCCTGGACCGGAAGGCGATGCAGATAGGCCAGCGACGAGTAGCCGGTCCCGTAGTCGTCGATCCCGATCCGGATGCCCAGGTCGGCCAATTGGTCGAGGACCAAGGTTGCCTGCGTGAGGTCCGCCATGACCTCCGTCTCGGTCACTTCGAGCGTCAGGACGTCTGGGCGGGAGGTCGTGATCCCGAAGGTGTCTGGCGACCCGATCGACGAGGCTGCCGTCGGCGAACTCGCGGCCGGAGACGTTGATCGCGAGCCCGATGTCGATTCCCGCCTGACGCCACTCCGCCAATTGGGCACAGGCCTCGGAGAGGACGAAGTCGCTGATCTGGCTGATCATGCCCATCTGCTCGGCGATCCCGATGAACTCTTCCGGGGGAATCGCTCCGTGCACGGGATGGTTCCAACGGGCCAACGCCTCGACCTGGACGATCTTGCGAGACCGGACGTCGGCGATCGGCTGATACATCACGCTCAGCTCGGTCCTGGTCTGGAGGGCATGGGTCAACAGGCCGACCAGCATGAGCCAGCGACGCATGCTCCGGTCATGTTCGACCGAGTACACCTCGACCGTGCTCCGTCGCTCCTTGGCCAGGTACATGGCGATGTCCGCCCTCTGGAGGAGCAGCGCCACGTCGTCACCGTGCTCAGGAGCCAGTGCGATGCCGGCGCTGGCCGTCACGGCGAGCGTCAGCCCATCCATCTCAATCGGGCGTGACAGCTCGGCGTTGAGCTCGTTGACGATGGCAATCGCCCGCTCGGCTTCGGTGACGTCCGCGATCACCAGGGCGAACTCGTCACCTCCGAGACGTGCCACGGTGGCCTGCTCGCCGACCGCGCGCAGCAGCCGCTCGGACACTTCGCAGAGCAGCCGGTCTCCGATCGCATGGCCCAGTGTGTCGTTGACGTCCTTGAAGCGGTCAAGGTCGAGCAGGACGATGGCGACGCCCCCGCTCTCGTTGATGGCAGTCGTGGCGCGGCTGAGGAACAGCATGCGGTTGGGGAGTCCGGTGAGCATGTCGTGCGTCGCCTGGTGGGACTTGCTGTCGACCTCGAACCGCAGCTCTTCGACCAGGCGGGCACGTTCGAGGTTGGCACTGGCGTGTGCCACGAGTGCCTCGAAGAGGCGGAGGTCATCGTCGTCGAAGCCGTCGAGCTCCTCGTCGCGATCCAGGGCGACGATGGCCCCGATCGCCGTGTTCTCGTTCATGAGCGGTGCCACGATGGCATGGACGGTATCTCCCGGCGATCGGGTCGTAGCTGCTGCTGTCGCTGCGGCGTGTACTGCTGTGAAGGGACGCATGCCGCTCTCGATCGCTTGGGTGACGAACGACGATTCGTTGAGGTTGATCGGTTCGACCCCTGAAGGCCCGTGATCGTCCAGTGAGATCCGGCGCGGGATGCCGGACGGTTCGGCCAGGACCAGTTGCGCCCGTCGAGCCCGCATGACCGTGCACACCTGACGCAGCACGTCCATGCTCATGGACGACGGCTCCAGGTTCGCCGTACCCAGCGCCCGGCTGAAGTCGTAGAGGCGCTGGAGCGAGGCGAAGCGGAGGGACAGGCGGGTGTATCCCCTGTACGCCACGATGATCAGGACCCCGACCAGAGAGACCGGCACGGTCGCCCACGGGTCCAACCATGCGGCGTCGAGCACCACGATCGCCAGGCAGATGCTTGCCCCCGTCAGCAAGGCCTGCGTTGCGAGCTGGGATCCTGTTCGACGCTCAGCAGTTTGACCGTGCAGCCTCACCACGATCCGCACGGTCACGGCCATCATGATCGCAGACGTGCATAGGGCGGCCACCGCCGCCGCCCAGCCCCGGAGGCTGACGGGGCCGTGTGCTCCCAGGATCTCCCGGAAGACCACCTGCCGGACACGGCCGCGCTCAGCCCGCCTGAGGCCACGTTGAAGCACGACCTTGTAGCAGAGCCTGCCTGCGGAGGACGAAGAAGACGAAGGCCTCAGCGCAGACGCAGGCAAGGACGAGCAGTCGGAGACAGGAACACCAGGCCGAGGAGCAATCGGCACGGCGTCGAGCGACGACGAGGATACGTGTTGCCGCGATGGTGGAGCGAGACCGGTGCCCAGAGCAGCGGCCGCCCACACCGCGCAGACCACGGCGAACATCGCCGGTTGGGGGATCAAGACCCGCACGGGTCCTGCACCGTGGAGAGGGCCGCGCAGGACGAGCGCTGACGGTTGCCAGGGCGAGCGCCGCGGAGTAGGCGTTGATGGCTGGCGATGACCCAGCCGGCGCTCGAGCCGAGTCGATGCTGGGCGGCCGCGACTCGGACGCTGGCCTCGAGGACGGCGGCTCGGGCCCGACGACGGCCCCGCCTCCGCTGGCTTGGTTTCGTCCGCCATGGTGGCCCCACCGATTCCGTGCGAGTGAGCGGCCGAACCGCCATCCGATGGCACGCTCGCGTTATCGGCGGATTTCGGGGCTGACTTAAGATCGCGGGCATCCGGTTTGGAGGAAAATGCCGGTCCAACTGGACGTTGCCCCGCGTCGCCCGTCCTCGACACGGGCGGCCGATCATGGGCCCTTTGACCCACGGTCTCGGGGCACTTCCAGCCAGCCTCGAAGAGGCTCGGCGTCGGGTTCCGGGTCGGTCTTCTGGCTTCCCGGATCCCCGCCTACGCGTTGCCGGCGTACACCGCCCCGGCCACGTTGGCGATGATCTGGTTGAGCGCCGGCTCAATGAGGGTGTCCACGGCGGCCTGGGTGATGTGCACCCCGTCAGCGCTGCGCGCCATGAGCCCGTCCACCATGGAGGAGTACTGGCCGCCCGGGTCGAGCACCGTGTAGAGGTCGTCCACCGACACGTAGGGGTACTTGGCGGCGACGCCCTGCACGATCTGGTTGTAGGCGTCGACGAGGTTGTGTGGTGTCCCATCGTCGAAGTAGGGCGAGGTCGAGAGGATCACCGCCCCCCCGTCGGAGTGGGCGATCTGCACGGCCTCCTCGAGGTTGGACTGGATGTACGCCGAGTAGGCGGCGTCGGCCAGGGTCGCGAAGCTGCCGTCGAACTCTCGGTTCTGGGTCTCCCAGTACCCCGTCTGAATCACGGTCACGTCCGGGTGGAAGCGCGAGACGACCCACTGCAGCTGGGACGCCCACAGCGCGCACGCCCCCGAGCTGATGTACAGCGAGCTCGGATCGTTCCACGGGAGCGTCGGCGCGCCGTTCGTGAAGCCGCAGCCGGCGGCGGCCCCGTCGTCGACCGCGTAGGACGGCGAGGTCTCTTGCACGTACTGCCCCTCGTAGAGGGCGAGGGAGTCGCCCGCGAAGGCCACCCGCTGCGCCCCCTGATGGGTGGCCTGCGGTCCCGGCACGTCGTTGATGATGGTCACGACGGGCGGGATCGGGGTCGACAGCGGTTTGGGGAAGAGGGGCGGGTGGAGGGGCGACTGCGCGCTGCCCGAGAAGCCGGCATCGCCGAAGGTGAAGACGCCGGCGTCCTGCCCGACCAGCCAGTAGCCGTTCCCGTCGGGCGTGGATGTGATGGCGACGATCGGCTCGTTCAGGTCGAGGCTCCCCGTCGACCCCCAGAACTGCGCGTCGCCGTAGGCGAAGATGCCGCCGTCGGAGGCCACCAGCCAGTAGCCGCCGCCGTCGGGCGTGGCGGCCATGCCCACGACGGGCTTGTTCAGCGTCGTCCCGCCCGTCGAGCCCATGAACCGCGCGTCGCCGAAGGAGAAGATGCCGCCGTCCGAGGCGACCAGCCAGTACCCGCCACCGTCCTTGGTGGCGGCCATGCCGACGATCGGCTGGTTGAGCGCCATGCCGCCCGTCGAGCCCATGAACCGCGCATCGCCGTAGGTGAAGATGCCCCCGTCGGAGGCGACGAGCCAGTAGCCGCCGCCGTCGGGGGTCGGGGCCATGCCGACCACCGGCTTGTTGAGGGCCATGCCGCCGGTCGAGCCGAAGAAGGAGGCGTTGCCGAAGGAGAAGATGCCGCCGTCGGAGGCGACCAGCCAGTAGCCGCCGTGTGGATCGGCCGCCCCGCCGACGATCGGCATCTGCAGGGGCACCTCGAGGGTGTCGCCGTCGTACCCCGCACCTCCGAAGGTCATGACGCCCCCCGCGGCGTCCACGATGGCGTAGGAGGAGTCCGTCGCCGAGGACGTCGCCGCGTCGGCCCTTGCGCCGCTGCCAGGCGGGGACACGGTCACGAGCGCTACGGCGGCGAGCAGCACCGCCAGGCCCACAACGGCACGGCGGCCCACCCGCGACCTCAACCTTCCCGCGCCTGACATGAGTCCACGATCATAGGGAGGAGGGGGCGCCGTGCCGGCGCGCCCTCCTCAGAGGAGCCGCAGCTGCTGGCCGGCCTCCGGCATCCGCTCGGCCCCTGGTACGGGCACCTTCGGCTCGTCCCGGTAGCGGTGCCGGCCCGTCACGCCGCCTCGCAGCGCCGCCGCGCGCACAATGCCCTCCACCCGCTCGCGCTCAGCATCCTCCTGGTATGCACCGCGCTGGAAACGCCCCCGGTGGAGGCGGACCAGATCGGGCCTGGCGCCCGCCAGCCAGTCGAAGTAGTGGGCGCGCACCGTGCCCCGCAGGTGCAGCGCCACCCCGTGGATGGAGACCGCGCCGGCGTCCGCGCAGGCCTCGACGACCTCGCGCAGCTGGTCCTCGGAGTCCGAGAGGCCCGGCAGCACCGGTGCGACCAGGACCCCGCACGAGATTCCCAGGGCCGTCAGGCGCCGCAGCGCCTCGATCCGGCTGTCCGGCGGGGGAGTGCCCGGCTCGGTCAACGACCACACGGAGCGGTCGAGCGTCCCCACCGAGAAGCTCACCGAGACCTCCGTGCGCTCCGATGCGGCGGCGAGCAGGGCGGCATCGCGCAGGACCAGCGTCGACTTGGTCAGGATGCTGAAGGGGTTGCGCGCCCCCGAGAGCGTCTCCACGATGCCTCTCGTCAGGTGGTACTTGCCCTCGGCGTGCTGGTAGGGGTCAGTGTTGGTGCCCATGGCGATGCTGGCTCCACCCCACTTGGGTACGCGGAGCTCGGCGCGGAGCCGCTCCACGGCATTGACCTTGACCACGATCTTGCGCTCGAAGTCGGACCCGATCCCGAGGCCGAGGTAGTCATGCGTCGGCCTGGCGAAGCAGTAGACGCACGCGTGGCTGCACCCTCGATACGGGTTGATCGTGTGCCGGAAGGGCATCTGGCTCTCCGGCGGCACCGTGTTGATGATGGTCCGGGCGTTGACGTGGAGGAACTCCATCCCGGCGTAGGCGCCCTTCCCCACGTGGCGCTCGGCCACCCGCTCGTCGGGGAAGAGGGTGCCACCCCCCTCGGTCTCCGCTCTGGCCCACCGCAGTGCCATCCGGGTTAGGATAGCGAACATATGTTCGTAATTCAAGGGGTCGGGTGTCCACAAAAACGACCAGGTCAAGCAGTAATCTCCACTTCACTGTGGTGACCAAGACCCGCGGGGGTGCCGCGACGCGTGCGCCTTCCCGCGCCGCCAAGAAGCCGGCATCCCGCTCGAAGCAGGCCAAGCCCTCGAGGCCGCCGTTCTGGCGGGTCCAAGCACGCGACCTGTGGGCCGTCGGTCTGATCACGCTCGGCGTCCTGCTGGCGCTGGCGTTGTGGGGCGATCAGCTCGGGCCGGTCGGCCATGGCAGCGACACGGGGCTGGAGCTGCTCGCCGGCTGGGCCCGCGTGCTGCTCCCGCTGGTCGCCGCCGCGGCCGGCTTCGCGCTGCTCCTCGACCGCGGCGCCCGCGCTGACGACGAGGACGATGCCGAAGGCGCCGACCCGTGGCGCCTGGCCGTCGGGACGGTGCTCGGCCTGCTCGGGATCTGTGGCCTGGCCGAGCTGGCCAAGAGCGCGCCGCCGCTCTCGGACTCCAGCTCCCTGCGCGAGGCGGGCGGCTACCTCGGCGCCATCGTGGGCCGCCCCCTCCACGCCGGCCTGGGCACGGCCGGTGCCACCGTCCTCCTGATAGCCGTGGTGCTCGTGGCGATCCTGATCGCGACCGGCGTGTCGCTCGCCTCGGTGGGGCGGGCACTGCACGCGGCTGCCACGGCCACGGCACGCACGTCGAAATCGCTGTGGCACGGGAAGCCCTTCGTGATCGTGCCCGACGGCGCGAGCGATGTCGTGGTGCCCACCTCGCCGGAGCCCGCACGCATCGTTCCGGAGGACACCGCTCCGCTCGACGACGACATCGACGACGACATCGACGACGACATCGACATCCCGCTGGGCCCGGAGCCCGAGCCAGTGGAGACCGCCGCGCCACCGCTCGCCGCCGCGCCACGTGCACCCGGCGACTGGGTGCTGCCCTCCATGTCGCTCCTCAGCGCGTCCCCGAAGGTGCGCCAGAACCAGCGCCAGATCGACGCGGCGGGCGAGGAGCTGGTGCGGGCGCTCGCCGCGCACGGGGTTGAGACCCGGCTGGTCGGGTGTCGGGTGGGGCCCACCGTGACCCGTTACGAGATCGAGATCGGCCCCGGCGTCAAGGTGGCCCGGGTCACCAGTCTCTCCAAGGACATCGCCTACGCCATGGCGTCGCCGGACGTCCGCATCCTCGCACCCATCCCGGGCAAGTCGGCCATCGGCGTCGAGGTCCCGAACCGGACCCGCCAGCTCGTCTCCCTGCGCGACATCCTCGAGTCGAAGGAGGCCCGACCGACGGCGAGCACGCACCCGCTCGAGGTGGCGATGGGCCGCGACATCGCGGGACGCGCCGTCATGGCGAACCTGGCCGAGATGCCGCACATCCTCATCTCGGGCGCGACCGGCTCGGGGAAGTCCTCGTGCATGAACTCCATCATCACGTCGGTCCTCATGCGCGACACGCCGGACAAGGTCAAGCTCATCCTGGTCGACCCCAAGCGGGTCGAGCTCGGCCAGTACGACGGGCTGCCCCACCTCCTCAACCCGGTAGTGGTCGACCCCAAGAAGGCTGCCAACGCGCTCGCCTGGGCCGTCAAGGAGATGGAGCGCCGCTACGACCTCCTGGCCGAGAACGGCGTGCGCGACATCACGGGCTACAACCAGCTGGTGGAGGAGGGGCTGATCGCGGCACCCCCGTCGGACCGCAGCCGGGTGCGTGCCGTCGCCGCCGCGGCCCTCGGCGAGGACCACCCGGCCGTCGAGGACGAGGCCGAGCTCGACGAGCCCGAGCCACCGCAACCGCTGCCCTTCATCCTCGTCGTGGTCGACGAGCTGAACGACCTCATGATGGTGGCGGCGCGTGACGTCGAGGACTCCATCGTACGCATCGCCCAGATGGCGCGCGCCGTGGGCATCCACCTGGTCATCGCCACCCAGCGCCCCTCCGTCGACGTGATCACCGGGGTGATCAAGGCCAACATCCCGAGCCGGATGGCGTTCTCGGTCTCCTCGCTGGCCGACAGCCGGGTCATTCTCGACCAGCCCGGTGCCGAGCGCCTGATCGGCAAGGGGGACATGCTCCTGCTGACCGCCTCGTCGAACATCCCGCGCCGCCTCCAGGCCCCCTGGGTCTCCGAGGAGGAGGTGCGTACGGTGGTCGCGCACTGGCAGAGACAGGGGGGGCACACCGAGGCCATCGTCGGGATCGAGGGCATCGACGACGGGCCGTCGGGCAGCGGCGGCATGGACGATGACGACGACGAGTTGCTGGCTCAGGCACGTGACCTCGTGGTGCGCTCGCAGTTGGGGTCCACCTCCATGCTGCAGCGGAAGCTGCGGGTCGGCTTCGCCCGCGCCGGCCGCATCATGGACCTGCTGGAGCGGGCGGGTGTCGTGGGCCCGAGCGAGGGCTCCAAGGCACGGGCCGTGCTGATGACCCCCGAAGAGCTCGACGCGCTGAGCCGGAGGTGAGCCCGGAGAGCTCGGCGCCCCTCATGGTGGCGCCGTTCCGACTCGACTCGTTGCGCGAGCCGCCGCCGGCGCCGCCCCCACCGCGTGAGCACGGTCGTCATGCGGTGCACTCGCACCGACGGCACCGCTCGGGGCGCCGCCTGATGCTGCTCGTCGCGCTGCTCGTGCTGATCGCCGCTGCGGCCGTGTACGTCGGAGTCCGGCTGACGACGCCGGACCCGCCCCCCGCCGTGACCCCGGTCGTGCACCGGACGGTGACGGTCCCGACGCAGTCGGTTGCCCTGCCTTGGCCGACGACCGGGCAGGCCGCGATCGCCGTCCCCTCCATCGGGATCGACGTGGCGTCGGGCGCCGAGCAGCCGGTGCCCGTGGCCAGCCTGACCAAGCTCATGACGGCCTACGTGATCCTGCACGACCATCCTCTGGCGCTGAACGAGGCCGGTCCCGACATCACCGTGACCCAGGCCGATGTCGACGACTACAACAACGACACCGTCGACGACGATTCCAACGCGCAGGTGACCGTCGGAGAGCAGCTGACGGAACAGGAGGTCCTCGGTGGCCTGCTGGTGCATTCGGCTGACAACTACGCCGACCTACTGGCCCGCTGGGATGCCGGCAGCACCACTGCGTTCGTGGCCAAGATGAACGCGGACGCGTCGCATCTGGGCATGGACCAGTCCCACTTCGCCGATGCGAGCGGGGTCGACCCGTCGTCGATGTCGACCGCCGCCGACCTGCTCAAGGTGGCCGGCCTCGACATGAGCAACCCGGCCTTTGCCTCCATGGTCAGGATGACGTCCATCACACTGCCGGTGGCGGGGACGATCTCCACCTACACACCGCTGATCGGCCTCCAGGGCATCATCGGTGTCAAGTCCGGCTTCACGACCGCCGCCGGCGGCTGCGACGTGCTGGCCGTCGAGCGCACCGTGCATGGGCGCCCCGTGCTCCTGCTGGCGGCCGTGACCGGGCAGACCGGGCCCGAAGTGCTGGCGCAAGCCGGCCTGCACGGCCTCGCGCTCGTGGACGCCGTCGGCCCTCTGATCGGCACTACGCCGGTCCTCCACGGCGGTGAGGTGGTGGCGCACGTCAGCGAGGCCGGACGCACCGTCGGCGCCCGGGCAACAGCCTCCGCCTCCCTGCTGACCTGGCCCGGGGTCACCGTCACCCGGGTGTTCCAGCCTCGGCACCACCTGACCGACCAGGCACCCAGGGGCGCCCGCGCCGGCACGGTGGTGGTGAGCCTCGGCACCCAGCACGTCGTCGTGCCGGTGCGCCTGCAGCAGGACGTGCCTCACGAATCGGTTCTCCAGCGGCTCTTCTGAGGACCTAGCCTGACCGCGTGCGCGCCCGGGCCCCAGCGTCGTCGGCGAACCTCGGGCCGGGGTTCGACACCCTGGCCGTCGCCCTCGACCGCTATGTGAGCGTCGAGGTCGAGCCGGCACCGTCCCTGCGCGTGCACAGCGAGGGCGAGGGGTCGGGCCTCTTCGACGATGCGTCGCATCTCGCCGCCCGGGTCGTCACCGAGGTCCTCGGCCACGACCGCGTCGCGGTCACCGTGCGCTCGCAGATACCGGTGGCACGGGGGCTGGGTTCCTCCGCCGCGCTCGCCGCCGCCGCCGCCGCCGCCGCCGGTGCCGACGATCCCTTTGCCGTCGCGGCCGCGCACGACGGGCATTCGGAGAACGCGGCCGCCAGCGTGTTCGGCGGACTCGTCGCCGCCGCCACGGTGGAGGGCAAGTCCGTGCAGGCGCAGCTGCCGCTTAGCGACGACCTGGCGTTCGTCGCCATCGTCCCCGACCGAAACCTGGCCACACCCGAGGCGCGCGGCGTGCTGCCCGAGACCCTCACGCTGGCCGACGCGGTGTTCAACCTGGGCCGCATGGGCCTCCTCCTCGCCGGCCTGGCCGATCCGTCCACTCTGAGAGCGGAGGCGACGGACGATCGCATCCACCAGTCCGCCCGCACCGCCCTCTTCCCCGAGGCGCCGGGGCTCCTGCGGGGACTGGTCGACGCCGGCGCGCTCGCCGCCAGCTGGTCGGGCGGCGGTCCCACTCTCATCGGCATGGTGCACGCCGGCTCCGTTCACGCGGTGCGTGCCGGGGCCGAGGCCCTGCTCGCCGCGTCGGGCGTCCCTGGGTGCGTCCTTGCGCTGCGGCCGGACCGGCTCGGCCTGGTCTATGGCGACGACGCCGAGGTCACGCTGTAGGTGTCAGTCTCCGAGTGCGCCGTTCACCTTCGTCACGGCGCTCTTGAGCTGACCGAGCGCCGAGTTGACGTTGAAGGTGTTGAGCACCTGGTTGTAGTTGGCCTGTGTCGGCTGCGCGTCGCCGAGGATCTCTAGGCTGTTGGCGACGGTCTGGGCCGCGTTGCGGGCCGCGGTCAGGTCTGCGTTCGGCGCCGCGAAGCCGTGCTCGACGGCGAGGAGGTTGGCATAGGTGTGGATCTGCCCCCCGAGCGTGCGGTCGGCCGCTTCGAGGCACACGACCGGGCTCGACGCCGCCTTGCAGGAGTCCACCTTGGCCTGGTAGCCGCTCATGGCCGACAGCACGGTGCCGTCGGCGCTCTTCAGCTTGGCGTCGGGGGACGGGGAGGAGCCGCCTGAGCCGGAGCTCGAGCTGCACGACGCCACGACCAGCGGCGCCAGCGCCAGTACCCACCATGCGCGCCAGTGCAGGCCTCGACGGTTCACGCTCAAAATCTAGGCGGTCGCCGTTCCCTAGACTTTGCCGGATGCCCCGCACCTACTTCATCCGCACCTTCGGGTGCCAGATGAACGAGCACGACTCCGAGCGCCTCGCGGGGCTGCTCGTGGCGGACGGCCTCGAGCCGGCCGCCGCCATGGAGGATGCCGATGTGGTGGTGCTCAACACCTGTTGCATCCGGGAGAACGCCGACCAGCGGCTCTACGGGACATTGGGTCGTCTCAAGGAGCTCGTCGACGCCAAGCCCGGACTCCAGATTGCTGTCGGGGGATGCCTGGCCCAGAAGGACCGGGAGCGCATCCAGGAGAAGGTGGGCTGGGTCGACGTCGTCTTCGGCACCCACAACCTGACCAGCGCGCCGGGTCTGTTGCGGCGGGCCAGCACCGAGGGCCCACTCATGGAGATCCTCGACGCGCCCGCACCCGAGTCGGGCCCCGATCCGTTGCTCGGCCCGGGCGCGGTCCGCGAGCTGCCGTACGCGGCGTGGGTCAACATCCAGACCGGGTGTGACAATTCCTGCGCCTTCTGCATCGTGCCCTCCGTGCGCGGGCCGGAGGTCAGCCGCCCGATGGACGACATCGTCGCGGAGGTGGAGCTGCTCGCCCACCGTGGTGTGACCGAGGTGACGCTGCTGGGCCAGAACGTCAACTCCTACGGTAGGGACATCACACGGCGTCGCCCGCTCTTCGCTGAGCTGCTGCGCGCCGTCGGCGCCGTCGAGGGAATCGGGCGCATCCGCTTCACGAGCCCGCACGCCAAGGACCTGCGGCCCGAGACGATCGAGGCGATGGCCGACACGCCCGAGGTCTGCGAGCAGCTGCACCTCCCGCTCCAATCGGGGAGTGACAAGGTGCTGCGCGCCATGCGTCGGGGCTACACCGCGCGGCGGTACCTGGAGCGGCTGTCCGCCGCCCGCGCCGCCATCGACGACCTGGCCGTGACGACGGACATCATCGTCGGGTTCCCGGGCGAGACGGAGGAGGACTTCGAGGGCACGCTGTCCGTCTGCGCCGAGGCGGGCTACGACTCCGCCTTCACCTTCATCTTCTCGCCCCGGCCCGGGACGAGGGCCGCCGCCATGGAATCCGCGTTCGTCCCGGCAGACGTGATCGCCGAGCGCTTCGAGCGGCTCAAGACGGTGGTGGACCGCTCCGCCCTGGCTCGCCACCAGGCCCGGGTCGGCCGCAACGAGGAGGTGCTCGTGGAGGGCGTCAGCCGCCGCGACGACACGATGCTGAACGGTCGCACCCGCCAGGGGAAGCTGCTCCACTTTCCCGCTGCGGGCCCCGTCGGGGCACCGGCCCCGGGCGCTCTGGCCCGCGTGACCGTGACCGCTGGCCATCCTCACCATCTGTCGGGCCGTCTCGAGGAGGTGATGGCGAGGCCCCGGTATCGCGTGCACATCCCGGTGGCCGGCGCTTGAGCGCGGTCGCGCTGGTCGGTGTCACTGCCTCGGGCAAGTCGGAGGCGGCCCTCGAGCTCGCCCTGCGGCGGGGGGACTGCGAAATCGTGTCGGTCGACTCCATGTGCGTCTACCGCGGCATGGACATTGGGACGTCGAAGCCCGGACCGGAGGCGCGGGCCGCGGTGCCCCATCACCTCTTGGACGTCGTGGACCCCGACCAGGAGTTCACCGTCACGCAGTTCCAGGAGGCGGCCCGGGAGGCGCTGGAGGATATCGAGCGGCGCGGGCGTCACGCACTGCTCGTCGGGGGCACCGGCCTGTACCACCGCGCCGTCGTCGACGATCTCTCCATCCCGGGCCGCTACCCCGTCGTCGCGGCCGCTCTGGAGGCCGAGCTGGACGAGGGCCGCTCCGAGCCGGCCGACCTGCACGCCCGCCTCGCCGAGCTCGACCCGGTCGGGGCTGGGCGCATGGAGCCGACCAACCGGCGGCGGGTGGTGCGTGCGCTCGAGGTCACGCTCGGGGCCGGCCGGCCGTTCTCGGACTTCGGCCCGGGGCTCGAGGCCTACCCGGCGACCGGCGTTCCGCAGGTCGGGCTCAGCCTCGACCCCGAAGAGGTCGACCGCCGCATCGCCAGGCGCTTCTCGGCCATGGTCGAGACCGGGCTGGTGGACGAGGTGCGGGCGTTGGCGGCCCGACCCCGGGGGATCTCGCGCACCGCGCGTCAGGCCCTGGGGTACCGCGAGGTCCTGGCCCACGTGGAGGACGGCGTGTCCCTGGAGGACTGCCTGGAGGAGGCGGTGCGGCGCACCCACCAGTTCGCCCGGCGCCAGGCGTCTTGGTTCCGCCGGGACCCGCGCATCACCTGGGCCGGGAGCACGGCCGAGGCCCAGGACCTGCTCGGGCGGGCGCTCGCGGTGCACGGTTGAGCGCTGTCAGCTGCGAGAATGGATTGGTGCACGCCACCAAGCACGAGGGCGCCGGCAACGACTTCCTCGTCGTCCTCGACCCCGACGACACCATCAGGCTCTCAGTCGCCCAGGTCCGCCTGCTGGCTGACCGCCGCCGCGGCGTCGGGGCCGACGGCATCATCAGGGTCGGGCCCGGCCGCGACGGCTGCGACCTCTCCATGCAGCTGCACAATGCCGATGGTGGCGAGGCTGAGATGAGCGGCAACGGCATTCGCTGCCTGGCCCAGGCTGCCGTCGATGCCGGCCTCGTCTCACCGCCCTCCTTCACCGTTGCCACGGCCGGCGGCGCGCGCACGTTGGAGTACACGCCGGGGGAGGCGCCCGGCTGGGCGAAGGCCAGCGTCGACATGGGGCCGGCCAGATTGGGGCCCGACCAGTCCCAGGAGTTCGATGACCGCCGGGCCCGCACGGTGGACGTGGGCAACCCGCACCTCGTCCTACTCGGCCCGGACACCGCCGGGGTCGACGTCGCCGAGCTGGGGCCGAAGCTCCAGGCCGCCTTCACCGGAGGCATCAACGTGGAGTGGATCACCGTGGTGCACGACGCCGAGGGCGAGCTGCTCGACTTGCGGGTCTGGGAGCGGGGCGTCGGTGAGACGCTCGCCTGCGGCACCGGGAGCGTGGCCGCGGCGGCCGCGGCACGCAGCTGGGCCGCCGTGCGCTCGGACGGCACGGTCCGGGTCCGCAATCCGGGCGGCGTCCTCGAGGTGACTCTCGGAGCCGACGCGGGGGCCACCACTCACCTGGCGGGCCCCGTGCGCAAGGTGGCCGACATCGACATCCACCCCGGAATGCTCTCTTGAGCGACCTGTTGCCCGGGACGCTCATCGAGCGCACCTTCCGGGAGCGGATCATCCTGGTCGGGGTGATCTTCCCGGGCCTGACCGCCGAGTTGGTCGAGGAGGAGCTCGATGAGCTCGCGCAGCTGGTGGACAGCGCCGGGGCCGACGTTGTGGGCCGCGTCGTGCAGCGGCGGGACGCGCCGGACCCGGCCACCTTCGTCGGTCGGGGCAAGGCGGAGGAGATCGCCGAGCTCAGCCGCAGCCTCGATGCCGACACCGTCGTCTTCGACGACGAGCTGACACCCGCCCAGCACCGCAACCTGGAGAAGCTGTTCGGCCGCACCGCCATCGACCGGACCGCGGTGATCCTCGACATCTTCGCCCAGAACGCCCGCAGCCCTGAGGGCAAGGCACAGGTGGAGCTTGCGTTGCTGCGCTACCGGTTGCCTCGGCTGAGGGGCCGCGGCACCTCGCTCAGCCAGCAGGCCGGTGGCATCGGGACCCGCGGGCCCGGCGAGACGCAGCTGGAGGTGGACCGTCGCCGTCTCGTGCGCCGCATGCACCGACTCGAGGCCGACCTGCGCGACGTCGAGCGCACGCGGTCGCTGCAGAGGCGAAGCCGCGCCCGCGGCCGCCATCGCGAGCTGGCACTGGTGGGGTACACGAACGCGGGGAAGTCGACGCTGCTGAACCGGTTGACCGACGCCGCGGTGCCAGCGGAGAACCGCCTCTTCGTCACGCTCGACCCGCGCACCCGCCAGCTGTCGCTGCCCGGCGGCGAGACGGTGCTCGTGACGGACACGGTCGGCTTCGTGCGCAAGCTACCGCACGAGCTCGTCGAGGCGTTCCGCTCCACCTTGGACTCGGTGCGCCTGGCCGACCTGATCGTGCACGTGGTCGACGGCACCGCGGCGAACGCCGAGGGCCAGATGGCGGCGGTGCACGAGGTGCTGGTCGAAATCGGGGCGGCCGACGTGCCCCAGCTGGTGGTCGTGAACAAAGCGGACCGCGCGCCGGAGTCGGCCAAGGCGCTGGCGCACGGGATCGAGGGCTCCGTGCTCATCTCGGCCCGCACCGGCGAAGGAGTCGACGAGCTGCTGCGCGTCATCGGTGACCGGCTCCGGGGCTCGGACCGGGTCGTGAAGCTCGTGGTGCCCTGGTCACGGGGCGACGTGCTCGCCGCCATCCATCGCGAGGGAGAGGTGGTGGGCCAGAGCGATGGCGAGGAGTCGGCCACGTTGCAGGTGGTGCTGGACGACGTGGGCCGGGCCCGCTTCGCCGAGTTCGTGGCGGCGCCATGACGTTCCGCCTGCCGCCGTACCCCTATGACCGGCTCCAGGGTCTGGCCAAGCTGGCCGAGGCCCACGACGGCGGCATGGTCGACTGCTCCATCGGGACGCCGTGCGACCCGCCGCCGCGCGCCGTCGTGGACGCGCTGGCGTCGTCGGACACCGAACGCGGCTACCCCGCCTCGGCGGGCAGCCCGCAGCTGCGCGAGGCGGCGGCGGAGTGGCTCACCCGCCGCTTCGGCCTGGCAGAGCCGCCGCTGTCGTCGGTCGCTGCGTGCGTGGGGACCAAGGAGCTGGTCGCCTCCGTGCCGCACGTGCTCCGCCTACGCGAGGCGCAGAAGGACACGGTGCTGTACCCGGCGGTGTCCTATCCGACGTATGCCATGGGGGCCGAGCTGGCCGGGTGTCGCGCCGTCCCGGTCCCGCCCGCGCCGGGGCGGCTGGGTGGCCTCGATCTCGACGCCATCGACCCCTCCGACGCCGAGCGCGCGCTGGTGCTGTGGTCGAACTCGCCCTCGAACCCGACCGGAGGCCTCGGGGACCTCGGGGCGGAGGCCGCCTGGGGGCGTGCGCACGGCGTCCCGGTGTTCTCCGACGAGTGCTACACCGAGTTCACCTGGGTCGGCCCGCCCCGCTCGGTGCTCCAGCACGGTCGCGACGGCGTGATGGCGGTGCACTCCCTCTCCAAGCGTTCGAACCTGGCCGGCGTGCGCGTCGGCTTCTACGCCGGGGACGCCGAGCTGGTCGAGTTCCTGCGGGCCGTGCGCCAGCACGCCGGCCTCATGGTCCCGGGACCGGCGCAGGCCGCCGGCGTCGCGGCCCTGGCCGACGACGTCCACGTGGAGGCCCAACGGGCGCGCTACCGCGAGCGCCTGGTCTACCTGGGTGGGGTCCTGGGCGACTACGGCTGCCCGGTCATGCCCCCCGAGGGGGGCTTCTACCTGTGGGTCCCGGTCCCGGCGGACCGCTGGCCCGACGCGTGGGCCATGGCCGAGGGGCTCGCCACCGACGGGGGGATCCTCGTCAGCCCGGGTGACCTCTACGGGCAGGGTGGTGCGGCGCACGTGCGGGTGGCGCTGGTCCAGCCCATGGAACGCTTGGCGCTGGTGGGGGAGCGCCTCGCTAGGGTGAGCCATGGCTGATCTGCAGGCGAGTATCGAGGAGTTGTGGGAGCGCCGGGGCGACCTTTCCCCGGCGGACGCGGACGCGGCGACGCTGGTCACCGAGGCGATCGAGCTGCTCGACACGGGCCAGGCCCGCGTCGCCGAGGTCGATCCGGTGACCGACGAGGTCGTCGTGCACGAGTGGCTCAAGAAGTCGATCCTGATGCTGTTCTCGCTGCGCGGCATGGAGACGGTCGAGCTCGGGCCGTTCGAGTACGCGGACAAGCTGCCGCTCAAGCACGGGTTCGCCGAGGCCGGTGTGCGCACGGTGCCCGGGGCGTCGGCCCGCTGGGGCTCCTTTCTCGGTCGCGGCGTCGTGCTGATGCCTTCCTACGTCAACATCGGCGCCTGGGTCGGGGCGGGCTCCATGGTGGACACCTGGGCGACCGTCGCCTCCTGCGCGCAGATCGGTGAGCGGGTGCACCTGGCCGGAGGGGTGGGCATCGGAGGCGTCCTGGAGCCGCCCAACGCGGTGCCCGTGGTCGTCGAGGACGACGCCTTCGTCGGGAGCCGGTGCATGGTCACCGGCGGGGCGCGCATCGGCAAGGGGTCGGTCCTCGGCGCGGGGAGCTTCCTCGACCCGTCGATCCCCGTCATCGATGCGGAGACCGGCGAGGAGATCTCCCGCGGCGTGGTGCCGCCGTGGTGCGTCGCCATCCGGGCCAGCCGGCGGCGCGAGTACCCCGGCGGGGAGTTCTTCGTGCCCTGCGTGCTCGTGATCAAGCGCCTCGGCGAGGGGGAGCGCCACGACAAGGCGCAACTGACCCAGGTCCTGCGGGACCACGGCGCCAGCACCTGATCCGATGGGCGACCTGCTGGCGGCGACCAGGGACCTGATGGCCGTGCCCTCGCCCAGTGGCCGGGAGGCTCCGTTGGCCGACGTGGTCGAGCGGGCGCTCGGCGCGTGCCCCTGGCTCGGGGTCGAGCGCCTCGGGGACAATGTCGTCGCCCGCACCATGCTGGGCCACGGCCAGCGCCTGGTCCTGGCGGGGCACCTCGACACTGTCCCGCCGGCAGGCAACGAGGTGCCGCGTCTCGACGGCGACACTCTGTGGGGTGTCGGCGCGTCGGACATGAAGGGCGGGCTCGCCGTCATGCTTCATCTGGCGACGACCGTGCGCGAGCCGGCGGTCGACGTCACGTGGTGCTTCTACGCCCGCGAAGAGGTCGGCCGCGACGAGAGCGGCCTCCTCGAACTGTGGCGGGCGAGGCCCGAGCTCCTGACGGGCGACGCGGCCGTGCTCGGCGAGCCGACGAGCGCGCTGGTCGAGGCCGGCTGCCAGGGGACGATGCGGGTGCGCGTCACCCTGCGAGGCGTCCGGGCTCATACGGCCCGCCCCTTCACCGGGCGCAATGCCATCCATCGCCTCGGTCCGCTGCTTCAGCGCGTTGCGGGGTGGGAGGGGCGCGAGGTCGTCCTCGACGGGTGCACGTACGTGGAGCAGCTGCAGGTCGTGGGCGTCGAGGGGGGTGTGGCGAGCAACGTGGTGCCCGACGAGGCGCGTGTGGCGCTGAACCACCGGTACGCGCCCGATCGGGGTCGGGCAGAGGCCGAGGCGTTCCTCCGCGAGCTGCTGGTCCCGATGCTCGAGCCCGATGCGGGCGATACGTGGGAGCTCCTCGATGCCGGCGACGGCGCGCCGCCCTCCCTCGAGCACCCCCTGCTGAAGTCCCTGGTGGACAAGAGCGGGGCGCAGCCCAAGGCCAAAGTCGGGTGGACCGACGTGGCCTCGTTCTGGGAGCACGGCGTGCCGGCGGCCAACTTCGGGCCCGGCGATCCGCTGCTGGCTCACCATCCCGACGAGCGGGTGTCGAGGGCCGAGTTGGAACGGGCTCGCGACGTGCTGCTCGCCGTCATCACCTGAGCGGTTCGCGCCTGCGTGGCTCACCCCGCTCAGCGGACGACGATGGTCCCCGTCATGTACTGGTGGATGTTGCAGATGTAGTGGTAGGTCCCGGCCTTCAGCGGAGCGGTGAACGTCTTCGTCTGGCCCCCGCTGATGTCGCCCGTGTTGAATTGGCCCCCGGTGGCCGTCAGGGTGTGGGTCACCGAGTCCTTGTTGGTGACGGTGACCGTGGCGCCCGGGGCCACCGATGAGTCCATGGGCGAGAACATGAAATTCGAGATGGTGATGGAGGTCGTTGCCGTCACGGCGCCCGATCCTCCCGTGGAGGACGATGTGGACGGGGCGGATGAGCCCGACCCGCCCCCACCGCCGCATGCGGAGAGCAGCAGGGCGGCCGCCGTGACCGTGACGGCCGCCCCGCTCCGGATGCCTCGTATCGGTCCCCGCACAGCTCAGAGAGCCATGGAGGTCGGGTTGAACGCCAGCGGCGTACCCGATGACGTCTGGGCGCCCGGGTACATCCCGAGCACGTAGTAGAGGATGGCGATGTGCTGCATCTCCACCGGCTGAATGGACGAGGACAGCTGGGTGGCGGCGCTGCTCTCGAGCATGGTGGTCTCCGCCTGGTACGTCTGGGCGGCAATCGTCTCCAGGGTGATGGCGAGCTGGGCCAGCCCCGTGACGTCGGTCACCTTGGCGAAGTCCGACTGGACCGTCGGGGTCAGCGTGGGATTCGTCACCGTCACCGGTGCCTTGCCGTTGGACTTCAGCACCGCGTTCCAGGCGTCGGCGTGTTGCTGGTGCTGCGCCTTGACCGTGGTGGCGAATGTCGCCACGGCCGGCGGCACGGTGCCGAGCTTCCCGGCCGTCGCGGCGGCCAGGCCAGCCGTATAGGCGAACACCGCCAGGTTCTCCAGGCTGGCCGCCACCGCCGCCACCGCCAGGTCCCCCTTCAACCCTGCCGACGGGAAGGCCGCGTCGGCCGCCGACAGCCGGCGGGTCGATGCGCCCGCCAGTGCCGGCAGGGTGCTGCTCCCGACGACGGCTAGGGCGGCACCGCCGGCCACCGCGGCGCCCGCTCCCATCAGGAAGGTGCGGCGGCTGGTCCCGCGCATCTGCGTGAGTGCTTCGTTCACGGCCGGCATGCCCATGTCGTGGTGCAGTTCGTCGAGCTCCATCGTCATCGCCCGCAGCTCGCTCCCGCTGCCCTCAAAGGTGTGTTCCCTGTCCTCGCTCACTTGACGGCTCCTTGTGCCGCCGGGGCGGCGCTGTTGGTCTTGTAGAACGCATCCGGGAACCCGAGGTTGCCGGCCGCTGCCGGCAGTGAAGCCGCCGTGCCGGGCGACAGCGAGATCAACTGCGGCGCACCGGCCTTGAGGAGGGCCTGGACGGCGAGGAGGACCGAGACATGCTGCGCCTCGATGCCCATGACGCTGGCGAAGAGCGCCTTGTTGGACGCCCTCTTCGCCAGAACCGTGTCCTTGACGTAGGTCTCGGCCGCGATGTTCTCGAGCTCCGTCGCCAGTCCGACGACGCCGAGCGCCCCTTGGGCGGCGGAGGCGGAGCCGAGACTCGCCACCGCCTTGTTGACCACGGGGACGAAGGCGGGGTCGGGTTTCGTCTGTGCCCTGCCACCCAGGCTCTTCGCGGCTGCGTTGAAGGCGTCGGCGTGCTGGGCGTGTTGGCCCATCGTCACCTGGGCGAACTTGGTCACCACGGGGTTGGCCGAGGACCCGCCGATGTAGGGCAGCGTGAGCGCCGTCTTGTACGTCGCCACCGCCAGGTTCTCAATGGACGCCGCCGTCTGCAGGATCTGGACGTCGCTCGGGCTGCTCGCCGAGGCCGCTGAGGCCAGCGCGCCCACGAGGACGGCACCGCCCGCCGCCCCGAGGAGGGCTGCGCCGCTGAGGTTCGCCGTCAGCGCCCGGGTGTGCTCTTCATGGAAGGCACGGTTCACTTCGGGGTCGTCGTCGCGGCGTGTATGCCCTGTCTCGACCAGCTCGTCCAGCGCGTCCCGTGTCGGCCGCAGCGCGTCCGCCTGCAGGTCTTGTGACTCTTCGAGCAACTCGGCGAGTGCCCGGGGATCTCCAGTCATGTGACTCCTCACGTCATTGGTGTGATGGCAGTTCGGAGGCGAACGTGTGACGGATGTCAGAAAGTCAGAGAAGCCTCTATGCGGAGAGCCCCGCCACGGCGCTCGAGAGCAGGTGCAGCTCACTTTGGCCCGGGAGGCGGTCCACGCGGCGATCAATGCGCTGCAGGGCGTCCGCGCCCTTCTCACCGTCGAAGAGGTAATGGACGAGGAATCCCACCTCTGTCTTCGGCATGACGCCGGAGCCGACCGGTCGCCACCAGTGCGAGAGCGCGAAGCGCGTCATCTTCTGGGCCTTGGGGCTGTCGTCGAGGCGGCGTGTCGCCTCCGACGCGTAGAAGTCGATGTGCGAGCCCTCCTGCTTCATGATGCGCCGCAGGAGCTCGCGCAGCGTCGGGTGGCCGGCCGTTTCGGCCAGGCGGGCGTAGCCGGCCTGAGTCGTCCACTCGTTGATGGCGCCCCACGTCATGTGCAGAGCGATGAACGCCCGTCCGGCGAAGGCGGCCGAGGCGATGGTGCTGAGCGTGCTCAGGGCCTGGCGCCGCCGGTGCCCGTGGCGGAGTGCGGCGATACGCGGCGCGCCCGCCTGCTCGCCGTGGGCCTCGAGCACCTCGGCGATGGCCTCCCCGTGCCACATCTCCTCGAACACCCAACAGGAGAGGAACGAGGTGATCTGGGGGTCCTGATGGGCCGGCGTGAGCAGCAGGTCGCGCAGGTAGCAGACGGTGTGGTGCTCGACGTCGTGCATGTAGCGCAACGAGCGGAGTGCGTCGGGTGGGAGTGGGTGGTCCCGGAAGTCATCGAAGTCGATGCCTTCGAGGTCCAGCCGTCCTGCCCGGGACTTGTAGGAATCGATGGTGGTTCTCATAGCGCCTACTATCCGGAGCAGAAGCTATGTTCGGATGGGCGAAAGGCAGGACATCCGCGCAGCAGAGCGGGACCGAACAGGTCGTAGATGCACCACCTCGACGAAGTCAGTGATGCCCAACTGGTCACCTCCATCGCCCGGTACAGCGAGGTGGCGCTGGCGGAGGCCTACCGCCGCCACGGCGGCGCCGTGTTCGGCCTCGCCAGGAGGGTCCTGCAGAACAGCACCGAGGCTGAGGACGTGACGCAGGAGGTCTTCCTGAGGCTGTGGAACCAGCCCGACCGCTTCGACCCCGACCGGGGATCCCTCCGCTCCTTTCTCCTCGCCCAGGCACACGGCCGAGCCGTCGACGCCGTCCGCTCCTCGAGCTCGCGGCGGGCCCGTGAGTCTCGCGATGCCATGCGCACCGCCGAGGCGGAGTACGACATGCAGCACGAGGTGTGGGACCTGGCCGTGGCCGACCAGGTCGCGCACGCCATGGGGGAGCTGCCCGACGAGGAGCGGCGGGCCATTGAGCTGGCCTACTTCGACGGGCGCACGTACCGCGAGGTCGCCCAACTGCTCGACCAGCCGGAGGGCACCGTCAAGAGCCGGATCCGCAACGGCATGCGGCGCATGAGAGCGGTGCTCGCCGATGCCGGCATCCGGGGGGTGGACGCGTGATGTCCCACGAGGAAGCCAGCGAGCTCCTGGGCGCCTACGCGCTCGACGCCGTCGAGGGCGAGGAGCTCACCGAGCTGGAGGCCCACCTAGCCACGTGCCCGCGCTGTCGGACCGAGCTCGACAGCCTGCGCGAGGTTGCGGCCGCCATGGGCAACTCGGTGGAGCCGCTCCCCGAGGGTCTCTGGTCCAGCATTGCCAGCCGGCTCCCCGAGCGTCACGACGATGACGAGCCCCCGCCCATGCCCCGACTGGTCTCCTCGGAAGGGCGGTCGCCCTTCGGGCCGCCGCCAACCGACAGCCGCAACCGCCGCAGGCGCTATGTGGTCACCACGCTCGGTGCGATCGCCGTGGCCGCCGCCGCCGTGGCCATCGTGCTCGGCATAGGGCTGGTGCGCGCCGACAACAGGGTCTCGGACCTGCAGGCCGCGGCGGGCCAGACGTCGACGGTCAGCGCGGCGCTGCGAGCGCCGGGGCACAAGCTGGTGGACCTCGATACCACCTCGCACACGCAGCTGGCGCAGTTCGTGGTGCTGCGCGACGGGCGCGGCTACATGGTGTCCTCGACGATGCCGCCGCTGAGCGCCAAGGAGACCTACCAGCTGTGGGGGATCGTCGGGAGCGAGCCGATCTCCCTCGGCACCCTCGGCGATGCGCCGCAGCAGGCCGCCTTCACCATGGCGGGCTCGAGGCGGCCGTCGCGCCTGAGCATCACGGCCGAGCCGTCCGGGGGATCGGTCATCCCGACCGGCCCCGTTCTGGCCAGCGGGACTGTCTGACGCCTCGGTGCGCCTGTTAGGTTCGCTGCCCATGTCAGAGGAAGAGGCACTCAAGAAGCGCCGGCCGATCGAGATCAACGCGGAGGCCGAGCCCGTCAAGCTCGGTTCCATGCTGCTGACTCTCGTGGAGCCCCACCGGGGGCACGAGGTCGCGTACAACCGCTGGTACGAGCGGGACCACTTCTATGCGGGCTGTATGGTCGGTCCCTACAACTTCGCCGGGCGGCGCTTCGTGGCCACGGCGGACCTGAAGGCGCTGCGCGACCCGGACCCGTCGGCCATCACGGGCGAACCGGCCCGGGGCTCGTACGTGGCGGTGTACTGGGTGCTCGACGGCTACTTCGACGTGTGGAACAAGTGGGCACTGCGTCAGGTCAACGCCCTGCACGCGGCCGGGCGCATGTTCACCGAACGCGACCACGTGCACACGCTCCTCTACAACTACCAGTGGGAGCACCGGCGCGACCCCGACGGCGTCCCGGTCGAGCTGGCCCTCGACCACCCCTACCGCGGCTTCGTGGCCGTCTTCATCGACCGCGACCAGTCGGTGTCCAACGAGGAGCTGTGGTCGTGGTTGCGCTCCGAGCACCTGCCGGGGCTGATGCCCGGGACCGACGCCGACCTGGTGGCCGCCTTCACGCCGATCGCACTCGAGGTGGACGCGCCGGGCGACGTGCCCCGCGAGGCGGCGAACGACAAGCGCACGGTCCTCCTGTGGTTCTTGAACACCCCGCCCGAGGTCGCGTGGGAGCCGGTGATCGCCGAGCACCGGCGCCGCCTGGAGGAGTCGGGCAAGGGCACCGTGGTGGCCGCCCTGCCGTTCATCCCGACCATCGTCGGCACCGACACCTACACGGACAAGCTCTGGGCCGACTGAGCGTTCAGCCGCGGGCCAGGATCTCGACATGGGGGATGACGAACACCGCGTCCGGTGAGGCCGCCCAACGACCGAACGCGGCCGCCA
The DNA here is from genome assembly GCA_963824195.1 of uncultured Acidimicrobiaceae bacterium. Taxonomy (GTDB): domain Bacteria; phylum Actinomycetota; class Acidimicrobiia; order Acidimicrobiales; family RAAP-2; genus Bog-473. Next base: position 55,914 of record CAWGOJ010000039.1, on the reverse strand, counting down.
TCGCCTCGAGCTCCTCGGTGTCGCTGAGCCCGTACTCCACGGCCTGCTCGGCGAAGCGCGAGTAGCGGATCCGGTCGGCCCACAGCCCGCCCCACCAGGCGCGCGACTCGGGGTCGGCGTAGGTCCACGTGGAGCTGGACACCGTGACGTCGCCGAAGCCGGCCTCGTGTGCCAGGCCGAGCAGCCGCGGCCCGATCCGGGCGTCGTGGCCGTTGCGGGCAGTCACCGCGAAGTACAGCTCCAGCCACCGGTCCAGCACGGGGTCGCCGGGCGCCCACGTGAAGGCCCCGTAGTCGGAGTCACGGGCGGCCAGCACGCCGTCCGGGCGCAGCACGCGGCGCAGCTCGACGAGTGCGGCCACCGGGTCGCCGAGATGCTGCAGCACCTGGTGCAAGTGGATGACGTCGAAAGTGGCGTCGGGGTACCCGAGCGCGGAGAGGTCGCCGACCTCGAAGCGCAGGTTCTCGAGGCCGAGTCCGGCGGCGTGCTCCTGTGCCTGGGACAGGACGTCGGGGGCCGCGTCGACCCCGACCACCTCGCCGGGCGCCACCAGGAGGGCCAGGTCGGCGGTGATGGTCCCGGGCCCGCAGCCCACGTCGAGCAGCGTCTGACCGGCACGCAGGTGGGGGAGCAGGTAGGCGGCGGAGTTCTGGGCCGTGCGCCAGGTGTGGCTGCGCAAGACCGATTCGTGGTGCCCGTGCGTGTAGGTCATGCGTACATTGTGGCGTGCCCGAATTGCCCGAGATGCAGGCGCTGGCCGAGCGCCTCGATGCGCGGCTGGCCGGCTTGACCCTGCGCCGGGCCGACCTCCTGGGCTTCTCCTCCCTCAAGACCTACGACCCGTCGCCGGACTCCCTCAAGGGCCGCCGGCTGCTCTCGATCGGCCGCCGGGCCAAGTACCTCGTCTGGGAGATCGAGGGCGGGACCCGTGTGGTGCTCCACCTCTCCCAGGCCGGCCGCGTCGACGTGGAGGACCCGCCCAAGAAGACGAAGCCGCGCGGCGCGGTCGCTCGCTTCGTGTTCGGGTCGGGTGACGCTGGCCTCGACGGCTCGGGTGTAGCTGTCCTCGTGCGAGAGCACGGCACGCAGCGCAAGGCCTCGTGGTGGGTCCTGTCGCCCGGAGACGAGGGCCCGCTGGCGGGCCTGGGCCCCGAACCGGGCAGCGACGAGTTCGCCGCCTTCATCCGTACCGGTGCCTCCAACCGCCACCTCACCACCGACCTGCGCGACCAGCACGTCGTCTCGGGCATCGGGCGCGGCTGGGGCGACGACATCCTGCACCGGGCCAAGCTGTCCCCCTTCGCATCACTGCGCTCGCTCAGCGCCGAGCAACGCGAGGCCCTCCTCGTCGCCGCGACCGACGTGCTCGCCGAGGCGCTCGAGCTCGAGCGCGGACGCGAGGGCGGCTTGTCGGAGGCCAAGCTGGGCGGGCGGTTCAAGGTGCACGGCCGCGTCGGCGGGCTCTGCCCCACGCCGTGTGGTGACACGCTCCGGCGGGTCTCGTTCGAGTCCTACGAGATGACCTACTGCCCGACCTGCCAGACGGGCGGCAAGGTGCTGGCCGATCGCCGCCTGTCGCGCCTGCTCAAGTAGCCCGGCGGGTCGACCGGCGCCTAGTTCAACTGGCGCACCACGGTGACGACCTTGCCGAAGATCGTTACCTCGTCGGGTCCTTCGAACACCATCGGTTCGTAGGCCGCGTTGGCGGGCATGAGCACGACGTGCCCGTTCTTGCGGCTGAAGGTCTTGACCGTGGCCTCGCCGTCGGCGATGCCGGCGACGACGACGTCGCCGTTGTTGGCATCTTGCTGCTGGCGCACCACGACGTAGTCCCCGTCGTAGATCCCGGCCTCGATCATGGAGTCCCCGCGCACCCGCAGCATGAACGAAGGTCCGTTCCCGGTGAACTGGGCCGGCATCGGGAGGAGCTCCTCGACGTTCTCCTCGGCCATGACCCCGGTGCCGGCGGCGACGTCGCCGACCAGCGGCACGTTGTGCACGGCGGAGACGCTGAGCCGGGACGTGGTGTCGGGGTCGAAGTGGACCTGGATGGCCCGGGGCTTGCTCGGGTCCCGCGACAGGTACCCCTCCCGCTGCAGGACGGCGAGGTGGTTGTGCACCGTGGCCGAGGAGGCCAGCCCGACCGCCTCGCCGATCTCACGCACCGAGGGCGGGTAGCCCCGCTCGCGCTGGCAGTCGGCGATGAAGTTGAGGATCTGCAGCCTCTTGCCGCTCAGGACCTCGGCCATCGGCGTCTCCTTGCTCTCATGTCGTGGTGCTCACCTCGGCCGTTCCGCCGGGCCCCTCCCCGGGGCGAACATCCGTTCGTGAAGAACCAAGATAGCCAACCGGGCAGGCGAAAGCAAACATCTGTTCGTGCGCGCCCCGAAGGGGATGCGGCCTAGCCCGAGGAGCCGGCCGACTCCCGGTGGACGCCCAGCTCGGCCGGGAGCCGGCCACGCCGCTGGTCCAAGGGCTGCCCACCGATCCGGCGTGGCCGTGGCAGGTCGACCGTCGGGTCGACGGAGATCCGTCCCTCGCGGAGTACAGCACCCTCGGCGAGCAGACCCCTCTTCCACGTCGTGGGTGACGAGCAGGACACCGGGGCGGTGCCGGGCGCAGAGGTCGGCCACCAGGTCCTGCATCTTGAGGCGGGTCAGCGCGTCGAGTGCGGCGAAGGGCTCGTCGAGCAGGAGGAGCCGGGGTTCGCGCGCCAGGGCCCGGGCCAGGGCCACGCGCTGGGCCTCGCCGCCCGACAGCGTGCCGGGCCAGGCGTCGGAACGCTCCTCGAGACCGACCTCGCGCAGCGCGTCGACGGCCGGCGAGCGGGTCGCCGCCGCCTTGGGGAGCCCGTCACGACGGTGCGCCAGACGCGCATGGACGCCACGAGGCGGGGTCCCAGTAGACGACGGTCCGGCCTCCGGCACCAGCACCTCGCCGGTCGACGGCGCCTCGAGGCCCGCAGGATGCGCAGCAGCGTGGTCTTCCCGCTCCGACGCGCCCAGCAGCGCCACGAACTTGCCCCGGGCGACGGTGACGTCGAGGCCGTCGAGCACCCTCGGGGTGGCGAAGGACCTGCCAACCCCGAGGGCGATGGCGGCCGGGGCCGTGGTGACGACGTTCATCGGACCGCGCTGTGGCGCCGCCAGGGCCTCACGAACCGCTCGAGGAGGCGTACCAGGAGGTCGGCGGCGATGCCGAGGAGCGCGTCGATGATGACGCAGACGACGAGGACCGGGATCTGCTGGAGGCTGTTCGCCGAGCGACCAGGTAGCCGATGCCCTGGTTGGCCCCGATGCTCTCGGTGAAGACGAGCGCGATGACCGAGATGCCGGCGGCGAACCTGAGCCCGGTGAGGATGGAGGGCATGGCGAGCGGGACGACGACCTGGCGCACCAGTCGCCGGCCGCGCAGTCCGAAGCTGCGGGCGGCCTCGACGACACGGCGGTCCACGTTGCGCACCCCGTTGGACGTGTTGAGGTACATCGGGAACAGCGTGGCCAGGCCGATGAGGAGCACCTTCGCCGTCTCGCCGATGCCGAACCAGACGATGAACAGGAAGATCAGGGCGGGGTACGGGACCATGCGCAGCATCTGGAACGACGCGTCGAACAGCTCTTCCCCGAGCCGGCTCAGTCCCACCACGATGCCGAAGATCACGCCGAGCCCTGCACCCAGCGCCAGGCCGAGCGCGGCGCGGCGCACCGAGACGCCGATGTCACCCACCAGGTCCTGGTGGCGGAGCAGGTCCACGAAGGCGCTCCACGTGGCTGCCGGGGTGGACAGCGTGGTGGGCGGGATCACCCCGGTCCCCGTGAGGATCCACCACAGGGCGAAGATGGCCGCCGGGATCACCAGGCGCAGGGCTATGGAGTAACGGCGCCGCCGGACGGGTGCGGACTCCGGCCCCAGGCGCACCAGGCCATCGGGCGGCACGGGGCCCGTCGCCGGCTCCGGTGCGGTGGTGACGGCCGGCGTCGCCAGCTGTGTCACCGTCGGGGACGGCTCACGGCTGAAGACCCGCGTCATGCGCCACCACCTTATTGAAGGGGAGGTCGAAGATGCCCTTGACGTTCAGGTGTGACGTGATGAGCCCGAGCTTCTGGAACGTGTTCGCCTCGTTCTGCTGGTAGCTGATGAGGGCGGGGGTGATCGGCGTACCGACCTCCTGGGCGGACGCCACGGCCTCCTCGGCCACGGCCAGCGTGACGCCGTAGGTCTTCACGTAGGTGGCGGCGGCCAGCGCGGGATCCTTGCGGAGTACCGCCGCGGCCTTGTAGAAGCGCCCGATGAAGTCGGTCAGCGCCGCCGCCTTCTGGGGGTTGGCCAGGGCGGCGTTGCTCGCCGTCAGGTAGCCGATCGTCTGCAGGTAGCCGGCGCCGCTCACGAGCTGGCGGACCTTGCCGGTGGCAAGGTCGAGCCCGGTCAGCGGTTGGGACACCACCGCTGCGTCGACCTGGCCGTTGGTGACGGCCGTGGACGCGCTGGTCACCGCCAGGTTGTCGACGGTGACCGCGTTGTAGGGGATCCCGGCCTTCTGGAGCACCCGCACGAGGAAGTACTGCTCCACCGTCCCCTCCTGCACCGCGATGGCGTGGCCGCGGAGCTGCGCCACCGTCTTGATGGGGGAGTTCGCCGGCACGAGGATGTCGTAGGGCGAGACCTTGGGGTTCACGCCCTGCGTCGCGGCCACGACCTTGACGGGGTCGCCGGCGGACTGGGCGAAGATGGTGGGCGTCTCCGCCATGTCGCCGAGGTCGACCGAGCCGCCCGTCTCGGCCGCGATGACCGGCGGCCCGCCGATGAAGTTGGTCCAGTTGACCGTGTACGGCGCGCCCTTGAGCGCGTCGGTGGCGGCGAAGACCGTCTGGTACTCCTTGAGCTGGTCACCGAACGTGATGGTGACGCCGCTGAGCGATGTGGTCTTGGCTGACCTCACCGACGCCGCGCTCACCGTCGCAGTGGCGCCGACGGTGAGGCCGGCCAGAAGCGCCAGGGCGGTCAGTCGCGACAGGATGCGGAGCGTGGTGCTTCTGGCGGCGCGTGAGCGCGTGGGCTGCATTGTGTGGTTCGTTCCTTCTCGAAAGGCCGGTGGCGGCCGGTTGCGTTGGCGGGTGGTCGGTGGTGATCAGTAGGGGCGGTCGCCCCGGATGGTCACGCGTTGAATGACCCGGTGTGCATCGCCGTAGTCGCCCACGGCGTAGTGCATGGTCGTCCGGTTGTCCCAGAAGCCGAGGTCCCCCTCCTCCCAGCGGTAGCGGACGACGTACTCCGGGGTCGTCATGTGCTGGTACAGGAATTGAAGGAGCGCATCGCTCTCCCGCACGGTGAGCTCCTTGATCCTGACGGTGAAGCCCGGGTTGACGAAGAGGTTGCGCCGACCGGTCTCGGGATGGGTGCGCACGACCGGGTGCTCCACCTGGACGAGCTCGGTGAACGTGTCACCGTCCCACTCGCCCTTCCCCACGGCCCGCAGGAGCTGGCCGAAGGATCGGGTGCCGTCGTGCACCGCGGTCAGCCCGTCGACCAGCGTACGGAGGGGAGCCGACAGCCCTTCGTAGGCGGCCTGGGTGTCGGCCCAAAGCGTGTCGCCGCCCGCCTCGGGGATGACGATGGCGTTGAGGATGGAGCCGAGGGGAGGCGTTTCCACGAAGGTCACGTCGGTGTGCCACTTCTCGCGGTCGTTGTATTCGCTCCCACGGCCGCCCACGAGGTTGCGGGCCTTCGTGTAGTCGATCTCGAAGACCTCCTTGTGCTCCTCGAGGCCCGGGATGACGGGGTGGGCGACGGTGATCTCGCCGAAGGCCGCCGCGAAGTCCTTGTGCTCCTCGGGGGAGAGGTGCTGGCCCGGGAAGAAGATCACCTTGTAGTCGAGGAGAGCCTGGCGGACGGCGCCCAGCGTCTCGGGATCGAGCGGCTGGTGGAGGTCGATGTCGAGGATTTCGGCGCCGATCGTGCCCGAGAGGGGCGCGATGTCGAGCTGGACGGATGTGGCGGTGGTCATGGGCTTCCTCTCGGCGGGTGTACGGCTGACGGCGGTGCGGGGTCCCAACCCTGACTAAATCCCTCTGCTTTGTCAAGTAACCCCCGAGTGGCCCTGTCACACCCCTTCCTTAGGGTGGCGCCATGCGAACAGCTGTTCGGATTCGTGGTTGACAGCGAACAGGTGTTCGTGGTCCAATGGGAAGGAAAGCGAACAGGTGTTCGAACAGGGAGAGGCCATGACGGTCGCATTGGAGCTCGAATTCGAGACGTACCGCCCCCGGCTGTACGCCCTGCCCAGCCAGCCGGCGCAGACCGCATCGTCCTCCCGGGTGCGCCGCCGCCGGTTGGTCCTGGCCGCCGTCGTGGTGGCCCTCCTCGTCCTCCTGGCCCTGCCCATCCGGTCCTTCGGCGGGAGCACCCTGGCCCAGGCGGCCCCGGCGCAGGGGCAGGAGTACGTCGTGAAGGCGGGCGACACGTTGGCCTCCATCGCCACGCGGGCGGACCCCTCGCAACCCGCCTCACTCGCCGGGCAGCTGGCGCGTGAGGTCGGCTCGACCGTCGTCGTGCCGGGGGAGCACGTCTTCATTCCCTGACTATCGTCGGCGGTGTGCGTTGTCCATGGTGCGGTGTCGATGACGACCGCGTCGTGGATTCCCGCCAGGCCGAAGACGGCGGGGCCATCCGCCGCCGCCGCGAGTGCCTCGGGTGCGGCCGCCGCTTCACGACGTTCGAGCGGGTGGAGGAGGTCCCGCTGTGGGTGGTGAAGCGCAGCGGCCTGCGTGAGCCGTTCGACCGCACCAAGGTGGTCGAGGGTGTGAGGTCCGCCTGCAAGAACCGGCCCGTGACGGACGTGCAGATGGAGGAGCTGGCCCAGAGCGTCGAGGACGCTCTGCGGGCGGAGACCAGCGAGCCGACCAGCCAGCAGGTGGGGGTGGCGGTCCTCGAGCGCCTGCAAAGCCTCGACGACGTGGCCTACCTCCGCTTCGCCAGCGTCTACAAGGGTTTCGAGGAGGCGGGCGACTTCCAGCGGGAGGCGGGCCTGCTGACCAAGACGACGGAGCCCAAGCGGAAATGATGGACGAGACGCCCGGTGTCGTCCTGGCCGTCTACGCCCACCCCGATGACGCCGACGTCGGCTGTGGCGGGACCCTGGCCCGCTGGGCCAAGGCGGGTAGCGCCGTGCACCTGGTCGTGTGCACCGATGGCGGGAAGGGTACGACCGACCCCGATGTGGTGCCGGCCCGCCTGGCCGTCGAGCGTGCGGGCGAGCTCGAGGTGTCGTCCGCGCTGATCGGGCTCTCGTCCGTGGACAACCTCGGGTTCCCCGACGGCGAGCTCGACGACTCCGACGACTTCCGGCGCACCCTCGTGCGAGCGGGTGCGCGCGCTCCGCCCCGACGTGGTGTGCGGGCACGATCCCACGGCCATTTTCTTCGGGCGGGACTACTTCAACCATCGCGATCACCGCGTTGCCGGCGCGGCGCTGCTCGACGCCGTCGCACCGGCGTCGGCGCCTTCCGCACTACTTCCCCGACACCGGTCCGGCGCACCGGGTGTCCGCGGTGCTCCTCTCGGGCACGCTCGAGCCCGACGAGTGGATCGACGTCACCGACACCATCGAGACCAAGGCTGCCGCGGTCGAGTGCCACCGGACCCAGTTCGCCGGCCAGAGCGGCTGGGCCGGCGAGGCGGTGCGGCGTCGCGCCGCCGAGGAGGGCCGGAGGGTCGGCGTCGCCTACGCCGAAGGCTTCCGCCGGTTGACCCTCGGTGCGTGAGCGGCCGCTCGTCCCCACCATCCTCCACGTCGACATGGACGCCTTCTTCGCGTCGGTCGAGGTGCTCGACGACCCCGCGCTCGCCGGCAAGCCGGTGATCGTGGGTGGGGCCGGCGCTCGCGGTGTCGTCGCCTCGTGCACCTACGAGGCCCGCGCCTACGGCGTGCACTCGGCCATGCCGTCCATGCGGGCCCGCCAGCTCTGCCCCGAGGCCATCTTCCTGTCGGGGCGCCACAGCCGCTACGCCGAGGTCAGCGGGCAGCTGCACAAGATCCTGCACGACGTCACCCCGATCGTGGAGCCCATCGGCCTCGACGAGGCCTTCATGGACGTGGCCGGCGCGCTGCGGCTCCTCGGCCCGCCCGACAACATCGGCCACGCGCTGCGCGAGCGCGTGCGTGACGAGCTCGGTCTCGGCTGCGCGGTCGGGATCGGTCGCTCCAAGATGATCGCCAAGCTCGCGTCGCGGGCGGCCAAGCCGCGGGCCAGCCGCAGCGGCCTGGAGCCGGGACCCGGCGTGTACCTCGTCGACCCGGACGCGGAGCTCGAGTTCCTGCACGGCCACGACGTCGAGGCGCTCTGGGGCGTGGGGCCCGCCACGGCGCAACGCTTGCACGATCTCGGGGTGCGCACCGTCGGCGACCTGGCGGCGCTCCCGGTCGACACTGCGGTGCGCCGCCTCGGGAAGGCGAGTGGCGCCCACCTGGCCGCCCTGGCCCGCGGCGAGGACCCGGACCCGGTCAACCCGAACCGGCCGAACAAGTCGATCGGCCACGAGGAGACCTTCAGCGAGGACCTGGTCGACCCGCACGAGCTCGAGCGTCACGTGCTGCGTATGGCCGAATCGGTGGCGACCATGCTGCGGGGCGCGTCGACCTCTGCCCGCACGATCACGGTGAAGGTCAAGTTCAAGGACCTCTCGCTGCAGACCCGCTCCCATACGCTCGGGCGCCCCATCGCCACCGGCGGTGCCATCGGGCAGGTGGCGGTGGCGCTGCTGGCGGGCGTCGACCCCGGCGAGGGCATCCGCCTCCTCGGGGTCAGCGCGTCGGGGCTGAGCGTCGGCGAGGCGGACCAGCTCTCCTTCGACCTCGGGGACGGCTTGGACGAGGAGAATCAGAGCGCAACGGCACGCGAGCAGTCGTGGCAGGACGTGACAGCCGCCGTGGACGCCATCCGGGGCCGCTTCGGCCGCGGCGCGGTGGGCTCGGCTGCCATGGTCACCGAGGAGGGGGTGCAGGTGCCGGCCCGGCGCGACGCGCCGTGGGGACCGGACGAGTAGCGGGCCACCAGCGGATCCAGTAGCCGTGCGGGTGGGTATCGGCCAGGCGGACCGGGGCGCCGCCGGGCCCGATATGGACAAGCACCGTCGCCAGGTCGGGGCCCTCGCGTGGCACAGGGGAGGGGGGCGTGGGGAGGCCGGGTGTCTCGAAGGGCGACTCGCAGTAGAGGTGGTGGACGGGTCGCGTCTCCCCGAGCGCCTGGACCTCACGGGCCAGGGTGCGCTGCTGTTCCTCGTCGAGATAGGCCGCCACCCAGGAGTGGAACACGACGAGCGGGCCGCCGCCGGGGATGGCGCCAGCGATCCGCGGCAGGTCGGTCACCATGTCGCCGCGCTCGAGCCGGGGCGGGTCCGCAGTGGCGCGCACGTTGGCCAACGCAGCCCGCAGCCGCCCGAAGCGCTGCAGGTTGTCGGGCCATTGGCAGGCCAGCAGCCACCGGGCGGCATCGTCGGAGAACGGGTCGACGGGCGAGAGATCGAGGCCCACCCGGGCTGCCATGGCCGGCAGGCGGAGCTCGGGCAGGGGCCCGACGTCATCGCGGGCGGTGCATTCGAGCGCGACCGCCGAGCCTGCCGCCCCGGCGGTGAGCGTGTCGTCGCCGACCGCCGCCCGGTAGGTGTACGAGTAATCGTCGAAGAGCAGGTTCAGGCCGGCGGAGGTGCCGAGGTCGAGCAGCGAGAGCGACTCCTGCCACCCGTAGAGGGACGCGATGTGGCAGAGGCCGGGCATCAGGGCGGTGCAGCGCCCCACCTCGTTGGTCTGGGTCGTGCGGGTGGCGATCAGCTCAGCGAGGGCGGGACGGTGCGTGCGGCAAAAGTCGGCGAACGCGGCGGTCACGTCACCGGAGCGGTCGAAGGGGATGCCGCGCACCTCCGCCACGGTGTCGTAGTACGACGCCAGCGCGTGCTCGACGCCCGAGAGGAGCAGGAAGTGCACCGCGGCGAGCAGGAGGAGCGGGCGGCGCTGGGGCAGCGGGGCCCCGTCGAGGAGCGTCAGGACCTCGTGATCCTCGGCCACGGCCCGGCAGATGGCGGGGTAGGTGGTGCCGCCGTCGCGCTCGACCACGGCGGCGAAGCCCCTGAAGTGATCGGGCAGTGGTTGCTCGACCAGCACGGCCGCTAGAAGCTGGCCGGGAGCAGCGGGCTGACGGCCCCGAAGAGGAACCAGAGTAGGACCAGCATGCCGGCGGCACCCGCACCGTAGATCACCCAGCGCTGGCGCCGGAAGCGGTAGGCGGCGACCAGGATGCCAGCGCCGACCGCGATGGTGACGAACCCCCAGAAGAGCGTGTCGGTGAGCTCGACATTGGAGCTGCCGGCCAGGTCCCCGCTCTTGGGGTCGGCGTGCCGTGCCGTCGTGCGCAGACCGGAATTGGGGAAGAGTTGCGAGTGGGCCAGCTTGGCCTGGACGACCAAGCGGGTCGAGGCGCTGAAGCGCGGGTTACAGGTGGTGAGGGTGAGCATGTCGGCGAACACGTTCTTGATCACGTCGGTGTTGCTGGGCGACACCACGAAGCTCTTGGTGGCGTCGTAGACGAAGATGCCCTGCAGGGTGGTGAGGACGATGGGGTCGCCGACCTTGACGGAGTCGAGGTTGTAGAAAGGGTGGCCGTAGGTCGTACGGTGCCCGGCGATGGCGGCATTGCCGCTCTGCCCGGGGAGCGGCGTCCCGATGTAGTGGCCCGGGCCCTTGCGCAGGTCCGGCGTGTTGATGCCCTCGACCACGACCTGGTTGATGCCGATCACCGGGATGCGGATGTCACCGATCGGCTCGCCTTCGGCCGGGTCCGAGGTCTGGGGCGCGGCGACGGGCGGACCGGTCGGGAGCTTGTCCAGTGCGGACTCCTCGGCCAGCGCGTGCCGGATCTCCTCGCTGTTGGTCTCCTGCTGGAGCTGGGTGCGCAGCCCGGATTGGGTGTGGGACTCCTGTATGGAGGTGCCCCAGATCTGGTACGCCGTGAAGAGGAGCAGCACGACACCCGCCCCGATCAGGACCCGCCCGACGATGTCGATGACCCGCCTCAATGTGGACATCGAGGAGAAAGGTTAGGGCGGCGGGGCACCGGGGCCCGTTCGCCCGGGCTCAGGCCTGGACGGTGACGAGGGTGCCGATCGGCGTGAGCGGGAAGACGACCGCGGCGTTGGCGGGCGGCATCTCGACGCACCCGTCGCTCTGAGGGAACCCGTAGGACGCCCGGACGTAGCCGTGGAGGGCGTCCCCGCCGTTGAAGTAGCTGACCCAGGGGATCCCGGGGTCCACGTAGTGGGAGCCGTCGGGATTGGTGCCGCTCATGGTCGTCACCACGTAGCGGGCGTAGACGGGGAACGTGCCGTTCGCCGTGGGTGCACCACCAACCCCGGTGTTCGCGGGCGTCGAGTAGACCACGGAGCCGTTCTTGTAGACGGTCGCCGACTCGGGCAGTGACTGGCTCACGAGGACGTAGTCCCACGGGAGCGCGTCCCCGTGCCCGCTCTGCACGTCGGCGAGCAGGTCGGCCCAGACCTCGGGGCCTGCGATGCCATCGGTCTTGAGGCCATTCTGGGACTCGAAGTTCATGATCGCACCCCGCGTGATCACGTTGGCGGTTCCCGGCGTCCACAGGGTCAGCAGCGCCAACGGCTGGTTCGGCCAGCGCCAGGAGAACGATCCGACCTGGTCGTTGCCCTCCTGGGTGGGCGATGTGAGTGGTGAGGCGGGGGTGAAGGTGAGGGGCAGGTAGCCGAGCTCGGCCAGCAGCTGCTGCAGGCGGAGGATGGACCCCGGCGCCACGGTGAACTGCGAGGTGAACGTCTGGGCGAGGTGCTGGCCCTGGGAGCCCAGCACGCCGGTGGACCCGCCGGGGACCGTGACGGTCTCGCTCGCGCCGGGCACGAGCGGCCCGGTTGCCTGGAATTGGAGTAGCGACGGCGAGAGGACGGCCCAGGACCCGGCGACGGCAGGGGTCAGGGTCGGCATGGGGCTGCCGGGGGCGAGGTCGGTGGAGAACTGCACCGAGACGGTGGACCCGGCGGCGACGTTTGCCCCGGTCGGCGACACGGACGTCACGGTGAGGGCCACCGGGGGGGCGGCGGGGGTGGCCGAGGCCTCGTTGTCGCGCGCGTGGTCGATCACGACGAAACCGCCGGCACCGAGCACGAGTGCGGCCGCGCACACGGCCACGATCAACCATGTTCGGCGGCCACTCCTCTGACGAACGTGGTCTCCCGACATGACATCGGATTCTACGGGATTCTCGGTGCCTCCAGGCCCAATTCGGCCCTCAAGGCGGCGGTGATGGCCGAGAGACGGTCCTGGTCGGTCACCTTGGCCCCGTCCGACTCCCGCACGTAGAAGGCGTCCACCACAATTTCGCCCAGCGTCGAGACCCGGGCCGAGACCACGTCGAGGTCCGCCTCGAACAAGGCCCGGGTGATCCGGTGCAGCAGTCCGATCTGGTCCGGCGCCCGGACCTCCAGGACGGTGGCGGTCTCGGACGCCTCGTTGTCGACGCTGACATCGCTGCCGGGGAGGTGGGCGGCTGAGCCCCGCCGGAGTGGGTAGACCCGCTCGCGCTCGGTGAGCCGCTCGCCGATGGCCATGCTGTCGGAGAGCACGGCCGCCAGGTCGTCGCGCAGCTTGGCGGTGTCGGGCCAGGTCCCGCGGGCCACCTCGACGGTGAACACCTCGACCGCAACGCCGTCATCCCCACTGACGTTGGCGGCCTGCACATTCATGCCGTTGAGGGCCAGGGCACCCGCCACGGAGGAGAACAGCCCGCGGCGGTCCGGAGCGGCCACGATGACCTGGGGCGGCTGCAGCGACACCGATGGCAGTCCGGTCTGGCGCACCTCCTCTATGAGGTCCTGGTTGGCCGCCAGGATGGGGTCAGGCCCGGCCGGCTCGGTCTCACCCTGGAGCACGCGGTCGGTGCGCTCGACGAGGTTGGCGACGAGGCCGGCCTTCCAGGGTCCCCAGGCCGAGGGGCCCGTGGCCCGGCTGTCGGCCTCGGTCAGGGCGGCAAGGAGGTGCAGTGTCAGGCGGTTGCCCGCGGCGCGGGCGACTCGGGCGATGGTGGTCGGGTCGTCGAGATCGCGCCGGGTCGCCGTGTCGGGCAGCAGCAGATGGTGACGCACCAGGTCCACGAGCACCGCGACGTCGACGGGGGAGAAACCCATGCGCGTGGTGATGCGCTCGACGGCCTCCATGCCGACAGTCGTGTGGTCACCGGGGAAGCCCTTGCCGATGTCGTGCAGGAGCGCGCCGACGAGCAGCAAGTCCGGTCGTTCGACCGTGTCGCTCAGCTCGGCGGCAAGCGCGGCCGCCTCCAGGAGGTGCCGGTCGACGGTGTAGGTGTGGTAGGCGTTGCGCTGTGGCTTGTTGCGGACGGCGGACCACTCCGGGATGAGGCGCACGAGCAGGCCGTGCTGGTCGAGCGATTCGATCTTGTCGATGGCGGGACGTCCGAGGCCGAGCAGTGTGACCAGTGCCTGGCGGGTCTCGGGCGCCCAGGGGTCGCCAGGCGGAGGCATGCGGTCGGCCAAGCGGTGCAGCGAGCCCTTGGCGATCGGCCGGTCGTGCTGGGCCGCCGTGGAGGCCAGGCGCAGCGGCAGTGAGGCGTCGTCGGAGACGGGCGCCAGCGGAGTGAGTGCGATCTCACCGTAGACCTCGACCATATCGGGGCCGAGATCGGCCGGCGCCGGCGCCGGCCCCGCGTCGGGCGCACCGCGGCGGAAACGGCGCCTGGGCGGCGGGGTGGGATCCCACAGGCGGCGACGGCGCCAGACGTCGTCGCTGACCCAGGCGATCTGCCTCCCGGCCGTCGAGACGGCCAGCATGAGCGCGTCGGCGTCGGGGAAGCCGAGCGCGGCGGCCACCTGGTCCTGGTCCTGCAGCAGGAGCTTGTCGTGCTCGCGCTGGGCCATGCGGTGCAACTCGACCCTGGTGGTGGTGAGCAGTGCTTCCGCCCCGTCGAGCGACGCCAGGTCGGCGTAGTCGGCCAGCAGCGGGGCGTAGGCCGAGATGGCGCGCAGGACGCTGACGTCGCGCAGCCCGCCGTGGCTCTCCTTGAGGTCGGGCTCGAGCAGGAAGGCGACGTCGCCCGCCGTCTTGCGGCGCTCGGCCATCTGCACCTCGAGCAGGGGCAGGTACTTGGTGCCCAGCCGGTCGCGCCAGGCGGTGCGCGCCTTCTCCAACAGCGGATCGGCCACCTTGTGCTCACCCCAGATGAGGCGGCCATCGAGGAGGCCGAGCGCGACACGCGCGTCCTCGGCGGCCGCGGTGAGCACCTCCACGGGTTTGCGCACCGAGTGGTCCAGGTGCACGCCCTCGTCCCACACCGGGTACCAGATGGCGTCAGCGACGGACCGGATGTCTCGGTGGCCGTTGTGGACGAGAACCACATCGAGATCGCTGAAGGGGCAGAGCGATCGCCGCCCGTACCCGCCCACGGCCAACAGGGCCAGATGCCGCTTGTTGTCGCCAGCTGCCCGTTCGGCCAGCCTGGAGAGCCAGGCGTCCGCCTCGGCCGCGTAGCGGTGGCAGAATTCCACTCCCATCAGGCCGGGCTCGGCGAGCAGCTTGCTCCGCCGTTCTCGCAGCGACGCTTCGGCGGGCATGGCGGGAACGTAGCATTGGGTTCGTGAGCAAAGACGTAACCAGTAGAGAGGGCAAGAAGCCCGTGACCTTCTCACATGCCGTCGCCATGACGGCGGTGGGTGTGGTCGGGGCGATCGTGGCCTTCTGGATCCTCGCCAGCCTGGCCGGCATCATCCTCTTCTTCGTGAAGATCGCGGTCATCATCGCCCTGATCGGAGGAGTGTTCTGGGTGGTGTCCCGCCTGAGACGCTGACGTCCCAGTAGCAGGCTGGGCCAGGGCGAGGCGTCGCCGGCCGTTAGGCTGGCCGCCCGTTCGTGTTGGTGCGCGGCGGCGTGGCCGAGTGGTTTAGGCAGGGGCCTGCAAAGCCCCGTACGGCGGTTCGATTCCGCCCGCCGCCTCAACTTGTTGTCCCTGGTTGGTGGCGCGATTCCCCGAACCGCCTCTTTCGACACTCTCGTTCCATGCCACACCTATGCCACAACCCTCTGGCACTGCTGCGGACGCCAGCGGACGAGCGGTCGGGGCCTTCGGCCCCGTGTTCGCGAACGTTCCAGAACCGAGAATTCCGATCTGCTCAGAGGCGGCCGACGAAACCCATTATGGAACTCGTCGATGAGTCCTGGCGGAGCAGTCAAGGGTTCGCTCCGCCAGCCTCCGGCTGCCCTTGACCGCCGCCTCTTGCTGGCTCGAGGCCCCAATCCCCCCAACCGCGGGTCACCCACCTAACCCGGCCCCTACCGGCACCTCGGGGCGATGCCCCAACCCCGACACGCCCGCGGGTTGTTCGCCCACCTGATGTTCACGAGGACTATGACCTCGTCGGTCCGGCCAGACGGGCGGTTTCGGGAGATGCCCCGGTGATCGCAGCAGAACGGGCACTTCTAGCCGTCGGGCTCGTGCAGCCTCATGGCAGGGATCGCAGCACGGCGACCTCGGGCATCTCCCCAAGCGGGCCGAAGCCGTGCTCGACCAGCCAGCGGACGTTAAGCAGGCATCGCAACGACCACCACGCGCGGATGAGGTCGCGGTCGACGTCGGTGCCGTAGCCGGCGACGACGTCGCCAAGGTGCTCCTCGTGTCCGAGCGTGAGGGTGGCGAGGTCGAAGAGAGCGTCGCCCTGGGACGCCTCGGACCAGTCGATGATGCCAGTGACCTCGTCACCGGCGATGAAGACGTGGTCGACCTGCAGGTCGCCGTGGGTGAACACCGGTGTCCACGGCCGGAGTGCAGTCTCGCCCAGCCGGCGGTTGCTTGTGATCACGTCGGTGGGAAGGACGTCGTTGGCGACGAGCCACTCGCACTCGCCGGCGAGGTGCGATGCGAGCTCGTCGACGCTCCGACCGGGCCATGGCGGCAGCGGCGCGTCGTGCAGCGCCCGGGCGGCGGCACCCGCCGCGGCCCACGCCGCCGACGACGCGGTAGACGGCTCGCCGAGGTGGCCGAGCGCCGTCCCCGGGAGAGCGGCGAGTGCGAGCACGGGCGGCTTCCGCCACAGGATCTCCGGGGTCGGGACCGGCACCATCCCCATCGCCTCGACCTCGACGTCGGTGCGGGTCTGATCAGCGTCGATCTTCAGGAACACGTCGCCGACGCGCAGGGTCGCGCGCTCGTTATGGGCGACGACAACCTCGACCTCCTCCACGTCGGCCATCATCGTCGAGGATGACCACCGACGTCGTCGGGTTCATCGTGTGCGACTGCGCGCCGGCTCATACGTCGGCACCCCACAGTGCCCGAAAGGTTCCAGTCATAGGAACGTGGATCGTAACGACGCGGTGACCATGGACAGATAGCTCAACGGTTCCTGGGACAAGCAGTCAAGACGTCAGTGCCGCCTGCCCCGTACTGCCGATCACCCGCATAGCCCTGCCTCCGAACGGCACTTGTGGGCTAGGGCAGAGCGACTTTCATTCAGCATCATAAGCGCAACCTGAATGTTTCGCGAACTCCAGGTGAACTCTCCATCGTTGAGACCTTTCGCCTCTAGTTGCTCGCTGACGAGAGCCCACAGTGGTTAGAAGTTGAAGATCACGTCGCCACGACCAGGACTCGACGCCCATGGAGGTGGACCGCCTTGGACGACCCCAGAACTCTCAAGGCTCACCCCGAAGGAGTGGGCTCGTCGAGGGATGCCCGACAGGACCTCGACCCAGGTTTGGCCGAGCTGGACCCCGATCGAGGGCGCCCTGACTACGTCGTGCGCGCCAAGGACCTGACGCTTCGCATTGGGACAAAGACCATCTTGTCGGGAGTCGAGATCGACATTGCCCGTGGGACGATCACCGCCATAATCGGCCCGACCGGCACCGGCAAGTCGGTGTTCTTGCGCACCCTCAACCGGATGAACGACAAGGTCCCGGGCTTTAGCCACGACGGTGACGTCACCCTCGACGGCGAGAGCATCTGGGCCAGCCACCGGGACCTGCTTGTTCTACGCCGTCAAGTCGGGATGATGTTCCAGCGGCCCAATCCATTCCCGATGTCGATACGCGACAACGTGGTGGCGGGCGTGAAGGCCCACCAGCTCGCCAAAGGCAAACAGCTCGACGTGGTGACCGAAGAGCGGCTCCGCCAGGTCGGCCTGTGGGAGGCGGTGAAGGACCGTCTGGGTGACTCGCCGTTCCGGCTCTCGGGGGGCCAGCAGCAGTTGTTGTGCCTGGCTCGGGCACTTGCCGTGGGGTCAGAGGTGCTCCTTCTCGACGAGCCGACGTCCTCTCTCGATCCCGTTACCACCGAGAGCATCGAGCGCCTCCTCCGTGGCTTGACCCCGGGCTACACCATCATCATCGTGACCCACAACCTCGGCCAGGCCCACCGCCTGTCGCATCACACCATGTTCTTGAACAGCGGTCGCCTGGTCGAGCACGGACTGACCGAGCGGGTCTTCGAGAACCCTCGGGAGCCGGAGACGCAGCGCTACGTGACGGGCCACTTCGGATGACCTCGTCGATCGTGCGGCTCTTGGTGCGTTGGCCGCAGTCGCCGCTCCACTCCGCCGCCTCGCCGGGGCACGGTCAGTCACAGTGTGACGTCAATGCGAACTTCACCTGGGCATACCCTGTGAACTGCCTGTATTGTGCGTCCGTTGATATGGCTGTCGCATAGGAGGTCGGACCGGATGCGGACTCCCCATCACCCCACGATCAGAAGGCACCACCAATGCTGGGTGGTCGATTGCCCGGAGTGCCTGCAGGCCGCTCAGTCGAGGAACGACGGGCACGGAGACCTGCCCATTGGGATCGGTATGCCGTTGGAGTCCCGGTTGACCGCGGAGCGGATGAAAGAGAACCACGCAGGGCCCAAGATCATCACCGCCGGCTGATTCGTCACCGGCAAACGCCCATCCCTGTCCAACCAGGAGGCGGAGGATTCCGGCCGAGGCACCCGGGAACGGGAAAGCCCATCGACTGAGGACTCGACAGAGGGTGCCCCCGTTCGGTGCCGGGTGGGGGGTGTCGCCCATCGATACATCGACAGGGCGATGAACGTTTACTCGATTGCCACGCTGCAACGTTACTGACCGCTCAACGACTCTCTTTGGACAGCTTCAGGCTGGTCGCAACGCCCCCCGCCGCCCCGGCGAGGGGCTTCCTAGCTTCCAAGATCTTCACGGAGTGACTTGACTCGAAAGCCTGTGGGATGCCAGAACGGACGGATCGGAACCGATTGCCGCTAACGCGCTAATCGACCCATTCGTGAACGCCCGCTATGCAGCGACGATTCGGGGTTGCCATAGAAGATGCTCGAGAGCGACACCGCGCACACCGATAGACGGATCTGGGGAGCTGCAGGTGTTCCATAACCCGTGTCATCCGTCAATCGTGCCGAGCGTGTCTCCTTACGCCGGGAGGGATGACCGGCAGCCCCCCAGTGGACAATCGCATGGCCCGTCCCTAGGGTGCTTCTGCCTGTCGGCATTGATCGGCGATTTGACTAGAGGGGTACCCATGAATGCACGTTCATTCTTTAGAAGGTCAACGGTCATTGCGCCAGCCGGCCTAGTACTCGGTGTGTTCGTCGGGGGAATGGGAACTGCCTTCGCCGACGGCGGAACTGGGGGGTACCCCGGAAAAGCCGAGACGCTCTACGTGTCGAACTCGACCGCCAGCCATCACACCGGCGGCTGGGGCGCATGGGATGTTCCGACGCCCCCTATTCCACCATCAGCTCGGCGGTAGCCGCCGCAAGTGCAGGGGCCACCGTCGTGGTATGCCCAGGCACCTACACCGAGGACGTCGTGATCAATAAGGCACTGATGCTCACGGGGCAGGGCGCCACCATCGACGCAGCTGGCCTGAACAATGCGATACAGGTGGTCTCGTCGGATGTCACGGTCAGCGGCTTCACGCTCACCAAGGCCATCGGCGAGGGCATTCTCGTAGGCGCTGACACCCCGAGCGACCCCGCGTGGGGAAAGCCGCTGACCAACGTCGGTGTATTCAACAACAAAGTAGTCGACGACGATCAAGGCTTTGCCGGCCCGGGCGGGGCTGACTCGACCTGCAACTACTTGCCTCTCCCGTCGGACTGCGGCGGGGGCATCCACTTTGTTGCGGTGTCCCATTCGAATATGAGCGGCAACGTCGTGACCGGCAATGCTGACGGCATCCTTTTGACCGATGAATATGGGCCGACCGCGTACAACCTTGTATCCGGCAACTGGGTATACGACAACGCTACTGAGTGCGGAATCACACTGCCGTCCCACAATGGAGGTGCCGTCAACTTCAACCCCATTACGTTTGCGGTGACCGGTACCAATCCGACAGTAGGCGGCGTGTTCGACAACAAGATCATCTACAACGTGTCGGTGGACAACGGAACGATTCCGGTAAATGGATCGGGTAGTGGAGCTGGCGTTGGCATCTTCGCCCCCTTCCCAGGTACGGGGGCCTACGACAACCTCGTCCAGGGCAACTATCTGGCCGGGAATGGCCTGGCCGGTGTCACCATCCACTCGCACGCCCCCGGCCAGGACGTAAACGGCAACGTCATCGTGGGCAACACCATCGGTCAGAACAACATCGACGGTGACGTTGACAACGGACCGGTGCCCGGTCCGCAGGATCTGGTCAAGACCGGCATCTCCGTCTATTCCGCCGCCTCTCCAATCTTGATGACGATTGCCGAAAACCACATCGTCAATAACGACGTCGGGATCTGGTACACCGCGGCGACGGTGACGGCCAATGGATTGGCGTCCAACTCCTTCTTCAGCGTCACCACCCCGATCGAGGCAGCTTCGTAGTTCCGGTCACGCCCACTTTGCAAGATTCTCAGACTGCCCCCGTCCGCCGGGAAGGTGGGTGACATCGGCCTGCTGTCACGCAGTCGACCCCTACTTCGAGAGCTTCACCTGGCGATAGAAGTCCACCAGGACAGTGGCATAACCGGAGGGGTTGTCAAGCCAGTGGACGTGGCCGGAGTGTTGCAGCGTGACCTGTCGAGCGCGAGGGAAGCGGTTCCTGACAATCTTGGTGCCGTCTTGGAAGATGTCGAACTGCCCATAGAGGACCAGTGCCGGGCCTTCAAAGCTCGACGGCGAATCGAACGCCTCTTGGCCTTCCTTGGAAATCGCCCGGTCAGTCTTGATCATGGCGAGGGGAGAACAGCCGGAAAGCCACATTGGGTCGGGATCAGGCGCAGACTTGGGGTCGAGAAAATAGCTGTGCCACGTCTCGGTCATCACGTGACGCATGGACCAGTTGCCGATCGAGCCAGGCAGGAGCAGTCCAGAACCGTAGGCGTAGAACCGGAGGGTGCCAAGGACCCCGGCACGAGCCCTTTCGATGCGGAAGGATTCCGCCTTGGTGCGTTTCCATTCGCTGCCCACGCCCAGCGACGAGCTCGAGAGGAGGAGGCTCGAAACTCGCCTCGGAAACCGCGAGGTGTAGGCCTGGGCCAAAAGTCCCCCCCACGAGTGTCCCATGACATGCCACGACTCGATGCCCGCCGAGATCCGAACCCGCTCGATGTCATCGAGGTACGCGTTCAGGTCAAAGCGCCCGTCGCCACACGTCGATTCCCCGACACCCCGTTGATCGAAACTGATGCAGCGAAACTCCGGGAGGATTGGCGCCGTTGACGTATGCATGTAGTCCGGCACGCCTGGCCCGCCGTGAAGGAGTAGGAGAGGCTCACCATCGGCTCGGCTCTCTCGGACTGCGAGGTCCGCACTTGGCGACCGTACGTGGAATTGGCGCACGCAGCCATTGTCTGGGCGGTGAAGCTGGACAGACAAGAGTCGTCCGACCCTGATTCCGACGGCGCATCTGCGTGCCAGCCGCACTATGGGACACCGCGGCGCAACCCCTTCCGTGGACCTCGTTCGCCGGTCTCGACCTGCCCCCGTTGGCCGATATGGGCGCGGGTGGCTGGCGGTCCCATAAGTCAGGGGTGTGAGACGTCGGGAGTATCGAGAACGTTTACCTGTCTGACCACACGGCCATGTTCCAGAACCGTGGTCTGGATGATCGTGTAATCGAGCGTCTCATCGAGTGTCACCGACCGGTGGCGCAGGCGCGCCCGGCGCACGAAGGACCCAGACGACACCTCGTCCAGAGAGAGGTTCTCGATCGTGTTCTTGTCGTAGCGCTCGAAAATCCCGTGCCAGAAATCGAAAACAGCCGCCCGACCTTGGAGCGAGCCCGCCTTATGGAGCGGTGGTGGTGGAACGTATTCAACATCTGGAGCGAAAAGGGCGAACACCACTTCGAGGTCCCCGCGATTAAATGCGTCGCGGGCACGATCAAACGCGGATTGGAGAACTCGGCGGCGAATGGAAATTGGGAGGTTGCCAATGATCCGTGCGACGAATGCAGCCAGACTTGGAACACCGACTTCAATTCTGTCAGCCAGAGGGCGCTGGTCTACCTGCATCGATCCAGATGCTAGGTGCCACCGACACACTCGCTGTCTGGTCGCGCTTTCCTGAAATACGACCACTTGCCAGAGCGATCGCGGGCGCCAGATCCGGGATTACAGAGAGCCCGACTTCGCCGTGCTGGTTGTCCGCGTCGGATTAGAGCGTGGTGCCCCGCTCGCCGGGAGGATGATATCCACGGGCACTTCGGTGAGGCCCCCGACAGGCGAGGAGGCGCGCTTTCTCGGAAAGCTCCCTGTCCCGTAGCCGCCAATGGGGTACCTCGGGATGTATTCATAGCGGTTCACTTGCGCTCGCCCCTTACGTGAGACCTATCAGGGAGGTGTTCGTGCAGGAAGGGCGGCCGCTACGTTCTGGCCATTCCGTGTTCGAGGCCACGAGTCGATGAACGCTCTGGCAAAGGAACAGCTGGCGGGCGGCGGAAACCACTCGGAGAGCGACTCGCAACCAAACAGCGGCGCACCTGATGGATCTGTGACCAGCGGCCCCCCAAGATCCCGCCGCCGTTGGCGTCGGCGACTGCTTTGGAGTCTCGGCGCCGCGATCGTGGTCTTCGTGGCAGCGACGCTGGCGCTCTTCATTTACCCGCCAACAGACCAACCAAGACACGTCGACGGCATCTTGAGCCTGAATGGCGATGATGAACGAGCCCGAGAGGCGGAGGCCGTGTCCCTCGCCAAGAAGGGGTATGCCCCGGTGCTCCTCTTCTCTCAGGGTTCACGCGGCAACGACACGCCGTGCCCCAAGGTGCCTCGGGTTTCGGTCGTCTGCTTCTTCGATGTCACCAACAACACGAGGGGCGAAGCGCGATGGGCGGGACAATACGCCGAACGCCACCACTGGCACAGTCTCATGATCGTGCCGGGTCGGACCCAGGCAATGCGCGCCCGCTTGCTGACGGAACGGTGTTTCCCAGGACAGGTGGTCGTCGTTCCCGCCACGGAGCCACTCCGGGAGATCCCAGCTGAAGTTCTCCACGAGTGGGGTGGTCTGTTGGCGGCACTCTTCATCTATCGGGGCTGTTGAACGAAAGCTTGCAGCTCGCAGATCGGGCAGCGAGAGAAGGACTCTTTGATCGGACCCGATGGATGCACCATGACGCTCATGCTGTGAAACGCGGAACCGGAGCGCTCCCTTGGAGGTCTTGTAGCTTGCAACCTCGTCTCGAAGCAACACAAATATCGAACCGCTGTGAGGGAGGTAGCTCAGGTGGTTCTTGAACGCAGCGAATTCGGCAATGACCTTCCCGTATCGACGCCCGGTTCGGGTGGAGGCACAAGTCGAATCAGAAGTCGTCGATGAAGTCAGCCCTGCATCGTCCTGCTGAAATAAGGGACAAACGTCCTCCCCGAAAGCCTCGATCGACCAAGTCTCCCGACCTCTTCGACCTGCGGATTGGCTTGCCGCACCGGCCCCGATTCCGACGCCGGCCCCCGTCCTCAGATGGCTTCTTTCCGCCTCCCGACCGGGCGGCTCGTTTGACGACGCCGGTTCGCTGAAGCTTGGCCCCGATCGACGAGGAGAAACCGATCGATCATGGCGTCGAGCACGGTGCGGTATCCGTCGACGTCCAACATGGGATCCCATGCCTGCTGGAGGACGAACCCGAGGATGAGCGAGAGCATGGTCCGGGAGAGTGCATCAGCATCGACACCGGCGATGAGTTCCCCGGTGTTGGCGCTCCCGCACGAAGTCGGCGACCTGGTGGCGCTGGCCCACCCCGTCCCCGACGATGGACGCCACCCGTTCGCTGCGCAGGGCTTCGGCCCAAACCTGAACGGTCACCCGCCGACGCTTCTGCTCGAGGGGATCGGAGAGCCAGTCGAGGTAGCCGGCGGCCAGGTCATGGAGCGCTTGACCAGTGTCCGGATTGGCAAGCGCCGTGGATGCCAACGCGGACTCCAGGACATGGCGTTCCTCGGCGATGGCCTCGACGATCTCCTCTTTGCTGGTGAAGTAGAGGTAGATCGTTCCTGCGCTCACCCCTGCCTCGGCGATGATCTGCGCCATCGACGTGCGATGGAAGCCCTCACGAGCAAAGCACTCGATCGACGCGTCGAGGATCTGGCGCCGCCGCGATTCGCGGTGGGCGTTGGTCACCCTGGGCATCGGTCCGTCCTTGTGGCTTCAGTCACCCGGTAGAGATCAGAACCCTGCTCGGCGCGTCCGAGTTCGCTCCGATACCCGCGAGCCACCTCGGCCGTCGAGTGATCGGAGTCAAGGTGAAACCCGTACCCGGCGAGGTAGGACTCCAGCCGGTCGGGGTGGAATCCAAAGACGAAGGGTTCGCCGTTGAGGCGGACCCATCCCTTCCACCGTCTCGCCTCCTCGAAGTCGATGGAACCGTCCAGGGCGCGGCCGTCGACGTAGGTGAATATCAGCCGACTTCCCGGGGAACTGATCCTCGAGAGGAGCTCGAAGTTGTCGTCGACGGCCGATTCGCTCAGATAGGAGATCACGCCCTCCCACACGACGATCGATCGAGCACCCTCATCGAACCCAGCCTCGGCCAGCCGATCAGCGATGTTATCGAGCTCGAAGTCGACGCCGACAAAGCGAACGTGGTCGACCGACGTGCCCGACGCGCTCGAGTCGCGCCCGCTTGACGCGTTGGGTGGAGGGATGGTCGACCTCGAAGACGGTGACCCCGATCGCGAACGGCAGCCGGTAGGCCCGGCTGTCGTAGCCGGCTCCGAGAAGGATGAGTTGCGCCGTCCCATCGTCGAGCGCTTCCTGCACCATCGTGTCGATCAGGCGAGTGCGGACGACTCCAGAACTGCGCGTACGGGGCCAGCCAAGGTCCAGGATCGCCGGCACGGCCCGACCGATCACCGGACGCTTCGCGACGTCCGCCACGAACCGGAGCGAGGTCGGGAGAAAGGAGCTGGCCAGGGGATCGGTGAAGAGGCGGCCCTCCTCGGGCCGGGCGGACTCGACTGCACGGAACAGCGCCATGTAGGCCGCCGTGCTGCTCTCGTGCCCTTCTTTCATGAACTGAATGTTCATTCATTATCTTGGCCGACGCAACGTCCACTATCGAGAACCGATACCGACGTGCCAGATGGCCACCTCGGCCTCGCCCCGGAAGCGGTTAAGGCTCCACGGCGACGTCAAGGACGACCGGCGGGAGCTGTGTCCCGCTTGCGGTGGCCAGATTGATGCGCACGGAGTAGGTCCCCGCGGCGGCTGCAGTGACGGTGAGCGCCTGGGTGGCTGAGGACGGACGGCGGCAGTTGGTCGCCGAGCCTGCGCTGACACTCGCGCCGGCGAAAGCGAGCGTTCCCGAGGACGGCGACACCTGCAGGCCACTCGGGACCGAGGCCACCTGCCAGTGCACGGTGGTCGCGTCCCCCCCGGCCGACGCCGCGCCGAGATCAACAGATGCGGGTTGTCCCACGACGAGTGATGTCGCTCCGCTCGGGGACGAGAACCCGACGGCAGGGAGTTCGCCCGATGCAAACGAGGGAGGGCTGTCGGCGGGCGAGGAGGCCCAGCCCGGGTCAGGGGAGCTCGACAGGGTGAAGTGCAGGCTGCCTCCCGTCTGAATGACCGACGCCGGGAGCCAGGGCAGGTCCCACGTGCCGGCGGGGGAGTGGGGCTTGGACGAGGCGCTACAGCCGCTCGCCGAAGATCGGGAAGCGGGTTGGGTCACGCCGGAGACGGTCAGGCCGTGGACGTAGGGCCGGGAGGCCGCAGCCCCCGGGGCATCCTCGACGAGGCGGTGGCCGTCGGGCAAGGTGATGGTCACGGACGGGAAGAGCGGACTGGCAAGGGCGAGGTTCGCCGAGCCCGGGGTCACGGGGAACAGGCCCAGGGCCGCCCACACGTACCACGAGGCGATGGCGCCCAGGTCGTCGTTGCCCGGCTCGTCCACCGGTGCGTCGGCGTACTCGGTGTCGACGATGGCCCGAACCGACCGCTGGGTATCGGCCGGCGCGGCGAAGTAGTCGAACTCCCACGGGGCCCACTCACTGGGCTCGTTGCCCGACCACTCATAGGGGGCGTTCCGGGTCGCGTTGAGCGTGCTCATGAAGGTCTCGAGCTTGCTCGTCGCGGCGGCGTCGCCACCCATGAGGGACGCCAGCGCGCCCAGGTCCTGGGGGGCGGACCACGTGTACTGCACCGCGTTGCCCTCCTCGAAGCCCGTCTGCCCTCCGGGCTCGAGCTGCGACGCCTCGAAGGCCTGGCCGGCAGGGAAGCTGCCGTCAGAGCCACGGGCTTGGATGTACCCGGTGGCCGGATCGAACTCGTATTCCCAGTTGGCGGCACGCTTCATCATGGTGTCCGCCACCGTGTGGTCCCCCTCGGCCGCGGCGACCTGGGCGATGGCGAAATCGTCGATGGCGTACTCGAGGGTGACCGAGCCGCCGATGGAGTAGTCGATGGAGGTCAGGTCGAGTGACCCCGCGTTGACGTAGTGCTGGGACAAGTACTGGCTGAGGTACTGGCGTTCGATCTCGAGGCCGTGGCCGGTCTCGTTCTGCGTCGCCCCCTTCACCATGTAGCTGAACGCAGCGGCCACGTCGAAGTTGCGTGCCCCCATGGCGAAGGCGTCGGCGATGATGGGATCCGCCGAGTCGCCGTTCATCTGCGACTCGTCGCCACCCACGACGGCCCATTTGGGCAGCCACCCACCCTGTTCGGCGTCGTCCACCAGCGACTGGACCATGTCACCGACGTCGCGGGGGATCAGGAGTGACTCTAGTTGTATCTCGCTGCGATAGATATCCCATTCGGAGAAATTGGCGTACTCGTCCCGTCCATGCGCCGTGTGGACCTTCCCGTCGCTGCCCGCGTACTGGCCGTTCACGTCCGACACGACGTTAGGGAAGAGGAGCGAGTGGTACAGCGCCGTGTAGAACGTGTGCTGTTGAGCCGCCGTGCCTCCGCCGACGGCGATGCGCCCGAGGAGGGCGTTCCACCTGACCCGTGCCTGCGCACTCACCTGCTGGAGCGACCACCCGGGGTCCTCTGCCTTGAGGTTCTGCTCCGCGTCGCTGGTGCTGACGAAGGAGATCCCGACCTTCATCAGCACGCGCGGTTGGGCTGTCGTGTCGAATGTCACGTAGGCACCGCAGGACGAACCGGTGCACGAGGTGCTGCCGGCCGCGGTGCCCGAGCCGTCCCAGGTGCCGGTCGAGGCGAATGGCCGGTTGAAGAGGGCGACGAAGTGCAGGGTGTAGTTGGTCCCCGTCTGGCAGAACTGCCCGGTGGTGACCTGGCCCTCGAGCTCGTTGTGCCCGACGGCGCGCACATTGGCCGCGGTGACCGGATTGGCACTGCCGGCCACCTTGAAGAGCAGGTTGGAGGCGGTGCCACGTGGGAAGTCGAAGCTGGAGATGCCAGTGCGCGTCGTGACGGCCAGCGAGACGGAGACGGGAGCGGGGCCGAGCTCGACCTGGTAGCGGCCGGGGGAGGCGTGCTCCTGCTCGTGCGAGAACGTCGCGACCGCCGCCTCTGGTGAGTTCCCGACGGCCCCGACGGTGGGGAGGATCGGAACGTCCTGGTAGGAGGGGCACCCGGTGCCGCTGAGGTGGGTCAGGCTGAAGCCGCTGATGCTGCTGTCGGAGTAGGCGTACCCGCCGCCGGACTGGACGGCGTTGGGGCTGGTGTCGGGGCTCCACTGGATCATGCCGAATGGGGTGTCGGCACCCGGGAACTCGCCGACCGTCCCGGGGCTGACGGGCCCGGTGCCGGTGCCGTCGAGTGGATGGACGAGCGCGGCCGGGTCGGAGACGGTTGCGGCTGCCGTCTGCGCACCCGCCGTCCCGGACGACGGGCCGGCGGGGACCGTTGCTGCCAGGGCACCGGCCAGTGCGACCGCTGCCGCGGCCGTCAGGGTACGCCGCCGCCCGCACGAGGTGCGGCCGTTCATCCCGGTGACGGTAGCTGTCGGGGGCGTCGCGTGGGGGTCCTCTCCATGAGGGTGGGCCTCAGGATGTGACCTTCGGGTGAGCGGCCTTGGCAGACTGGGAACCATGACGACGGCCTATATCGACGCCCTGTTGGCGGACGTCTTCGCCAGGCACCCTGACGAGCCGGATTTCCTCCAGGCGGTGACCGAGGTGGTGCGGACGCTCGATCCCGTCCTCGAGCAGCACCCCGAGTACCGGCGGGCCCGGATCCTGGAGCGCATGGTGGAGCCGGAGCGGGTGATCCTGTTCCGCGTCACCTGGATGGACGACGCCGGCGAGATCAACGTCAACCGCGGCTTCCGGGTCCAGATGAGCAGCACCCTGGGGCCGTTCAAGGGCGGGTTGCGTTTCCACCCCTCGGTGGACCTCGGGCTCCTCAAGTTCCTTGCCTTCGAGCAGACCTTCAAGAATTCGCTGACCGGGCTGCCCATGGGCGGCGCCAAGGGCGGTTCCGACTTCGACCCCAAGGGAAGAAGCGAGAACGAGGTGCGCCGCTTCTGCCAGTCCTTCATGACCGAGCTGTATCGCCACATCGGCCAGTTCACCGACATCCCCGCCGGCGACATCGGTGTCGGGTCGCGAGAGATCGGCTACCTCTTCGGGCAGCACAAGCGGATCACCAACGAGTTCACGGGCGCGCTCACCGGCAAGGGCCCGACATGGGGCGGCTCGCTGATCCGACCGGAGGCCACGGGCTTCGGTGTCGTCTACTTCGCGCAAGAGATGCTGGCCACGCGTGGAGAGTCGCTGGCGGGCAAGCGCTGCCTCGTGTCGGGCAGCGGCAACGTGGCGCTCTATACGGTCGCCAAGCTCATCGACGTCGGCGCGGTGCCCATCACACTGTCGGACTCGGACGGGTTCGTCGTCGACGCGGCGGGCATCGATGCGGACAAGCTCCATTGGGTGCTTGAGCTCAAGAACGTCCGGCGTGGGCGGATCCGTGAGTACCCCGATCGCTTTCCGGGCGCGGTGTACACGCCGGCCGTGCCCTCGGACCACAACCCGCTGTGGTCGGTGCCGGCCGACTGCGCCTTCCCGTCGGCGACGCAGAACGAAATCGGCGCCAAGGACGCCCGGTCCCTGGCGGACAACGGCGTGTGCCTGGTCGCCGAGGGCGCCAACATGCCGACGGTGCCGGACGGAGCCGAGATCTTCCGCAACTCCGGCCTCCTCTACGGACCGAGCAAGGCCGTGAACGCCGGCGGTGTCGCCGTGTCGGGACTGGAGATGGCCCAGGACGCCGAGCACCTTCCCTGGCCGTCCGAGCAGGTCGACGCGCAGCTGCGGTCGATCGTGGCCTCGATCCATTCAGTGACCCTCGCGGCGGCCGCCGAGTTCGGCCAGCCAGGTGACTACGTGGTGGGGGCCAACGTGGCGGGATTCCGCAAGGTGGCCGACGCCATGATCGACGAGGGCGTGATCTGAGGTTCGGGCGGGCGGGGCATCCGCGGCTCTGTCACATCCCGCTGCCATGCTCGACGCCATGGGTTCATGGACCGCCGGCGAGGTACTCGGGTTCGACCTCGAGACCACCGGAATCGACCGCTTCAACGATGTCCCGGTCTCGTTTGCGCTGGTCCGGGTGGTCGACGGCGTCGTGGTCACGAGCTGGTCGGGCCTCATCGACCCGGGCCGCGAGATACCGGCCGGCGCGACAGAGGTGCACGGCATCTCGACCGAGCAGGCACGCGACGAGGGCATGCCCCTGACGGAAGCGGTCAGCCTGGTCGCCGATGCCGTCGTGTCGGCCGGCAGGCGCGGGGTCCCGCTGGCGGGGATGAAGCTCGACTACGACCTCACGATGGTGGAGACGCAGGCCGTACGGCTGTGCGGTGGGGGTATCGTGGAGCGGGGGTGGTGCGGGCCCGTGCTCGACGCCGGCGTGATCGACCGCCACTTCGACCGAGAGCGCAGGGGCAGGCGGACGCTCGTCGACCTGTGCGGTCACTACGGCATCGAGATCGCCCATGCGCACGACGCGTCGGCCGACGCGATCGCGTCCATGGAGGTGCTCTTGGCACTGGCGGTGCAGCACGAGGCGTTGCGGGAGTGCGACCTCGCCCGGCTCCACGAGGACCAGATCGACTGGCACCGGGAGTGGGCGCAGGAGTACGACGGGTGGCGCCTCTCGAAGGGCATGATCCCCATCGACCCCCTCGACTACGAGTGGCCCCTCGTCCCGGCGACCCTGTCGCCGGCGGCGTGATCCCGGTCAGACCTTGAGGAGGTCCCAGACCATGTCGACCCCCTCGTTCTCGGCGAGGACGACGTTGGCCGGGTGCTTCTTGTCGATGTGGCCGACCAGGCCGTTGTAGACCGAGTAGCCGACGAGCTCCTGGAGCCGTCGGGGGAACGTCTTGACGAGTGCGGGCGGCACGCCGAGCTGTTGGTTCTCCTGCTGGCGGATGTAGCCGGCGCAGTAGTTCATGGCGATGCCGACCCGACGCTGCCTTGTACGGTTGGCGCCACCGCCGTGCCAGAGGCTCCCCACCCATACGAGGACGCTCCCCTTGGACATCTCGGCTGGGATGGTGTCGTAGAGCTCGAGGGGGTTCGGGGGCTCGTCACGGAGATGGCTGCCCGGGACGAGGCGGGTGGCCCCGTTCTCCTCGGTGAAGTCGGTGATCGCCCACATGGTGTTGCAGATGATCGGAAGGTGGGGGCGCGTCAGCGGGATCAGCTGATCGTCGGCATGGATCGGTTGGGCCTGCTCGTCTGGTCCGATGGCGATGGAGGACAGCGATGAGATCAGGAGACCCGGATCGAGCACACCCTCGACAACGGGGAGCACGTTGGGGTGCACCGGGATCTTCTGGAAGGTGGCCCCGTGGACCAGCAGGTTGTACACCCGCATCGTGTGCAGCCCCTCGAAGAGGTTTTCGGCTGGGACAGTGCCGAGGTCGTGCTCCAACTTGAGCAGGGCTTCATCGATTTCGTCGATCAGCTCGGGCTCGATGGCGTCCGGCAGGACGGTGTAGCCGTCCTCGGTGATGCGCCTCAGGTGCTCCTCAAGGTTGGGGAGAGGGCTTGTGGCGCTGCCGGTGGTGCTTGTGCTGCTGTCGCTCGCGGTCACGATCCCCAATTGTAGGTACTTCTCCCGGGCACCGCTCCCCGTGTGCCGTCGATGCCGCCCATTGGGGAATTGGCTCAGTGGTAAGGTCATTCGCTGACGGGGCCGTTGGCGCAGTTGGTAGCGCACTTGCATGACGCGCAAGGGGTCAGAGGTTCGAGTCCTCTACGGCCCACTCCGAAAGTGCAGGTCAAGGCGGTGCAACAGTGGCCAGCCGGACCTCGGACCACCCGCTTGTCAACCATTTGTCAACGGAGGTCGCGGTGACAGAGCCCGCGTCAATGGGAGAGCTGGACCGGGCACGCTTCGAGCGCCTGGCGCGCACCATCGGCGAGGATCTGGCGACCCAGACCTACTCGCAGGCTCCGGTCGCCGAAGTCGACGTCGAGGAGTGGCGCCGGGCGGCGCGCCTCGTGGGTCGACGGCTCGCGTTGCGTGTGCGCACAGAGGTCCGCTACGGCTATGTCCACGTCCGGGCCATCGACGTGCCGCTGCCCGATTGGGTGCGCGAGCGAGCTCAGCAGAGCATGGAGGCCCTGGCGCACCGTTCCGTCAATTAACAGTGCGACGGAAGCCCGTGCCTCAAGTTCGGGGAATCCGCCTCCGAATTGGTATCTGGCAATCCGACACGTGCGTCTGCCGACTGCTCAGGTGAGAAGAGGGCAATGGGATCTGACCCGAGCAGTCGACGGGCGCACGTTGCCAAGGGCCCAGCGCTTCACACACCGTATCGACAACATTTCGGTACGCCTTTAGTAGCTGCGTTAGGCGTGCGCTGGCACCCGCACGCCGAATGGAACGACCGCGAGCACTTCGCCAGACGTCATCCTCGAAATGCCACGGCGCGCGCGCCCGCCTCGGTGAAGGAGGCATTTGAGTGACCGAACCCCTATCCCCTAGCGGCACATATGGGATAGCCCTCCCTCAGCTAATGGTTGGAGTTCCGTTGAGTACCGGAGCCAGCTGGATAGAGGCGGCTGTGTGGGTCGACCCATGCCTAAAATTGCCCAACGATGCGGCTCTCCCGAATCATTATCGCTGCGGTCACGGCTGCAGTTCTCGGACTGGGACTAACGGCGTTATTCAGTGCGGGTGGCGGCACAATGCAAACCAATTCTGTTGCCACGGTGGAAATCGGCGTAGCAAATGCGTCCATCCAGTCAGAGATAACGGTTCCCAATGTCAGGGGAGAGACCGGGGCTCAGGCTTCCCAAGCGTTCTTCGCGCTCGGGTTCCAGGCGGTCTACGCCGCAAACATCACTCAGCCGGGAGCGAAGGCAGGCACGGTCTTGGAGCAAGTGCCCGCCGCGGGGTCGAAGGTCACCTTGGGTGACACCACAATTCATCTGACGATTGCCGCATCGGGTCCCAGTAGCGTTCGATTCGTCCCTCATCGAAGTGGTTGACCACCGTCGCAACGGAGACTGTCCCCCGTACATTCAATGTGTGAGGACCTCCTCGCCACTCGCACGGGCAACCATTGGGTTGTCTCAACACCCAAGCGAGCACAAGGAGGTCCTTCATGAACATGGTAGGTGGACTCGATCTGCACCGGCGACAGATCACCTACGACGTCTTGGACGTCGATTCTGGGGAGATCTGGCGAGGACGCCTCTGGCAGCCGGACCGGTCGCGGTTCCGGCGCTGGCTGGAACACGAGGTCAGCGCTCGAGCACAAGGCGGCTCGGTGGCGCTCGCAGTGGAGGGTTGCACGGGTTGGCGCTACGTCGTCGAGGAGATCTCGGCAGTGGGCTTCGCGCCGTTCCTCGCCGAGCCGGCCGACACCCAAGCGGCGCGAGGACGCAAGCACCGAGCGAAGACCGACCGCACCGACGCCCAGCTGCTGCGGGAGCTGCTCCAAGCAGGAGAGCTCCCCGAGAGCTGGATCCCACCCGACGACGTCTTGGAGTGGCGAGAACGCGTCCGGCTCTACAAGTCCCTCGTCGACCAGAGAACACTGTGGTGCCAACGGATCCACGCCGTGCTCTATCACCACGGGGTCACGATCCCAGAGGGCGCTATCCGCACCGAGAAGACCCGATCGATGCTCGCGGACGGCAACCTTCGGATCTCCCCGGCCGGTCGCGAGCGGATCGACGTCGGCTACAAGATGATCGACGCCGCCGACAGAGAGGCCTTGCCCTTGAAGCACGCACTGCAGCATTTCGGCACTCGCCAGCCGGCGTGTCGAGCGCTCGTCGATGCCCAATACGGCATCGGAGGACTCCTCGCAGTGGTGCTCTGGACCGAACTCGGCGACTGTCGGCGATTCAGTCGCTCCGAGCAGGTGGTCCGTCACAGCGGTCTCGACGTGACGGTCGACTCTTCGGACCGTCGACGCGCCGGCGGCCACCTCTCACGTCAGGGCCCCGAGACACTTCGCTGGGCGCTCTACGAGGCGGCGAAGAACTCCTCGCACGGTCGAAGCCCCGATCACGGCTACTACGCGAAGGTGAAAGAGCGTCACGACGGCAAGATCGCCGCGATCTCCGTCGCCCGCCAGTTCGCGCGACGCAGCTATCACGTCTTGCGGGCCGTCGATCCCGACGAGGTCTACGCCATCCCCGCCTGAGCATCTCTCCCTCCGGCAGCGACGGTGCGCGTCGCCCACCAGAACATCCGGGTCTCAAGCGGTCAGCTCCTGCCACCGGCGTGCCCGCCAGCACTCGTGCTGGGCGGCCTTCGTACACTGACGCGACCGCTCTCCCACCCGGGGGTCACCCGATCAAGATTGTTGTCGCCGACGGGCTGAGGTCTGTCGAGCACCTAGGTAACGCAGGGCGCCCCCACGCCGTCCCAAGCCGGATCAATACCGACCACCCACGGCCAACTCGCCGATCGGTTACCCGCGCCTTGACGCGAGCGACTCACACAGGTAACGCCGGGACGGTGGGGCACCGAATGACAGAATTGGAGCGAGTGGAGGAGTAAGCCCATGCCCAGGCAATGGTGGCCCACTGTTGAGGCAGCTGGTGCGGTTATCGAGGGCCCAGAGGTATGGCCTGCAGCGTCTCCGCAATCCAATGGCACGTTTACACCGTTAGACGTTGACAGGCATCACAACCTTGCAATCGTGGTCGGGTATGGACCGACTCGTCTTAAGGGCGACCTGTCACTTGGGGTCGATGAGTTCCACGAATTCGAGAAGGGACAGTGGAGCCACCTGGGTGGAGCGGCCTCCGGGACTCCGCTGGAACAGCGTCAACGAATTCAGGAGGGGAGGCAAGAGCTGCAACCCCGTTTGGGTGGCAGCTCCGGCAAGTTCCTCTTGGAGGAAAGACCCCAGTATTCGTACATGGTCTTCTTGTGCGGTCCAGACGTGGCCACCGTCCGCGTTCAGCGGAGTCACGGAAGGAGAACAGCCGACGTGAGTTCCGGGCCCGGATGGCTGGGGGTTTTGTGGACTCCTGACGACCTGGCCACGGTGGATGCCTTCAACCCCGATGGGACGCAGACCTTCACTTGGACCTCTCCACCATTGGCTGCATGAACCCCGCTCCTGGCACTCTGGTGGGTGAGTTCCTAACGGCAGTCAAGCCCCTCAAGCCACATTTTCGGTAGGTTCTTCCATTGGCGGGTCGGTGGCCGGAGCGACCTTTCGGGCCGACTCCTTTCTGCCCCGACCCGCCACCCTGTTCTTGAGGGCTTTGGCCGGGGTGTTGCGACGACGGGCCGCCCGGACTTTGGGGTCGATCTTGAAGCGGTCGGTGCAGGCAGCCTTGCCCTCGGCCTCGTTGATCGCTTCACCGTCTTCGTCTCGGAGTTGGTAGAGCTCTCCCTTTCGCCAGCAGGCGGCGATCCGGGTGATGAGGACGGCCGAGACGGAGCACAGCGCCGAGTTGTGGTGCTTGCCCTCGACCATGACCAGTCGGTAGTAGCGCTGGGCGAGCGTCGGGTCGATGTGCCGGGCGTGATCGGCTGCCATGTAGAGGGCCTGACGCAGGCCGGCATCACCGGCTTTGGTGATGCCCTTGCGTCCGGCCACCAGCCCGGACTGGTCGATCTTGGGCACAAAGCCGGTGAAGGAGCGCACGCCGGCGAGGTTGGCGAAGCGGTTGAAGTCGCCCGCATTGGCCAAGATGGCTGCCGAGAGGACCGGCCCGAGCCCCGGAGCCGAAGCGACGATGCCCTTGGGATCGGCCTCGTCATAGAGCACGGCGATCCGCTTGTCGGCGGCGGTGATCTCGTCGTCGAGGCGGCGCAGCACTCGGACTTCGGAAGCAATGTCGTGGGCCAACTCGGTGAAGTCGATGCCCCCGCATGACCACAGCGCCAGGGTCTCGTTGGCCATGGCCAAGAGCTCGTCGGCCTTGTCCTGGCGCCACAGCCCCGCGCTCGAGCGGATCAACAACGCGGCCAGCCGGGCGCGCCCGAGGCGCTTGAGCGCCCGTGGATCGGCGTATTTCTCCAAAACGACCAGGGCGGTCTTCGAGGCGGTGGCCGAACCGAGGGAATCGGCCCACCCCGGGCCCAGCAACTCGACCAAGGCATCGAGGCGCAGGCTGGCGGCGGTGCGGCGCTTGACCAGGCTGAAGCGATGACGCACAGCCCGGCGCAGCGACCCCGCCGGACCGAGGTTGTCGATGCCGCGGAGGCCCTCGGGGTGCAGCAACGGCAGGCGGGCCAGCACCCGCGAATCCAAACGGTCGGTCTTTGTGTGCTTGTTGTAATAGTCCCGCAGGTCGGCCGACTCCTCGGGAGGCACCAAGATGACCGTGGCGCCACGTGCTTGGAGCCAGGCCGACAGCGGCACCCAGGCATTGCGGGTCGGCTCGAGAATCACGGTCACCGAGGCACCGACGGGGATCTTGGCCCACACGCGCTCGAGGTCGGTGGTCGTCGTGCGGAACTTCCACGACGACCAGATGAACTCACCTCGCTCGTCGGCCAGGCTGGCCCGGTGGTCGGCCCGACAGGCGACGTCGATGCCCAACCTCACTTCCTTCATGACGTGGTCCTTTCGCTGGACGGCTGATCAGTCGGCTCTCCGTTGTCGACCGGTGCACGTTCCGCAGGGGTGTGACCATCCAGACATTCGAGAAGCAGGGGTCCGACACCATGATCGGCCGCCGAGTTCCAGAACAGGGATGCACGTGCGTCGGGAGGCTCGTCTGGTCGACGATCACCGTTGTGGAGTCGAGCTCTCGCTCGCTCCGGCCCCATAAAAGTCAAGCCAGAAGAACCGACCCGACGCACCCTACGAAGGGCTTCCGCCAAATCGGTGGATGCCCGGAACCAACGCTAAATGTCCCATAACGCCGGGACGGTGGCACATTTGTGGCAACGGTCGGAGGGTCAGAGCGATCGTCACTAAGAGCTATATCGACGGATTGTCGGGCACCTAATTGGAGTTGTGACCTCGTCCCGCTGTGCTCCCGGGGCTAAACCACAGTCGCTTCTGGGCCCAGGTGTTCGATCCGCACTTGGGGCAAACGCCGTAGTTGGCACGGATCTGGGAAGAGCCAGTGCTGTTTGTGAGGACCGGTTTCACAGTGTCTCCAGCCGAACCTGTCGGGATTATCATCCTTGGGCCACTGAGTCCTCCCATACTCGAGAGCGGAGCAACGCTGCCCTCGGTCGAATGACGCTTCGTGTAGTACCGAGGCACGGTCCAGGTAGACCCACACTTGAGGCAGGAGCGAAGCACTTCGGGGCGAAGTAAACCTTTGAGGAACCCCATCTGATCTCCCTCTGCGTCTCGATAATGGTACAGCTCCGACCCAAAATGGCGTCTATGCATTCGAGCGAAGACCTATCCCAGTTCGCCGGGTAGGAGTCAGTTATACCGACCCTCGCCGGTTGGCCTCGGACCACAATGGCGCGACGGATGCGCCTCGTATTGCCCTCTCGGTATGGTCGTTAAAGTCAGCCGAAGAACACCTCGGCCTCCGCAAACAGCTCCGGTGATACCAGCTTGAGAACGGCCGTCGCTTCGGCCAATGGCACCAGCTCAATGGCGGTGCCATGCAGGGCCACCATCTGGCCCGAGTGCCCGTCGTGCAAGGCGTCAACGGCGTGAAGTCCGAAACGGGTGGCAAGGACCCGATCGAAGGCCGTGGGGGTACCACCTCGCTGGACATGACCCAAGACGGTGGCGCGCGCCTCTTTGGCGGTCCGCCGGGCGATCTCCTCCTCCAGAAACGTCCCGATGCCGATGAGCCGCTCATGTCCGAACGCGTCGACCTCATGTGGGCGCGCGGGCATCGTGCCCTCTATCGGCAACGCACCCTCCGCCACCACGACAATAGGGGCATAGTGGCTGGCGAATCGCCGCTCGATGAACCCGCACACTTCCTCGATCGAAAACGGCCTTTCGGGAATCAGGATCACATTCGCCCCACCGGCCATGCCGGAGTGCAAGGCGATCCAGCCGGAGTAACGCCCCATAACTTCAACTATGAGCACCCTGTGGTGGCTCTCGGCCGTCGTGTGAAGGCGATCGATGGCCTCGGTGGCGATCGTGACCGCCGTGTCGAATCCGAACGTGTAGTCGGTTCCATTCAGGTCGTTGTCGATGGTCTTGGGCACCCCGATGATCCGTAGACCGGCGGCCGCGAGCCTTGTCGCCACGCCGAGGGTGTCTTCACCGCCAATGGCGATGAGAGCGTCGAGACCCAACTGTTCTACGGTCTGGAGGACACGGTGCTCACCGTCCGCGGAGTTGTATGGGTTCGTACGACTAGAGCCAAGAATGGTCCCACCACGAGGCAGGATACCTCGGACATCGGAAACATCCAGCGGTGCGGAATCTCCATCGAGCGGTCCGCGCCAACCATCGCGGAATCCCACGAATTGGTCTCGGTGAACCTGAACGCCCTTTCGGACAACAGCCCGAATAACGGCGTTCAGCCCCGGGCAGTCCCCGCCACCAGTCAGCACACCGATCCGCACTCACGATGAGTGTAGCGACACGGGACGACCGAGCCCTCCAGGAGATCGACGGGTGGTCTGAGCACCTGTCACGCTTGAGGATCATGCGACAAAGGCGTTCACGGATGTCTGCGCGTTGCGGTAGGACTTGAAATGTGCCCCCGAACAGTGACCGGGACGGTGGGCAGTTCGGCACGAGTGGGGCGAGGCGGGTCGCGCATGAGGTGAGACGCACTGGATCGGCATTTCTCCAGGGTCCAGAATCCGCCAATGGGTTCGGACCGTGAAACCCGATCGGAAGTCCTGACGTGACCGTCACAATCATCTTCGCCCTAGCCGCCGCTCTGGCAAACGCGGTGCACCTCATGACCCAGCACGCGGCCAGTGTCGGTGTGTCCAACGAGCACCGTGGCTGGCATCTCGTGACCTTCCTGATCCGCCAGCCCCTCTGGCTGCTCGGTTGGGCGGCGGCGGCAGGGGGATTTGCCTTCCAGGCGGTCGCACTCCACAGCGGGCAGCTTTCGATCGTCCAGCCCCTCCTCGTCACCGAATTGGTCTTCGCTCTAGTCCTGCGCCGGTTCTGGGTCCACCAGCACATCGCCAAGATGGCGTGGACCGCTGCACTGGTCACCTGTGCGGCTCTGGTTGTGTTCCTGACCGCGGCCGAGCCCCATGGCGGTCACCTGCAGCCGGACGCGGCCGATTGGGCTTTCGCACTGGCCGTCTTCGGCGGCGCTGTCGCCGTGTTGGCAGTCATGGCGCGCTGGGGATCGCCCGTGCGTCGGGCCGCGCTCTATGCCACCGCCGCCTCGATCACATGGGCCCTGATGGCCGCGTTCATCAAGGCGACCACTAACGTGCTTGCGGCAACAGGCCCGGTAGGCATGCTCGCGCACTGGCCCATCTACGCGTTGATCGCCTCCGCAGTCCTCGGGTCCGTACTCCAACAGGCCGCCTTGCAGGTCGGCCCGTTGAGTGTGTCCCAACCGCTGATCGTCGTGGTCGACCCCGCCGTCGCCATCGTGTTGAGCGTCTGGATCTTCGACGAGCGATTCACCGTGAGCGTGGTCCAGAAGACCGTCGCGGGCGTGGCTTTCTGTGTCATGGCCATGGGGGTTACGGTCTTGTCGCGGGCAGCGCCCACCGACCTCGACCCCTCGATGCCGGTCAGGCTATGAGGGCTCTACGCGACGAGGCGCCCGGAGTCGTCATGAGCGCGAGGCTTAGGGGCTAAATGCCCCCAGTTCGCCGGCACCCGGCGCGTCTGACCGAACCGTGGGGAAGCACCCCTCGGCCCGCAATGGCGCGCGGCGCGTTGCGGACGTCTGCGCATATGCGCGTGGGCTTACGATCAGGACGAGCCGTCCCTCGGCTCTGGTGCTGCCGGGCTCAGTTCAGAGGGCGGAGGGGCCGGTATGCCGGTTCCCACATCGCAGCCGCTACCGCGTCGTCGAACGTCCCCCCGTACTGGCGAGCGACACCGTCCTCCACGGCCGCCCGGGCGACGGCTGCCGCCACTGCGGTTGAGGTCTGGCGGAGCGTGTCGAACGGCGGGAGGAGGGGGGCACCCGGACGGGTGGCGTCGATCTCCTTGGCGACGGCGCGTGCGGCGGCCCGGAGCATCCCCGAAGTGATCCGCGACGCCCGGGCGACGATGGCGCCGAGGCCGAGACCGGGAAAGACGAGCGCGTTGTTCGCCTGGGCGACGACGAAGGTCTCCTTCCCGACCGTGGCGGGCGGGAAGGGACTGCCGGATGCCACGAGGGCCCGTCCTTCGGTCCAGGCGAGGAGGTCTGCCGGGTCCGCCTCCGAAAGGGAAGTTGGGTTCGACAAGGGCATGATGATCGGTCGCTCGCAGTGCGCCGCCATCGTACGCACCCGCTGAAGTGCTGGATCGCCTCCCCGACGGTCGGGGTGTAAACGATCGGCAGCATCTCGGCGAGATGATCCCGTAACAGACGGAAGTAGAGCACCTCGACCCGCTCGTGAAGAAGGGTGAGGAAAACGTTCTTCGCGAGGTCGCCCTCCTGCGCAGAGAACTGCGCGTAGGTGCGCAACGCCTGCTCGTCGAGGGTGAGGACGCCAGGCGGGAGCAGGCCGACAAGCCCGAAGGTCTGCTGTTCCTCGCGTGTGAAGGCGACCCCATGGGTGAGTCGGGAGTCGGAGAGGAGCTGACGACCCCGGAGCCTCGTCTCGACGGCAGGCGGCAGGTGCTCCATCTCCATCACACTACGTGCGCCTCGGCCATTCCTCCGCTCCTCACCCAACTGTCGCGACAGTTGACTTGCGGGTCACCGGGAGGAGGATCGCCACGCGAGAGGACCAATCATTTGTACATCTGATGCTGGAGAGCACTGAGAAGAGAGGCAGTCGAACATCCACAAGCCTCTATTCGGACTGATCCGGCAAGGAGCTCATGCCAGGCCCGCAGACAGACATATCGACGGTTCTAGAACCAGTGACCTATCCCATAATCGCGCCCCGAATACTCTTGCCCTGGCTGCCACTGAACGCCGGGTCGGAGTGTCCCATCCGGGGATACATCCCCCTGGATGACGTCTCAGCGGCAATAGGGTCCTTGGACTCTGAACCCCACAGTTGAAGGCTCGTAAACTTTGAGCATGCCGAGGCGAATCCTCGAGGAACTCTCATGGGACGAGTGCTTCCTGTTGCTCAGAGAACAGGTCGTGGGTCGGCTCGTCTATCAGGACAAACTGGGACTAGCCGCAGTTCCGGTTAACTATGCCGTCGCTGGAAATACCATTGTCTTTCGTTCTGAGGCAGGTTCGAAAGTGCGCGGCCTGAATGAACGGGATGTCGCCTTTCAAGTTGATCACATAGACACGGTCAGCCACTCAGGATGGAGTGTTCTGATTCGTGGTGCCGCCGAAGAAGTCGAATTCGAGCGCCTGTCCGAACTGATAGGACAGATCGACGGCGCCCCGCCGCAACCCTGGAAGAAGGGGATTCACAACATATGGGTCGTGATCACTCCGAAGGACGTAAGCGGACGGCGCTTGGCAGACTTCGCCTCTGAAGATTTTTGGCTCTTCTGACTCGTGGCAGCTTCCTCGCCCTGGCTCGCCCTGGGGGGAAGTAGCTTGCCGCAGCCCACCAATCTGGTATCAAGACCTTCGAGACCACAATGGGCCCCACGCTGTCACCCACCGAGCAGGGAAGTCCTGGTCGGTGGGGGTCTGTGAGGTGGGGTGGGTGACCCCGGGCCAGATGACGCCCAAGGGGCCACAGGTTCGAGTCCTGTACGGCCCACCCTTCTGAGCAGGGAAACAAGCGAAATCCCCTTACCACTCAATAGGGACTCCCGGTTGGTGGGGTTCTGTGGGGTGTGATGGGCTCCGCCATTCAGTAGCCAAGCGATTGATATCTGAACTAATTCAGATATCATGGCGGACATGAAGACGCTCCCGGTGCCCTACAGCAACTTCCTTCGGGGACCCAACGACGTCCTGCCCGCGCTCGACGAGGGAGATGTGGTCCTCGAGCGCCGAGACGACGAGAACCTCGTGCTGACGACCCTCCGCCGCTTCTCGGCCCGGGAGGCGGGAACCGCCCTGGCCACCCACCTCGTGGCCGACATCGCCCGGGAGAACCCTGGGATCTTGGAGGGCTACTTCGAGCGTGAGCTCCCGTGGCTGCACTGGCTCCCCGACGATGATCGAGCGTTGGCGGTCAAGGAGATCTTCCAAGAGATGCTCGCCGGCGCCGAGACCGGCCTGTTCGCCCCCTTCTCCCAGACCCTGGTCGAGTGGCGCGACACGGCGATGATCTGGAGCGACCCCGAGCTGGCCCGCCGCCTGGCCTCGGCCCACCCGGGCGACGGCCCGGAGATCACACGGCCTTCCCGCGCCAAGTAGAGACCTCAGAAGTGCCGACCAAGCGCGGCGAGGAGATCGCCCGCCCGAGGCCCTGGACCGTTCGGGCGGTCGACCTGGCGGCGGGGAAGGGCTGGGATCACCTGGTCGAGCAGTTTCCGGAGGCGGCCGACCGCGCCTGGGTCGCGATCACGAGCGATCCCTACCGGAGGGAGGAGCGCCAGCATCCCCTCAGAGGCACCTTGGCGTGGACGTCGGTCGGCGGCAAGCGGTTGGAACAGTGGGAGTTCGAGGTGACGAGCGGAGCAAGGCTCCGCTATGGGATCGACCCGGCGGCTCGCACCATGTGGATCACCCACGCCGGAGTCGGACATCCGAAGGACACCGACAAGCCCCGGAGGAAGAAGCGAGGGTAGCTCTCGAACTTGAGCCAGATCAGGTCGCTGTTCGGGTCAGCTGGCTGGGATGCTGGGGGAGCCGGTCTTCAACCAAGCCATCCAGAGGGTTCCTCGCCAGACGATGGGCCTCCCGATCACTAAGACTCGCTCTAATCGGTCCGCGCCATACCGCTTCGCCTCGACGCGGAAAAAGCCTGCTGACTCCCTTCCCGGCAGCGTCGTGATGTCGCTCAGTGCTATGTCGTCCTCGGCAGCCTCACAGAAAAGGCTCCTCAGCGCTCTTGAACTGGGAACGTAGAGATTGAGGTGTTTCGTCACGCCATAGCGGACCCGGAGACGTTTCGGTATGTCCGTGCCTCTACGTAGCGCCGGGCGATCGGCCGGCTTGTGCGCCCAAACCAAACAAAGAAGTACGCATGGTTCGTCAGTCAATGCGATCAGGCGATTTGCCGCGGCCTCGATGCTCACCTCGGCATCGACGCTCAGGCGTTCAGCATCCTTGAGGCCCGCACGAACCGAATATTCGTCGGCGACGAGCTGCGCCGGCATGAGCAGTGCCGCCGCGCCAAGGTCACAGAGATACTCCTCCTCCTCCTTGTTCTCGCAGCATCCGACGAGTCGCCAGTTCGAAGTCCCGCCCGATGCTGCCAGACAACTACGAGACGAAGATACCCGCGTCCGAGCCTTACACCGGCGTTCGATCAAGCTCGCATGTGGTGTGCGTTCTCGATCGCACTGTGAACACGGTTCGTCTGATGGCCAAACGAGGAGATCTCGAGGTCGATCCGGAGACGGACAGCAGCGACGCGGTCTTCGTTACCCGCGCATCGCTGGAGAGGTGCGTTGATTCGTCGAAAAGAGAGCTTGAGCAAACTGTTTTGCCGCTGGCCGAATTGGTCCGATTCACTGGTCGCAGTCGGATCGAATTGCTCGACCTCGTTCGTGGTGGCGTTCTCGATGAGGTTCCTGGGCGCGGTGCCTGCAAGCTCACCGCATCGAGTCTCCGCTCCCGGATGACTGCAAGCGCCCTGATTTTGACGACGATGACGAGCCGCAACGCGCTCGCAACCTCGACGGTAGGATCACCCCGGCGACTCGGCCCTTCTGGGCTTCTATCTCTCTGAGGTCGGCGACCCGGCCAGGTCCCAACGAACGGAGGAGAGCGTCGATGACACCTTCAGTAAGTGCAAAGCTGGCGTCAGAGCCGGAGCATGGTGCGTCACCAGCGGAGAAGAAAGTGGCGCTGGTCACTGGCGCGTCGCAAGGAATCGGTGCCGGAATCGCTGCGGCTTTCGCCGCGGCGGGTTACGCCGTAGTGGGTACGGCGCTTTCCGTCGAGCCGTCCGCAACACCGGATGTGCTGATGGTACCGGGAGACATCGCGCAAGCCGAGACCGCCGAACTTGTGGTACGGCAGGCGCTCGATCGGTTCGGCCGGATCGACACGCTGGTCAACAATGCAGGTATCTACATCGGGAAGGCGTTCACCGACTACACGCTCGACGATTACTTGGCGATCACGTCGGTCAACCTCACCGGGTTCTTCCACATGACCCAGCGGGCCATCGCGCCGATGGTCGCCCAGGGTGGAGGCCACGTGGTCAATGTGAGCACCAGTCTCGTGGAGCACGCGGACGCAAGGGAACCCTCAGCCCTTGCCTCCCTGACCAAGGGTGGGCTGGAGGCCGTGACACGCTCGCTCGCGACCGAGTACGCGGGACGGGGCGTCCGCGTCAATACGGTGGCGCTCGGCATCATCGAGACCCCCCTTCACGACCCGGCTTCCTACCGGGAGCTGGCGAAACGACATCCCCTGGGCCGCGTGGGCGAGGTCAGCGACGTGGTCGACGGGGTTCTCTACCTCGAACGCGCCACGTTCGTCACCGGTGCGACGCTCCGTATTGACGGGGGCCGGGCAGCCGGAGGCTGACCAAGCCTGTGGACAGCTAAAGCGCCGGTCTACAGAAGTGCGCCATCAACTTCGGCGCGCGACGGGACCTCGAACTAACGGCGGTAGCAGACCCGATGAGCTTGTTGCAGACCCGCCGCGATCGCAACGCCCGACGGCGGTCTTCTGATCGCCTATGGACATCTCGTTTCGGGTGGCGCAGTCTTGGGGGAGTGGCCACGCCCGTGGCAGGGCTGTGCCATACCGATTGTCAGCGGCTATGAGTTCCAACGGACGGAGGTGTCAGATGGCTGAGTTCGGACCGCCGACAGAGCAAATCGTGCTGGCCAACGTCATGGTCTCGGACGATGTCGATCACTCCCGACGTTCCTAACCGCTTGCTCGGTGGCAGGGTGATCTTCTCCGGCGGGGACTGGTCATTTTGGCTGCCGTCCCCACCCAATTCATCAACACGCCGCTCGTCATGCGTCGCGGTCTGCGCGCGCTCCGATCTTGCAGCCCTCGGACTGACGAGCGCGGTCGCTGATC
The DNA here is from genome assembly GCA_963824195.1 of uncultured Acidimicrobiaceae bacterium. Classification (GTDB taxonomy): domain Bacteria; phylum Actinomycetota; class Acidimicrobiia; order Acidimicrobiales; family RAAP-2; genus Bog-473. Next base: position 11,890 of record CAWGOJ010000039.1, on the reverse strand, counting down.
GACCTTTCTATCAAGAAATGGATGGTCTCCGATCCGGCAAGATTCGCCACCTGGGCGGCGACCAGCCCGACCGAAACTGAGATCCCCGCAGGGATCGTCGAGTGAAAGGCAACCACACCATGCGATCCGACATTAGACCAGGAGGCGTGTTCCCCGACTACTCGTTGCCGGATCACACCAACATCGTTCGCACACTCAGTGAGCTCCAAGGTGACGATCCGATGATCCTCACGCTGGCGCGAGGCAATTACTGTCCGAAGGAACACCAGCAGCACCTCGAGCTCGCAGCGAATTATTCGAAAATCGCTGTCGCCTATACCCAGGTCGTCACCATCGCCACTGATGACCACCACACCCTGCAGGAGTTCCGGGGTTCAGTCGGCGCCCAATGGACCTTTCTCTCGGACCCAGCTCGGAAGATCCAAAAGGAACTTGACATCCAGGAATACACCGACCCCGAGCACGATCCGATGATCCCCCACACGCTGGTGCTCAAGCCTGGACTCCTCATTCACAGCATCTACAACGGCTACTGGTTCTGGGGACGCCCGTCCTTTTACGACCTCTGGTCCGACCTCTGCGCTGCGTCGAGCGAGATCCGCCCCGACTGGGACCTGAGCAAACCGGGATTGCGCGAGGCCTGGGACGCAGGCGACTACTCGGACTTTCACGGTTGGAACAAACGGGCCGCCAAGTCGATGCCCACATCGTATGAGTCCTAGAAGCATATGGATCTGTCCGTGTTGGTGGAGGACGGCCCGGATCGAAAGGGTGGGTGGCAGTAGTGCGAACGCCCGTCTGCGAACTGCTCGGGATTGAGCAACCGATTGTCTTGGCAGCGATGGTGGCGGTGCCCGAACTGGCGGCAGCGGTCTCGAATGCCGGTGGGCTCGGCATGGTGACGCTGACGTGGTCCGAGCCCGCAGGAGACGTGGTTCGCGAGACGGCGGCACTCACCGATCGTCCCTTCTGCGGCAACCTGGTTCTCACCTCCGACCAGCACCGTCGCCTCGATGAAGCCCTCGAGGCCGGTTTGCGGATCGTGTCACTGTTTCTGGGAGATCCCGCCGGCTACGTCGAGCGGGTCCACGATGCGGGCGGACTCGTTCTGTGTACGGTCGGAAGCGCCGACCAGGCGCGGCGGGCGGTCGCCAGCGGAGTTGATGTCATCGTGGCGCAGGGTTGGGAGGCTGGGGGGCACGTGGGGAGTCAGATTGCGACGCTCCCCTTGGTGCCCGCCGTAGTCGACGCGGTGGCGCCGGTGCCCGTGATCGCGGCCGGTGGGATCGGGGACGCTCGCGGCGTGGCCGCCGTCCTCGCCCTGGGTGCTCAGGCGGCGTGGGTGGGTACTCAGTTTCTGCTTGCCCAGGAGATGCCCATCCACCAGGAGTACCGCACTCGCCTGATCAACGCGGTCGAGACCGACGCGGAGTGGTACCCCGACCTCTACGACGTCGACTGGCCGGACTCGCCCCACCGAGCGCTCCGCAACTCGACGACCGAGATGTGGGAGGCCGCGGGCCAGCCGCCTCTGGAGAGTCGGCCCGGAGTGGGCGATGTCATCGCGCACTTCGCTTCGGGCGAAGCGATCGTCCGCTACGAGCCAGCACCGCCGATGGTTGGCACCACCGGTGAGATTGAACCGCTCTCCATGTGGGCCGGACAGAGCGTCGCGCTCGCCAGGCAGCCACGACCAGCGGCAGAGATCGTGGCAGAGCTCGTCTCGCGTTTGTGAGCCAGCCGGCCTGCCAGCGACGGCGAGGAACAGAGGCTCGAAAGAGAGTCGTCATCGATCGTCCATTGAACTCTCTATCAAGTCTGAGAGCGTTGCCGACACTTGAGCAACCGACCTATCTGCGCAGTCGTCGACACGACCCGGGCCCTCAGGCTTCAGACGGCGCCTCCACTCACTGACGATTCGCACACGAGAGGAATGAACGCTCGTGGTGTCGTGATGAGCGTGGTCGATGGCTCGGTCTGTCCGTGAGCTCATCCCGTGACGAGTTTGGCGTCGCCGGTGGCCGACCTCAGGCAGCCCGCTGCTAAGAAACGCTGGAGACCTGGCTCAACCGGGAAGGTCCTCAGGGCGCTTGGCCGCCAGGTGACCCGTGAGGAGGCCGGTCGACTGGCCCACCTCGATCAGGTAGCCGTCGGGATCGCGCATGTAACAGCGGATCTCTGAGCCGCGATCTATCGGGGGCGTCAAGAAGGTCGCGCCTTTGGCGAGCCAATCCATGTAATTCGCTTCGATATCGGCGACCGTAAGGATCAGAAAAATGGACGTCGTGGATCCCGGCTGGTAGTCGACGACACTGACGCCAGGCTTGTCGGGCGTTGGTGGCCCACCCGGGTTCATGATGATCCAGGTGTTGGCGAGCTTGACAATGCACGGGTTTTCCGCCAGGACGACGCTCCCGCCGAGCACGTCGGTGTAGAACTGGCGGGACCTGGCCACGCTGCGGACGGTGAGGAACATCGACACCACGGGGCCGTCGGTCGGCCTCGGCAGGTTGGAGGCGTCGACAGCAGCCGCGGGTTCGCTCATTGAGCGAATTATGCCTGCTCCTCCGGTCGCCTGCGTTGGCTTGCCGTTTCGTTCCGTGAGTGTGCTGAGGACCAGATGGGATCTCTTCGTTCGGCCATTCGGTGTCGCCTGAAATGTCCGGGCCAGGCCAACGAATCGCCTTCGGGAAGGTCCGAGAGACACGGCAGCCGGATTCGAGTCAGAGCTCGGCAAGGGAGCGCCTCACGTTCTCCTGCGGCGCGCCACGTGTACGGAGGGGCGGGTCGACTTGTCCTTGGAGTACTTGCCGCGCCCCGGGTACGGCTTGAACCACCCCCTGCTGGACGCGGTCGACGGCGGAGTGGCGGCGTCGGGGAGCACCGACGGGCTGGTGCTGTCGACGTCCGTGGCCCTGACGCTCGACCAGGACCGCGCCGCCGCCTCGGGCCGGTTCCAGCTTGCCCAAGGCGAAAGCATGGGCTTCGCCCTGCATCACGGGAACCAGACTGAGGGCAGTCCGGCCAGGGTCTGGAGCCCGTCGGAAGTACGCACCCGGCTCGAAGACACCGTGGCGGGGTGGGAGTCGTGGTCGGACCTCCACCAGGCCTACGTCGGTCCGTGGCGAGACCTGGTGCACCACAGCGGCCGGGTGCTCCAGTCACTCTCCTTTGCACCCACCGGCGCTATTTGCGCGGCGGCGACCACGTCGTTGCCCGAGGTGGTGGGTGGCTCGCGGAACTGGGACTACCGCTACGCCTGGGTCCGGGACGCTTCCTTCACGATCCAGGCCCTTTGGGTGGCGGCCTGTCCCGACGAAGCCAACGAGTTCTTCGACTATGTCTCCTCGTCCGCGGCCGGCTCGCTCGAGCACGGCGGCGACTTGCAGATCATGTTCGGCATCGGCGGTGAGCAGGACCTCAGCGAGCGGGAGTTGCCGCACCTGGAGGGCTGGCGGCACTCGGCGCCGGTCCGGATTGGCAACGCGGCCTGGAAACAGCGCCAGCTCGACGTCTACGGCGTCTGCTCAACGCGGTGTACCGCATGTCCGACCACCTGTTCGACAACACCCATCGGGTTGGGCCACTGTCCGACTCGGGCAAGTGGGATACGCCCACGGAGCTGGCCCCAGCCACGCGAGAGTTCCTCGTGCAGCTGGCCGAAACCGCCGTCCGCCGGTGGCAGGAGAAGGACCAAGGAATCTGGGAGATCCGGGGCGAGCCGCGTGACTTCTTGTACTCGAAGCTGATGTGCTGGGTAGCGCTCGATCGAGCCGTGATCCTGGCCGACCGTCTGGGCGCCTCCTCTCGAATCGGGTCATGGACCCAGACGAGGGACCAGATCCGTGAGGCGATCGTGACCAAGGGCTGGAGTGACCGGGCCAAGGCTTTCACCCAGTCCTTCGGCTCGGACGAGCTTGACGCCTCCAACCTCATGGTGGCCCTGGTGGGATTTCTCCCGCCCGACGATCCCAGGGTGCTGGCCACGATCGAGGCGACAGAGGACCGGCTGACCGACGAGCGGGGATTGGTGTATCGCTATCGCTCCCGCGACGGCCTCGAGGGTGAAGAAGGCACCTTCCTTTTGTGTACCTTCTGGCTGGCCCAGGCCCTGGCCCAGGCAGGCCAGCCGGTTCGGGCCCGAGCCGTTTTCGAGCGTGCCGCGGCTTTCGTCAATGAGGTCGGGCTGCTGGCCGAGGAGGTCGATCCAGTCAGCGGGGAACTGCTCGGCAACTTCCCGCAGGCGTTCAGCCACATCGGGCTCGTCAATGCTGCCTGGGCAATTTCTGAGAGCGAGCGACGGGCGCAAACGACGTGAACATCTGCTCGACTCCTATGAGATCTTTGGACCAGACCCTTTCGAGATTGGAGGCCACATGCGTAGCGACATCCGTGAAGGCGAGACGTTTCCCGACTACGAGCTCGCCGATCAATCCGGCCGGCGGCGGTCCGTGTCGGAGCTCCAGGGGGGCAACCCGATGGTGCTCCATCTGTCCCGTGGCGGCTTCGATCCCAAAGAGCATCAGTTCGTAGGGCAATTGGTCGACGTCTATCCCGAGTTCAGGAATGCGTACACGCGATTGGCCCTCATCTCGACCGACAATCAGCTGAACATCAATGAGTTCCGGGACGCGCTGGGCGCCACTTGGCCGTTCCTGTCGGACCCCGATCGGGTCGTCCAGAAGGATCTGGACATCAAGGAGTTCACGGATGAGCCGCACGATCCGATGATCCCGCACACGTTCGTCCTCGAGCCCGGACTCAAGATCTTCAAGGTCTACAACGGATACTGGTACTGGGGCCGGCCCACGATGGCAGAGCTCCACGTGGATCTGAGGGGCGTGTTCAAGAAGATTCGGCCCGACTTCGACTTGGCGGCTCCGGGGTTGAGGGAGGCGTGGGAACGAGGAGACCGGGATCAATTCCTCGTCGACACATTGGAGGAGCCGATCCGGTACACCGAAGGCAAGAGCATCGGTATCAAACGCTGACCCTGGGGGGTGGGGGCGCCCGTCCTCCGCTTGGGTTCTCGACCATAGGAACTCGAGCTGCTCGCGGCCGGGCGAAAAGGTTGCGACGTGCCAGTGCATCGCCATTCGAGCCCCGTATGCTGGGACGACGTCGAACACCGAGCGCGAGGGACGTCTCAGGTGCAAGGCGTTCGCCTGGGTGCGACAATCCATTCGGGACCAGACAGAGGAGAGCCGGATGAGCACCGTCGATGGGCAGAGCGCACCCGGCGGATCGCCGAGCAGCGAGCCGGCCGATCTCAAGCTCGAGGCGGTCGTCATCCCCGTGGCCGACGCCGATCGCTCCAAGGCGTTCTACGCCGGCCTTGGCTGGAGGCTCGACGCCGACTTCTCCTTCGACAACGGCTTCCGGGTCGTGCAATTCACGCCACCGGGATCGCCGTGTTCTGTGCAGTTCGGCACCCACATCACCGGGGCGCCACCCGGATCTGCCCATGGCCTGTACCTGATCGCGTCTGACATCGAAGCCGGGCGCGACGAACTTGTCAGCCGGGGAGCCACGGTCAGTGAGGTGTTCCATTCCGGAGCGCCCGGAGCGCAACTCGACCCTGAGGGGATGGGTGATCGGATCAGCGGGCCGGATCCGGATCACAAGAGCTACAACTCCTTCGCCACGTTCGAAGACCCCGACGGCAACGACTGGCTGCTCCAAGAGGTGACCGATCGCCTCCCGGGCCGCCTCGATCCGACTACCACCTCGTTCAACTCTGCCGGTGACCTGGCTGCGGCATTGCACCGCGCCGAGTCGGCCCATGCTGAGCACGAGAAGCGCCTCGGCCGGGCCGACTCGGACTGGCCCGACTGGTACGCCGAGTACATGGTGCGCGAACAGAGCGGCCAAGAGCTCCCCCAGTGAGCGATTTCGACGTGATCGTGCTGGGCGGCGGTGCGCCCGGTGAGCACTGCGCCGGGGCCATCGTGGCGCGGGGGCTTCGGGTCGCCGTCGTCGAGCGGGAGCTGGTCGGCGGCGAGTGCTCCTACTGGGCGTGCATCCCGTCCAAGTCCCTCTTGCGTCCGGGGGAGGCGGTCCAGGGCGCCCGCGACGTCGACGCCAGCGCCGAGGTGAACGTGCAGGCGGCGCTGGACTGGCGGGACTACATGGTGTCCGACTATTCGGATGCGGGGCAGGAGAAATGGCTGGCCGATCGGGGCATCGCGTTGGTCCGGGGCGTGGGCCGGCTCGCCGGGCCCGGCGTGGTCGACGTGGACGGTACTCGCCACACGGCGGAGCATGTCGTCGTCGCGACGGGCGCGGATCCTTTCGTGCCACCCATTCCGGGGCTCGACGGCCTGGTCGGCGTGTGGGGCACGCGCGAAGCGACGGCCATGAAGACGGTTCCCAGCCGACTCATCGTTCTCGGCGGTGGCCCGGCCGGTGTCGAGATCGCACAGGTGGTACAGCGGCTCGGTGGCGAGGCCGTGCTCGTCGAGGGCGCCGATCGGCTGATCCCACGAGAGCCGGCCCCCCTCGGCGTGGCTCTGACCGAGGCACTGCTGCGGGACGGGATCGAGTTGCACCTCGGAGTCCAGGCCCAGGAGGCTTCGCGCGACGGCGGCGACTACGTCCTGAGGCTCTCGGACGGGACCTCGGTACAGGGAGAGCGACTGCTCGTGGCGACCGGCCGCCGTCCCCGTGTCGAAGCGATCGGGCTCGAGACCGTCGGCATCGAGGCAAACCCACACGGGATTCGGGTGGACCAGTATCTGCGGGCCGGCGACAACATTTGGGCCATTGGGGATGTCAATGGGGCCTGGCCCCTGACACACGTCGGCGAGTACGAGGGCGACGTCGTGGCGGCGAACATTGTCGGAGAGAGCCACCCGGTGAACTACGAGGCCGTACCTCGCGTGACGTACACCGACCCGCAGGCGGCCGCCGTCGGTGCCGTGGAGGCACCCCATAGCAGCACAACGCTCTTGACCGACGTATCCAAGACTGCGACGTATAGCCACAAGTACGCCCAGTCGAACGGATTCTTGACTTTGCTCAGTGACGGCGCCCGATTGACCGGCGCTTACGCCCTCGGACCCGAAGCTGGCGAGTGGCTCCAGCAGGCGACACTCGCCATACGGGCCCGCGTTCCGCTGGAGGTGTTGAGCGACGTCATCCAGCCGTTCCCGAGTTTCTCGACCATCTTCGATTCGGCCTTCAAAACCCTCAGAATGGAGATCGCGAAGAAGCTGCCTCCTATACACCCGATGCAGGCGCAGATGGCACGGCCATGACCGCGGAACGCAGGGAGCAGATGGCTAAGGTCCTACCGCCCACAGAAGAGATCCTGCTCACACATTTCATCGTGTCGGACGACGTGGAGCGCTCTCAGCGCTTCTACACCGAAGTGCTTGGGGGCCGGGTCGCCTTCTCCGGCCCCGGAGGGCCGACCAACGTCGCACTGTCCAATAGTTGGATTGTCATTAATGCCGGCGGAGGCCCGACCGACGACAAGCCGGAGGTCACCCTCGAGACGCCTAGCGACCCAAATCGGGTGAGCAGCTTCGTCAACATCCGGGTCAAGGACATGGAGACGGTGTACCCCGAATGGAGCGCCCGGGGTGCTCAGTTCCTGACGCCCCCGAAGCAGCACCAGTACGAGATCCGTTGCTACATCCGTGATCCCGATGGTCACCTGATCGAGGTGGGGCAGACCACCGACCCGCAGGGGGACTGGGTGCCAGATCACTGGCCATCGAGTACGCCCGCCGACGAGCACCCAGCGCCTCCAGACGGAATCGTGCTGGCCCACTTCATTGTGTCGGACGATGTCGAGCGTTCTCGCCGCTTCTACACCGATGTGCTCGGGGGCAGGCTTGCGTTCTCCGGACCCGGAGGGCTCACGTATGTCCAACTGTCGAACAGTTGGGTCATCATCAACGTCGGCGGAGGGCCGACCGACGACAAGCCGGAGGTCACCCTTGAGACACCCACCGATCCCAACCGGGTCAGCAGTTTCCTCAATATACGAGTGACGGACGTGCACGCTGTGTACACCGAATGGAGCGTGCGCGGTGCGGAATTCCTGACGCCACCGAAGCAGCACCAGTACGAGATCCGTTGTTATATCCGCGATCCCGATGGTCATCTGATCGAAGTGGGACAAACGACGGACCCTGGGGGAGATTGGTTCCCCGATCAATGGCCATCGAGCAAGTCGGAGTGAGCTTCCTGACGGGGCGGAGGTCTCCATCGTGACCACGGCGATCATCGGCACCGGAGGCATCGGATCGGCCATCGCGCGTCAGCTCGCTGCCGGTGGCGAGACCCTCCAGCTCTCGAGCGCCGACAAGGAGTCAGCGAGAAAGCTGGCCGCGGCAATCGGCGGAGCAGCGGTCGTCGCGCTCAACAACCGGAGCGCTTTGCAGGGAGCCGATGCCGTCGTCCTTGCGCTGCGGTTTTCCGTATTGAAAGACGTCATCGACGAGATCGCCGATGCGCTGGAAGACGCACTTCTCGTCGTTCCGAGCAATCCGGTCGGACTCGACGCACAAGGCAAGGTCGTGCGACTCCTACCGGAGGGGCAGTCATCGGGCCAAGTTGTCGCTGAATGGTTGCCGATCGGGACACGCTTTGCCATTGCGTTCGGCACCATGTCGGCCGATCTCTTCGAGTCCTCAAGCCACCGGTCGCCCGAGCCCGCGGTCCTGTTCTACGTGTCCGCGCACGAGTATGGGAACGATGAAGTGGAGCACTTGATCCGAACGGCGGGCTTTGAGCCGATGAGGATTGGTGGGGTCGAACAGTCGAGCCGACTCGAGGTGGGCGGAGACCTTCACGATCTCGTGGTTGGTCCAGCAGAGGCGCGGTCCCTCGTCGTGGGGGCCTGATTGTCTTCCGACGCGGCCGGGGCCAGGTGTCGACCAAACCAGGAGTGAAACTCGTGACCAGTCGTCTTCCCGATCCACGTCTCGACCTGGTCTACCGCTTGGAAGCGGCTGTCGGCGATCCCCAGGACGTCGGCCAGATCTCCGCGGGTCGCCGGCGCATCGTTCCCTTGACCGGCGGGACCTTCAGCGGGCCTGAGCTGCGCGGAACGCTGCTGCCGGGAGCCAGCGCCGATTGGCAGACGGTTCTTCCTGATGGCACTGTGCTCGGCGACGTCCGCTACACGCTGGAAACCGAGAGAGGAGATGTGCTCTATGTACGATCTCGAGGCGTGCGTCATGGGAGCCCGGGAATTCTCGAGCGCCTCGCCCGTGGGGAGGCCGTCGACGCCGCCGAATACACCTTTCGTACCGCAGTCAAGATCGAGACTGGGGCCGACGGCCTCGACTGGTTGAACAAGGGGGTGTTCGTCAGTGTCGGAGGCCGGCAGAGCGGTGGTGTGATCTACGAGGTGTATCTCGTCGGCTAAGCCCTGGATCCACGCCTGACGCAAAAACCGCAGTGGAGGTGAACTTCCATCGCCCTGCCCAACCCGGGCCCACGTTGGGTTCACCGCTCGGCCCGAAAGCATCGACACGTCCCAGATCATCGTGCGATGGGAGACTGCGGTTGACCGAACAGGTGAGGGCAGTGATGCGAGCAATCCGGGATCGCTTTCGCCCTCGCTGAAGCGGCGTCTTTAGCGCAGTGTTTCGAATCGGTCGCACGAACGTTGATGTGGAACGTACGGCGCCTATGAGGCCCACGTGGGTAACGTGCAACCAGGGGATTCGTCGGGGAAATGCCACAAGAGAAGCTCGAGAACAGAACTCTTCAGGACTCAGCCATTGTGGCGCAGACATTGAGTAGGCGGCTGCCCTATGCAGTGCATAGGCACGGGGCACAATGACCAGCCGATTTTGTCGGGTTTGTGGCCCGATGGGTGCGTGATGGCTTGGAACCCCGCCACTGTTTGCGCATGGCAGCCGTTTCGGATCTCGGGGAGCGATCATGCTCACCCGAGGAGCATTCGTTCCTGGCCCCTCGTGACGTCGACGACCGAGCGGATCTTGTGCCGGTAGGTCTGGGCCAACATCCGAATGTCGCGATGACCGAGCAGGTCTGAGACGTCCTGGAGCGGTGTGCCGTTGGCCACGAGCAGCGAGGCCGCCGAATGTCGGAGCTCGTTGGGGGAGAGGTGCCCCACGTTCGCCCTCTTCGCATAGGTGGCGACGGTACGCCGCAGGTTCGAGGCGTCGATGGGTCGCCCGACGGCGTTGGTGAAGACCAGTCCATGGTCCTCCCACACCTCGGCGGCCAGGCGCGCCTTGCGTTGGGCCAGACTGTGGGCCCGCAGTAAGCCCACGAGGTCTGGGGGCAGGCGCAGCATCCGATAACTGTCGACTTTGGGGGCCCCGATGACATAGGTGCCGTCAGGGAGGCGTTTGAGCGCCTGGCGCACCGTCAGGACACCCTCGTCGAGGTCCACCGCGTCCCAGGACAGTCCGGTGACCTCTCCGGGGCGCAGCCCCATGGTCAAGGCCAGGAGCACGAGGGCTTCGTCCTCGGTGCCCCGGACGGCGTCGACGAACCGATTGGCTTCCTCGATGGTGAGCGAGCGCCGCGCCCTGATGCCGGTCGCCTCGGGGGGCAGGTGGGCCAGGCGAGCGATATTGCGCGCGACGAGGCCCCGACGCTCGGCTTCGTGGAGTGCCGCGCCGAGGACCATCTTGATCCGGTTCAGCGATGACTTCGACAGCGGCTTCTCCCGCGCGCCACGGCCCTTGGTGGCCGCGACGCCGCAGTCGGTGTTGGCCAGATCCTTGAGAAGTGCTTCGAACTCGAGGATGTCGAGCTCACGGAGCCGCCGTCCGCGCAGTGGCGTGAGCTGTTTGATGACCCAGGCGCAGTTGGCACAGGTGCTGGGGTTCTTCTCTGCCTCGATCATCTCTTGGTACCAGTCCAACCATTCGCCGAGGCGCATGTCGGTGCCGAGGGGCAGTCCGGCTTCGCTCTGGGCGCGCAGCTCGTCGAGCTTTGGCGACCACCTCGCTCCGGGTCCAGGCAGAGACCCGGCGACGCTTGGTGCCGAGTCGGAGCTCACCGCGCCATCGCCCGTCGCTCTGTTGATAGATCGAGCCCTCGCCGTAGCCGAGCTTGCGTGACCTCGCCATGGGATCCTCCTCACAAATTGGGGCACTCTGTGGGGCACTTCGAGACCACAATGGGCCCCACGCTGTCACCCACCGAGCAGGGAAGTCCTGGTCGGTGGGGGTCTGTGAGGTGGGGTGGGTGACCCCGGGCCAGATGACGCCCAAGGGGCCACAGGTTCGAGTCCTGTACGGCCCACCACCAAAATCCCAGGTCAAAGGTAGTAATGGCGATGACCTGCGAACGATGAATCAGCGATGAAGTAGCGCCGGACGAAACGGGTCAACCGCTGTCTGCGATGTGGGGAATGATCACGCCCGCACGAGTGTCGGCGGGTCAGGGTCAGCATTGCGAGAAGTAGAGGACCCCGCTGTTCGAGCGCCAACCCCGACGTTTCCGCTGCCATCCTCTCAGCCGTCGGCGTCGAGAACCGACGGCGTTCGGCCGCTGGCGTCGTCGTCAAGCGCTGGTGCCAGACGACAACGACGTGGAGTAGCTCATCTCGGTGCCTGGCTCGACGCTAGCGGAGTTGTCGTCCGAGTCTTGCCGCGGAGCACGAGATCCTTGGGACGAGCACGACGAGACAGCCGCGCGTCAAGCAGCTGGCACGCCTGCTGGCCGTCACCCGCTCGGAGCAGGGCCGCGATCGCCGTGTCCTCGAGGACGCTCCGCTGGGCGGCGCTCCCGCCCACGGGGCCGAAGTTCGGTATGAGGCCGAGCAGCACCGTCGCTGCATCGTCGAACTGATGGGTCACGAAGAGCCGCAGAGCGGCGGCGAACGGAGCCACGAGCCGGGCCATCGCCGCGGATGAGCTTCGTCGGCAGTGTCGCTCCAGGTCAGGCCGCGACG
>CAWGOJ010000038.1:0-61178 GCA_963824195.1 uncultured Acidimicrobiaceae bacterium | reverse complement strand
CATGACAGTATCGAGTGGCGGCTCCAGGTTGAGCCTGGAGGTTTCACACCCGACTTATCAAACCGCCTACGAGCTCTTTACGCCCAATAAATCCGGACAACGCTTGCACCCTACGTATCACCGCGGCTGCTGGCACGTAGTTGGCCGGTGCTTCTTCTGCAGGTACCGTCACTATCGTCCCTGCTGAAAGGAGTTTACAACTCAGAAAGCCTTCGTCCTCCACGCGGCGTTGCTGCGTCAGGCTTTCGCCCATTGCGCAAGATTCCCCACTGCTGCCTCCCGTAGGAGTCTGGGCCGTGTCTCAGTCCCAGTGTGGCTGATCGTCCTCTCAGACCAGCTACCCGTCGATGCCTTGGTGAGCCATTACCTCACCAACTAGCTGATAGGCCGCGAGCCCCTCCCGAAGCGGAATCCATTTCCTTATCAGATCATGCGGTCCGATAGGGATATCCGGTATTAGCACCGGTTTCCCGGTGTTGTCCCGGTCTTCGGGGCAGGTTGCTCACGTGCTACTCACCCGTTCGCCACTCGCTCTTCATCAGTATTGCTACCGAATGGAGCGCGTTCGACTTGCATGTGTTAGGCACGCCGCCAGCGTTCGTCCTGAGCCAGGATCAAACTCTCCATCGAGACTCACGACCTCTTGAACTCCACGAGGGAGCCCATCGGGCCAAGAATCAGAGAGTCACCATGTTTGACTCAAACCATGGTAACCACAGGCCCTTTTCCCAAAGGGTTCCGGGACCTGCGTAATGCTTAATTGACGTACAACCCATCCGTATGAGTACAGATGAATTGCCCGCACTGGCTTTTGGCTCTCACTATTCCGTTTTCAAGGAGCGACCGGGCACACACCTATCCTGCCGGTGTTGGTGCCGGGTGTACCGAAGGACTGTTTCCGGACGAATTGCTCCGCCGGCGAGTCTCCTTCGGCTGTCGGAGGGCCTGGGGGGCCGTTCCGACGGGAGTGTCACCCTACCAGACGCGCGTCAGACCGTCAACGCGTCTGGACGGGCCGAATTCCGCCGGGGTGATCACCCCGGACGGGCCACTGAGACCGATCGTAGCGGGACACCCGCCCATCGCCGCGGATGCCCGCCCGAACGGCCCGGTTCCCTCGACAGCACTCCGTCCGCACACCGTGTGGTGGCATGCGGGGAGCCACCCGGCCCCCCGCATGCCACCTGGTGTTCGAAGCTCAACTGGCTTTCCGCTCCGACCTCGTCGCCAAACGAGACCGCATTGAGAGCGTGCGCCGCCGGTTGATCTCCTCGATCTACCGCATGCCATCCGTGCAACGAATTGCGATGACAGCATGATGCACTGCCGTTGTTGCACGGTTGTGACAGGCCGGTGACACCCCTGGCGAGCCTGTTCTGCCTGTTCACAGGGCTGAATCCCGGGACATTCCGGAGCCCCTCAGGGTCTCGACAGGCTGGGGTCCCCCGGCACCCAGAAGCGCCAGCGCTTGTCCGTCGCCTCCTTGATGCCGATCCGCGTCCCGCGCCCCGGACGCCTGGGCGGCGGTGTCCCGTCGTCCACCAAGCGGACCGGGGCTTGACCCGAGCCGCGAGGCCCACGCCGGCTCCGGGCGGGGGTCAGGAGGTCGGCCCCGTTGTCCGCCCCGGTGATCCCGAGGGCCTGGCAGAGCTTGGCCGGGCCGTTGCACAGGTCGCGCTCCAGACGGGCGGCGGGGCGGGCCGCCCGCATGGCCGCCAGCCCGCCCATGGGCGCCAGGGCCCGGATGAGCACCGCCGCCGCCTCGCCCTCGGGACCGCACACCACGTTGGCGCACCAGTGCATCCCGTAGGTGAAGTACACGTAGAGGAACCCCGGCGGTCCGAACATCACCGCCGTCCGCGGCGTCAGGCCCCGATAGGCATGGGACGCCGCGTCGTTGGCTCCGTGATAGGCCTCCACCTCGACGATCCGCCCCGACCGCTCACCCCGGACCAGGACCTTGTTGAGGAGCCAGGGTGCGACCGCGAGGGGATCACCCTCCAAGTCCGACCGCTGCATCGGGCCAACCCTGACGCACCCGGGGCGGCGGCCGCCACCCCGCTCAGCCGGCCGTGCTCACCCCGTGGCGCTCGATGCCCCCGGCGACGTGTCGCGGCGACCACCCGGTGCGACCACCGTGAGGTGCGCCGGTGAGGGGCGGGGGTGCGACGTCGCCGGGCCCCGCCGCACCCCCGCCCCCGCCGCCATCCGGCTGAGCAGCGACAGCTCATCCACCATGGCCCGGGCGAGGCCGGGCAGGTCCGGTACCGCCGTGGCGCAGGCGTTGATCCCGACGAAGAGCGACTCGCGGTAGCTCTGCACCGTGATGTTGAGCGCCACCCCGTCGACCACGGGGCCGAGCGGGTGCACCGCACGGAGCTCCATGCCGGCGAAATAGAGGGGGAACCCGGGGCCAGGCACGTTCGAGACCATGAGGTTGCCGGCACGGACCCTGCGCAGGATGCCCGAGCGCACGCCGAGCTGGATCACCGGCTTGGCCAGTGCCGGCGGAACGGCATCCGCGAGGAGCATGGCCATCGGGCCGAAGCCGATGGCCCGCTCCTGGCCTTTGCACGAGTCACTGGCGGCGGTCACCGTGCGAAGGCGCTCCAGGGGTGTCTGCCGGTCGTTGGCGAGCGGGACGAACATGGCGGAGAGCTGGTTCCCCACCGCGTCCGCGTGCGCATCGCCGCGCACCGACACGGGCACGACGGCGACGAGCGGGCTGTCGGTGTCCTGATCGTGAGCGGCCAGATGCGAACGCAGCGCGCCCGAGCACACGGCCAGCACCACGTCGTTGATCGTCGACCCGTAGCGGTCTCTCAGCGCACGTACCGATGCCATGTCCAACTCGGCGAAGGAGACCGAGCGCCGGGCCCCGACGGGTGACTCGAAGGTGGAGGGCGCACCGAGCGGGATGGACACCGGGCCGCTGTCGTCGTCGAACGCGCGGCGGGCCAGCCGCACCGAGGTGCGGCCGATCTCGCGCACGGCGCGCAGCGCCCGCACCGGGCTGTTGATGAAGCTCGGCAGTGCATCGGTCATGAGCCGGGTGCTCGACGGCAGCCGCGCCGGGAGCCAGGGCGGGTGCGGCTCGGCGACCGCGCTGCCCTCGGGTGTGAGGTCCAGGAGCTGCGCCAACAGCAGCGCGCCCGCCACACCGTCGATGACGGCATGGTGGACCTTGGCGATCAGACCGACCATGCCGCCGGCCAGCCCCTCAATGACGTGCATCTCCCACGGCGGCTGCTCGGGCTGGAGCGGGCGGCCCATCACCTTGGCCACCATGCCGGTGAACTCCTCGTCACCTCCCGGGTGCGGGAGGGCGGCCCGCTGCAGATGGTTCCCGAGGTCGAACTCGGGATCGTCGACCCAGCGTGGATGGTCGAGACCCAACGGGACGGGCACCAGCCGGCGCCGGAAGGGGGCCAGCGTCGGCATCCTGGCCTCCAGCACCCCGCAGACGCGCTCGAAGGTGTAGCCACCCTCGGCGGTGGTGGGATCGAAGACGCACACGTACGCGATCTCCATCGGTGTCTCCGGGGTGTCGGAGTAGACGAACATCGGGTCGATGCCGCTCATTCGCTCCATGGCGCTTCTTCCCCTCGTGAGTCCGGATGGGCTCGGCCCGCACCTAACAGGGTGCGCGCATCCGTCGGCGCGAAGCAACTGTTTGAGCGAATCTTTATGGTGCGTTCACCTGGGGGTTACACGACACAGGGGATCCTCCACGGATCCGCCGCAGCCGCAGGCTGCTACGACCGTTGGGGCTACGCCGGTGTCCCCTGCGGCCGCCACTGCGCCAGCCGGGTGCGGTCGACCTCACGGCGGCGGACGAAACGCTCCGCCTGCTCGGCGACCGGCCCGGGGCCAGCCCCTCCCGGAGTCCGCCGGCGGGTCACCGCCACACCGGGCTCCAGCAGCTCGACCGCGGCCTCACCCAGATCCGGGTGCGCGGCAACCAGCTCCACCAGCGGCACGTGGCGCTCGAGGGACTCACGGACCAGCCCGCCGACGAGCGCGTGCGCCTGGCGGAACGGCATCCCCTGCTCGACCAGCCACTCGGCCAGGTCGATGGCGGATGCCGCCGGCCCGTCCGCCGCCGACTGCATGCGATCCTCGTTCCACGTCGCGGTCACGTACACGCCGCGCAGCGCGATCAGCGCGCGCGAGACCTGCACGACGGCGTCGAAGAGCGGCTCCTTGTCCTCCTGCAGGTCGCGGTTGTAGGCGAGCGGCAGTCCCTTGAGCATCACCAGCACCGCGCTGAGGTGGCCGATGAGGCGACCCGACTTGCCGCGGGCCAGCTCGGCCACGTCGGGGTTCTTCTTCTGCGGCAGCATCGAGCTCCCGGTGGCGTACGCGTCATCGAGCGTGCAGAAGCCGAACTCCTCGGTCGACCACAGCACGATCTCCTCCCCCATCCGGGACAGGTGCACGCCGAGCAGGGCCAGGTCGAACAGCGACTCGGCCACGAAGTCGCGGTCGGACACGGCGTCGAGCGAGTTCTCGAAGCGACCGTGGAACCCGAGCTCGGCGGCGACGTAGTCGGGATCGAGCGGCAGCGACGAGCCGGCGAGCGCGCCCGCCCCCAGGGGCGAGACGTTGAGGCGGTCGACGGTGGTGAGGATCCGGTCCACGTCGCGTGCGAGCGCCCAGCCGTGGGCCAGCAGGTGGTGGGCGAGCAGCACCGGCTGCGCCCGCTGCATGTGGGTGTAGCCGGGCAGGTACACGTCCGCGGCCTCGCTGGCGCGTTGGGCCAGCGCGTCCTGCAGCGCCATGATCTCCGCGGCGACCCCGACCAGGGACCGACGGCACCAGAGCCGCAGCGCCGTGGCGACCTGGTCGTTGCGGCTCCGGCCCGTGTGCAGCTTGGCGCCGACGTCGCCGATCAGCTCCGTGACGCGCCGCTCAATGGCCGTGTGGATGTCCTCGTCCCCTGGCGCGAGCTCGAAGACGCCGGTCGCGAACTCCTCCTCGACGATGTCGAGCGCGTCAACCAGGGACGACACCTCGCTTTCGGCGAGGATCCCCGCCTTGCCGAGGCCCTTGACATGGGCGCGCGACCCGGCCAGATCGTCGCTCGCCAGCAGCCGGTCGAAGGGCAGGCTGACGGTGAACTCCGCCACGGCATCAGCCATGCCGGTCGAGATCCGGCCCTCCCAGAGCGTCACGACCCGGCCCTCCCCGCAGCCGCCGCGCCCGGCCCCTGGCGGGCCGACCACGTCGCGACACCGAGGCCCCACAGGCGTACGAAGCCCTCGGCGTCGGCGTGCCGGAACGTGTCGGAGGCGTCGTAGGTCGCGAGCCCGTGGTCGTACAGCCCCACTGGGCTGCGCCGGCCCACCACCGTGCACGTACCCGGCGCGGCGAAGCGCAGCCGCACCTCGCCCGTGACGTGGCGCTGGCTCTCCGTGATGAACGCCTGGAGCGCGTCCCTCAGCGGCGAGTACCACAGACCGTCGTAGACCAGCTCGGACCAGCGCGGCTCGAGGCGTGCCTTCTCGTGGTGGAGGTCGCGCTCGAGGGTCAGGTCCTCGAGGTCCGCGTGGGCCACGATGAGCGAGAGCGCGGCCGGGCACTCGTAGACCTCCCGGCTCTTGATGCCGACCCGCCGGTTCTCAATCATGTCGAGGCGGCCGAAGCCCCGGCTGCCCGCCAGGACCCCGAGCCGGCTGATGAGGTCGTAGGGGGCGAGCGGCGTGCCGTCGAGGGTGACCGGCACGCCCGCCTCGAAGCCCACGATGACCTCGACGGGCTCGGTCTCGGTCACCCGGGTGAGCGTGTAGACGTCGTCGGGCGCCCGCGCCCACGGGTCTTCGATAGCGCCGCACTCGATCGCCTTGCCCCACAGGTTGTCGTCGATGGAGTACAGCTTCTCCTTGGTGACGGTGATGGGGATGTCCCACTTGTCCGCCAGCTCGACGCAGTCCTCGCGGGAGAGGCCCCATACCCGGGCGGGGGCGAAGATGCCGAGATCGGGAGCGAGGGCGCGCACACCCACCTCGAAGCGAACCTGGTCGTTCCCCTTGCCCGTGCATCCGTGGGCCACCGCCGTCGCGCGGTGGCGGCGCGCTTCGGCGACCAGGTGGCGCACGATCACCGGGCGCGACAGCGCGGACACGAGCGGGTACTTGCCCTCGTAGCGGGCGTTGGCCTGCAGGGCCGGCACGCAGAACTGCTCCGCCATCTCGTGACGGGCGTCGACCACCACCGCCTCGACCGCCCCGGCGGCCAGCGCCCGGGCCCGGATGGCGTCCCAGTCCTCGCCGCCGCGGTCGGCCGCCTGCCCGACGTTGACCGCCACCGCGACGACCTCCACGCCCTCGTTCTCGATGAGCCAGCGGACCGCCACCGACGTGTCGAGTCCACCGCTATAGGCCAGTACAACCCGTTCAGGCATTTCGGTCCTCTTCCTTCCCATTCAAAGCGATCTTGTGCGCGGCGGCAATGCCTGCGACGTCGCGCAGGTGGTCCGCCATGGTGCCACCGCCGACCCGCTCGTCCACCACGACGAGCACCGTGTCGTCCCCGGCCACGGTACCCACCACCCCTTCGAGCCCGCTGCGGTCGAGGGCCGAGCCAACGACGTGGGCGGAGCCCGGCGGCGTGCGCAGCACCACCAGGTTCCCCGACTGCGCCACCTCGACGACCCACTCGCCGAGCACGCGGCGCAGGTGGTCCTCGGGCGCGATCTGGTGCACCGGGAGCTCGGGGAGTGCGTAGGCCGTCTCGCCCCCGGGCAGGCGGACCTTGACGGCCCCCAGGTCGTCGAGGTCGCGCGAAACCGTCGTCTGGGTGGCCTCGATCCCCTGGTCGCCGAGCAGGACCACCAGCTGTGCCTGGCTCGTGACCGGCTGCGACTCCAGCAGCTTGGTGATCCGGTGCTGGCGCTGGTTCTTGGTCAGGCGGCCCGGTGCGTGCTCGCTCACGCCCGGCCCTCCGTCGCCCAGGCCAGGATCCCGCGCATGGCCGTCCGTCGATGGGCCGCCTGTCGCCACACCAGCGAGCGCGGGCCCTCGAGGACGGAGTCGGTGATCTCCTCCCCCCTATGGGCCGGCAGGCAGTGCAGCACGACGGCGTCCGCCGCGGCCTGGTCGACGAGCTCGTCGTCGATGGTGAAGCCCTCGAAGGCCGCCAGGCGGCGCGCCCGCTCCTCCTCCTGCCCCATGCTCGTCCACACGTCCGTGTAGAGCACCGCGGCGCCCTTGGCCGCCTGGTGGGGGTCGTCCGACAGCTGCACGGTGCCACCCCGTGCGGCGCGGTCGGCGAAGGCCTGCAACTCGGCGAGCTCCTCGGACGAGAACGTGTAGCCCGCCGGAGAGGCGATACGGATCTCCATCCCCTCGAGGAGCCCCGCCTTGGCCAGGGAGCGGGCCATGTTGTTGGCGTCCCCGACGTAGGCCAGGGCGCGCCCGCGCAGGCGGCCCAGTGCCTCCCGCATGGTGACCAGGTCGGCCACCGCCTGGCAGGGGTGGGCGGTGTCGGAAAGGAGGTTCACGACCGGGACGTCGAACCCGCTCCGTTCGAGCGCGGCCGCCATGCGCAGGAGGACACGATGGTCGAAGACCCGCGCGCACAGCACGCGGTGATAGCAGGCAAGCGTGCGGGCCACGTCCTCCGCCGTCTCGCGCACGTCCAGGCCCACCTCGGCCCCCTGGATGTAGATCGGGTGCCCTCCCAGGTCGACCACCGCCATCTCGGTGGAGTTGCGCGTGCGCGCCGACGGCTTTTCGAAGAGGAGCGCAACACCGAGGCCCGCCAGCCGCTTCTCCGGCGGCTCGTCGAGCGCGAGCTCCGTCACCCGGCCCCACGCGGCGGGATCGAGGTCGTCGATGTCGAAGAAGTCGGGCACGGGTCGGTGCTCCTGCTCCTCAGTCGGCCTTGTCCGAGGACACGTCGCCCAGGACGTCACCGAGTATCCGCAGTGCGGCGTCGAGCTCGTCGTCGTTCACGAGAAGGGGCGGTGCCACGCGGATCGCGTCGGGACGGACCGGGTTGACGAGCAGGCCCCGCTGGAGCGCCAGCGCCGTGGCCTCCTTGGCCACCGGCGCCTCGAGCTGTGCCGCCAGCAGCAGGCCCGCGCCACGCACCGACACGACGCCGGGCAGCTGCCCCAGCCCGCCGGCCAGGCGCGCGCCCGCCACGCGGGCCCGGCGGCACACGTCCTCGGACTCCATGACGGCGAGCGTCGCCTTCACGGCGGCCAGCGCGAGCGGCTGCCCTCCGAAAGTCGACCCGTGGTCGCCTGGGCCGAAGGCGGCCGCCACTTCGGCCCGGGCCCAGCAGGCGCCCACCGGCATGCCGTTGCCGAGCGCCTTCGCCATGGTCACCACGTCGGGCTCGAGCCCCTGCGCCTGGAAGGCGAACCAGTGGCCGGTGCGGCCGAGACCCGTCTGCACCTCGTCGAGCATGAGGAGCGCGTCGCGCTCCGTGCACAGCGACCGCACGGCGCCCAGGTAGTCCGAGCTGGGCACCATCACCCCGCCCTCGCCCTGGAGCGGCTCGAGGAGGACAGCGGCCACGGTGTCGGGGTCCAGTGCGGTCTCGAGTGCGGCGACGTCGTCGTAGGGCACGTGCACGAAGCCCTCGGGCAGCGGGAGGAACGGCGTCTGCTTCTCGGGTTGGCCCGTCGCCGTCAGCGTGGCCAGCGTCCGGCCGTGGAACGAGTTCTCGGCGCTGATCACCACGTGGCGGCCCCCGCCGGCCCAGCGCCGGGCCAGCTTCAGCGCGCACTCGTTCGCCTCCGCACCCGAGTTGGCGAAGAAGACCTGCCCACCAGCCCGGCCGGTGCCGCCGTTGATCAGTCGGTCGATGGTGCAGGCGACCTCGGGCGCCAGCGTGTTCCCGTACAGGTTCGAGACGTGACACAGGGTCCGCGCCTGCTCGGCGACGGCGTCGGCCACGACCGGGTGGGCGTGGCCGAGCGACACGACCGCCAGCCCCGTGATGAAGTCGAGGTACTCCGTCCCGTCAGCGTCGAAGAGAACGGTGCCCTCGCCGCGCACGAAGGTGGCGGGCGGGTCGGCGTAGGTGCGCATCAGGGCGTCGCGCCCTGGTGCTGGCGTGGGCACCGGCGTCGGATCCGTCACGGCCGCACCATCGTCCCCACCCCCGAGTCGGTGAAGAGCTCGAGGAGGAGGGCGTGGGGCACGCGTCCGTCGAGGATGTGCGCGCTGTGCACCCCGGCGCGCACAGCGCTGGCGCAGGCCTCGACCTTGGGCATCATGCCGCCCTGCGCCCCGCCGCTGCGGAGGATCTCGTCGATCACGTCGGCGGAGGCCTTGTGGATCACCGTCGTGGGATCGTCCGCCACCACCCGCAGCCCCTCGATGTCAGTCAGGAAGATCAGCTTCTCGGCCTGCAGGGCCTCCGCCAGGGCGCCGGCGACGGTGTCGGCGTTGATGTTGTAGGCCTGGCCCGACTCGTCGGACCCGATGGTCGCCACCACGGGGATCAGCCCTTCGGCCACGAGGCGTTGCAGCATGGTGGGGTCGACCACCGACACGTTGCCGACGAACCCGAGGTCGACGTGGGTTGGTGCAGCCGTGATGAGGTTGGCGTCCTCGCCCGACATGCCCACGGCCAGCGGCCCGTGCACGTTGATGGCGGAGACGATGTCGCGGTTCACCTTGCCGACGAGGACCATGCGCGCGATGTCGAGCGTGTCCGCGTCGGTGACGCGCAGCCCGTTGCGGAATTCCGTCTCCTTGCCCAGGCGGGCCATCAGCTCGCCGATCTGCGGACCGCCCCCGTGCACCACCACCGGCAGGATGCCGACCGCTCGCATGAGGACGACGTCCTCGGCGAACGAGGCGAGGGCGGCGTCCTCGGCGGTGCTGCCGTCACCGCTGCCCGCGTTCGACGAGTGCAGCGCGTTGCCGCCGTACTTGACGACGACGATCTTCCCCCAGAAGCGCCGGATGTAGGGCAGCGCCTCCACCAGCACCGCGGCGGTCTTCGCCGCGGCGGCCTTCTGCACCCGGGTGACCTTGGGCGGGACGGGCACCGCTCCGGGCGCCGTCACGACGTCGTCCTGTTCTCGTCGATGTAGCCGTAACTCAGGTCCGTCCCGAGGACCACCGCCTCACCCGACCCCAGACCGAGGTCGCAGTCGAGCACGATGTGGCGCCCGGCCATGTGGGCGGCCACCGCCGCCTCGTTGTGCGCCACGGCCACCCCGGCGGCGCACACCACGGTGCCGCCGTAGGCCACCGTCACGCGATCGATGTCGAAGGGCGTCCCGGCCGAGCCGAGCTCGGACACGACGCGCCCCCAGTAGGGGTCCTCCCCGAAGAGGGAGCACTGGACGAGCATGGAGTCCGCGACCTTGCGCGCCGCCTGGTGGGCGGCGTCGTCGCTCGGCGCACCGCGGACGTGCACGTGGGACACCTTGGTCGCGCCCTCTGCGTCGTCCACCATCTGCTCGGCGAGGGACCGGCAGGCCCCGGTGAGCGCGGCGGTGAGCGCGGCGGGCGAGGGGCTCGATCCGAGGCCGCTCGCCAGCACGAGCACGGTGTCGTTGGTCGAGGTGCAGCCGTCGACCGAGATCGCGTTGAACGACGCCGCCACCGCCTCGCCGAGCGCCTGCTGCAATGTCGCCGCGTCGACCGCGGCGTCGGTCGTGCAGAGCGCCAGCATCGTCGCCATGTTCGGGGCCAGCATTGCGGCGCCCTTGGCCATGCCGCCCACGGTGAAGCCGTCACCGGCCACCACGACCTCCTTCGGCACGGTGTCGGTCGTCATGATGGCGCGGGCCGCGTGTGCCGCATCGCGCTTGGTCCCACCACGTGCCATGACGATCGGCTCCAGCTGGGGGAGGACGTGCTCGACGGGGAACGGGATGCCGATGAGACCCGTCTGGCACACCAGGATCTCCTCTGCGGTGGACCCGATATCGCCCGCGACCGCGACGCACAGCCGCTCCGCCGCGCTCCGTCCCGGCTCGCCCGTGGCCGCGTTCGCATTGCCCGAGGTGAGGATCACGCCCGCAGCGGCGCCCCCCGTC
This sequence comes from uncultured Acidimicrobiaceae bacterium, assembly GCA_963824195.1. Taxonomy (GTDB): domain Bacteria; phylum Actinomycetota; class Acidimicrobiia; order Acidimicrobiales; family RAAP-2; genus Bog-473. Next base: position 50,170 of record CAWGOJ010000038.1, on the reverse strand, counting down.
GCGGCAAGGTGGGCCCGGCTCACCTGGACCGGCGCCGCCGCGGCCAGGTTGGAGGTGAACACCCCGGCCGCCGGTACGGCGCGGCCGTCGGCAGTGGCCACCACCGCGACATCGGGCATGCTGCCGGCCTTGATCCCGGCCGAGCCCCCGGTGGCGACGAAGCCCCGCGGCGCGGTGACGCTCACGGGTACACCCCGGCGACGGGCAGCCCGGTCGTCTCGGGCAGACCCACGGCGGCATTGGCGCACTGGATCGCCTGGCCCGACGCGCCCTTGACGAGGTTGTCCAGGGCACACAGCGTGACCACCCAGCCCGTGCGCGCGTCGACGCACGCCGTGACGTGCGCCGCGTTCGAGCCCGCGGTCGACTTGGTCGAGGGCGGGTCGTCGGTCACGACCACGAAGGGCTCGTCGTCGTAGGCCTCGTGCAGGGCATCCATCACGCTGGCCGACGACAGCGCCTGTCCGGCCGCGGGGCGGGCGTAACAGGTGGCCAGGATGCCGCGCACCATCGGGGCGAGGTGCGGGGTGAAGAGCACCTCGGCGCCGAGGATCTGCTCCATCTCGGGCGTGTGGCGGTGGGCCAGAAGCCCGTAGGCGACGAAGTCCTCGTCGACCGTCCCGAAGTGCAGCGACTCCTTCAGGCCGCGCCCAGCGCCCGAGACGCCCGACGCAGCGTCGACGATGATCCCGCTCGGCTCTACCAGGCCGCGCTTGACGAGAGGGGCCAGCGCCAGCCCGGTGGCCGTCGGGTAGCAGCCGGCCGCGGCGACGAGGGTGGCCCCGGCCAGACCCGGCCGGAACAGCTCGGGCAACCCGTACACGGCCTCGGTCAGCAGTGCCGGCGCAGCGTGCTCCTCGCCATACCAGCGCGGGTACAGCGACGCATCGCGAAGGCGGAAGTCGGCGGCGAGGTCGACGATCCGACCGACCCGCCCCCGCAGGTCGGGGACGATCCGTTGCGACTCTCCGTGCGGCAGCGCGCAGAAGACGAGGTCGAGACCGTCGAGGAGCCCCGGGTCGTTCTCCTCGTAGAGCAGCCCGGGATAGGCCGCGGCCAGGGAGGGGGTGTGGGCCCCCACCGACTCACCGGCGTGCGAGTGTGCCGTCGCCACCGCCACCTCGAAGGCGGGGTGCGCGGCAAGCAGCCGCAGCAGCTCGGCCCCGGTGTACCCCGACGCCCCGACGATCCCGGCCTTCATCGCATCAGTATACACATAACTGCATAAACATGCGGTACTGCTCGAGCTGGACCCTCCCGTCCTTCACCCGGTCCGCAGGTCCTTCTGCCAGAACCAGCCGGCGCCGGCGATCTCGAAGCCCATGAGGTCGTTGACCGCGATCATCGGGGCGTTCACCCGGGCGTTGCCCGTGACGATGCGGCGCACCGACGGCGCCACGTCCGCCAGCGCGTCGAGATTGGCCAGCTTCACGGCCAGGCCCAGGCGGTGGCCCCGGTGGGCCGGGTGCACCAGGGTGGCCAGTTGCCAGGCCTCGGTCGGCGCCTCGGGCGACAGCAGGAGCTCGGTGAACGCGACGAGGTGCCCCGAGCCGACGTGGCGGGCGACGGCGGCCAGCTTCCAGACGCCGCGGTCCGCCAGCACCTCGTCGTACTCGCGGATGCGCTGCTCGTCCCAGACCTCCTCCTCCTTGTCGCCGTCGCCCGCCGGCTCGTCCGTCGACATGCGGCGCAGGAGCTCGCAGTGGTCCTCGAGGAACTCCTCGGGCCACGGCGTCGTGAAGGTCACGCACCGGTAGGCGGCAGCGTCCCGGGCGCGGCTGACCACGCCGCGCAACTCCTCCACCCGGGCGGCCGGCATCGGGACCGTCAGGTAGCGGAGGTTGCCGGGCAGGGTGGCGACGAACCCGACGTGGCGCGCGAAGGCCGCCCCGGGGTGTGTGTCGGCGATCGCCAGCGGGACGTCGACGATGGCATTGAGCGCGCCGCGTCCGTCGGCGGCGGCCAGCGCCGCCATCCGCTCCACGATGGCTCTGCCCGCTCCCTGGCGGCGGTGCTCGGGGTGGACCGCCACGGTGACCTCGACGCTGTGGAGGTTGTCCCGCAGCGGGACCTCCATCATCCCCACCCCGAGAACGGGCCCCCCGGGCTCAGCCGCGGCGGCGAGCAGATCGAACCGGCGGTAATTCCCACGGTGCCTGGCAAACGCCCGGATGTCCCGCAGGCTGAAGCCGGATCGGTCCGGCCAGACATCCCGCTCGACGGCGTTCAGCACGCCGTGCCACTCGGCGACGGCGTCCTCGTCGGCGGGATCGATCTGCCGGACCTCCACCCGCTCACGATGCCACGGCGGCGCCGAGACGGTCGGTGCCACATGGCGCGGGCGGGGCGGGACGATCAGCCCTCCGCGCCGGGACCGGGGATCAGGATCTGGTTCACGCGGGACCCCGTGGCCGGCACCAAGGATCCGTGCTGCCATTCCATAAGGCGGTAGCCCAGGGGCTCGAGCAGGCCGAACGTCTCGCTGTCGGGCCGTACCGACTCGGCGATGATGGCCGGGCGGTGCGCCGCGATGGTGCCGAGCCCGCCCTTCACCACGGCCGGTTCCATCCCCTGCACGTCGATCTTGACCACGTCGGGGGCCAGGTCGAATTCGTCCAGGGTGCGGATGACCGCCGTGGTCTCCTGCATGGCCAGTCGGGCGGCATCGAAGCCGTAGATGGTGGCGGGCGACAGCCATCCGGCCGCGGCCGCCTGGTCGAAGGAGCTCAGCCCGGGGAACACGTGGCCGTTGTAGACCGGGGTGTAGAGCGTCCCGCTCCTCGGCGCTGCCCCCAGGCCAACCGGCTCGAGACGGGCGGTCGGGAACCGCGCCAGCACGCGGCGCAAGGTGTCGTGCAGGGCCGGGTTCGGCTCGAAGGAGACGATGCGGGCCCGCGGCATCACGGTGGCGATGGAGTAGATCGACTGACCCACGTTTGCCCCCACGTCCAGGACGAGCGGGTCAGGCCTCGCCGTGAGGAGCGGGAGCGCCCGGAACTCGAGCTCGGCCACCCGCCCCAGCGCGCTGGCCAGCCGGAAGCGCGACGGGCCGCTGACCAGGTCGAAGAGCCGGGGCACCCGCACCAGCGCGGAGCGGGCCAGCGTGCGGGGGTCCACGCTCACGGGCACAGCTCGTCTTGGCCGGCGCCGCCGGTCATGGTCAACGGAGCACGGCTCCGAACGCGGTCGCGGCAGCCTCGATGCAACGGGCGCGCAGCACGCCGACCTCTTCGTCGGTGAGCGTGCGCTCGGGCGAGCAGAAGCGAAGGCGGTAGGCCAGGCTGCGCGTGCCCTCCTCGATCCCGGCGCCCCGGTAGACGTCGAACAGGGTCGCCGACTCGAGCAGTTCGCCGGCGGCGGAGCGGAGGACCTCGGCCACGGCGTCCGCCGGGTGGCGGTCCTCCACCACGAACGCCAGGTCGATGTCCGACGACGGGAAGCGGCTGACCGCGCCGCCCACCGTCGTGCGACGGGGCACGCGCGTCTCGTCGAACAGCAGGCCGACGTCGAGCTCGAGCCAACCGACGCGCCGTGGCGACGTGCCCGAGCCTGAGGTCCGCGTCAGCCCGAACGTGGCGGCGACACCAGGGTCGACCTCGCCGACGGAGCCGACCGTGACCGTCCCGGCACTCCCGCCCTGCGCCAGGACATGGGCCGACCGCGTGGGGTGCAGGCCCGGGAGCGGCGGCAGCCCGTCGCCGGGGGCGGCCAGCCGTACGTGGTCGAGATGGAGCGCCTCGGCGATCACGTGCCACGACGCCACGGCGTCACGGGCGTCGTCGGAGTCCCGAGCGAAGACAGCCGAGAGCATCTCGCGCTCACCCGGCAGCTCGGCGGTCTCGGCCCCGCCCGCACCGGCGCGCTCGACCACCCGCGGCGCGCCGTCGTCGGGATGCGAGAAGACAACGCCCACCTCGAAGAGGCGCACCTCGGGCTGGCGACGGCTGGTGTTGTAGGACAGCGCTCCGAGGAGGCCGGGCATGAGGGACCGCCGCAGGAACGGCTTTTCCGCATCGAGCGGGTTGGCCACCCGCACCTCGCGGCCCGGGAGGCCGATGTCGGCGTGCGCCGCCGCCGAGACGAAGGTGTCCGTCCAACCCTCCGACGCACCCAGTCCGCACAGGACGTCCTTGAGGGACCGCCGCGACCGTTGCAATGACGTCAGCCGCCCGGGCTGGGGCCACGTGGGAACCCGCCGCGGGATGTTGCTGTACCCGAACATGCGCGCGATCTCCTCGATCACGTCGTCGACCCCGTAGGGCTCGGGCCGCACGTCCGGTCGGTTCGTCGGCACGACCACCGTCACCTGCCCGGCGCCACCACCACGCCCTGGGCCGGCGTCGCCGGCGAGGTCCATGACCGTGAACCCGATCGGCTCGATGAGCCGGGCGATCTCGTCCCGCTCGAGCTCGACGCCGACCTGGCTGTGGACCCGGGTGACGGGCACCGAGACCACGAAGGGCTCGGGCACCTCACCGCGGACATCGAGCATCCCGTCGGCCACGCTGAGCCCGGGGACGCTCTCGGCCAGGAGCTCGCAGAAGCGCCGCACCGTGGGCTCTATCCCCCACGGGTCGCAGCCGCGCTCGAAGCGCGCCGACGCCTCGGTGCGCACGCCCAGGCGCTTGGAGGTGCGGGCGATCGCCATGGGAGCAAAGTAGGCCGCCTCGAGCAGGACCTCGGTCGTGGACTGCGCGATCTCCGACGAGGCGCCGCCCATGATGCCCCCGATGCCGACCGGCGTACCCTCCGCGTCACAGATGAGGCAGTCCTCGCCCGTGTCGCCCAGGCTTCGTCCCCGCACGCCCACCGTGCGCTCCACCTCGTCGAGCGTCACCAGCTTCTCCCCTTCGTGCGCTCGCCGGACGAGCAGACCGCGCCCGGGGAGCAGCGACAGGTCATAGGGGTGCGTGGGCTGGCCCAGCTCGAGCATCACGTAGTTGGACGCGTCGACCACGTTGTTGATCGGCCGCATGCCGGCCAAGAGCAGCCGCTGGGCGATCCAGCGCGGCGACGGCCCCACCACGACGTCGCCGAGCACGGACACGGTCAGGCGCGGGCAGAGGTCCGGCGACTCCACCGCCGCCGTCGCCAGCGCCTCGACCGGCCGACCGCTGGGCGGCGGCTCGGGTGGCTCGGGAGCGGAGAAGGCGAGCCCCAGGCGGGCGGCCAGGTCGCGGGCGATCCCCACGATGCACCACGCGTCGGGGCGGTTGCCCTCGACGGTGATGTCGAAGACGGTGTCGGGCTCGAGCCCCAGCGCCTCGGTGAGCGGGGTGCCCGGGTCGGCGGGCGCTCCTTCGCCGAGCACCAGGAGCCCCGCACCGTCGTCGGAGATCCCGAGCTCCCTCCCCGAGCACAGCATCCCGTTGGAGACCACACCGCGCATCGTGCGGCGGGCGATCTCGAAGCCACCGGGCAGGATCGCCCCCACCGGTGCCAGGGGGACCCGGTCCCCCACGGCGAAGTTGTCCGCCCCGCAGACGATCTCGAGCGGGTCCGCCCCGGCGTCGACCACGACCCGCCGGATCCGGTCGGCCCCCTCGATGGGACGTATCTCCATGACACGGCTCACGACGACATCGCCCAGCCCCTCGCCCACGTGCTCGATCCCCTCGACCACCAGCCCCAGGTCGTCGAGTGCGGCCCGCAGCGCCCCGACGTCGTCGGGGAAGGGAGCGAAGTCACGGAGCCAGCTGAGCGGAGCGCGCACGGTGGTCTGGGAGGTCTTTCTCGTTGGTGGGCTGAGTCGTCGGTGAAGGGGTCAGAACTGCGAGAGGAAGCGGATGTCGTTCTCCAAGAAGGAGCGCATGTCGGGGATGGCGTGGCGCATCTGTGCCAGCCGGTCGATGCCGAAGCCGAAGGCGAAGCCCGACCAGACGGCGGGGTCGATGCCGACCGCGGCGAACACGGCGGGGTCGACCATGCCGCAGCCGCCCAGCTCTATCCAGCCCGTGTGCGAGCAGGTACGGCACCCCTCGCCCAGGCAGAGCGTGCAGGTGATCTCGAACTCGGCCGACGGCTCGGTGAAGGGGAAGTACGCCGGCCGCAGGCGCGACTGCATGCCCTCGCCGAAGTAGGCCTCGGTGAAGGCCTGGATGGTGCCGGCGAGGTCGCCGAAGGTGATGTCGCGGTCGACCACCAGCCCCTCGATCTGGTTGAACACCGGGAGATGCCGCGCATCGGGGGTGTCGAGGCGGAAGCACTTCCCCGGCATCACGGCGTGGATGGGCAGCGAGTCCGAGCGGACGGCCTCTTCCATGAGGTGGATCTGCACCGGTGACGTGTGGGTGCGCAGCAGCACCGTCTCGGGCTCCCCGATGTCGAGGTACATGGTGTCGTACATGCCGCGCGCCGGGTGAGCCGGCGGGATGTTCAACGCCTCGAAGTTGTACCAGTCCGATTCCGCCTCGGGGCCCTCGGCGACGGTGAAGCCCATGCCCACGAACACGTCCTCGAGCTCGCCCCGGGCCTGGGTCACGAGGTGAAGGTGGCCGCGGGAGGCCGCAGAGAGCACCCGGGCGGGGATCACCTCCGTCAGGTCGAAGCGGTCCGCCTGCAGGGCCTCGGCCCGTTCGGTCTCGGCCAGTGCCGCCCGGCGGTCGGCCAGCTGGGACTCGAGCCGCGTGCGGACCTCGTTGAGGCGGCGCCCGGCCTCCTTGCGCGCCTCGGGACTCAGGCCGCCCAGGGTGCGGTGCGCCCTGGTGAGCGTGGAGCGCTTGCCGAGGTACTCGGTCTCGACCTGCGCCAGCACCTCCGTCGAGTGCGCGCCCGCGATGGCCCGCTCGCCGTCGCCGGCGATGCCCTCGATGTCGAGATCCACGTTGTCAGTCACCATGTCGAGCCTTGCCGCCGCTTGAGATGCTACGTGCCCCGGGGACCTCCCCCCGGCGCTGGCGGAAGGCCTCGAAACAGACCACCGCGCTGGCGACGCCGACGTTGAGCGACTCGGCGCGCCCGGCCATGGGGATGGCGAGCGACCCCGCGAGCTCCCCGCACAGGGCGGGGTCGAGCCCGGAGGACTCGTTGCCCAGGAAGAGTGCCGTGGGCACGGACCAGTCGAGACCGGCGTAGTCCGCGCCGTCCCGGACGACGGTGGCGAGGGTCCGGAAGCCGGCGGCGGAGAGCTCGGAGGCCAAGGCGAGCGGGTCGTCCCGCACCGCGAGGGGGACGTGGAAGAGCGAGCCGGCCGAGGCCCGCACCGTCTTGGGGTTGTACGGATCGACGGACTCGCCGGCGAAGAGCACCGCCGTCGAGCCCGATGCGTCCGCGGCCCGCAGCACGGTGCCGGCGTTGCCCGGGTCGCGCACGTCGACCAGGACCACGATGAGCGAGCCGGGCCGGGCCGACCACACGTCCGCGCCCGTCGGCGGCTCCTCGAGCATGGGGAGCACGGCGAGGACGGGCTGGGGCGTCACCGTGTCGGCGACCCGCTCCAGCACCCCGGGGCCCAGCGGGAACACGCGGGCCCCGGCCGCGAGAGCCCGCCGGCAGACATCCTGGGTGGCGCGGTCGTGATCGCCGTCGGGCGACACGTAGACCGACTCGACGGGCGCGCCGGCCTCGAGCGCACAGCGGATGAGCTCGGCTCCCTCGGCGACGAAGGCGCGCTCGCTCCAGCGCGCCGAACGCTTCTGCAGCAGGCCGCGCAGCCGGCGGACCCGCCGGTGCGTGAAGGCCAGCCGCTGGGTCAGGAAGCGACCTCCGCCACGGGCGCGTTCGACAGCGCGTGCTGCGCCGTCTCCACGAGCGCGCCGAACGCCTCGGGGTCACTGACGGCCAGGTCGGCCAGCACCTTGCGGTCCACCTCGACGCCGGCGAGGTGCAGGCCGTTGATGAGCCTGCTGTAGCTCAGTCCGTGCTGGCGGGCCCCGGCGTTGATGCGCTGGATCCACAGCTTGCGGAAGTCACCCTTGCGGGCCCGCCGGTCGCGGAACGCGTACTGCATCGAGTGCATGAGCTGCTCGTTGGCGGCCCGGTAGGAACGGCTCTTGTTGCCGTAGTACCCCTTTGCCTGCTCCAGGACAGCGCGGTGGTGCTTGCGGCCGTGGACGGCACGCTTCACTCTGGCCATGGGGGTGCTCCTCTCTTCGAACTCTCGTGGTGGGTCGGGTCGGTGTGCGCCGGCGCGTCGCTGCGGCCGCGTCGCTCAGATGCCGAGCATCCGGCGGGTCGCCCGCTCGTCGGCCTTGGCGATGTCGGACTCACGTCCGAGCCGGCGCGTGCGCACGCTCGTCTTCTTCTCGAGCAGGTGCGACCGGAAGGCCTTGCGCCGGCGCAACCGGCCGGTGCCGGTCACCTTGATGCGCTTTGCGGCGCCCCTGTCCGTCTTCATCTTCGGCATTGCGTCATCCCTCTTCGGCTGATGCGGCGACTTCGCTGACTGCACTGGCTTCTCCGGCCGGCTGCGCGCTCCCGTTCACCTCGGCCGGGGAGCCCTCCGGCCCACCCTCCACCTTGGCGGTGGGCGTGCCCTTCCCGGAGCGCTGCTGGCTGGTTGCCCTCGACTGCGCCGCCTGGCGGGCCCGCTTGTCGGGAGCGAGCACCATGATCATGTTGCGGTTATCGAGCTTGGGTTCGGCCTCCACCTTGGCGATGCCCTCCATCTGCTCCGCGATGCGATCGAGGATCCGCTTGCCGTGCTCGGGGTGGTACACCTCGCGGCCTCGGAACATGATCGTGATCTTGACCTTGTGCCCCTCACCCAGGAACTTGGCCACCTGCCGGGTCTTGGTGTCGAAGTCGCCCGGGCCGATCTTGGGCCGGTACTTCATCTCCTTGATCCCGACGTGGACCGTCTTGCGCCGGCTCTCCTTGGCCCGCTGGGCCTCGTCGAACTTGAACTTGCCGAAGTCCATGATGCGGCAGACGGGCGGGTTGGCCATGGGGGCCACTTCCACGAGATCGAGGTCGAGCTCCTTGGCGATCGCCAGCGCTTCGGGGAGCGGCTTGATGCCTAGTTGGGCACCGTCGGGGTCCACGAGCCGGACTTCACGGGCACGGATTCGGTCATTGATCCGGTGCTCAGTTGTGGTTTCAGCGACGATGCGTCATCACACCTCTCACTCGGGCCGCGGTCCTTCCGCAAGCCAATCCGTGGAGGCGAGGCCGACCCGCGGGCGATGCCCGCGCCCGAAGGGCGATCGACCTGGCGCACGGTGCTCCCCGCTCCCGCGGGTGGTGGCCAGGTGGAGGCCTCTCAGTGGAGGCCCCGCTTCCAAGTAGTCAAGGAACATACAGTACCAGCATGAGCAGCCTTTGGACACCGTCGGGCGAGCATTTCCCCAACCAAGAGGGAGACGATGCCGCCCCGCCACGCTTCACCCCCACCGGCGACAGGGACGTCACGGATCCGTCGAACGAGGCCTCCGAGGCCGAGGCACAGGCGGAGGTCGACGCCATGCGCGCCCAGCTGGCCAACACCCCGGCCGAGGTCGTGGTGGCCAACCACTGCTACGGGCTCTTCGAGCTGTCCGCCATCTACCTCTCGCAGACGCCCCCGATGCTCTTCCAGGCCCGGCTGGCCATCGACGGCCTGGGCTACCTGCTCGACGGCCTCCGCGGCCGCCTCGGGGAGGCGGAGCCATCCCTGCACGAGTCCCTCTCCCAGCTCCGGCTGGCCTTCGTGCGCCTGGAAGGTGCCGAGCAGTCGGGCGCCGAGAACGCCGCCGACACGGGCCCGGCCTCCGGCGGCTCCGCCGGCTAGCGACTACCGCTCGGGCAGCCGGGCCCGGGCCGCGGCAGCCAGCCCCTCGACGGTCCGGCCGATGAACGAGCCCAGCTGGCGGCGGTAGAGCCAACCGGTGCCGGGCACCTTGGCCCGGAAGGTCGAGCGCCACCGGATGGACGTGCCACCCTCGGTGGGAGTGAGCGTGACGACCGCCCGGTAGTCGCGCAGGGGCAGGCCCGCCTCGAGCTCGTAGGCGAAGACCTCACCGGGCCTGCGCTCGACGACCCGCTCGCGACTCTCGATCCGCCCCGTCGTGAACAGGCGCACCGCGCCGAGACCCTCGGGGGTGCCGTCCCCGGGCTCGACGAGCTCGAACGAGCCGAGGGGGGACCACTCGGGCCAGGTCGAGCCGTCGGCCAGGAGGGCGTAGACGGCGGCCGCGTCCGCCGTTGTCGTCGCCGTCCGCTCGATCACCTGCTGCGCCACGGGCTGCCTCCTTCTGTTCCGCCGCTGCCGTCGGCCGGTAATGTACCATTTGGTACATGCCAGGACAAGCAGCCAGGGAGCAGTTGCTCGACGCGGTGATCGAGCATTTCACCGCCGACGGGCTGGCCGACCAGAGCCTCCGCCGCGTCGCCGAGGCGGTCGGGACGAGCCACCGGATGCTCCTGTACCACTTCGGCTCCAAGGACGGCCTGCTGCTCGAGGTCGCCGGCGAGGTGGAGGCGCGCACCAAAGCCGCGTTCGCCGCCATCGGCGCGGACGCCGGCGGTGAGACCGACGAGCTGGTGCGCCGGATGTGGGCCCACGTGTCCGACCCCGCGCTCGCCGGCTTCGAGCGTCTGTTCTTCGCGCTCTACGGGCGGGCGCTCCAGGGCGACGAGCCCGCGGTCCCCTTGCTCAAGGACGACCTGGAGAGCTGGCTCGAGGCGAACGTGGCCGTGGCGACGTCGGTTGGCGTGCCCGCCGATGTCGCCCGGGTCCACGCCAGGCTCGGGCTGGCGGTCACGCGCGGCCTCCTGCTCGACCTGCTCGCCACCGGCGACCGCGCCGGCACCGACGCGGCCCTCGAGGTGTTCGCCCGGCGTTACGCCGGGCGCTGGTGGGAGCCCGAGGGGGCGTCGACGGTCACGAGCGACCGCGCCTCGTAGAGGCCGCGGTGGCCCGGGCCCACCGTGAACGTCACCTCGGCGCCCACCTGAATGCGGCGGCTCGCGTCGGCGATCGCGGTGGCATGGAACCCGTAGGAGGCACCGCCGTCCTCGGTCACCGTGCCGAGGCCCCGGGCGGGGTCGAACGAGGCGACGCGCCCGTGACGGGGCCCGGCGGGCGGGACGGGGCCGGCCACGTCAGTGGACGATCTTGGACAGCGGGATCTCCAGGATGTCGCTGGCGCCCTGGTCGCGCAGCGCCGGGATGAGGATGTTGATGTCGGACTTGGCGACGACGGCCTCCAGGGCGGAGGCGCCGCCGCCGGAGAGCTCCGAGATCGTCGGGGCGCGCATGGAGGGCAGGACGGCGAGGACGGCATCGAGGTTCTCGGCCGCGACGTTGAGCTTGACGAGCACCTTGCCCCGCGCCTCGAGCGTGCCCTGCAGCAGGGTGAGGATCTGGCCCATGGCGTGGCGCTTCTCGGGGTCGGCCGCCGCCGTCGGGTTGGCGATGAGCTCGGTGTGCGACACGAGCAGCGTCGCGATCACGCGGAGCCCTGCCGCGCGCAGTGCGCTGCCGGTTTCGGTCATGTCGACGACGGCGTCGGCGATGTCGGGCACCTTGGCCTCCGTCGCGCCGTAGGAGAGCGCGATGTCGGCGTCGATGCCGTGCGCAGCGAGCGCCTTGCGAGTGAGCTCGGGGTACTCGGTGCTGACGCGCAGGCGGCCGGGGCGGTCGGCCACGGCAGCGGCCAGCTCGGCCAGCGAGTGGGCAGGCGAGTCGGCACCGACGGCGAGCACGATCCGGGCCGGGTTGGAGGTGGCCTTGGAGTAGGCGAGCTGGCCGAGGGACACCACCTCGCTCCCCCGCTCCTCGATGCAGTCGCGTCCGGTGATGCCGAGGTCGAAGAGCCCGTCGGCCACGTAGACGGGGATCTCCTGGGGCCGCAGGATCCGCACCTCGCTGATGCGGGGGTCCGCGATGCTGGCGCGGTAGGCGACGTCCGAGGCGCGGTCGACGGCCAGGTCGGCATCCTCGAACAGCTGCATGGTGGCGCGTTCGAGCGAGCCCTTGGGCAGGACGAGGCGGAGCATGGGGGTAGATCTTCGCAGACCGGCGGCGGTGGCCGTGCCTGGGGCGTGCCGTCGGCCCTGCCCGTGCGGCAAGCTGTGCCGGTGCCCCCGCCCTACGACGTCTTCAATTTCTTGAACCTGCTCGGCATCGAGATTCCGCACGAGGGCAACGACGAGGGCCCGATCGCCCGGCTGACCGTCACCCACGACCTGATTGCCGGGACCGGCTTCCTGTGGGCGCCCGTGGTCATCACCCTGGCCGACGCCCTGTGTGCCTTCGGGGTCAACCACCACTGGCCCGAGGGCGCCAAGAGCTTCACCACGGTCGACTGCTCGGCCAACTTCATCTCGAGCGCCAGGGAGGGCGACCTCGTGGTGGCGACGGCGTCACCCCTCCACACCGGGCGCACGACCCAGGTCTGGGACGCCATGGTGACCAACGAGACGTCGGAGCGGTTGATGGCGTCGTATCGCTGCACCCAGCTGATCCTGTACTAGACCCGGGCTCCCCGGCCGGCGCCGGCGACCCGCCCGGAGCCCGCGACCCGTCCGCCGATGGGTCCGTGCATCACTGGACGCTGGGCGCCTGTTCCAGCGTCTGCTCCACCAGTGTCAACTCGACCCTTGCGTCCGCCTCGTCCGGGTCCGTCTCGCCCATGGTCTCGATCGTGTCCGTCACCCCGGTGGTGCGCCGGCCGCGCCGGAGCCGGATGCGCCAGTCGTCCCGGTCGAACTCGGCCGGTGTCGTGCGCTCCGCGAAGTCGTGCACCAGCTGGACGAACCGCGCCGGATTGGTGTGGTGCGGGAAATGACCCGCTTCGTCGAAGATCTCGAGCACGCTGCCGGGAATGGCGGCGTGAGCGAGCCGTCCGTGCCCGAGCGGGATGATGGCATCGTGCCTGCCCCAGACGATGAGGGTCGGCACGCCCTCGGCCAGGTACGCCCGGTCGAGCATCGTGATCACCTGGCCCTGCCAGTCGACGCCCGAGCGCAGGGTGCGCAGGATGGCCCGCCGGGCCTCGGTGTTGGGCAGCGCGTCGAACACGGCGAGGATCTCCTCGGCATCGCGACCGAGCGGAGTATCGAGCATGCGGAGGAGCCCGGCACCGATGCGGCTCGCCACCCGCATGGGCGGGAGTCCGAGCAACGGCATCAGGGCCTCGATGCCCGGAACGGCAGCGAGGCGGAGGAGCGGGCTCACGGTGCGCCCGATCCCCCCGCTGCCCACCAGCACCAGGCGCTCGCAGCGCTCGGGGAACTGGTAGGCGAACTGCGCCGCCACCCCGCCGCCGAGCGAGTGGCCCACCACGGTGACTCGCTCGACCTCCAGGACGGTCAGGAGGTCGCGCATCCCGTTGGCGAAGCCGGCGATGGTGTAGTCGGCCCGAGGCTTCTCCGAGCGCCCGTGGCCGAGCAGGTCCGGCGCAATCACCGTGTGGTGCTCGGCCAGCTGCTCGACCACCGGGCGCCAGGTGTCCGAGCTGTCACCGATGCCGTGGATGAGGAGCATGGCCGGGCCGGTGCCGGCCTTCACGTAGGCGCGGCGATAGCCGTGGATGGTGGCGTAGCGCACGGTGAACGCGCCCTCGCGCCGGACGCCGGCACGGAACCGGAATTGAGCGGGGTCGACCGGAGCCGCCTGCTCGGACGTGTGGGCATGATCGAGCGGATCCGCCCCGTTGCCTGCGCCGCGCCGTCTCCTCCATGCGGACCTTTCCTCCCGGCCTGCTGGTCACCTGGTCCGCGCCACGCTACGGAGCCGAGGTGTCCGCGCCGTGTCCGTCGTGTGAATGCTCCATGAATGGCGCCGGCGGCGGCACTCCCGGCGAGACCTCTTACGAGAAGGGTCCGCCCCGCAGGAGCCGCACCATCTCGATCCCGGTCAGTGCCGCCTCGCGGCCCTTGTTGGTCTCGTCGGGTTCCGAGCGCTCGAGCGCCTGCTCGAGAGTGTCCGTCGTCAGCACTCCGAAGACCACCGGCACGCCGGTGGCCAACTGCACCTGCTGGATCCCCGACGCGCACTCCCCCGCCACGAAGTCGTAGTGCCCCGTGTCGCCCCGGATGACGGCGCCGAAGCACAGGACGGCGTCGACCTTGCCGGCCTGGGCGAAGGCCCGCGCCACGAGGGGCAACTCGAACGCACCGGGCGTCCAGGCCACGGTGACGTCGGTGCGGTCGGTGCCGGCCTCCTCCAGCGCGCCGAGCGCCCCGTCCAGCAGGCGCAGGGTCACGCCACCGTTGAAGAGGGCGCACGCGATCCCGATCCGCAGACCCGTGCCGTTGTGCTCACCGCGCAGGCTGGCCCCGACCCGGGACGCCACGTCGCCGAGCGCGCCCTCGGGCAGGGCGAAGAGATCCGAGCCGGCCATCAGGCGGAACGGGCCGTCACAGGACGTCGTCGAGCCCGTGCAGCAGGTGGCCCATGCGCTCCCGCTTGGTGCGCAGGTAGGCGATGTTCTCCGGGTTCGCCGAGGTCTGCAACGGCACCCGCTCGGTGATGTCGAGGCCGAACCCCTCGAGACCGCCGTACTTGACCGGGTTGTTCGTCATCAGGCGCATGGTCGTCACACCGAGGTCCACCAGCATCTGGGCCCCGATGCCGTACTCGCGGCTGTCGACCGGCAGGCCCTGCTGCAGGTTGGCGTCGACCGTGTCGTGCCCCTCCTCCTGCAGCTGGTAGGCCCGGATCTTGTGGCCGAGGCCGATGCCCCGCCCCTCGTGGCCGCGCAGGTAGATCAGCACACCGCGCCCCTCCTGCTCGATCAAATCGAGCGCGGCCTGCAGCTGGGGACCGCAGTCGCAGCGCAGAGAACCGAACACGTCGCCGGTCAGACACTCGGAGTGCACCCGCACCAGGACGTCCTCGCTCCCGGCCACGTCGCCCATGACGAGCGCCAGGTGCTGCTCGTTGTCCAGCACGGACTCGTAGACGAAGGCCCTGAACTCCCGGTCCTTGGCCGGGATACGCGCCTCGGAGACGAGGCGCACCAGCTTCTCGTTCTGTCGCCGGTAGCGGATCAGCTCGGCGATGGAGATCAGCGGGAGGTCGAACCTCTTGGCGAAGCGCTCCAGATCCGGCAGCCGCGCCATCTCGGACTTGTCCTCGGTCACGATCTCGCAGAGCACGCCGGCGGGCGACAGCCCAGCGGCGCGGCTCAGGTCGACGGTTGCCTCGGTGTGTCCCGCCCGCTTGAGCACGCCGCCCGTCCGGTAGCGCAGCGGGAAGATGTGCCCGGGCCGGTTGAGGTCGTTCGGGCGCGTGTCCCTGTCGACCAGCGCGGCGATCGTGGCCGCCCGGTCCGCGGCGGAGATCCCGGTCGTCGTGCCGTGCCGATAGTCCACGCTCACCGTGAAGGCCGTCCGCTGCGCCTCGGTGTTGGCCGTGACCATCAGGGGCAGATCGAGGAGGTCCGCCCGCTCGGGCAGCAGCGGGACGCAGATGACGCCCGACGTGTGGGCCAGGAAGAAGGCGATGTTCTCGGGCGTCGCGGCCTCGGCCGCCATCACGAGGTCCCCCTCGTTCTCGCGGTCTTCGTCGTCCACGACGACGGCCATGCCGAGGCGGCCGATGGAGTCGATGGCGTCCTGCACGGTCGACAACCCCATCAGACGGCCACCTCCACGCGAAGATCCTCTCCCAGTCGCTCGACCGACACCAGCCTGCCTCTCCATACATCACCAATTGTGCCAGCCCCGGGGCCGGCGAAAAGCGGGCGGGCGTCGTCGCCCCCGAAGAACACCGGCGCCAGGTAGAGGACGTAGCGATCGACCAGGCCGGCAGCGTGGAATTCGTGCGCCACGGTGGCCCCGCCCTCGACCAGCAACTGGATCACCCCACGCCGCCCGAGCTCGCTCAGCACGTCGTCGAGCTCGCCCGAGAGCTCGAGGGCCGGCTGCACCCGGGCACCGGGCGGTGCCTGGCCGAGCACGACGCGGAGCGGTTGGGCGTGATCGAGCCCGTCATGGAGCCGGACTGTCAGCTCGGGGTTGTCCACCCTGACCGTGCCCGCCCCGACCAGGACGGCGTCGGAACGGGACCGCAGGACGTGCACGTCGTGGCGGGCCGCCTCTCCGGTGATCCAGCGGCTGGTGCCGTCCGGCGCTGCGGTGCGGGCATCGAGGCTGGCCGCCATCTTCAGCACCACCCAGGGCTGCCCCGTGCGGCGGTGCTTGAGGTAGGGAGCCAGCTGCTCGGCGACCTCGCCGGACGCCACGCCCACGGTCACGTCGATCCCGGCGTGGCGCAGCGCGGCGATGCCCCGTCCCGCCACCAGCGGATCCGGGTCCTCGACGCCGACCACGACCCGGGCGACACCCGCCTCGATGATGGCGGCGGTGCACGGCGGTGTCCTCCCGTGGTGCGCACAGGGCTCCAGCGTGACGTAGAGCGTGGCGCCCCGTGCCGCGTCCCCGCAGCCGCGAGCGCCACGACCTCGGCGTGCGGGCCGCCCGGTGGTGCCGTGGCGCCCTCGAAGGAGGGCCCGGCGCCCGAGCCCGAAGGCTCAGACGGCACGACCACGCTGCCCACCCAGGGGTTCGGCGCGGTGGTGGAACGGACCCCGGCGGCCAGCGCCATCGCCCGGCGCATGAGCTCCACGTCGTCCATGGTCACGTCCTCGTCCGGGGTGGATCCCCGGCCCTGTGCCTGAAATTATAGAACACGTTTCAGTTTTTGTCGAGATGCCCTGCTCAGCGGGGTAGCTCGTGCTCGAGGACCGCGAGCAGGCCCCTCACGTCGGCGATGATCACCGTGTGCGGCGCCGCGGCGAGCGTGGCCTCGTCGTGGGCCCCGCTGAGCACGCCGATCACCGCCCCCGCCCCCGCCCGGGAACCGGCTTCCAGGTCGCTCACCGTGTCGCCCACGACGGCGACAGCCCCGGGCTCGTCGACGCCCAGGCGGTCCATGGCGCCCAGGATCATGTCGGGCGCGGGACGGCCCCGACCGACGTCGGCCGGAGAGAGGGCCAGGTCGATCTCGTCCCGCCAGCCCAGCGCGTCGACCAACGCGTCCCGGGTCGACGGGGCGAAGCCGGTCGTGAGGCACACCCGGACCCCCCGGGAGCGCAGGCTGCGCATCACCGCGCGAGCCCCCGGGATCTCGTCGACGTCACCGGCGGCAACGAGCGCCTCGTAGGCGGCGGCGAAGGCAGCCGTCGCCCGGACCGCCTCGTCGGGATCCAGGAGCGCCGCGAACACGTCCGCCTTGGACCATCCCATGGTGTCGCGCACGACCTCCTGGGCCTCCGCGTAGCCGGCGGTCCCCGGCGCGACCCCGACGGCCGCCAGCGCGGTGGTGAAGGCGGCCTCCACCGCGCCGTCGTCCCGCACGGTCGTGCCCGCCATGTCCAGGCAGACCAGCGCGAAGGGCCCGATCACGCGACGACCCCGGCCACTTCGAGGGTGTCAGCGGCGATCGCCGGCGCACACGTCATGCCACGCCCACCCGGACCGGTCACGACGAAGACGCCCGGGCGGATCTCCTCACGCAGGCACACCCCGCCGTCGGCGCACTGGGCGTACACGCCCTCCCAGCGCCGCCGCACGGGCGGGAGCTCAGCCCCCAGGGCCCGTCGGGCCCGGGCCAGCAACTCGCCCGTGGGGTCCTCGCTGAGAGCGAAGTCGAACGGCTCCCCGTAGGCGTGGGTGTCGCCGATGGTGAGCCCGCCGTCGGGGCGCTGGACCAGCAGCAGCTGGAGGTGGTGGTCGGCGGCCACGGTGCTCTGCTCCCCGAGGAGCTCGAGCGGCGCCACCTCGTAGGCCGGGTAGTAGCGCAGGGTGTCGGCGTCGGCCAGCGCCGTCGTCAGCCTGGGGGCGAACGGCGCCGTCTCGAGCATCTGCAGGCGGACCCGCCGGAGCCGTGCCCCGAGGCCCTCGGAACCGGGCAGGTGGTCGTAGGCGGCGCCCGTCGCCACGACGACGAGGTCACCGTCCCATCGGGTTCCGGCCGTGTCGACGAGGGCGTGCGCCTCTGCCGCGACGACGCGGCAGCCCGGATGGAAGCGGTAGCGGCCCGCACCGGCCCGCGTGGCCAGGTGCTCGCGCAACGCGCCCAGGGCGAGCCGGGGCTCGACCACCGCGTCGCGGGAGCAGTGCAGCGCGCCCGCGATGTCGCCCCCGAGAGCGGGGTTGCACACACGCACCTCGTCGGGCTCCAGGAAGGAGACGGAGCGCACCCCCGCGTCCGGGTGGCGCGCGAACGACTGCATCACCTCGCGCTCGGCTGCGTTGCCGGCGACGGTGAGCGAGCCGCAGGGGCGGAAGCCCAATCCGCGGCACCTCGGCGCCCACCTCCTCCCAGCGGCTGCGCGCCCGCAGGGCCACATCGAGCTCCTCCCCGGAGCGCCGGCCGCTCACCCACACCAACCCGAAGTTGCGCACCGACGCACCCGTGGGGGCCGCGTCGGCCTCGAGATGGTCCACCGAGAAGCCCGCCCGCACCAGCTCGAGCGTGTGCCAGGTCCCGACGATGCCTCCGCCGGCCACCACGGCCCGTCGCCCGTCGCGGCTCATCCTTCGGCCGGTGTCACGCGGACGCCCGGATCACTCGGCGGCGTCGCGCACGGACTCGCGGATGGCGTCGGCCGCCTCCCAGGGTCGTTCGTGCCCGAAGATGGCGGTTCCCGCCACGAAGACGTTGGCGCCCGCCGCGGCGGCCACCGGTGCCGTGGTGGTGTCGATTCCGCCATCCACCTCGATGTCGAGCGCCAGCGCGCCAGCCTCGACCTGCGCGCGCACCTGCGCCACCTTCGCCATGACATCGCCGATGAAGCTCTGCCCCCCGAACCCGGGGAACACCGTCATGCACAGCACGAGATCCACGTCACCGAGATACGGCTGCACCGCCTCGAAAGGCGTGTCGGGGTTGAGGGCGAGCCCGGTGCGCAGCCCGAGCCCGCGCATCTGGGCGATCAGCTCGTCGGTGCGGCCGATCTCGACGTGCACGGTGCAGCCGTCCGCGCCGGCGTCGGCGAAGTCCTGGAGGTAACGGCCGGGCTCGCTCATCATCAGGTGGCAGTCGAAGAACAATGGCGTGTGGCGGCGCAGCGACGCCACCACCGGTGGCCCGATCGTCACGTTGGGGACGAAGTGACCATCCATGACGTCGACGTGGAGCCAGTCCACGGCAGGGGCCACCTCCCCCACCTGCTCGGCGAGCACGCCGAAGTCCGCCGAGAGTAGTGACGGCGCGATCCGCAGGTCGCCGAAGCGCCCGGGGTCGCGGCCTTGGATGGACAGTCGTCCGTGCACGGTCCCGACGTCGCCCCTCAGCTGAAACGCGCCCAGCACAGGATGCGCCGGAACCCGTAGAAGTACGGCTCGCGTTCCCCGAGCTCCTCGATCAGCCGTTCCCGATAGCGCTCGACGAACTCATCGAACAGCTCGGGGCTGAGGCGCTTGCGGTACGGCGTGAGAAGGGTCCCCATGACCCATTCGACAACCTCGCCGGTCGACTCCAGCTCGTGGCCGTAGACCTCCATCCGGACGACCTGGTCCTTCGCCCCGAGCTCGTAGAGGAGGTCGGCGTACAGCTCGGGGGAGAGCACGAAGCGTCCCCGGTCCTCTGGGACGTCCCCGTCGAGAGCATCGATGAATGGGAGCTCGTTGGCCACCGCCTGAGCCAGCAGGTGCGACGGGTGGCGGTAGTTGGCAGGAACCTGGAATGCGAGCTGCCCGTCCGCGCGCAGAGCGGTGCGCATACGCGCCAAGAGGTTGAGGTGGTCGTCGATCCACTGGAGCGACGCGTTGGCGAACACGAGGTCGAGCCCCTCGTCGAGCCACGTCGCGATGTCGCCCTGCGCGAAGGACAGGCCGGGCACGTCCCCGAACGCCGACTGGGCCCGGGCCAGCATGGCCGGCGAGGAGTCGATGCCGACCGTCGCTTCGGCTTCCATCTCCTCGTGGAGGATCCTGGTCAGGTCGCCCGTACCGCACCCGAGATCGACGATCAGCCCACCGTTGACGGGGTGACACAGCGCCAGGAGGTCGTCGAAGGGTTGCTGGCGCTCCGAACGGAACCGCTCGTACTGGTCGGGGCTCCACCCGTCGATCGGAGTCACAGTCACCGACTCATGTCTAGTCCGTCCCGAGACGCTCGCCGTCCGTGGGCCGCACGCCGCGCAGCCACTCGTCGGCTGACATGGGCGAACGGCTCTCTGGCTGCACCCGCTGCAGCACGAGGGTGCCGGCGCCCGTCACCACCGCCGGGCCCAGTAGCGAACCCGGCGTGTGCTCGGCCGCGCCGGGCTCCGCGTCGCCGACCGCCACCTGCAGCACGGTCAGCCGCTTGCCCCGGAACGTGGTCCAGGCGCGGCCGAGGCGGACCACCCGCTGCAGCTGCACGGCGGGCTCGGCCCAGTCCAGGTGGAGGTCCGCCTTGGTGATCTTGTCGGCGATGGTCACGACCCCGTGCTGTGGCACAGGCTCGGGCAGTCCCGCCACCCCGCCGGCGAGGGTGTCGACGAGGAGCTCGCTGCCGACGGCGACCAGCTGCTGCCGGAGCGCATCGAGGGCCTCGTCGTCGAGGGGCACCGTGCGCACCGCGTAGACGGGACCGGTGTCGAGACCTGCCTCGACCTTCATCACACACACGCCGGTCTCGTCGTCGCCGGCGAGTATCGCCCGTTCGACCGGGGCGGCCCCGCGCCATCGGGGCAGAAGCGAGAAGTGCAGGTTCACCATTGGCACCAGGTCGAGCAGGCGGGAGGGGATGATCCGGCCGTAGGCCACCACGACGGCCAGCTCCACCGCCGCCGCCACCACGTCGTCCATGTCGTGTGTGACGGCGATGCCGAGCTCAGTGGCAGCCTCCTTGACCGGGCTCGGCGTCATCTGGCCGCCGCGGCCACGCCGACGGTCGGGCCGGGTCACGCAGAGGGCGATGTCGTGCCCAGCCCCGGCGAGCGCGCGCAGCGGTGGTACCGCCATGTCCGGGGTGCCGAGGTACGCCAGGCGGGCCACCCGTTCACCGTAGGGCAGTCGGCCGGTCCCAGTTGCCCTGAGTGAACGGTCCGTGGGGCACGAGCGCTTCGAGTCACGCCGATGACGCGGACACCGCAGGGCCGCGCATCGCAGGTTTCGCGCCGGGATCAGCGAGAGAACAGGTTCGAGAGCCCGTCGGGGTCCGACGGGGCGAGGTCGAGCGTGCGGCTGCGCAGGATCTTGAGCGCTTCCTTGCGCTGGTCCTCGTTCAGGCGCTCCACCAGCAGGATGCCTTCGAGGTGATCGAGCTCGTGCTGGAACACACGGCCCTCGAACTCGGTGGCCTCGATGGACACCTCGTTGCCGTCAAGGTCGAGGCCGACGAGGTGGACCGCGTTGGGCCGCACGATCTCCCAGCTGAGCCCAGGCACCGACAGGCAGCCCTCCTCGTAGGCCCACTCGCCTTCGCTCTCGACGATCCTCGGGTTGATGACCGTGCGGGCACCCTCGCCGACGTCGTACACAAAGATTCGGCGCTGGACGCCGACCTGGTTGGCCGCCAGGCCCGTGCCGGGCGCGGCGTACATGGTCTCGATCATGGAGTCGACCAGGCTCGCCACGGCGCCGTCGATGTCCTCGACGTCGCGGGCGCGCTCCTTCAGCACGGGGTCGCCGTACTGGCGGATGGTGAGGCTCGGCATCGCACCATGTTACCGGGGGCCTCGGTCGGTCCGATTCCCGGCGAGGGCTCAGAGGGAGGCCGGGTCCACCTCGACGCGCAGCCCACGCCCGGCCGGCCGGGGCACCCGGGCCAGGAGGTCGCACAGCGGCGCATGCGTGGCGGCCCGCACCAGGAAGCGCCCCTCGTCCAGCGTCGACACCGTCACCGCTCCCCCACCGGCGCCGACGTCGGCCTCCTGCGCCAGCACCTGGGCGAAGTCGGGTGCGAGCACGCCCGACACGAGCGCCAGCGCCGCGAACGGCGGCAGAGCCGAGAGGCGCCGGACGGCCGCCTCCTCGGCGAGCACCGGCGCCGGCCCGCCTTTCCACACCGCCGCCAACACCGGGTGGTCGGGCACGCGGGTCTGGGCCTGCACTCGCGCCCACGGTGGACCGGCGCCGCGCGCTCCGACCAGCCGCGCGGCGCGGACGAAGAGCGCCAGGGTGTCCTCGATCGCCGAGAGGCGCGCCGCGAGCAGGTGCAGGTCGATGTCCAGGAAGGCGACCGCAGCGGCGTGGCGCACCCGGTGCAGCACCGCCTCGGTGCCGACGAGCACGGGGGCGGCCGGGAACGCAGTATCGGTGCCAACCGCACGGGGGCCGGCCACCTCCCCCACCTCGACCCCGAGCAGCGCGGCGAGCTCCTCGCGCAGCCGGCTCACGCCGGCCCGCAGCGTCTTCATGCGCAGCCGACCGCAAGCTGCGCACACGACCGGCCTCGAGTCGCCGCAGCGCGGGCACCGCAGCACCTCCTCGTCGCGGGGCCGCGACGCTGCCGCGCCGCAGCGCGTGCAGCGGGCCAGCTCGCCACAGTGGCTGCAGGCCAGCAACCGGGCGCCACCGGTGCGGTTGTAGACGCACACGAGCGGTCCCCGCTCCGACGCCGCAGGATCGTCGAGCACGGTACGGGCGAGCCGCACGAACTCCTCAGAGAACATCCCGGTGCGAGGGTCCGCGCCCCGGCGGTCCACCCGTTCGAGCGTCGGCCAGCCGGCCCGTTCCTCGAGTGGCGAGGGCGCCAGGGTCTCGATCCCCTCGTGCGTCGCCAGCGCCACCGGCGGCACGGGCGAGACGAGGACGCAGGGAGCGGCCTGACGGCGGGCTCGCTCGAGCAGGACGTCCACGGCGCTGTAGGTCGGCGCGCTCTCCTCCCGGTAGGACGCGTCGTGCGCGTCGAGCACGACCGCGGCGGCGAGCCTCGGGACGGGGGCCCATGCGCCGGCGCGGCTGCCCACGACGACGGGCCAGCCCGCCCGCGCCTCGTCCCACGTACCCGTGGCCGGGCACCCCCGCCGCACGAGACGGGCGGTGAGTCGCTCCGCCCACCCGGTGGACGGGACCAGCACGACGACGCTGCCCCCGCGGGCGCGCACGCCCGGATCCTCCACGACGGACAGCACGAGGTCGATGAGGTCGGTCGCCGGCGGCAGGCGCACCACCGTGGCGCCCGGCTGCGTGAGCGCACCGTCCCATACACGGTGCGATGCCTCGCCACGAGCGCGGGAGACCACGGCCGTATGGAGTGCAGGGGATTCCGGCAGGGCCCGCGCGACCACGGGCGGAGATGCGGCGTGCAGGAAGAAGGAGACGGGGCCGGCCCAGCGCCATGACGCCCATTCCGCCACCTCGACGAGGTCCGCCGGAGGGCCCCAGCCGAGCCACGACTTGAGCGGCAGGACCTCGACGCCGTCCAGCGTGCTCACATCGGTCTCGACCACCCACCCCCGCACCGTGCGCCCGTGCAACGGCACCCGCACGCGGGTCCCCACGCGGACGTCCTCGGTCCAACGCGCCGGCACCGCGTAATCGAACGTCTTCGTGAGCGCAGCGACCTCGGTGCGCACGCGCACCGTGCGCAGGGCTGGCGTCATCGCACCGTCGGTCGCCATGACGTCAGCCCTGTGCCACGACGGCTCCCTCAGGGGAGCGATCGGACGATCAGAGCCCGAGCGTGTCCCGCAGGTCGTCCACCCTCGGGGTGGCCTCCCACGTGAACTCCTTGTCCGAACGACCGAAGTGGCCGTAGGCCGCCGTCTTCTTGTAGATGGGGCGGCGAAGGTCGAGGTCGCGGATAATGGCCGCCGGACGGAGGTCGAAGATCTGACGCACCGCGTCGGAGATCTTCTCGGGGTCGACGGACTCGGTGCCGAATGTCTCGACGAGCAGCGATACCGGGTGTGCGACGCCGATGGCGTAGGCCACCTGCACCTCGCACCGCCTGGCGGCCCCGGCCGCCACGACGTGCTTGGCCACCCAGCGCGCCGCGTAGGCGGCCGAGCGGTCCACCTTCGAGGGATCCTTGCCCGAGAACGCACCGCCGCCGTGGCGGGCCATGCCGCCATAGGTGTCCACGATGATCTTGCGGCCCGTGAGCCCGGTGTCGGCGTGGGGACCTCCGAGCTCGAATATCCCGGTCGGGTTGACGAAGATGCGCAGTCCCTCAGTGTCGAGATCGGTCGGCAGCAGCGGGTTGATGACGTGATCGATCAGGTCGGGGCGCAGTTGCTCGTCGAGGTCGATCCCGCCGGCGTGCTGGGTCGAGATCAGGACGGTGTCGATGCGCACCGGGCGACCGTCGTCGTAGACGACCGAGACCTGGGTCTTGCCGTCGGGCCGCAGGTACGGCACGGCGGCCGCCCGCCGCACCTGCGCCAGTCGCTCCGAGAGGCGGTGGGAAAGCCAGATCGGCAGCGGCATGAGGTCCGGCGTCTCGTCGCAGGCGTAGCCGAACATCATCCCCTGGTCGCCGGCGCCCTGGGCGTTGAGCACGTCCTCGCCGCCCTTGCCGGTGCGCAGCTCGAACGCGGCGTCCACGCCCTGCGCGATGTCGGGCGACTGCGCGTCGAGTGACACGAGCACGCCGCAGGTCTTGCCGTTGAAGCCGTACGCGTCGTTGTCGTACCCGATGTCGCACACCGTCTCGCGCACGAGCGCCGGGATGTCGACGTAGGTGGATGTGGTCACCTCGCCCGCCACCACGACGAGGCCGGTGGTCAGCAGCGTCTCGCAGGCGACACGACTCGAGGGATCACCCGCCAGGATGGCGTCGAGGACAGCATCCGAGATCTGGTCCGCCATTTTGTCCGGGTGCCCCTCGGTGACCGACTCCGAGGTGAAGGTGGTTCTCACGTCGTGCTCCGCTTCTCGTTGTGGTGGACGATCACCTTATCCAATACGGCATTTGCCACTGCATCCTTGGAGGTCAGTGGGACTTCTGTGGTGCTCCCGTCGGCTCCGAGGATCACGACGGCATTCGTGTCATGGTCGAACCCCGCACCGGGTGCGCTCACATCGTTCACGACCAGCAGGTCCACCCCCTTGCGCGCGAGCTTTCGCCTGCCCCGTTCGAGCGCGTCGTGGGTCTCGGCCGCGAAACCAACGAGCACCTGGCCCGGAGCTCGGCGGGCGGCCAAGCCGGCCAGGATGTCGGGCGTCGGCTCCAGGACCAGCTCGGGGATCCCCTCTTCCTTGGAAAGCTTCGTGCCCGCCGGCCTCTTCGGCCTGAAGTCCGCCACCGCGGCGGCCATCACCACGACGTCGGCGCCCTCGGCCGACGCGCCCACCGCGTGCTCCATGTCGGCCGCCGACTCCACGTCCATCCGCGTCACCGCCGACGCGACGTCGGGCGGGAGCACGAGCGGCGACGACGTGACGAGCGTGACCTCGGCGCCGCGCCGCGCTGCGGCAACGGCGATGGCGTGGCCCTGCTTGCCGGACGAGCGGTTGGTGATGAAGCGAACGGGATCGAGAGCCTCGCGCGTGCCCCCGGCGCTCACGACCACCCGCGCGCCGAGCAGGTCGCGGCGCCCCGCCCGGCCGAGCCGCTCCAGCACCCGGTCGACGATCACGCCCGGGTCGGCCAGCCTGCCTTCGCCCGAGTCCCCCCCGCCAGCCTCCCGCTCTCGGGCGGGACGATGTCGACACCGCGGCGCTCCAGCGTGGCCAGGTTGTCGCGCACCGACGCGTGCTCCCACATCTCGGTGTGCATGGCCGGGCACACGATTACCGGCGCCCGGGTCGCCAGCAGCGTGGCCGTCAGGAGATCGTCGGAGAGGCCGGCGGCGTACCGGGCGATCGTGTGCGCGGTGGCCGGCACCACCAATACGAGGTCCGCGCCCTGGCCGAGCCTGGTGTGGGGAATGGGCGATGACTCGTCCCACAGCGAGCGCTGCACAGGCTCGGAGGCGAGCGCCGAGAAGGTCACCTCGCCGACGAACCGTGTCGCGTCCTCGGTCAGGACGGGCGTCACGTGCACGCCCGCGTCGACCAGTCGGCGGCACACCTCGACAGCCTTGTAGGCGGCGATCCCGCCACAGACACCCAGGACGACGCGCGGCCGCCGCAGGGTGTGCTCGGCGTTCACGGATGGCTCCTCGGTGCCCGGATGTCCGGCCATCGGCGTGTCCGCCGTGCCTCTCGCCCAGCGCCTAGCTCGCGGTCGGGTCCTCGCCCCCGACGTCGAGCACCTCGATCACTTCCACTTCCGTGGCCTCCGCCGGCCTCGGTGGCCTCGCCGGCCTCGGCGGCGGCGAGCAGGCCCGCCTCGGCGGCGTCAGCGATGGCCGCGGCCAGGGCGGCCTCCTCTTCGGGGTCCGGCCGGGTGTAGGTCGCCTTGCCGGCGGCGATCTCCTCGAAGGCGATGGAGACGGGCTTGCCCGACACCGACGCCACCTGGGGCGGCACCACCTTGCCGAGGCCCTCGCCCAGGCTGTTGTAGTACGAGTTGACCTGCCGGGCGCGGGCGGAGCCCAGCGCAACCAGGGTGAACTTCGAGTCCACCTTGTCCAGCAGCTCCTCGATGGGTGGGTCCATGAGCGTGTGGCGGCCTTGGGCCATCAGGGTTCCTCCGGTCTCGCGGCGCCGGGGGCAGCCGCTCGGGTCCGTTCGATTATAGCCGTCAGCTCGGCCAGGGTCCGCCCGAGGTCGTCGTTGACCACCGTATGAGCTGCGATTTTGGCGCCCCGCTCCACCTCCGAGCGCCCCAGCTCGACCCGACGGCGGATGTGCTCGTCATCGTCACCCCGTGCTGCGAGGCGCTGGGCCTGCACCTCGGGCGACGGTGGGAGCAGCATGATCACGGTGGCGTCGGGCCTCTGGGCCAGGACCTGCTCGGCACCTTGGACGTCGATCTCGAGGAGCACGTCGGACCCCTGTGGCGGGTCCGGGATGGGCGTCCCCATGAGGTGGTCGAGGAACTCGGCCCACTCGAAGAACCGGCCCTGGGCCACGGCCTCCTCGAACGTCGCGCGGTCGACGAAGACGTAGGCGCCCCGTTCGCGCTCGCCCGGGCGCGATGCCCTGGTCGTCCAGCTCCGGCTCAGCCAGATGGTCGGGTCCCGCGCGACGAGCTCGGCCGCAAGCGTGCCCTTGCCGGCCCCTCCGGGGCCGATGAGCACGAAAATGTGCGGTTCAGCGCGCAGTCTCTTTGAGCAGCGCCTCGCGCTGCTTGGCACCGAGCCCCTGGAGCCGGCGGCTGTCGCTGATGCCGACGGTCTCCATCAGACGCCGTGCCTTGACCTTGCCCAGACCGGGCAAGGACTCGAGCACCGAGACCACCTTCATCTTGCCGATGGTCTCGTTGGAGTCGGCCTCGGTGAGGAGTTGCGCCAGGGACAGGTTGCCCATCTTGAGCCTGTCCTTGACCTCGGCCCGCTCGCGGCGAACCCTGGCAGCCTTTTCGAGGGCAGCGGTGCGCTGCTCGGGAGTGAGTGCGGGAGGTTGCGGCATGGCGAGACCATAGCGCCTCGGCCAAGTGGGTTCACACCCATTTTCCCTACTCAGCCCATTGAGGCCGCCAGCTCGCGTGTGAGCGACGCCGCCTTTCGCCTCAGTTCGTCCGGATCGGGTCCGCTGCGGAGCAGCCCGCGAGAGCTGCTGGGCAGCACGCTGCCGGGCCGGCATCCGGCGAACCGCTCGGCCACATCGGCCGGCCCGGCGCCCTGGGCGCCGAGCCCCGGAGCCAGAATTACCCCTCCGAGCTGGGACAACGGAAATTCCGAGGGCACGAGCGTCGCCCCGATGACCGCTCCCACCGTTCCGGGCGGGACGTCGGGGGAGCCGTTGAGCGCGGCGATCTCCCCGAGCAACATGTCCTCCACGCTGGTCCCCTCGGACGTCACGGCCTGTTGCAGGCCACGACCCTCCGGGTTCGAGCTGCGCGCCACCACGAGAACACCCCGGCCGCTGGCGGCCGCCAGCCGGAAGAGCGGTCCCAGCGCTCCGAGGCCGAGATACGGATGGGCCGTCACGGCGTCGGCCGCAAGCGGGCTTGCGTCGCCGAGCCATGCATCCGCGTACGCCTCCGCCGTGGAGTCGATGTCGCCCCGCTTGGCGTCGGCGATCACGATCAGTCCCGCTGCGCTCGCCTCGGCGATGAGGCGCTCCAACTCGGCCATGCCCGCCGACCCGTGCCGTTCGAAGAAGGCGACCTGCGGTTTGATCACGCCCACCGTCCCCGCAAACCCCTCGACGCAGGCCCGACAAAAAGCGCGCAGGCCCTGGGCATCGTCGCTGAGGCCCCACGATGCCAGCAGCGCGCCCGAGGGGTCGATCCCCGCACAGAGCGGTCCGTGCGCACGCACCGCCGCGGCCACCCGGTCTCCGAAGCTGTCAGCCATCTCGGCCTCCCTCCCTGAGCAATTCGACGGAGCCGGCTGCGGCGTCAGCCGCCACGCCGTCGCCGTCGCCGTCGCCGGTGTCAGCACGCCGGCGCGCCTGCGCCCGGATCGCGTCGACCGTCGTGCCATGGGCGTCGCACCAGCGCGCCAGTTGGCGGAGCACCTTCCAGGGCGCCCTCGGGTCCCGGAAGGTCGCGGTGCCCACCTGGACGGCGTCCGCGCCGGCCTGCAGCAGCTCCACCGCGTCGCGGCCCGTCATCACCCCGCCCACCCCCACGATGGGCACCGCGGGGAAGGCGGCGCGGCACTCCCACACGGCCCGCACGGCGACCGGGTGCACCGCGCCCCCCGAGAGCCCGCCGCCACCCGCGCCCAGGACGGGCCGGGCCGATTCGGTGTCGAGGGCCAGGCCCAGCAGGGTGTTGACCAGCGTCAACCCGTCGGCACCCCCCTCGAGGGCACCGGACGCGATCTCCACCACGTCGGGCACGTTGGGGCTGAGCTTGGCCCACCGGGGTAGACCGCAGGCCGTGGCCGCCATGACCCTGGACGTCGCGTCCGCCGAGTGGGCGAACATGCGTGAGCGGTCCTCGACGTTGGGGCAGCTCACGTTGACCTCGAGCGCCACGATGCACGCGCCCGCGTCAACGTCCGTGACCGAGGCCGCCGCCGCCACGAGCTCCGCCGCCCTGGCGTAGTCCGACACGGTGCGGCCCCAGATGCTGACCACGACACGTGCCCCCGCGGCGTGCAGCGCCGGGAGGTCGTCGGCCAACCAGGCCGTCAGCCCCGGACCTTGCAGCCCGACGCTGTTGAGCATGCCGGCGCCGACCTCGTGCACCCGCGGTGCCGGGTTGCCGGGCCACGGAGTTGTGGACAGCGACTTGACGACGACCGCGCCGAGGCCGTCCAGCGCCCCGTACTCGGCCAACTCGGCCCCGTGCCCCGATGTCCCCGAGGCCGTCATGATCGGGTTGTGCAGCTCGACCCCGCCCACGCGTGTGGCGAGCGACGCCGCACCGTGCGCCCGCACGCTCACCGCGCCGTCCACCCGGGGACGGGGTGCAGGTCCTGCAGCGGCCGCACGACGAGCGCGTGCGAGCGGACGTCGGCGATGCCCGCCGCGGCCGCCCGTGCCGCCGCGAGGGTGGTCAGGCAGGGCACCTTGTAGGCCACGGCGGCGGTCCGGATGTGCTGGCCGTCCGCCCGTGGCCCGAGGCCGCGGGGCGTGTTCACCACGAGCTGCACCTTGCCCTGGGCGATCAGCTCGACGGCGTCGGAGGCCACGCCCTCCTCCCCCACCTTGGCCACCAGCGTGTCGACGGCCACGCCCTCGGACCGCAGGTACCCGGCCGTCCCCATGGTCGCCGCGATGGAGAAGCCGAGTGCGCTGAAGGACCGGGCCACCTCGAGACCGGCCGGCTTGTCCCGGTCGGCCAGCGAGAGGAAGACGGTGCCCGAATCGGGCAGGCGGATGCCCGCCGCCATCTGGCTCTTGGCGAAAGCGAGGCCGAACGTGATGTCGACGCCCATGACCTCACCGGTCGAGCGCATCTCCGGGCCGAGCAGCGTGTCGACTCCCGGGAAGCGGTCGAACGGGAGCACGGCCTCCTTCACGCTCACGTGGTCGAGCACGGGCACCCGGCCGACCGCGTCGGCGGGCAGCAGTCCCTCCACGCGGAGCTCGGCCAGCGTCTGGCCGACCATCACGCGCGAGGCCACCATGGCCAGCGGTACACCGGTCGCCTTGGCCACGAACGGCACGGTCCGGCTCGCCCTCGGGTTGGCCTCGAGCACGTAGACCTGCCCGTCCTTCACCGCGTACTGCACGTTGATGAGGCCGCACACCTCCAGTGACGCCGCCAGGGAGCGGGTGTGGCGCTCGAGCGCCTCGAGGACGTCGTCGCGCAACGTCTGGGGCGGCAGCGCGCAGGCCGAGTCGCCCGAATGCACGCCGGCCTCTTCCACGTGTTCCATGACGCCCGCAACCAGGATCTCACCGGCACTGTCGCGCACCGCGTCGACGTCGACCTCGACGGCGTCCTCGAGGAAGCGGTCGACCAGCACGGGGCGCTCGGCGGTGACGCCGCCCTCCCGGGCGAGCGCGCCGGTGGTCATCGCCTGCATCACGCGCCGCACCCCGTCGTCGTCGTAGACGATCTCCATGGCCCGGCCGCCCAGGACGTAACTCGGGCGCAGCAGCACCGGGTACCCGACCCTTCCGGCAACGGACAGCGCTTCGGCGGTGCTCGTGGCGGTTCCCCCGGCCGGCTGGGGGATGGCCAACTCGTGGCACAGCGCGTTCCAGCGCTCACGGTCCTCGGCGAGGTCGATGGACGCCGGGCTCGTCCCGAGAACGAGCCCGGGCGGCAACGAGCCGGCCAGCTTCAGGGGGGTCTGCCCTCCGAGCGACACGATGACGCCGGCCACCGTCCCGCCGGCCGCCTGCTCGGCCTCGAGCACATTGGCCACGTCCTCGGCGGTCAGCGGCTCGAAGTAGAGGCGGTCCGAGGTGTCGTAGTCGGTCGACACGGTCTCGGGGTTGCAGTTGACCATCACCGTCTCGAAGCCGGCGGCGCGCAGCGACATGGACGCGTGCACGCAGCAGTAGTCGAACTCGATCCCCTGGCCGATGCGGTTCGGGCCCGAGCCCAGGATGATGACGCGGGCACGCTCGGAGGGGCGCACCTCGTCCTCTTCCTCGTAGGTGGCGTAGTGGTAGGGCGTGAAGGCCTCGAACTCCGCCGCACAGGTGTCGACCGTCTTGAAGGTTGCCCGCACACCGTGCGACAGCCGCGCCCCCCGCATGTCGGCCTCGGTCGATCCGCGCAAGTAGGCCAGCTGGGCGTCGGAGAACCCGAGCCGCTTGGCCCGGCGGAAGTCGGCCCGCCCGAGCGAGGGCGCCGCGGCAATGCGGGACCGCTCGGTCGCGATGCGCTCGAGCTGGCGGACGAACCACGGGTCGATGCCGGTACGGGCCACCACCTCGTCGACGCCGGCACCCCGGCGCAGCGCGGATTCGACCTCGTAGACCCGGTCCGGGGTGGCCACGGCGATCCGCTCCAGGACATCAGCGACGGGCAGCGCCTCCAGCTCGGCCTCGGCCGGGTCGGCGTTGAGGCCCGCCCTGCCCTGTTCCAGGGAGCGGAGCGCCTTCTGGAGCGACTCGCAGAAAGTCCGGCCGATCGCCATCACCTCGCCCACCGACTGCATGCGGGTGCCGAGGCGCCCGTCGGCTCCGGGCAGCTTCTCGAAGGCCCAGCGCGGGACCTTGGTGACCACGTAGTCGATCGTCGGCTCGAAGGAGGCGGGCGTCGCCCGCGTGATGTCGTTGGGGATCTCGTTGAGCAGGTAGCCAACAGCGAGACGGGCGGCGATCTTCGCGATGGGGAACCCCGTCGCCTTGGAGGCCAGAGCCGAGGAGCGCGAGACCCGCGGGTTCATCTCGATGATGACCCGCCGGCCCGTCGCAGGGTCGACGGCGAACTGCACGTTGGATCCGCCGGTCTCGACGCCCACCCGTCGCAGGCAGGCGAACGCGTCGTCCCGCATGGCCTGGTACTCCACGTCGGTCAGCGTCTGGGCCGGGGCCACCGTGATGGAGTCGCCCGTGTGCACGCCCATGGGGTCGAAGTTCTCGATGGAGCACACGACGACGCAGTTGTCCGCAGCGTCGCGCATCACCTCGAGCTCGAACTCCTTCCACCCCGCGATCGACCGCTCCACGAGGATCTGGCCGACCGGGCTGGCCGCCAGGCCCTCGGCGGCGAGGCGTGCGAACCGTTCGGCGTCGTGGGCGATGCCCGTCCCCTTGCCGCCCAGGATGAAGCTCGGCCGCACCATGATGGGGAAGCCGATCTCCACCGCGATCTCCTCGGCCTCCTCCAGCGAGTGGGCGAAGCCCGAGCGCGGTACCTCGAGGCCGATCTCCTCCATTGCCGCCTTGAAGCGGTCTCTGTCCTCTGCGGTCGCGATCGCCTCGGGCCGGGCGCCGATGACCTCGACGCCGTAGCGCTCGAGCACGCCCAGCTCCACGAGCTGCATCGTCAGATTGAGGGCCGTCTGCCCGCCGAGGGTCGGCAGCAGCGCGTCGGGCCGCTCCTTCTCGATGATCGCCGCCAGCACGTCGGGATCGAGGGGTTCGATGTAGGTGCGGTCGGCCGTGCCGGGGTCCGTCATGATCGTGGCCGGGTTGGAGTTGGCCAGGATCACCCGGTACCCCTCCTCGGCCAGGACACGGCAGGCCTGCGTGCCCGAGTAGTCGAACTCGCAGGCCTGCCCGATCACGATCGGGCCCGACCCGATGACGAGGATCGACTGCAGGTCGTCGCGGCGCGGCACGTCGGTGTCTCCTGCCGCCCGCTCAGCGCGTCCCGGCGCCGTTGCGGGCGGGGTGGGCCAGCATCAGGTCACGGAAGGCGCCGAAGAGGTAACGGGCGTCATGGGGCCCGGGGGCCGCCTCGGGGTGGTACTGCACCGAGAACGCCGGAGCCGTGAGGGAGCGGAACCCCTCTATCACCCCGTCGTTGAGGTTCACGTGGGTCGTCTCGGCACCGGGGATGGAGCCCGCGGCGACGGCGTAGTTGTGGTTCTGGCTCGTGATCTCGACCACGCCCGTCTCGAGCCGCTGCACGGGGTGGTTGGCGCCGTGGTGCCCGAAGGGCAGCTTGTAGGTCGTACCGCCCAGCGCAGTGGCCAGGATCTGGTGGCCGAGGCAGATGCCGAACACCGGTACCCGGCCGACCAGGTCGGCCACGGCGGTCGTGGGGCCGGGCAACGCAGCCGGATCGCCCGGCCCGTTGGAGAGGAAGACGCCGTCGGGCTCGAGCGCGAGCACCTCGGCGGCCGTCGTGCCCGCAGGCACCACCGTGACCGTGCCGAGCGTCGTGAGGAGGTTGACCATGGTGGTCTTCACGCCGAAGTCGTAGGCCACGATGCGCCGGTTGCCGGCTCCGGTGGCGGGGTGGACACTGGGCTCGGTGGCGGTCACCCCCGACACCAGGTCCATGCCGTCGGTACCGACGGCGGTCGCCGCGGCGGCGCGGAGCTCGGGCTCGGGTGCCGTGCCGAACGCGCAGGGCACCGCACCCGCGTCGCGGACGTGCCGGGCCAGGCGCCGCGTGTCGACCCCGGTCATCGCCGGCACGCCGTGACGGTGGAGGAAGGGCTCGAGACCCTCGGTCGCGCGCCAGTTCGACGGTTCCCCAGCCAGATCGCACACCACCACTCCCCGGCAGTGGGGGGCGGTGGCCTCGTCGTCGGACGCGTTGGTCCCGTAGTTGCCGATGTGGGTGCTCGTGAAGGAGATCACCTGGCCCGCGTAGGACGGGTCGGTGATGACCTCCTGGTACCCGCTCATGGCCGTGTTGAAGACGAGCTCGCCGGTGGCCACGGGGACCGCCGCCCCCGCCGCCTCCCCGGTGAACACGGCGCCGTCCGCCGTCACCAGGAGCGCCGGCGCCCGGTCGCCGTTGATGCCCGAGACGCTCACCGCTGCGCCACGGCGTCGATCACGACGGCCTCGCCCCGCAGCACGGTGTGGCGCACCGCCCCGGCGAACGATCGGCCCGCATAGGGCGTGTTCCGGCTCCGGCTGGCCAGCCGCGTCGGGTCCACCACCGTCGTCGCGGCGGGGTCGAACACGCACAGGTTGGCCACCGCTCCCACCTCGACCGGTCCACCCTGCGCGCTGTGACCGGCGGCACGGGCGTCCGTCGCCGTCAGCTTGGCGATGACGGCCGGCTGCGCGCTCATGAGCGCGAACACCCGCTCGGCACCCATGTGCGGTGACAGCACCTCCCACGCGATAGGCAGCGCGGTCTGCAGCCCGAGCATGCCGGGTGGGGCCTGGTCGAAGGGAACCTCCTTGGACTCGGGGGCGTGCGGAGCGTGATCCGTCGCCACCGCGTCGATGGTGCCGTCGCACAGCCCGGCGACGACGGCCGCCACGTCCTCGTCGGTGCGCAGCGGCGGGTTCACCTTGAAGACGGTGTCGTATCCCGCCACGGCGGAATGGGTGAGGAGCATGTGGTGCGGCGCGGCCTCCGCCGTCACCGGCAGCCCCTCCGCCTTGGCCCGCCGGACCAGCTCCACCGAGCCCGCGGTCGAGAGGTGCAGGAAGTGGACCGGCGCGCCGGTCAGCCGGGCCAGCGTGATGTCGCGGGCGACCATGGCCTCCTCGGCCGCGGCCGGCATGCCCGGGATGCCGAGCCGGCTCGACCAGCTGCCCTCGTGCATGGCGCCGCCGGCGGCCAGGCAGGCGTCCTCGCAGTGCTGGGCCAGCGTCACGCCGAGGCCCTTGGCGTAGTCGAGCGCGCGGCGCATGAGTGCGCCGTCCTGTACGCCGACGCCGTCGTCGGTGAAGAGCGTCACCCCGAGGGCGGCCAGCTCGCCGAGCGGCGCGAGAGCGGTGCCGGCCCGCGCCAGCGTGATGGCGCCCGCGACGGCGACCTCGGCCACGCAACCTGTTCCGAGCGCCAGGACCTCGCTCGCCGCGCCGGCGGAATCGATCGTCGGCTCCGTGTTCGGCATGGCGACGACCGCCGTGTAGCCGCCGAGAGCGGCGGCCCGGGCCCCCGTCTCGACCGTCTCGGCCTCCTCACGCCCGGGCTGGCGCAGGTGTGTGTGCAGGTCCACCAGGCCCGGGCCGACGAGGCAGCCGGCGGCGTCGAGCACCACGGCGCGCTGCGGCGGTTCGATGGACTCGGCCAGGCCGACCACCGTGTCGCCGCACACGGCGACGTCGAGGCGGGCCGAGCCCACCGGCCCGACGACCGTGCCGCCCCTTATGACCAGCGTGGCGTCAGGCAACCGCGGGCACCCCCGCAGCGCCGGGAATTTCTCCCCCGAGCAGCAGGAACAGGATGGCCATGCGCACCGCCACGCCGTTGGCCACCTGCTGGGTCACCACGGTGCGGGGTAGGTCGGCGACGTCCGAGGCAATCTCGACGCCGCGCACCATCGGCCCGGGGTGGGTGACGATGGCGTCTTCGCCCAGGCGCTCTGCCCGGCGCGCGGTGAGGCCCCAGCCCGCCGTGTACTCGCGCAGGCTGGGCACGAACGAGCCGCTCCCCCGCTCAGCCTGGAGACGCAGGAGCGAGACCACGTCGGCGTCGCCCAGGGCGGCATCGAGGTCGGTCGCCACTTCGACCGGCCAGCCCTCGAGCGAGGGCGGCAGCAGGCTGCCGGGTGCGGCCAGGATGACGTGGGCTCCCAGGGCGGTGTAGGCGAGCACCTCGGAGCGGGCCACCCGGCTGTGGCGGACGTCGCCGACGATGAGCACGCGGAGGCCCTCGAAGCAGCCGATGCCGAGCTCCTCGGGCGCCACGCCCTTGCGCTCGGCCAGCACCTGGCGCACCGTGAAGCAGTCCAGCAGGGCCTGGGTGGGGTGCTCGTGCCAGCCGTCGCCGGCGTTGACGACGTGGGCGCGCTCGACCCAGCGGGCCACCTGGTGCGGAGCGCCGGCCGACGCGTGGCGGATGATGACGGCGTCGATGCCCATGGCCTCGACGGTCTCGACGGTGTCGCGCAGGCTCTCGCCCTTCTTCACCGACGAGGTGGCGACGGCGAGGGAGAGCACGTCCGCCGAGAGCCGCTTGGCGGCCGTCTCGAACGAGAGCCGGGTGCGGGTCGACTCCTCGAAGAACAGGGTCGCCACCACCTTGCCCCGCAAGGTCGGGACCTTGGGCACCGAGCGCCGCTCCACCTCGGCGAAGGCCTCGGCGACGCGCAGGACCTCGGCGATGCCGGCCGTCCCGAGGTCGGCCACCGAGAGCAGGTGTCGCGGGCCGGTCACCTGTCCTCCAGGGTGCCGATCCAGACGCCGTCCTCGCCGACGTCGACCATCTCCTCGCGCCGGGTCGGGAGGTTCTTGCCGACGTAGTCCGGGCGGATGGGCAGCTCACGATGGCCGCGATCGACCATGACGGCGAGCTGGACGGCCCGCGCCCGGCCGAAGTCGTTCAGGGCGTTGAGCGCGGCCCGGATGGTGCGGCCGGTAAAGAGGACGTCGTCGACCAGCACGACCACCCGTCCGGCCAGGTCGACCGGGATGTCGGTGACGGCCTCGGGCAGGACGGGGCGCAGGCCGATGTCGTCTCGGTAGAAGGCCACGTCGAGGCTGCCGACGTCGAGACGGTCGGTGCCCTCGATCTGGCGCAGGGTCTCGGCCATCTTCACGGCGAGGGGGACGCCACCGGTCTGGAGCCCGACGAGGACCACGTCGTCCGCCCCACCGTTGCGCTCGACGATCTCGTGCGACATGCGCGTCAGCGCGCGCTGGACGTCGGCGGAGGTCAGGACCTGGGAGTGGGCCACGAACACGCCCCCGAGGGGTCGCGTATGACTGCGCTCGCGTTCGGCCACTGCTCCTCCTGCCGTGTGAGCCTCACAGGACTCACTTCACGGTCAGAGGACAACCTTAGCGCGGCCGGGAGAGGCCGCGGGCGGCGCTCAGGGCGGCGGCGCGTCGGTCGCGAGATCGGAGGCGATCGTCGAGAGGATCCCGTTGACGAACCCGCCCGACTCGTCGGTCGAGTACTCCTTCACCAGCTCGACGGCCTCGTCGATCACGACCGCAACGGGCGGGCCGTCGGGATCGAGCAGCTCGGCCACGGCCAGGCGCAGCACGATCCGGTCGATGACCGCCATGCGCTCGAGGGGCCAGCCCACGGAGGCGGCGCCGATCCGGCGGTCGGCCTCGTCCCGGGTGGCGACGGCCCGCGCGACGAGGGAGCGAACGAAGGGGTCGGGCGGCACCGGCAGGGCGTCGAGCACCACGAGGGGGCCCTCGCCCTTGAGCTCGGCCTCGTAGAGCAGCGACAGCGCCCGCTCGCGCTGCTGGTGGCGGGGAGCGGTGTCGGTCATGGTTGGTCGATCCTGGCCTCGGCCGGGGCCCGGCGCCGGCAGGTCGAGGCCGGGCCGTCAGGCCCGGGTCAGGTACTCGCCGGAGCGGGTGTCGACCTTGAGCACGTCGCCGGTGTTCACGAAGAGGGGCACCTGGACCACCAGGCCCGTCTGCAGGGTGGCCGACTTGCGGGCGCCCGAGACACGGTCACCCTGGATCCCGGGCTCGGTCTCGGTCACGGTGAGCTCCACGGCGGCGGGGAGCTCGACGCCGACGATCTCGCCGTTGTACATCTGCAGGTTCGCCTCGTCGCCCTCCTTGAGGAAGTTGGGCGCGTCGCCGAGCGCGTCGGGCGCGGCCTGCATCTGCTCGTAGGTCGTGGTGTCCATGAACACGAAGTCGGTCCCGTCGCGGTAGAGGAACTGCATGTCGCGCTTGTCGATGATCGCCTGCTCGAGCTTCTCGTCGGCCCGGTAGGTGCGCTCGATCACCGCGCCGCTGCGGACGTTCTTGAGCTTGGTGCGCACGAAGGCGCCGCCCTTGCCCGGCTTGACGTGCTGGAACTCGACGACGCTGAACAGGCCCTCGGGGAGGTCCAGGCTCATGCCGTTCTTCAGGTCATTTGTCGAGACTGCCATGGATGTCCTTTGTGAATCGGGTCAGGGGGCGGGCGCCGTCCTCGGTCACGACCAGGGTGTCCTCGACACGGACACCACCGTGCCCGGGGAGGTAGACACCCGGCTCGACGGTGACGACGAAACCGGGGGCGAGGATAGCAGTGCCCAGTTGGCTGACCGTGGGCGCCTCGTGGATGTCGAGGCCGACGCCGTGCCCCGTGCCGTGCTCGAAGCGCTCGGCCCAGCCCGCCTCGGCGATGATCTGCCGGCAGACGTCGTCGACCTCCCTGGCGCTGATGCCGGGGCGGACGGCGGCGGCACCCGCCGCCTGGGACTCGCGGACGACGGTGAAGATGCGCGCCAGCTCGCCTTGGGGATCGGCGCCGACGCAGAACGTGCGCGTCATGTCGGAGCGGTAGCCCTCGAAGGTGGCGCCGAAGTCGACCACGACCGGGTCGCCGGCGTCGATGCGGCGGGAGCCCGGGTGGTGGTGGGGCTTGGCCGAGTTCTCGCCGGCGGCGACGATGGTCTCGAAGGCGGTGCTCTCCGCCCCTCCCCTGCGCATGGCGGTGTCGAGCTCCAAGGCGAAGTGCTCCTCGGTGACGCCCTGGCTCATGAGCGGGAGCACTTCGAAGAGCGCGGCGTCAGCGATGGCCGCGGCACGCTCCATACGGGCGATCTCGGCGGCGTCCTTCCGCTCCCGCAGGGCCTCGACCGCGTTGGAGGTGGCGACGAGCCGGTCGCCGTCGAGGAGGTCGGCCCACGTGCGCTGCGCGCTCCAGCTGACATTGTCGGCCTCGAGGCCGATGCGGGCGACCGTGGCGGCGGCGAGCGCGGACTGGGCCGCCTTGCGCTGCTCGGTCACCGGGCCGATCGTGATGTCGACCCGCGCCGCGGCGCCCGACTTCTCGACCTGCTCGGCCGACTGCGTGCGGTAGCGCCCGTCGGTGGTGAGCAGGGCGGCGTCCCGCGTGACCGTCAGGACACCCGCTGAGCCCGAGAACCCCGTGAGGTAGCGGACGTTGGCCAGCGTCGTCACGACGAGGGCGTCGATCTCGTGCGCGTCGAACGTGTCGCGCAGGCGGTCGAGGCGCCCCGTCACCGTGATGGCCGGCAGTGGCGTGGTGGCGGGCGCGTAGGGGTTGGCGCGCTGCGACGTGGTGGTGCTCGTGCTCATGGCGGCTCAGGCTCCCTTCAGTAGCTCGGCGACGGCATCGACGGCGAGCTCGTAGCCGAGTCCCCCGAAGCCGGCGATCATCCCGGAGGTGACCGGGGCCAGGACCGAGACGTGGCGGAACGGCTCGCGGGCGGCGGGATTCGAGATGTGCAGCTCGACGACGGGCCCGTCGAAGGCGGCGACGGCGTCGTGGAGCGACCACGAGGTGTGGCTCAGGGCGCCGGCGTTGACCACCAGCGCGTCGGCCCTCCCCCGCGCCCGGTGGACCGCGTCGATCAGCTCCCCTTCGTGGTTCGACTGCAGGTGTTCGAGCTCCAGCCCGTGGCGCCCCGCGGCCGACTCGGCCCGCGCCACGTGGTCGGCCAGGGTGTCGGTCCCGTAGACCCCCGGCTCCCGCTCGCCGAGGAGGTTGAGGTTGGGCCCCGAGAGGAGCAGGACGAGACTCACGAACGCGCACCCATGGCCGCCAGGGTAGCGACCACGTCGGCCACGGCCACGCCGTGCACCGGCTCCACACCGCCGGGGCCATCGAGCACGAAGGTGAGGTCCTGCTGCGCCTTCTTGTCCCGGCCCATGAACGTGACCAGCTCCTCCACGTCGGCTCCCGGCGGGAGGTCGGTGGGGAGGTCGAAGCTCCCGATCACCTTGCGGTGGTCGTCGACGCGCGTCTCGTCGATGCGCCCGAGGCGTTGCGCCAGGAGGGCGGCGAACAGCAGCCCGACGGCCACGGCCTCCCCGTGGCGCAGGTCCCACTCGTTGTGGTCCGCCAGGGCCGCACCCTCCAGGGCATGGGCCAGGGTGTGGCCGTAATTGAGGATCATGCGGCGCCCGCCTTCCCGCTCGTCCTCGGCCACGACGGCAGCCTTGATCCCCACGCAGCGCGCCACCTGCTCCTCGATGGGCTGGTCGGCGCGCGGCCCGTCGCCGAGGAAGACGTATTTGGCGATCTCACCGCGGCCGCAGGCCCACTCGCGGGGGGAGCGACGAGAGGGTCTCGGTGTCGCACAGCACGGCGTTGGGCTGCCAGAACGCGCCGACGAGGTTCTTGCCCTCGGGCAGGTTCACCCCCGTCTTGCCGCCGATGGCGGCGTCGACCTGGGCCAGCAGCGTGGTCGCCACGTTCACGTACGCCGTACCCCGGTGATAGGTGGCCGCCGCGAAGCCCACGACGTCGGTCACGATCCCCCCGCCCACGGCCACGACGACGTCCGCCCGCGAGAGGCTCGCCCGGGCGAACCGGCGGGCCAGGTCCTCGACCGTGGCGAGGCTCTTGGCGTCCTCCCCGTCGGGGATGACGTAGGTCGTGGCGGGCACGCCGGGATCGAGGCCCTCGACCCAGCCGGCGTCCTTGACCGCCTCCTGGGTGACGATCACGGCCGCCTTGGCGCCGGGGGGCAAGAAGCGCGCCACCTCGTGACGCGCGCCGGGGCCGACCAGCACCGGGTAGGCGCGCTCGGCGAGGTCGACGGAGAGGGCGCGCACGGGCCCCGTCACTCGGCCCCGGTCTCGGCCGCGGCGACGTCGTCGTCCGGGGCGTCGGCCGCTGCGAGGATGCGACGGGCGACCTCCTCGGCGGGCAGCTCGTCGACATCGATGACGAGGTCGGCCACCTCGGCGTAGAGCGGGGAGCGGACCGCGTTGAGACGCACCATGGCCTCGCCCGGGTCGTCCGCGAGCAGGGGCCGCCCCGCGCCGTCGCCGACCCGGGCGGCCAACGTCTCGGGCCGGGCCCGGAGCCAGACCACGGTGCCGCTGGCGGCGATGAGGCGGCGGTTGTCGGGCCGCAAGACGGCGCCGCCCGCGACGGAGACAACCGACGCTGCGGGGTCCGCGCAGGCATCGGCGAGCACGTCGGCCTCCGCCTGGCGGAAGGCCGCTTCGCCGTCGCGGGCGAAGAGCTCGGGCACCGTGAGGCCGGTGGCGGCCTCGACGTCGGCGTCAGAGTCCCGGTAGCCCCAGCCCAGGCGGTCGGCGACGAGGTGTCCGGTGGTGGTCTTGCCCGCGCCCATCATCCCGACGAGCAGGATGCGGGGGGTCACTTTGCCGCGCTGCCCGGATCCGCGCTCGGGTTGCCGACGGCGGACGACGGCGTCGTCCCGAGCGAGGCGACGAACCCGTCGCGGTTGCGCACGACTTCGGCGAGCGAGTCGCCGCCGAACTTGCGCAGCGCCTCGGTGGCCAGCACGAGCGCCGTCATCGACTCGGCGACGACGCCCATCGCGGGCACGGCCGTGACATCGGTGCGCTCGCGGAAGCTGACCGTCGACTCCTTCGTGACGACGTCGACGGTCTGGAGGACGGGCCGGTTCAGCGTGGCCAGCGGCTTCATGGCGACGCGCGCCACGAGGAGGGCGCCGTTGGAGATGCCGCCCTCGATCCCGCCGGCTCGGTCGGTGGGCCGCACGTAGCCCTCCGTCAGGGTCGAAGAAGATCGCGTCGTGCGCCTCGGAGCCCCGGCGCGCCGCGTTGTCCCATCCGTCGCCGATCTCGACCGCCTTGACCGCCTGGATCGACATCAGGGCCTGCGCCAGGTTGGCATCGAGCTTGCGGTCCCAGTGCACATGGCTGCCCAGTCCGACGGGCACGCCGTAGGCCAGGACCTCGGCCACGCCACCCAGCGAGTCGCCCTCCTTGGCCGCCGCCTTGACGGCGGCGATCATCGCCTCCTCGGCGACGGGGTCGAAGCAGCGCACGGCGCTCTCGTCGACCTTGTCCAGGTCGCTCGGGCCGGGACGCAGGCTCTCCGGCGTGGTGGTGGCGTCCCCCAGCGCGACGATGTGGCTGACGAGCGACACGCCGAGTTGGGTCAGCAGCAGCTTGGCCAGGGTCCCGGCGGCGACCCGGGCCGCCGTTTCGCGGGCCGAGGCCCGCTCGAGCACGTCGCGGGCGTCCTCGAAGCCGTACTTGAGCATCCCGGGCAGGTCGGCGTGGCCGGGCCGGGGCTGGGTCAGCACGTTGGACGGCGCGCCCGGCTCGGGTGACATCTCCTCGGTCCACTTCGGCCACTCGGTGTTGGCGATCTCCACGGCGACCGGCGACCCCAGCGTGCGGCCGTGGCGGATGCCGCCGACCAGGGTGATCTCGTCCGCCTCGAAGCGCATGCGGGGGCCGCGACCGAAGCCGAGCCGGCGCCGGGCCAGCTCGAAGGCGATGTCGGACGCCTCGACGGGGAGCCCGGCGGGCAGCCCCTCGACGATCACGACCAGGGCGCGACCGTGGGACTCTCCAGCAGTCAGGAAGCGCAGCACACAGCCACGCTACCGGAAGGCCAACGGCGCCCTTGAGCTGGGGCCGCCCAGCTCGCTGCGGTGTGGCTCAGGCGTAGAAGGGGTTCTCGCCGCTGCCGTGATCGGTCACGTCGAGCACCCGGGTGAGCTCGGGGACCTCCTCGAGGAGCGTCGTCTCGATGCCCTGGCGCAGGGTCATCTGCGACATGGCGCACCCCTGGCAGCCGCCGGACAGCCTCAGGTAGGCGGTGCCGTCGTCCTCGTTGAACGCCACGAGGTCGGCCCGGCCGCCGTGGCTGGCGATGGAGGGGTTGACGGCCTGCTCGAGCACGGCGACGACGCGCAGGGCGAGCGGCCCCGTGATGCCCTTGGCGAGCACCTCGGGCGGGACGCCCGGTGCCGCCTCCTCGGGGCTCGGCGCGTTGGGGTTGACCAGGACCAGGCCGCCGCCGCCCTCTTCGGACCACTCGAGGCGGGCGCCCCGGAGCTGGTCGACGCTGCCGGTGGGGACGATGACCACGATGCCGTCCTGCTCGTGGCGGACGTCGCCCTCGTCGGCGTCGGAGATGGCCTGGAAATAGAGGTCGTAGACGAAGACGCCGGCCTGTACGCCGCGCACCTCGAGCCACAGGGCCAGGCTGGTCGGCTCGGGCTCCTGCTGCATCGCCTCCGACACGATCTTGTGCGCCTCGGGTGTGAGGGACACGACGGGGGTGGTGGCCTGGAGATCTTCGGTGGTCGTTGCCATGGCCGCCAGTCTACGGGGTCCGACCTGCCGGCGAGGCACGGGTCCGGGGCCGGTGGCAAACCCGGCCGCCCCCCGGCGGGCCCCTCCGGCAGCGGCGGAGACCGGAGGTCAGCGCGGCCGACTCCCGACGGATCAGGTGATTTCGAGGAGCCGGTCGCCGGGGCGGGTATCGGTGACGGTCCCCCGTGCCCGCCAACTGCACCATGGCGTCGAGGGTGACTGCACGCTGCCGCGCCGCCATCGAGGCGGGCAAACCCATCGGCGGCGGACGCAACGATCACGCTGACCGACGCCAACACCGTGCCGAACAATCCGAGCTCGAGCCACGTGTACACGCTTCTCAATTCGCACGTGTACACGCTTCTCAATTCGAACGGGTCCCTCGGTCTGAATGACAGCGGTCACACGATCACCATCAACGGCGCCGGCCAGATGCTCGAACGGATTCGCGGGTCCGGCTCGGGTGACGCCGGTCCGGCCCCGGGTCCGGGTCGGTCGGGAAGGCGGGGCGGGCTGACCGGTCGCGCTGCACGCGCACCGGCCAGAGTGCATCGGTGCGTGGCCCGCACGCTGTAACGTGCCTGGCCGTGGCGCGCACACCGACCGATACGCACGAGTGGCTCAGCTTCGATGACGAGGACGAGGAGCGGACGTGGGTGTTCGACTCCACGTTCTTGACGAGCAACTGGACCTGTATCTTCGGCAACGGGTGCCAGGGCGTGCTCACCGGGCCCGCACCGGAGCTGGTGCAGGGCTGCTGCAGCTACGGAGCGCATCTGGTCGACAAGAAGGACGCCCGGCACGTCGAGAAGGTGGCCGCCACGCTCACCCCCGAGGAGTGGCAGAACCACGGGGTGAAGAAGACCGTCATCCACACCAACAAGCACGGCGAGACGGTCACGCGGCTGCACAAGGACGCCTGCATCTTCCTCAACAGCCCGGACTTCCCCGCCGGGGCGGGCTGCGCCTTCCACATCGCAGCGGTCAAGCGCGGCGTCAACCCGATGACGCTCAAGCCCGAGGTCTGCTGGCAGCTGCCGCTCCGGCGGGAGGACCAGGTCGACGACGACGAGGGCCACGTGACTTCGGTCATCCGCCAGTGGGACCGGCGCCACTGGGGCAAGGGCGGCCGTGAGTTCCACTGGTGGTGCACCGAGTCACCCGACGCGTTCGTCGGGAGCAAGCCCGTCTACAAAGAGATGCAGGCTGAGCTCACCAAGATGGTGGGGTCGAAGGTGTACGACCGCTTTGTGGCGCTCGTGCGGGAGCGCGAGGGCTTGCGCACGAAGGGTGTGGCACTCCCCCATCCGGCCGTGCGGAGCCGACAGCAGGGCATCGCCGCCAACGGCTCGGGTGCGCCCGAAGGGGCGGCTGCAGCTGCGGTGGAGGGCGGCAGCAGCTAGTCGTTCAGCGGGTCGTCGTCCGAGTACGAGGGCGCGGGAATGGAGCCGAGGATGCGGTCGTACTTGTCCTCTTCGGCCAGGCACCACGAAGCGTGGACGTCGTCGGGCTCAGCCCCACACTCGGGACACCGTCCCGTGGACTCGGTCGATGACCGCTTCAGGCTGCGCGCTTCCTCGAAGCGCCGATGGCGTCCCTTTTTCACGAGAACTCCTTGTCACACCCGGTCCGCACCGTCGCGTCCCGCCCCCACGGCCAGACCGTACGGGCCATGTCGGCCGCTGGTCCAGTGTAGTGGCTTCGGGCGACAAGCCCGCCCTGGCCCAGGTCAGCGGAGCAATTCTCCGACGGCACCGGACCGGTCCTCGAAGCCCCGGATGTCGTTGACGCCGTCGGGCCCCACCCGTAGGACCTGCCAGCGTCCCTGACCGTCTTCGAGCCGGAGGCCCACCAAGAGCGCACTGCCGTGGACCTCCACCTCGGTGACGGTGGCCCGACGCCCCTTGGCCCGCCCCTTGGCGTACCACCGGAGCACCTGACTGCGGTTGCGACACGGCGGTGTGGTGCTGCCCGGAGGCCCCCACTGCACGTCGGGGCTCAGGAGGGCGGCGAACTCGTCGAGATCGCCGGTATCGAGGGCCTGGCGGAGCCGGTCCGCGATGGCAGCCGCGGTGAGAGGTCCCGGCCGGGG
The DNA here is from genome assembly GCA_963824195.1 of uncultured Acidimicrobiaceae bacterium. GTDB lineage: Bacteria > Actinomycetota > Acidimicrobiia > Acidimicrobiales > RAAP-2 > Bog-473. The sequence continues at coordinate 5,313 of CAWGOJ010000038.1, read as the reverse complement.
GCCTTCGTCAGCGGCGGGGCGGTCGTAGCTCATGGCGCACCATTCAACCTCTACGCTGACCGCCGTGCCCGCCTTCGATCCCCAAGCGATGATCACCCGCTTCCGCGAGCGAGCCGAAGCGGTCCGGACGCGTGGCATGCCACCGATCGAGGGCCCGGAACGTCAGCGCTTCCGCGAGCAGGCGCAGCGGGACTACACCGACTACGCCATGATCGGCGACGCGGAGGCGGACCTGGTCGACGGGATCCTCACCCTGCGCATCGACCTCCGCCCCCCCGAAGCCCGGGACGACGGCGCCTCGGGCTGAGGCCGATCCGGCGGGGTCCCGGGTGCGTCGGCTCCGGGATTCAACCGCCGTAATGCATGCGGGTGTCCTCCATGCGCAGGACGTCCGCCGGCTCCCCGCCGACCTCGGCGACCTCGCCGATCACCAGTGTGTGGCTCCCGAGCTCCTCGGCGCGGTCGAGTGTGCACACGAGGTAGCCCGCCGCAGCGGCGAGCACGGGGACCCGACCCGGTCCGACCTCCGTGACGGGGTGGCCCGACATGGAGAGGACGGCCCCGTCAGGGGCCCGCTCGATTTCGGTCACCGGCTTCACGAAACGACGCACCACGTCACGATCGCCCCGGTTCAGCAGAGAGATCGCGAACGAGCCGCCCCCGGTCACCAGCCGGTTCGTCACCGAGTCGCGCTCGAGCGCCACCCCCACCAGCTTGGGCTCCATGCACACCTGGACGACCAGGTTGGCCGTCATCAGGTTCACCTCGTCCCCGGCGCGGCTGCCCACCAGGTACAGCCCCGTCGGGAAGGCCCACAGCACGCGGCGGCGGCGGCGGTCGAGCTCGTCGTCCGCTGCGGTGGCGTCGGGGGCGCCGGCTGGGGCGCCGTCGCGAGCGCCGCGGGCAGGGCTCACCCGAAGATGCCGCCCGTCGCGTTGTCAGTCGTCGTCGTCGTGGAGACGACCTTGCCGTCGATCTGGCGTATCCGCTGGAGCACCTCGTTGTAGATCGCCTCGGCCTTGATGCTGTCGCGCACAGACTCGGTCAGGAGCTTCGTGTGGGCGCTGCCCGCGTCGTAGCAGTCGTTGGCGGCCGTGCCCTCGAGCCCGTAGGCCTGGGTGAGGAGGTCGGTGACGTCGGGGTCGGGCGACGGGAGCTCGGTGTTGGCCATCTCGGCGTCGTTGAGCAGCGTGCTGCAGGCGGCGTGCAGGGCGCCAGAGCCGTTCGGCGCCACCTTGGGCACCCGCGCGTTGTCGGCGATCAGCGTGCCGATGTCCGCCCCGAAGCTGGTTCCGCTGACCCAGACCGACATGCGGTGCGCGGCGTCGCCCTGCTGGTCCGCCCCGGCACAGGACGTGAAGGTGAGGGCGGACCCCAGCATGAGCACGACGGGGGTGACCAGGAAGCGGCGCTTCATGCGGCCCGGACGATGTGCACCTCTCGCCGCCCCTTGCGCACCACGACGTAGCGGTTGTGCAGGAGGTCGGCTGGGCCGAGCATGCGAGCGGCGTCGGTCTGCCGGACGTTGTTGAGGTAGGCACCGCCCTGGTCGATGGTGCGCCTGGCCTCACCCTTCGACTTGGCCAGACCGGTGCGCTCGAGCACGTCGACGAGCGTCAGGCCGCCGAGGATCTCGTCCCTGGGGATCGCGGTCGTCGGTGCGTCCGCGGTCACGGCGAGGAGCATCTCCTCGCTGAGCCCCGCGATCTCCTCGCCGAAGAGGGCCTCGGAGGCCTCCTCGCACTTCGCCACCTCGGCCTCACCGTGCACGAGCGCGACGACCGAGCGGGCCAGGGCCTTCTGGGCGGCGCGGCGCTGCGGGTGCTCCGCCATCTCCGCGTCGAGGAGCTCGATCTCGTCGTGGCTCAAGAAGGTCAGGTAGCGCAGCAGCTCGCAGACCTGTTCGTCCGGCGTGTTGACGAAGAACTGGTACATGGCGAAGGGGCTCGTCCGGGCGGGATCGAGCCAGACGGTTCCGGTCTCGGTCTTGCCGTACTTGGTGCCGTCGGGCTTCAGGATGAGCGGCGTGGTGAGGCCCCAGACCTGTCCCCGCAGACCTTGCGGATGAGATCGACACCCACCGTGATGTTGCCCCACTGGTCGCTGCCGCCGATCTGGAGGTTGCATCCGTGGTCGACGTGGAGGCGCAGGAAGTCGTAGGCCTGCAGCAGCATGTAGCTGAACTCGGTGTACGAGATCCCCTGGTCCGGCCGCTCGAAGCGCGTCTTGACCGACTCCTTGGCGACCATCTGGTTGACCGTGAAGTGCTTGCCGACGTCGCGGAGGAACTCGAGGACCGAGATGCGGCTCAGCCAGTCGACGTTGTTGAGGAGGAGGGCGCGGTCGTTCTCGAGGTCGAGGAACTGGCCGAGCTGGGGACGGATGCTCTCGAGGTGGCCCTCGATCGTCTCGAGATCGAGAAGCTGGCGCTCGTCCTCCTTGCCGCCAGGATCGCCGATCATGCCCGTACCGCCGCCGGCGAGGGAGATGGGCCGGTGGCCCGCCTCCTGGAACCTCCGGAGCGTGCAGAGCTGGAGGAGGTTGCCCACGTGCAGGCTGTCTGCGGACGGGTCGAAGCCGGCGTAGACCGTGAGCCCGGGCTGGTCGAGCCGCTTCGGAAGCTCCGAGTCGGTCATCTGGTGGATCAGGCCGCGAAAGGCGAGGTCCTCAGAGAGCGTCGGCATGCCGCGACTTTGCCATACGCAGGTAGGTTGATCGGCCGCATGGTGATCGTGTGATGGGGGCTGTCGGGTGATCGGGGCCGATCGGGGGCTGGCGCTGCCCATGGAGGGGTCGTTGCCCCCGGACCTGCAGGGGACCCTGTTCCGGATCGGGCCGGGGACTCTGCCCGGCGGAGTGGATGGCGGTGGCGGCCCTGATGGCCCCGGCGATGTCGATCTGGGCGCCGTACCTCAGCCCAGGGGTGCCCTCCATGCGGTCGAGCTGCGCGACGGCAAGGCCGTCTCGTACCTGAGACGGGAGTCCGATGCCGATGCCGGGGTGTTCTGGCATGCCGGGTCGGTGCTGGCGCTCCCCGAGGCCGGGCTCCCGTCCCAGTACTCGCGGTTCTTGGAGCCCGAGGAGTTCGCCGGAAGGTTGACGGTGCCCATCGCGTCACACGTGCACCGTGTGGCAACTGACGGCGGTCGTGTGCTGTTTGCGGTCGACGACGGGGTCGACCGTCGGGCTGACGGCGCGGGCACTGGCGCGGGAGCGGCTGTGGACGAGTCGGAGGGGATCTGGCTGCGTATCGGGGAGTGGGAAGCCGACGGCGGGCTGCGCGCCGCGCAGTCGGTGGCGCTCGAGCGAGCCACGTGGCAGCACGACATCGGCGTGACGGCCGATCACGTCGTGTTCATCGAGTCGCCGACCACCCGCCTCGCGGCTGCCTCCGGAAGCGCCGTGCCCTTCGGATGGGTGCCCGGCGCGGAGGGCTGGATCGGTGTCGTGCGGCGCGGCGGCGACGGTGGCGAGGTGCGGTGGTTCCGGCTCGATCCCTGCCTGGTGACGCACGTGCTCGGGGCATGGGAGGTCGGCCGGGAGGCACGGGGCGGCGAGGGGGGCGGCGGCGGCGAGAGGGGCACGGGGGGTACGGGCGGCGCCATCGTGCTGTACGTGTGTCGCTACCCGGCGCCCGAGGCGGGGCAGCCAGTCGACCTGTCGGCTCCCGTGGTCGGCCCGGAGGGTATCGGCCTGATGGCCATCGGTGGGAGCCTCGCGGTCCTGGAGCGCTGGCGGATCGAGGGTGAGCGGGTCGAACGGGTGCAGGTCGATGAGCGCTCTGTCGAGTACCCACGAATGGACGCTCTCTGCGAGGGTGCCGCCTTCCGGTATGGATACTGCGTCGAGATGACCTGGGGCGACGGTCCTCCCAGGGCGGGGCCACGCCACGGGGCGGGTCTGTGGGGTCGGCACGCTGGTCCCGACGGGCTGCTGAAGTTCGACCTGGACCGCAACGAGGTCACGGCCTGGAACCCGGGTCCATGGCGCACAGCCAGCGAGCCGGTCTTCGTCCGTGCAACAGACGGTCGCAGTGACGACGAGGGCTGGCTCCTCACCGTGGTCGATGACGCCAACACGGGAACGAGTGATCTCTATGTCCTTGACGCATCATCAATGGAGCGCGGGCGCCCCGAGGCGATCATCCACCTGCCTGAACGGTTGCCTCCCCGCGGCCACGGGGAGTGGGTCCCGGCCGACCGCTATCGCTGAGGAGGAGGACGAACCCCCAGTTGGCCGTTTCTTCGGCCAGTTGACGCTCCTCCGCACCTGGACCGGCGACCGTTCATGCTTCGTATGGCGACCACCACCCTGCGAGACGGCCCTCGCCCCGACACCGTGTCACGTCGGACCGAGACCCTCGTGGCCAACGTGGCGCAGCATCACCGTGCGATCTCCGCCCATCAGAGTCAACTGCTCGACGCCGTCGTAGAGCTCGACCGGCGCAAGGCATGGAGAGTCGACGGCGCGACGTCCATGGTGGCCTGGCTCGTCCAGCGCTGTGGCGTCACGGCGACCACGGCTCGTGAATGGGTGACCGCGGCCGCGAAGCTTCATCAACTGCCCAACATCTCTGACGCCCTGTCGCAGGGAAAGCTCTCGTTCGACCAGGTGAAGCCCCTCGTCGAGGTGGCCAAACCCGAGACCGATGCCAAGTTGGCCGAGCAGGCGACGCACTGGTCGGCCAAGCAGGTGCGGGAGCTCGCGATCGCGGCCCGAAATCAATCCGACGGGCAGGCGACCGGCTTCTATGCGAGGCGCTTTCTCCGTTTCGACGATCGGCGTCGCAGCCTGACGGGCGTCCTCCCCGAGGACCAGTACGCGGTCGTGAAGAGCTCACTCATCGCCCGGGCCAGCCGTCGCCTGCGCGATCGGACGCCGTTCGATCAGCGGATGGCGGACGCACTCGTTGCAGTGTGCAAGAGCGACGCCACGGGCAAATCCGACGAGGCTCCTCGAGAGGCCCGGGCCGGAGGCATGCGCCGGAACCGGCCGACCGTGGTCGTCCACGCCGACATGAGCTTTCTGGCCGGGGGTGGTGAGGGCGGTGCCGAGCTCGACGTGCTGGGGCCGCTGTCGCGGGAGGTCGCCCGCCGGCTTGCCTGTGACGCAAAGGTACTGGTGTCCGCCGACGGACCGACAGGGCAGAGCCTCAACCTGGGGAGGACGCGGCGGGATCCGACTGATGCCCAGCGGATTGAGATCCGGCGGCGGGACAAGGGATGCCGTTTCCCGGGCTGCTCGTACACCGAGTTCACCGACGTCCACCACGTCTGGCACTGGATCGAAGGCGGCCCGACCGACCTGTACAAC
>CAWGOJ010000037.1:0-43367 GCA_963824195.1 uncultured Acidimicrobiaceae bacterium | reverse complement strand
ACCCGGTGGGGCAGGCGCAAAGCACCAGAGAGGACTGAACCATGACAGAGGAAACCAAGCCGGTCGAAGTGTCACGCAGGATCGAGGTACCGGCAGCCCTCATCTTCGAGATCCTGGCGAATCCGCAACGCCATATGGATTTCGACGGGTCCGACATGTCCGGGGAGCCGTCTTCAACCGTCCGATCTCCGGCGTCGGCGACACCTTCGCCATGAAGATGAATCGGCTGGGTCGCGACTACCTCATGCTCAATCATGTAGTGGAGTTCGAGCCAGGTCGCCGCATCTTTTGGGAACCCGCTCCGGGAGAGCTCCCTACGGCTGGCGGTGATCCATCCAAAATCGGCATCCCTGCGGGTTACCGCTGGGGCTACATCCTTACTCTGGACGGTAACAACGCCACCGTCGTCACCGAGGTCTTTGACTGCGGCTCGAAGGAGAACCGGTTAACCCTCCTACGCGAGGGCGGGGAGTGGATCAACGGGACCAATGCGGTGCTCGAGTCGATGACGGCCAGCCTGGAGAGGCTCGAGAAGATCAGTACCGAGTAGGATCGCTGCCGGAGCGTATGTTCTCGCTCCATGGAGCAGGCTGTCGCTGATTTGGCCGGCCCGGATCTGCCGCGGGTGTCAGTGCGGGGCATGTTCAACCTGACACTTCAGCCTGCCCCCAAACGCCGAGTAGGTGGGACAGTATGTGGTCTGTCTGATGCTACGAAGCAGGTGTCAGCGGCAACTACAGCGACCAGTCGTCTACGACCGTCAGGTCCGTGAACTCCGGAACACCCTCGAAGATGTCCGTCATGATCGACCTAGCTGCCTCAAGCCCCTCTTGGCGGCGGCTGTCGTTCTCTCGCTCCCGTGCTTTCTCTTCGCTCTCAAATACGACGAACATGATGACTCGGCTCGGGTCTTTCGCGTCGAGGGTTGCTGTCGAATGAACGAGGCCTGAACCCGGCTGTTCGGCTGCCTTGAGATGGGCAATCACCTTCGCAAGATCGCCTTCTTTGCCCGGCTTCAAACGCGCCGTGATCATTTGCGCCCACATATCAGCAACCTTCCCTCGATGGTGATGCGCACAATAACCCGTGAAGGATTGGCTTGTGTCTGCCCGTGTCGGCGCACTGACCGGGAAGGGCGGACTGCCCCCGAACGCCGGAACAGTGAGGTAGGGAAGGGCGACTCCGGGGACTTGGTTGAATCGCGTTCGCCGAGCGTCGTGGGACTTCAGCGACCTTCAGCACAAACTCCTCCGACACCGGGATGCCATTGCGGCATGGGCTAGGGCCTGATTCCCACGGACGGGATGTCTCACAATCCCGGCGTTCTGAGGCACCCTCAACACGATTCACGGACGCGCGTTATGAACTCACCTGCTGCATTCTGGCGTTGGTCGTTATCGGCAGAAGGCCGACCTCATCGGCACTCTTGCATCACGCAGCACCGGTCATTCCAGGTCCGAGCTGAATACCGACTTGGTCCTGCTCAATGACTAAGCGGCATTCCCCGCAAACGAGTTGTTGCTCGACTTCGCCACCGCAGTCGACGTGGCGATAGATGATCGGGCGTCCATTGGGCGCCGCCCAGCGATCCCCCCATTCGGTCAGGGCAATGATCACGGGGGCGAGATCTCGTCCTTTCTCCGTCAAGCGGTACTCCCGGTAGGTCGAGCCTTCGGACAAAAAGCGCTCCATGATCCCCGCCTCGACGAATCCGTCGAGGCGGGCCGCAAGAATGTTCCTGGCTAGGCCGAGCCGGCGGAGGAAGTCGTTGAAGCGGGTCACGCCGCCAAAGAGCGCGTCCCTGATGATCAACAGGCTCCAGCGCTCACCCACCACCTCGAGCGAACGGGCTGCCGAACAGATCTGACCCTCATAGCTATTGCCGAGCATGGACCGATCCTAACATTTCCGGTTGCATCATGAGACCAAATCTGTTACCGTACATCTGGTTGCGTGATACAACCAGATCGGGGGACCGAAGACATGACGAGTCAGAGCTTCAGCAGCACCTTCCTGGTTGATCAGAGCCCGGAGCAGGCCTTCGCGGCCATCAACAACGTGCGGGGCTGGTGGTCAGGACAGATCGAAGGGGCGACCGACGAACTCGACGCAGAATTCACGTATCGCTACCAGGACGTCCACTTCAGCAAGCAGCGGATCACCGAGTTCGTCTCGAACAAGAAGGTCGCCTGGCGCGTGCTCGACGCCTATCTCAATTTCACCGAAGATCCGCACGAGTGGACGGGTACCGAGGTCACCTTCGAGGTGTCGCAGCAAGGCGAGCAGACGGAAGTGAGGTTCAGCCATCTAGGGCTCGTCCCGGCCTTCGAGTGCTACGACAAGTGCTCAAGCGCTTGGAGCTTCTACATCAACAACAGCCTGCAACGACTCATCACGATCGGCAAAGGTGAGCCGAACACGGACTAGGAAGCCTTCGGCACAAGGGCCCGATCCGAAACCGACACCAACCAAACGAGGACTGCAATGGGAAAGATCGTCATCAGCGAGAACGTTTCTCTCGACGGCGTCATCCAGGACCCTGTCGGCGACGAGGGTTTCAGGCGCGGCGGCTGGGTCGGTCGTGTCGGCGACCGAGGTCGCGAAGAGGCGGCCAACGTCCTGCTCGACGAGGCGCTGGGTGCCGAAGTCCAGCTGCTGGGCCGACGGAGCTACGAGTTCTTGGCCGTGCGGTGGCCATTCCGGAGTGGCGAGTTGGCAGACAGGCTCAACAGCATGCCCAAGTACGTGGTGTCCTCCACGCTCGAGGATCCGAAATGGAACAACACCACGGTCCTCAAGGGCGACCCGGTGACCGAGGTCTCAAAGCTGAAGCAAGCGCTCAGCGGGGAAATCCTTATAGCGGCAAGCTTCCAACTCGTACGGATCCTGATCGAACACGACCTCGTCGACGAGGTGCGGCTAATGGTCTATCCCGTCGTGCTCGGAGCCGGCCATCGCTTCTTCGGCGAGACCAGCGACAAAAAGCCGATGCGCCTCGTGAAGGCCGAGACCGTCGGTGACCTCGCCCACCTCGTATACGAGTCAGTCGGAGACTAAACGGTCTCCCTCAAGGATTGGCACGCTACTCAACCTGGCAACTCGAGACTGGAGGCACAGCAGTGAATGCACTCATCGACAATGTGACGAGCTTTACCTACACCACCTACATCCAGGCCACGCCCGAGCGCGTCTGGCAGGGACTCACCGACCCCGCACTCACCAGTCGCTATTGGCGGCACGAAAGGGCCGGTGAGAAGACCTTCCGTTCGGACTGGAAAAAGGGGTCCACCTACGACTTGGCGCATGACGAGATCGGGCTCGTCGTAAGCGACACCGAACAGGTGATCCTCGAGTCCGATCCCCACCACAGACTGGCCTACACCTGGCACACGTTCACGCCCGAATGGGCTGCCGAGGTCGGCATGGACGAAACTACCGCTGACGCCTGGCGGGCTGAACCCCGTTCGAAGGTGGCCTTCGACATTGAGGGCATCGGACACGGTGTGGTCAAGGTCACAGTCGTCCACGACGGCTTCGAGCCTGGTAGCGACGTTCTCAAGGCCATCTCTGAGGGCTGGCCTGCTGTTCTCGCCAGTCTCAAGACCCTCCTCGAGACTGGGTCGGCCCTGCGGACCTCGTAGGGGTCGCGGAGAACGCGCAAGGCCCGCAGCACGGTATTGGTGTTGACGCCGAGGGCGCCGGCGAGGTCCTTCGCTTGGGGAATGCGATCGCCAGGGCCAGAATCACCCTCGGCAATCACCCGCCGGATCTCTGCTGCGACCTGATCGTGCAATGGCATGGGATCCGAGCGATCCACACCAGGGAGGAGGAGTGCTTCGGAGTCCCCTCCCCGAGGCGCCTTGACAGGATCCCATAACGCCAATGATAGTAGCGTTATGGCTGTTGTCCAGAGACCGCCCGCGACCGGTGGAACTCCTGATCAGTGCGGTCCGAACGACGCCGAAGCTCTCTTCCGGGAGGCAAAGCGGCGCGAGCGGCGCCGGCGCTTGGCGTGGCTCGGAATCGTCGTGATCATTGTGGGGGCGCTTGCGGCAGTCTTTGCCACGACGAGGCCATCGCCTCCATCGCCCCCCCATATCCCCAAGCTCACATCCTCGGGTCGATTGAAGTCCCCCGGCCTGCCTGTCGGTGCGATCGTCTCGCTCCAGCATGCGGGACCACTTGCCGTCAGTCCGAATGGCGCGCTCTACGTGGCCGACGCAGCGCGACATGAGATTCTCGTCCGCCTATCCGACGGCCGCTTCGGCGTCGTGGCCGGAGACGGGAAGGCTGGTTACTCCGGCGATGGCGAACTTGCGACAAAGGCCCAGCTCTCAGATGTGTCCGACATCACCTTCGCTCCCAATGGAGACCTCTACATCGCCGATGGCGAGCGGGTGCGAGTGGTCGAGGGAAACGGGAGGATCCACACGCTCGTCGGAGACGGGGGATCGGCCACTGTGGTGGCGAATGGTACGCCGGCCCTCTCGGCGGCCTTGGATCCTGTGGCGTCCATCGCCTTCACCCCGAGCGGGCAGCTCTATCTGGCGACGCGGTCCCAGCTTCTTCGCCTGTCGGCATCAGATCAGCTCGAGGTCGTCCCGGCCGTCGTCACATCTGGCGTCAATGCCAACAGAGGGCCACTGAGCGACTTCGGCGCCATCGCTGTCGATGCTCAAGGGAATGTGTACGCCTCATCGACCTTTGCCGGCTGGTCGATCTTCAAGATCTCACCCGACGGGGTGACGACCTACCTTGGGTACGCGCGACGAAGCGGCGGGAATACAGCCGTGGTCGAGCGAGGTCCGGGTGGGGCGATCGAAGCCGACGACGGTCCGATCGTCTTGCGCGTGCAAGGGACCCGACTCGTAACGGCCTATGCGGTGAACCATGTACCTGGCATCAAGGAGTTCGTCTTTATGGACTACTTTGCCTTGGCGCCCAATGGCACTCTTTACGCCGACAACCTCGGTCCGCCGGCTTTTGAGCCATATCAGCAAATCGTCTCTGTGAACGACGACCATGCACTATCGCTCTGGCAAGGTGCGGCCAGAAGGTAAACACGGGTGCAGGTATTGGTCCATTTGTCGGTGGGCGAGTCGTGAAGGTTCAACGCGCAGTCGATATGGTCAAAGCGGGCGGGATCGATGTTGGTTCGACTTGGTTTTACGAAAGCCCAAGCTAGCGAGAGACCGTCCCGCCTGGCGGCAGGTCGACTGGACCAAGCACCCAGGCCGACTCGTCGCACCCCCTCCCGGCGTATCGGGTCTCTGCCGACGTTGCTTCGTGTGCTCCGCCCTGGCAGGGTAGGTGACGTGAACCACGTCACCTGCATCACGGTCGCTCGTCGACCTCGGTCACGTACACCCAGGCATCAACGTGTGCGCTGTGGCGTTTGACCACGATGGGGCTGGCCTCCGACTTTGACAGCTCGCGAGCCCTTGCTTCTGCTGTGTTGTCACCATTGAACTCGCCAGTTTCTACGACGGTGTCACCTGGTTGGGAGAACTCGTAACGCCAGAGTGTTCCGGGGGACGATTCTGCGTTGGTCATGCTTTCGACAATACCGACTAGCCAGTCCCGAGGTTTGGCACATCTCAGCATGTACTGCGGAGTCGACTGCGGCGTCCCGGCACGCGCAGTCGAAGCGAATCAAGATGCGCAACGGCACGGGGAGTGACCGGACTGCGGCTGTGTGGGCCAGCGCCCGCCGTCCCGGCGACGCGGGAGAGTCCAGTGATAGTCACGAACCAGGAATCGCTCTCAGCCGGGTTAACGTGATGAGTCAGCAGACGAACAGGGAGATGAGCCATGCCGCCATCGTGATCCACGCCAACATCTCCGGCCCGGCCGAGGCTAAGCGGGGCCTCGACGAGGAGGTCATACCAATGATGAAGGGAGCCCCCGGCTTCCTGGGCGCCTACTTCGTAGCCGTCGACGACTCGCACGGAGCCTCGATCGAGGTGTTCGAGAACGAAGTGCAGGCCCGCGCTGCGGCGCCTCCCGAAGGTGCCGAGCACCCGGCGTGACGCTGGGCACTATCCAATTCGGCGAGGTCATGGGCTCGGCCTGACCCTCTGCGGGCCGCGAAAGGCACGCACGCAACCGCACTCCAACTCCGAACTGTCCCACGGTCCCGGCGTTCGGGAGCATGTCACTGCAAGACCATCCCATGCCTAACATTCCGCCGTGACTGGCCGTGCCTCACCTCCTCCCGAAGGTCGCCCACCCCGTCCACCCCACGACTTTGATGCCATCTACGCGGTCGGCACCCCAGCGTGGGACATCGGGCGACCCCAGCCAGCTTTCGACCACCTGGCCACGGCCGGGAAGCTGGTCGGCCGGGTGCTCGATGTCGGTTGTGGCACCGGCGAGCACGCCCTTATGGCGGCCTCACTCGGCTACGAAGCGGTGGGGGTCGACACGTCGATGCGGGCCATCGAGCTGGCCAAGGCGAAGGCGACCGAACGGGGCGTGGAGGCGCGCTTCGTCGTCGCAGATGCCCTTCGCCTCGTCGATCTGGGTGAGCAGTTCGACACCGTGCTCGATTGCGGGTTCTTCCACGTCCTCGATGACGGCGAGCGCGAGCGTTACGTCGTCAGCCTGGCTGAAGTGGTCCCCCCGGGTGGTCTTTATCACATGGTCTGCTTCAGCGACCGCCAGCCAGGTGACTGGGGGCCACGTCGGGTGACGCCAGACGAGATTCGGGTCGCGTTTTCCGCGGGATGGAGAATCGAATCCATCGAGTCCGCCGTCATTGACCTCACCTGGGACCCCGCAGGAGCCCTCGCCTGGCAGGTCGCGGCCACTCGCAGGTAGAGGCTGACGCGACTGCCTTCCCGTCGGACTCGCGAGTCAGGTCTGAGCTGGGTCGGTCGGCATCTCAGTGGTCCGGCTGGAAGAGCTCGGTGTCGCCAACGGTGGCATTGTCGATGCCGATTACGGCTCTGGGCTGTCCTGCCGTGACCCGGACAACATTGCGTTGGAATTCTTCGTTCCGGTCATTTAGAAGATCTGGGCCTCGCAGTGGTCGGGCGGGTCGAAACGGAGCCGGCAAGCTCTGCATTTCGTGCCGGAGCGTGACACCCTCCCGGCGGCCTGGTGCACCCTCGTGCAGGCCACCCGGAGCCAGGAGAGGGACGTGCGAACCCGACCCTGCGTGTCGAGCAAGCCTGTTGAACCAGCTGCGCCAGCATCGGCCCAGATGGGTCATTGGACTCTGGAAGTCGCGGTGCGCTGAGCGCATACTCATGGTGCGGGATCCGAGAGGGTTCCAGAAGGAGGCGCTTGTGCTGTGTATGAGTGAAGGGCCATCCTGAGAACGGATGGAAGAGGATTGACCGGGAGAGATCCCGGTAGGCCCAGGTAGATCGACGGCAAGCAGCTCGAAGCAAGAGCGTTGCGACGGTAAGGGCAAGGAAGCCCTGCTGGTAGCCATTTCCTCGAGCGATCCGTTCTCGGAGTACAAGTGAGAAAAGCGCCCGATCCCCGGCACTTCGTGGGACGGGCGCTTTCGCGTTGGTGCAGTTCAGCGAACTCTCTCTCGGCTGGTCCAGGTGCGCTTGCGGACCACCTTCAGGTTCTCCCGGTGTCTCACCAGAATGCCCGCGGAGACAGGGGCGTTCCGCTCGCAACGAACCGCCCACTATTCCGGAACGGCGGCACCTTGTGTGGTCCGATGCATCCTTTATTCTCTCCAGCAGTGCGGTCTGCGGAAATGACCCCATCGTTCAATAGGCGGTGGCATCAGGAGCACCGCCTCGGTAAAGGAGCCAGTCTCGATGTTCGGGTGCGGTGGCATCTTGAGCACGCCCGAGTCTGCGGGTGTCGACCGATCCCAGACCCCATTCTCAAGGAGATTGAGCGAAGAAGGGCCATGCAGAAGTAGACGACACCAAGCCGCCGAACTGGGGCACTCTCCAAATCTGTGGGCACAGTGCCGTCCTACCGCTCACTCCCCAGAGCCCGTGCTGTGACGGTGCTGACCCAATCGTCCTTGCCAGCCCGATACTGGTCCCGCTCATTTGGGTTAGATCCCTGTTCTATGGATAGATGCGTCTTTGGTTCGCCGTACTCCCGAGCGACATCGGGGTTCTTGCGCAAGTAGTCACGAAACGCAAGCCAACCTCGCCACCCTGAGAACGACTCCTCCACGACGTGGAGGTGATGGGTTCGTAGTTCCTTCGAGGGCGTGCAGAACGACAACCTTCTCTCGATCTCGTCGGCAGGCTCAGGAGCAAGCACCCATCCGATCCTTCGTAGGGGGCCTGCCTCTACAATTACTGGCGAGATATCTTCGACCACCGCCACCATGTCGATGATCGGCTTGGCCACCAAACCGGGAACTGAAGTGCTGCCGATGTGCTCGAGCGGCTCAACCAGGTATGGCTGCAGAATCGGCGCTAGGCGTACGCGCTCTCGCTCGAAGGTGGACGGCCAATCTGGATCATAGGGACACATGCGAATCGGATCTCTACGCACCGGTCCAGTCTCGCCGACCGAGCCTGAAGCGTGCTCACACCCGGCGTTCTCGGATAGGCACCAAGGGCGATGGAGACTGAGATCCAGATTGGCTGTCGATCCCTACGCTCGCAACCGCCCTACAACGGAATGGAGGATTTCCAGGGGCCTTCCGGCTGTCCTCACTATCTTCGTGCGGCTTCCGGAACTCCGCAACAAGCGCGGCGATCTCGGCGAGGTCCCAGCGAATGCCATACAGGTCAACGAGCCTTTCGTTGGGAGCTCTTCCGGTGGCGTCCGCATAAGCCCGAAGCGCTGATCCACGTCCTTGTGCAAGCCTCCAGAGATCCCGCTCAGGCGCGGCGACCAGAACGGTATCCCAGTCGACAATCACCCGGCCTTTCGAAGTCACCATGACGTTTCCCGGATGGATCTCACCGTGGGTGACTACCGGGTGCGACAATTTCGTTCCCCATGGGTCGCCAGTTGTTGAGGCCAGGGTGAGAGACTCGGTCGATGGTGAGGCCGTGACCGGCGGCGAAAGGCCATAGGAGAGCTGTGAGTCAGACCGGAGACCACCTGAGATCCGGTCAGCTTGGCACCGCTGACGTTACGGCCTCGACCGTAGCGAACATCGGACCGGGCATCGACTTCTATTTTGCATTCGGCGTCATCGCCGTCACGGCGGGAGTCGCCGCACCACTCACGATTCTTGTTGCCGGCGTTGCCGTCATCTTTCTTGCCTTCACTGTGGCCGAGTTCACCAAGGCCGAGCCTTCGGCGGGGAGCTTCATCACCTACGTGGAGACCTCGCTGGGAGCGAGAGCAGGCGTCGCGACCGCTGTACTGGTTGCCGTTGGGTACACGGTCGCCATGGCTGGAGTCTTCACCATGTCGGGAGGGATGCTGGCGCTGACCCTCTCCCATTACACCTCGTGGCATCCCCCCTGGGGTCCGCTCAGTCTCTTGTTGACGGCTGGCGCAATCTGGCTGACCGTACGCGGCGTCAAACTCTCGACGACTGCCGTGGGCGCAGCCGTTCTCGCTCAGGTTGCGATCATGCTTGCTGTATGCGTCACGGTACTCATCGATCAGCATGGCCACCTCTCGGCCATACCATTCTCCTGGGCACATCTCACTGGTGGGCTGGCCGGACTCTCGGCGGGCTTCCCATTGGCTCTCTATATGTTCATCGGATGGGAGAACGGCCCTGCGCTGGCCGAGGAATGTCGTGATCCAAGGCGAACCGTGCCGAGAGCTCTCTACATCTCGGTGGCAATCGGAGGCTTCCTCTTCGTCTTCTTTGCCTACGCGACCATCACCGGATTCAACTATGACGTCTCATCCATCGGACGCTCGTCCGTACCCTTCCTGACCGTGGCGGACAAATACGTCGGAGGGGCAGCCGTTCTCGCCTGGATCGCCGGTATCGTCTCGGTGCTGTCCACCCTGGTCGCCGGCGTCAACTCCCAGGCGCGCATGCTCTTCGACGGCGGTCGAAACGGGCTTCTTCCGGCACCCCTCGGTCGTACTCGCGCACGATCCGACACGCCGGTCATTGCTCTTCTGGCCATGGCTGGGGTCGGACTCGGGATCATCGGGTTGTGGTGGGTATCACACCTCATAAGCGGAGATACGGGGTCCATGGATCCGGTCGGACTCTACGCCGAGTGTTCGACCATGGGAACGATCGTCATCCTGTTCGTGTATTTCCTGACGATGTTGTCGCTCCCCATTTTCATATGGCGTCGTCACAAGGCCTCGTTTTCTTTCTTGCGTCATGCGATGATCCCGGCTTTGCGATCCCTTGTCCTCATCGTGCCCTTCGTTGAACTGTGCAAGCCCGGGCAGCCCTCCCCATATAACGTGTTTCCGTATCTCGCGCTCGTGATCGTGGCGGTCGCTGTCATCATCGGATTTCTCGTGGTGCACCTTCGTCCGCACGCCGGAGAAGGCGAGGGCGCGACCTTTTCCGGGGCCTGACCGACTGTGCGCTGAGTGTCACCCTCCTGGTGGCGGCGTTCTGGGGACCCTGGAACTCCAAAGCCTGTCAGAGGCCCTCTGTAGGGTTTGGTCATGATTGTCGAGGAGATCCGAGTTCCTGTGTGGGAACCAGACGGCTGGCCATTCACCGTGCCGGCGATTCGGGCTCTGGCGGAGTCCGGCATGAAGCTCACCAATCCAGTCACGTTTCTGGTCGGGGAGAACGGTTCGGGGAAGTCCACGATCATCGAGGCGATCGCAGAGGTGTTCCGCATCGACGTCCGGGGCGGACATGGCGGTCGGCAATGGGCGTCCGCCCTTGAGCCAGGCGCGCTCAGTTCGCACCTGCAGGTCCTTCCGCCGATTGCCCGTCGTAAGGGAATCAAGAGTTTCTTCCTGCGCTCCGAGACGGCGAAGGGCGTGCTCGAGTTCATGAGCGACAAGGGGGTACCAGGCTACGGTGATCGGCAGAACGCTGTGGTCAGCCATGGAGAATCGTTCCTCCAAGTGCTCGAAGGCCGGTTCAACGTCCAGGGGCTCTACCTCCTCGATGAACCCGAAGCTCCGTTCTCATTTCGGTCCTGTCTTGCGTTGATATCGGTACTCGATGATTTGGCGCGCAAGGGAAGCCAGGTGATCTGCGCCACGCACTCTCCCCTTCTGACTTCTCTGCCGGGCGCCCAGATTCTGGAACTCTCCGACCAAGGCATTTCACCGAGACCCTGGCGGGATCTCGATCTCACCCAGAACTGGCTCCAGTTTCTTGAGGACCCCGACTCCTACCTGAGGTACCTCACCGGAGAGGCTCCGGAATCAACTGTGTCCTGAAGGGGTCAACGGAACAGCCTCAGCGAAGGCCCGAGATGATGTCATCCGTCCGAGTGTCTGTCGAGGCCTTGTGTTGAGGGAACGGGCGACGACGTGAAGCTCCCGCTGAGTGCACTGGGAGAGCAACATGCGAAAGCCATGTGAGCCATTCGGTGAAACTGAGCGCTCCGGCGACGCCAGCTTGTCAATGATCCCTGACAAGGTGGCGGTACAGGTGAGCGGGCGCTGCAACGGGGTCACCCTTGCTGGTGCTCACCCCTCCGCCGATCTGAGGCACGCCGCGGCTGGCGTACGGGGGTACCTTGCAGGATCAGATTGGGTGGTGATCCGCCGTCACAGCGCTGGATCCGACACTGCAACACTGAAGCTCCAGCCGATGCACTGCCCGGGTGGGCCGTAGGGGACTCGAATCTCTGACCCCTTGCGCGTCATGGGGAGCTCGAAGAGAGACGGCGCCCTCGCTGCGCGGGAGGGCCGGGGATGGCGCCGTCGAAGGCGGACACATAGGGGCCGTGGGGTCCAAATGCGATCCGTGCCACCGCGAGCCGGCGGTAGAGCGTGGTGCCGCTCGGAGAGAAGAGCATCCAGGTGACGCCGCCTTGGGTGAAGAGCGACTCCTCGCCTGGACCCAGGCCGAGCGGGCTCGAGCCCAAGATGGGCCCGGCGTAGGGCTCTTGGCACGGACCGGCCGGGCCCCGGCACACCGCCACGCCGATGCCGTCACCGTCCTGGTAGGAGGGGTTGGCCGAGAAGAACAGGTAGAAGCGGCCGTCGGCGTGGACCATTTCGGGTGCCTCGATGAGCTTGTGCTCCCAGGGCCGGGTGGCGGCAAGCAGTTCATGTGGTGATCCCTCCAGAGTCATGCCGTCGGGCGCGAGCTGCTGAGCCCACAGCACCGTCGGCTGATTCTGAGGGAGATCGGGGTCCTGCTCCAGTCCCCAGGCGGCATTGACGTCGGCCTTCCAGTCGAGCCAGAGCTGGCCGTCGGGGGCCAGGAAGGTCCGGGGGTCGATGGATCCCCACGGGTCACAGATGACCGGTTGCCTGGCGACGATGAAGGGGCCGAAGGGCGAGGTCGATACTCCAACCCCGATGCACTTGGCCGGAGCCCCGGTCGCGAGGATGTCGTCGACGTCGGGGGATGAGAACCACATCACGTATCGCCCGTCGACGTGGCGGACATCGGGGGCCGACGTCCAGCCGATGCTCCAGGGCGGCAGCGCGGGCATTGCGTCCACCTCTGTGCTGAGGCGCTGGAGGTCGGTGAAGGCTCGCACCGAGATGTTGGGGGGGTCGTAGCCGCCGGCACCGGTGTAGAGATAGTCGATGTGGCTCCCGACCGTCACGGTGGGGTCGGTCATGGGAACGTTGTAGGGCGGCACCAGCTTGCCTACGGCGTATGAGGGAGCGGGCGGCGGGTTGAGCGTGGCAGTTGCGCGCTTTGGTGGCGCGGCGAGCCCGCTAACGGGGGCGACCATGAGGACGGCCACGGCAACGATGGCCGTCAGCGCTCCCGCCCGCCAGACAGGCCGACGCGAATGCCTCGCCCGATTCGGGTGCAGGCTTCGGAGGTTCCGGTTGCTGATGTGAATGATGTGCCAATCCCAAGGAGTCGGAAGCTTCAGCGGGACGGGTTCGTCCTCCGTCTTGTCCATCCCCGAGAACCAGATGTTGCGAACGGCCTCCCGAAGGTTCCCGAAGCGGCTGAGCTGAACGTCAACATTAAACCGCTTGAATCCGAGCCGCTGATTTACGTCGACGGAGATCTCCGCCGGCCCCTCGTATTGGAATTTTGGCTCTAGGTCAGATCGCTTCGATCGTTCCCTGAAGTGCATGATCCGAATCACGCCGTGTCCAGGGTCGTCGGCTGGCTCGGTCATGTTGGTTCCCTCGTCCGCCGCGCGACCATGTCCTGTTCGTAGCCGCCACAACCGCTCACCTGACTGCCCCCATCGTGCCCAAGTGCCCCACCTTCCCGAGGACAGGTTCCCTTCGTCGTTGAGTCCACTCCACTCGTGACCGTCGCCCCTGCCGACGACCTGGAATCGGCGTCGCGTCCGCTCCAGAGGGTATTCACAGTCATACGTGGACGATCCCTATTAGGAACTCGGACTCATCTGATTAAGGGCGTACCCGAAGTGTCGGGCGTGTGGGGTCCTCTCTGTGTCGACCGATATGGCGAACTCGGATACCCAATCACGAGGGAATCAAGTTGAGTCACCGAGAAGGACCGGACAATACCCGGCAGCGAACGAGCGCACCCGCAACGCGGCACCGCCAAGACGTACTGCGAGTAGCAAAGGCGAGTGACTCCGGTCCAGTCCAGTCCAGTCCAGCTGGGATCGTTGGAGCAAGAACGGCTCCTCTCGAGTTCTGTGGTCTGGCTCGCGGGTTCGCGTCCAACCTCGTCCAGCAGATTCGCCTCATCTTGATGATGACCAAGGCGTGGTTGGGTTTCGAAGTAGTCCTCGTCTGTGTCCGCCGTGGGCTCGCTCCGGTCCATCCGGAAACGGAGGGAGGGGGCGCCGGGGCGGCGGCGGGGGGGTAGCGGCGCTCAGTGGCGATGGCGAGGGGCGGTGACGCTCCTAGAGAACACCGCCCCTCAGCTCGGATGCTGACACCGCGGCCCTTGCTGGGAGTAGAGCCGACCGGACTGTCCTGCACAAATTCCGGACAACACCTGCTCGTAGCCATCACGGCGGAAGCTGCGGCTTGGGTGGCGTAGGGGCAGCAACCCCCGGGCTCCGCCGGCGCTGGAAGATCATCCGTCGTCCTTGACCGTCCCCTGTAGGGGATCATCCTGATATCGCCGAGTCCCGCCAGGTAGAGCCGACAGCACTGAACAGGCACAACGTCCACACAATGGCGGCCGCAGCCACGACGACGGAGGGAGCGTCCCGAGGTGCGGCGGCCGATGATCGGGGCCCATTCAACGGGGACAGACGAGATTCAGATGGCCGAGTCGTCTCGCTGTACCTCGCCGATCTTCGCCTCGGGGAACCGCTGGTGGATCTTCGTGACTGCCCTCTGCGCCGCTTCGAATGCGGCGCCGCCCTCAAGGCCCGCGTCGGCGTTGCCCTTGAGGTAGAAGACAATCTGGACGATCTGTTCTTCGACACCCGTCCGTTTCCCCAGGGGGCTCTCCCACATGACTTCGAGGCCCTCGTCCTGGAAGATCCGAGCGAACATGCTGGTTCGACTCGCCGGGATATCCATCCTCACTGTGGTCATGTTGATGCCGCCGTCACCGCACCTCACGCCATCCGAGCGGTGGACTCCTGCGGCCCCCGCTGGGTGAGCCAGCGCCCACCTGTCAGAGACGGTCACCGCCCCTTAGGGAGAATGCTGACAGCGCTCCCCGGGCTGAAATAGAACCGATCGGGCTGAACATGCACAACGTCCTGACAACACTTGGCCCAGCGTCTCGAGCCCTCGCGCCCCTCGCGCTCCTTCTCGGGTGGCCGCCGCCACCGGCCGTTGGCCCCCCCTTGGTGTCCGTGCGCGACCCTTTTTTCCCTCGTTCGCGGGCCGTGGCCCCTCACTCCGCACTCGTGGTGCACACCCGCACTCAGCGGGTGAGGCCGTCGCGGCCTCCCGACGCGGGCGTGACCGTCCCCCAGTTCTGGGCGATCAGAGACAGAGACCGTACCCGGGCCTCATAGGAGTGGGACCGGGTCGAGAGCATGATCTCGTCTGCCCCGGTGCGGCGCTGCAGGTGCCGTAGGCCCTCGGTGACCGTGTCCGGTTCACCGATCAGATGCGTCGACATGGCCTCTTCGACGACCGACTTCTCGGCGACGCCGAATTGGTATTGCGCTGCCTCCTCCGGGGAGGGCAGCGGGCCCAAGCGGCCCGACCGCAACTGCAGGATGCTGAGTGCGGTCGAGCCCGAAAGCCAGACGGCCTCCGTCTCGCTCGGCGCGCAGAGCACGGACACCGCCACCATGACTCTGGGCTCGGTGTGCAACACCGAGGGACGGAAGTTCGACCGGTAGGTGGTCAGGGCAGCGTCGAGGAGCTTGGGTGCAAAGTGGTAGGCGAACGAGAACGGAAGTCCGAGGAGCCCTGCCAGTTGCGCGCTGAAGAGGGACGAGCCGAGGAGCCACACCTCGGGAAGGTAGCCCCGGCCCGGATTCGCTGAGGGGTGGCTTGGCGGACCCTCTCCGGGCAGGAGGTAGTTGATCAGCTCCACGACATCATCAGGAAACGTGTCAGCATGCATGTCCGGCGTGCGCCGAAGAGCACGGACCGTCACCTGGTCGGTCCCGGGAGCACGTCCCAGTCCGAGGTCGATCCTCCCTGGGTGCAGCGCCTCCAGGGTGCCGAACTGTTCGGCCACCACGAGCGGGGCGTGGTTGGGCAGCATGACGCCGCCCGAGCCGACGCGCAGGGTCGTGGTCGCATTGGCCAGGTGTGCGATGAGGACGGCGGGCGCGGAGCTAGCCACTGCAGGCATTCCGTGATGCTCGGCCACCCACAATCGGTGGTAGCCGAGTCGCTCCACCTCTGCAGAGACCTCCACTGTCTCCCTCAAGGCTTGGCCCGGGGTTGACCCTGTTGCCACGGTGGCGAGCTCGAGGACGGAAAGAGGAATCACGTCTTGTGCAACACGGGAACTCTCCCAAAGCTTCCGGGGACCACCGCTGATTCTCGGGAGAATGGGGCATGCCCGGCTCGCGTGCCAACCTCATTTCGATGAACGCTGCATGAACCAAGATCAGGAACCGTCTGGAGGTCGCTCCAAGTCCGCGTTGACGATCACTGAAACCAGAAACAGTGCGGGTACCTTGACGACCGACGGGCTTTCAGGTGGCGGCAGCTCAGCGAGGGTGTGAGGAGAGGGCCTCAGCCATCGGTGCTCGATTTGGAGTAGTCAAAGAATGACCTCTGCTTTATGAGGTCCGCAACTTCATCGGGAACCATCGACTCCCATGTACCGTCCCCGATCGCAATCCTCCTGAGGACGTCCCGACTGAAGACGTTGAGGTACTCGGAGCGGTAGTTGTCCAGCGGAACAAAACTGCCCCGCATGGCTAGATAGTCATACAGCGGGCGCAACGACGATTCGACCCGGAGGTTGTCGACGGTTTGGATCTGTGAATCTGGAGTCCGCTGCAACGGGTACACGTAAATGCGAAGATCGTTCTTGAACAATCGCCCGAAGCTCTCGAGGATCCCGCCCGGTAGTTGCGTGTAGTACTTCTCGTCGAAGAGCTCCAGAAGGCTCGGCACACCCATGACGATTCCGATGCGTTCGGTCGTGCGAGACGCAATATATGCAGCGAGGCGGTAGTACTCGAAGTAATCGGAGATCAGAACAGTCATGCCGCACGCAGCGAGGAGATCGGCGCGCGCGAGGAAGTCGCGACGGTCGACATCGGAGCCTCCGGCCAACAAGTTGCGCATCGTGAGCTCGGCGAGGGGAAGGACCGATCTCCCCTCGACTGCCGGATCCGACTGGAACTTGGCCAGCGCCGACTCGAGCATGTCGATATTGACCACAGTGGTGGGCCGGAAGCTACCCCGTTCGACGAGGACGGCCTTCTTGCGGAGCGCTTCACTCGGCTGCAGTACGGCGCGATCGGGTCCGAACATCGCGACGCCGCTCAGGCCGAGCTGGACCAGCTTCAACGCCATCAGGCGATTGTCCACGCGCCGGAACTCGATGCCTCGAAACTCGATCATGTCGATTTCGATCCGACCCGTCGTGAGGCGATCCAAGAGGCTCTCCACAAGCGCTTCTGGCTCGTGATGCTGAAAGAATGCGCCGTGGAGCAGGTTGATGCCGACGACGCCGATCGCTTCCTGCTGGAGTGATGCCTCGACATCGAGCATGCGAACGTGCAGGATGATCTGGCTGGGATCGTCACGCGGATGGGCCTGAAACTTGAGACCCATCCATCCGTGGCATTCGTTGTTTCCCTGGTAGCTACGAGCGACGACGGTATTGGCAAAGGCGAAGAACGACGTCGTGTCGCCGCGCTTGTCGGTGAGCCGCTCGAGGTTCAGCTGGTATTCGTGGTCAAGCATCGCCTGCAGGCGACCTGCCGAGACGTATCTGTCGACCTCGCCGTAAATGGCGTCACTGACCGCCATGTCGTAGGCCGAGATCGATTTGGCTATCGTTCCCGCGGCGCCACCGACTCGAAAGAACCAGCGCGCCACTTCCTGCCCGGCTCCGATCTCAGCGACAGTGCCGTACCACCTCGGATCCAAATTGATGCGCAGCGCCTTCTGATGGGTGTCCTCACCGACGCTCACTGTCGACTCGATCACGGCATCCCCCGGCTCGAGCCGTCACCGGGACATCCAGGGTCCAAGCCCGGTACCCGGTCGTCCCTGGGCTCTGAGGTTGGGCAGACGTGAAGATGGAGCATGATCCCAACATCGGAGCCGAACGTTTCCACCGGGTTTTCTCCATGTGAATCCTTGGTAACAAGTGGCACGACATGGGCTCCAGCTTTGGGCCAGAGTTGGGAAGAACCACAACACAGCGAGGAGTTCGAGCATGGGTCGACTGCAGGACCGAGTGGCCGTCATCACCGGGGCCGGCGACGGGATCGGTCGGGGCATCGCCCGAGCCTTCGCCCGGGAAGGGGCACGCATCCTGGTCGCAGAACTGCATCCCGAGACCGGCGCCGCGGTGGCCGATGAGCTCACCGCGGAGTTCGGGGCCGAGGCCCACGCCGTCACCACCGACGTGGCCGACGAAGCGGCCGTCCGGGCCATGGTCGTGGCGGCCGTCGATCGCTGGGGCACGGTGGACATCCTCGTCAACAACGCCTGGGGTGGAGGCAGCCTGGGTCGGCTGGAGTACAAGACGAACGAGCAGATGGCCCACGGACTCCAGGTCGGCTTCTACGGCCCGTTCTGGGCGATGCAGGCGGCCCTGCCTGCCATGCGCGCCCAGGGTCGCGGCAACATCATCAATCTCTGTTCGCTCAACGGCGTGAATGCCCACATCGGGACGGCGGAGTACAACTGCGCCAAGGAGGCCCTGCGCGCGCTCACCCGCACGGCAGCGCGCGAGTGGGCGCCTTACGGGATCGTCGCCAACGCCATCTGCCCGGGTGCCAAGACGGCGGCGTCACGGGCCGTCTTCGCGGCCAACCCCGAGCTCGAGCTCATGGCCGATGCCGCCAACCCGATGGGGCGTCTGGGCGATCCCGAGGCCGACATCGCGCCTGTTGCCGTCTTCCTGGCTGGCGACGACGCCCGCTACCTCACTGGGAACACCCTGTTCGTGGACGGGGGCAGCCATATCAACGGCGCCCCGTGGGCACCGGAACTGCCCGACCGTCCATGAGCGCTCCGACCAGCTCGAATGTGCCGACCGCTCTGGTGACCGGCGCGAGCCGGGGCATCGGGCGTGCCATCGCCATCGGCCTCGCCGGCGCTGGCTTCGACGTGGCCATCACGGCACGCACGGTGCACGACGGCGATCCCACGGCGTTCGAGCCCGACACGGGCGTGCCGCTGCCCGGCAGTCTGGCGTCGACGGCCACGGCCATTGAGTCGTGCGGTCGTCGCGCCGTGCCCACCCGGCTCGACCTGCTCGACCTGGACGCGCTGGCCCCCGCGGTGGACGCCGCCATCGCCGGGCTGGGCCACCTCGACCTGCTGGTGAACAACGCGATCTACGTCGGTCCCGGGGCCCATCGCCGCTTCCTCGAGACCGAGCCCGAAGATCTGGCCCGCCGCGTGTGCTGCAACGTCACCGCACAGCTGCTGATCACCCAGCGGGCCGTCGCCCACATGGTCGGACGAGGGGGAGGCCTGGTGCTCGACATCAGCAGCGCTGCAGGCCAACTGACGCCACGGCGCCCTGTGGGCGAAGGTGGTTGGCCTCTGGCGTACGCGGTCACGAAGGCCGGCTTCCATCGGATCGCCGACATGCTCGCCCTCGAGTAC
Source organism: uncultured Acidimicrobiaceae bacterium (assembly GCA_963824195.1). GTDB lineage: Bacteria > Actinomycetota > Acidimicrobiia > Acidimicrobiales > RAAP-2 > Bog-473. Next base: position 24,185 of record CAWGOJ010000037.1, on the reverse strand, counting down.
GGCGATGCCGGTGTGCGTGCCTTCAACCTGAATCCGGGCTTCGTCGCCACCGAGCGGGTGCTGGCCGTCGAGGACCTGGCCTTCGTGGCAGACCGGGGCGTCAGGCCCGAGGTCGTCGGCCGGGTCGTGGCGTGGTTCGTGGCCACCGGTCAGCACCGACTCGAAAACGGCTCGTACCACCAGGTCACCGAGCTCGCCCGTGAGCTGGGATATCTACCGTGAGCGTGTCGGGAGTCGACCCGATCACCTGGCTCGTGGCACACGAGGAGATCCGTCAACTGGCAAGCCGCTACGCCATCGCTCTCGACGCCCGCGATCTGGACACCCTCGTCAGCCTGTTTGTCGACGACGTTCGGGTCGGGCGTGACCAGGCCGGCCCCGAGGCATTGCGGGCCAGCTTCACCGAGCAGTTGCGGGATGTGGGCGTCACGATCCTCTTCGTCGGCAACCACGTCATCGACGTTCTCGACGACGACCATGCCACCGGGATCGTCTCCTGCCGGGGAGAGATAGAGATGGGCGAGGAGTGGGTGGTGCAGGCGATCCAGTACCATGACATCTACGAGCGACGCGATGGCGCGTGGCGCTTCGTCCGCCGCCGACATCTGCTTTTCTACGGTGCCGACATGCTCCAGCGACCGATCGGCCTTCCACTTGCGCATTGGCCGGCGAGCGCGACCGGCAAGGGCGAGCTTCCGGAGGTCCTCCAAACTTGGCGGGACTTCCACGACGAGCTCACCTGATCTGCCGTCACCTTACGGGGCCTCACTCCTGGCGCCCCCGGTTGGGGAGCGCGGCCAGGACGACCACGCCGGCCACTGCCACGACCGCGGAGGCGACGATGAGGCCGAGATCCATGCCCGACACGAAGCCCTGCCGTGACGCGCCGGCCAGAGCCACGCCGGCTTTGCCCGGGACATGCGCCGCGACGGCCAGCGCACCGCCAAGAGAGCCGAGGATGAGCTTGTCGATGCTCGCGGGGATCGGTTGGTGTGCGAGCAGGGGTGTCATGAAGTTCTGGTAGCGGATGTTGAGTGCCGTTCCGATGACGGCGACACCCAGGGCGCCGCCGAGCTGCATGGACGTGTCGCTGGTCGCAGATCCCACCCCGGCATCCGCTCTCGGCAGGGAGCCCATGACCGACTCGGTGGAGGGCGCGAGACCCAGGCCCACCCCGATGCCGATGCACACCAGCCACGGGACAGCGTCCCAGTACGTGCTGTGCACCGTGGTGCGTGACAGCAGTCCGAGCCCGACGGCCACGAGGAGCAGGCCGCCGGCGATCACCGGCTTGCTGCCGAAGCGCCGGGCGATGATGACCGATGTCGGTGCGGCGACCAGCAGGACCAGGGCGATGGGACCGATCGCCAACCCCGTTTCGAGGGGGCTGAAGCCGAGGCAGAACTGCAGGTACTGGGTGAAGAGGAAGAACAAGCCCAGCAAGGCGAAGAGCAGCAGCGCCAACGATGCGATGGCTGCGCTGTAGCGACGGTTGCCGAAGAACTCCAAGGGAAGCAGGGGATGGTCGATGCTCCGCTCCCACATCACGAAGAACGCGATGATCACGATCGACCCGGCGAGGGCGCCGACGACGAGCGGCGAGGTCCAGGTCCGATTGGGAGCCTCGATGATCGCCCATAGAAGGAGGCCGACTCCCACGATCGACAGGCCCGCTCCCAACGGGTCGGGCCGCCTCGGGTGCGGACTCCTGGAGTTGGGGACGAGAAAGGCGGTCGCGACGAGCCCGAGAGCCGCGATGGGCACGTTGATGAGGAAGACAGAACCCCACCAGAAGTGGACGAGCAGAAGACCACCCAACATCGGTCCGATCGCCACCCCCAGACCGGCGGTTCCGGACCATATGCCGATCGCCCGGGCGCGGTCCCGGTCGGCTGTGAACACATTGGTCAGGATCGACAACGTGCAGGGCATGAGGGCGGCCGCTCCCACCCCCATCAGGGCCCGGGCGGCAGTGAGCCGGTCCGGAGTGGCGGACCACGCCGCCAGGGCGGACCCGGCACCGAAGACGACGAGCCCGCCCATGAAGACCCACTTGCGTCCGACCCGATCGCCCAGTGCCCCGAACGTCAGGAGCAGACCGGCGAAGAAGATGGCAAACGCGTCCACGATCCACTGCAGCTGGGTCGTGGTGGCGTGCAGGCTGCGAACGATGGAGGGCAGCGCCACGTTGAGGATCGTGTTGTCCAGGCTGATGAGCAACAACGTGACGCACAGGACGGCGAGGGTGGCTCCCCGGTGGGAGCGGGACAGCCGGGCTGCGTCTCCGGCATCGGGCGTGGTCTCGCTCTCAAGACGCGAGTGGTCGCTGATCATCCGGAAGCTCCGGAAGCGGGAGGTCGGACAGATGGCGCTTCGGTCCGAGAGGTCGACGCGGAGCTGTCATCCGCTCGTGCGCCCCGCGGGAGGGGGTTCCCGGGGGCTCGGTGCATTCTTCGAACGATAGGCCTATGGAGGGCGCCCCACTGACCGTGCGAGTGAACGCGGGGACCGGCCGTTGCGTTGCCAGCGTTCGAATGAGCCTAGATCGCTCCCGCTGCCGACAAGGCGGCGATGTCGTCCCAGGAGTAGCCGATCTCGAGCAGCACCTCCTCGGTGTGCTGCCCCAATTCGGGAACCTGCGCGTCGACGGTCGGCGCGGCGTCGGAGAACCGGACCGGTGCCCGGACGACGTGGGTGCCGGAAGGGGAGGCGTCGGGGCGCTCGACGCGCTCGATATAGCCGTTCGCCGTGACGCCGGGATCGTCGACCACTTCGGCGTGGTCGCGCACCGGGGCGAAGCGCAGGCCGGCGGCGCCGAGCAGGTCACACCATTGCGCGGTCGTCTTGTTCGCGAACACCTGGTCGAGGATCGGCCACAGTTCCGCCTTGTCGTCCTCGAAGTACAGGAGGTGGTGAAAGCGGTCGATCAGGTCGGGCTTCCCGATGGTCCGATAGAAGAGGTCACGAGCGGCGCCGGCGACGCCGACGATGGCGATCCATCCGTCGGAGGTGGGGAAGACCCCGTAGATGCCGGGGATCATCGGGTGGCTCCGGCCGCTCGGCCCCGAGGGCTGCCCGGACATGAGGTATTTGGTGTACTCACCGGCCTGGGCCCAGATCTGGCCCCCGAGCAGCGAGGTCTCGACCAGCTGCCCCCGTCCCGTCCGCTCTCTGGCGTACAGCGCAGCGAGGACGCCAGCCAAGAGATTCTGGCCCGAGACGTGGTCGGCGATGGTGGCCCCGATGGGACTCGGGTCGCTGCCGTTCCCACCCGTCGTGCTGATCAACCCGCCCGCTGCCTGAGCACTGAGGTCCGCACCCTCCCGGGTGGCGTCGGGTCCTTCCGGACCGAAAGAGGAGCCCATCGCATAGATGATCCGCCCGTTGCGCGCTGCCGCGTCGGGGTAGCCCACGCCCCACGCGTCCAAGGTGCCGGGCTTGAAGTTGGTGATGACCACATCGGCGTGCTCGACCATGCGCAAAAAGGCTTCGCGACCCTGTGGCACGCGGAGGTCGATCGTCACGCTGCGTTTGCCGCGGTTATACGCGGTGAAGAACGCCGATCGCCGATCCTCCCGGCTGATCGGGAGCCACCGGCTCTGGTCACCGAAGCCTGGTAGCTCGACCTTGATGACCTCGGCTCCCCACTCGAGCATCGTCAGTGATGCCTGGGGACCCTGCACGAGGAGGCCCGCCTCCAGCACGCGAATCCCGTCGAGAGCGCCCACGGAGGGGGTCAGATCTGCGCGTGCCGACGGCGTGGACCATCCACTGATTCGAGAGCGCACCATGCAAGCATTGTTCAATGATCGCGCGACGCGCCCCCCTTCACACTGCTCATGCCCGGCCACGCCAGCATCGAGGTCGGAATGCGGCGCGGTTGGCCCTGGCCGCTTCGTTGCTGACGATCGTGATCGGTGCCGTCGGCATTGTCACCCAGGTGGGGAGCGGGGCCTCGCCCTCCGGCTGGTACGTCGCCACCACGCCGGGCTCGGGTGCGGACGATGTGCTGCTGGGGTCGGCGTGCGCCAACGCCACCCAGTGCTGGGCCGTCGGCGTCTCGATCACAGACATCAGCTCCAACAACTCCTCCTACGCCCCGATCGTCGAGACCTGGAACGGCACGACCTGGACGCTCGGCGCGACCCCGCCGGTGCCGGGCGGGTACGGCGGGGGGTTCTTCGACATCTCGTGTGTGAACGGGACCGACTGCTGGGCGGTGGGCACGGCGCTGACGGGCAACGGGGGCGGGGGACCGGCTGGAACGCTCATCGAGAACTGGAACGGCGCCGCCTGGTCGATCGTGCCGAGCCCCGACCCGACCGGTGCCGGTGTGGTCGGGGCGATCCTGCAGAGTGTGAGCTGCGTGTCGGCGTCGGACTGCTTCGCCGTCGGGTATGCGACCGACGACAACGGCAACAACCTCACCGACCTCATTGAGCAGTGGAACGGAACGACGTGGAACATCGTGCCGGGTCCCGCCACCGGGCAGACGTACGACCAGCTGTCGGCGGTCCAGTGCCTGGCGGCCGACGACTGCTGGGCGGTGGGCAACGCAGGCCCTGCGCAGCAGAGAGCCAACTTCCTTCCCATCTACCCCGGCGCGGTCGGGGACCAGGGACTGATCGAGCACTGGGACGGCGCGTCGTGGACGATCACGCCGAGCGCGACCTACCCGACCCCGAGCGGCGGGTACCTCTCCGGCCTGGCGTGTGTCGATGCCGGGGACTGCTGGGCATCGGGGTCGACCACGGGCAGCGGCGGGGCCGCAGCGGGAGTCCTCATGCAACACTGGGACGGATCCACCTGGACGGATGTGTCGGCGAGCGTTCCCGACTCCTCGACGTCCGCCATCCTGAGCAGCATCTCGTGCCTCAGCTCGGTGCAGTGCTGGGCAGTCGGCTCATTGGGGTCGTTCGGCGGCGGGGGCGGCTCCGGATTCCAGCCGCAGGCCGTCGTCGAGAACTGGAACGGCTCGTCCTGGTCGATCGATCCCAGCCCCAACGTGTCCGCCTTCAGCCTGCTGAACACGGTCACCTGCGTGCAAGCGGTCGGGTGCCTGGCTGCCGGGACCGCGGCGACGCAGACCAATCTGCAGAACGACCCGGGCCTGCGCCCCTTCGTCGAGCAGGTGGCGTTCCCTCCCGCCTCGAACCAGGGCATCGTGCTGACGGCGCATGACGGGGGCGTCTTCAACTACGGCACCGCTCAGTTCCACGGCTCCATGGGTGGCCAGAGTCTCAACGCGCCGGTCGTCGGCATCGCGGAGACGCCCGACGGGGGTGGCTACTGGGAGGCGGCGTCCGACGGAGGGGTGTTCAACTTCGGGGATGCGGCCTTCTACGGCTCCATGGGAGGACAGCACCTCAACGCGCCCGTGGTGGGCATCGCGGCCACCCCGGACGGTCAGGGCTACTGGCTGGTCGCCTCCGATGGTGGCGTATTCAGGTTCGGTGACGCCCAGTTCCACGGCTCCATGGGGGGCCAACACCTCAATGCACCGGTCGTGGGCATCGCAGCCTCCGACGACGGGGGCTACTGGCTGGTCGCCGCCGACGGCGGGGTCTTCAACTTCGGGGACGCCGGGTTCTTCGGGTCGGCCGGCGGTCTTCACCTGAATGCCCCGGTGACCGGCATTGCCGCCAGGCCAGACGGCGGGGGCTACTGGCTCGCAGGATCCGACGGCGGGGTCTTCAACTACGGGGACGCCGGCTTCTACGGCTCCGTGCCGGGCCAGGGCATCGTCGGCCAACCGCCGGTCGTCGGGATCAGCCGGACGCCGAGCGGGGCGGGGTACTGGCTGGTGGGTTCAAACGGCGCCGTCTACACCTACGGGGATGCGGCCTTCCTGGGATCGCCGGACGGCACCAGGCTCAACGCCCCCCTGTCGGGCATCGCGTCCTCCTAGGGGGAGGCGGCGGGCCGGTTGGGCCCCTCAGACGAAGTCGGAGCCACCGTCCACGTTGACGCAGGCCCCCGTCACGTAGCCGTTCCGCCTGGACACCAGATACGCGGTGAGGGAGGCGACCTCGTCGGGCAGGCCGGCTCGGCCGATGTCGGCGGGCTGGTGGAACGTCTTGTCGATCCACGTCATGACGTCGTTCGGATCCGTCGGGTCGAGGTTCTCGGCCGCGAAGACGTCCTTCAGGTTCTCCGTGAAGCTAGCGGTGACGATTGTGCCGGGGCACACCGCGTTGACGAGGATCCCCTCGGGAGCCAGTGACTTGGCGAAGTTCTTGGCGATGCTCGTCACGGCCGCCTTCGAGGCGGTGTAGGCCACCAGGATGGGGCTCTGGCGTTGGATCGAGTGCGCCGAGAAGATCGCCATCCGCCCCCATTCGGCGGCCCGCATCAGGGGGAGGGCGGCCCGGACGCTCCGGACGGCGGACATCGTGCCGAGCGCGAAAGCATCGTCCCACCCGCTGTCGTCGAGCTGCTCGAACCGCCCTGCGGCCGGGCCGATCGTGTGCACCAGGATGTTGAGCGAGCCCCACCGGTCCGCGACCTGGCCGAAGCCCTCATTGATCGAGTCCGCGTCGGTCATGTCGACACTGATGCCCACCGCGTCGGGGCTCCCGGCCGCGCGCAAGGCGGCCGCGGTGTCGTCCAGGGCCTCGCGCCCACGCGCCATCACTGCCACGCGGGCACCCTCACCGGCGAGCACCTCTGCCACCGCCCGTCCCATGCCCTTGCTGCCGCCGGTCACGACGGCAGTGGCGTCAGCGATCCCGAGCTCCATGTCCCTCAATCTCCCCCTGCCGCGGTGATCGCGGGATCACGCAACGGCATCGTACGATTCCAGATAGGGCGCGAACCGCTCGCGCACCTGGTCAGCCGAGAGTCCGAACTCCGCAAGATCGTAGGAGTGCTGTCCGTGCGATCCGGGTTCGTGTGTCGTCGCCCAGGTGTTGACGGCGGCGCGCGACGTGTCGGAGAATTCAATTCCGATGCGCTCGTAGGCCTCCTGCATCGCACTGACCGGGTTCACCTGCAGATCGGCGAAGGAGAGGTCGGCGAAGCGGTCGTTGCCGAGGCGGGCCCGGAAGTCCATGGCCCGGGAGACGGCGAGCCACCACCGCTCGAGCTGCTCCGCACCGAGCTCATCCGCGTCGTATCGGTCACTTGCCCAGCTGCGTACGTAGTGGATCAGGCTGCAGACCGATGCCAGGACCTTGGCCGGGTCGCGGTGGCTCCACAGGAACTTGGCATCAGGATAGGCCTCGAGCAGTGCGTCCAGAGCAAACATGTGGACGGGGGTCTTGAGGTGCCAGAGGTTGGGCGGGCAGTGCCATTGCAGCAAGCGGAGGACGCGCCGGTGGTAGCGGTACGTGCCGCGCATGTCGCACTCGGTCACCCACGAAAGGTAGGAGGGGACGCGGCCGAAGCCGTCGAAATGCACGGTCCGGAAGCTCATGCCCAACAGGTCCTGGCACTCGGTCGGGGTGGTCGCCTCCTCGTGGTGCATGGTTTGCATCAGCGGGAACATCCGGTTCATCATGGCCAGGCCGGCCTCCGTCTCGGCGATGCGGGGATCACTGTGCTCGGTCGCCGTCTCGGGGGGCGGGCAGGGTGACGAGGACTCCCACAACCGCAGCGAGCGGAACTGAGGATCAGCGGCCACGAGCTGACTCAGGGCGGTTGTGCCGGTACGCGGCAGGCCGATGACGAAGACGGGTCCCTCCACCCTCTCGTCGTCGATCGACGGGTGGGCTCGGTAGGTATCCTCCACCCGCAGGCGGGAGGCCAACAGGCCGACCAGGCGGATCCGCAGCATGACCTCGCCGGTCTCGGTCAGTTCGGCCTCCTCGTTCAGGGAGGCGACCAGGCGCTCGAGGCCCTCCCGGTGAGACCCGTTGCCGAAGTCCTCCCTGCCTGTCTGCTCGCGCGCCTCGGCCTCGAGCCCCTCGACGTCCAAGCTCATCGGACGAATCGCTTGCTGACGGCCAGCCGCCTGGCCGCGATGATGGCCTTCCTCTCATCAGGCGTGACCCGCTGCGTCGTGGCCGGCAGAGAAGCCGCGATTTCGGCGAACGGGAGCACGCGGGTCGTCGGCACAGGCGCTGACTCCGTGCGGACACAGCGCAGGATCACCGGACCGGCACTGTGTCCTGCGGTGTCGAGCCAATTCGCCACGCCCGGATCCTCGTGGGCGACGACGACGCGCAGGATCCCGTCGTCGTCGACCACGGCCTGGTGCCCGTTGAGGCTGCTCTGGTGCCCGGCGTAGTCGATGGTTTCCCACCACGGGTTGCCGAGCGAGTAGCTCCAGTAGAGGCCCTCGGGCGGGGTGACTTCCACGAGGAGCGCCTCGTCCGGTCCGAGCTCCCAGGAACCGATGACGGGCCGGTTCTCCGCGGCCGCCCCCATGGCGGTGCCGTCGAGGGGAGGGAGAAAGGTGTTGGGCACCTCGGGCCGGGAGAATTGCAGGAAGAACTCGAGATTGCCGAGCACGAAGTCACCCAGCGCGACGAGCTGGCGGCCGATCACCGCTCTCGGATCGTCCACTGGGCGGGCTTCCCGTTCCTTCGCCTTCCCGATGCGCTCGATGTGGAGCGAGGACGCCACCTCGGTGTCCCAGTCGTAGAAGAAGTGCCGCACCACGAGGATGGTCGCGTTCTCGGCGATAGGCAGCCAGTTGCCCTCGTGCTCCGCGGCGGAGAGGACGAGCTCCACGTCTCCCGTCGGCCCGAGATCCAACTCGTCCAGGAGCACGTTGGCCGACGAGGCCATGCCCGCCATCGACTGCAGACCGACATAGCGGGCCGATCCTCGATTGCCCCAGAGGCGGTAGGACTCTCCACCGCGCAGGGGCGCCCCCGTGTAGATGCAGTCCGGGCAGTCCATCCCCCATTTGAAGACTGCGTCGACGCCCGAAGGTGTGACCGCGAGCACCGGGTCCGACTGCGTCCGCAGTGCCTGGTCCAACCCGATGCCCAGCAGTACGAGCAGGTGGCGGAAGCCCGCAGCCATGTCCGTCGGGTTCCGGGGGACATCATCGGACAGGACGACGCCGGAAGCCTGGCGCAAGGCATCGAGCAGATGGGACCACGCACGCCCGGACACGAGGTCGTCGGCGGTTGCGTCCCCGGCGCGCGCCGCCTCGCTCACCGAGTGCGGCATCCATGACGGGTTGACAAAGGGACTCGTCATCGCACGCTCGCACGCGTGTCAACAAGTGGCAGAAGCAGCATGACCGGCCCCCTTCGCGACTAGGCGGGCCATGCTGCCGCGTGGTGATCAGGGCCGTCAACCCGGCCGGCGCAGGCGAATCACCCGCTTCCAGGGGCGAGGCGCGTAGCGTGTCGCCAGGAGGTGGCGAAGGAGTGCCACGGTTGGCGGTCACGAGGCGAGCAGAGGGCGCATGATCGAAACTGCCATTCCCACCCTGGTGCTGATCGCCGCTGCGGCTGTCCTGGCCCCGATCATCGCCGAGGGCACCCGGCGCTTCCTGCCCGTTCCCGAGGTCGTGATCCAGATCCTGCTCGGAATCCTCCTCGGGCCCTACGTCCTGGCACTGGCCCACCCGAGCAGCGTGGTCACTGCGCTTTCCGATTTCGGGCTCACCTACCTCATGTTCCTCGCCGGCACGGAGCTCGATCTGTCGATCATGCGCGAGGGTCATCTTGGACGCGCGGCGGGAGCGTGGGGAGTCTCCCTCGTCCTCTCGCTGGGCGTGGGAGTGGCGCTCCATGCAACCGGTTCGTTCCTTGACTCCATCATCGTGGGTCTCTGCCTGACCACGACCGCACTCGGGACGTTGTTGCCCATTGTGCGCGACGCCGGGGTGCTACGCACAGCGATGGGACCTGTGCTCCTATCGGTGGGCGCTTTCGGTGAATTCGGCCCGATCGTGGCGGTCGCCGTGTTGCTCACCAATCGTGACGTCCGACTGACCTTCCTCCTCCTGGCCGTCTTCGTCGGGGTCGCCGTCGTGGCCGCCCTTCTGGCGATGCAGGTGCACCCGCCCCGCTTCGTCGCCCTCATGCGCAGGCACCTCCACTCCACCGCACAGCTGCCGGTACGGATTTCGTTCCTCCTCGTGATCCTGCTCGTCTACCTGGCCCTCAAGCTCAGCCTCGATGTGCTGCTCGGCGCGTTCGCAGCCGGCGTGGTCGTACGCCTGTTCATCAAGGGAGAGGACAGCGAGCCGATTCAGAGCAAGCTGGAGGCGATCGGCTTCGGATTCCTCATCCCGATCTTCTTCATTGAGAGCGGGATCACCTTCGATTTGCACGCACTCATCCATCAGCCTCGGGTTCTGATCCTCGTGCCCGCGTTCACCGCGCTGTTCCTCGTGACCCGCGGCGTCCCCACCTGGGCTTTCTTCCGCGGTGTCATGACGAAGGCGGAGGCGGGTGCTCTCGCCGTCCTCTCCGCGACCGGGCTGCCGCTCATCGTGGTCATCACCACGCTCGGTGTCGAGGAGCACAGGATGAAGCCACAGAACGCTGCCGCATTGGTCGCGGCAGGCATGTTGTCCGTGTTGATCTACCCGATGATCGGGCTCGGCCGGCTGTCCAAGGCACACAAAGCGGCCGAGATCCCGGAGCACGCCGCGGACGACGATCGATGACGACGGTCCGGGGCCGCGTACCGATCCCTGGCGGTGCCCGTCGCGCGCACCTGCGGGAGTGGCGTCGGGAGTCGCTCTGGCTGTGGCCGGCACTCGCGGCCATCGGTGCCTGGGTCGTCGGGGACATCGCTGCGAGGGACCTGCGGAGCTTCACCCTCCACCAGGGCCTGTTCCCGACCGATCTGGACGACGCCCGGACCCTGCTCGCGACGATCGCCGCTGCGCTGCTGACCTTTACCGGCGTGGTGTTCTCCATCACGCTCGTCGCCCTGCAGATGGCGAGCACCCAGTATTCACCCCGGGTGCTGCGAACGTTCGTCCGTAAGCCCGTCACGAAGTTGGCGCTGGCCACGTTCATCGCCACCTTCGTGTACTCGTTGACACTGCTGGCCAGAGTCGGGACGTCGACGGGTCCGCACACGGTCCCCCAGGGAGCCGTGGGGCTGGCCTACCTCCTGGTGATGGCCTCGGTCATCGTCTTCGTCTTTTTCGTCCACTCCACCGTGCGGTCCATGCGGGTGAGCTACGTGATCGAGGCGGTCTTCAAGGAGACGCTGGAGGCGGTTGACGTCATGTTCGCTCCGGCGTCCGACTACCGTGACGTGCAAGAGCCGAGCCTCCAAGCGGTTGGGACCAAGGTGTGGTTCGATCATGGTGACGCGGTCCTCGCTGGTGTCGATGCGCACCACCTCGTCGAGCTGGCACGACGGCACGACTGCGCCCTTGAGCTCCGCATCCCCGTAGGGACCTTCCTCACGCGTGGCGCCGAGCTGATGGAAGTGCACGGGGGCACGCCACCGGAGGCCGGGGCCATTCTGGGCACGCTCAACTGCTCGGCGGTGAGAACCCTCTACCAGGACCCCTGCTACGGGGTACGCCAGCTCGTCGACATAGCCATCCGCGCCTTGTCACCGGCAGTCAACGATCCGACCACCGCCGTCCAGACCCTCGACCGCCTGCACGGGATCATGCGCTCCATCGCCAATCGTCCCGATCCTTCAGGCCTGTACGTCGATGGGTCCGGCTCGGTCCGTCTGATCGTGCCCGTCCCGGGATGGGATCGCGTCTTCGATCTCGCCTTCACCGAGATCGCGCTCTACGGAGCAGGGTCCCCTCAGATCTCGCGGAAGCTCTTGGCGACGTTCGATGACCTCGCCGCGTCCGTACCGCCAGACCGCAACGCGGTCATCGGCGCCCAACGCGCCTGGCTGCGCAACGAAGTGCCACAGCGCAGCAGCCTGAGGCCCGACCAGGTGCTGACCCCTGACCCCCTCGGTCTGGGGTAGGAACCCGCAGCGAAAGATCCACGTCCGGGCACGCTCGGCCCGGACGTCTCACTCGTCGTACCCGCCCGTGAAGAGGCTGGGGTGGGGGCGCGCCGGCAGAATCCGAAAGAACGGGCGCACCTGCGTCTCCATGATCTCCTCGGCGACAGGCGCCATGAGCGGATCAGGCAGCAGGTCGGTGTCTTCGGATGGATCCTCGTGCAGGTCGAACAGCTGACACGCCATGACGGCGTCCTCGTCGACGACGAGCTTGTAGCGATCGGTCTCGAACACGGCGAAGCCCCAGTTCTCGCTCACTGTGACGGCCCGGGGCGCCGGGGACCCACCGCCCACGGCTGCCAGCAGCGATCTACCTTCGCTGTCCGCGATGTCGGGGGCGCCGGCGACGTCGCGCACAGTCGCGGGCACGTCGAGGTGCTCCACCAGCGAGTCGACGACCCGAGATGCGCAGCCCCCCGGTGGGCGGAGGATCAGCGGGACGCGCACGGCCCCCTCGTAGAGGACGCACTTGGACATGAGCCCGTGGCTCCCGGCCATCTCTCCGTGGTCGCTGGTGTAGATGATCCATGTGTCGTCCAGGATCCCCTTGCGTTCCAGGGCCCCAACCATCTGACCCACGGCATGGTCGATGACCGAGATGTCCGCGGCGTACGAGCGGCGCATGCCGCGGATGGCGTCGTCGGTCATGGTCTCCGAATCGGAGACCCACAGGAACGCGTTGAGGAGGCCGCCGTAGCGCCCCGTCCCCTCGACAGTGGGGCGCCGGGTCGAGCGCGGCATGGAGATGTCGCCGTCGCCGTAGCGCCGCACCGCCTCCTCCGGTGCGTCCCAGGGATCGTGCGGGCCCGGGAACCCGACGAAGAGGAAGAAGGGCTCCGGTCGGTCGTACCGCTCGATCCACTGGACGGCCTCGTGTCCGTGCCATGTGTCGACGTAGGCGTCGAGCGGCAGAGGCATGGGGGTGGAGTCCCACATGGGCACGCACTTGGTGGCGTTCTGGCCGTCCTCGTTCTCCCCCTGATAGCTCCGGTCCGCGATGTGCCTCTTGTACACGTCGAGCAGGCCCCTGGCCGAGAGGAAGTCGGTGTAGCGGTTCGGGGTCTTGCCCACGAACTTGTCACCCGTCTCGAAGACTTCGGCGAATCCGAGCTCCTGGAGGCGCCCGGCCATGTCGTCTATGTGCGCCACTGGGAGGTTCTCGTCGAGGTACAGGTGGGCCTTGCCCAGCAGCGACGTGTGGTATCCCGCCTCCCTGAGCGCCCACGCGTAGGTGGGACCGTCGGGCGCGATCTCCTCTGCGTTGGTGTAGACGCCGTGGTCGCGCACGTAGCGCTCCGTCATGAACGAGGCCCTCGACGGCATGCACAGGGGTCCCTGGCACGAGACCCGAGAGAACCGAACGCCCTCAGAGGCGAGGGCGTCGAGCGAGGGGGTGAGGACGCTCGCGTCTCCCGCGCACCCCATCATGTCGGCTCGGTGCTGATCCGACATGATGAGCAGGATGTTGGGGGCAGTGGTCACGGCATGACCCTTTCGGTCTCTGTGAGGTCGTTGAAGGTCGTCCAGTGGATCTTCGCATGAACCGGGACTGCGGGAGGGAGATGGCTTCTTCGGTTGTCATGGCGCAGGGCGGCCACCACTAACCTGTCGCCACCGCCCGGAGTTCGACCCCTGGAGCCCGCTGCATGCCCTTTGATCTGAAGAAGCTGTTGGACGAGCGCTCGGGCGAGAACTTCACCCTCCACTCCAAGTACGTCAACCCCCAGCTACCGCGGGTGCTCGGCACGCTCGAGTTCGACCGCTTCTACGTGAAGGGGGAGGGCTGCTACCTCATCGACGACAAGGGGGACCGCTACCTGGACTTCCTATCCGGGTTCGGTGTGTTCGCCCTCGGCCGAGGCCATCCGGCCATCGTCCAGGCGCTGCATGACGCCCTCGACGCGGACCTGCCGAACCTCGTGCAGATGGACTGCGCCCTCCTCCCCGGCGTCCTGGCCCAGGAGCTCGTGGCGCGGTCACACCCGGGCATCGAGCGGGTCTTCTTCGCCAATTCCGGGGCGGAGGCCGTCGAGAGCGCGATCAAGTTCGCCCGGGCCGCAACAAAGCGGACCCGGATCCTCTACTGCGACCATGCGTTCCACGGCCTGACGACCGGAGCCCTCGCCCTCAACGGGGGGCGGGAGTTCCGCAGTGGGTTCGGGCCTCTGCTCCCCGGATGCGACATGATCCCGTTCGGTGACGCGTCCGCGCTTGCCCGCGAGCTGCGACGGGGCGACGTCGCGGCGTTCATCGCGGAGCCCATCCAGGGGAAGGGGGTCAATCTGGCTCCCGACGGGTTCTGGCCGGAGGCACAATCACTCTGCCGCCGCCACAGGGCGCTCATGATCCTCGACGAGGTACAAGCGGGCATGGGTCGCTCCGGAACGTTCTTCTGCCACGAGCAGTTCGACATCACCCCCGACATCGTCACCGTCTCGAAGGCGCTCTCGGGAGGGTACGTGCCGGTCGGTGCCATGCTCTGCTCGGCAGCGGTGTCCGACAGCGTGTTCAGCTCCATGGACCGAGCGGTCGTCCACTCGTCGACCTTCAGCGCCAACCAGCTGGCGATGGTGGCCGGCCTGGCCACGTTGGCGGCGTTCGAGGACGAGGACATCCTCGACCGTGTTCAGAGGACCGGGATGGCCTTCACCAAGGCCCTCGAGCCGTTGGTGGAGCGGTACGAGTTCCTGCACGAGGTGCGGGGGATGGGACTGATGATCGGATTGGTGTTCGGCGAGCCCACCTCACCCGGCCTCCGGCGGAGGTTCCGGATGATCGAGGCACTGCGTCCAGCCCTGTTCTCCCAGATGATCGTGGTCCCGCTGTTCCATCGGCACCGCATCCTCACCCAGGTGGCGGCCGACAACATGAACGTCGTCAAGCTCCTCCCTCCGCTGATCGCGGGTGACGACGAGGTCGAGCTCTTCGCCGACGCGCTCGACGACGTGCTGTCCAGTGCGCAGCAGGGCTCGAGCCTCATCTTCGAGTTCGGCAAGACGATGGCCAAGGGAACGCTGCACCGGGCGCGGCTGTGAACCTCGGGTCCGGCGACAGGGTCCTGGTGACCGGGGCGAGCGGTTTCATCGGCTCCGCCGTCACCCGTCGGTTGGTCGCGGGCGACCAGGAGGTGATCGCGCTCGTGGAGCCCGGCGCCGACACCGGGAACTTCGACGGCCTGAACGTCAAGCAGGTTGTCGGCGACCTGCGGCACGCCGACAGCGTCCGGAAGGCGGTCAGCGGCTGCCGGGCCGTCTTCCACGTCGCCGGCCTCTACCGGTTCTGGGCGAACGATCCCGCCGCCTTCTACGACATCAACGTCGGCGGGACGAAGAACGTTCTCGGAGCGGCCGCGGAGTCCGGCGTGGAGCGGCTGGTGTACACGAGCACGGTCGGGACTCTCGGGCTCGAGCACGTCTCGGGGGCCGGGTCGGCCGACGAGCGCTCGTTCCCCGACGTACGGCACCTGTACGGCTCCTACAAGCGCTCCAAGTACGTGGCCGAACACGAGGTGCTGCGCGCCATCGCAGAGGGCCTGCCCGCCTCCCTGGTCCTCCCGACCTTCCCCGTCGGTCCCGGCGACCGCGCACCGACACCCACCGGCAAGCTCATTCTCGACTTCCTGAACGGGCGGATCCCCGGGTTCGTCAACACCGTGCTGAACGTCGCGCACGTCGATGACGTGGCGGCCGGGCACGTCCTCGCCCTGGAGAAGGGCCGGACCGGGCGCAGCTACATCCTGGGCGGCGAGAACCTGAGCCTGCAGGGGTTGTTGAGCGAGTTGGCCTCCATCACGGGCCTTCCGGAGCCGCGGATACGGGTCCCGCGGTCGCTGTCGCTGGCCGTCGCCGCGCTGTCGGAGACGGTCGAGGGCAAGTTGCTCCGACGGCACCCCTCGGTTCCCCTCGAGGCGGCCCGGATGTCGACCTCTCAGATGGCCTTCGACGACAACCGGGCGCGTGAGGAGCTTGGCTACGCACCCCGACCTGCTGCCGAGGCGCTCGAGGATTCCGCGCGCTGGTTCGTCGCGACCGGCAAGGTCGGCGACCGCCGGTTCAGCCGGATCCGCTGGTCCTCGGACCGGTAGCGCCCGCCGAGCCGTCCATCACGCCCGGCTCGGCCGGTTTCAGGGGCCGGACGGCCATGGGGCACACTGGTCGCCGTGGCGCCCCAATTCATCTACACCATGCGCGGCCTCAAGCGGTACTACCCGCCGGACCGCGAGGTCCTCAAGGGCATCAACTTGTCCTTCTACCCCGGAGCCAAGATCGGCGTCATCGGGTCCAACGGGTCGGGTAAGTCCTCGCTGCTGCGGATCATGGCCGGAGAGGACGACGGGTTCACCGGCGAGGCGCGCCTCACGCCGGGGTTCACGGTCGGACACCTCGCCCAGGAGCCGCAGCTGGACCCGTCGAAGGACGTCGCCGGCAACGTGGCCGAGGGCGTCGGCGAGGCGAAGCGGATGGTCGATCGGTTCAACGAGGTCTGCGCGGCCTTTGGCGATCCCGACGCCGACATCGACGCGCTCCTCGCCGAGCAGGCTGACCTCCAGGCCAAGATCGATGCGGCCGGCGCCTGGGAGCTCGACCGCACCTTCGAGATCGCCATGGACGCACTCCGCCTCCCTCCGGGCGACGCTGCCGTCGGGACCCTCTCGGGAGGCGAGCGCCGCCGGGTCGCGCTCTGCCGGCTGCTCCTGTCCAAGCCGGACCTGCTCCTCCTCGACGAGCCGACCAACCATCTCGACGCGGAGTCGGTCGCCTGGCTCGAGCGGACGCTGCAGCAGTACGCCGGCACCGTCGTCGCGGTGACTCACGACCGCTACTTCCTCGACAACGTCGCCGGCTGGATCCTCGAGCTCGACCGTGGCGCGGGCATCCCCTGGGAGGGCAATTACTCGTCCTGGCTCGAGCAGAAGCAGGCCCGCCTCGCCGTCGAGGAGAAGGCCGACCGCTCCCGCCAGGCCTCGCTCGAACGCGAGCTCGAGTGGATCCGCATGTCCCCACGTGCACGCCAGAGCAAGGGGAGGGCGCGCATCACGGCTTACAACGAGCTCGTTGCCGAGGCCGAGGCGTCCGAGCGACGGGCCGACAAGGTGGAGCTGGCCATCCCGCCCGGACCGCGCCTGGGCGACCAGGTGGTCGAGGCCACCGGCGTGGTCAAGGCGTACGGCGACCGGCTGCTCATCGATGGCCTGGACTTCATCCTCCCTCCTGGCGGCATCGTCGGTGTCATCGGGCCGAACGGCGCAGGGAAAACCACCCTCTTCCGCATGATCGTCGGCGAGGAGCAGCCCGATGAGGGCACGCTGACGCTTGGCGCCACCGTGCAGCTGGCCTACGTCGACCAGTCGCGCGAGACGCTGTCACCGGACGCCACGGTGTTCGAGGAGATCACCGGCGGGGTGGACCGCCTGGTTGTGGGCGGCCGTGAGCTGCACGGCCGTGCCTACGTGGCCGGATTCGGCTTCAAAGGCAGCGATCAGCAGAAGAAGGTGGGGCAGCTCTCCGGGGGCGAGCGCAACCGGGTGCTGTTGGCCAAGGTGCTCAGCAGCGGTGGCAACGTCCTGCTGCTCGACGAGCCGACCAACGATCTCGACGTCGACACGCTGCGCGCCCTCGAGGACGCCCTGTTGTCCTTTCCCGGTTGCGCCGTCGTCATCAGCCACGACCGCTGGTTCCTCGACCGCATCGCGACCCACGTGCTCGCTTTCGAGGGGGACTCCGAGGTCCGGTGGTGGGAGGGCAACTTCAGCGACTACGAGGCCGATCGGCACCAGCGCCTGGGCGTCGAGGCGGACCAGCCGCACCGGTTGCGCTACAAGCCGCTCGTCCGCGACTGAGCCGTCGGAGCAGGGTCCGGAGGACCCCACAGCGCGCTCGCCTCCTCGTAGGGCGTGGCGCACGGAGGGCCGTCGGCCACCCACAGCCGCGGCGGCCCGTCGCCGGCGGGCACGCGCACGATGCACGAGGATCGCGTCCCGAACGAGTCGAGGTGCACGCAGGTCGCCGCGTTGGGGCGCTCGTCGCCCTCGGGGATCCGATGGTCGACCAGGACCCGCCGGAAGGCGGTGACCACGTCGTCGCCCTGAGTCGGGCTGCCGAGCGCCGCCCGCACGAGGTCAACCTTGCGCGAGGGCTCCCCGAGCGCTCGGTTCTCGAGCACGTGGATCCCCGGCGGGAGCGCGATGGCGGCCGGGTCGGCCACCCCGGTGAAGTCGACGAAGAAGAGCGACGTGCGGTCACCCACGAGCAGCCACGACCCGTTGTAGTCCTCGGGCCGGTACGCCCGCAGCAACTCGTCGACCGCTGCAGTGGCCGTTTCGTGACGGGCGAGCGCGAGCGGCAGCTCGCCGCGCGATCTCTTGGACGGGTCCTTGGCCTCGCCCAGCGGTTGGTTGGTCAGCCCCGCGGAGACCCCGTGCTCGTTGACGGCGAGCCACGTGCCACCCGAGAGCTCGTCGCGCCCGCCGAGGATCCGCGGCGGACCCTGGTCGAGCACGGTGATAGGGATCGCCGGCCGCTCCAGGACTTCGTCGCGGTTGGCGCCGACGATCAGGGGCTCATCGGGCACCAGCCGCGTCGCGACGACGAGGAGGCACACGAGGGTCACCCTACCGAGGCCCCGGGTGCCGTCGTCCGCTGCACGTTCGCCGATGCACCCCCCGTGGAGGGGTGCCGACTACCGTTTTGACATGCGAACCCGAGTCGTGGTCATAACCGTCGCCGTGGGCCTCGGGGCCCTCGTCCTGGTACCGGCGCTGCCGGCGTCGGGACGGGCAGTCTCCCCGCTCAACCTCAAGGCGCTGACGAACAGCATCAACCGCTCGAAGAATCTGACATACCTGGCCCAGTACACCTCGGTCAGCGACGGGCAGAAGACGACGGTGACGATCGCCCAGTCGCCACCCAAGTCGAACTTCTCGACGTCGACCGGCAGTGTGATCAACAACGGGAAGACGACGTACTACTGCTCGACGAACTCGGCCTCGACCGGTAACTCGGGGAATTCCGGCTCAACATCGAATTCGGGGAACTCGGGCAATTCCGGCAATTCCGGCGCCTCCACGACCACGAGCACGACCTCGTCGAAGAGTTCCATGCAGTGCCTCTCGGTCAAGGGCTCGAACCCGCTGCTCGGGCTGGAGGACATCTTCAGCCCGACGGTCGCGCTCGGTGCACTGGCCGAGGCCAAGGAGGGGATCGTCTCGAGGCTCCTCGGCATCAAGGTGTCCTCCTCCTCTGGGACGTTCGCCGGACAACCCTCCACGTGCGTCACCGTGAGGGTGCGCGCCAAGGGCGGCAAGTACTGCGTCACCAAGCAGGGGCTCCTGTCGTACTCAGGCTCGTCGTCGTCCAGCTACTTCGAGTTGACGAAGTACTCGTCCAAGCCACCCGCCAGCCTGTTCAGCCTCCCCACGGGGGCCACCACCGAGACGCTGCCGGGGGGCGCCTCCATCCCGTAGGCCGCGCGTGCCCGGGCCGTGGCAAGAGAGCGATGTCCCGCGCGGCGCCGCCTACGACCGCCGCTTCGACGAGCTGGCCTCCGCCGGCGCGGACGTGCACGGCGAGGCGGCGCTGGTCGACTCGTACGGCCCGGGCTCGGTCCTCGATGCGGGATGCGGCACCGGCCGCGTCGCCATCGAACTCAGCCGGCGCGGCCATACGGTCCTCGGCGTCGACGTCGATCCGGCCATGCTCGAGGCGGCGCGCGCGAAGGCGCCCGGCCTGTCCTGGGTGGAAGGGGACCTGACCGACCCCGACCTCGAGCTCGGGCGCACCTTCGACATCGTGGTCATGGCCGGCAACGTGCTCATCTTCGTCCCTCCCGGCGCCGAGGGCCGGGCGATCGCCAATGCGGCGCGCTGGCTGGTGCCCGGGGGACGGCTCGTCACGGGGTACTCCATCCGCCCCGGAGGATTCGGCCCGCCCGAGCACGATGCCCTCGCGACCCGCTCCGGCCTCGTGCTCGAGGACCGCTGGTCGACCTGGGACCGCCGGCCCTTCGCACCGCCGGGGAGCTACGTCGTGTCGGTCCACCGTCGGGACGGGTGAGCATCCGCCTCGAACAACGCCCACGCAACAGAGACGGGGGAGAGTGGGGTCTTGATGCACTGAACATGCGGCCGAACCCGCCTTCGTTAGGCTTCTACCCCATGGGAACAGAGGAGCTGGATCCGATAGATCACCACATCATCGAGCTGCTGTCGCACAATGCCCGACGGACGATGGCCGACATCGGCGAGCAGGTCTCGCTGTCCGCCTCAGCGGTCACGCGGCGCATTGAGCGGCTGGAGCGCACGGGCGTGATCGCCGGCTACACGGTCGTGGTCGACCACCGCAAGGCAGGCCGTCCGATCCAGGCCTTCACGGAGGTGCGCTTCGCCGGCACTGCCGACCTCCAAGAGATCAAGGAGACGGCCATGCAGCTCTCCGAGGTGCAGGCCGTGTTCACCACGGCGGGCGACCCCGACGCGCTCGTGTGGCTCCAGGTACCGGACGTCGAGCGCCTGGGGCAGGTGATCGAGCAGCTGCGCCGCCGCGGCCGGGTCACCGGTACCAAGACCCTCATCGTCCTCGACACATGGTCGCGTCACCGGGCCCTCGAGGCGAGCGGCCTCCCGGTCACCAAGTAGTGCGAGAGCGGCGGGCGGGACCGTTCGTGGCGGCGCTGACCGTCGCCGCGCTCTCCTTGCTCGTCGCCGGCTGCAGCAAGAGCCCGGCCGGCTCGAGCTCGTCGACCACCACGACCGCGCACACGACAACACCCACGACGACGGCGGCTGCAGGCAGCTGGTCCAAGCCGATCCGCATCGCGTCGGGTGCCAACCTGTCTGTCGTCTCGTGCCCCGCGCCCGGCGCCTGCCTGGCCGGGTCCGTGACCGGTCAGACCTACAGGCTCTACTTCGACAAGGTTGCCGCACTGGGCCCCGCCGTGCCGTCTTCCTCACCCCAGGGTGCGTCGTACCTCTCGTGCGCCGCCGCCAGCTTCTGCGCCGCCGCGCCGAACCTGAACCAGGTCGCGTTGTTCAACGGGTCAACGTGGCAGCCCCCGGCGACCATCCCCTCCGCCCAGGGCGTCACCGCCATCGACTGCACCGGACCCAGCTTCTGCGTCACGATCGACGGCGAGGGAAATTCCTTCGTGTTCGACGGCTCGGGCTGGTCGGGCAACGTCGGGGCGTGGGGGGCCGCCAACCAGATCTCATGCGTGTCCCCGGCTTTCTGTGTCGCAGCCGAGGGCGGTCCCTCGGTGTGGAACGGCCACACCTGGACCCAGCCCAGCGACGCCGACACCCAGGGCCAGCTCAACTCGGTCTCCTGCGCGACCACGTCGTTCTGCGTCCTGGTCGACAGCAGCGGCAGCGTGCTGACCTGGAACGGCCTGGGGTTCACGGCGCCGGCGTCGATCGCCACCGAGCCACCCGTCACCGGCACCGACGCGTCCGGGCTCACCGCCGTCTCCTGCCCCACGACGACGTTCTGCCGCGCGGTCGACTCCATCGGGCGGGTCTTCGGCTGGAACGGCACGACGTGGAGCGCCGGTACCCTCATCGACAACGGCCACGCCCTCACGAGCATCTCGTGCCCGACCACCAACTACTGCGTGGCGGTCGACCGGTCCGGCAACGCCTTCGTCTCGGGGTAACCGGAGCGGGTCGGCGGGTCGGCTACCACGCCGCCAGCACGGGCGCGTCGCCCCGCCCGATGATCCATGACAGGAGCCGGCCCGGGTCCGTCCTCTCGTCGAGTCGCGCCAGCTCCCGCGGCAGCCAGACGGCCACGAGCTCGGGCGGGAGCGGAACCGGAGCGAGGCCGAGGTCGCCGTGGTGGACCACCACCTCGCGCCAGCGGGACAGGATCGCGTCCCGGGAACTCTCGACCACGCCCCGCGAGGTGCGGGACGGCGCGTCCCAGGCCTGCGCGGGGAGACCGGCCATCACCCCCGCGACCGCCGCCGAGGTCCGGCGGACGTCCGCCACCAGCTCCGCCGCCGGCCGGGCTGCGCCGGCCTCGATGTCCGCCTTCCGCTGCTCGAGGCCGCCCGGGTACTGGTCGCGCAGTTCACCCCGCGCCGCACCCTCGAGCCGCCACACGACGCTGTCGGCGTTGCGGGCGATGTGAGTGAGCACGTGCCCCACGCTCCAGCCGGCCAGCAGGCTGGGCCGATGCGCCGTCGCGTCGTCCAGGCCGACGAGCGCGCTCTCCAATCCCACCTGTGCCGCCAGGCAGCCGGCGACCCATTCGGTGGGCGCGCCACCGTCTGTCATTTGGCAGGGATGGCGGACTGCCCGTCGAGCATGTCGGCCATGACGGCTCGGATGAACTCATCCGCCTCGTCGGTCATGCCGCCGGCCACGCCGCCGTAGATGGCCCCGCTCTTGGGCGCCTCGTCGGCGTGCTCCTTGGCGTAGGCCACCGCATCCGCCAGGTCGGCTGCGAACTCCTCCACCACCTGGGGCTGGGTCTGCGGCCTGGTCACCGCCATGTGGAGCGCGTTGGGGTACTGCTGCCCGTTGAAGCGCCATCCCCTGGTCCGCATGAAGTCGTTCACGTGGTAGATGTCGAATTCGTCGGAGGTGAACGAGAAGAGGAAGGTCGGCCGCCCGACGAGGCGGAGCTCGGCGTGCGACGTGACCGCCTCCTGCATGGCGAAGGAGGTCTCGAAGATCTGCCGTGCGTAGCCCAGGTAGCCGGCGTGGCCCAGCTGCACCATGGAGGCCCAGGTGGCAGCGATGAGGCCGCCCGAGCGCGAGCCCTCCATTCCGGGCGAGGTGTATTTCCCGCCGCTCCAGTCGGTCAGGTAGAAGTACTGCGCGTTGCGCAGCGCCTTGGAGCGGAAGCTCACGACGGAGGATCCCTTGAAGGCGTACCCGTACTTGTGGGTGTCGGCCGACATGGAGGTGACGCCCGGCACCGAGTAGTCGAACGCCGGGATGTCGTAGCCAAGCTCGCGACCGAAGGGCAGGATGAACCCGCCGAGGCAGGCATCGACGTGCAGCCCGATGCTGCGCTCGAGCGCGAGGTCGGACAGGTCCGAGATTGGGTCGACGGTGCCGTAGCCGTAGTTGCACGCCGAGCCGATGAGGGCAACCGTCTGATCGTCGGTGTGGTCGCGCACCCAGTCCACGTCGACCTGGGTCGTGACCGGGTCGACCGGCGCCCGCCGCAGCTCGACCCCGAAGAGGTGGCACGCTTTGTCGAACGCGGGATGCGCGGTCTCGGGCTTGATCACGTTGGGACGGGTCACACCGCGCTCGGAGGCCGCGTGCTCGCGATAGGCCAGGATCGCATGCAGAATGCTCCCCGTCCCGCCGGTGGTCACCAGGCCGCACGGGTCGTCACCGGCCGCCACCGCCGCGTCGCCGGAATGCAGGCCGAGCGTCATGGCGATGATCTCCGCCTCGAACTTGGTGGCGCTGGGGCACATGTCGCGTTGCAGGACGTTCACGTGGGCGAAGAGGCCGAAGGCCTCGTTCATGAATCGGTAGTGGTCGTGGTCCCCGCAGTACATGGTGCCGGAGCACTTCCCGGTCTCCCAGAACGAGTCCTCCTCCGTGGCCATGGTGTGGAGCTCCGCCAGCACGTCCTCGCGGCTGGTGCCCTGCTCCGGCAGTTTCCGGTGGATGGTGAAGCGGTCGGCATACGGGTAGTCGCTCATGGGTGCGGGCCTCCTTCAGGCGGGTGGCACGGGACGCCGGCCGCCGGGGCGCCTCGACTCCCGGACTCGAGACTATTCAATTGGGTCAATCTGGCGGAGCGGCCGGTGGGCGATGATGTCGCGATGAGCCGTCCACCCGTCCTGACCTCGCTGCACGGGTATCAGCGTTCCTGGGCTGGCGCGGACCTGGTGGCCGGCCTCACCCTCCTCGTCATCGCCGTCCCCGAGCAGCTGGCGACCTCGCGGCTGGCCGGCATGCCGCCCATCACCGGCTTCTACGCCTTCGTGGCCGGGACGGTGCTCTTCGCCCTCCTGGGCTCCAACCCGCAGATGTCGGTGGGGGCGGACTCGACGATCGCCCCGTTGTTCGCCGCCGGGGTGTCCGCTCTCGCCCTGACCGGATCGGCCCGCTACATCGACCTGGTGGGGATCCTCGCGGTGATGGTCGGGCTCATCGTGATGCTCGTGAGCATCCTGCGCCTCGGGTGGATCGCCGAGTTCCTCTCGACCCCCATCGTCACCGGCTTCATGTCCGGTGTGGCCGTCATCATCATCGCCCACCAGCTACCCGATTTCTTCGGCCTGCCTCCGACCGGCGGCTCCAACCAGCACCGCGTGGGTTACGTGCT
>CAWGOJ010000036.1:0-47750 GCA_963824195.1 uncultured Acidimicrobiaceae bacterium | reverse complement strand
GGCGCTAGACCCGGTCGAGCTCCAACATCTTGATGGCGTTGCCGCGGAGGATCTTGTAGGCCTGCTCGTCGGTGAGGCCGACGCACAGCTTCTCGATGTAGGCCTCCGAGTAGGGCCAGGTCGTGTCGGTGTGCGGGTAGTCGGTCTCGAAGCAGATGTTGTCCTCGCCCACCTCCTCGAGGGAGCGCAGGCCGTGGCGGTCGGCGGTGAAGCAGCCGAAGATGCGGCCGTAGTACTGGGTCGAGGGCGGGACCGGGATGCGGTCCTTGGCGCCCGTCCACGAGTCGTGCATCTCCCAGACGGTGTCGGCGCGCTCGAGGAGGTAGGGGATCCAGCCGATCTGGCCCTCCGAGTAGGCGAGCTTGAGCTTGGGGAAGCGGATCAGGTTGCCCGAGAAGAGCCAGTCCGCCATTGACGCGATGGCGTTGTTGAAGCCCAGGGTCACTCCGACGGCCTTGTGCGAGTCCGGGGAGGCGACCGGGTTGGACGACGACGAGCCGACGTGCATGCAGACCGTCACGCCGTAGTCGTTGCAGACCTGCCACAGCGGGTCCCAGTACCCGCTGTTGATGGACGGGAGCTTGAGGCGGGTCGGGATCTCGCTGAAGGCGATGGCGCGGACGCCCCGCTCGGCGTTGCGCTTGGTCTCGGCCGCGGCGAGCTCGACGTCCCAGAGCGGGATGATGCACAGCGGGATGTTGTAACCGCCCGAGGGGGCGCACCACTCCTCGACCATCCAGTCGTTGTTCGCCTTGACGCAGGCGAGGCCGAGCTCCTTGTCCTTCCCCTCATAGAAGGTCTGGCCGCAGAAGCGGGGGAACGTCGGGAAGGGCAGTGAGCCGTCCGTGTAGTTGAGGGCCATGTCCTTGACGCGCTCGTCGCGGTCCCAGCAGCCCTTGCGCATCTCGTCGTACGTGGTGGCGGTCATGGTCATCTGGGTGCGGTCGAAGACGAGGTCGCCCTTCTCGTCCTGGGTCACCGCTGCTCTGGGGATGGCGACGAACTTCTTCTGGACGTAGATGAGCTCGTCGTCGTAGTACCAGGCGTCGCCCCACTCACCGTCGGGGTCCTCGACCATGTCGTACTTGGCCCCGGAGAGGTGCTTGAAGGAGCCCCACCTCTTGCGCTCGACCCGCGGGCCCCGTGCCCGCCACTTCTCGGGGAGCCACGTCTGCCACACGTGAGGTGGCTCGACGACATGGTCGTCAACGCTGATGATCTTGGGCAGTGCCATGACCTCCAGGCTACCGGTTCCCTGACACCGGCGTCAGGGAACCGCGACGGACCGGCCGGCGGGGCCGCGGTGGGCGCCCCTGGCTGCCCGAGGGCCGGGCCGTCGGATCGGCCGGCGGCCTGGGCTCCGGAGCGTACGGCGTCGGGCCGAGAGGGGCTGCGGGGCGGGTACCGCTACTTCTCCGTCACGCGGCCCGCCTGGCCCCGAAGGGCGGCTGCCGTCCGCAGCAGCTGCACCGCCAACAGGGCCCCCACCCCCTCGCCCGAGCGCAGACGGAGCGACAGGAGCGGCTCGAGACCCAGCTCCGCGTTGACCACCCGGTGCGCCTGCTCGCGGCTCTCCTGGCCCGCCACGAGGTGGGCCGCCACCGCCGGCTCCATCGCCACCGCGATCAGTGCCGCTGCTGAGGTGACCAGTCCGTCGAGCACGACGAGCGAACCGGCCTCGGCCGCGCCAAGGGCCACCCCGGCGAGATAGGCGATCTCGGGCCCACCCAACACGGCGAGCGTGACCATCGGCTCCTCGAGATCGGGGTGCGCCGACGCCGCCCTCTTCAGCGCCGCGTCGACGGCGGTGCGCTTTCGCTCGAGCGTCGCGGAGTCTCCCCCGGCGCCGAGCCCAACGGCGTCCCCCGCCGCGAGCCCCAGCCGGGCCGCGACCAGCGCCGCGGCGACCGTCGTGTTGCCGATGCCCACCTCACCGAGCGCGACGAGCCGACCGCCGAGGCTCCGGCCGAGCTCACGGCCCGAGCCGAGTGTCCTCACGGCGTCGGCCGCCGACATGGCGTCGGACGACACCAGGTCGCCCCGTGTCCCCGCGGGACGACAGTGGACCGCTCCGGCAACCGGATCGCCCGGTACGCCGGCATCGACGGCGACCACCTCGGCGCCGACCAGCCGGGCGGCCACGGCGCCGAGAGACTCCCCCGCGACCGTCGCCTCGAGCACCTCGCCGGTCACCGCATCGTCGTAGGTCGACACGCCGTGGCCCGTCACAAGATGCCCCGCCGCGGCGACGACGGCGGTCACGGGTGCGCCGGGCCCCAGGCCCAGCGCCACCATGCGGTCCACGGCGCGGTCGAGGGCGCCGAGCGACCCGGGAGGCGTGAGCAGTACGTCCGCCGCATCCCGGGCGCCGACGACCGACGCCGGCTCGGGCGCATGGAGGTGTGACGGCGGCGGGGGCGGGGCCTCCTCGTCCTCCTGCCAGCGTTCCCACACCACGACGTCGGAGAGCGGTTGGCGGGCGGACCAGCCGGCTCGCTCGAGCCCCGGCTCGGGAGGCCGCTCGTCCGGCCAGCCCAGGCACAGCCACCCGAGTGTCTCCACCCCCGGTGGCAGGCCGATGAGCGCAGCCAGCTCGGCGGGCTGGAACAGCGTGACCCATCCGGTGCCGACACCCTCCACCCGGGCCGCCAGCCAAAGGTTCTCGATGGCACAGGCGCAGGACCACATGTCTGCGTCGACATAGGTGGCGCGGCCCAGCACACCTTGTGCCGCCGTCCTCCTGTCGCAGCACACCACGACGCCGACCGGTGCGTCGCGGATGCCGTGCAGCTGCAGGTCGAGCATCTGGCGCCCGGAACGGTCGGCGAAGGTCGCGGCCTGGCGGTGCCACTCCCGGTCGGCCATCAACGCGGCCTGGTCGCGGGTGGCGGCCTCGCGGATGACGACGAACCGCCACGGCTGTGAGTGGCCCACCGACGGCGCGGCATGGGCGGAGGACAGGATCCGCTCCAACACGTCCGCCTCGAGGTCATCGGGCCGGAAGCGCCGGATGTCGCGACGGCCGAGCACTGCGGCGTAGAAGGCATCCCTCTCCTGCTCGCCGAAGGCCCACGCACGCGGCGCCTCCCGGCGCGCCCGCGCCGAGGAGGCGTCGCCGACGAGCGGGACCGGCCGCTGCCAGCTCACGCGACAGGCTCCGGGTGCGTCGGCGCGCCGACGCGGGGCAACGCCGCCCCGGCCAGTGCCGCGGCCAGACGGTCCAGACCCTGCTCGGACGGCACGGCAACGCGCGTCACCCCGGGCAGCCCGAAGCTGGCACAGTCGCGGACCACGATGCCGTGCGGCGCCAGCGCCTCCCGTAGCCCGGCCCGGTCGACGAGGACCCAGTTGGCATCGGAGGGGCGGACGGGCAGCCCGTGCGACGCCAGCAGGTCCGTCAGCGCGCCCCGCAGCTCGGCGACGCCGGCACGCCAGGCCGGCAGGTCGACCGCCCCGAGCAGGTCGGGCAGCGCGGCCGCCGCGACGGCGCCCACCGACCACTCCGGCTGGCGGCTGCGGCAGCGAGCAATCAGGTCCGGATCGCCCAGCACGTAGCCGAGGCGCAGGCCGGGGCACGCCAGGAGCTTCGTGAGCGACCCGACCACCACGGAACCGTCACCCCTCGTCCAGTGCCCGGTCGCCAGGGGGTAGAACGCCTCGTCCCACACGTCGGCGGTCTGGTCGGATCGGGCCAGGAGCCCGCTCGGGCTGTGCGGGTTGGAGCGCCACAACGGGCCACCACCACGGGGGTGCAACCCGAAATCGGGCTCGTCGACGCGGCCCCCGATCTCGGCGGCGACGAGCGCGATGGCCTCGGCGCCTCCGTTGGTCAACAAGAGACGTTCTCGCGCCACACCCATCACCCCGGCCAGCGCCTCCGCCGCCCCGCCGGGGTCGGGGTAGACGCGCACGGCGTCGAGGTGGCGCGCCACGACGGGGACCGGGTCCGGGGCGAGCGGGTTCAGCGACATGGACAGATCGAGCACCGAGCCGGGGTCCAGCCCGAGCGCGGCGGCGATGGCCCGGCCGTCGCCGCCGTGGGAGCCGGCTGCCGGCATCGTCACCGCGCCACCCACCATTGCGCACACCCGATCAGCGCCAGGCCGACAGCGAGGGCACGGCTGACGTCGTTCGAGAGGCGGATGGCGGCACCGATGTCCGCCACCTCTGCCGGCCGTCCGGTTCCCAGCGCCACCCGCTCCTCGACCCGGTCACCGTAGCGGTTGGTACCCCCGAGACACAGCCCGAGCGCGGCCGCGAAGGCCGCTTCGGCCACTCCCGCGTTCGGCGAGGGGTGAGCGGGCGCCTGGTCCCGCACCGCCACCCACACCGCCCTCGCCGTGCGCGGTCGTACGGCGGCGACGAGCAGCGCGGTCAGGCGGGCGGGTGCCCACGCCAGCGCATCGTCGAGGCGCGCGCTCGCCCAGCCGTAGTTGGCATAGCGCGGGGAGCGGTGGCCCACCATCGAATCGAGGGTGTTGACGGAGCGATAGCCGAGCGCGCCCGGAGCGCCGGCCACCGAACCCCAGAAGGCCGGCGCCACGACCGCGTCCACCGTGTTCTCCGCCACGGACTCCACCACGGCCCGGGCGATCTCGTTCCTGCCCAGCCCGCTCGGGTCCCGCCCGACCAGCGACGGCAGCAACTCCCGCGCCCGTTCCACGTCGTCCGCCTGGAGTGAGCGCCCCACGTCGCCCGCCGTCGCGACCAGGGCACGCCCGGCCACGGCCGACGATGTCGCCAAAGCGGTCGAGCGCACCACGGCGCCCACCCCCAGGCCCAGGGAGACACCGACCAACGCATGCAGGAGCCCGGGGCCCTTGGCGTCGCGATGGATGCGCCGTTCCAGCCCGGTCATGACGGTCCCGAAGAGCACCACGGGGTGGACGGCCCCCGGCAGCTCGGGCAACAGGCGGTCGAGCGCGAGGCCGGCCGCCGCTGCGAGCGGGCGCGGCAGGCCGCGCCGGTGCCTCATCGCGCCGCCAGTGCGAGCAGGCCGACCGTTTCACCGATGACCCCCATGGCGCCCAGCACGTCACCCGTGTAGCCGCCGATCCGCCGGACCGCGAACCAGGCGACACCGGCCATCGCCACCACCTCCGCGCCCATGACCACCAGGCCGCGGCCGCCGGCTCCCAGCGCGGCGAGGGCACACGCCAGGCCCATGCCGTAGGCGGCGACCCCATAGCGCGCTGCGGCAGAGTGGTCCCCGCCGACAAAGGCGGACGCGGTGCCCCCGCCGTCGTGCGCGTAGGGCAGCGTGCGCGCCACCACGCCCATCATGGTGCGGGACCCGCACCACAGGCCGACGACCACCAGTGGGCGGGCGACCGTCACCGCCAGCGCAGTCGTCCGCAGGGACAGCACCAGGACCAGTGCGACGGCGCCGAAGGCCCCGACCCGGGGGTCGGCCATGATCTCGAGCCGCCGCGCCCGGCCGACGGCGGGAAGCAGGCCGTCGGCCGCGTCGGCCAGTCCGTCCAGGTGCAGGCAGCCCGTCAGCGCCGCATCCACCACGACGGCGACGACAGCGGCGACGGCGGCCGGCCAGATCCGCCCCGCCACCCACCAGGCCGCGCCGACGACCGCACCCACGGCGATCCCGACCAGGGGGAACCACGAGAGCGTGCGCTCGTTGGGCTCGGCGGCCCGGCCGAGCACGGTGAGGAACGACAACGCCCGCTTCACGGGACATCTCCGGCTGGCGGGAGCACCAGGGAGCGGCCGGCCACCACGAGGTAGACGCGGTCGGCCACGGCGGAGACCGCATGGTTGACCGAGCCGAGCGCATCCTGGAATCGCCGCCCCACCTCGGTGGACGGGTGCACCGCCATCCCGACCTCGTCGGAGACCACGACCGTGTCACCCGACCGATCGCGCAGGGCGGTGCACAGGGACCCGCCGTCGACGTGCGCGCCCGGGGCGGCGAGGGCGGCGGCCACCCAGGGGCCGAGCGAGTCGACCAGCACGGTCCCCCGCAGCATCGACAACAGGCCGGGCAGGTCGTCGCCCGCGTCCACGGTCTCCCATGCCGCGTCGCGCCGCCCGCGGTGCGTGGCGATGCGCGCCTCGAGGTCGGGGTCACCCGTGGGCACCATGGTGGCGACGTAGGTCACGGGCGGGTCGTGGCGTACCGCGAGATCCTCGGCCACCGCCGACTTCCCCGAGCGTGTCCCCCCGAGGACGAGCGTGATCATCCCGGCGCCATCCCCGAGCGAAGCGCGGCGTAGGTGGCGCGGGCGACCCGGCTCCCGTACCGCGAGCGCGGGCCGCCGAACGGCTCCGCCGGACCCGACGGCGGGCAGAGCATGGTCACGGCGTCCGACGCGGTGCCAGTCCCGGCCACGCCACCGTCGAGGAGCGCCTGCACCTTGGCCTCCGTCACCGTGCACAGGAGGTTGGCCAGGGCGGCGTCGGTGTGTCGGACCGGCAGGAACGCCACCACGTTGACCGTGCCCGGCACGACGGTCACCTCGCACTCCTCCGGCGGCGCCGCCGCCCAGACCGGCCGGCAGAGGCCGACCGTCGCCTCGACCCTGACGCCGGCGTCCTCCGCCACCACCGCCGCGGCCACCTCAGCGGCAGTGAGCATCCCCACGCCCGGGCCGGCGAGGCCGAGCGCGTCGGCCACCTCGGCGACGTGGGCACGCACGTCGCGGCGGCCGTAGTCCGCCGGGACCTGCGCGTTGACCACCCACTCCCTGACGCCGATGCCCCCACCCACGGGCGCCGTCGAGGCCGACAAGAGCGGCGCGTCGAGACGCCACGCCAGGGTGGCGAGCGCCGGCACCCCGCCGAATGCGTGCAACTCCGACGCGCTCAATACTCGATGCCCTTCATGGCGCGGACGCCCCGCTCGTACGCGTGCTTCACCTTCTTCATCTCGGTGACGGTGTCCGCGATCTCGACCAGCTCGGGTGGGGCGTCCCGCCCGGTGACGACGACGTTCGTCCTGGGCGCCCGACCGAGGATCCCCTCGACCACCTCGGCCACCGAGACCCAGCCGTAGTTGACGACGTAGGTCAGCTCGTCGAGAACCACGAGCTCGTAGTCGCCCGAGGCCAGCTTGGCCCGGGCCACACCCCAGGCATGGATGTTCTTGGCGGCCGATTCGTC
Source organism: uncultured Acidimicrobiaceae bacterium (assembly GCA_963824195.1). Classification (GTDB taxonomy): domain Bacteria; phylum Actinomycetota; class Acidimicrobiia; order Acidimicrobiales; family RAAP-2; genus Bog-473. The sequence goes on along the minus strand of CAWGOJ010000036.1, from coordinate 40,634 downwards.
CAGATCCGTGGACTCCCAGGTGAAGCCGTCCCCCAGGGTCCACCAGTCCACGCCGAGATGCCGGGCCAGCTTCTGCTCGCCGACCTTCCAGTCCCCGCTCTTCATGAACTGCACGACGCAGACCCGCCAGCCTCTGGCCCAGGCCCGCCCCATCACGCCGAAGGCGGCGGTCGACTTTCCCTTCCCGTCACCGGTGTTGACGACGACCACGGAGTCGACGCGCTGACGCGCCGGCGGCGGGTCGGGCACGGGCAGTGGCACCCGCCCCGTCGGGGCATCTCCGCTCATTGCGCCTCCTTGTCCCCCACGTCGCCGGCGTGCGCGGGTCCATCGTGGCGCGGCGAGGTGCGCCGGGGCACGATCACGAGCTCGCCGTCGTCGGTCCGGATGATGCGCACCGCGCAGTCGAACGCCTCACCCAACACCGATTCGTCGAGCACCTCGGCCGGCGACCCGAACGCGGCCACCGAGCCGCCCGCCAGCAGGAGCAGCCGGTCGGCGAACTGCCCCGCCAGCGTCAGGTCGTGCAAGGCGCTCACCACCGTCAGACCCCACTCCCGCCGGAGCTCGTCGACGGTCTCGAGGGCCTCCATCCGGTGGGACAGGTCCAGCGCGCTCGTCGGCTCGTCCATCAGGAGCACCGGGGCCTCCTGGGCCAGGGCCCGGGCCAACACGACCCGCTGGCGCTCGCCCCCCGAGAGCGTCGACAGGGGCCGCGCCGCCAGCGGTGCCAGGCCCAGGCGCTCGAGAAGGTCGGCGCAGTGCGAAAGGTCGGACCTCGACTCCACCGCGAGGTACGCGATGTGCGGCGTCCGACCCAGCAGCGTGTAGTCGAACACCGACATGTCGGCCGGCAGCTCGGGCGACTGGGGCACGTACGCCACCGACCGAGCCCGCTCCCGACGTCCCATGGCCAGCGACGACTTCCCCCCGACGTGCACCTCCCCGTCGTGGTCCACCAGGCCCGCGACGGCCTTGAGCAGCGTCGTCTTCCCGGCACCGTTGGCCCCGATGAGCCCGACCCACTCCCCCCGCCCCACCGACGCCGTGACCGCACGGACGACCGCCCGGCCGTCGAAGCGCACCGTCACCGCACCCAGCTCGACCATGGCGCCGTCCCCGGGTGGACCGGCGCCCCGCCGGCCCCGGCGCTCCGCCAGTCGGATGACCGTCCCGAGACGCGCCATCAGGTGTCCCCGGCCCCGACGCTGCGCGCGGCGCGGCGCGACACGAGCACGAAGAGGAAGAACGGCGCCCCGATGCAGGCCGTCACGACGCCGATCGGGACCTCGGCCGGCGCTTCGACCGTGCGCGCGATCAGGTCGGCGCCGATCAGGAAGGCCGCGCCGGCGATCATGGAGACCGGCACGATGATCCGGTAGCTCGCCCCCGCCGTCAACCGCACCGTGTGGGCCACGATGATCCCGACGAAGCCGATGAGGCCGCTGACCGACACCGCCGCCGCGGTGCCGAGCGTTGCCGCCGCCACCACGATCAGCCGGGTACGGGCGGCATGGATGCCGAGGGTGCCGGCCTCCTCCTCCCCCACCCGCAGCACGTCGAGCATGCGTCGGTGAGCGAGGAGCACCGCCGCGCTGACCACGACATAGGGCAGGATCAGCGTGACGTCGGACCACGATGCCACGGAGAAGCTGCCGAGGATCCAGTTGTAGATCTGTCGGATCTGCTCGGCATCCCTCTGCTGGAGGTACGTCTGAATCGCCGTCAGCAACGCCGCCACCGCCACCCCCGCCAGCACGATGGAGCGACCCCAGGCGCGCCGCCCGCCCGCCACGCCGATGAGGTAGGTCGCGGCGACGGCCAGGGAGCCACCCACGAACGCGAAGATCGGCAGGAACGTCGACGAGTCGCCCCCGTAGACGATCTCGATCGTCGCTCCCAGCCCGGCTCCGGCGGCGACGCCGAGCAGGTAGGGATCGGCCAACGGGTTGCGGAAGATGCCCTGGTACGCGGCGCCGCCGGCGGCGAGCATGGCGCCGACGAGCCCGGCCAGCACGATCCGCGGCAGGCGCAGCTGCCACACGATGGCCTGGTCGATGGGCGGTGTGCTGGTGTGGAAGTGCAGCAGCGGCACGTGCGCCAGCAGCGTGCCCAGCACCTGCGCGGGCGGCACCGACACGGGTCCGACACAGACGGACACGAGGCTGATGAAGATCATGATCAGGGCCGACACCACCATCGGGACCCAGGTGCGGCGCGCGCCCGGCCCGCGCGCCCCGGGCGCCACCACGGGCGCTGTCTCGGCCGGACGGGGGGCGCGGGCGCGGTCGCCGTCACGAGGCCGGGTGCTGCTTCAGCTCCGCCGCCACCTCGGAGAGCAGGATCACGATCCGGGGCCCCCACCGCGAGGCGATGTCGTCGTTCAGCTTGAGCACCCTGCCGTGCTTGACGGCATCGAGGTTGGACCAGCCCGGCCGTGCGGCGACGGTGGCCGGCGACTGGCCGCAGCAGATCGTGTCGGCGAGCAGGATGTAGTCCGGGTTGGACTTGAGGATGAACTCGCCGCTCAGCTGCGGGTACCCGCCGCTGGCCGCCGCGCCCTTGGCGGCGTCCGCGATGCTGCGCATCCCGAGCAGGCCCAGCACCTGCCCGATGAACGTGCTCGACGTCGCCGTGTAGTACGTCTGGTCGAGCTCGTAGTAGTAGGTCAGCGGTCGCGCCGACTTGTGGACGGACTGGACGATCTTGGAGATCTCGCTCTTGATCTTCGTCACCTCGGCACCCGCCTGTACCTCGTGGCCCGTCGCCTTCCCGAGCTCCTCGAACTGCGCGTACTCCCCGGAGAGGTTGGCGGCGGCCGGGTCGCTCAGGACGGGGATCCCGAGCTCGTCCAGTTGCTTGTCGAGGCCGGGGGCCTCGTCGGACACCACGACCAGGTCGGGCTTGTACGAGGCGATCGCCTCCACGTTCGGGTTGTTGCCGTCGAGATCCGTGCGCGGCGCGCGGGCCGGGTAGTCGGAGTACTCGTCAACGGCCTTGACCTGGCTCCCCGCGCCGATCGCATAGAGCATCTCCGTGGCGGTCGGCGACAGCGACACGATCGCGGTCGGGCGGGCCGGGACGGTGACGGTGCCGTTGGCGGCCTGCACCTTCACCGGGAACACCGTGCCCGTCGAGGCGGACGCCCCGGCTCCTCGGGGGAGCAGCACCGCCATGACACTGAGCAGGGCCGTCAGGAGGGATATCCCCCTGGACCTGGTGAACATCCGATCATCCTCCATCGTGCGCGGAGGACGAAGTGCGCCCGCTGCGACACCCGATGGGGGTACCGAACGAACCGCCCTTCCTCCGAGGGACTGGTTGCGTTGACCCAAATCAGGCGGCTGGGCTCGCCCCGTGCGGGGGCCTCACCATTGCGGGACAGCGCCGGGTTCTGACCGGACTTCGCTGAACTTGGGCCACCCCGGCACGAGGCCGGAGCGGGTGCACCGTACCGCACCGCCCGGATCGGCGTCCATCGTCGGTCCATGACCAGGACCGCCGCTCGAACCTCTCCCCTACCATGGCCGTGTGGGGGCCGAGCCAGAAAGACGACCCGACCGCGGTGCCGCCATCTCCATCGAGGAGATCGAGGATGCCCTCGTCGACGGGGACACCCCCCTCCCCCCGCGGCGAGGCACGGCCCGGGCGGCCCTCTCGCACCGGACGTTCCGCATCGTCTTCCTGGGCGCCTTTGCCTCGAACATCGGCACCTGGATGCAGAACGTCGTCCTGGGTGCGTACGCCTACGACCTGACCCACTCGGCGACGTTCGTCGGCGTCATCATCTTCGCCCAGCTGGGGCCCACTCTCGTCCTGCCCATGGTCGGGGGTCTGCTGGCGGACAAGGTCGACCGCAAGCGCCTCCTGATCATCCTGGCCATCGAGCAGCTCGTCTTCTCCCTCGGGGTCGCCCTGGTCGTGCTCTCCCCCCACCCGTCGAAGGTCCTGCTCGTCGTCATGGTCCTCATGGTGGGGGCGGGCAGCGCGATGTTCGGACCCGCGTACTCGGCCATCCTCCCGGGTCTGGTCGGCAGAGAGGACCTGCCCGGCGCCATCTCGCTGAACTCGGCCCAGATGAACGCGTCCAGGGTCATCGGCCCGATCGTCGGGGGCGTGCTCTACTCCCTCGTCGGACCGGCCTGGATCTTCGCCGGGAACGCGGCGACCTACCTGTTCGTGGTCGTCGCATTGATGATGGTCACCCTGCCCGCCGTCCCCCAGGTGCCGACACAGGCCAGCCGCTGGCGCCAGCTGACCGCCGGCATCACGGTGGCCCGACAGGACCCGGTGGTGGGCCGGTGCCTGGTCACCGTGTTCGTGTTCTCCCTCCTCGCGCTCGCCTTCATCGGGCAGATGCCGGTCGTCGCCGCCCACAACCTCGGGATCAACCTCTCCAAGTCACCCGATTACGGCATCCTCTACGCCTCCTTCGGCACCGGCGCTCTGGTCGGCGCGATCTCCATCGGGACCGTGTTCGCGACCACCTCCAAGCCACTGATCGTACGGGTCTGCCTGGTCGGCTATTCGATCTCGTTGTGCGCGTTCGCGCTCGAGCGCAGCCCGGTGCCCGCCTATGTGAACGTCGCGGTCACTGGCGCGTTCTACTTCGCGTTCATCACGGCACTGAACACGACGCTGCAGGCTCGCCTGCACGAGAACGTGCGGGGGCGGGTCATGGCCCTGTGGATGATGGGTTTCGGCGGCACGGTCGGCATCGGCAACCTCCTCATCGGACCGGTCGTCGGGGTCGTCGGCATCACCGATGTCCTGCTGTTCGGCGCCGGTGTCGCCCTCGCCCTGGCCTGGTACGCCGACGTGCGGCCCCGCCCCGACGCTCAGTTCGTGCTGGGGGCCGAGCTGGCCCAGTAGGCCTCGCGCAGGGCCTTCTTGTAGAGCTTCCCGTTCTCGCCGCGCGGCAGCACCTCGGTGAAGTCGACCGAGCGGGGGCACTTGTAATGCGACAGGTGGTCGCGGCAGAAGGCGATGATCTCGGCCTCGAGCTCGGGCCCGGGGACCGCGCCGGGAGCGGGCTGGACCACCGCCTTGACCTCCTCACCCATCTCCGGCTCGGGCACGCCGAAGACGGCCACATCTTCCACGGCCGGGTGCAGCACGAGGACGTCCTCGATCTCCTGCGGGTAGATGTTCACGCCACCCGACACGATCATGAACAACTTGCGATCCGTCAGGTACAGGTACCCCTCGGCGTCCACGTGCCCGACGTCCCACAGCGTGCTCCAGCCCCTGTCGTTGAACGTCTGGCGGGTCTTCTCGGGATCGTGGTTGTACTCGAAGCCGGGCGTGCCGGGCCGACCCCCGAAGTACACCACGCCGTCCTCGCCGACCGCGAGCTCCTCGCCGTCGTCCCCACAGACGTGGACCTGGCCCCAGATGGCCCGGCCCACCGACCCGGGGTGAGTCAACGCCTCTTGCGAGGTGATCCAGGTCATGCCCATCCCCTCGGTGCCCGAGTAGTACTCGTGGATGATCGGGCCCCACCACTCGATCATCCGGCGCTTCACTTCGGGCGCGCACGGGGCTGCCGCGTGCACCACCGAGCGCAGCGAGGACACGTTGGCGGCGGCGCGCGTCTCGTCGGGAAGCTTGAGCATGCGCACGAACATGGTCGGGACGAATTGCCCGTGGGTCACGCTCTGCTCCCCGATGAGCCTCAGGCATGTCTCGGGGTCGAAGTGCTCCATGACGATCGCGGTCCCACCCAGGCGGATCGCCGTCATCGACCAGACCAACGGGGCGGAGTGGTACAGGGGCGCCGGGCTCAGGTAGACGTCGCCCTCCCCGAAGCCCATGATCCCCCCGAGCATCGGGGCCAGGATGGCGTCGGCACCGAAGGGCAGCCCGCTCAGCGGCCGGCGGATCCCCTTGGGGTGGCCGGTGGTGCCCGACGAGTACAGCATGGGCGAGCCCTCCACCTCGGCGGCCAGCGGCTCGCCGGGGAACCCCGAGACGAAGTCGTCGTAGCGCTCGTGGCCCTCCTCCGCCCGGTCGCCCACCATGAGCCGCAGCTCCACCGCCGGCGTCAACGCCATCAGCTCGGTGGCCAGGGGCGCCAGGGCCGACGACGTGATCAGTGTGCGGGCGCCACAGTCCACGACGATGTACGCCGCCTCCTCGGCGGCGAGATGCGTGTTGACCATGGTGTAGTAGAGACCGGAGCGCTGGAGACCGAACGCCACTTCATGGGTCCGGTGGTCGTTGGGCAGCAGGACGGCGACGTGGTCCCCGGGCCGGAGCCCGTGGGCGAACAGGGCCTGGGCCAACCGGCTGGAGCGCTCCTCGATGTCGGCGAAGGTCACCACCCGACCCGACGAGGTGATGACGGCCGCCCGCTCGGGGTGCGTGGCGGCGTAGACGCCGGGACGAAAGTGCGTCGGTGGTGTCTCTTCGGTGCGGCTCACCGCCCTCTTCTAGCTCACCCGCCGCGGTCTGTCCGAATGATCCGCCTCATCATGATCTGGCTCATCATGATCCGGCTCATCCCCGCTTGGGCGACCAGTCCCAGCGCCGGAGACTGACGAAGGCGCCCACGACCCCCCAGACGGCGATGACCAGCAGATCGTTCCACGGCGACGTGCCCGGGATGCCGTTGAACGTGTCGACGAGGCCCAGGATCAAGTGCCGGATGGGGAAGAAGCCGGTGAAGGTGGCCAGCCCCGAACCAGCCTTGACCGGGAAGTAGAGCCCCGAGAGTGCGACGAGGATGAAGAACACCAGGCTCACGATCGGGCCCGCGGCGTCGGCGTTGGGTACCACGGTGCTGATGCCCACCCCCATGGCCGTGAAGCTGAGCATGCCCACGATGAGCACGAGGACGAAGAGCCCCACGTCGTGCGGCCCGTGCACGGCGTAGCCGAGGCGTCCCAGCAGGAGCACGAGGACGACCTGAATGATGGCGATGATCATCCAGTTGATGAAGATGGCCGCCAGCAGCATCCAGGTGGGGAGCGGGCTGAGACGGAGGCGCTTGAGGAGGCCCATCTCGCGCCGGTTGACCATGTTGATGGCGAGGATGTTGAAGCAGGCGGCCATCACGCCGTACGCGGCGAAGGCCGGGACGTAGTACTGGCCGAGATTGATCGGCAGGTAGTTCACCGTCGAGTGCCGGGACGTGGACTCGAAGATCACGACGAAGACCACGGAGAACCCGATGGTCAGCGCGGCCCCGATGGGGTTCAGCCAGAAGGAGAGCTGCTCGAAGCGCACCTGGCGCGCCACGAGCGGCAGGTCGCTGACGCCGCGGAACGATCCCTTGACCGGCAGGTCGGTGCTGCTCACTGCCCCACCCCCCGCCCTGGCTCGACCGTGTCCGACCCCTCCGCCCAGCGCGACGCCGCACCCTGGGTCAGCCCCAGATAGATGTCCTCCAGGGAGATCCGCAGCACCGACAACCCCTGCAGGGAGTGGCCTCCGTCGAGCGCCCACCCGGTCAGGTCGTGCAGGACCCGGACCTCGTCCTCTGTGTGGATCTCGACGTGGCCACCGTCGGAGAGCTCGGCCGGCACCGGCAGCGACGCCACCGTCACCCCCTCGGGCAGCCGGAAGCGCACCGTCACCGCACCGATGTCACGCCCGCCGATGGACGACGGCGTGCCGCTGGCGACGATCTCCTGGCCGAACAGCACGGCCACCCGGTCCGCCAACGCCTCGACCTCGTCCATGTAGTGCGTCGTCAGCAACACCGTCGTGCCCCCGGCGGCGAGCCGGCGGATGAGGTCCCAGGTCTCGCGGCGCCCGGACGGGTCGAGGCCCGTCGTCGGCTCGTCCAAGAACAGCAGATCGGGGTTGCCGATGATCCCGAGGCCGACGTCGAGGCGGCGCTGCTGGCCGCCCGACAACCGCTTGACACGGTCATCGGCCTTCTCGACGAGCCCGATCAGGTCAATGACCTCGTCGACCGTCCGCGGGTGCGGGTAGTAGCCGGCATTGCGGGTCAGCACCTGGCGCACCGAGTAGTACGGCTCGACGGCGAGCTCCTGCAGGACGACGCCGATGCGAGTGCGCAGCCAGCGCTGCGTGCTGTGGTCGGCCGGATCGACACCCAGCGTCTGCACCCGGCCGCCACTGCGGTCGCGGAAACCCTCGAGGATCTCCACCGTGGTGGTCTTGCCGGCGCCGTTCGGACCGAGCAGCGCGAACACCTCGCCCTTTTGCACCTCGAAGCTGACGTCGCGCACCGCCACGCTGTCCCCGTAGGACTTGGAGAGGTGCTCCACGCTCACCGCCGGCACGTCGGCCCCGCAATCTCCGCGCCCGATCCGGCCCGACGTCGAAGAGGGCACCGCTCTCCCGTCACCATCGGGACCGACGCTACCGGGCCAGGGGCCGCAGGGGACGACTACGACGAAGCCGCCGCTCCCACCGTGACGCCGGTGCCGCTGACCGCCGTCGGCGACTCGCCGGCCGCCGCCAGCACCTTGTCCAGCAGATCTCGCAACTGGCGCAACTCCTGCTGCGAGAGCGCGGCGAGTGCCGCCGGCGGGACCGACATGATGGCGTCGATCTCCTCGGCCAGCGCCCGGCCGGCGTCGGTCAGGACGATGATCTTGACCCTCCGGTCATAGGGCGCCGGCTCCCGGCGGGCCAGGCCGCGCTCGTCGAGGTCATCGACGAGCGCGGTGATGTAGGAGGGGTCGCACCCGATCCCACGGGCCATGTCGCCCATGGAGACGCCGTCCGCCTTGGCCAGGCGCATCAGGGTCTTGATCACCCCCGGGGAGAGCTTCATGCGGACGCCCAGCGCCGCCATCCGCTCGACGTACTCGCCCTCGAAGGCGATGCGGCGCACCCGCTCGAAGGCCTCCTCGGCCATACCCATGACCCGATTGTCGCACCGCGGAAACTCTTTGACAACTCCATACCTTTGAGTATTCTTAAGTATTCGATGGCACCCTCCGAGGCCAACGCCTTCACCCTGACACCCGAAGTCCGTCGGACCTCCACCGTCGTGGTCCTGGGGTCGATCATGTCGATCCTCGACACCACGATCGTGGCGGTGGCCCTGGCCACGCTCGGGCGCGACTTCCACGTCTCGGTCACCACGATCCAGTGGGTGGCCACCGGCTACCTGCTGGCCCTGGCCATGGTCATCCCCATCACCGGATGGGCGGTCGACCGCTTCGGGGCGAAGTTGGTCTGGATGACGTCGCTGAGCCTGTTCATCGTCGGCTCGTGCCTGTGCGGAGTGGCCTGGTCGGCGAGCTCGCTCATCGCCTTCCGCGTGCTCCAGGGCATCGGCGGCGGCATGCTGCTCCCGGTCGGCCAGTCGATCCTGGCCCGCGCCGCCGGCCCGCAGCGCATGGGCCGCGTCATGAGCATCATCGGCGTGCCCATGGTGCTGGGGCCGATCCTGGGGCCGGTCATCGGCGGCCTCATCGTCTCGAACTTCAGCTGGCGCTGGATCTTCTACATCAACGTGCCGATCGGCGTCGTCACCTTGCTGCTGTCGCAGCGCTGGCTGCCCAGGTGGGACACCGACGAGCGCTTCCCGTCCGCCTTCGACACCCTCGGGTTCTGCCTGCTCTCCCCCGGGCTGGCCGCGCTGGTCTACTCGCTGGCGGAGGTGGGCACGACGGGCAGCTTCACCAGCACGTCCGTCGTCATCAGCTTCGTCATCGGGATCGTGTTGATGTCCGGGTTCATCCTCCACGCGCTCCACGTCAAGAACCCACTGCTCGAGCTGCACCTGTTCAAGGACCGCAACTTCAGCGTCGCCAACATCTGCATCTTCGTGCTGGGAGCCACGCTGTTCGGGTCCATGTTCCTGCTGCCGCTCTACTACCAGATCGCCCGCGGCCAGGAGGCCTGGGTGGCCGGGTTGCTCATGGCACCCCAGGGCATCGGTGCCGCCTGCATCATGCGCTGGGCCGGCGGCATCACGGACCGGTTCGGTCCCCGCCGCATCGTCCCGTTCGGCGTCCTGCTCATGGCGGCGGCGACGATCCCGTTCGCTTTCGTCACGACCTCGACCAGCGAGGCGCTCCTGGCCGTCACCCTCTTCGTGCGCGGCCTCGGGCTCGGCCTCACCATGATGCCGGTGACCGCCGCCGCCTACTTCGACCTCAGCCACGCCGAGATCCCCAAGGCCAGCACGACCATGAACATCGTGCGCCAGGTGGGCGGCTCGGTCGCCACGGCGCTCTTCGCCGTGGTGCTCGAGCGCCAGATCGTGGCCAACCTCGGGCCCGCAGCCGCCAAGGCCGGCGGCAGCGCCGGCGTCATCTCCTCCGCCGCCAAGCTGCCACCACAGGTGGCGGACCCGGTGGCGGCGGCGTTCGCCCATACCTTCTGGTGGGCGATAGTGACGATCCTCCTCGCCTTCATCCCCACCCTGTTCCTGACCGACCGCGCCCCGGCGCAGGCCGCGGCCCATGCCGAGGTGGGTGCCGATGACGAGGCCGTCGACGGCGATGCGGAGTCGGGACCCCGCATCGCCGGGGCGATGCTCGACTGACCGGTCGGGCCGATCCGGAGGCGGTCGCCGCGCTGGCGGACTCGCTCGCCCGCGCCGGCTGCGTGGCCTCCGAGGAGGAAGCGGCCGAGCTCGCCGCCGTGGCCGGGTGCGACGCCACGCTGCTCACGTCGCTGGCCGACCGGCGCCGGACCGGCGAACCCCTGGCCTGGATCACGGGCCGTACGGAGTTCGGCGACCTCACCGTCCGCATCGACCCGGGGGTCTACGTCCCCCGCTGGCAGAGCCTCCCACTGGTCCGGCGCGCCGCGGCCCGGCTCCCGGAGCGGGGCCGCGCCATCGACCTGTGCACGGGGTCGGGGGCCATTGCCGCCATGCTGCGCGCCGAGCGCCCGGGTGCCCGCATCGTCGCCACCGACAGCGACGCCCGCGCGGTGGCCTGCGCCCGGGCCAACGGCGTCGAGGCCTACCCGGGCGACCTGTTCAGCGGTGTGCCTCCGACGCTGCGGGGCAAGATCGACGTCGTCGTGGCCGTGGTGCCCTATGTCCCCACCCCCGAGCTCCGGATGCTCCCGCGCGACACGCTCCGCTTCGAGGACGCCTCCCACTACGACGGCGGTCCCGACGGCACCGACGTCCTGCACCGGGCCGTGACCGGGGCACCCCGCTTCCTGCGCTCGGGCGGTGGGCTGCTGCTGGAGCTCGGCGGAGACCAGGCCGACGCCCTCCGGCCAGTGATGGAGCGCATCGGCTACCGCTCCCTGGAGATCTGGTCCGACGAGGACGGCGACGTCCGGGGCCTAGAAGCGATCCTGCGCTGAGCCGGACCTAGCGCCGGGCGAACACGTCGGCCACCGCCGAGCGGTCCACGACGTGCCACCTCGGGTCGTGGGAGAGGTACTCCGAGAGTGCGGTGTGCGGTGCCCACACGACGTAGGAGACGTGGTAGGCCGAGAGCACCGGGTCGGGGTCGGTCGTGACATCGGTCACGTCGAAGAACTCGGTGAGCACAGGTCCCTCGAAGAGGTCCGTGCGCCCGTCCACGAACGTGGCCCGGTGGCGGGCGATCGAATAGTCACCCCACGTGTACTCCGTGAAGATGCGCCCGTGCTGGGTGCCGAGGTAGTCGAAGGCCTGCACCGGCAGCGTCGGCGAGACCGTCCCCGCCGGCACCGCCGGGGCGGCCAGGATGACGATGGCGAACACGACGAGTCCCCCACCCGCCCAGCGGCGGGCCACGGTCCCCCACGGGTGTCGGGCCGGGAGGCCGGCGGCCAGCCCCACGGCGACGACCATCAGGTAGACGACCAGGCGTTGGGTCCGGAGCGCCTCGACGAAGAGCAGCACGCCCAGCGTCCCCTCCAAGAGGGGCATCCGCCGGGTGCGCACGCACGCCACCAGCACGACGAGTGGCACACAGAAGACGAGGAGCGTCATGAGCGAATGGAAGTCGGGGGAGCTCCACTCGTCGATGTACTGGGCGATCTGGGGGTTGCGCGCCACGTCGACGTCGTAGGCGACCAACCCCGGGCCGTACGGGGTGATGCACGAGGCGATCAGGCTGCCCAGCATCGTCAGCGCCAGAGGGCCCGTGTACGGCGACTGGCGCACGCCGCCGACCCGCTCGACCAACCGGGCCGGCGCCAGCGACCACGCCAGCTCGACGCCCAGGACGAGGAGCCCGATCAGGATCGATCCGTGCGTATTGACCCACGCCACGCACAGCAGCGGGAGCACAAGCAGCCACCGTGGGTTGGCCCGCGCCTTCGTCAGCGCCAGCAATTCGAGCGGCAGCCACACCAGCGAGAAATCCAGTCCCCGGTCGCCCGCCACGACGCCGGCGATGCCCACCGCCAGCAGCAGGACGATGGCCGCCACCCGTCCACCCCGGGCTCCGAGGGCGCGGGCGTAGGCCGCACTCGCCAGCAGGCACAGCGCACCCAGCACGATGGCGTAGACGTTGGAGGCCGCGGCGCCGAAGGCCCGGAAGATCTCGGCCAAGGCGATCTCGGAACCCCATTCGTCGGTGACCCAGCGGCGGTGTGACTCCGTGTAGCTGAAGGGGTCCAGCCCGATGATGGAGTGGTGGGCGAGCATCCACTGCCCCGCCGCCAGCTGCCAGAACTCGTCGTTGGACAGCTCTCGGCCCAGCGCGACGGCCGTGATGAACCCGATGCCGAGGGCCAGGCCGACGAGCTCGATGGCCCGAGGTGACATGCGGGGACGTGACGGGCGCGCAGCGAGCCGCCCCGGGCGAGCAGGGGCGGCGCCGGCCGTCGGCACTGTGCGTGTCTCGACGGCCTGGACGCTCGCCTGCACCGCTCCCCCCTCATGCCGGTCCCCCAACCGGCGCCCTTCTCGCACCGTACGCGCGCGACGTCACGCGGACGTCGCAGGACGGTTGCCATCACGTGGCTTGGCCTCAGCAGCTGGGCTGGACCAGCGCCTTCACGAGAGCCGGGCGCCCCTGGACGACACCGCGCCACCCAGGCCCAGAATCGGGCGGGCTGGACACCCATCTCGATCCCTGCGCCGCCGTCCTACTTGATCAGCGGGTCCCGAGGCAGTCCGAGGATCCGCTCGGCAATCTGGTTGCGGGTGATCTCCGACGTCCCGCCCGCGATCGACATGGCCCGCGTCGCGAGTTGCCCGTACCCGGCCAGGGCGTCCTCGCCATCGAGGAACGCGGTCGACGGGCCGACGAGGTCGGCCTGCAGCCGGGCCCGGTCGTGGCCGTGCTCGGCGAGCACCAGCTTCGTCACGTTGCCTTCGGGCCCGGGCCCCGTGCCGATCACCGCCCGTTGCGCCCGGCGGAGGTTGAGCACCTTCAGCGCGTGGTCCTTGGTGAGGATGGCGCCGATGCGCGCCGCAGCACCGGGTACCCGGTCGCCGCCGCGCTTGAGGAGCGCCATGAGGTCCATGGGAGGGAAGATGCTGCCCACGCCACCACCGATGGAGACCCGCTCGTTGCCCAGCGTGGAGCGCGCCACCGTCCAGCCGTCATCGGGTGTCCCGACGACGTCGTCGTCGGGCACGAACACATCGTTGAAGAAGACCTCGTTGAAATCGGCGCTCCCGGTGATCTGGCGCAGCGGCCGCACTTCGACCCCAGGCGCGTGCATGTCGATCACCATCGTGGTGATGCCGGCATGCTTGGGTGCTTCGGGGTCCGTCCGCACCGTGGCGAGCCCGAGGTGGCAGTACTGGGCGCCACTCGTCCACACCTTCTGCCCGTTGACCTTCCAGCCGCCGTCGACGCGGGTCCCCCTGGTCTTGACCGCCGCCGCATCGGAGCCGGCATCGGGCTCGCTGAACAGCTGGCACCAGACGTACTCACCCATGAGCGTCTTGAAGACCCAACGCTCCACCTGGTCGGGTGTCGCGTACTGGTTCACCGTCATGATGTTCCAACCGGTGATGCCGAGACCCGGCACCTTCACGCCGGCCCCGCGCAGCTCCTCGTCGATCACGATCTGCTCGACCGCCCCCGCCTCGCGGCCCCAGGGCCGGGGCCAGTGCGGGACCATCAAAGCGGCCTCCACCAGCGCCCTGCGCTGCGCCGTACCCTCCAACGCGCCGATCCGCTCGGCCTCGACGCGCACCTCGGCTCGGATCACCTCCGCCTCGGGCGGGAGGTCCAGCGAGACCTCGCGCACCGTTCCCCGGGCCGCCTGGGCCGTCACGTCCTCGGCGTCGTCGGGCGACCCGAGCAGGGCGTTCAGCACGAGTGCCCGGCGCAGGAACAGATGCCCGTCGTGCTCCCAGGTGAACCCGATGCCTCCGTGCACCTGGATGTTCATCTGGGCGCTGTGCACCACCGGGCCGAAGGCCAGCTGCGCCGCCATGGCCGCCACCAGATCGAACTCCTCCGCCGAGTCCCCCGACGCCCGGGCGGCGTCCCAGACGGCCGCGGTCGCCAGCTCCGCCGCCACCAGCATGTCCGCACAGTGGTGCTTGACCGCCTGGAAGGTCCCGATCGTCCGCCCGAACTGCACCCGCTCCTTGGCGTAGCCCACGGCGGCGTCCGTGCAGGCCGCCATGACACCCACCGCCTCGGCCGCACCGAGCGTGCGGGCCAGCGAGCGGGAGCGGCGCGCCGCGCCCACCAGCACGTCGGCGTCACTGACCCTCGCCGACGCCGCCGTCACCATCGCCGAGCGTCGCGACGGGTCGAGGTCCTTCGTGCCGCCGAGCGTGACCCCCTCGGCGCGCCGCTGCACCGCCACCACGTCGTCGCCGACCCGGAGCAGCAGCAGGTCCGCCCCGGCGCCACCGAGGACGATCCCGCCGTCGCCGTCGAGGAGACCGCCCGTCAGGGTCAGCGAGCCTCCGAGCCCGACGGCGGCCACCACACTGCCGTCGGCGAGGCTCGGGAGGAAGAAGGCGCGCTGCTCGTCGGTGCCGCACTGCGAGATGACCGCCGAGGCGAGCACCGTCGGCAGGAACGGGCCCGGGGCCACCTGGCGCCCGAGCTCGTCGAGGACGACGACGAGCTCGCCCAGCCCGGCGCCGGCGCCACCGTGCTCCTCGGGCAGGTGGACCCCGAGCCAACCCAGCTCGGCCATCTCCTTCCAGAATGTCGGCCGCGGCTCGACGTCAGCCTCGAGCAGCGCCCGGTTGGCCGCCAGCGAGCCGTGTGCCGCCAGCACGGCACGGATCGTGGCCCCCAGCTCCTGGTGCTCGTCGGTGATGGCGATCGGCATTCCCTGCCCCCTTGTGCGTTGCCGTGACCGCCGGGAACCCGCGCCGCCCGGCCGCACGACACTACTGAACACCGGTGCCCCCCAAGTCGGGGCGATACGATGTTGTCGTGAGGTAGAGCCCGACGTGACCGGCGGCCCACCAGCCGCAACCTTCGTCACCTTACGTCCCCGGAGCTCTCTCATGCCTTCTCTCACCGCCGCACCACCGGCGACGCTCGTCGCCCATCACCTCCGACACGAGCGCGCTGGCCAGACCGTCCTCGACGACGTGTCGCTCACGGTCGACCCGGCCACCTGCCTGGGCGTGGTCGGCCCCAACGGTGTCGGAAAGTCGACCCTCCTGCAGATCCTGGCCGGCCTCGTCGAGCCCGTCGCCGGTGACGTCAGAGTCGATCCACCCACCGCGACGGTGGGCTACCTGAGCCAGGAGCATGCGCCAGCGGGCGTCGAGACCGTGCGGGCCGCCCTGTACCGCCGCACCGGCATCGCTGCCGCCGAGGCCGACCTCTTTGCTGGCGCGGCCGCGCTCGGGGCGGGCGAGGCGCAGGCCGACGACCGCTACGCGACCGCTCTCGCCCGCTACGAGTCGATCTCTGCGGGCGACTTCGAGGCGCGCCTCGTCACCACGCTCGGACAGGTAGGCCTCCCCGTCGCAGTGGCCACGCAGCCCGTCGCCACGCTGTCGGGCGGGCAGGGGGCGCGCGTGGCCCTGGCCGCCATCCTTCTCGCGCGTTTCGACATCACGCTGCTCGACGAACCGACGAACGACCTCGACTTCGACGGCCTGAGCCGGCTGGAGGAGATGGTGGCCCGCCGCAGCGGCGGCATGGTGATCGTGTCCCACGACCGCGCCTTCCTCGACCGCACCGTCACCGACGTGCTCGAGCTGGACGAGCACACCCGCACCGGGCGCATGTACGGCGGCGGCTGGGCGGGCTACCAGGCCGAGCGCGAGTCGGACCGGGCGCATGCGGACGAGGCGTACACGCTCTACGAGGCCCAGCGCGCCGAGCTGCGCCGGCGGGCCCAGCGCGAGCGGCAGTGGGCGACGTCCGGCGTGGCCCGCGAGCGGAAGCAGCCCCGCGACAACGACAAGGCACAGCGGGACTTCCGGATCAATCGGACGGAGCGCCTGGCCTCGAGGGCGCGGCGCACCGAGCGCGCACTCGAGTCGCTCGAAGTGGTCGACAAGCCGTGGGAGGGCTGGGACCTGCGCTTCACGATCAGCGAGGCGACCCGGTCGGGCGCCGTCGTCGTGCGCCTGGCCGACGCCGTCATCGAACGGGGCGACTTCAGCCTCGGGCCCCTGACGCTGGACGTCGGGTGGGCGGACCGGATCGCGCTCGTCGGCCCCAACGGGTCGGGCAAGACCACGCTCGTGCAGGCCATCGTGGGCCGGCTCCCGCTGGCGGCAGGGACGCGGCGCCTGGGACCGAGCGTCGTGGTGGGCGAGCTGGCCCAGGACCGACGGGTCCTGGCGGACGCGTCGAGCCTGGCCGACGCGTTCGTGGCCGCCACGGGGCTCCCCCGCGACCGTGCCCGGTCGCAGTTGGCCAAGTTCGGACTGGGCGCCGACGCCGTGCTCCGTCCGCCTTCATCGCTCTCACCGGGGGAGCGCACCCGCGCCGAGCTGGCCGCGTTCGCCGCCAGAGGGGTCAACTTCTTGGTGCTCGACGAGCCGACGAACCACCTCGATCTGCCGGCCATCGAGCAGTTGGAGTCGGCGCTGCACGGCTACGGGGGCACGCTGCTGCTCGTCTCGCACGACCGCCGCCTGCTCGAGTCGGTGCCGCTGACGCGCCGGGTGGAGCTGCCCCCGGCCGACACCGGGAGCTGAGCGGGCCGGCACGGAGTATCGTGACCCCCGACGAGCGGGTCGGATGCAGGAGGACCCTCACATGCGTGCTCGGCGTGACGGCCCCGATGTCGACCACGACCCGACGGTGCGATGAGCGGCGCCCCCGCGGCGAGCAGGGACACGACACCGGGCGCTCGACCGCCGCCGTCGCCCGACTTCCGGGCGCTCTTCGAGTCCGCCCCGGGCCTCTACCTCGTCCTCGACCCCGACCTCGTCATCGTCGCGGCGAGCGACGCCTACCTGAAGGCCACCCGGACCGAGCGGGCCGCGGTCGTCGGACGGGGCATCTTCGAGGTCTTCCCCGACAACCCCGACGACCCGGCCACCGAGGGCGTGCGCAACCTGAGAGCCTCGCTCGCCCGTGTGCTGCGTGATCGTACGGGCGACGCCATGTCCGTCCAGAAGTACGACATCCAGCGCCCCGACTCAGAGGGCGGCGGCTTCGAGGAGCGCTTCTGGAGCCCGTACAACGCTCCGGTCCTCGGGCCCGACGGCTCGGTGACCTCCATCATCCACCAGGTTCAAGATGTCACGGACTTCATCCTCCTCACGCGCCGTGCCGAGGCGCGGACGGAGAGCCTGCCCATCGACGAGATGGAGGCCGAGGTCTTCCGGCGCGCCCGTGAGGTGGCCGACTCGGGCCGCCGGCTGAAGGAGGCCAACGAGGAGCTCGCCACCCTCTACTCGCGATCGCAGGAGCTCGACCGGATCAAGACGCAGTTCTTCTCCAACGTGAGCCATGAGCTGCGCACACCGCTCGCACTCGTCCTCGGTCCCGCCGAGCGCGTCCTCGCCGACCTCGCTCCCGACGATCCCCACCGGCGCCAGCTCGAGGTGATCCTCCGCAATGCCCGCGTGCTCCTCGGCCACGTCAACGACCTGCTCGACACGTCCAAGATCGAGGCCGCCATGCTCGAGCTCAGCTACACGGAGCTCGACCTCTCCCACCTGGTGCGGCTGGTGGCCAGCAGCTTCGAGACGCTCGCCCACGACCGCTCGGTCGACTTCTTCGTGCTCGCCCCCGACGACGCGGTACCCGCCCAGGTCGACGCGGCCCGGGTACAACAGGTGCTCCTCAACCTGCTCTCCAACGCGTTCAAATTCACCCCGCCCCACGGGACCGTCCGGATAGAGCTCACGGGCGTGACCGAGCGCGGTACTGCCCGGGTCGAGGTGGGCGACAGCGGCCCCGGCATACCGGCGGAGCGGCGCGACGAGGTCTTCGAGCGATTCCACCAGCTCGACGGCGCCGCCACACGGAAGATGGGTGGCACCGGGCTCGGCCTGTACATCGTGCGCGAGGTGACGGGCCTGCACGGGGGCACCCTGGCGATCGACGACGCCCCCGAGGGCGGGGCACTGTTCGTCGTCGAGCTCCCCGTCGTCGCGCCACCGGGAACGACCGTGAGGACCGACGGCGTGACGGTGCCGGAGGACGCGGCCGCGACGCTGCTCGACGGGTACGGCGTCTCCCCCGCGCCGGCACCGCAGACGCCGAACCGCACCGGCGACGAAGAGCGCGGCGAGGCGCGCCTTGTCCTCGTGGCCGAGGACAACCCCGACATGAACCGCTTCGTCTGCGACGCGCTGACAACGTCGTACCGGGTGCGATCCGCCTTCGACGGCAGGCAGGGGTTCGAACTCGCCCGGGCCCTGCGGCCCGACCTGATCGTCTGCGACTTCATGATGCCCGAGATGAGCGGCATCGACCTGGTGCGCGCCGTCCGGGCCGAGCCACGGATCGAGGCCACGCCGATCCTGATCCTGACGGCCCGCAACGACTCGGAGGCCCGGATCGACGTCCTCCGTGAAGGGGCCAACGACTACCTGCTGAAGCCCTTCTTCCAGCCCGAGCTCCTGGCGCGGGCGGACAACCTCATCAAGGTGCGGGAGGCCGACGAGCAGCAGCTGGCCCTCGAGATGTCCAAAGAGCACGACCGCATCGCCCGCGACCTGCACGACCTGGTGATCCAGCGCGTCTTCGGGGTGGGCATGCGCCTGAGCTCCTTGCTCCCGGTCGTCCCCGACGCCACGGCGGAGCGCCTGCGCGACATCGTCGCCGAGCTGGACAGCGTCATCAGCGACATCCGCACCACCATCTTCGACCTCCAGGCCGGCCAGTCGGTGAGCGAGAGCCTGCGATCGAGCGTGCTGCAGCTGGCCGCTGACGCCGACGAGCGACTCGGCTTCCACCCCCGGGTCCACTTCGAAGGCCCGGTCGACACCTTCGCCGACAAGGATGTCGGCGAGCAGCTGCTCGCCGTCCTGCGCGAGTCGCTCTCCAACGTGATCCGCCACGCGCAGGCGTCCTCGGTCGACGTCACGCTGGCCGCCGGGGCCGAGCTGGTGCTCGTCGTCTCCGACGACGGCGTCGGCCCCGGGAACAGCCGTGACGCCGGCTTCGGGTTGCACAACATGGAGGCGCGCGCCGTAGCGCTCGGCGGGTCCTTCGAGATGCGGGCCCGCAAGCCCCGTGGCACCCTCGTCGAGTGGCGGGTGCCGCTCGTCGTGGCGGTCGCGGACGCCTGATCGCCCCGTCCCACCGCACCCCGATCGCAACCTCGCTGCGCCGCAGGATCACCCTGCGCCCGTCATCCTTTTGTCCAGTTGTTGTCCTGCGCATCGGGACAGGGTCCACGAGGCGCGGGGCAGCCACGGTGGAGACCCGGTCGAGCACCGGGCGTGGCAACGAGCAGCACCGGGGGGAAGCCGATGACGCACAGTCTCGAGATCGCCGAGCAGATGGTCAGGCAGCTCATCACCGAGGCCAACCTGTCGCATGCCGACGCCGACTGGCGCTACGAGCTCACCAGCGACGTCGACAACATCGAGGTCGTCCCGGGCACCCGCGCCCACACGCTGCGGATCCACCCGTGCTGGCTGCGCTACGTCGTCTCGCAGGGCGACTTCAAGTCGTGCGTCGCCGACGAGATCGAGGCCTGGCACCTCCTCGCCCGCCTGACCGGCGCGACCAGCACTGCAGCCTCGGCACCGCCCGGGCTCGGTGATCAGCGTGCCCTCTGGAAGCCGGTCCGGTCCGATTAGGAGAATCGCTCCCGCAGCGCCACCTCTGCCGCCGACACCCCGCACATGCCGTGGACGCCACCTCCCGGGGGCGTCGAGGCCGAGCAGAGATACACACCGTCGAGCGGCGTGCGGTAGGGGTTCCAACGCGGCACCGGCCGGAACACGGTCTGGCGCAGCGTGGCCGCGCCCCCGTTGACGTCGCCGCCCAGCAGGTTCGGGTTGTGGGACTCGGCCTCCGCGGCCGTGCGCACGGCCCGGGCCAGCACCCGGTCCCGGAAACCCGGCGCGAACCGCTCGATCTGCGCCTCCATGCGCTCGGTCATGTCGACGTCCGAGCCGTTCGGCACATGGCAGTACCCCCACAGCGTCTGCCGTCCGGCCGGGGCGCGCGTCGGGTCGACGATGCCGGGCTGGGCGATCAGGACGAAAGGATCTTCCGGATGCCGCCCCGAGCGCACCTGGGCCTCGCCGCGCGCCACCTCCTCGAAGGTGCCGCCCACGTGGATGGTCACGGTGCGCCGGCAGGTCTCGGCCCTCCACGGCACCGGGCCGTCGAGGGCCCAGTCCACCTTGCAGGCCCCGGGACCGGGGCGGAAGCGGGCCCACGGGCGGCCCGCTCGCGCCGACAGGCGAGTGCCGGCCAGACCGACGAATTGGCGCGGTGTGACGTCGAGCAGCACGGCGCGCGCCGGCGGGAGCTCGGACAGCGAGGTGACCCAGCGGCCCGTGTGCACCACGCCGCCCAGACGGCGCACCTCGCCCGCCAGCCCGACCGTGATGGCGGCGCTGCCGCCCTCGACGACGGGCCAGCCCACGCCGTGCCCCATCGCCGTGAGCAGCAAGGCGAACGCCGCCGTCAGGGGCGCCGTGAGCGGCTCCATGGAGTGCGCCGCCGCGCCGGCCAGCAGCGCACGCGCCGCGTCCGTGGTGAAGCCCCTGGTCGCGTGGCGGACCGACGGCGTGCCGACCCGGGCGAAGCGGGCCAGAGCGAGCGGGTCGCGGGGCAGGCTCCGCATGGGGCCCATGACGTAGGGGACGATCCGGTCCAGCCAGTCGACCAGCGGCCCCACGAGCTGCCGGTACGCCGCCGCGTCCCCGCCCAGGTGCGACGCCGTCTCCTCGACGCTGCGGTAGAGCGCGGCGGCCCGCCCGCCCGCCAGCGGCTGGGCGAAGGCCACCTCGGGCTGGCGCAGCACCACGCCGAGGTCGTCCAGGTCGAGGGAGCGGAAGAAGGGCGAGGCCACCAACGTCGGGTGCACCGCCGAGCAGACGTCGTGGCGGAACCCCTCCAGCGTCAGCTCCTCGGTGCGTGTCCCACCACCGACGGTCGGCGCGCCCTCGTACACCTCGACCCCGTGCCCGGCCCGGGCCAACGTCAGCGCGGCCGCCAGGCCGTTGGGCCCCGAGCCCACCACGACCGCGTCCATGTGCCGCACACAGCGACGTTACCGACCCCCCTGCGGCGTTGCACCGGCGACCCCGGCTGGCGCCGGGCCCCGCGGCTCAATAGGTTGCGCTCGACGCGGTGCCACGAGGTCCGTGACCGCGGACCGCCGAGAAAGGGGCCCATATGACAGAGGTGCAGGGGACCTGCGAACCACGCTTCGACGCCGTCCGCTCGACGCTGGCCGACCAGCTCGAGAGCGGCGCCGACCTTGGTGCGTCCGTCGCGGTCTTCCTGGGCGGCGAGCCCGTGGTCGACATCTGGGGCGGCTGGGCCGACGCCGAGAAGACGAAGCCCTGGGAGCGCGACACCATCACCAACGTGTGGTCGACCACCAAGACGATGACGTTCCTCTGCGCGCTCATGCTGCACGACCGGGGCCAGCTCGACTTCCGCGCCCCCGTGGCCACCTACTGGCCCGAGTTCGCCGCCGGCGGCAAGGAGCACATCGAGGTGCGCCACGTGATGGGGCACACCGCCGGCCTGTCCGGCTGGGACGAGCCCCTGGTGGCCGAGGACCTGGCGGACTGGGAGAAGTGCACCTCGCTCCTGGCCGCCCAGGCGCCGTGGTGGGAGCCCGGGAGCGGGTCGGGGTACCACGCCGTGACGCAGGGCTACCTGATCGGCGAGATCGTCCGCCGCATCACCGGCGAGTCGATCGGCCGTTGGTTCGCCCGCGAGGTGGCCTCGCCGCTCGATGCGGACTTCCACATCGGCCTCCCCGAGAGCGAGGACCACCGCGTGTCACAGGTCATCCCGCCGGCGCCGATCGACATCGAAGCCATGGCGGGCCAGGTCCCCGAGCTGATGCTCAAGACGTTCGGGAACCCGCCCATCGACGCCACGATGGCCCATCACGCCTGGTGGCGCCGCGCCGAGATCCCCGCGGCCAACGGCCAGGGCAACGCCCGCTCGGTGGCCGCCGTCCAGTCGATCGTCGCCGGGCGGGGCCAGGCGCGCGGTGTCCGCCTGCTGTCGGCCGAGGGCACCGACCCCATCTTCGAGGTGCAGGCGGAGGGCATCGACAAGGTGCTCGGCGTCCCCGAGCGCATCGGGATGGGCTACGGCCTGAGCAACCCGCCGGACATGCCGCTCGGACCGCGTGCGTGCTACTGGGGCGGCTACGGCGGCTCGGTCGTCATCATCGACCAGGACGCCGAGCTCGTCGTCTGCTACGTGATGAACCGCATGGAGTCCGGCCTCGTCGGCGACCTGCGCGGGACCAACATCGTGGCCGCCACCGTGGCGGGTCTCGCCTCGTAATCAGGGCCGCACCGCCTCGGCTTCGATCTCCACCCTCCAGGCGGGGTCCAGCAGCCCCGCCACCACGACCATGGAAGCGGCGGGTCGCACGTGCCCGAGCAGCTCGCCGTGGACGGCGCCGACTGCCGCGGCGTCCCCGGCGGAGGTGATGTACATGCGGGTCCGTACGATGTCGTCCAGCCCCGCACCCGCCTCGGCCAGTGCGACCCGAATGATCTCGAAGCACCGCCGCGCCTGCGCGCCCGCACCGTCGGGGCAGCCGCCCCCCGGCACCACCGGGCCCGTCCCCGAGACGAGCACCCGGTCCCCCACCCTGAGCGCCCGGCTGAACCCGATGGTGGGCTCGAACGGCGAGCCCGAGGAGATGCCCTGACGGTCGGCCATGACCCGAATCCTCGCATCCCGAGACGACGGCGGCCGGTACGATTGGCCGCCATATGGGTCTGAGCCGGCGGCGGATCGCGGTGGGGGCAGGTGCCCTGGCGGTGGGCGCCGTGGCCCTGACGATCGCCGCGTTCGGCCTGGCGAGGGGCGCGCCGTCCGCCGCACCGCCCCCGGCGCACCACGACGCCCCCGCCCCCAGGCCGACGGCGCCCGCCGTGGCCGCAGCCACGGCGCCGCCGGGCGACACGCTCGTCGCCACCACCCACGGCGCCATCCCGGGCTACCCCGCACCCGGCCAGCCCTCGAACGCGACGGTGCCCGGCTCCTGGTTCGGGTACCCGTCCATCCTGCCCGTCATCGCGTCCCAGCCCGGCTGGCTCGAGGTGCGGCTCGCCCAGCGGCCCAACGGCTCGACCACCTGGGTGCAGCAGAGCGACGTCACGCTCGGGGACACCCCGTACGCCATCGTGGTCAACCTCGCCACCATGCGCCTGACCGTGTTCGACGCCGGCACGCAGATCCTCGACTTCCCGGCCGGCATCGGTGCACCCGACGACCCCACCCCGCCGGGCAATTACTTCATGACCATGCAGTACCCGCCGCCCGGCCCCGGCTACGGGCCGTTCGTCCTCGTCACGTCCGACCACTCCGACACCATCGCCGACTGGGAGAACTCGGGCGACGCCGTCATCGGCATCCACGGGCCCATCGACTCCTACGACGACTCGCTCATCGGCACCACGGGCGCCGCGATCTCGCACGGGTGCATCCGGCTGCACGACGCCGACCTGGCCCAGCTCTCGGTGATCCCGCCCGGGACCCCGATCGACATCGTCAACTAGCCCGGCCGGCGAGAACGCCGTCGAGATACTGCCGGGCCCGCGCGAACCACGCCAGCGCCTCGGGCACCCCGGCGCTCACCAGGCCCTGCCACCCATGCACCATGCCGGGCCACGACTCCAAGGTGACGGCGACCCCGGCTCGCAGTGCCGAGGCCGCCAGGGCCACGACGCCCTCACGCAGCGTGTCGAGCTCGCCCACCGGCAGGTAGAGCGGCGGCAGACCCGACAGGTCGGCGTAGGCGGGTGACACGCGTGGGTCGTCGAGCGCCACGCTCCCCGCGAGGTACTCCCGGCCGCGGTTGCGCACCCACTCGGCGCTGAGGAAGGGATCGGAACCCCGGCCGCCCGCGGCCACCGCCACCGAGAGGTCGAACCAGCCCGAGATCGATACGAAGCAGCCCGGCGGCGGCAGGCCCGCGTCGCGGGCCGCGGTGAGCGTGCCGAGCCCGAGCAGCCCGCCGCAGGAGTCGCCGCTGACCACCACCCGCTCCGGCGCCACCCCACCCTCCAGCAGGCCACGGTAGGCGGCCAGGCAGTCCTCGTGCGCGGCGGGGAACGTGTGCTCGGGCGCCAGGCGGTAGTCCGCCATGACGACCCGCGCCTCGAGCTGCTCGGCGAGCATCGCCCCGTAGAAGTGGTAGTCGTCGAGCGGGCAGGACACCAGGCCGCCCCCGTGGCAGTGGAAGGCGACCCGCTCGGTTCGCGGGGAGCGGTCGTCGTCGTACCAGGCGCAGCGCACCCCGCCGAGCACCGACTCGGTGACGCTGACGTGCGGCGGCACCGGGTGCCCGTGGAACGGCGCCATCATCGCCCGCACGGCCCGGTAGTCGGCCCCCGGGTCGGCGAAATCCGGCGGGACGAGAGCCAGGATCTCGGTCAGTTCCCTGCTGGGCCCGGCACCGGCCGCCGTCATGCCGGCGGCCGGTCAGCGCCCCATGTGCTTGACGAGCTCGGCGATCTGGCTGTTGACCTCGACCGTCCGGGGCAGCTCGTCCATGGCCGCCGCCAGGGTCTCGGGGGTCCAGCGGTCGTCGGTCTCCACCGACTCGGCGATCGACCACCCGGCGTAGATCCCCACGGACCCGCCGTACACGCTGAAGACCTGGCCGTTGAACGGGCAGGTCTTCGACGCCAGTACGGCGACGAGCGGCGAGACGCATTCGGGGTCGAACACGTGCTGCTCCATGGAGTCGCTCATCCCCGGGGTCTGCAGCGTGAGCCTCGTGCGGGCCACCGGGGCGATGCAGTTGGCCCGGACGCCGTAGCGGTGCAGCTCCATCGCGTTCACGACGGTCATGGCGGCGATGCCCGCCTTGGCGGCCGAGTAGTTGGTCTGGCCGACGTTGCCGTGCAGGCCGGCGCCCGAGCTCGTGTTGACAATGGCACGATCGGTCACGGTCCCGCTCTTGGCCGCCTCGCGCCAGTAGCCCGCCGCGTGCCGGGTGATGTTGAAGGTGCCCTTGAGGTGGACCGCGATGACGTCGTCGAAGTCCTGCTCGCTCATGGACACGAGCATCCGGTCGCGCAGGATCCCGGCGTTGTTGACCACGACGTGGAGGTCGCCGAAGGTGGAGACGGCCTGGTCGACAATCGCCTTCGCCCCGTCGAAGGAGCTCACGCTGTCCGTGTTGGCCACCGCCTGGCCGCCGGCGGCCGTGATCTCGTCGACCACCGACTGTGCCGCCGAGACGTCCGCGCCCGAGCCGTCGACCGCGCCGCCCAGGTCGTTGACCACGACCTTGGCCCCCAGTGACGCGAACAGGAGGGCGTGCTCACGGCCGATGCCCCGCCCAGCCCCGGTGATGATCGCCGCTCTGCCCTGCAACATGGTTCAGCCGTCCTCTCGGTTCTCGTCCCGCCTGGAGACGGCGGTCCGGGCGAGACGATTGCAACGCCGCCCCGGCCTGTCAAACCGGCCTCAGGCCGACACCTCGCGCCGGCGCCGCTCGAGGTAGCGGCGCTCCGCATCCGTGCCCGCCAGGTCGTGGGCCAACCGGTAGGCCTCGGCCGCCTCGGAACGGCGGCCCAGGCGGCGCAGCAGGGTGGAAGATGGACGGCGGCCTCCCTCGGCCGTCACATCTCCCAGATCGGCCTCACCTCAATGCTGCCGGTGCGGGCGCCGGGGATCTTCGAGGCCACCTCAATGGCCTCGTCGAGGTCCTTGCACTCGACGACGTAGTAGCCGCCCAGCTGCTCCTTGGTCTCGGCGAAGGGGCCGTCGGTGGCCAGCACCTCGCCGTTGCGCACCCGCACCGTGGTGGCGTCGCTCACCGAGCGCAGGCGTTCGCCGCCCTGGAGCACGCCCCGCTCGGCCATCGTCTTCCCGAACTCGGCGTACTCGTTCGTCATGGCCTCGCCCTGCTCGGGCGGGGCGCTCTTCATCTGGCTCTCGTTCCCGGCAATCAGCAACAGGTATCGCATCGGTCCTCCTCTGCGTTGGTCTCACTCCTACGACGATCGGGCACCGCCCGGATCGACACCGGCACGGAGATCTTGGCCATTGTGCCGCCGTACGCTGCCCCCATGGGCGACACGGGACTCCTCGAGCTCGAGGTCGGCGCCATCGCCGCCGGCGGCGGCTGCGTCGCCCGGGCGCCCGACGGGCGGGTCGTCTTCGTGCGCCACTCCCTCCCCGGCGAGCGGGTGGTGGCCCTGGTCACGGCCTCCACCACCTCTTACCTGCGGGCCGACGCCGTGGAGATCCTGACGCCGTCGGCCGACCGGGTGCCCCCACCCTGCCCGCATGCCGGGCCGGGGCGCTGCGGCGGCTGCGACTTCCAGCACGCCACGCTCGGAGCGCAGCGGGGCCTCAAGGCCTTCCGCGTGGCCGAGCAGCTGGCGCGGGTCGCCGGCGTGGAGCGCGCGGTCGAGGTGGAGCCGGTGGCCGGCGACACCGGTGGCCTCGGCTGGCGCAGCCGGGTGCGCCTCGCGGTGGACGAGCACGGTGCCGTCGGCTTCCGCAAGCACCGCTCCCACGAGCTCGAGCACACGGACGCGTGCCCCATCGCCAGCCCGGCCGTGGCGGCCACCGGTGCGCTGAGCACCCGGTGGCCCGGCGTCGCCCACCTCGAGGTCGTCACGGGCACGCGGCCCGCGGAGGCACTGGTCTCGGTCACGCCGCGCGGACGGGGCGCGCCGCGCCTGCCCGACATCGGCACCGGCGTCGTGGTGCGCGGCGCGGTGCGGCGGCAACCCGGAGCCGTGCACGCCACGGTGGGCGGCCGCACCTACCGGATCACGGCCGGGGTCTTCTGGCAGGTCCACACCGGTGCGGCGGAGGCGCTGCTCCACGCGGTCCTCGCCATGGCCGGCGACTGCCGCGGTGCGTCGGTGGTCGACCTGTACGCCGGCGCGGGCCTCTTCTCCGTCCCGCTGGCCGAGGCGGTGGGCCCCGACGGCTCGGTCCTCGCGGTCGAGCGGGGCGCCCGCGCCTGCGAGGACGCGCGCCACAACGCCGCCGGCGTCCCGAACCTGCGGGTGACGCGGGCCCAGGTGACCCCGCGCCTCGTCGCGTCCGCCATCGGTCGGCCCGACGTCGTCGTGCTCGACCCCGCCCGGGAGGGCGCCGGGACCGGGGTGGCACGGGCGCTGGCTGCGCACGCCAGCGTGCGGCGGCTGGTCTACGTCGCCTGCGAACCGTCGTCGTTCGCGCGGGACCTGCGAGCCCTGCTCGACGTGGGATGGCACCTCGCCGAGCTGCGCGCCTTCGACATCTTCCCCATGACCGAGCACGTGGAGCTCGTGGCGGCCATCGATCCCCCGGGGCGCTGAAACCGGATCAGGCGTGCCCCCCCAGCTCGTGCTCGATGTGCCCGGCCGATTCGAACTGCAGCGTCGAGTGCGCCACGTCGAAGTGCCCCGACAGGCAGTCCTGGAGGTGGTCGAGCACCCGGCCGGCCTCGCCCGAGTTGAAGCATTCGTCGGTGACGACGACGTGGGCGGTGAGGATGGGCAGCGACGAGGTCAGGGTCCAGGCATGCAGGTCGTGCACCGACTGCACCTCGGGCAGCTCCAGGAGGTGCCGGCGCACCTCGTCCAGGTCGATGTCCTCCGGGGTCGCCTCCAGGAGGATGTGCAGCGCCGGCCGCAGCAGCGCCACCGCGGCCTTGAGCATGAGGACGACAACCAGCAGGGAGGCGATGGCGTCGGCGCGGTCGAAGCCGGTGAGGACGATGACGATCCCGGCGATCAGCGTGCCCGCGAAGCCGTAGAGGTCGGTCAGGATGTGCCGGTACGCACCCTCCACGTTGAGCGACCGGCGGTTCGCCTTGGCCACGGTCATGGTGGCGACCACGTTGACCGCCACCCCGACCGCGGCGACGACGATCAGGACCGCCCCGTCGACGTGGGACGGGTGCACCAGGCGGACGACCGCGTCGTAGGTCACCAGCGCCGAGACGACGAGGAGGGCGATCCCGTTGGCCGCGGCGGCCAGGATCTCGGCCCGTTTCATGCCGTAGGTGTGCGAGCCCGTCTCGGGGCGGGCGGCGAGGCGGATGGCCACCAGGGACCCGGCGATGGCGCCGACGTCCACCAGCATGTGCCCCGCGTCGGCCAGCAGGACCAGGGAGTTGGAGGCCACCGCCGCGGCCACCTCGAAGACCATGAAGCCGACGAGCAGCGCGAGCGCGATGGTCAGGGCGCGCCGGTCGGTCCCCACCGAGGAGGGTCCGTGCGGGTGGTCGTGGCCGCCCTCACCCATGGGCCGTCACGTGGTCCGCGTGGGTCAGCACTTCCTCCACCAGCCGGCGGACATGGGCGTCGTCGACCACGTAGAAGATCCGCGTCCCCTCCCGCCGGCTGCGCACCAGGCGCGCCAGGCGGAGCTTGGCCAGGTGCTGCGAGACGGCGGCCGGCTGCGCGCCGACGAGCTCGGCCAGCTCGTTGACCGAGTGCTCGCCCTCGAGCAGGGCCCAGATGACGCGCAGCCGCGTCTCGTCGCCCAGGAGCTTGAGCATCCCGACAGCGGAGCGGAACTCCTCGGTGGCGGGACTCTCAACTATCTGCGTAGTCACGCAGATAATGCTACACGCGGGTGCCCCGGCGCACCCGCCGAGTCGATCAGTGCCCCGAGGTGAACGCCGACGTGGGCACCGGCGCCACGTTGCAGGGCTGGGTCACCGAGCCCTGCGGGACCGCCGCCTCGAGCACGGCCTTCATGATCGGGCCGGCCACCGACGCCCCGTCCGATCCGATGTACTGGTCGGGGACCACCACCGCCACCGCGACCTTGGGGTGGTTCGCCGGGGCGAAACCGATCATCCAGTCCTCGGTCACCTGCTGGGTGGGGCTCGTCTGCGCCGTCCCGGTCTTCACGGCCGCGCACAGGTAGGGCGGGAACCCGACGCCCGACGCCGTGCCGCTGGCCACCACGCCCTCCATGAGCGAGGTGACCTGCTGCGCCGCCTGGGCGGTCGCCACCGTGCTCGCCGCCTTCGGCGTGTAGGACTCCACCTGCGCCCCCTGCGAGTCCCGGATGTTCGACATCAGGTGCGGCGTCATGAGCACGCCCCCGTTGGCGATCCCCGACGCCACCATCGCGTTCTGCAGCGCGGTGGCCTGGACGCCGTACTGACCGATGGCGGTATAGGCCAGGTAGGCCTGCGAATTGGCCGGCAGCGAGGTGAGCGGCGAGGCCACGACGTTCGGCAGGTCGATGCCCGGCACCGAGTTGTACCCGAACAGCTCGGCCTGCTTCTGCAGGACGTCCACGCCCTCTTGGACACCCAGCTCGCCGTAGCCGGGGTCGCACGAGAAGGGCAGCATCGCCGTCATGGTGCCGCCGCAGGGCCCGCTCTCGTCGCACAGCTGCTTGTTCGAGTCGGCGAACCCCTGGCACGCCTGCACCGGGTAGTTGAACCCCGCCAGGGACGGCTTGAGGTTGTAGGCCGCGGTGGACGTCACCACCTTCATCGTCGAGCCGGGGAAGAAGGTCTCGCCGGTGGCGATGGGCCGCAGCGGGATGTAGCCCTCGTGGTCCTTCTGGATATAGCTGAAGTAGGCCAGGTTCTCGGAGGAGACCGTCGGGCCCACGAGGGCGTTGGGGTCGTAGGTGGGGTTCGAGACCATGGCGAGCACCGCCCCGGTCGAGGGGTCCAGCACCACGACCGCCCCGTCCTTGTTCACCCCGGGCGGCAAGGTGGTCAGGGCGTTCCACGCCGCCTGCTGCAGGCTCGGCTCGACGGTCAGCGTCACGTCGTCGGTCGTGAGCGGCGTCGACTCCCGGAAGATCAGCTGGCTCAGTGTCTGGGGGGGCTGCTGATGGGAGCTCAGGTACGAGTCGTACTGCTCCTCGATCCCGGCGGTGCCGTAGTAGAGCGGCGAGTCGTAGCCGGTGATGCCGGCGTAGAGCGGCCCGTCGGGGTACTGGCGGATGTAGCGGAACGGGTAGTCGGTCGTGTTCGTCCCGGCCGGCGTGGGGATCGACTTGGCGAGCACGGTGCCGTCGGAGGCGTAAATGGCCCCTCTGGGGTTGATGTACTTCTGCGCGGACACCCGGGGGTTGAACGGCGAGGTCTGCAGCTGCTTGGCCTTGACCAGCTGGATGTTGACCAGCTGGACGACGACGAGGCCGAGGCAGGCCACCATGATGACCCCGAGCCACCGGATGCGCCGTCCCATCAGTGCGGCACCGGCTTCGTGGACGACCCGCTCACGCTGAGAATGGTAGGCGGCAGGGCCCGCGCAGGGGCTTCATGCCGGGCGGGATCCTCCCTCCGGTGTCTCGCCGGTAGCATCGAGTCGGCCAGGACCACATGCCGCCGGACCAGGCATGACGCGTCCCCCGGCGCCGGCCACCCCCTCCCGTGCTCCCCCGACCCGCTACGACCCCCACCAACCGCCCGCAACGCGCGTGAGCGACTTCTTCGGCGCGCTCGGCCGCGTGGTGGTCCGTCACCGCTACCTCGTGGTCGCCGTGTGGATCCTCGGCACCGTCGCCGCCGTCGCCACCCTGCCGTCCCTGGCCAGTCAGGTCAACGACAACAACGGTGCCTTCCTCCCCAAGAGCGCGCCCAGCAACCAGGCCGCCGTGCTCGCACAGCCGCTGATCGGGCCGGTCACGCACAGCTCCGTGCCCGTGGTCGCCTTCACCGACGGCCGCCCGCTGGACGAGGCCGACCAGGCGGCCCTCCGCACGCTCCTCGCCAACCTGGGCCACGTCCCCACCACGCTGTCCGTCGAGTATCTCGGCACCTCGCCGGACCAGGAGGCGGCCCAGCTCCTCGTCGTCTCCTCGACGTCACCGTTCAACCAGGGCCAGGGCGACACGCTCATCGACGACATGGAGGGCACCATCGCCCGCACGCCGCTCCCGGCCGGCCTGCAGGTGCACCTGGCGGGGCAGCTCGCCACGAACGCCGCCGCCAACAAGCAGTCCGCCCGGCAGAGCGGGGAGATCCAGGACGCCTCGTACCTCTTCATCGTCGTGCTGCTCCTGGTGATCTTCCGCTCGCTGCTCGCACCGCTGGTCACCCTGGTGCCCGCGGCGCTCGTCCTCGTGCTCTCCGGCGCCTTCATCGGCGCCCTGGGCGGCGTGGGCGCGCTGCAGGTGTCGTTCTTCACCCAGATCCTCCTCATCGTCCTCGTCCTGGGCGCCGGGACGGACTACGGGCTCTTCCTCGTCTTCCGGGTGCGCGAGCAGCTCCACGCCGGCAACGAACCCGACGAGGCCGTGGCCTACGCGGTGCGCCGGGTCGGCGAGTCCATCGCCGGCTCCGCCTCGACGGTGATCGTCGCCCTGCTCACCCTGCTGGCCGCCAGCTTCGGCCTGTACCACGACCTCGGCGTGCCACTCGCGATCGGCATCGCCACCATGCTGCTGGCGGGCCTCACGCTGCTGCCCGCGCTGCTCGCCATCTTCGGCCGCGCCGTCTTCTGGCCGACGCGCACCGTGGCCCGCCCGCCGGCCGAGGGCATCTGGGGCCGGGTGGCCGCCCGCCTCGTCCGCCGGCCCCTCCTCACGCTCCTCGTCGGGGTGGCCGCACTCGGCATCCTCGCCGTCTTCGCCCTCGGCTTCGTCCCGACCGGCTTCGGCGGCGACGTCATCGCGCCGGCCGGCACCGACGCCGCCAAGGGCAACGCCGCCGTGGCGGCCCACTTCCCCCAGGCGAGCACCAACCCGACCGCCGTGGTCATGCACTTCCCCGCCTCCGTCTGGCGGGACCCGTCCCAGCTCGCCACGGCCACCGAGGGCCTCGAGCGCAGCGGTGAGTTCCGCACCATCACGGGCCCCCTCAACCCCAACGGCACGGCGCTCACCCCCGCCCAGCTCGAGTCCCTGTACGCCCGCGTCCATCCCTACGGCCCCGCCCAGGACCTCGTGACCCGTCCGCTCGTCCCCCCGGCAGGCTCGGGGATCTCGCCGGCCGACTACATCACGTACCTGACCACCGCCCGCTACATCAGCGCCGACGGGCACACCGTCCAGTGGTCCACCGGCCTCGCGGTGGGGTCGGCCGGGAGCAACGCGGCCATCAGCGCCGTGCCGGCCATCCGCCACAGGGTGGACGCCGTGGCGCGGCGAGCCGGCGCCGACGCGAGCGGCGTGGCCGGGGAGGCGTCCGCTCTCTATGACGTGAGCTCCATCTCGAACAGCGACGTCGGCACCATCGTCCCCATCGCCATCCTGGCCATCGGGTTGGTCCTGGCGCTCGTCCTTCGCAGCCTCGTCGCCCCCGCCTACCTGATCCTCAGCGTCGTGCTCTCCTACCTGGCGTCACTGGGGATCTCCGTCATCGTCTTCATGAAGATCCCCGGGAACTCGGGCATCGTCTTCCTCCTCCCGTTCCTCATGTTCATCTTCCTGCTGGCTCTGGGCGAGGACTACAACATCCTCGTCATGACCCGGATCCGCGAGGAGGCGCGGGGGCACGAATTGGAGGGCGCCGTGATCAGGGCGGTGGGCGCCACCGGTCCGACGGTCACCTCGGCCGGGCTCGTGCTCGCCGGGACCTTCGTGGTACTCGCCGTCGTCGGCGGGTCGGGTCAGGGCAACGAGGAGATCCGCGTCATCGGTGTCGGCCTGGCCATCGGCATCCTGCTCGACACGTTCGTCGTCCGCACCATCCTCGTCCCGTCCATCGTCGAGCTGCTGGGCCGATGGAACTGGTGGCCGTCGCGCATGAGCCGGCCCGCGGACACCCCCGATGCAGGCTGAAGCGGACCGGGTCGCCGCATCCGCGACGGGCTGCGCCTGACCCGACACCTGGGGTCGCCACCGTGGGGCCCGATGAGCTGACCGTTCAAGATTGACCCCCGCGGTGCCGATGGACTGACAGTGGGGCGTTCACTCCTCCATGCGCGCCAGGCCGGCCGGCCGAGCAGGTGTCCGCAGGGGACCGTCGGGCTGGCGTCTCCGACCGCACACCGATTGAGAGGAATGACGTGAGACGTCGTGCTTCGTGGCTCCCCCTTCCCGCCTCCATGGCCGCTCTGGCCCTGACCACCGCCGCCCTCGGGGCGGCACCGGCCGCCCAGGCCACCGAGGTCGCCCACGCGGCCGGTTTCACGGCGACCCAGGAATGGAGCCAGACCCTCAACGACGCCGGCAATCCGATCGCGCTCTCCTCACCCAACGTCGCCAACCTCGACGGGCAGCCCTCGGTCGTCGTCGGTGACCGCGCCGGGGGCGTGTACGCATTCCACATCGCCGGAGGATCGGGAGTCGGGGGCTGGCCCTACGACGCGGGCGCGCCCGTCGACTCCTCCCCCTCGGTGGCGCCGATCGACGCCAACGGGCGGGACACGGTGTTCGTGGGCACGGGCAACGCGGCCGACCCGACGTCGGGTGGGTACCAGGCCATCGCCCCCAACGGTGGCGACCAGTGGTTCGTCCCCGAGTCCAACCCGGGCACGGATCCCACGCCCCATTCGGGTGTCTCGGCGTCCCTGACGGTCGACGCCTATGCCGGCGGCTACGGCGTCGAGGCCGGATCGCTGGGACAGAACACCTACGCGCTCACGGCGACGGGCGGGGCGATGCTGGGCGGCTTCCCGTGGTTCTCGGCCGACTCGGTGTTCTCGACCGCTGCGGTGGCAGACCTCTACTCCGACGGCAACAACGAGATCGTCAGCGGCGGGGACTCGAGCGCGGGATCGGCCTACGGTCAGACATACGGCAACGGGGGCCACATCCGGATCCTCTCGAGCGCCGGCAATGCCGGGACGGGAAACCCGACCGGCGGGCTGATCTGCCAGTACGACACGACGCAGAACATCGACCGCTCGTCACCGGCCGTCGGCCAGTTCCTCGCCGGCGGTGCCGTCGGGATCGCAGTCGG
This sequence comes from uncultured Acidimicrobiaceae bacterium, assembly GCA_963824195.1. Taxonomy (GTDB): domain Bacteria; phylum Actinomycetota; class Acidimicrobiia; order Acidimicrobiales; family RAAP-2; genus Bog-473. The sequence continues at coordinate 6,401 of CAWGOJ010000036.1, read as the reverse complement.
CGACGGCAGCTACTACTCGGGCGCCTCCGACTCGAACAAGGTCTTCGCGCTCAACACGGGCTGCGGCCTCGCCTGGAGCGACACGCTGGACGGCATCACCGCCGACTCACCGGCCCTGGCCGACGTCGGGGGAAACGGCCAACTGGCAGTGGTCGAGGGGACCCAGACAGGGACCTCGAGCGGCACGATCTACGCCCTCAACGGCAGCAACGGGGCCGTCGTGTGGTCGGCGCCGACCTCGGGCGCAGTCCTCGGATCGCCCGTGACGGCAGACCTGACCGGAGGCGGCTACCAGGACGTCATCGTCCCCACGACGGACGGGATCGACATCTTCGACGGGCGCTCGGGCGCCGAGGTCATGACAATCGGTGCCGGCGACGGGTTCCAGAGCTCGCCGCTGGTGACCGACGACCCCGACGGCCACATCGGGATCACGGGCGCGGGCTACAACAACGCCGACCACGGGACAATCGTGCACTGGGAGATCGACAACACGAGCGGATCCGGGTCCAGCGTGTACGAACAGGGCGCGTGGCCCCAGTTCCACCACGACCCCCAGCTGACCGGGGACGCCGGCACACCGGCACCGGCGCCGATCCAGGTGCCGTGCAACGCACCGGTCGGGGGCCCGGACGGCTACGTGCTGTCCGCGTCCGACGGGGGCGTCTTCGACTACGGCAACATCCCGTTCTGCGGGTCCACCGGCAGCATCCACCTGAACAAGCCGGTGGTGGCCGCGGCCCTGACCGCCGACGGCGGCGGGTACTGGGAGGTGGCCTCCGACGGCGGCATCTTCAGCTTCGGGAACGCCGGCTTCTTCGGCTCCATGGGCGGCAAGCCGCTCAACGCGCCCATCGTCGGCATGGCGGCGACGCCGGACGGCAAGGGGTACTGGCTCGTGGCGTCCGACGGCGGCATCTTCAACTTCGGTGACGCCCGCTTCTTCGGCAGCACCGGCGGCATCCATCTGAACCGGCCCATCGTCGGCATGGCGACGACCCCGAGCGGCAACGGCTACTGGCTCGTGGCGTCCGACGGCGGCATCTTCAACTACGGCGACGCCACGTTCCTCGGCTCCATGGGGGGCAAGCCCCTCAACTCCCCCGTCGTCGGTATGGCCGCCGACTCGCAGACGGGCGGATACTGGGAGGTCGCCGCCGACGGCGGCATCTTCTCCTTCGACGCCCCGTTCTACGGCTCCACGGGCAGCCTGCGCCTCAACGCCCCCATCGTCGGCATGGAGGCCTCCAAGGGCGGCTCGGGCTACCGGTTCGTGGCGACCGACGGCGGCATCTTCTCCTACGACGACCCCTTCTTCGGGTCGATGGGCGGAAAGCCGCTGAACAAGCCGGTCGTGGACATGTCGGGGACCTGACCGCTCCCCCACGCCGACAGAACAGGCCGCGAACGGGAGCGACCTCCTGCGGGCCGGCGACTCCGAGGGCGGCGGCCCATCGCTGATGGCCGAGGCGGGACACTTCGGCGCCACGCGCGGCTCGCGCACCCCGCTCTCGACCCCACGCCAGGACGAGCGGGAGCGACGGCCCGCCGCTTCGGCACCGGACCTATCCTGACCCTGTCCGGAGAGCTCGATATCGATCGGGGGCGCGCGTGAACGGGGTCGGTGAGGGGGCAGAGCAGCTCGTCACGAGGCGACGGGAGGGGCACGTGCTGATCATCTCCCTGCAGCGCGCCGCGAAGCGAAACGCCATCGATCGGGCGATGGCCGATGCCCTCGATGCCGCACTCAGCGAGCTCGAGGACGACGAGGACCTGTGGGCAGGCGTGCTGACCGGCACCACCGACGTGTTCTGCGCCGGCAGCGATCTCACCGCGGGCGGCGATTACGTCACCGAGCGGGGTGGCGAGTACGGCATCATCCGCCGCCCCCGCCGCACACCGCTGATTGCCGCGGTGGAGGGACCGGCCCTGGGCGGGGGCCTCGAGATCGTCCTGGCCTGCGATCTGGTCGTGGCCTCGGGCACCGCCCGGTTCGGCCTACCGGAGGTCAGCATCGGTGTGGTGCCCACCTGCGCCGGCCTGTTCCGAGCGCCGCGCGCACTCCCCCTCAACGTGGCCCGGCAGTTGATCCTGACCGGCCGCCCGATCGACGCGCGCCGGGCCTTCGAGATCGGCTTCGTCAACGTGCTGACCGAGCCCGGCAACGCGCTGGCCGACGCGTTGGACCTCGCCCGCGACATCTGCTCCAACGCGCCGGTGTCCGTGCAGGCCTGCCTGCACGCCGTGAACAACGTCATCGCCACCGACGACGAACTCGGCTGGCAGGAGACGGGCGAGGCCCTGTCCGCGGCCACGGGCTCGGCCGACGCCCGCGAGGGTGTCGCAGCGTTCCTGGAGAAGCGGCCTCCGGTGTGGAGCGGTCGATGACGTCGCCGGCGTCGCCCTGACCCGGCGGAAGGCCCTCAGGCGGCGTCGGTGTCGACGATCAGGACGCTGCAGTCCGACTGATGGGCAACCTTGTTGGGCACGCTGCCGAGCACGAATCGCTTCACTCCGCTCATGCCCCTGTTCCCCACCACGATGAGGTCGGCGGAGACGGCTTTGGCGGCGCCGAGAATGGCGTCCGCCGGGTCACCACTGGGGGTGTGTATCTCGACGGGAACACCTTCTGCCTCGGCCTCGGCGAGCAATTGCGCCTTGATCCTCTCCTTCTCGTCACGCATGTCGCTGACTTGCACTTGCGTCTGCAACGAGTCGGCGAATTCCGAGTTGGCGGCCGGGTGCACCACATTGACGGCATGCAGTGTCGCCCCGTAGATCTTGGCCCACGCCAGTGCCTCTTTGACGGCGACACCCGCCCGTTCCGAACCATCGGTGCCAACCACGATGACCTTGTACACGTGTGACGCTCCTGTCTACATGGGGGTTCTACCGTGGGACACTAGATCGAGACGGGCGGGCGTGCTCGTGTCCCGGCCCCGGCCGCACCCCCGAGCTCGACGGCGAGCCGGCGGCAACCTGCGGAGCACCCACCTCGGTCGGGCTGCCCGTCGCCACCCGATCGCCGCGGCGCCCACCTCACGACAGGGCCCGGTCCCCCACCAGCCCGCCCGACGACAGCCGGCCCGGCCGCCTTCACGGGCTGTGGCAACCCCCGCTGCCGGGGATCGGCCATGATGAAAAGGTGCCGACCATGATGGCGGGCGCGGTCCGGCGCGATCCGGCAACGACGCTGCGGACGCGTCACCGCCTGCTCCGCGCCGCGCTCGGTGTCGTCGCCGCAACAGGCGCGCTCGCAGCGTGCGCGCCGTCCTCGGCGAGCGCCGGGACCACCACGACCACGCGACCGTCGGCATCGCCGTCACCGCCCCCGTCGCCTACTCGCGCGGTGCGTGTCGGCCAGCCGTTCGTCACCCCGGGCCACAAGGCGACACAGGGCCCGGTGGGGACCAACCCGTCGAAGGCGCACGGCATCAAGCTCACGGTCCTGAACGGCCTCCTCCACGGTGAGCCGATCTTCAACGCTGACTTCGCCGACCCCTTCGCCCTTGTGGTCGGTGACTCGGTCTACGCGTATGCGACCGACACCTATGGGTCAGTCCACATACCCGGGGCCCACGTACCGGTCATCGCCATCACGCGCGCGACGGGCTTCAGCGGGCACTACCTGGGCGATGCGCTCCCCACCGTGCCCACGTGGACCGTGTCCGGATACCAGTGGGCACCGTCGGTGTGGGCCCGTCCCGACGGGACCTATGTCCTGTACTACTCCACACCGGCGACACATCCCATCAACTGTGTGGCCCAGCCCACGTCCTACGGCTGCGTCGAGACAACCCATGGGCCCAACACGGCGATGTGCATCTCCCGAGCCACCAGCACCAGCCCTGCGGGCCCGTTCGTCGACGACTCCCCGTCGGCCTTCGTCTGCCCGTATGCACAGGGTGGTGCGATCGATCCCAGCATCTACGTGAGGTCGGACGGCACCGCATGGCTCCTGTGGAAGAGTGACGGCGACTGCTGCAACAAGCCGACGTACATCTACTCCCAGCAGCTCTCCCCCGACGGACTGTCGACGGTCGGACCCCCGCACCTCTTGATCGGCGCCACACAGGCCTGGGAGGGTGGCCTGGTCGAAGCACCGTCGATGATCAAGGAGGGGAGCGTCTACTGGCTCTTCTATTCGGCCAATCTCTGGGGGACCCCCAACTACAGCATCGGCATCGCCGCCTGCGCCTCGGTCATCGGCCCCTGCGCCAAGCCACTCGACCGGGCATGGCACACGAGTACCAACAGCGCGAACGGCCAAGGGTACGGCGGTTCGGAGTTCTTCCAGACCGGCAACCTCATCTGGATGGTGCATCACGGGCTCGTCCCCGGGCAGACGGGTGACTACGCCCACCGGCGTCTGTACGTCGACCTTCTGGTGTTCCCGCCCGAGGGGCTGCCGCGCGTCGCCGCCCGGGCGCCCGCGGCGGCAGTGGCCGACGCCACGCTGTACCACGACGACCCCGGCCTCCCGTCACAGCCCAACCGGGCCTTCCTCCGCCTCCTCACGACCGTCCCGGGTTCGTTGTCCGGCGTCAGCGGTGCAGCTGCGCTCTCTGACGGTGAGTTGTCGTGTGCGGATCTCGCCAAGCAGGACAGCGAGGCCCAGATCGTGGGCTCACTGACGGGCCGGCACCTCAGCGACTTCGAGTCGTACGTCGTGCCCGAGTTCGCCGCCCAGTACCTGTGCCCGAAGGAGATGACGCAGCAGAGCTCTGACATGCAGCAAGCACTGCTTGACGGACCTTGACACGTCTCGGCCGGCGCCCGTCACTCCCCTGCCGCTCGACGATGGACCGGGTCTTCACATGGGTGACTGCGCCTCGGTCCCCCTCAGCTCCCCTTCGAGAGCCGTCCACCTTCCTTCTCCGCCTCGCCCAGAGCGTCCTGACTCGCCTTGACGACCCTTTCCGCAAGCTGGGTCGACGTGCCGACGAGCTCCTCGGTCATTTTGAACGCCGAATCGATGATCTGCTGGCGCGGGCCGTTGTCCGCTCTCACGTCGGGAAATACGCCATTTACGATGTCGAGGAACCTCCGCACCGATTCAAGCGCCGAGTTCCCGGCATCATGAAGCGACTCGATGATGCGGTCGGCGCTGCCGGAGCCAGTCTCTGTGCTGGTCATAGGGTCCTCCATCTCATTCGCCAATGTGGGGCTACTGTGATTCTCTCCACCAGACAAGAGGCGTACTAGAGGCCTTCGGCAGTTCCTCATCGCCGTGGTGTTGGTAGAATGAGCCGTGGTTCGGGGGGAGGGTAATGAAGTCCGAGGAGATCCGGGCCAGCGGCCAGCTGGCAACACGGACGCTGGCTGACACCGTCTCGCAGGTCGAGCAGGTGCACCGCGCCTTCGCAAGCAGGGCGTTCACGATTACTGCTCCAGTCAGCCTCCCCGCCCGAGTTGTCCACGACGTCATCGCCACCGCCGTCTACACCTTGATCCGAGGGACGGGCCTGGCCGCCGGCATGGTCGCCAGCGAACTCGTCGGCGCCACTGCGGGCTCGGTCATCCCGGCAGGATCGACTCCCCGGAGCAACCTGGCGTTGGCGGTGGTGAATGCGATCTGGGGAGATGAGCTCGCCGACCAGGGCAGCCCATTGGCGATCCGGATGGCTGTGAGAAGTGCTCGAGCAGACGTCGAGCCCCGGCGCGACTCTCTCGAAGCCGCCTTCCCCGAGGCAACCTCGAAGGTGGCAATCTTCCTGCACGGCTTGGGCGAAACCGAGGAGTCGTGGAGGCTGCACGCGGATCGCCATGGCTTGGGTGCCGAGTCCACCTATGGCTCTCGACTCGCTGAAGATCTCGGCTACACCCCCGTCTATCTTCGCTATAACAGCGGCCTCCACATCTCCGAGAACGGTCATCACCTCACCGCGCTCCTTCACGATGTCGTGGCAGCCTGGCCCACTCCGGTGACCGAGCTGGTCCTCGTGGGCCATTCGATGGGTGGTCTGGTTTCCCGCAGCGCATGCCATTATGCGAATGAAGGGAACCATTCGTGGGTATCGATGCTGCGACACGCCTTCTACCTCGGCACTCCACATCTGGGGGCGGGCCTCGAGCAGTGGGTGAGCCGTCTCAGCGGCGTGTTCGGCAAGTTCGACGAGAGTCGGCCGCTGGCTTCGATCCTCGACCGGCGCAGCGCAGGGGTCAAGGATCTGAGTGCCGGCTATCTGCTCGACGATGATTGGCGCAACGGGGGCCCCCGATCGAAACGCGAGCCCAACGACATCCCCCTCGTCCATTGGGCCAATCACTACGCGGTCAGCGCCACGGTGACAACGAGCCGCGGCAACCCGCTCGGTCGATTGGTGGGTGACTTTCTCGTCCAGCCCGACAGCGCTCTCGGCCAATCCCGTGACGGCGGGCACATCCCCTTCCCCGCCGAG
>CAWGOJ010000035.1:0-35247 GCA_963824195.1 uncultured Acidimicrobiaceae bacterium | reverse complement strand
ATCTACACGCTGCCGGCACTCGTCGCGCTCGACGACCCCGACGCCGGGCCGGACCTGCGCGCGCTCCTCGGGCAGCCCCTGGCCCAACCCGAACGCGACAAGGCACGGGGCATCGTGATGGCGTCCCGCGGCATCGCCGAATCGGTCGACCAGGCGCGCGCCTATGTCGAGGACGCGAAGAAGGCCACCGCCGGGATCGCCCAACCCGAACTACGGGCGGGGCTCTCCCGGCTGGTGGCCGAACTCCTCAGCGACCTTCCGACTTAGCCGACGGTCCCTCCGGCGCTGCCGGTCGAGTCGGTCCCCCCGGTCGTGCCGCACTTGGCCTCGATCTTGGCCAGGCGTGCGTTCACCTTGGTCTCACGGGCCTGCACCTTGGTGATGCGGTTGGCGATGAAGGTCGCGACCTTGGTGTGGCCGGCCGCCTTCGCCGCGGCCTCGCGGGCCTCGGCCTTGGGCAGACGGGCGTTGACCTTGGACTCCCACGTCTGGATGCGGGCCTCGACCTTGGCCGCCTTGGCGCACAGGGCCGCCGAGGGCGTGCCGCTGCTGGACGGGGTGTTGGTGGTCGCGGCGCCGGCCATGCCAGCGAGGCCGAGGCTCAGTGCACCGGCGACTGCTGTCCCTGCAATGATCTTGCGAAACATGTGTCCTCCTTGGACTTCGGTTCGCCCCTTGGCGCACCTGCCGCCGCTCGACGGCACTCACAACACTGAGGCTCAGATGTGAGGAACCTGTAAGGGCGGTATGAAGGATGCGGCCGAATCGTAAGAACGAACGAAGAAACAAGGCCGTTGGCCAAGATCGGGCCGTTCAGCCCCGGTCCTGGCGCAGCGTCGGGAAGGCAATCACCTCGCGGATGTTGGACACGTCGCCGAGCAGCATCAGCAGCCGGTCGACCCCGAGGCCGAAGCCCGACGTCGGGGGCAGCCCGTACTCGAGGGCGCGGAGATACTCCTCGTCGACCTCGACGGACTCCTCCTCGTCACCGGCCCGGGCCTTGGCGGCCTGCTCCTCGAAGCGGGCGCGCTGGTCGTCGGGGTCGACGAGCTCGGTGAACCCGTTGCCCAGCTCGCGCCCCGCCACCACGGGCTCGTAGCGCTCGACGAGCTCGGGGCCGTCGCGGTGGCGGCGCGCCAGGGGCGACACCTCGGCGGGGTAGTCGATCACGAACACCGGGCCCCACAGCTCGGGCTCGGTCGTCTTCTCGTAGATCTCGAGCAGGATCTTGCCCGGGCCCCAAGCGTCGGCGACGTGGATGCCGACCTCTTCGGCCACCTTGGCCAGTTCGGCACGCGGTGAGCGCACGTCGAGCGTGAACCCCGTCGCGTCGGCGATGAGCTCGGTCATGGGCGCGCGCCGCCACGGCGTCGCCAGGTCCAGATCCCGCCCGCCGTAGGTCAGTTTCGTCGTCCCGAGCACGTCTTGCGCCAGGCCGGCCACCAGCTCTTCGAAGACGACCATCGTGTCCGTGTAGTCGGCGTAGGCCTGGTACAGCTCGAGCGTCGTGAACTCGGGGTTGTGGCGCGGCGAGATGCCCTCGTTGCGGAAGCTGCGTCCGATCTCGAACACCTTGTCGAAGCCGCCGACGACGAGGCGCTTGAGGTAGAGCTCGGGCGCCACCCGTAGGAAGAAGTCGACGTCGAACGTGTTGTGGTGCGTCACGAACGGCCGCGCCGTCGCGCCGCCGGCGATGGGGTGCAGCAGCGGCGTCTCGACCTCGACGAACCCTTGCGCCCACAAACGCTCGCGCATGTGGCGTACCACGTCGCTGCGCATCCGCAGCAGCTGGCGCGTCCTCTCGTTGGCCCACAGGTCCACCTCGCGTTGGCGGTACCGCGTCTCGACGTCGCTCACGCCGCGCCACTTGTCGCCGAAATTGCGCCGCGCCTCGGCGAGCAGCTGCCAGTCCGTTACCTTCACCGAGAGCTCACCGCGCTTGGTCCGCACCACCTCGCCGACGGCGCCCACCCAGTCGCCCAGGTTGAGCTTGGTGAACTCCTCGAATCGCTCGGTCATCGCCGCCAGTGCGAACAGCTGCACCGAACCGGATGCGTCGCGCAGCTCGGCGAACGCGAGCTTGCCCTGCGGCCGCGAGAGCATGACCCGGCCGGCCACCCCGACGGTGACGCCGGACTCCTCGCCGGGGGCGAGTGACGACCAGCCCTCGACGACCGCCGCGGCGTCGTGGGTGCGCTCGAAGCGGTAGGGGACGTCCGGCTTCGGATCGGTCATGAATCGACGTTGCGCTCGTACACGATGCGCAGACCGTGCAGGGTCAGCCAGGGCTCCACGTGCTCAATCGTGTCCGAATACGGCGCGATGAGCGAACTGAACCCGCCCGTGGCGACCACGGTCGACGGGCCCAGCTCCTCCATGAACCGCCGCGCCAGCGCGTCGACGAGCCCGGCGAAGCCGTAGAGCGTCCCGGACTCGATCGACTCCACCGTCGACCGCCCGATCACGCTGCGCGGCTCGACGAGCTCCACCCGCCGCAACGCGGCCGCCTGCTGATAGAGGGCGTCGAGGCTGATGGCCACCCCGGGCGTGATCGCCCCGCCCAGATACTCCCCCTTCGCGCTGATCGCCTCCACCGTCGTCGCGGTGCCCATGTCGACCACGACGCACGGCCCGCCGTAGAGGTCGTAGGCCCCGACGGCGTCGGCGATGCGATCCGCGCCGACCTCCTTGGGGTTGTCGTAGAGGATGGGCATCCCGCTCTTGGTGCCCGGGCCGAGGACGACGCACGGTACGTCGGAGAACCAGCGGCTGGCCATCTGGCGCAGCTCGGCCGTGACGTGCGGCACCGAGGAGCTGACGCCGATGCCGCTGACCGACGCCGCGATGTCGAGGCCCTCGAGGTCGAGCAGCTGGGTGAGGAGAACGGCGTGCTCGTCGGGGGTGCGGCTGGGCACGGTCGAGAGCCGCCAGTGGTGGGTGAGGCCGCGCGGCGCCGTGGGATCGTGCTCCGTCCCGATGCCGACGCCGACGCCCTCGTCGACGGCCGGCACCGTGTCCGTGTCGTCGCGGGAGTACAGGCCAATCACCGTCTCGGTGTTGCCGACGTCAATGACGAGGAGCACCCGTCAACCCTCCCGTGCGGGCGCCGCGTCGCCGCCCGCCTCGGTCCAGATCAGATCGAGCCCGAGGTCGAGCACCGTGGCCGAGTGGGTCAACGCGCCGACCGAGATCCGGTCCGGGCCCGCGGCCGCATACGCGCCGATGGTGGCCAGGGTCACACCGCCGGACACCTCGGTCAGGATCGGACGCGTCGCGTCCACCTGCGCCACGGCGATCGCCTCGACGACGTCCCCGGGGTCCATGTTGTCGAGCAGCACCGCGTCGGCGCCGGCGCGCGCCGCCTCGGCCACCTGTTCGAGGGTGTCGCACTCAATCTCGACCAGCCGACCCGGCCACAGCTCCCGGGCCCGGTGTACCGCCTGGGTGATGCTCGTCCCCGCCAGGTGGTTGTCCTTGACGAGGACGGCGTCGGAGAGGCCGGCTCGGTGGTTGGTGCCGCCGCCGGCGCGCACCGCCGCCTTCTCGAGGATGCGCAGCCCCGGGGTGGTCTTGCGGGTGTCGAGGACCTGAACCGACGGGTTGCTCTCGTGCGCAGCCGCCACGAACTGCGCGGTGAGCGTCGCGACGCCCGAAAGGTGGCCGAGGAAGTTCAGCGCCGTCCGCTCGGCGGTGAGGATCGGCCGCAGCGTCCCCGTGATCTCCATGACCGTGTCACCGGTCGACACCTCGGTCCCGTCGACCAGGTGCCACACGAGCGTCAGCGCGGGGTCGACGCGGCGGAACGCCTCTGTCGCGCAGTCCCGACCGGCGACGACACCGTTGTGGCGTGCCCGCAGTGCGAAGTGGGCGGTGACGCCGTCCGGCACCAGCGCGGCGCTCAGGTCCCCCTCGGGGCCGAGATCCTCGGCCAGTGCCCGGTCCACGGCGTCGGCGACGGCACGGGAGTAGGCGTCCGCTGCCTCCGGCTCGGCCGCGCTCACGGTCCCCTCCGCGTCTGGACCCGCCCGTGGACGAGCCGGCGGCGCCAGGACGGGTCGGCCTCGGGATAGTCGCGCCTCGAGTGGGAGCCGCGGCTCTCGGTCCGGGCCAGCGCGGAGACGAGCAGCGCGTCGGCCAGCTGCAGCAGGTTCGCCAGTTCCCCGGCGCCGACTGACGGGACGCCGTCGCCGAGCGCGGCCGCGATGTCGTCGATGACGGCGCGGGGGCCGCCGAGCGACTCGGCGCTGCGCACGACCCCGGCGCCGCGCGTCATGGCCCGCTGCAGGGTGTCGCGCAGCTTCGTGACGTCCACGCCGGGCAGGAGGTCCGCGCCGCTGGGCACACGAAGGGCGGGCCGCTCCAGCACCGTGCACCCGATCCCGTCGATCGGCGCCTCGCCCAGCACGGCGCGCAGGGCGCCGCTCGGCTCGGGTCCCCCGAGCCCCGACGCGATGCGCTCAGCGAGGCGCGCCCCGAACACCATGCCCTCGAGCAGGGAGTTGGAGGCCAACCGGTTGGCCCCGTGCACACCCGTGCAGGCCACCTCGCCCACGGCCCACAGCCCGGGGAGCGCGGTGGCGCCCCACAGGTCGGTGACGACGCCGCCCGAGAGGTGGTGTGCCGCCGGGGCGATCGGGAGCCAGTCGTGCTGCGGGTCCAGGCCGATCGAGGTCAGTGAGGCGGCGATCGTGGGGAACCGCTGAGAGAATCGCTCGAGCCCGGTGGCGTCGAGCCACATGTGGTCCACGCCCTGCTCGGCCATTCGCGCCGCCATGGCCCGGCTCACCACGTCGCGCGGTGCCAGTTCGTCGACGAAGCGCTCGCCGTCCCGGTCGCGCAGGAGAGCCCCGTGACCGCGCAGCGCCTCGGAGAGCAGGGGCCGGGGCATGGCCGGGTGGTGCAGGGCGGTCGGATGGAACTGCACGAACTCGATGTCCGCCGTGGGCACGCCCGCACGCAGCGCCATCGCCACGCCGTCACCGGTGGACTCGGGGGGGTTCGTCGTGACCGAGAAGAGCTGGCCCGCGCCGCCGGTAGCCAGCACGACGTGGTCGGCGCGTACCTCCACCGGGCCGTCGCCGGTGCCCGCCGGCGGCAGCGCGGTGACGCCGACGCAGCGCCCTCCCTCCACCAACAGGTCGAGGGCGAACCAACCCTCGAGCACGGCGCTCGCCGAGCGGTAGGTGGCGTCGACGAGGGCGCGTTCCACCTCCGCGCCGGTGGCGGCGCCGCCGGCGTGCACGACCCGCGGGCGCGAGTGGCCGCCCTCGCGGGCGAGCGCCAGCAGCCCGGTGGCCTCGCGGTCGAACTCGACGCCCAGCGCGATCAGCTCGTGCACTCGTCCCGGGCCCTCGCCGACGAGGATGCGCACGGACTCCTCGTCGCACAGTCCCGCGCCGGCGGCCAGCGTGTCGGCGAGATGCAGGTCGGTCGAGTCCTCGTCACCGCCGAGCACGGCAGCAACGCCGCCCTGCGCCCAGCGTGTTGCCGACTGGGACAACGCGCCCTTGGTCAGCACGCCGAGCGACAGGGTCGGCGACGGGGGCGCACCGGGCCCCGCCAGCCGCACCGCGGCCGACAGCCCGGCCACGCCGCTGCCCAGAACCAGGACGTCGAAGGGTCCCGGCCGGGCCCCGGCGGTCACGCCGGTTCGGTCAGCGTGAGCTCGGCGTCGAGTCGGGCCGACACCTCGTCGATCACCCGGTTGCGCCCGTCGACGTGCACGACACGCGGCACGTACGCGTCGAGCTCCTCGCGCTCGTAGTCGGCATAGGTGATGATGATCACCTTGTCACCGGGCGCCACCAGCCGTGCCGCGGCGCCGTTCAGACAGATCTGGCCCTGCTCGCCCTCAATGGCATAGGTCTCGAACCGGGCGCCGTTGTCGATGTCGAGCACGGCCACCTGCTCGTAGGGGAGGACGTCGGCCAGCGCCATCAACTCGGTGTCGATGGATACCGACCCGACGTAATTCAGGTTGGCGCCCGTGACCGTGGCCCGGTGGATCTTCGACTTCATCATGCGGCGGCGCATCGGCTCAAGCGATCCTTTCGAGTTGGCGGACCTGTCCGGTCACGTCGGGTTCTGTGAAGGTGTCATCTGCCCCGGCGAGGGCGGCGCTGTTGTCGATCAGGCGGACCGGGCCCACCTGGGCCGCGACGAGCAGGCGCACGGCATTCACGTCGTCGATGGCGCCGACCTCCTCCAGCGACACGGCGTCGACCGCGACCGCGTAGTCCAGCCACACCAGCGGCTCGTGGGCTACGGCGACTCGCATGGCCCGTTCCACCGCCGCGCCGGAGCGCTCACCGGCGGCGATGGCGGCACGGCCGGCGGCCAGAGCGGCCGACAGCACGGCCGCGGCGTCCCGCTCGGGGGTCGAGAGCCTGACGTTGCGGCTCGAGAGCGCCAGCCCGTCGGCCTCCCGCACGATCGGGCAGCCCACCACCTCGATCGGCAGTGACAGGTCGAACGCCATCCGGCGCACGACCGCCAGCTGTTGGAAGTCCTTCAGCCCGAAGTAGGCCCGGCACGGGCCGGTGATGGAGAACAGCTTCGAGACCACGGTGGCGACGCCGTCGAAGTGGCCCGGGCGCGAGGCGCCCTCCCACCGGTCGCTGACCCCGCGCACCGACACAGTCGTCGACGGTGGCGCCGGCCAGGACGGGTACATCTCGGTGACCGACGGAACGAAGACGACGTCGGCGCCGGCCTCCGCGCACACGAGCAGGTCACGCTCGAGCGTCCTTGGGTACCGCGCCATGTCGTCGGGGTCGCCGAACTGCAGCGGGTTCACGAAGATGCTGACCACGACTACATCGCACTCGGCCCGGGCCCGGGCCACGAGCGAGGTGTGCCCGTCGTGCAGCGCGCCCATGGTGGGCACCAGCCCCACCACCCGCCCGGTGGCGCGCGCCCGGTCGAGGGCGTCCCGGCATGCGCCTGTGGTCTCGACGACGTCCATCGTCGTGCCGCGCCTACACCGCCGCCGGTACGGCCGGCACGGGGGCGTCGGAGCGGGCCAGCCGCGTCGCCAGCGCCGCCCCGGCCTGGTAGCCCGGGCGCTCCTCCTCGGGCAGCGCATCGAGGTGGCGGCTGAGGGTGGCCCAGTCACCCCGGCGGGCGGGGCCCGTCAGCGCGGCACCCGCCCCGAGCGAGGCCACGTCGTCGACGGCGGCTCGGGTCAGCGGCAGGAACGACTCGAGGTCCAGACCCACCGCAGCGGCCACCCGCTCGACTTGCCCGAGCAGCGCCACCACGTGGTTCGCCGCTATGCAGGCCGCGGCGTGGTACGCCGCCCGGTCGCCGTCGTCGACCTCGACCATCCGCCCCCCGAGGCACCCGACGATTTCGCGGGCCGCCGGGGCCCCGGCGACGGCGAAGGTCACACCCGAGCACAGCCGGGCCGCACCGACCTCCCCGTTGGGTAGCGGCACGAGCGGGTGGACCGCGGCCCGCACGGGATGCGGCGCCAGGGCGTCGAGCCCGAGCGAGCCCGAGAGGTGCACCACCGTGGTGCCCTCGACGGGGACGACCGACGCCGCGACCTCCGCCACGGCGTCGTCGGGCGTGGCGATGACCAGCACGTCGACGCCACGTGCCGCGCCGGAGACGTCGTCGTGACGACCGGCGAACCCGGCGAACGCCCAGCCGCGCGCCGACAGCGCGGCGGCAAGGGACGTGCCGGCCCGACCGGGACCGATGATCCGGATGGAGTGCATCTGACCTCCTTCGGCGTTCCAGCCCCTGACGGGTGCCGTTCGCCTACAGACGATCTCAGAAACGTTCCCCTATAGATTACCCATACGGGAGACGTCCCCACCAGAGGCTCTGAGCTGCCCGGACGTCACCAGATCGGGCGCCAGGTCCGAGAGCGGCTGCACCACGAACCTCCGTTCCCACAGCCGGGGGTGGGGGACGACCAGGTCGGGCTCGTCCACCTGCCACCCGTCCACCAGCAGGACGTCGGCGTCCAAGGTGCGCGGACCCCACCGTACGGTGCGCTCCCGCCCGGCGGCCTCCTCGAGGGCCCGGCAGCGGTCCAGGAGCGCCCGCGGGCCGTCGGCGGTCGACAGCTCCACGACCACGTTGAGGAACGGCCCCTGGTCCTCGGGCCCGCCCACCGGCTCGGTCTCGTAGACCGGCGACACACCGATGACGTCCCCCCCGGCGCGCAATCCGTCCACCGCCTCCCTCAGCCGCGCCGGGCGGTCGCCCAGGTTCGAGCCCAGGCCTATGAAGGCGCGCCACGGCGGTGCGGATGGCGAGGGGGGCTCCGCCGCCGCCATCAGCGGGCGCGCCGCACCCGCACCCCGGTCGAGCCCACGTCGAGGGCCAGCGCCGGGCGCAGCTTGCGCACCGTCACCTCGACGGCCTCCAGGCGGGGGTCCACGATCAGCAGCGCGCTGGCGAGCCGGCCGGCCAGGGCCTCGAGCAGCCGGTAGGACCGCCCGCCGACCACGTCGGCCGCCGCCTGGGCCAGCGCGCCGTAATCCACCGTGTCGGAGAGGTCGTCGCTCTGTTGGGCGGCGTCCATGTCGACCCACGCCACGATGTCGAGTGAGAAGGGCTGTGCCCGCTCCCGCTCCTCAGGCAGGACCCCATGCACCCCCGTCACCCGGAGGTCACGGATCTCTATCCGGTCGGTCACTGCACCCGGCCGCGTGCCGGCATGCCCTCCAGTTCCGCCAACAGCTCGCGACCGGGCTCACCCATGGCGTGTCCGCAGACGTGCTCGACCAGCGCCACGGCCTGGGGTTGGTTGGCGATGCGGCTCGACCAGACCAGGTAACCGGCGACCACCCCCATAACCCGGTCGCCGAGCTCGTCCTGGTGGACCAGGATCCGCAGGCCGGCCGCCAGCGAGTCGTCGATGTCCCGGTAGCAGGCCGCCAGGACGGGTCGCGGGTCCCCCGACCGCTCCAGGGGGTAGTGCGCCCAGGCCAGCCCCTCCTCCTCGTAGGCAGCCAGGTTGTGAGGCGAGGGCAGCAGCGAGATGACGCGGCCGAACCCCTGGACGCGCAACCAGATGATCTCCTCCTGGCGGCGCACCCGCCGGTGGTTCACCGAGAACCCACCGGGCCGCTCGCTGACGGCCAGGTGGTCCTTGATCACCCACGTGAAATTGCGCGGCGAGATTCCCGCGGCCCACTTGCCCTTCATGCGGCAGGACCATACAGCCGGGCCACCTGTACCGTCGCCGCCACGTCGTGGACCCGGACCATGCCCGCCCCCGCCACCATGGCCGCCGCCGCCGTGGCGAGCGACGCCTCGGCCCGGTCCGCCACGGGCAGCGGCTCCGGCCCGCCGCCCCCGCCCAGCAGGCCGAGGAAGCGTTTACGGCTGGTGCCCACCAGGACCCCGGCGCACCCGGCGCCCGCGGCGGCGTCGACCAACTCGGGCAGGTGCCGCAGCAACGAGAGGTTGTGGGCCGATGTCTTACCGAAGCCGATCCCGGGGTCGACCCAGACCTCGCCCACCCCGGCCCCGAGCGCGAGTGCGGCCCGCTCCAGCACGAAGGCACGCACGTCCGCCACCACGTCCGCGTAGCGGGGGTCCTCCTGCATGGTGCGCGGTCGGCCCTGCATGTGCATGGCCACCCAGCCGGCCCCGACGGCGGCCGCCAGGTCCCACAGCGACGCCGAGATGTCGTTGACCAGGCTCGCCCCGGCGGCGACCGCCGCCTCGACGACCTCGCTCTTGACCGTGTCTACAGACACCCGCACGCCCCGCTCGGTGGCCGCCTGGGAGTGGGCCAGCGCCTCCACGACCGGCACGACCCGGGCCAGCTCCACCTCGACGGGGACGGGCTCGGCTCCCGGCCGCGACGACTCCCCGCCCACGTCGACGACGTCGGCGCCCTCGGCCATCATCTCGAGCCCGCGGGCCACCGCCCGCTCGTAGGAGTCGTAGAGCCCCCCGTCGGAGAACGAGTCGGGGGTGACGTTGAGCACGCCCATGACGAGCGGTCGCCCGGGGCCCGGCTGCACCGGCGTCAGCGACCCCGGATGAACTGCATCGCCTCCGCCCGCGTCGCGACGTCGGAACGGAACAGCCCGCGCACCGACGAGGTGACGGTGACCGTGCCCGGCTTCTTGACGCCCCGCATGGACATGCAGAGGTGCTCGGCCTCGATCACGACCAGCACGCCCCGGGGCGAAAGGACGCTGGCGATGGCATCGGCGATCTGGGTGGTCATGCGCTCCTGGACCTGCAGGCGCCGGGCGTACCCGTCGACGAGCCGGGCCAGCTTGGAGAGGCCGGTGATGCGGCCGTCCTCGGCCGGGATATAGGCAACGTGGGCCTTGCCCAGGAACGGCACCAGGTGGTGCTCGCAGAGCGACGCGAACGGGATGTCACGAACCATCACCATCTCGTCGTGCTCGGCGGCGAAGGTGACCTCCAGGTGGCGGGCCGGGTCGTCGTGCAGGCCGGAGAAGAGCTCCTCGTACATGGACGCCACGCGGTCGGGGGTGGCGATCAGCCCGTCGCGGGCGGGGTCCTCCCCGATGGCGATCAGCAGCTCCTTGACGGCCGCCCGCACCCGATCGACGTCCACGCTCACCTTTGGGCCCCCTTGTAGTGATGCACCCCACGCAGGTTGCGGTAGCGCTCGTCCACGTCGAGTCCGTAGCCAACGACGAACTCCGGCGGGATGGTGAAGCCGATATAGCGCAGGTCCAGGCCGACCCGCTGCTCGCCCTCCTTGACGAGGAGCGCGCAAATTTCAAGGCTCTTGGGCTGGCGGGCCTTGAGGTAGCGCCGCAGGTAGTTGAGCGTGAGGCCGCTGTCGATGATGTCCTCGACGACCAGCACGTGGCGGCCCTCCAACTCGGCGTCGAGGTCCTTGACGATGCGCACCACGCCCGAGGTCTTGGTCGCGCTCCCGTAGGAGGACACGGCCATGAAGTCGACGTCGACCGGCAGCGCGATGGCGCGGCACAGGTCGCTCATGAACAGCATGGCGCCCTTGAGCACCGCCACCAGCAGGGGCGGCTCGCCGGCGTAGTCGAGCGTGATCTGGGCGCCGAGCTCGGCCACTCGCGTCGCCAGACGGGCCTCGTCCACCAACACGGGCCCCACGTCGGACTCGGCCCAGGTCGGGATACCCGTTCCGGCCTCGGCGGTCACCGGCGTGACACTACCGGAGCCACCCGGCTGCTCAACCCGGAGGCGGCCGCCTGTACGGCGCACCTGCAGGCCCCCCGCCAGCTCGGTCCCGACCGCGGCTCCCAGGGCCACCGCGAGGGTGCGGTCGACCTCCGCCAGTGACGGCGGATGGCCGCCGCCACCCGCCTCGCGCAGCCACTCCCGCAGGGCACGCCGAGCGAGGGGACGGGGCGCCTGAGCCACCGCCCGGGCGTCAGCCGGGTCGGGCAGCGCGTCGGCCGCCAGCGACTCCATGAGCGCCACCTCGTCGCGCAACACCCCGGCCTGCCGGGCCAGCAGGGGGACGGGGTCGCGACCGGCCACGTCGGCGCAGAGCGGCAACAGCTCGTGGCGGACACGGTTGCGTACGAAGGCCGGGTCTGCGTTGCTGGCGTCGCACACCGGCACGAGGCCGGCCGCAGCGCACACCGCGTGCGTCTCGGTCCGGCGCAGGCCGAGCAGTGGGTGCTGGACGCCCGGCTGCATCCCGGCCAGGCCGTCGGAGCCGGCCCCTCGCAACAGGTTCACCAGGATCGTCTCGGCCTGGTCGTCCATTGTGTGCCCGGTCGCCACCCCGTTCGGCAGCACGGCGAACCGGGCCGCCCGGGCCCGGGCCTCGAGGTTGGGACCGGGCGGTACCGACACTCGGTGGCTCTCGAAGCGCGCCCCCAGGCCGGCTGCCGCAGCAGCCACCACGCCGGCCTCGGCGTCCGAGCCGGCACGCAGGCCGTGGTCGATGTGGATCGCCGTCACCTCGCACCCTGCGGAGGTGGCCAGGACGAGCAGCGCCAGCGAGTCGGCGCCGCCGGAGACGGCGCACGCGAGGGGGGTACCAGGCGGCGGGAAGGTGCAGCGATGGAGGAGGTCGGAGGCGAATGAGGCCGGAGCGGCGCCCTGCCGCTCACCCACCGGCCCGGGTCACCCACGTGGCGGGGTCGCGGATCTCCTCCAGGGTCGGCAGCCACTCGGGGCCCTCCCAGACGCGGGCCAGCAGCACCGGTCCGCCTGCCGCCTCCACCGACTCGACGAAGCGCTCGCCCTCGGCGTACTGGCGCATCTTCGCGTCGAGCCCGAGCAACTTCGACATCAGCTTGGTCACGCCCCGGGCCTGGGTACGCCGCTCGTGCAGCACCTTGGAGAAGTGGGCAGCCCCTGGTACCTCGGCAGCCCCCGCCCGGTCCATCGTCACGTCACCGTGGCCCTCGAGCAGGCTCATCATCCCGGAGATCCTCGACAGAGCCAGCCGCTGCTCGGGCGTGGCGAGCATGCCGACCACGCCCGCCTCGCGGGCCGGGTTGCGCCCGTTGCGAACCTCGTCGGCCACGCGCCGCACCACGTCGGCGAAACCCGACGGGTCACCCGAGAGCGGCCCGAGCAACTCGGAGACCAA
Organism: uncultured Acidimicrobiaceae bacterium; assembly: GCA_963824195.1. Taxonomy (GTDB): domain Bacteria; phylum Actinomycetota; class Acidimicrobiia; order Acidimicrobiales; family RAAP-2; genus Bog-473. The sequence goes on along the minus strand of CAWGOJ010000035.1, from coordinate 22,709 downwards.
GCCGACGAAGTGGTCCCGCAACCAGGGGACGGCGGTGAACTGCAGGCGGTGCGTCACCTCGTGCAGCGCGAGCCAGAGCCGGAACTGGCTGGGTGCGAAGTCGTACTGCGCCTCGACCGCCACGATGTTGGGTCCGACGTAGGAGACAAGGTCCTGGTCCTCCGGCGCCTCGTCGTTGATCAGCAGGTCGTACTGGCCGAGCACACGGGTCGCCATGTAGGCGAGCATCAGGCCCAGCTGCGTCCCGGCCACGGCACGGCCCACGACCAGCGACGGGCCACCGAGCTTCGCCCCCCGTTTGCGCTGCAGCTCCATCAGGGCCGGACCGACGAGCCTCTCAATGGAGCGGACGTTGGCGGCAGCCCACCCGGGACGGTCGGTCACCTTGGCCCGGGCCGACCCGTGGGCCGAATGCAGGCCGGTCGCCTCGCTCACGAGGGACTCGGCGCGCGCGGTCAGCTCGTCGAACTGGGCCTGGAGGTCCGAGGAGCGGTAGGAGGCTGGGGCGGGCTTGAGGATGAGCGCGCCAGCGGCCACACGCTGGGCCAACGCCCAGTCCACCATGGCTGCACCGCCCAGCGGCACGCCCGGTACCGCCGGGGAGATGTCAGTGCTGGCCGTCGTGCTGCCGGCTTTCTTCGTCGATGGCCTCGGCCACACGCCGGATCAGGCTGTCGGGCACCCGGTCCTTGCAGCGGTTGGCGATCACCTTGCGCAGCTCGGCCTCGAACTCGGCGGCGCCGCCGCAGGGCCCGCAGTAGTCGAGGTGGACACGGATCACCTCGCGCCGCTCCTCGGTGAGCTCGCCGTCGAGATAGTGATACAGCTCGTGCACCGCCTCGACACAGTCGACGGACGGCCCGAAGAGGCCCGCCGCGTCCACCGCGGTCTTCGTCTCGGTGTCCTTGATCTCGCCCACGTCCTCGCTCACTCTCTCGACCCCCCGGGCATGCTCCCGACGAGACCGCGCTGCTCCGCCACATCGTGCAACGCCTTCTGGAGCGCCCTTCTTCCCCGGTGGATCCGGCTCATGACGGTCCCGATCGGGACATCGGTGATCTCGGAGATCTCCTTGTAGCTGAAACCCTCGACGTCGGCCAGGAGCACCGCCATGCGGAACGCCTCGGGCAGTGCCTCGAGCGCCGCCTTCACGTCCTCGTCGGTGAAGCGATCCAGCGCCTCGTCCTCGGCCGACCGCCCGGGGTCGCTGCCACCCGAGCTGGCCAGGCGTTTGTAGAGGTAGAGCTCCTCGACGTCCTCGACGTCGGACAGCTCGGGGCGGCGCTGGGCGGCCCGGTACGAGTTGATGTAGGTGTTCGTGAGGATCCTGTAGAGCCAGGCCCGCAGGTTGGTCCCCTCGGTGAAGGAACCGTAGGACCGGTACGCCTTGAGGTAGGTCTCCTGCACCAGGTCCTCGGCGTCGGCCCGGTTGCGCGTCATCCGGAGGGCGGCCGAGTAGAGGCCCGGCATGAACTCCATGGCGACGTCGGTGAAGGTCGCCTGATCTGCCATGGACCCACCCTACCCACCCGGCGATATCGTCTCCGCCGTGACCACCGCCCCCGAGGGTTTCGGGATCGACCTCATGAGCGGCCTGTTCTTCGGCCGGGAGCCCCACGACGCCTTCGCCTGGATGCGGGCCAACGCCCCCGTCTACTACGACGAGCCCAACGATCTGTGGGCGGCGGCCAGCTACGCCGCCGTCAAGCAGGCCTCGGTCGACACCGAGTCGTTCTCGAACGCCGGCGGCATCCGGCCCAAGTTCCCGCCGCTGCCGATGATGATCGACTTCGACGCTCCCGAGCACGTGCGCCGTCGTCGTCTCGTCTCCGAGGGGTTCACCCCCAAGCGGGTGCGCGCCCTGGAGGACAAGCTCACGTTGGTCTGCGACGCCCTCATCGACCGGGTGTGCGAGGAGGGCAGCTGCGACTTCGTCAGGGACGTGGCGGCCCCGCTCCCGATCATCATGATCGGTGACATGCTCGGCGTCGCGCCCGAGGACCGCGACGACCTGCTGCGCTGGTCCGACGACATGCTCAAGGGACAGGGCGCGCCCGACCCCGCGCTCATGAACAACGCGATGACGGCCTTCGTGGAGTATTCCGAATACATCCACCCGGTCTTCGACGACCGCCGTGCCACGCACAACACCGACGACCTCGTCGGCGTGTTGTGCCACGCCGAGATCGGCGGTGATTCGCTCGATGACGACTCGCTCGTCCACGAGACGCTCCTCATCCTGATCGGTGGCGACGAGACGACCCGCCACGTCATCAGCGGCGGCGTGGAGGAGCTCCTGGCCCACCCCGACCAGTTGGCACGCCTGGCCGCCGACCCCGCCGGGCTCATGCCGGGGGCGGTCGAGGAGATGCTGCGCTGGGTGACGCCGATCAAGAACATGGCCCGGACGGTCACCCGCGACGTGGAACTGGCCGGTGCGCACATCCGTGCCGGCCAGGAGGTGATCCTCCTGTACCCCTCGGCGAACCGCGACGAAGCCGTCTTCGAGAACCCCGACACCTTCGACATCACGCGCAGCCCCAACCCGCACATGGCCTTCGGCTTCGGCGCCCACTTCTGCCTCGGCAACCAGCTCGCCCGCCTGGAGCTCAAGGTCATGGTCGAGCGCGTCCTGGCCCGGATGCCCGACCTGCACCTCTCCGTGGACCGGGGGTCGCTGCCGCGCCGGCCGGCCAACTTCATCTCCGGGATAGAGCAGATGCCCGTCGAGTTCACGCCCAGCGCCCCCGTGGGGGTCGGTCCCGTCTGATGCCCGAGCAGTCCCAAGGCCGGGCGGGCATCGACGGCTGGTCCATCCTGGTCACCGGCGGCGGCAGCGGTATCGGCCTGGCCACCGCCGAGCGGCTCGCCCTCGACGGCGCGCACGTCACCATCTGCGGGCGCACCGAGCAGAAGCTCGCCGACGCGACGGCGCGCATCACGGAGGCTGCTGCCCGCGGCGCCACGGCGCGCTACGTGGTGGCCGACGTCACGGTCGAGGAGCAGGTGGCCGCGGCCGTGGCGGCGACCACGGACGCCACGGGGCGCATCGACGGCCTCTTCGCCTGCGCCGGCGGGTCCCTGCACCTCGGCTCACTCCTGACGGCCGAAGTGGACGCGGTGCGCGCCACCATCGACCTCAACCTGACGGGCTCGGTCATCTGCGTAAAGCAAGGGGCCGCTGCCATGGAGGCCCAGGGCGGCCCCGGATCCATCGTGCTCATGTCCTCGGGCGCCGGACGCTTCCCCCATCCCCACCTGTGGGCCTACGGGATCGCCAAGGCCGGGATCTGTTTCCTGGCCGAGACGGCCGCCGAGGAGCTGGGCCCGCTCGGCATTCGGGTGAACGCGGTCGCCCCCGGCATCATCGACGACGAGCTGATGGCCTTCATCACCGCCGGTGGCCCCCTCCTCGACGACTACCTGGCCCAGATGCCCCTCGGCCGGGTCGGCACGGTCGGAGACGTGGCGTCCGCCGTCCGCTACCTGATCGGACCTGAGTCGTCCTTCGTGACCGGCGAGACCCTCGGCATCGACGGCGGCCACCACCTCCGCCGGGGCGCCGACTACTCCCTCCTCTTCGGCGGCTGAGGGGTCCGTCGAGCCGGCGGCGCCGGGCAATGCTCTGAAAACTATCAACGGGTCCGTTGAGAGTTGTTGAAGACATGCCCGCCCACCCCCCGCCAGGCAGCTTGGCCCCACGACACCGCTCTTGCCAGACTTATTCGAAATGATTACCGTTACGGTTATGAACATGACGTGGCGCCCCCTCACCGCCCTCCTCGCCGGTGCCGTCGGCCTGGGCGTCCTCAGCTTGGGCGGCGGGGCGGAAGCGGCCCCGTCCCAGGTGGTCGTCCACGTAGTTGCCGCCGAGAACTTCTGGGGCAACATCACGAGCCAGATCGGTGGGCGCGACGTCCGGGTGACCTCGTTGATCACGAATCCCAACGCCGACCCGCACCTCTTCGAGACGGACGCCGCCGATGCCGCCACGTTGGCCGAGGCCCGGGTCGTCATCGAGAACGGCGCCGGCTACGACACCTGGATGGGCTCCCTCCTCGGCGCCGACAGCGGGAGCCCGACCATCGTCAACGCGGCCTCGGTCCTGCACGTCACCGGCAGCGACCCGAATCCCCACCTCTGGTACGACATCCCGCGCGTCCCCGCCGTGGCCGCCGCCATCGCAGCCGCGTTGACCAAGGCGGCACCGCAGGACGAGTCGATGTTCAAGGCCAACCTCGCGCGCTTCAATGCGTCGCTCGCCCCTATTGACGCCACCCTGGCTATCATCAAGACGCGCTTCCACAACGTGTCCGTGGCCTACACCGAGCGGGTCCCCGGCTACGCGCTGGCCGCCGCCGACCTCGACGTCAAGACCCCGCCCGGCTTCGCCCGGGCGATCGAAGACGGCGAGGACCCCGGCCCGGCGGACACCCTCGCCATGCAGCAGCTCATCGACGACCACGACATCAACGTGCTCCTCTACAACGTGCAGACGGTCACCCCCGTCACGACGCAGATACGCGCGCTGGCCAAGCAGCACGGCATCCCCGTCGTCGGCGTGTCCGAGACCATGCCGGCCGGCGTCGCGACCTACCAGCAATGGCAGCAGTCGCAGCTCACCAACCTCCTCCACGCGCTCGGGTCGAGCCGGAGCCCATGACCGCGCCGCTCGTCGAGCTCCGGGGGGCCACCGTACGCATGGGAACGCGGACACTGTGGTCCGAGCTGGACCTCGCCCTGTCGGAGGGTGAGTTCCTGGCCGTGCTCGGACCCAATGGCACGGGCAAGACCACGCTGCTCAAGGTCCTGCTCGGCCTCGTCCCTCTGTCCGCCGGGACGGTCCGGGTCAAAGGTGCCCCGCCCCACGCCGGCAACCCGGAGGTGGGTTACGTCCCCCAGCAGCAGGCCTTCGACCGCACCCTGCCCATCCGCGGCCGCGACCTCGTGCGCTTCGGCGTGGACGGCCACCGGTGGGGGCTGCCGTTCCATAACCGCGCCACGAGGCGACTGGTCGACGCCAGCCTCGAGGCCGTGGGTGCCACCGACTACGCCGACGCCCCCGTCGGTCTGCTGTCGGGCGGCGAGCAGCAACGGCTGCGCATCGCCCAGGCGCTGCTGGGAGATCCCACAGTCCTCCTGTGCGACGAGCCTCTGCTGGCGCTCGACATGGCGAGCCAGCGCGCCGTGACGCGGCTCATCGACGAGCGCCGGCGCGAGGCCGGCTCACCCGTGGTCTTCGTCACCCACGAGGTCAATCCCGTGCTGCCCTACGTGGACCGCATCCTCTACCTCGTGCGCGGCCGGTGGGCCATCGGCACCCCCGCCGAAATCCTCACCAGCGAGAGGCTCAGCGCCCTGTACGGCATTGAGGTCGACGTGGTCAAGGTACGCGACCGTTACCTCGTGGTCAGCGCCGAGGACGAGCTGCCCACCGAGCCCGGTGCCCACGCGCACCACGACCACGCGCACTGATGGGCATCGGGTTCTACCTCCAGTTCCCCTTCGCCCAGCACGCGCTCGAGGCGGCCTTCCTCGTCGCCGTCAGCTGCGGCCTTATCGGCCCCTTCGTCATCACGCGCACGATGTCCTTCGCCGTCCACGGCACCAGCGAGCTCGCCTTCACCGGCGCTGTCGCGGGGCTGCTCATCGCGAACAACCCGCTCGCCGGCGCCCTCGTCGGCGCCCTCGTCGTGGCCACGCTGATCGGCCTCCTGGGTCAGCGCGCCTCGGAGCGGGACTCGACCATCGGCGTGATCCTGGCCGCCGGGCTCGGCCTCGGCGTCTTCCTCCTCGGCTACTACCACGGCTATGCGAGCGAGGCGTTGAACATCCTCTTCGGCAACATTTTCGGCATCAGCTCGAGCCAGATCCTGCTGCTCGGCCTCATCGCGATCGCGGTCGCCGCCGTCCTGACCGTCATCTGGCGGCCGTTGCTGTTCGCCTCGGTCGACCCCGACGTGGCGCGGGCCCGCGGCGTGCGCACGGGGCTGCTCGGCATCGTCTTCCTCTTTGTGCTCGCCGTGACGGTCACCGAGGCTGCGCAGATCGTCGGCACGCTGCTCGTGCTCAGCCTGGCCATCACGCCGGCGGCGGCGGCCCAGCGGCTGAGCCCCAACCCCTTCTTGGTCACGGTGCTCTCCATCGCCATGGCGGTGATCGCCGCCGACGGCGGACTGTTGCTCAGCTTCCAGTTCGCCACGGTGAAGCCCAGCGTCCTGATCGTGGCCATCAGCTTCGCCTTCTACGTGGCGGCCCGCCTCGTCGGCCCCGCCGTGGCCTCACGCCGGAGGCGCCGGTCCGCCGGCCCGGAAATGGCAGAGTTGGGCCTTGGCTGACGTCAGCGACCACCCGGGCCGCACCTCGCGCCGGACCCGGCAGGGTGAGGCGGTGCTCAATGTCGTCCTGGGCTCTGACAACTTCCGCAGCGCGCAGGACATCCACGCGGAGCTCCGGGCCTCGGGCGAGGCGGTCGGTCTGACCACCGTCTACCGCCACCTGGCCCTGCTCACCGACGAGGGACGGCTCGATGCGCTCCAGACCGCCGACGGCGAGCTCGTCTACCGCCGCTGCCACAGCGAATCACACCACCACCACGTCGTGTGCCGACGCTGCGGGCGCGGCTCCGAGGTCGAACTCCCGGACCTGGAGCGATGGGCCGATGCCACCGCGTCGGCCCTCGGCTACAGCGACGTCACCCATACCGTCGAAATTTTCGGCGTGTGCGCGGACTGCCGCGGCTGATCGGGCCGTCAGCCGCTGGCGGATCAGCCGGCGAGCGTGAAGAGCCCGGCGTCGATCACCGTCTCGCCGCGCTGTGTCCCGGTCCGGAACCGGTAGACGCCCGGCATGCTGTCGCTGATGTCCCACACCGAGACTGTGAGCGTGTCGCCGGGCATGGTCGGCTTGGAGAAACGGGCCCGCATGGCACCAAAACGCGCCGGGTCGGACCCGCACACGGTGTGAACCAGGGCGCGCCCGGTAAACCCATAGGTGCAGAGTCCGTGCAGGATCGGGCGGTCGAATCCCGCCCGCTTGGCGAACGTCGGGTCTGAGTGCAGCGGGTTGCGGTCCCCACTCAGCCGGTAGAGCAGCGCCTGGTCCGGGCGCGTCACGTAGGAGACCACCTCGTCGGGCTCGCGCGACGGCAGCGGCTCGGCTGCCAGCGCGCTCTCCGCGTCGCCCTCGGGGTTGCGCGGGCCGCCGAAGCCTCCGGCGCCGCGGATAAAGAGTGCGGTGCGGTTGGTGAAGGCGAGTTCCCCGCTGCCGACGTGGCGCGACTCGCTCTCGAGCACGACGAGGCCCGCTGACCCCTTGTCGTACATGCCGGCCACCTTCGTCGTGATCGACACGGTCCCCTCGGTCGGAATCTCGCCGTGCAGCCGGATGGCCTGCTCGCCGTGGACGAGCATGGCCGGGTCGAAGTCGCCGATGGACGTCATGGCGCCCCCGCCCTGCCCCACGATGGTGGTGAACGTCGGGAGGACCCTCTGCGTGACCCCGACTGAGTTCTCAGTCGTCAGGTCGAGCTCGAAGCCCGTCGGATCGAGCGTGCCCGCCCCCACGCCCAGGGCGTAGAGCAGGGCGTCCTTGCTGTCCCACGACCTCTCGAAGGGCTCGGACGTGGCGCCCACCGCATCGGGGTTCAGTCCCATCGCTGGTTCCTCTCTTCTGATCTCTCGTTCTTCTGGTCTCTCGTCCTCTATCGCCTATATGGACGGTATTTTATGTTACATGAATTCATGTCATAATTGTCAAGTGAAGACGAGCGAACGGGCGGACCTGACCATCGACGAGCTGGCGGCGCTGGCAGGGACCACCACGCGGCGCATTCGCTCGTTCCAGACCCTCGACCTGCTCCACCACCCCGAGCTGCGGGGACGTACCGGCGTCTACGGGCCGGATCATCTCACTCGCCTCTCCGCGATCCTCCGGCTCCAGGACCTCGGCTTCTCGCTCGAGTCACTCGGTGTGCTCTTCCGTGCCCTCCGGTCCGGCAAGACGCTCGCCGCGGTCCTCGGGCTACCCGAACCCGCGGCCGAAAGCAGCGACCCTGGTGCAGAGGCGGGCGCGGACACGGCCGAGCTCTACGGCTTCGCCGAACTCCAGCCCGCACCGGCGTCAGCGCGCCGGGGCCGGGCGCGGCCACTGCTCTCAGTCGTCCCCACCACCGTGTGGGACGAGAGTGAGGCGTCCTAGCCGTCCAGCTGCGGCGCGGCACCGGCTGCTCGATATGGTCGAGCCGTGCTCGACCCCGCGGCGGTCCCCCTGCTGAACTGGGAGGAGGCGGCGTCGTTGGGGAGCGCGGTGGCCGTGACCATGCGCCACGGCGGGGTGTCACAGTCCCCCTACGACACGCTCAACCTCGGGCTGCACGTGGGGGACCGTGCCGTCGACGTCGCCGTCAACCGGACCCGGGCCGCCGCGGCGTTCGGCGTCGGCCTGGAGACGACGGTTTTCGCCCGTCAGGTCCACGGCACGGCGGCCGCGCTCGTGGGCCCGGAGGACCGTGGCCGCGGCAGCACGGCCGAGGACGACGCCGTGCCCGACACCGACATTCTGCTGACGACCTCGCCCGGCGTGACGCTCGTGATCCTGGCCGCCGACTGCGTCCCCCTCGCCCTGGTCGATCCGGCAGCAGGCGTCCTCGCCGCCGTCCACGCCGGCTGGCGCGGCACTGCGGCCGGCGTCGTGCCCGCGGCGCTGCGTGCCATGACCGACCGAGGCGCCCGGCCCGAGCGGGTGAGGGCCTTCCTCGGGCCGGCGGTGGCACCGGACCGCTACCAGGTCGACACCGAGGTGCAGCGCGCGCTGGCGCACGCCGTGCGCCCGGCCGACCTCGACCCCGCGGTGGCGCGACCCGACATTCCGGGCCACTGGTTGGTCGACCTCGTCGCGGCCAACCGCCAGCAGCTGCTCGGGAGCGGCATCCGCCCCGGGCACATCTCCGGAAGCGGTGTCACGACGGCCGATGAGGCCTTCTTCAGCGACCGCGCCGAGCGGCCCTGCGGCAGGTTCGGTCTGATGGCGCGGCTGCTCGGCTGATCCTTCGCACGGGGCCGGCACCGTGCCGGCTGCGCCGTAGCATGGGGACGCCCGGCTGCCGGGTAACCCTCACACCTGTGATACCGCCTCCCGACCAATTCCGCTACGACGGCGTCGTGATCGACCCGGCCGCCTCCGCCGTGACCTGCACCTATTCGACCGCCGACCACACCTTCACGGAGCGCTTCACCTTCGGGGCTGGTGGCGACTGGGACGATCCCGCGGTCAGGGCAGCCGTACGGATCCTGTTCCTGGTGGCGGGCGTCTCGTACTACAAGACGACGGCCGCCCCGGTGATCGACCTCGGCGACCTCCCCACCACCGCTGCGGAACGCTCCTTCCTCACCGACTACTACGTGCACGGCCTCGCCGAGTTCGCGTACCGCAACGGCATCGCCCTGCAGGGTGTGGCCGTCACGGGACCCGAGGCGGCGCCCGCCGCGCCGGTCCCCTACGAGCCCGAACCTGGGCGGCCGCTGATCCCCTTCGGCGGGGGCATCGACTCCATCGTGACCGTCGAGTCGCTCTCCGCCGACCACCCGGGCGCCGCGCTGTGCGTTGTCCACCCGCCCGGGAACCGGTTCCCCGCCATTGAGGACGCGGCGGCGACGACCGGGCTGCCTGTGACGCGCATCGTCCGGGAGATCGATCCCCTCGTGCGTCGTTCGGGCGAGTTGGGCTTCCTCAACGGGCACGTGCCCGTCACCGCGATTATCACGGCGGCGGCCGTCGTCGCTGCGGTCCTCGCACGGCGCGACGCTGTCGTGCTGTCCAACGAGTGGTCGGCCTCGGTGCCCACATTGGTCGCCGAGGGGCACCCGGTCAACCACCAGTGGTCCAAGGGTGAGGAGTTCGAGCGTGGCTTCGGCGAGCTGATCCACAGCGCGCTGGGCCCCGGTCTCTCTGTGTTCTCCTACCTGCGCCCGCGCACGGAGCTGTGGGTCGCGCAGCGGTTCGCCCGGCTCACCGGCTACCACCGCACCTTTCGCAGCTGCAACCGCGCCTTCCACCAGGACCCGGCCCAGCGCCTCGACCACTGGTGCGGGCGCTGCGACAAGTGCTGCTTCATCGACCTCGTGCTCGCCCCGTACATGGACCGGTCCGACCTCGCCGCCGTGTTCGGCGGCGACGAACCCCTCGAGAACCCCGCCAACGGGGAGCGCTTCCGGGCCCTGGTCGGACTGGGAGACGACTCGAAGCCCTTCGAGTGCGTGGGCGACGCCGACGAGTGCCGGGTCGCCGCGCTCCTCGCGGCGCAGCGCGAGGACCGGGCCGGCACTGTGGTCCTCCGCCGGCTGTACGACGAGCTGGCCGCCGGCACGCCCGCGGCGGGCGCCGGCGGTGCGGCGCTGCTCGAGCCGCGCGGGCCTCATCACATCCCGGATCGCTATGCACCCGCCGATCTCCTGGTCCGCGCTCGCTGACGCGTCGGTCGGCGTCTGGGGGCTGGGCGTCGAGGGCCGGGCCAGCATCCGCCGCCTCCGCACCATGGGTTGCGTGCCCGTCCTCGTCGACGACGCGCCCGGCGCGCCCTCGCTGGACGGGCTCGAAGTCCTGGCCACCGCGTCGGGAGGCCTCGACGCGCTGCTCAGCTGCGATGTCGTCGTCAAGAGCCCGGGCATTAGCCGCTATCGACCCGAGATGACGCGGCTCGAGGCGGCCGGGGTGACGGTCTGCGGGGGCCTCGGCCTGTTCATGGCGGAGGCCGATCCGGCCCGCGTGGCCTGCATCACCGGGACGAAGGGCAAGAGCACGACGACGGCGCTCGCCGTGCACCTCCTCAACGGCCTCGGCTACCGCGCCCGCGCTGGCGGGAACATCGGTCACCCGCCCTGGGACCCCTCGTCCGAACCCGGCCCCGACTACTGGGTGATGGAGACGTCGAGCTTCCAGGTGCCCGACATCGTCACCGCGCCCCATGTGGTCGCCGTGACTTCCCTGTCACCCGACCATCTCGATTGGCACGGCACGGTCGAGCGCTACTACGCCGACAAGCTCTCGCTGTGCACCAAGCCGGGCGTCACGCTCGCCCTGGCCGACGGATCCGACGACCTGCTCCGCGCCCATGCCGCGCTGCTCGGCCCGCACCTGCGCTGGGTCACGACACCCGAGGTCGAGCACGATGCTGCCTGGTCCGCGTCGCTGGGGCTGCCCGGCCTGCACAACGCGCGCAACGCGTCGGTCGCCCGTGCCGTGCTCGTCGGCATGGGGATCCCGGGTGCAGCCGACGACGATCGGATCGCGCGCGCCGCGGAGGGCTTCGGCGGTTTGCCCAGTCGGTGCCACTCATTGGGCAGCGTGGGGGACATCGAGTTCGTCGACGACGGCCTCTCGACGAACGTGTTGCCGGCCCAGGCGGCGCTGCAGGCCTTCGCGGAGCGGCCTGTCGCGCTGCTCGTGGGCGGTCACGACCGCGGGGTCGACTACGCGCCGCTCGGCCGGACCGTCACGGGCCGCGCCGCACCGACGCTCGTGGTCACCATGCCGGACAACGGCCCGCGCATCGGCGCGGCGGTGCGCGAGGCCGGCAACGGCACGGTGGAGGTGATCGACGCCGTCAGCCTCGACGCCGCGGTCGAGGCCGCGTTCGGCTGGGCCGGACCCGGCACCGTCGTGCTGCTGTCACCGGCCGCCCCGAGCTTCGGGCGCTACGGCGACTACCGGGAGCGGTCCGCCGCCTTCGCGGAGGCCGCCGCCCGGTGCGGGCCGCTCAGCTGAGCAGCCTCAGCAGCGTGCGGCCACCGGCGCCAGCTCCTCGCGCTCGCTGAGGAACAGCCACCACGAGTCCGCCGACACGGTCGCGGCAGCCTGTACGACGTCGGGGTCGGCCCCAAGCTCGGAGAGGGCCTCCAGGGACCATCCGACGTGATCCACTTCCTGGGTGCGGTGCACGTCCCAGAAGCGGGTGCCGTCCTCGTCGAACCCGTAGTGGCGGCGCAGCCCGTCGGACTTTGAGCCGGCGATGTCAGCCGCCTGAACCTCGTAGGCGGCGACCATGGCCAGCGCGGCGGCGGGATCGTTCGCCGCGGCCGTGCGGATGAGCGCCAGCAGCGCGGCCGTAGAGGGGGTCGCGGCCGCCTCGGGCGCGGCGCCGGCCGCCTCCGCGAAGGACTCGAAGAGCTCCGCGTGGGGCTCCGGCGACCCGAGCTCGTCGGCGAGGTTCGCCTCCACGAGCTCCCGCGCCCGCCCCTCGGGCAGCGCGGTTGCGATGGCCGCCAGGGTCACGGGGAGGTCGCGCTCGATATGCCGGTACTGCTCCGCGTAGGCGGCCAGCTCGCCCGCGGAGAGGGTGCCGGCTTCCCAGCGACGGTAGAAGGGGTGCGCAAGCAAGTGACGCCCGACAATCGCCTCCGCCAGCACCTCGTGGATCCGTTGAGTGTGCATGACGGCACCTTATCTTCTGCCGCCGCGTCCCACCCGGGGCGGGGGGACGGCTCGGGCGGGGCACAATCGCGATGTGCTCAGCCTGGTCTGCTTCACGGTGGGCGGGCTGTTGGGCTGGGGCGCGGCGCAGGGAGGGGCCCGGGTACAGCGTGTCTGGCCGGTGGTCCTGCGGGTGCAGATCCTGGTCACCTCCGCCACGCTCTCACTGGTCGCCGCCTGGCGGCTGACATCGGCCGGTGAGCTGGTGGGGCCCCTCGCGCTGGCCGCCGGCATGTGGATCATGCTCGGAGCGGCACTGGCCACACGCGGCCGGCGCAGTGCCGGAGAGGGCTCGCTCGAGGCGTGGGCCGTCAGCCCCAACAGCGGCTTCTGGGTCGTGCCGGCCGCCACGGCCTTCGCCGGGTCGACCGGAGCGATGATCGCCGTCCTCGCCAACGTGATCACCACCGCCTGGTCGGCCGTGGCCGTCCACCTGATGCGCCGCGACGCTCCCGTCAGGCAGCGCCGTGCCACGTCGTGGGTCGACCAGTCGCCCATCCTGGCGTCGCTTGTGGGCCTCCTCCTCCACCTCGTCGGCCCTGCGCCGTCCTGGACGTCCGACGTCCTGCTCCTGGCCGGCCCCCTGCTGGCCTTCTCGGGAGCGGCCCTGTTCACGGGCTCGGTGATCCACCCACACAACCTCGCCGTCTCCCGGCCCGTACACGCCGTCCGCCGTTGGGCCTGGCTGACCGCCGTCCGAGTCGCGTACTACGCCCTGATCGTGGTCGCGGCGTCCCTCACCTCCTCGACATCTCTCGCGGTCGTAGGGGTCCTCAGCGGTCTGAGTGCGCCCTCGTTCCAGCCGATCCAGCTGGCGGTGCTCTACGGCTACCGGTCGGAGCTCGTGGTGGTGGCAGTGCGCTGGGGGTGGCTCCTGGCCCCCCTCGGGCTGGGACTGGCGGAGGTCATCCGCTAGGACATTGCAGCCCCGGTTTCAAATCATTCCGCAGGTGCCGCCACCCGAGCGCTCCATGCGACCTCGCTCGCGGGCCCCGCCCCCGAGCCCAGGTCCTCCGTCTTGACGATCTTGGTGGCGCGGAGCGGATAGGGGTCCGGGTAGTCCACGACCCGGACGCCGCCCGTCGGCCGGAAGCGGCCAGACTCGATGACCTCGCGGGGGACGTAGGGGTCGCGCCCCATGCTGCGGAAGAGCCGCGCCGTGGGTTCCCAGATCGTGACCCTCTCGTGCCAGCGCAGGCGGTCGAGCTTGCGCAGGAGGATCATGAAGGTGACCAGCGTCCCCGCCAGGACGCCGACCACCAAGGCGCCGAGGACAGTGCCGCCGGGCAGGACGGCGATGAGCCCGACCAGGAGCAGCAGCAGGAGCAGGAGGCCGCTCCATTCGATCGCCGAGAGTGCTTGCCCGGTCGCCGCCTCTATGAGCGACCGGTCGATGTTCATGCTGATACAGAGGGCGACCATCTCCTTGTAGACCGCCTCCTGCCGGGGCCCCACGGGCTCGAGGGCGTAGACGGCGTCGATGAGGGCCAGGAGCGACGGCGTGGCCAGGTGGTAGTCGACCAGTCGATAGTCGATCTGGTCGGTCAGGTGGCTGTCGACCAGATCACGGATCCGGCGGCGGTCCTCGTCCCCGAAGACCGCCATCATCTGGTGGATGGAGAAGAGCGACGAGTTGCCCTTGGCCACCAGGTTCTGGACGAGAGCGAGGCGCTCACGCGTGCGCACGATGGTGAACGCCAGCAGGACCCCGAACAGGAACGCGGCCATGCTCGCCATCGCCACGTCGACACGGATGTCACCCCGGTTGGGCCCGACGAGGCACGACGCGGCTCCCACGAGCACCGCGGCGAGCACCGCGGGCCAGGCGACGACGTCGCCTCCCGACACCGACGTCACGAGTGAGCGGAACCACTGCTTCATGGGTGTGCCGGTCGACCGGCTCACTGCGCCATCACGTCTGCTCACCTCCGCTCTCGTCGCGCAGCTGACCTTATAGAAGCCGCAACCGCAGTCGGAAGCTGACGGTGAACTTCCCGCGAACACTCGGTGACCCGGAGGCGAACATGCAGACTTTCGGCCCCGCGAGCGAGTGCCGGCGCGGCGGACCGGATCTACTCGAAGTCCGGCGCCCGCTTCTCCCGGAAGGCGTTGATTCCCTCCGCGTAGTCGTCGCCCGAATAGACGTCATGGCGTAACTGATTGATCCACTGCGAGTCCTGAGCGGAGAGCGCCACGGCACGCACGAATGTGGTGGCCTGCAACTTGTAAGCGCGGATGGAATCGCCTGAACGGCTCCTCACCTTCCGGGCGAGCTGGTACGTGCAGTCGTGGAGCGTCTCGCTGCTCACCAGACGATTCATGATCCCCACGGCGTAGGCACGCTCGGCGGTGATGAGATCGGCCGTCATCATGAGCTCGTTCACCACATTGAGGGGAAGGCGGGCCAGGAAGTACTGGATCCCCGAAGCCGAGTAGGGCAGTCCGAGCCGGGCCGGCGTCACGGCGAAGGCGGCGGTCTCGTCCCCGACCACCATGTCGCAGTTCAGCACCAGGTCGCACGCGCCGCCCCAGACCGTCCCGTGGACCATCGCGATGACCGCGCCCGGATACCCGCGCACCGACCGCAGGAGCTCCTCGAGCGGATCGGCGAAGGGCAGCGGGTCCACCCCGCGGACCGGGAGCTCGTCGATGTCGTGGCCGGCAGACCACACGTCTCTCATCTCCGCGGTCCTCAGGACGACCGCACGGACTCCCTGGCGCGCGAACTCGCTCAGCACATCCAGCATCTCCTGCACCGTCGTGGCACCCAACGCGTTCCGCTTGGCGAAGTTGTCCAGCGCGAGCGTGCCGACCTTGTCCTCGACCTTGAACGCGATGGTGGCGCTCATCGGGGATCCGAGACCTCTTCACGGGTGGCCCCGCCGACGCCCGACCGACGCGATCGGAGGTTGCGGTTCTTGATCCGGTTCCCGCAGACCGCCATGTCGCACCATGCCCCCCGACCCGCATGAGAGCGGTCGTAATAGGCCCACCTGCAGTCCGGGTTCCTGCAGGCCTTCAAGCGCCCCCACGTGCCGTCGCGTTGCGCGTCACGGATGATGAGGAGGAGCCGGGCCAGCGCCGGGAAGCCGCCGGCCTGGGGCTGCAGCTCGACGGTCCCGTCGGGGAGCACGCCGGCCCGCAGCCGGCACCTCTCGGCCAGCACATCGAGAGCTCCCACCGCCGAAGGCTCGGGGACCTCACCACTCTCGTTGTGGACGAGGAGGGCGCGAATGCTCTCCCTGACCTCTCGTGCCGTGGCGGCGTCCACGTCCTCGACGTCGGGGCCGATCAGCCCTGCGTCGCGCAACCACAAACTCGCCGTCGGCGGATCAGCGAGCAGGTCGACGCCGGAGTCGGCTTCCCACGTGTTCACGAAGGACTGCACCACCAGGAGCGGCATCGGCGCGGGCTTGGTCTCGTCATCGGGGACCCACGAGGGGAGGGCCATGAAACCATCCTAGCGGGCGTGACCGGTAAAAGTACTTGACTAGTCATGGTGAGGCGTCCACAATGACCTTGATGGTCACGGTTCGGCAGCGTCAGGGGCAGGGGCAGGGGCAGGGGCAGGATGATCGTCGTGCTCGAGGAGGATGCCGGGCTCGGCCTGCGCCGGGTACGGATGCGTGACCGACTGCTGGCCCGTCTGAAGGCGTCGGCGCTCGATCACGAGCTGGCAGGCGGCGCGTCCCCGGAGTCGAGCATCGCCCTGGCGCTCCACGCCGCGCTTCTCTGCGGACCGTCCCAGCGCCGCGTTCTCGCCCGCAGCCTCACGCGGATAGCGGCGGCGGCCGAGACGTCGCGGCGGTCACGCCTCAAGATGCCCGTGTGCCGTTCGGCGGTCCGTGGTGCTCGTACCGAGCTCGATGCCGTCGTGGATCGCCTGGTCACGTGCGGGCCCGTGGACGTGCGCGGCGTAGCCCGCATCAGGAGCCTCCTGGCGGACGGGACGGGTCCCCTCTACTGGGAGTCCACTGCCGAGCGGCTGCGCGACGACCTCCGGGCCGCGCTGGCGGAGATGGATCCGCTCACCTGAGCCTCCGCGCCGCGGCCGAGCGGCCTCAGCGTCGCCCGAAGATCTTGCCCAACTGCGCGACGCTCAGCGGCGGGTGGGCGGGCGTCGCATGGCCGGGGCGCAGCCCGTCGAGCGCCAGCTCCAGGAAGCGCAGCGAGGGCTTCTGGCCCGGCGTGTCGCACAGGTCGGCAATGGAGCGCACCGCCTTGAGCACGACGACGATGTCGGTCACCTCGACGTCGGGGCGCAGGGTCCCCGCCTCCTTGCTCCGCCCCACGATGTCGGCCAGGAGAGGGGCGATCTGCGCCAGCCCGGCCCCGCGCGTCGACGCCCATGGCGGCGCGGAGATCGTGTCTCGCCACACGCTGGGCACGGCGATGCACCGGCGTACGAATTCGAAGACGGCGTCGGCCGGCGCCACATCGGCCAGTACGTCCTCGGCGATCTCGCGGTTGCGCCGTCTCGCCGCTTCCACGACGGCGCTGAATAGATCGGCCTTAGTCGGGAAGCGGCGGTACAGCGTGCCCACTCCGACGTCGGCCCGCGTGGCGATGGCCTCCATGGGCGCGTCGTAGCCCTGCTCGGCGAAGACGTCGCGCGCTGCCTCGAGGATCCGGCCGAGATTGACCTCGGCGTCGCGGCGCAGCGGCCGCGCCTCTTCGCCCGTGCCGGCACCGGACTCGACGTCCGCCGTCAGAGCGCCGCGCCGGGTCACGCCAGGTCCTCGGACCGCAGGGCGATGGCACCGACGATGACCTCGGCCTCCCCCGTCAGCGCGGGGTGCGCCTCACGCAGAACGACGGACGGGCCCTCACGCCGGGGGATCAACAGCGCGGCCAGGGCGGCCACGACCAACCCGGCGCCGCTGGCCGCGAAGGCCAGCACGTAGCCGTGCTCCTTGGGATAGCCATCGGGCAGTAGGCCGCTGATGACGAGGCTGGTTGCCACCCCGCTGCCCAGGGCAGCCCCGATGCTGCGGATGTTGGTGTTCATCCCCGTGGCCACACCGGTCTGCTCGGCCGGCACCGCCTCAATGATGAGGTTCGCCATGCTGGCGAAGCCCAGGGCGATGCCGATGCCGAGCAGACCCGTTGCGGCGTACATCGACCAGGCTTGGCTGTGGCTCAGCACCAGGAGGAGGTAGCTCGAGGCGGCGAAGAGCGAGCCGGCCACGAGCATGATCTTGGAGCCGATGAGCACCGAGAGCCGCCCGGTCATCGGAGCCACGATCACCATGGCCAGGGCGAAGGGCAGCAGGTAGAGGCCCGACTGGGTCACCGAGGCCCCGAACCCGTACCCCACGTGGGTCGGTGTCTGCGCGAACTGGGGCAGCGCAATGAACATGGCGAACATGCCGAAGCCGAAGAGCAGTGCAGCCAGGTTGGTGGCCCAGACCGTAGGGATGCGCATCATCTTCATGTCGACCAGCGGCGAGGCGGACCGGGTCTCCGAGAACATCCACGTCACGATCAGGACCACGGTGGCGGCGCCCAGGACGACGACCGACGTGCTCCCCCACCCCCACGTCGGCGCGTAGGAGATGGCGAGCAGCCCCGTCACCAGCCAGCCCGACATCAGGACCGCCCCGAACCAGTTGATGCGGCCCGGGGAACGCACCGGCGACTCGGGAACGAAGGCGAAGGTGGCGATCGTCGCCGTGACGGACATGATGAGTGGCACCCAGTAGAGCCAGTGGTAGTTCAGGTGCACGAGGATCGGACCGGCCAGCACGATGCCCGCCCCCGCCCCGGCGCCGAGGATGGCCGACATGATGCCGATGGCGCCCGCCACGCGCTCGGGGGGGAACTCGTCGCGGATGATGCCGAAAGCGAGCGGGAACACGGCCCCGGCCGCGCCCTGGATCACGCGGCCGACCAGCATCACGGGCAGGGTGGTGGACAGCGCGCTGATCAATGTCCCGACCGAGAGGGCGATCAGCACGGCGACGATGATCTTCTCCTTGCCGACCATGTCGCCCACGCGGCCCAGGATCGGCGTGGCGATTGCGGCGCTCAGCAGGTATGCGGTCAGCAGCCAGCTCGCCCCGCTCTCCGACGTGTGCAGCGTGTGCTCCAGCTGGGGGATGGCGGGGATGATGAGCGACTGCAGCAGGCTGAAGGCCAGCGCCGCCGTGGCGAGGACCACGAAGGTGACGCGGTAGTTGGTGTGCCTGCGAGCCATGGTCCCGGGAGTCCCCTCAGACGGAATGATTCGTTCCGGTTATGCTAGCAAAGCGGAATATCCTGTTCCTGATAGCCGTCTGGGACGCCGGCCGCGCCGGCGGGAGGCCGCACTCATGCAGAAGACGGAGGCGATGGCACCGTCTGGGGGCCAGGGCGAGCGCCCGTGATCGACCTGGCCGCCGACGACGTTCCCTCACCGCACAGGCTCGGCCCAATGCCCGCGAACGAACGCCACCAGTGGGCGGCGCTCTTCATCACGACGCTGGGCATGCTCATGGCGACGATCGACGCATCCATCGTTCTCATCGCACTGCCCGCCGTCTTCCGCGGCATCCATCTCGATCCCCTCCTGCCGTCCAACACCTTCTTCCTGCTCTGGATGATCCTGGGCTTCCTGATCGTCACCAGCGTGCTGGTGGTGAGCCTCGGCCGCCTCGGCGACCTCTACGGCCGGGTCCGGATCTACAACCTCGGCTTCGCCGTCTTCACCTTCTTCTCCCTGTTGCTCAGCATCACCTGGATGACCGGCACCGCCGGGGGCATCTGGCTGATCGTCATGCGCATCTTCCAGGGGTCGGTGCCGCCATGCTCATGGCCAACTCGGCCGCCATCCTGACCGACGCCTTCCCGCCCGACCGACGCGGCTTGCCCTCGGCATCAACCAGGCGGCCGCCATCAGTGGCTCCTTCATCGGGCTGCTGCTGGGCGGCCTTCTCGCCCCCATCAACTGGCGCCTCATCTTCCTGGTCTCGGTGCCCATCGGGCTCTTCGCCACCGTCTGGGGCTACTTCTCGCTCGAGGAGGTGGCCAAGCGGCTCTCGGGCGCGCATCGACTGGTCCGGCAACGCCACCTTCGCCGTCGGGCTCATCCTGGTCATGGTCGGGATCACCTACGGCATCGAGCCCTACGGGAACCACGTCCATGGGCTGGACCAACCCGACCGTGCTGGCCGAGCTCGGCGGTCGGCCTGGCCTTCCTGGTCGCTCTTCTGTTTCATCGAGGTCCACAGGCCGAGGAGCCGATGTTCCGCCTGCAGCTCTTCAAGATCCGCGCCTTCTCGGCCGGGGTCTTCGCCAGCTTCCTCGGCGGCGCTCAGGCGCGGCGGGCTCATGTTCATGCTCATCATCTGGCTGCAGGGCATCTGGCTGCCCCGCCACGGCTACACCTTCGCCGTGACCCCCCTGTGGGCCGGCATCTTCCATGATCCCGCTCACTGCCGGCTTCCTCATCGCCGGCCCGCTCTCGGGCATCCTCTCGGATCGCTACGGCTCACGACCCTTCGCCACCGGCGGCATGCTCGGCAGCGCGGTCGCTTCTTCCTCCTCGAGCTGATCCCCGTCGACTTTCCCTACTGCCTCTTCGCCGTCCTGCTCTTCTGCACCGGGCTCGTCATGTCATCCTTCGGCGCCTCCAACCGCACCGGCGTCATGAACAGCCTCCCGGCCGCAGCACCGTGGTGCCGGATCCGGCATGAACACGACCTTCCAGAACTCGGCCCAGGTGCTCTCCATCGGCATCTTCTTCACCCTGATCATCGTCGGCCTCTCCGACCACCTGCCGGCCAGCGCTCGTCAGCGGCCTGACCGCGCACGGCGTCCCGCTGCGCCACCGCACAGGCAATCTCGCACCTCCCACCGGTCTCCACGCTCTTCGCCGCCTTTCTCGGCTACAACCCTGCCGGCCACCTCCTCGGCCCTCATGTGCTCTCCCAGCTCACCCCGGCCCAGCGCGGCACCATCACGGGCGAGCGCTTCTTCCCCAGTCTCATCACGAACTCGTTCAACGACGGGCTGCATACCGCCTTCAACTTCGCCATCGTCATGTGCCTACTCGGGGCAGCCTGTTCGTGGACCCGCGGGGCAAGGTCGCGGCGGGAGGGGACGCAGACCTGGTCCTGGAACCTGCGGCGAGCTGACCGGCGGACAGAGCCGGCTCACCGCCAGAGGTCAGGAGGCGGACATCCCCACCACTGGCTGGGCGAGGGGAATCGAGCCGGCCGAACCGAGGAACGGGGCATCGCCGTAGTTGAAGATCCCGCCGTCGGTCGCCACCAGCCAGTAGCCCCCGCCATCGTCCGTGGCGGCCATCCCCACGACGGGCTTGTTGAGGGCGAGGGAGCCGGCCGAGCCGTGGAACGGGGCGTCGCCGTAGTTGAAGATGCCCCCGTCGGAGGCCACCAGCCAGTAGCCCCCGCCGTCGTGCGTGGCGGCCATCCCCACGACGGGCTTGTTGAGGGGGAGGGAGCCGGCCGAGCCGTGGAACGTGGCGTCGCCGTAGTTGAAGATGCCACCGTCGCTCGCGACGAGCCAGTAGCCCTTGCCACTGGCTGTCGGGGCCATGCCCACGATCGGCTTGTTGAGGTGGATGGAGCCCGCCGAGCCGTAGAAGCCGGCGTCGCCGTAGTTGAAGATGCCTCCGTCGGAGGCCACCAGCCAGTAGCCGCCGCCGTCGGGGGTGGCCGCCATGCCCACGATGGGCTCGTTGAGGGCGATGCTGCCGGCCGAGCCGTGGAACGGGGCGTCGCCGTAGTTGAAGATGCCGCCGTCCGAGGCCACCAACCAATACCCGCCGCCGTCACGGGTTGCGGCCATCCCAACCACCGGCTTGTTCAGGAACCGCCCCCCGTCCGAGCCGCAGAACGGGAGATCGCCGTAGTTGAAGATGCCGCCGTCCGAGGCGACCATGTAGTACCCGTACGCCGATGCCGGCGCGTTGCAGGGAACTTGTCCGTTGCCACTGGGCAGGTTGATCGGGGCGACAAAGAGCTGCCGGGCGGCACCGCACGCGTAGCTGGTACACCCGGGCGAACCGCCACGCCATGCCGCATAGTCGAGCCACCAGTTCCCCGCGGCGTCGGAGAAGAGCGCACCTCCACCCGGACCGAGCGCTGACCCGTACGTGGTGAGCACCTGGCTCTGCGGGCCGCAGGGACCGAGAGGTCCGCTGCAGGCGGTGATCCCCTCGGAGTAGCCGGTGCTCGTGTAGTCGCCGGCCGAGAAGGCGAGGTAGAAGCCGCCACCGGCTGCCTTCATCGACGGGTCCTCCACCGTGGTCTCCCAGGGATACGACACCGTGTCGTTCGTGAGCAGAAGGCTCGGCGAGGAGCCGGGGGCGAATCCGGTTCCGCTCGAGTTGAGTTGCTCGGCCCAGATGTACGCCGGTGCCGATGACCCACCATCGTTCTGCTTCCAGACGAGATAGGCGATGCCGGTACTGGGGTCGACGAAGGGCTCGGGGTCGATGGATCCGGTCGGTTGACACTCGATCGGCCCGTTGGACACGTCGCCGAATTCCGCGTCCGTGGCCGAGATGGAGGCCGCCCTTGCCACGGCGAGGCAGTCGAACCCGCTGTCCGACGCGTGTCCCGACTGCGCCGCGTCGTAGAACATCACCCAATGGCCGCCGTACTGAAAGACTCCCGGCGAGGTCTGTGTGCTGGGTTGCTCCCACGGCGAAGGGCTCGGCAGGGCCGTCGATCCGTAGCACTTGTGCGTGTAGGGCCCGTACCCGGAGTTGGGTGACGAGGAGACCAGCGCTGCGATGTTGTTCCCGAGGGCATTGCCCGTCGTGAACGCGTAGTACGTGCCGCCGGAATAGACCACCTGGGGGTCCGCCGCGTCGCCGCTCCCCTCGTAGTTGTACGCGGGGGTCCCGGTGCCGCAGGCCGGCGGAACGAACGCCGGCGTCGGGCTGGGACCCACGACCACATGCGCGGTAGCCGCTGCTGCGGCACCCGTCGGACCGATGACCTGGGGAACGATCAGTGACGCTCCCAAGAGGAGCAGCGCGCCGACACCGGTTCCCGCCCGACCCATGGTCCCGCGCATGTTCCTCCTCGCTCTCATCCAGGACGGCCCTCGGGATTAGGTATCGGCCACTTTCGGACGCGAAGAAGAAAAAGGTCGCCATTACAGGCATGACCTGGGGCTGAGAGCCGTCAGCTGTCAGCCGAACGACTCGAGACGGCACAGGTGGAGACCGGTGCGCCAGGGTCGGCAGTTGGCTGGGACATCGTTCCCATGCCGCGCTACATCGCCGCCTG
>CAWGOJ010000034.1:0-57659 GCA_963824195.1 uncultured Acidimicrobiaceae bacterium | reverse complement strand
CCGCCTTCGCCGGAGGCGTGGCCAGGAACGTCACGTGGTGGCGGGACGGGCTCGCACCCGCCTTGGCGAACGGGCTGGCCGTGGCGACGCGCTGCAACTCGGGCGCCGTGCGCAAGATGACCGCCGGCGAGTCGCCGAAGTCCTCGGCCAGCCGCTGCTCGATGGCCGCCGAGATGGCCGCCTCGCTCTTCGAGCCGGAGGAGAAGAGGACGTTCCCCGTCTGGATGTACGTCGTCACCCCCGTGTAGCCGAGGGCCTCGAAGGAGGCTCGCAGCTCCTGCATGGCGACGCGGCCGTGACCGGCGACGTTGACGCTCCGGAGCAGTGCGACGTAGCGGGGCACGGGAGCAACCTAGTGGGAGGGTGCTCCCGTGCCCACCCCCCGGTGCAGGCCGAAGCGGCCGAGGACGACCGGCGCGTCGTCGCCGTCGGCGAGGTCGGCCAGGAACTCACCGAGCAGAGGGCCGAACTTGAACCCGTGCCCGCTGGTGCCGCAGCCGACGACGACATGTCCCACCCGATCGAGGACGAAGTCGGTGTCCGCGGAGTTGTCGTACACGCAGCGCTCGGTCGCCACGGGCTCGGGATCCAAGGACGGGAGGAGACGGGCGACCGCGCCGCTCAGTGCGGCCAGGAGTGAGGGGTCGTCGGAGAAGGGCGCGGGGTCGGTGGGGTCGAACCCGTCGAGGGCCGTCCCCGGCGTGTGGTGCGACACCTTGTAGGTGCCTCCGTGCGCGCCGTCGCCGGGCACGGGCAGTCCGTAGATCATGTCGTCCCCCCACTCGATGAAGACGGGCAGCGGCACCATCGGGCCGACGCCGCTCGTCGGGCGGAAGAAGGCCACCTGGGGGAGAGTGGGTGCGGCCGCCACCGCGTGCGTCGCGCCCAGCAGCGCCAGGGAGCGTGGGCCGGCGCAGACGACGACGACGTCGGCACCGTGGACCCGCCCGTCCGCGGTCGTCACGGTGGCACCGTGGGGTCGCTCCCCCACGGCGGTCGCCGCCACGCCCATCCCGAGCGCGAAACCTCCCGTGTCGCACAGGGCCCGGAGGCATTCGTCGGCGGCCAGCACGCCCGATCCGGGCTCGAACAGCACGGGGCCAGGGGCCGTGATCCCGCCGAGCCGCGCCGCCGCCTCGGCCGCCGAGAGCCACTCGGCCGGCGCGCCCGACGCCGCCAGCGCGCCGGCGATGGAGTCGAGCGCGGCCTCGTCACCGAGCGTCACCTGGCCCGTCGCGTGCAGGAGCCGAGCCCCGCCGGCGCCCTCCAGGTCGTGCCAGAGGTCCCGGGCCTGCAGCGCCATCCCGACGTAGAGAGGGTCCGGGTAGCCCAGCCGGAAGATGCGAGCGTCGCCCTTGGAGCCCGACCGTTCGTGGCCGACGGTGCCGGCGGCCTCCAGGACGACGACGTCCCACCCCCGGCGCGCCAGCGCCCACGCGGCGCTCAGCCCGAGGAGGCCCGCTCCCACGACGATGCAGCGGCGGTCGGCGGGCACGCCGACGATCATAGGAACGCCGCACGGGCAGCCTCGTTGCCCCGGAGGTGGGGGGGCGTGGCGGTACGCTCGGCGCCAGTGACGAGCGGGATGGACGTGTCGATGCACCCCCCGCACGACACGCCCGGCCCGTCGGAGGCACCCGACACCAGCCTCCCCGAAGACTCCGACGACCGTCCGGACGAGCTTGACCAGGCGCCGGGCAGCAGCCGCACGCGCCGGGCCGTGCGGGCACTCGGCTTCCACGTCGCCGCCATCGCCCTCTTCACCGTCCCCGCCGTGGCGCTCTGGTGGCACGTGTGGTCGGGCCATCCCTCCTCCACCCTGACGTGCGGGTGCGGCGATCCGGCGCAGGAGGTCTGGTTCATGGCCTGGCCCGCCTGGGCCATCGCCCACCTCCACAACCTCTTCTTCTCTGGTGCGGTGAACGTCCCCGACGGCGCCAACCTGCTGTCGAACACGTCGGGGACGTTGATCGGCGTCGTGCTGGCGCCGGTGACGTCGCTCTTCGGACCCGTCACCTCCACCAACGTGGCGCTCACCCTCGCCCCGGCGCTCAGCGCATGGGGCTGCTTCGCCGCGATCCGCCCGCTCGTCACCTGGAAGGCCGCCGCCATCCCCGCCGGGCTCGTGTACGGCTACTCGTCGGCGATCGTGACGTCACTGGCCTTCGGCCACGTGTCGGCCACCTTCCTGGTCATCCCACCGCTCCTGTTCACCACGCTGCACGAGATCGTGATCCGCCAGGAGCACTCGGTGCGCCGCGACGGGCTGGTGCTGGCCGCACTGCTGGTGGTCCAATTCCTGATCTCGCCCGAGGTGATGGTGATGTGCCTCCTGTTCGCCGTCGTCGGCCTGGTGGCGGTGATGGCGGTCGGCTGGCGCCAGGTGCGGGTGCGCTCGGGCCACGCCCTGCCGGCGCTCGGCCTCGCCGCGGGCGTGACCGTCGCGTTGCTGGCCTACCCCGTCTGGTTCGGCCTGGCCGGGCCCCAGGCGGTGACCGGGGTGCTCTTCGCGCTGGCGCCCATCTCGGGCGTGCCGTTCTCGGGGGTCCTCGCGCCGGGGCAGTACGCGGCGCTCGCCCCCGAGTCCATCCGCTTCGGGGGCTACCTCGGCCGCAACGGCCCACCCCCCGACTATGTCGGCGGCGGGATCGCGCTGGTCACGGTGGCGTCCGTCGTCGTGGCGCGACGGCGCGGCGTCACGTGGTTGCTCCTCTTCCTGACGGCCGTGACCCTGTGGCTCGCGCTCGGCGGCTATCTCCTGAGCGCGCCGTCCTGGCTGGGGCACCCGTGGCTGCCCTGGCGCAACCTCTCGACGCTCCCGCTGTTCAAGGAGATCCTGCCGGACCAGTTCGCGCCGTTCCTCACGCTCTTCGTCGCCTTCCTCCTCGCCGTGGGCCTCGATGCGCTCTACGTCGCGCACCGCCGGCCGGCCTCATGGACGGCGCGACACCTTCACGCGGTCATCGTGGCCGCGACGGCCCTGGTGGCGGTGGTGGCGCTCGTACCGGTGTTCGCCACGTTCGACCTGCCGTTCACCGTCGTGCCGGTACGGGTCCCGGCCTACCTGCGCGAGGTGGCGCCGGCGCTCCCGTCCGGCACGGTGCTGCTCACCGTCCCCTTCGCCGTGTCGGGCTCCGCGCAACCCATGCTGTGGCAGGCGGTCGACGACATGCACTTCAGCCTGGCGGGCGCCGCGCTCAAGACCCCCAACGCCGTGGGAGGGCCGGTCGGGCAGGGTGCGCCGGGATCGGCCCGCCGGATCCTGTCCGACCTGAGCGTGGTCGGGGGGACCCGGCCCACGGGGACCCCGGCGCAGATCGCGACCGTCCGCAGCGCCCTGCAGGCGTGGCAGGTGCAGGAGGTCGTGATCGCCGGCGCCAGCCGCGACCCGGTGTACGCCTCGGGGTTCTTCACCATGGTCCTCGGCACCGCCCCGGTCTACGAGGACGGCGCCTGGGTGTGGAAGCTGCAACGCGGAGGACCGTCGGGCACACCCGCCACCGGCGCCTCCCTGTCACTGTGCCGGGCGGCAGCCACCGCACCCAACAGCCGCGCTGACCCGCTCGCGATGTCCGAATGTGTGCTCTTGGCGGCGGGAAGAGCCTGAGCGCGCGCCGTCGTAGGCTTGGCCCATGCAACCGATCCTCCACCTCTCCATCCCCGTGCGGAACATGGAGGAGGCGCGCGACTTCTACGTGCACACGCTCGGCTGCCAGGCGGCGCGCACGCGGAGGGATTTCACCGACGTGTGGTTCTACGGCATGCAGATCACTCTGCAGGACCGCCCGGACGAGGTGCCGCCGGTCGCGGTGGGGGGTTCGAGGCACTTCGGCGTCACGCTGGGACGGCAGGACTTCGAGGACATGATGGCCCGGCTGAGCGCGGGCGGCGTCCACTGGGTCGTCCCGATCTCGACCGACGACGAGGGGCTGGCCACCGAGCAGACCAAGGCCAAGGTCGCCGACCCGAGCGGCAACGTCATTGAGCTCAAGACCTACCGCGACGTCGACGCGGCGCTGGAGATCTCGACCCACTCGTACCCAGAGGCCTTCGCTCACGGCAACTGAGCGGTGGGGGCCCCGCCCGTCGGGGTACCACCGTGCTCTACGGTGTCCGCCGAGGACGAGGCCGAGGCCACAGGATCCGAGAGGAGTGCAGTGGGAGGAAGCGACGTGAGCGGGGATCCCCGTACCGCCCGCCCGGACGGGCGCGCCATCGACCAGCTACGGCCGGTCACCTTCGAGCGCGACTACACGGTCATGGCGCCGGGATCGGTGCTGGTGACGTTCGGGCAGACCAAGGTGCTGTGCACGGCGTCGGTGGAGGAGCGCGTGCCGCCCTGGATGCGCGGCACGGGCAAGGGCTGGGTGACCGCGGAGTATTCCATGCTGCCGGGTTCGACGCCCGAGCGGGCCTCCCGGGAGGCGGCCAAGGGCAAGCAGTCCGGGAGGACGCAGGAGATCCAGCGGCTCATCGCGCGCTCGTTGCGCGCGGTGAGCGATCTCGTGGCCCTCGGTGAGGTCCAGATCACCGTCGACTGCGACGCCCTGCAGGCCGACGGCGGCACCCGCACGGCCTCCATCTGCGGCGCCTATGTCGCGCTGCACGACGCCTGCACACGCCTGGTGCGGGCCGGGACGATCAGCACGCACCCGCTGATCGACTCGGTGGCGGCCGTCTCGGTGGGCATCGTCGATGGGGTGCCGATGCTCGACCTGCCCTACGTGGAGGACTCGCGGGCCGAGGTGGACATGAACGTCGTCATGACCGGGGCCGGGCGCTTCGTCGAGGTCCAGGGCACCGCGGAGGGGATGGCGTTCAGCAGGAGCGAGCTCGACACGCTGCTCGGGCTGGCCGAGGCGGGCATCAAGGAGCTGACAGGTCTGCAGGCGGCCGTGCTGGCCGAGCCGCCTCCCCGGCGGTGAGCGGGGAGGGTCCGCTGCAGCTGGTGCTGGCGTCGGCGAACCCGCACAAGGCCGCCGAGATCGCCGCCGTGCTGTCGTCCGCCATGGAGGTCGAACTGCGGCCCCGGCCCGACCACGTGCTCGATGTCGTCGAGGACGGCGAGACGCTGCTCGACAACGCGCGGCTCAAGGCGCGCGCGCTGGTGGACGCGACGGGCCAGGCGGCGGTGGCGGACGACACGGGGCTGGAGGTCGACGCGTTGGGCGGTGCGCCGGGGGTGTACTCCGCTCGCTACGCCGGCGACGACGCGACCTATGCCGACAACGTGGCCAAGCTGCTGCGTGAGCTCGCCGCGCTGGGCGACGGCGGCGGTGAGCGGCGGGCCCGCTTCAAGACGGTGGCGCTGGCGGCCTTCCCGGACGGGTCCGAGCTGTGGGCCGAGGGCGTGATGGAGGGGACGATCGCCACGGCACCCCGCGGGGAGAACGGCTTCGGCTACGACCCCGTGTTCGTGCCCACCGGCGGGGACGGGCGCACCTTCGCCGAGATGGCGCCGGCCGAGAAGGACGCCGTGTCGCACCGGGGCCGGGCCTTCCGGGCGCTGGCGGAGCTGCTGGCGGAGCGGGCCTGAGCCCGATCAGAGGAGGGCCCCGGCGAGCTCTCGGTACTGGGCCAGCGGGAAGGTCGAGTAGTCGGCGATCACCTGGATGCACACGTGGTCCGCGCCCGCGTCGTGGTGCTGGCGAAGGCGCTCTGCGATGGTCGCGGCGTCGCCCCAGGGGATCACGGCGTCGATCAGGCGATCGCTCCCGCCACCGGCGATGTCGTCGTCGCCGTAGCCGAAGTCGCGCAGGTTGTTCGTGTAGTTGGGCAGGCTGAGATAGTTGGCGGCGTAGGTGCGCGCGAGCTCCCGTGCTCGCGCCACGTCCGTGTCGAGGACGACCGCCACCTCAGGGGCGAGCAGCGGTCCTGGGCCAAGGATCGTGCGTGCGTGTGCCGTGTGCTCGACCGGGACGAAGTAGGGATGGGCGCCCGCGGCACGAGCTGCGGCCAGCTCGAGCATGCGGGGGCGGAGCGCGGCGAGCGCGCGCCGCTCCGGCGGCACCGGCGCCTCCAGGTCGTCGAGCGCGTCGAGGTAGGCGACCATGTGCGAGTAGGGGCGCGCGTAGTGCTCGGTCAGCGGGGCGTGGCTGGCGCCGAGGCCGAGCAGGAAGCGCCCGGCGAACCTGGCCTCGAGCGCGGCGACGGCCGGGCCGACGTCGGCGGGCGCGGCGTGCCAGATGCTGACGATGCCGCTGGCCACCACCGCGTGGTCCGTCGACGCGAGGAGGCGCTCGAAATGGGGCGAGAGCCCGGGCTCGTAGCGCCCCGACGACCACAATGCCCCGTAGCCCAGGGACTCGAGCTCCGCGGCGACGTCGAGCTCGGGAGCGTCGGACACCCGCCACGAGCCGCTCCACCACACGCCGATCCGGCCCAGGTCCATGCTGGCAGGGTAGCGGCACGTCCCCGGGCTCCGACCGGGACGATGCGCCGGTGACGCGGTCAGCCGAGGCCGAGGAGGCGGGCGGCCGTGCCGCCCAGGAAGGCCTGGGCGGCCGGTTCGCAGAGGGGCAGCTGACGGGCGGCGGCCACCGCCCGTTCCATTGGCAGGAAGGGATGGTCGGACGCGTAGAGGACGCGGCCCATGCCTCTCGTGGAGTCCATGAACGAAACGAGTGCCGGGTCCATGTACTTGGCGAGATAGGCCGAGTTCGACAGGTAGAGGTCCGGCCACTTGAGCATGTACTGCATCAGCAGGGCCTCGTAGGGGTGGCCCATGTGGGCGCCGATGACCGTGAGCCCCTTGAAGTCGATGAGGACGTCCTCGAGCAGCCCGGGATGCTGGCAGGCGGAGCGCACCCGCGGCCCGGGGATCCCGACGTTGATGGAGACGGGCAGGCCGAGCTCGGCGCAGGTGGCGTAGACGGGGTCGTAGAGCTTGTCGTTGAGCGGGTACTGGTGCACGAGGGGCGTGACCCGCACGAGTGCCACCGCCGGGTGCGTGGCGAAGGCCCGCAGGCGCGTGCACTGCCGCACGGGGCGGTCGGGCCGGTCGGCGACCAGCGCCACGCGCAGTCGGTGGGGGTACGCGGCCACCTCGTCGAGCAGGGCGTCGGTCTCACCCGTCGTGAGGCTGGCCGCGACGACACCGACGTCGACCCCGCAGGCGTCCATGGTGGCCAGGAGCTGCTCCGGGGTGGACGCGGCCGAGAGGTCCCCGCCCAGCAGCTCGGGGATGCCCTCGTTGCCCGCCTGCTCCATGAAGGCCTCGGCTGCCTTGCCGGTCAGGGCGTTGACCCAGAGGTCGACGACGGTCACTGCGCCGAGGCGTCGGGCTGTCGACCGCCGGCGGCTTTGGCGGCGGCCTTGGCCTTCGCGGCGCGCAGGTACCGCACGCCGGTCGTCAGCGACTCCTTGATCAGCCGGTCGTTGTCCTTCGAGATGAAGGCGTGCACCCGCTTCTCGAGCAGGGCGCGCAGCAGTGGGTTGAACGCGTGGTACGTCTCGGAGAAGTGGACGCGGGTCCGGCCGTCGCCGAGGTCCTCCAACCTCGTGCGCCCCTCGGCCTCGGAGAGCAGCGGACGACCGACCGCGGTGTACTTCCACGACTCCTTCGGCGTCACCTCGGTCAGCCACTCCCACGACTGGCCCTTGCCGCCCGTGAGCAGGTAGCGCGGCACACGGAACGTGCAGTGCCGGATCAGCCCGTCACCAACGTCATTGCCGGGGTAGAGGATGTCGATGGTGACGTCCCCCGTCTCGGTGTGGGGGATGCGGGCCCAGAAGAGCTGCCACAGCTCGTCCACCGTGGCGTCGATGTCGACGAAGTAGTGGTGCTCCTGCACCGGCTCACCATATCCCCGCGCCTGACAGCCGCGTCTGGTGGGGTCAGGTGGCGCCGGGTCGCCGCACCGGCCCGGACCGGTATGTTCGCTGCGTGCCGCCTGCCCGCCCTCCTGCGCACGTAGGGCACCGGTGAAGGTCGCCTTCGTGGTGCCGCGCTACGGCATCGAGATCCGTGGCGGCGCCGAGACCGGGGCGCGCATGCTGGCCGAGCATCTCGCGGCCGACCGCGGCCACGAGGTCGAGGTGCTGACCACCTGCGCCGTCGACGCCATCACGTGGCGCGACGAGCTCCCCGAGGGGACCGAGGAGATCAACGGGGTGACGGTGCGCCGCATCCGCTCCGAGGCCGGGCGCGACGAGAGCTTCCACCCGCTGTGGGCCGGGATGCGGGAGGACCCCGCACACGCCAGCCGGGAGGACATGGAGCGCTGGGTGGACCTCCAGGGGCCGCGGTCGCCGGCGCTGCTCGACGCGGTGGCGGGCAGCGACGCCGACGTCGTGGCCTTCTACCCCTACTTGTACTACCCGACCGTCCGCGGCCTGCCCCTGGTGGCCGAGCGCGCCATTCTGCACCCGGCCGCGCACGAGGAGCCCGCGCTGCATCTGCCGCTCTACGACGAGCTCTTCGCCCGTTGCCGGGGTTTCGCGTTCCACAGCCGGAGCGAGCGCACCCTGGTGAACGAGCGCTTCGAGGTGGCCACCACCCCCCAGGTGCTCATCGGGCTCGGCGTCGAGGAGCCGCCCGAAGGGGACGGTGACGAGGGGGCGGTGCGCATCGAATACGGGCTCGGCGAGGCGCCCTACCTCGTGTGCATCGGACGGGTCGACGACCAGAAGGGGACCGGCATGTTGTGGCGCTCCTTCCGGGCCTACAAGCGGCGCCATCCCGGCCCGCTCCGCCTGGTGCTCGTGGGCCAGGTCGTCAACCCTCCCGATCGGGCCGACGACATCGTGGTCACCGGCATGATCGACGAAGGGGACAAGTGGGGCCTGCTGCGCGGTGCGCGGGCGCTGGTGGCTCCCTCCCCCCACGAGTCCTTCTCGCTCACGGTGGTCGAGGCGTTCACCGCCGGGGTGCCCGTGCTGGTGAACGCGCGCTGCGGGCCCACCCGGGAGCACTGCGAGCAGTCGGGTGCCGGGCTGTGGTTCGGCGACTTCGCAGAGTTCGAGGCCGTCGTGGGTCTCCTGACGACGGACGACGCGGTGCACGAGACGATGCGCCGCAACGGCCGCACGTACGTGGAGGCGAATTACGCGTGGCCGGTGATCCTGGACCGCTATTGCGGGTTCCTGGAGCGCTTCACCGGTGGGGGCGGCGTGGCGCCAGGGGTGAACGGCATGCCGTAACGATCGAGGTGGGCCTTCTCCGAGAGCGGCCGCCGCCGGGGCGGGCCGAGCGGCGCGGGGAGGTGGCCGAGCGGGACGACGGCGACCGGTAGCACCTCGGGCGGCAGGCCGAGGGGGCCGGAGAGCGCGTCACCGGCGAGGACGGGCATGGTGGTGAGCGTCGAGCCGAGG
The DNA here is from genome assembly GCA_963824195.1 of uncultured Acidimicrobiaceae bacterium. Taxonomy (GTDB): domain Bacteria; phylum Actinomycetota; class Acidimicrobiia; order Acidimicrobiales; family RAAP-2; genus Bog-473. Next base: position 48,347 of record CAWGOJ010000034.1, on the reverse strand, counting down.
CCGAGCGCGTGGGCGGCGAGCAGCAGGTTCTGCACGGCGGGGAAGACCGAGGCGTCCATCGACTGGGCGTAGGTCAGGCGGGTGTCGCCGCACACGACGATCAGCACGGGCGCGGCGGCGATGCCCCCCATCGCCCCGCGGTCGACGTCACGCAGGAAGGCGGGGGAGAGGCGCTGCTCCTCGAGCGCCCGGGCGCCGCCCTGCCAGATGCGCGCCGTCAGCTCGCCGATCGTGGCGCGCAGCCCAGGGTCACGCACGACGATGAACACGAAGGGCTGGCTGTTCTCCGCGCTCGGCGCGTGGGTGGCGGCCGTCAGGATGCGGGCGACGGTCTCGTCGTCCACGTCGTCGGGGAGGAACGACCGCGCCGCCCGCTGGGTCTGCACCACCTCGAAGAAGTCGGGGTCGGAGCGGGCCACGGCGGCCGATGGTATCGAGCAGGGGCCGGGGCCGCCGGGTCGCCGAACGGATTGGGCGCCGTCCGTGCGACCCCGCTACCTTTGGCGCTGCATCGGCCGGGGGCCGGTGCCCGCCATGACTGACGTGGTCCGGTACGACGGCGGAGGGGGACAGGAGGCAGACGATGGCAGACGGCGCCGCATCGCAAGAAGACGTGCTCAAGGGGATCATCGGGAAGCCGACGGGCAAGGCCAAGGTGGTCGTGGAGCGGGGGCCGGTGCAGCACTTCGCCGACGCCGTGCTCAGCACGAGCCCGATCTACCACAGCCCCGAGGCGGCCAAGGAGGCTGGCTTCGACGCCATCCCCGCGCCGCTGACGTGGCCCTTCGCCATGGAGTTCTCGGGCAAGTTCGAGGAGCTCCAGCCGGCCGACGCGCCGACCGGGAGCCCCCTCATGGCGGCCCTCGGGCCGTTGATGGCCAAGGGCGGGCTGATCCTGCACGGCGAGCAGGAGTTCATCTACCACCGTCCCGTGCAGGTGGGCGACGTGCTGGTGAGCGAGGGAAAGATCACCGACGCCTACCAGAAGGAGTCCAAGGGCAGGACGATGACCTTCGTCGTCTCGGAGACCAACTGGTCCGACGACGCGACCGGTGAGCCGGTGGTCACCGCGCGGTTCAACCTGATTCACCGCGCCTAGGGCCGCGGGCAGTGGACAAGAAGTTGACGGGAGGTCGACACGATGGGTGAGAAGAAGCTGTCCTTCGACGACGTGAAGGTCGGAGACGAGGCGCCGGTGGTCACGCACACGCTGACGCGGACGGACCTGGTGAAGTACGCCGGAGCATCGGGGGACTTCAACCCGATGCACCACGACGAGGTTGCGGCCAAGGCGGCCGGGCAGCCCAGCGTCTTCGGGCACGGCATGTTCTCCATGGGACTGCTCGGTTCGGCGCTGACCGACTACGTGGGTGTGGGGAACGTGACGCGGTACCAGGTCCGCTTCGCCCGCCAGACGTGGCCCGACGAGGTGCTCTCCTCCAAGATCGTCGTCACCGCCAAGCGCCAGGAGGACGGCAAGAAGCTGGTCGACCTCGCGGTGACGCTGTCCAACGCGCAGGGCGAGGACAAGCTGGTCGGGGAGGCTACGGCAGCGCTGCCCTGAGCGGGCTAGGTTCGCCTCGACGAGTCGGCACGGTGCCCGGCACCGCGATGAGGGGCCGACCACGACGAGAGGACCGAGATCGTGGCTGCAGACATGTTGGCCCAGGCCTTCGCATCGACCGCCGGGGTGCTCTCCGGCGTGGATGCGCAGAAGATGGACGGCTCGACCCCGTGCGCATCGTGGAAGGTGCGCGAGCTGGTGAACCACATTGTCGGCGGCACCACGTACTTCGCGGTGACGGCCGAGACCGGCGAGGCGCCGTCCGAGGGTGACGCGCCGGACTTCTGCGAGGGCGACTTCGTCACGGAGTTCAACAAGGGAGCGGCGCGTGCCGTCAAGGCCTTCGAGGCCCCCGACGCCATGGACAAGACGATGAAGCTCCCCTTCGGTGACCTGCCCGGCGGCGTCTTCATCAACATCGCGACGATCGACACCTTCACCCACGGCTGGGACCTGGCCAAGGCGACCGGGCAGTCGACCGACCTCGACCCCGGGCTGGCCATGCAGCTCTTGGCGATCGCCGAAGGGTTCCTGCCCGACGACCTCCGGGGTGCTGAAGGCCAGGCGCCGTTCGGCCCCAAGGTGGAGGTTCCGTCCGGTGCCTGCCCGGCCGACCGCTTGGCCGCATTTCTGGGGCGCCAGCCCTGAGGGGAGAGCGGGGGGCGGGCACCGCCGCGCTCCGCTGGCGCTGCCCGTGGGCGCCGACGTCGGTCGGGGCGATGTCTCTGAGAACTATCTACGACTCCGTTTATAGTTTCGGCGAACGACCGGCCCTCGGGGCACCGCCCGCGCCGGGACCCCGGTTCAGCGCGGTGCGTAGTCGAACCGGCGGAAGGGCCACTCCGCCGCCAGCCACTCACTGACCGTCCGGTAGAGCCGCTCGTCGAGCTCGGACCGGCTGGCCCGCACCCAGGACCGCACGACGGCGTCGACCCCATGGAGGGGGGAGGGGTAGATGTAGACACACCCGACAACGTCGCCCCCGGGGTCGGACAGGACCGAGTAGGTGAAGCCGCGCCGCCCGGCGAAGTCCTCGGCGTGACGACGCAGGTCCTCGCGGTTGCGCTCGAGCGTCATGGGCTCGTCGGGCCAGGGGTGGCCCTCGAAGCCGGCGGTGGCGTGGATGTGGGCGACACTCGAGCTCCAGGCGCGGAGGTCGGCCTCGTTGTGCTCCACCCCGAGCGGCGTCAGCACGTAGCCCGGGCCTCGTGGTGGTGGGGGCGGGGAGAACAACGGATCGACAAATGTGGGCTCGGTGGGCTCGCTGATGACCCATCCTCCCCGCCCGACGTCGCTCGCTGCCAGGTGGATCACCGGGCCGACGACACCGGGCGGGATCCCTGCACCCGTAATGTGGGGTGCCATGGCCCAGGTGACGGCGGCGACGGGGTGAGCGCTGTCGACGCACGCGTCCGTGACATCGATGCCGCGATCGCCCTGGGCCAGGCTCTGGTGCGCAATCTCGAGCTGGTCATGCTCGGTAGCGAGGACGCCCTGCTCGCTGCGGCCACCGCCGCCCTCTCCGGAGGCCACCTGCTCATTGAGGACGTGCCCGGCGTCGGCAAGACCGTGCTGGCCCGAGCCCTTGCGATGTCGCTCGGGGCCGAGTTGTCGCGAGTCCAGGGGCACCCCGACCTTCTCCCGTCCGACATCACCGGCGTCTCGGTCTTCACGCCCGACACGGCCCAATGGGACTTCCGGCCGGGACCGGTCTTCGCCAACATCGTCCTCGTGGACGAGTTGAACCGCACCCCGCCCCGCACGCAGTCAGCGCTCCTCGAGACGATGGAGGAGCGTCAGGTCAGCGTCGACGGCGAGTCCTGGCCGCTGCCGCAGCCGCACATGGTGATCGCGACGCAGAACCCGCGCTCGCAGCGGGGGACGTTCCCGCTGGTGGAGAGCCAGCTCGACCGGTTCGCCATCGCCACGCCGATCGGGTACCCCGACGCCGCGCACGAGGTCCGGCTGGCACTGCACGCCGGAGGCAAGTACGCCCTCGCCGACCTGCTGCCGGTCTGCACGCCCGAGGGTTGGCTGAGTGCGCAGCAGGCGACCGAGTCGGTGCCGGTGCACCAATCGGTCGCGGAGTACGCGGTGGAGATCTGCCGGGCGACGCGGACGGCGCCTGGCATGCATCTCGGAGCGAGCCCCCGTGCCACCATCTGGCTGATCCGGTCCGCCCAGGCCCACGCGGTCCTCTCGTCGAGGAGTTTTGTGGTACCGGACGACGTCAAGGCCGTCGCCGTGGCCTGCCTGGCGCACCGCCTCCTCACGGTCGACGGCGACGACAGCATCGGACAATCGGCCGCGGTGGTCCGGGGAATCCTCGAAACGACGCCATCACCGAGACCGTGAGCCGCTGGGCACGGCCGGCCCGCCCCGTGGCGCCCATTGCCGTGGCGCTCATGATCATCGCCATCTGGTGGCTGGTCGCTCACAATGGAGGCTCGGGGTGGGTGCAGTTCCTCGGCGATCTCGTCTTCGGGGCGCTGTTCATCGGGATCTTCGGCCCGTGGGCGGTGGTCACGCGCGCCAAGGTCCGGGTTCGCAGCGCTCCGGCCGACGGCGTCGCCGGCAATCCGGTGGAGATCCGGGTCGAAGCCGGTAGCCGCCTGCGCATCCGCCCCGTGGAACCACCCGGTGCCGAGGTCTTCGTCGGGCCGGTCGGGCGGAGGGGTTCGGTCGACGACCTGGTGACCGTGATGCCGGTCCGGCGCGGGGTGCGCAACACGGTGACCCTGGACATCGCCTCGGCCGCGCCGTTCGCGTTCCAGTGGTGGACCCGACGGGTCCACCTGCCCCTCCCGTCAGTGCTCCATGTGTCTCCCCGTTGCGGACGGCCGCAGCCACCGTCCACGAGTCCCCATGAGGACGCCGGCGACGTCACGGACCATCCACGGACCGATGCGGGCCTACCGAGGGGCGCGCGCCCCTACGTCTCCGGCGACAGCCGGCGCCTGGTGCATTGGAGCGCGACCGCCCACGCCGGCAAGCTGATGGTCAGGGAACTCGAGCATCCCTCGGCAGGACCGGTCACCATCACCGTCGACCTGCCCGGGGACCCCGATGAGGCCGAGCGGGTCGCCGAAGGCGCCCTCGGCACGGTGGTGCACCTGCTTGAGGGAGGTGTCCCGGTCCTGCTCGGCACCCTCGAGCCATCGGGTCGCGTGCTGGCGCCCGTCGCCGATCGTCGCGGCGCAGGACGTCGCCTGGCTCGAGCCGTGGCCCGCGCCGGAGGTGCCGGACCGACATGAGGGCGCTCGACGCGATCCGCCGGGCCAACATGCCCGGGCCCCCGGAGAACTCGATCCGTCTCCGGGTCGCCTGCCTGGGCACGGTCCTGGTGTCGATCGCCGCGTGCGCCGCGCTGGACGAGGTGTCACCGACGACCGCCGTCGTGGCGATGATCCTGGTCTCGTGCGGCATGGCCCTCTCCTACGTCACGCGCTCCCGGCCACCGGGGTGGGTCAAGCTCCTGGTGGCCGCCGGCGCCATCGCCGCGTTCGCATGGTTCTTCCACTCGATCAGCTCCCCGGCGGTCGACATCACGACGGTCGAGAACCCGCTCACCCTCCTGCTCGTCTCTGTGTTGGCGGTCCATTCCTTCCACGTGCCGTCCCGCCGCGACCTGCTCTTCTCGCTCGGAGCGTCCGCCGGGCTGATGGCTGTGGGGGGCGCGCAGGCGACCGACCTCCGGTTCGGCCTCTACGTGGTGGCCTGGGCCTTCTTCAGCCTCTGGAGCCTGACCGAGATGTGGACGTCGGCGAGTGGCGGCGGTCGGATCTCGGTCACGGGGCTCTTGGCCGCACTGGCCGCACTGGCTGCTGCGGCCAGTGCTGTCTTCCTCGTCCTCCCCGCGCCGGTCGTCGCGTCCAGGGTCGGCTTCCTCTCGCGGGCCGGGGCCGGGGGCTCGGTCGGCGTCCCCGGTGGTCTCGCCGGTGATTCAGGGACGCCCGCTCAGCTTTCCCGCCCCGGCAGCCCGGACAGCCCGATCCGTGTCGGGGGCTACCTCGGCTTCGCCGACAGCCTGAACACGGCGCTCCGGGGCAACCTGGGCAACACGCTCGTGATGCAGGTCCGGGCCCAGCGCCCTTCGTACTGGGTGGGTGAGACCTTCGACACCTGGCAGGGCCAGAGCTGGACGCAATCCGAGAAGTCGTCGAGGCCGCTGAGGGAGAGCTCGCCGTTCGTCCTCCCGGTCCCGCTGGGTGACGTCCCAGTCGGACAAGGTGACCTGCAGACGTTCTACATCACGAGCTCCACCGCCGACCTCGTCTTCCATGCGGACAGCGCCGACGAGCTGTGGTTCCCCACCTCGAGCGTGTACTTCTCCAATGACGGCACCATCGTGTCGCCCATCGGCCTTGGGAGCGGGTCCATCTACACGGTCGAGTCAGAGGTGAGCACCGCCACCGCAGATCAGCTGCGAGCTGACCCGAGCACACAGACGCTGCCGCCCGGGGCACAAGCGGATTTCGAACAGCTGCCGCACCCGTACCCACGGGTCCTCGCACTGGCCCAGTCGGTCACCGCCGGGGACACGACGACGTACGACAAGGTGCAGTCCCTCATCGACTGGATCGGGGCCCATACCCACTACTCCCTCGACATTCCGCCGCTGCCGGCCGGCGCCGACACGGTCGACGAGTTCCTCTTCGGCAACCGCGTGGGCTTCTGCGAGCAGATCTCGACGTCGCTGGCCGTGATGCTGCGATCGCTCGGGATCCCGGTCCGCGAGGCGGTGGGCTACGTGCCCGGCGGGTACGACCCGATCACCGACCTCTGGCAGGTCCACGCGGACGACGCCCATGCCTGGGTCCAGGTGTGGTTCCCGGGGTACGGGTGGCAGAACTTCGATCCGACCGCGGTGGTGCCGCCGAGCAATCCGAGCCCCGGCGCCACCGCGTTGAAGGATGTCGCGGGCGCTCTGCGCCGCGTCCCTTGGGTGCCGGTCGTGGCCGTTCTCGCCGGCGCCGGCCTCATGGTCGCCGTGGTGCGATTGCGCCGTGCTCGGCCGGCGACATGGGCGGCGCGCGTGGCCCGGGACGCCGAGCGAGCCGGCCGGCGGGCGGGCCGGTCCCGGCGTCCCTCCGAGACCCTGGTCGAGTACGGGGCGACCCTCGATGAGCTCGCGGGGAGCGGGACCACGTGGGGCCGGCTGGCCTCGTCGGTGGAGGCGAGCGCTTACGGGGGTCGCGAGCCGTCCCCGGAGGCGCAGCGGGCGATGGTCGCCGAAGCGAGGAGCACCCGGGTCCGCCGAGCGGTGGGCGCCGGCGTGCGGGACTGAGCGCATGGTGCTCCTCCCGCGGGCGCGCCGACTCCCCGAGGATTCCTGGTCCCGCTCCGTGTTCAGGTCGACGCCGTGAAGCGCAGCGGCAGCCGCGCCGGACCCCAGATCCCGAACGACGACGGTTTCCACTCGATGTTGCCGCTGCGTTCGAGGCCGGGCATGCGCCGGGCGAGGAGCGGGAGCGCTTCCTGGAGCTCCGCCCGCGCCAGCGCTGCGCCCATGCAGAAGTGGATGCCGGCGCCGAAGGTCATCTGCACCGTGCCCCGCTCCCGGGTGATGTCGAAGACGTTCGGATCGTCGAAGGCCTCGGGGTCGCGGTTGGCTCCCGCCAGCGAGGTGGCCACGAGCGTCCCCTGGGGGAACAGGACGTCGCGGTAGACGATGTCCTCGGAGGCGAAGCGCGCCGTTCCCCGCACCGCGCCGAGGTAGCGCATGGACTCCTCGACGGCCCGCGTCGCCAGCTCCGGGCGTTCGGCCAGCAGTGTCCACTGGTCGGGGTGCTCGGTGAACAGTGCGACGGAGCAGGCCAGTTGGTTCCGGGTGGTGTCGGTGCCCGCCATGAGCACCGCCTGCGCCAGCATCGCCATCTCGTCGGTCGACAGCCGGTCTCCCGCCTCCTCGACCGCGATGAGGTCGCTCAGGAGGTCGTCGCGCGGATCGGCCCGGCGCTCGGTGATCATGGCGCTCACGTACTCGGTGAGCTCCTCGCCCGCCAGCTCAATGAGCGGCAGGTCCTCGGCGAGGTTGTTGTTGAAGATACGGAAGATGTCCGTGGCCCAGGCCGAGAACAGCTTCCAGTCCTCGGGCGGCGCGCCGAGCAGCTCGCAGATGATCGGGATCGGGTACGGCTCACAGACGTCCGCCACCAGCTCGGACTCGCCCCGCTCGACCACGCGCTCGACGAGTTCGCTGACCACGGCCCGCATGGTGGGGCGCAACCGGTTCGCCGCCGACGGCGTGAAGGCCGGGGCCACGAGCCGTCGTAGGCGCGCGTGGCCCGTGCCCTCCATGGTGAGGATGGACTGGCGGCGCTGGCCGCCGTAGCTCGAGCCTTCGAATTCGGGCGACTGCTCAATCATGGACAGCGCGGAGTGGAAGCGTTGGTCGCGCAGGACGGCGGTGACGTCCTGCAGACGGGTGACGGTGTAGCCCAGCTCGTTGCGGGCCAGCCAGTGCACGGATCGGGCCGCCTCAATGGCGTCGATGGCGTCATTGCGCTCCAGCCCGACCACGTCGAGGTAGGGGAGATCGAGCTCCGAAACCAGTTGCGCCATGGCTAAACCCTACGTTGGGTTCTGCTTCAGCGCCGGGTGGCGCCGGGCCATCAGCGGCAGGATCCACCCCTTGGGCGCCAGATGGGCGAGCGACGCCGCCGCCCGGTTGGCCGCCCCGGGGATCACGACCGGGCGGCCGGCGTCGAGCCCGTCGACGGCCGCCCTGGCCACGTCGGCCGCCGGCACCCACATGACCTTCGGCAGCGCCTCGCCTGCCTCGTCGTCCGTCATGCCGGCCGCCTCGGCAAAGCCCGTCTCGACCGGCCCCGGGCACAGCGTGGTGACGGTCACGCCCGTCCCGCGGAGTTCGGCGCCCAGCGCACGTCCATAGGACAGGACGAAGGCCTTCGACGCGCCATAGCCGGCCTGTCCGGGCAAAGGCTGGAATGCCGCGGTGGACGCGGTGTTGAGGACCGCCCCGCGGTGCCGGGTGACCATGCCCGGCACGAACAGCGTGCACAGGTCGACCACTGCCTCGACGTTGGTGCGCACCATGGCGAGCTCGCTGGCGCGCTCGGCGCGGTGCACCGGCCCCATCGTCGTGAAGCCCGCGTTGTTGACCAAGATGTCGGGGGTCAGGCCGCGCCCGTCCAGTTGAGCGGGGAGCTCGGCCCGCGAGTCGGCGTCGGTGAGGTCGACGGCGATGACCTCCGTGCGCACGCGGTGCGCGCCGGCCAGCTCGTCGGCCAGTGCCTTCAAACGGTCCTCGCGCCGGGCCACGAGGGTCACACCGTGGCCGCGCCGGGCGAGCTCGCGTGCGATGTCGGCGCCGATGCCCGACGAGGCGCCGGTGACGACGGCCGTCGTGTTCTCCTTGGGGACGGGGAGTGCCATACCCAGAGCGTAGGGGAGTCGCGGCAACGTGACGATGGTGCGCGCCGCGGGTTCGGTCACAAAGAGATGAAGTTCGCGTGACGGCGCTCGGCGCCACCAGGGGCTTCGCGAATGCCCAGTTCGCGTGGGGTTCACACGACCGGGACCGAGGTGGATACTGGACAAAAGGTCGGCAGACGGAGCACCCGCCGTTGCCCAGAGAGAAAGGAGCTGCCGATGCCATCGACACGCTCGACCGAGGAGGGCGATCCGCCGGGTTGAGACGGCGTCACCGATGTCGGCTTCGGTGACGCTCCAGAGCAGCCCGCTTGGCGTGGAGCCCGGCGTATGAACGAGGCCGTGTTCGCGCCGGTGCGTGTGCCGGCCGGCCGACGAGGCGGCCCCCGCACCTACTGCGCCGCAGGCTGGAGCCAAGCAGCTGCGTTCAGACACACGTACAATTTCAACGAGTGAAGGACCGGCCGCGAGGCCGGTCCTTCTCGCGTCCGGCGTGCGGCACGGTTCGGGCTGCAGGCAGACGGCGGAGCATGCCATGGTGGGACATGTCAGGGGCACGCCTGCCGATGTTCCCGCTGTCCGCGGTCGTGTTCCCCCACGCCTCCATGGCGCTGCACGTGTTCGAACCGCGCTACCGGGAGATGCTGCACGATTGCCTGGCGGGTGACCAGCGCTTCGGCATCGTGTTGATCGAGCGGGGCTCCGAGGTCGGCGGCGGGGACCAGCGCTCCCTCCTCGGCACGCGGTGCGTCATCACGAAGGCGGTGGAACTGGCCGATGGGCGCTGGCTCCTCGAGGCGCGCGGCGAGGCGCTCATAGAGGTCGAGCGCTGGCTCCCCGACGACCCCTACCCCGTGGCGCTGGTGGCTGAGCCGGTCCCGGTGCCGGATCCGGAGGACCCCGGCCCGGTCCTCGGCGTGGCCACGCAACGGGTGCGCCGGGCCCGGGCGTTGCTCGCCGAGCACGGTGGGGCCGCCGCACTACCCCCCGACCTCGCGCTCGACGGCAACGGGGACGCCGATGTGGCCTCGTGGCAGCTCTGCGCGGCGGCGCCGGTCAGTGCCTACGACGCACAGCGTCTCCTCGCGGCGGATGGAGCAGCCGAGCGGTTGGCGTTCCTGGTGGAGCTGATGGAGGACCTCGAGCTCGACCTGGAGCGCATGCTCAACTCCGAGTGATCCGTCGCCCCACCCGGTCCGTGCCAACCTATCGGCGGTCACGAGCGGCAGTGTGACGAACAGGAACCACAAAGGGAGGGAGCCCGATGGCCATCACGCCGACGAGAGAGCAGTTCACCGAGTTCGCCCACGGCAGCCGTGACGGGGAGGTCGTGATGATCAACCTGCTGCACTTCGCCCGCCCGGACGAGCCCGGCGCGCCAGAGGGCGGCGCCACCGAGACGACAGGCGCCGGCGCCTACCGGGACTACAGCGACCAGGTGGTCAAGATGGTGGAGGCCCGCGGCGGCCGGGTCATCTGGACAGGCCGGCCCGAGCACGTGCTGATCGGGGACCCTGCCGCCGACGACTGGGACCTGGTGGCGCTGGTCTCCTACCCGAGCAGGGCCGCTTTCGTCGACATGGTGACGTCGCCGAATTACGAGGCGGCCCACACACACCGGGAGCGCGGGCTCGACCGCACCGTCCTCCTGGCCTGCGAGCCCGTCATGGACGCGCTGGCATCCCGGGACCGGAGCGGTGCGGCAGATGGCTGAGGTGCAGCTGCCCGGTGGCACCCGGAGCCGGAACATCCTCTTCATCACCACCGATCAGCAGCGCTACGACAGCCTCGGCTGCAACGGCGGCACCGTGGCCCGCACACCGGTGGTCGACCACCTGGCGGCCGAGGGCATCAACTACCGGCGCGCCTACAACCAGAACACGGTGTGCATGCCCGCCCGCTCGACCATGCTCACGGGCCAGTACGTGCGCACGCACGGTGTGGTGGCCAACGGAATCCCCCTGCCGGTCGACGCCCCCTCGGTCGCCCAGTACCTGCACGACACGGCCGGCTACCGCACCGCGCTGCTGGGCAAGGCGCACTTCGAGCCCGGTTTCGACCCGAAGCTCAAGTGGGAGGAGAACGCCCGGGCGGCCAGGGGCGACGACGGACCCTGGCGGGGATTCGAGCGGTCGGAGCAGGCGATGCACGCCGCCGCCTGGGGCAACCATCCCATCGCGCACTACGGCCGTTGGCTCAAGGAGCACCACCCCGAGCACCTGCACAGCTTCGCCGGGCTGCTCCAGGCCGAGCCGGGCGGCGACACCGGCGCGCCCGAGACGAAGAACAACCCGATACCCCGCCAGTGGTACCACACCGACTGGGTGGCCGACCTGACCGTCGACTGGCTCACGTCGCTCGGCGACGACGAGCCGTGGTTCTGCTGGATGTCGTTCCCGGACCCGCACCACCCCTGGGACCCCCCGGCCTCCGAGCTCTCTCGTGTGCCCTGGCAGGACCTCGACCTGCCGCCGGGCCATCCCGGTTCCGACGAGGCGGTCCGCGACGTCCTGGCACGCAAGCCGGCGCACTGGCTCGCCTTCTGGGACGGCCGCTTCTCCAACATGGAGGGGGGCCCGGCGGCCTTCGTCCCGTCCCGGCTGACCCACGACCAGATCCGCGAGGTCAACGCCAAGGTGCACGTGATGAACGAGCTCATCGACGAGGCGTGCGGGCGGGTGCTGCAGCGCATCGAGCAGCGGGGATGGCTGGCGGACACCGACGTCATCTTCACCACCGACCACGGCGAGATGCAGGGTGACTTCGGCCTCCTCTACAAGGGCCCGTACCACACCGACGCGCTCATGCGACTGCCCTTCGTGTGGCGACCGGCACCGTCGGCCGGAGTCGCGCCGGCGATCGTCAACGACCCGGTGGGCCAGGTGGACCTGGCGCCGACGTTCTGCGCCATCGCCGGCGTCGACCCGGCGCCGTGGATGCAGGGCCACGCCCTCCCGCGTGCCGACGGCGAGCCTGGGCGCCAGCGTGCGCTGTGCGAGTGGGACAGCCAGTTCCCGGGCTACGGCATGCACCTGCGCTCCGTCTACCGCGATGGGTGGCTGTGCACGGTCTACGAGCCGTCGACCGCGGGGCAGCCCAACGGCCTGGAGGAGGTCTGGGGCGACGGTGTCCTCAACCCGTGCCCCGTCGTGTACGAGCAGACGGGTACGGGGCCAGGCGGCATCGGCATCGCGACCGGCGAGCTGTACAACGTCGACGACGACCCTCACCAGTTCGAGAACCTGTGGGACGACCCGGGCCGCCAGGCGCTGCGCGACGACCTGGTGGCCGACCTCTACGCCAGCCTGCCCACCGAAGTGCGCCACCTCAAGGTGGAGGCGCCGGCCTGACGGTCAGGCAGCCACGGCGGGCGTCGCCCGCTCTAGGGCCCCCCAGCCACTCGAGAGCTCGCGGCGGGCCTGCTCGGCCCGGTGGCCGCCCCGCAGCCCGAAGAGCCGCTTGGCCAGAAGCAGGTACAGCACGACCGCGAGGTTGATCACCAGGGTGACGAGCTTGAACACGCTCACGCTGATCGTGAGCTCGTACACCTCGTAGGGCACCAGGACCGTGGTGGCGACGAAGGTCAGGTATTCGGCCCATCGCTTGTTGAGCCAGAGGCCAACCATCTCGGTGGCCTCGAGCGCCGCATAGGCCAGGAGCACGCCCCCGAGGACCCGCAGGTGCGCCGGGGTGTACTTGAAGGCCCGGCCCAGGTAGCCGAGGACACCGCGGGCCTGGGACGCGCCGGGCGCACCGCCCGCCAGGGCGTCCATGATGTTCTCGTAGTCACGGTGCAGCACCTGATCGTGCGCGGCGAAGGTGAACAGCACGATGGCCAGACCGCTCAGCACCACGACATGCACCGCCCGGTCGAGGGCGATGAGGCGCAGCACGTACCGGTCGCGCAGAGCCGAGCCGCGCAGCGGCAGCGCAATCTCGTCCCTGCTCTCGACCCGTTCGCGACTCGGGTGCTCGGGTATCTTCCGCTGCACCCAGCTGTCACAACGCACGCAGCGGTACCAACGCACCCCGCCGTCCTCGCGCACGAGCAGCTCATCGTCGGCCGTCACCACTGCGGCATCCGTCCCGACGAGCACATGGCCCGACCACGCGCAGGTGAGGAGCTCGTAGCGGTTCGGCGGCCGACGGCGTCCTCGCACGGCGCCAGGTTAAGCCAGGGCTCCCGGGTGCCCCCGTACCTCAGACCAGCCCGGCCAACGCCGCGCCGAGGAAGCGCTGCGGCGCCTCGACCATGGGGTAGTGGCCCACGCCTTCCAGGCGGGAGGCGGTCGCGTCGGGGCGGGCGGCCAGCAGCGTGTCCACCATGGACGGGACGGCGATGGGATCGTCGAGCCCCCACACGATGTGCAGCGGCGAGGGGTCGGTCTCGATCGCCCCGGTGAACCGGCGCTCGTTCGCCCGCCGCTCCTCTATGTAACGGATCAGGCGTGGCAGCAGGCGGTGCCCGTCGTCGTGGACGATCTGTGCCGCGGCGGCGGGCACGGGGTCCTCGGGCCAGCCCTCGGGGACGAGGGGCGTGGCGGCACTGAACGTGTCGCGCAGGCTCTGGGCGACGGACGCGGCGTCAATCGGGATCGGGCCCGCCAGCACCTCGTCGGGCAGCCCGAGCAGCATCTGCTGGCCACCCGTGAGGTGCGCCTGCTCTATGTAGATGCTCCCATTGGTCACGACCCGGCGCGTCACCTCCACCGGCCACGCCCCCTCGGCGCGACGGGCCAGGAGCTCGCCGCCGACCGTGTCTCCCATGTCGTGGGTCAGCAGGGCCAGGCGGTCGATGCCGAGGGTGGCCACGTAGGCGGCGGCGATGTCGGCCTGCAGCGCCATGGCGTAGGCGCGGTCGGGTTTGGCCGAGAGGCCGTAGCCGAGCATGTCGAACAGCAGGACGCGCCGTCCCGCCCGCAGGCCGTCGAGCACAGCGGCGTAGTCGAACGACGACGTCGGGAACCCGTGCAGCACGAGGAGAGGCACGTGCCGCTCGGGCCCGATGGACGGCGCGTCAATGGTGAAGATGCGCTCCCCGCAGAGCTCGCGGTGGGTGCCGATCGCCTCCCACCCGGTGCCGGTGGTGATGGTCATGTGCCCGCCAGCTTGCTCACGAGCGGCCCGAGGGTCTCCCAGGAGTCGGACTCGATCGACCAGTAGGAGATGCCGTACTCGGCCCGTCGCCACTCGAGCTCGTCGGCCATCTCGTCGAGCGTCCCGACGAGCGCCAGCGGGACGTGCAGCGCGTCGTCGGGCTGGATCCCGAAGGCGGGCGCCATCTGCGCCGCCAGGCCCGCCGCGTCGTCCGTCACCAGAACGAAGCCGATGAGCGAGTTGAGCTCGAGATCGTCGAAGCGGTCGCCCGCCGCCTCCTTCACCCAGGCCACCTTCTGGCGGGTGCGCTCGGGGGTGGCGTCGGCGGCCGTCTCCGCCCCGCCCGTCCCCTCGCGCAGGTTGACGTTGATGCTGACGATGTCCGCGTTGCGGGCGGCGAAGGACAGCACCCTCTTGCCCCCGCCGCCGATGATGAGCGGGGGCCCGGGCCGCTGCACCGGCCGCGGCGTGAGGGTGTGCCCCAGCACCTCGTAGTGCTCGCCGTGGAAGTTGAAGGGCCCGTCGGTGCGCAGCAGTCCCTGGACGACCTTCACCGCTTCTTCGAAACGCGCCACCCGCAGCGCGGGATGGTCATAGGGCAGCCCGGCGTCGTCGTAGTCGGTGCGCATCCAGCCGGCGCCGAGGCTCAGCTCGAAGCGGCCCTCGCTCAGCACGTCGAGGGTCGCCGCCTCCTTGGCCAGCACGAACGGGTGGCGGTAGTCGTTGCAGAAGACCAGCGCGCCCATGCGCAGGGTGGTCGTGGCGGCCGCCACCGCGGCCAGCGCCGGCACGGGGGCCAGCTGGTCGCCGAAGTGGTCGGGCATGAGCAGCGCGCTGTACCCGGCCTCCTCGGCTCTACGGGCCTGCTCGGCCCACGAGCGGGCCGTGCCGTCGGGCCCCTTGCTCAGTTGCGCGGCGAAGCGGAATCTGCGGTCGTGTGCCATGGAGCCATCGTGCCCCACATCGGGCTAGGGATGCGCCGCCGCGTTCGTCGTGGGCAGGACCAGGGGCGGCGTGCCGGGGGCCGTTTGCCAGACGTACGCCGTGACCCCGTCCTTGTGCAGCAGGGGCGTGGCTCCGAGCTGGTGGGCCACGAAGGTGGCGTCCGCCCGCTCGCCCGATGGCGTCACCCCTTCCTCGCCCTGGTTCGTGAGGACGAAGACCACCGTGCGGGAGGTGATGGGGATTGGGTTCTGTGGTGCGGGCTCGACCGGGTACACCGCCTGACGGTCGGTGAAGCGCCCGACGACGCCGCCGGAGACCACGAGCTCGGCGCCGGCGGGGATGTCGGCCTGGACGGCCCGGAGCTGGGTGGCGGCCGATCCGCTGACGGAGCTGAGGATGGAGGGCGTGTCCCAGCCCGAGACCAGCTGGTCCCACAGGGGCAGGCTCTGGGACAGCGCCAGGACCAGGGCCGCCGTTCCGAGCACCCACGCCGCCGGCCCCCGCCAGGGGGCGAGCCGCCGGTGGCCGTGCTCGGCCCGGAGCCGGGGCCACTCCGGGCGCCCGGTGCCCACCCAGACGAGCACCATCACGGTCCCGACGAGGACGAACGGCACCGCGGTCACGGTCTGGAACGCGCCGACCGGCAGGAGCCAGAAGGACCCGTTGATGTTGAGGGCCACGGGCACGAGGACCGCGATGGCCTGCAGCAGCCCCCACGGGGTGAGGAGGCCCAGGGCACCCCCGGTGGCCACGACGCGCCACATCGCCCCGGTCTGGGTCCGCAGCACGTGGAGGTCGGCGGAGGGGTGCGCGGCGAGCGACCCGAACACGGCCCAGCTCGATGCGTTCGACGGCTCGTGGACGATCCAGCCGTAGTAGATGGGGACCGCGGAGCCGCGGTTGCCGTCCACGGCGGTGACGAGGATCAGCCAGGCCACGCCGAGTGCGGCCAGACCGGCCGCGTGCCACACGCCGCGGCCCCGGCTTCGCACGCGCGCGGAGAGCAGTCCGGCCACGCCGACGAAGAGGATGGACAGGGCCACGACGTCGCCGAAGAGCAGGCCGACGAGGGCGGCGGCCCAGGCCGTACGGTAGCGGCCCTGCCAGAGCGCGTACGCGCTGAGCAACGCGAACGGCATGCCGAAGGTCTCGAAGTGGACGTCGAAGATGGTGGCTTCCCACCACCAGGCGTTGGCGACGGTGGCGACGAGCACGATCAGGGCGACCTGGCGTCGCCGGGGTCCGACGCGCTCGGCGCAGATCTGGCCGATCCAGAGGAGCGCGACGAGCTCGGTGGCGACCACCGCGACGTCCTGCATCCACAGCAGCACGATCGGGTGTGGCCACACCGACCCCAGCAGGCCGATGGGCCACATCGCCAGCTCGAAGTGGTTCTGCCAGAAGGGGTAGGTCTGGAAGGTGTCGAAGGGGTCGAGGTTCCCGTGCGCGATGACGGTGAAGGCCTGCGCGTAGGTGCCGAAGTCGGTGTACAGGTCGAAGCGGTGGTAGCGGAAGGTGCTGACGCCGAGGAACAGGACCAGCTGGAAGAAGAGCGCCACCGCGGCGGCGACCCAGAAGACCCGCAGGCCGCTGCGGTCGAGGTTGTCCCAGGTCCGCGTCCATCGGCCCCCGCCCACACCGGCGGGCGGGGTTTCGCCCCGTTCCCCGGTGGCGGGCAGGACGGCGCCCGGGACGCCGCCGCTCCCGGTCGCTGCAGACACGTCGCGGGGGCCGGTCACGACGCGGCGGGAAGGTTCGACCACAGCGAGACGCCGCCCACGCTCCGCGGGCTTCCCAGGGCGCTGCCGAACAACGCCTCGGCGCACGCCGCACCGGGTGCGGTCGGCACCACGACCACCGTTCTCGTGTGCCAGCTTCGCAGCTGCGCCCGGACGGCCTCGGCCGAAAGGCTCGGCGTCGTGCTCGCTCCCGCGGAGCAGCCGGCCAGGGCGGCTTGCAGCGGGGAGGACTGGCCGGCGAAGGAGGACGCGCCCGTCGGGCCCGGAATGACCACGAACCCCCCGGGCATGCGAAAGGTCATGTCGCCCATGGCCTGCCAGAGCATGGCCGAGTCGTCGGCGGCGGTGGCGAAGGGGTAGATCACCGCCGTCGAACCGGCCGGGAGGGAGCGCGCGGCGCCGGTGAACCAGGCGGGCACATCGGCAGGCGCGGCCGGGTAGGGCCACGCCGGCACCAACGGGAGCAGAAGAGCCACGGCGAGCAGGGTGCTGACGGCCACCCCACCGAACCGCCCGAGGCGGTCCCTCACCACGGCGCTGCGGTACACGGCGTCCAGCATCAGCGCGAGCAGGAGGGCCGCGAAGAGCCAGAAGTAGGTGATCCAGCGTGAGGCCACGCTGGAGTCGAGGAGCGGCAGGTGCGCAATCACGATGAACGGAAGCGGCACCCCGGTGCGTCGCCCGTCCACGTGGAGGTAGGGGCCCATGGACATGACCAGTGCGATGGCGCCCATGGCCGTGCAGAAGAGGGCGAGCCGCTTGCGGCGAAGCAGGACGCTTCCGGCGATCAGGGCGATCAGGAGCGGCACGCCGACGTAGGACCCGTTCTCCAGCGGCGAGTCGAAGACGATCTGCCAGTTGGGATCGCGTGCCGCCACGAGCGAATCTCCCAGTGCGGCGTGTCCGAAGGTGAAGCGCTGGTCGAGGGTCGGGACGACGAGCCCGAGCGGATCGTTGGTCTCGCCGGCGATGGCGCTCGCCGGCTGCGCGGGGCCGCTGATGTGCTCGGGCCCTGCGACCGCCGTCCATGCCCCGTAGCCGGTGCCCACGGCGACGACGACAGCGGCGCAGGCCACCATCCTTGCCAGCCGTCCGCTGTCCAGGCGGATCCGCCTGGACAGCACGTAGGCGCCCGAGACCACGACGGCGATGCACGTCATGACGCACAGCGAGGCGAATGCCTCGGTGGAGATGTAGAACTCGGCGACGAAGCAGAGGCCCACGGCGACGCCGCACCACCACGGGGATGCGGCGTCCGAGCGCAAGAAGCGGTCGACGAAGAGGATCACGAGTGGCGGTACAGCCTGGAAGAGCAGGAACAGGTGGGCGTTCGCAGTGGCCGACGTGAACGGCGAGAACCCGTAGGCCAGACCGCCGATGAAGGCGGCCGGCCACCACCCGACGAAGCGCCGGGCCATCGCGAAGAAGCTCATCGCCGATGCGAAGATCGCCAGGTCGATCAAGATGTTGTACGTCGCGATCGGGCCGAGGAGGAGCGTGATCGGGAACCCCACCATGCCGAGCAGGGGCATGGTCGTGTTGTCCATCAGGTCGACCCCGACCGGTGTGTTCAGCCAGTTGTTGGCGAACGGATTGTGGCCGTGCAGGAGGACCCACGGGGTCTGGGCCAGGAACCAGATCTCCTCCGGCACGTCGTTGCCCCCGGACGTCTGGATGGAGTGTGCGATCCCGTGGGTCCAGGCACTCCCGTTGGCCAGGATCGAGAGACCCAGGTAGACCAGGGCGACCGACGTCGGGATGAGCCAGGCGCGCTGCCGGTGCCCTCTTGCGTGTCGAGGTCCGCGCTGGGGCTGGGC
This sequence comes from uncultured Acidimicrobiaceae bacterium, assembly GCA_963824195.1. Taxonomy (GTDB): domain Bacteria; phylum Actinomycetota; class Acidimicrobiia; order Acidimicrobiales; family RAAP-2; genus Bog-473. Next base: position 29,790 of record CAWGOJ010000034.1, on the reverse strand, counting down.
TTCCTCGTCGAGCGTGAGCACCGCCGCACCGTCACTCACCGGACGAACGGTTCCCGGCGCAGCACGGACAGGCAGCGAGCCGGGACAGAGGAGGGACCGATCGGGCGCGGGTGCGAGGCGACGACGGGTCGTGCACCGTCTCCATCGATGCGCAAGGTAGCAGTCCGGCCCTCGAGCCGGCGGGCACGGTCGAGCGAGCCTGCCGATCCTCCGCCCGGACGCCGGCGGGAAGGTGTCGAAATGAAGCTGGGGCGGCCTAAATGAAGCTGAAGTCGGGTACGCCCGAGCTGATGCCCTCGAAGAGGTCGCCCTTGGCGGCGACCAGCTCCTCGGGCGTCCAGGCCTTGTCGCGCGTCACCCGGCCGATCGCCTTGAAGGCGCTCATGGCGTAGATGTCGGCGCCGAACACGACGAGGATCTGCCCGGTGATGTCGGCCGACGCCGGCGCGGCCAGGAAGGCCACCACGTTGGCGATGTTCTTGGGATCCCATGCGTCGAAGGCACCCTCCGCGGCGCTCATCCCGTCGCCGCCGAAGATGGTCTCGGTCATGCGGGTGCGGGCCCGGGGCGCAATGGCGTTGGAGGTGACGCCGTAGCGGCCGAGCTCGCGGGCCTCGACCCAGGTGAGCGCAGCGATGCCGGCCTTGGCGGCGGCGTAGTTCGCCTGGCCGGCGTTCCCGAAGAGCCCGGCCTCCGAAGAGGTGTTGATGATGCGCCCCGTCACGTCCTCGCCCGACTTGGACCGGTTGCGCCAGTAGACGGCGGCGTGGTGGGTGGCGGCGAAGTGACCCTTCAGGTGGACCCGGATGACGTCGTCCCAGTCCGACTCGTCCATGTTGAAGGACATCTTGTCGCGCAGGATCCCCGCGTTGTTGACCAGGATGTCGAGGGAGCCGTAGGTGTCGATCGCCTGCTCGACCACGTTCTTGCCGCCGGCCCAGGAGCTGATGTCGTCGCCGTTGACGGCGGCCTCGCCGCCGCGGTCCTCGAATCAGCGCCACCACTTCCTCGGCCGGGTGCGCGTCACCGCCGCTCTCGCCGTGCAGGCCCGCACCGAGGTCGTTGACGATGACACGGGCACCCTCGGCGGCGAGGAGGAGCGCCTCCTCGCGCCCGATGCCGCGTCCCGCACCGGTGACCACCGCCACCTTGCCGTCGAGCAGTCCCATCGAGATGCCTCCTGTGCGTGTCGTCTGCCGGTGTGCGCGCCGAGCCGGTCGTCCCGGAGGGGTGGGCCCGCTGCGCGGTGCCGTGTGGCCGCCGCGCCGCGCACGCAGTGTGGCCGATGCGCCCGCTCAGGGGCAAAACCGTGCCACCGCCTCGTCGGTGACCTGCCCGATCAGGGCGGCCGTCTCGCCCCTGGCCCTGACTCGTCCGAACCGGGCCGTGAGGCTGACCACCTCCATGCCGTCGGGCGGCGAGGTCAGCAGCGACCTGTCCGTACCGCCCGCGATGCACAGGACCGGCAGCGGCCGCCCCGACCGAGTCCGGGCCCGGGCCAGCTCGAGCACGCCACCGGGCACCTTGCCGTGGAAGGAGGGTGGGTCGAGGTGGCCCTCGCCCGTGACGACCAGGTCCGCACGCTCCATGCGATCGGCCAGGCCCACGAGACGGGCGACGAATTCGAACCCCGGCTCTATCCGGGCCCCGAGCGCGACGAGGCCGCCCGCCAGCCCTCCGGCGGCGCCGGCACCGGGCACGGCGGTCACGTCGACACCCGTGTCGCGCCGGTACTGCGCCGCGAGGTCGGCCAGGCGTCCTCCGAGGTCCTCCACTTGGGCCGCGGTGGCGCCCTTCTGGGGACCGAACACCGCAGCGGCGTCGAGGAAGGGTGTGGTCACGTCGCAGGCCACGACGAGCTCCACCCCACGCAGCGACGCCGGCGATCCCACCGCGTCGAACGCGCCCCGCCCGCCGTCGGTGGTCGCCGAGCCCCCGCAGCCGATCACGATGCGGCGCGCCCCGGCAGTCGCGGGCCGCCACCAGGAGCTGTCCGACGCCCGCCGTGCCGGCGCGCACCGGGTCGTCGCCGCGGGGCCGCGGCAGGAGGGCGCGCCCGGCGGCGCGTGACATCTCGATCACGGCGGTCGGGCCCTCGTCGTCGGGCCCCCCCAGCATGCGCCACTCGGCCTCGACCGGCCTGCCGAGCGGGCCGGTGACGGTGGTCGTGCGCGGTGTCCCACCCAGCGCGTCGAGCAGGCCCTCGCCGCCGTCGGACATCGGGATCTCGTCGGCCGTCCACCCCGCCCGACGTGCCGCGTCGCCCGCCGCCGCCGCCGCCTCTCCCGCCGAGACCGTTCCCCGGAACTTGTCCGGCGCGGCGACGAGATGGGGCACGCCGACGAAAGCTAATGGGTCAGGTGCTCGTGAGCAGGAGTGCGGGCGAGAGGACTCGAACCTCCACCCCCTCGCGGGGACCGGGACCTAAACCCGGCGCGTCTGCCAATTCCGCCACGCCCGCAGCGGTCCCGCAGTGCGGGTGAACAGGGAGTGTACGGCCCGGTGCCTACGGGCGCCCCCTCCGCCCACTAGCCTCGTGGCCATGCCCCACGCTTCTGAAGCCCCCAAGATCATGGCTGCCGGGGCCGACCTGGACTCCGCCGGCCGTGTTTTCCAGCAGCTCCTCAAGGAGCGCATCGTGTTCATCGGCAGCGCGATCGACCAGGTGACGGCCAACCTCGTCTGCGCCCAGCTCATCCTCCTCGAGGCCGAGGACCCCGAGAAGGACATCTCGCTGTACATCAACTCCCCGGGCGGCTCGGTGACCGACGGCCTCGCCATCTACGACACCATGCAGTACGTGCAGCCCGACGTCTCGACCATCTGCGTCGGGCTGGCCGCCAGCATGGGCCAGTTCCTGCTGTGCGCCGGGGCTCCCGGCAAGCGCTACGCCCTGCCGCACTCGCGCATCCTGATGCACCAGCCGTCGGGCTCCATGCAGGGTCAGGCGGCGGACATCGCGATCCAGGCGGAGCAGATCATCTACCTCAAACGGATGATGGCGGAGCGCATCGCCTTCCACACCGGGCAGCCGCTCGAGCGGATCGAGTCGGATTCGGACCGCGACCGCTGGTTCACCGCCGACGAGGCGTGCGAGTACGGCTTCATCGACAAGGTCATCGACCGTTCGACGGCCACGGTCACGGCAGCGGCAGGGAACAAATAGACGTGGCTGTGGACGTCCCGGCCTCCTCGTCGGACGCGGACCGGAAACTCGAGGAGGCCGCCGAGGAGAGGGTGGCGGACAACAGCCCGATGGCGGCCGAGGCGGCCGGCGTCGGCGCTCGCGCGGCACGGCGCGGGACGACCACCCGCGTCGTCAGCCCGACCATCAGCGTGCGCAAGCGGCTGCACGAGATCTGGCTGTCCCGCGAGCTGCTGATCTACCTCGTCCGCACGGAAATCAAGGTCAAGTACAAGAACTCGGTCCTGGGGCTCGTGTGGTCGATGGCCGCCCCGGCCATGACGCTGGCCATCTACTTCTTCGTGTTCCAGATCGTGCTGGGCAACAAACAGCCGAACTTCGTGATCTTCCTCTTCGCCGGGCTGCTGATCTGGAATCTCTTCTCCCTGGGCGTGCTGACGGGCACGGGCGTCGTGGTGAACAACTCGGGCATCGTCAAGAAGGTCTCCTTCCCGCGCGAGATCCTGGCGCTCGCCGCCGTCGGCTCGGCCTGCGTCTTCTTCTTCTTCCAGGTGATCGTGCTGGTCATCTTCATGCTCGTCCTGCATACGGCGCCCGATCTGGCCTACCTGCCGGTGCTGCTCCTGGCGCTCGTCACGAGCGTCGTCCTCGCCTCGGCCATCGCGGTGCTCCTGTCGTCGATCAACGTGTACCTGCGCGACACCCAGCACCTGATCGAGGTCATCCTCACCGCCTGGTTCTGGGCCTGCCCGATCGTCTACGCCTACCAGAAGCAGATCGGTGACCGACTCGGCCCGAAGGGCCTGACCTGGGTCTATTTCCTCAACCCGATGGTGCCGCTCGTCCTTTCGTTCCAGCGCTGCATCTATGCCCACCCGACCACCTACGCCTGGGTCAACGGGGTCTACACCACGTTCTACGTGCTCCCGACCAAGGGGATGGGGTGGTACGTCGGTCTGGACCTCGCCGTACTGCTCCTCTCCGTCTGCCTCTTCCTGGTCGCCCTCGCCACCTTCGGCCGGCTCGAGGGCAACTTCGCCGAGGAGCTCTGAGCGGTGAGCGACTTCGCCGTCGACGTGCGCGACGTGTCCAAGCGGTTCCGGCTGGCCCATGGCAAGTACAACACGGTCAAGGAGCGCCTGATCCACGGTGGGCGGCGCCAGCAGACAGACGACTTCTGGGCCCTGAGCGGGGTCTCGCTCACCGTCCGGGAGGGCGAGACCGTGGGCATCCTCGGGCGCAACGGCTCGGGCAAGTCGACCCTGCTCAAGTGCATCTGCGGCGTGCTCCAGCCCACCAAGGGCGAGGTGGCCGTGCGGGGGAAGCTGGCCGGCCTCCTTGAGCTGGGTGCCGGCTTCCAGCAGGACCTGACCGGCCGGGAGAACATCTACCTGAACGGCTCGCTGCTCGGCATGTCCAAGCGCGAGGTCGACAAGGTCTTCGACGCCATCGTGGACTTCTCCGAGCTCGAGGAGTTCATCGACGGTGCCGTAAAGTTCTACTCGTCGGGCATGTACGTGCGGCTGGGCTTCGCGGTGGCCGTGAACGTGGACCCCGACGTCCTGGTGGTCGACGAGGTGCTCGCCGTGGGCGACGAGCGCTTCCAGCGCAAGTGCATCGACCGGGTCACCCAGTTCCAGAAGGAGGGGCGGACCATCCTCCTGGTGACGCACTCGGCCGACACCGTGCGCAGCATCTGCGACCGCGGGGTCGTGCTCAGCCACGGCCGGCTGGTGGCCGAGGGCGAGCCCGGCGAGGCGACCCGTATCTTCCGGGAGGGCCTGATGGCGGAGGGCGCGGGCATATCGATCGCCGACCCGACGCTCGTCGCCGTGCCCGCAACGCCGACAGCGGGGGTCATGGACGCGCTGCCCGATGCCGAGCGCCCGGTCCGGTTCCGTTCCGTGCACCGCGTCTTCTCGGGTGACAACACCGTGCCGTACATGCGCTCAGGGGACGACCTCACCATCCGCGTCGAGTTCGAGGCGCTCTACCCGACCGAGGACGTCGTGTTCTCGCTGGAGATCCATGATGACGACAACAACCTCTTGATGCGCACCGACACCACCATCATCGGCGTGGCGATCGACGCCCCCCGAGGGACGAGCGTCATGCACTTCGGGATCGTCGACATGCCGCTGCTCGACGGCTCGTTCTCCTTCGCGCTCGGGATCCAGAGCCGGGGCGGCGTCCTCTACGACTGGCAGGAGCAGGCGGGGACCTTCGAGGTGATGAACCCGGGCAAGACGTCCGGCATGCTCCGACTGAACGTGCACGCGGCGCTGATCTCGACCGAGAGCGACGTCGACAGCTCTGCCGCGCTGGCACAGCCGCTCTGAGCAAGACTCGCACCATGCGCGACACCGAGGCGACGTTGCCGGCAGATCCCCAGGCCTACGTGGAGCAGGTCATGGCCGAGATCGCGGAGGAGGTGCGCCTGCGTCGGGCCTCGGGCGACCTGCCGCCCAAGCTCGAGCGCGAGCTCGACGAGCTCTTCCTGGCCCACTCCCCGGTCGCCGGCCGGGGTGGCGACCTCGGCGAGGCCCTGCGGATGGTCGACGCCGCCACCTTCATCGATCCGGTCGTGCCGGTCGAATCGGAGCGCGCCGCGGGGGCCGTCGTCAAGAAGGGCATGCGCTCGCTCCTCCTGTGGTACGTCGGCTGGATCACCCACCAGATGAGCCAGTCGGCGTCCGCGGTGAGCCGTGCGCTGCACATCGTCGACGACCGCCTGAAGGAGCTCGAGCGCCAGGTGGAGGTCCAGCGTGTCCCCGCCGCGGCCGTGGTCGAGTTCCCGGCGCTGCACCGTCCCGACGCCTGGTGGGTCGAGCCGGCGGTCGCCGCCGTCGCCAAGGCCCCCGGACGCGTCCTGCACGCTGCGTGCGGCGATGGGTGGCTGGTGCGTCGCATCGCCGCCGCAGGCGGCGACGCCTACGGCGTCGATCCCCGCTCCCACGTGGTGGACAGGGCCGAGCTCGGCATCCTGGATCTGCGCGGCGAGGGTGTGGCCGAGCACCTGCGCGCCGTGGCCGCCGCCGGCCTGGGCGGCATCGTGCTGAGTGGCACCGTGGACGGCATGGCCGGCGGCGAGCGCACCCAGCTGCTCACCGCCATCGCGACCCGGCTGGCCCCGGGCGGGACGCTCGTCGTGCACTCCGTGAGCCGTGAGGCCTGGGACTCCGCCGGCGCGCCGCCCGAGGCGGACCTCTCGCCGGGGCGGCCGCTGCGGCCCGAGACGTGGTGCCGGCTGCTGGAGGAGGGTGGCTACGAGGCCGTCGCCCAGCCGGGACCGAGTGGCGAGGACTTCCTCGTCACGGCCGTCCGCTCCAGCGTCACCACGCCGTATTCGCCGCCGGAGCGGTGAGCGCCGCCGCCGGGAGGCCGGTGGCCCTCCACCAGTTCATCGCCGCCCTCAACCCGCACGATGCGACGGGAACGCACACCCTCAAGCTGCGTGACGCCCTGCGCGCCGCCGGGTGGCGGTCGGAGATCTTCGCCGAGGCGATCCACGACGATCTGGCCTCGGAGGCGTACAAGCACTGGATGTACCCGGAGCACGCGGCCGAGGGTGACGTCGCCATCTACCAGTTCACGACGTCCTCGGCGGTGGCGGGCTACCTGGCCGAGCACGGGCTTCCGCTGATCCTTGACTTTCACAACTTCACCGGGCCCGAGTACTTCGCCGGCTGGGAGCCGCGCAGCGTGCAGCGGGCTGCGACGGCGGCCGAGGAGCTGGCGCTGCTGGCGCCGCGGGCGGTGCTCGGGATGGCCAAGAGCCTGTTCAGCGAGCGCGAACTCCGCCGGGCGGGCTGCCGGCGGACGGCGGTCGTGCCGGTCCTGGCCGATTACGGGCGCGTCACGGCGCCGCCCGACCCTCGGGTCGCCGCCGAGCTGGCCGCGCTCGGGGCGGGCGGTGGCGCCGACATCCTCTTCGTGGGCCGGATCGCGCCGTCGAAGGCGCAGCACGAGCTCGTCAAGGCGCTGTGGGCCTTCCGCCGCCTCTATGACGCAGAGGCCCGGCTGCATCTCGTCGGTGGCACGTCGAGCTTCGAGTACAACAAGGCGCTGCAGGGGTTCGCGCACGACCTCGGGCTGGCGGCCGCCGTCCGCATGACCGGTGAGGTGTCGGACGCGTCGCTCGCCGCCCACTTCGCGGCGGCCGATGTCTACCTCTCGCTCTCGGCCCACGAAGGGTTCGGGGTCCCGCTGGTGGAGGCCATGGTGGCGGGCGTGCCCGTGGTCACCCGGGGCGCGGGCGCGGTCGCCGAGACGGTGGCCGGCGCCGCCCTCGTGCTGACCGCCGCCGACCCCGCCTACATCGCGGCCGCCCTGCAGCGGATCTGCAGCGACGGCCGTCTCCGCGCCACCTTGACCGCCGCGGGCCACCGCCGGGCGGACGAGCTCTCGGGGGACACGGCGGCTGCCCGGATCATCGACGCGGTGAGCGAAGTGGTGACCCCGTGAGCCCGAAGGTGGCGTTCGTCACGCCGCGCTACGGGACCCAGGTGATGGGCGGCGCGGAAACAGGGGCGCGGCGGCTCGCCGAGGAGTTACGGGCCCACACCGGCTGGGAGTCCGAGGTCCACACCACCTGCGCGCTCGACCCCCACACCTGGGCCGACGAGCTGGAGCCGGGGACCACGGAGGTCAACGGGGTGCCGGTGCACCGCCACCGCGGTGCGCACGGCCGGCTGCCCGACTTCTACGGCCTCGACGGGCTGGTGCGACTGGCGCCCCGAATGGCGACGCTCGAGCAGGGGAGGCGGTGGGTCGACTACAACGGCCCGGTCTCCACGGAGCTCGTCGACGCCGTCTGCGCGTCGGACGCCGACGTCATCGCCTTCTACCCCTACCTGTACCACCCCACCGTGGCGGCCATCGGCAAGGTCCTGGCGCCGGCGGTGCTGCACCCGGCCGCGCACGACGAGCCGGCGTTGTACCTGCCCGTGTTCCGGGGCACCTTCGGGGACGCGGACGCCCTCTGCTTCCACACGGCGTCGGAGCGCCGGCTGGTCGAGCGCATGTACCCGGTCGCCGAGCGCCCCCAGATCGTGCTCGGTCTCGGAGTGGGGGAGTCGGAGGGCATCGGCCGGCCCGGCGGCGAGCGGGCGGGCCTGGGGGACCGGCCCTACATCGTGAGCGTGGGCCGGGTCGACGAGCACAAGGGCTCGAAGATGCTGGCCTCGTACTTCGCCGCCTACAAGGAGCGCCATCCCGGGCCGCTGGCCCTGGCCCTCGTCGGGCCTGTCTCGGTGGAGCTGCCACCCCACCCCGACATCGTGGTGACCGGTCCGCTGCACGAGGCGGACAAGTGGGACGTCGTGCGCGACGCCTTGGTCTCGGTCTCGCCGTCGGCGCTCGAGTCGTTCTCCCTCGTGGTCCTCGAGGCCTGGGTGGACAGGGTGCCCGTCCTGGTCAACGGCGCCTGCGGGCCGACCCGCGAGCACTGCGAGCGATCCGGCGGCGGGCTGTGGTTCACCTCCTACCCCGAGTTCGAGGCCGTGCTCGACCGCCTTGTCTCGGATGGCGACCTGCGGGCGGTGCTCGGTGACCGGGGGAGGGACTACGTGGACCGGCACTTCCAGTGGCCCGTGCTGATCGCGCGCTACGACGAGTTCCTGACCTCGGTGGTCGAACGGGGGCGGGGCGTCCCCGGTCTCTTCTGAGCGCAGCGGTCGGGCCGGCGGCTCAACCTTCCTGGCGCTGCCCCACCACCGTGTACATGCGCTGGTCGATGGCGTCGCTCGCCATGTCGTGGGCCAGGTAATGGCGCTGGCTGTGCATCGTCGTCTCCGTCAGGCCGAAGCCGAGCCGGGAGAGCATGGACACGACCGCGCCCGGATAGATCGACCACCAGTTGGTGACATGGTGCTCCGCCGAGGGCGAGAACCGCATGATGTTGGACCCGGGATCGTGCCGGTCGTCCTGCAGCGGTTCAGTGACGATCATCGTCTCGGTCGTCCGCTGGGCCGCCTGCGACAGGGCGCCCCAGGGCTCGCGCAGGTGCAGCAGGATCGCCCCGACCAGCGTGATGTCGAAGGTCCCGAGATCGGCCGGCATGTCGTAGATGCTCCCCTGGACGAACTTGGCGGAGGACCCCAGGGTGCGGTGCAGGTACCACCAGGCGTCATGGTTCCGGTCGATGGTGTCCTGCATGACGCGCCGCTTCCCCTCGGGGTCGTCTCGGCCCTTGACGGGCAGCATGTCGATCGACACATCGAAGCCGGCCTCGAAGGAGATCACCTCGGCCCCCATGCGCTCCATGTAGAAGGTCAGGTACCCGGTGGCCGGGCCGAGCTCGAGCACGCGCTTGCCTGCGACGTCCACACCACCGAGGTAGGCGGTCTCGTGGCCCCGCAGGTCCCAAGCGCCGGGGAGGACACGCCCGTCGGGCAGCTCGAAGGCGTGGTACCAGACGAAGTCGCTGAGGTCGGCGCCTTCGCGCCGCTTCGACAGCGATGCCTGAAAGGCGGGTTCGAGCTGGCCGAGGTACCCCCGGGGCGGGTAGGAGGGGAGGAGGGGCCCACGTGCAGCCGGGACGCCGGCCAGGCGTGGGGCCGGCGCGCCGGGGGCCGCTCTCTCGGTGTCACGTCGACGGAACATGGGCCGTCACTCTAGGCCAGGGCCCGCGCGGCCCCTCTGGGGAGCGGGCGGGCCGGTCGGAGTCGATCAGAACCCGTCCATGCCGACCATGGGCTGGTTGAGGTGCTGCCCGCCCATTGAGCCGCGGAACGGCGCGTCGCCGTAGCTGAAGATGCCGCCGTCCGACGCGACGAACCAGTAGCCCTGTCCGTCGGCGGTGGACTGCATCGCCACCACGGGCTGGTTGAGGTGGATGCTGCCGGTCGAGCCGAAGAACGGTGCACCGAACGAGAAGACCCCACCGTCGGACCCCACGAGCCAGTAGCCGCCGGTCACCGGGTCCGGTGTGATGCCGACGATGGAACCGTTGAGGTGGATGCCCAACGAGGGGATGTCGCCGGCGGGAATCGCGTCGCCGTACGAGAAGATCCGGCCGGTCGTGCTCACCTCCCAGTACCCCAGGCCGTCGGGTGACGCCGCCATGCCGACGATGTCCTGCCCGGGGGCCGCCGCCGACGACCCGTAGAACCCGGCGTCGCCATAGGAGAAGATGCCGCCGTCGGACGCCACGAGCCAGTAGCCCTTGCCGTCCGGCGTCGCCGCCATGCCCACGACCGGGGCGTTCAGGTGCAGGGACCCGGTCGACCCGTAGAACCCGGCGTTGCCGTAGTTGAAGATGCCGCCGTCGGAGGCGACCAGCCAGTACCCGGCCTGGCCGGGCACGGCGGCCATCCCGACCACCGGTTTGTTCAGCCTGATGCTGCCGGTGCTGCCGCAGAAGTCCTGGCCGAAGGCGAAGATGCCGCCGTCGGACGCGACCGTCAGGTAGCCGCGCTGCGATGCGGCGGGCCGGTTGCACGTCCCGAGGGGGTTGCCGCCGCCGACGAATCCGGTGAGCTGGGCGTCGTGGTGGAACTGGGGCCAGCCGCCCGCCTCGCCGGCCCGGAGCGAGTCGGAGCCCGCGACCTCGAAGTGCTGCACGATTCCCTGCACGTCGTTGCTGCCCTGGAGGGCGAAATAGCCGGCCACCGTGATGCCGATCGACCCGTCCGCGTCGGCGGTGACGAGCGGTGCGTTCTGGAACCCGTACACCGCGCCCGGAGCGATGTTCCCCTTGCCGGATCCGTCGTCGACGTTGGCGACCTCGTCACCTGTCTGGCCGTCGAGGACGAAGAGCCCATGGTCAGTCGGCACGATGACGTCCTGGTAGCCGTCCCCGGTCAGGTCGGCCGTCGTGACGGATCCGTAGACGTGTCCGCTCACGCTCGTGCTCCAGATTTGGGCGCCGGTCGCTGCGTTCAGGGCGTAGACGGTGCCGCCGGTCCCGCCGGTGACGGTGCCCTCGACCACGGCGAGCTGACCGTTGCCCTGCACGTCGGCCAGCGCGGGGCTGCCGCTCGTGGTGCCGTTCAACGTGTCACTCCACACCTGGTTGCACTTGGTGTCGAAGACCTTGACCGTATTCTCGTCGCTGGCGCCAGGGAAGTAGCTGCCGGTGCCGGTGGCGATCCCGTACGCACCGCCGGGCAGGATCGGGCCGATGGCCGGGGAGGAGTCGATCTCCTCGTTGGTGGTGGCGCTGCAGATCAACCCGCCGTGGTCGTTGTAGATCCGCACGTGGCCGCCGTCGGTGTAATGGGTGCCGTAGGCGAACCCAGCCGACTGCGCGCCGCCGGCGACGAAGTCGTCGGAGCCGGTGCCGTAGAGGTCGCCCACCGCCGCGGTGGAGAACACGCTGTCGGCGGAGAACTGGGGCCATCCGGGTGCCGGCGCGCCGTTGCCGCTGCTCAGTGCGTAGGTCACCTGGCCCAAAGAGCCGCCCTCCACCAGCGACCCACCGTCACCGATGGAGAGGGACGCCTGCACGCCGGCGTCGGGGGCCGTGTCGGTGGACGGGTTGGTCACGACCTGGTTCCACACCGGGGTGCCGTTGGGCGCGTACGCGTTGTAGCCGCCGTCGAGGGGCGAGGCAGCGTTCCCACTGCCGAAGTAGAGGTCACCGTTGTTGGGGTCGACCGATGCGGTCGAGTCGACGGGGGGGCTTCCGGGGACCCCCACGCCGTTATAGCCCGTGACCGGTGTGCCACCCCCCGTGTTGGTGACCTCGCACCCCTGGCCCGAGCCGATTGTTGCGCCCCGCCCGTTGTTACCCCATCCGGTGGCGACCGATCCGTCGGTCAGGTTGAAAGCGTAGAGATCACCTTGGCGGTCGCCCACCTCGACCGCGGGCGTTCCGCCGTCGTCGAACTCCACCGGCGAGGCCTTGACGACGCCGCACGGCGCGTCGTTGAGGACGTCGCCACCTGTGCCCGCGCTCCAGGTCTGGGTCAGCGTGAGTGGTGCCGGCGCCCCCTCGGCGGTCGGCGTCGCGAGAGCGCCGAGGGCCGCCACACTGGCCCCCGCCATCGCGATGCCTGCGAGAATGAGTCGTGTCGTCAGCCTGCCCGCGTGCGTCACGTTCGTAGATATCCCCTTTCGCAGTCCTCCGAAGGTAGTCGCTCGTGGCCCGGCGCGGAGACGCGTCCCCGGCCCCCTGAGAGCATCGCCGGTAGCATCGACCGCCGTGCCCTCAGCTATTCCCCCAACCGGTGATGCCAATCACGGCGACGGTGGGAGCCACGACGGCATGCCCGAAAGCGAGGACCAGGAACGGGCCGCGTTGGCCCTGCGTGAGGCGTTCGCCCGCCTGGCGCCACAGGGGAGCGATGCGTGGAACTTCCTGGCCGCCTTCACGCATCTCGGCGATCGCTACGGTCCCTACCACCCCGGCGCCTCCGCGCTGTCGGACGCCCTGGAGACGGAGGGCCGCGCCGGCACGCGGCGGCAGGGCCGTCTCGATCGGCTGCGCCCGGGGAGGGATCGTGTGGCGCGGGTCCCCGAGGGCGACAAGACCGAGCTCGAGGACGCAATGGGCCACGTGGTCGAGGGGTTCCGCTTCCTCTCGGCCCGCGTCGCCACGCTCGAGGCGAGGCTCGCCGCCCAGGACAGGCCGGTGGAGGGCGCCGCATGGCTCGTTCCCGCCCGGGAGCTCGGCGAGTGGGTCGAGCCGGTGTCGTCGCACGTGCTGGCGCGCACACCCGGTGGCGACGTGGTGCATGCCGACTGCGGCGAGGGCGGCCTCCTCGAGGCGCTCGCCGGTGCCGGCGTGGCGGTCCACGGGGTCGAGGCCAGGGGCGCGGTCGCCCTTCGTGCCATTGAGCGCGGATGCTTGGTGACCATCGGCGAGGCGTCCGAGCACCTGGCGGGACGCGCCGCGGACTCGCTCGGGGGCATCGTGCTGAGCGGCGTGGTCGACCGCCTTCCTCTCCACGCGCTCGTTCCGCTGCTCGCGCAGAGCCGGCGCACCCTGGCCCACGACGCGCCCCTGGTCATCGTCTCCGAGCCGGGCACCGCCGCCGGCTCGAGGGAGCCCGTGGCGCTGGACCTGATTGAGGGGCGCCCCCTCCACCGGGCGACATGGGAGCTGCTGCTGGACCGGGCCGGCTTTGTCGAGGTGGCGCCCCTCCCGTCGGCGGACGGCCGGGACGGGCGGTTCGCGCTGGTGGCCGCCACCCCCTCATGAGCGGCATCCACCACTTCGTCCCGGTCCTTCACCGTGGCGACGCGGTGGGGCGCCACACCCTCCACCTGCGCGACGCCACCCGCGCCCGCGGCTTCCGCTCCGAGATCTACGTCGACACCGTCGAGGCGGAGACGGCGGGGGAGACCATCCCCGTGCTCGACTACCCCGGGGCCGCCCAGAAGGGCGATGTCGCCGTCTACCAGTTCGCCACCGCGTCGGCCATGGCACCGTGGCTCGCCGGCCGGTCCGAGACCCTGGTCGTGAACTATCACAACATCACGCCGCCCGACCTCATGGCACCCTGGGACAACCACCTCGCCCTCGGGCAGCTGCGCGCCCAGGGGGAACTGCGCCTGCTGGCGCCCCGCACCACGCTGGCGGTCGCCGACTCCGCCTACAACGAGGCGCACCTCGCCGGGTCCGGGTTCGCCGCCACGGCGGTGATCCCACCTTCGGCCGCCCTCGACGCCGGCGTCATGGCGGCGGCCGGTGCCGCCCGGGCACCCGCGTCGCGGCCCGCGGGGCGCGGGGCGCGCTGGCTGGCGGTGGGGAGGGTGTCGCCCAACAAGGCGCTCGAGAGCACCGTCGCCGCCCTGGCCGTGGCACGCGCCCACGGTGACCCCGAGGCGACGCTGCAGATCATCGGGAAGCCGGCCACGGAGTCGTACGTCACCTCGCTGCAGCGCTACGTGGCCGAGATGGGACTGGCCGGCGCGGTCACCTTCGCCGGCCATGCCGGCGACACCACCGTTGTGGCGGCGTACGGCAGCGCCGATGTGCTCGTCGTGACCTCCGAGCACGAGGGCTTCTGTGTCCCGGTGGTCGAGGCGATGTCCGCCGGCCTGCCCGTGGTCGCCTTCGACCAGGGGGCGGTCCCCGAGGTCCTCGGCGACGCGGGGGTCCTGGTCTCGGACAAGGACCCCTACGCGCTGGCCGCGTCCATCAGGGACCTGCTGGCCGACGCGCCGCGCCGCGCCGCCCTCAGCGCGGCGGGGCGGCGGCGGCTGGCCGAGCTCGATCTGGAGTCGGCCGCCGATCGCTTCGTGAGCCTGCTGGTCCCGTTGGCGCAGGGGGCCGCCGGGCCGCTGTGAGCGCCGTCCACCAGTTCGTGCCGATGCTGCACCGCTCCGACGCGGTCGGCCGCCACACGCTGGCGCTCCGCGACGTCCTGGCCGCACGCGGCCTCGAGTCCCGGATCTACGTGGAGCTCGTGGACCCCGACACGGCGACCGAGACGCGTCCCTTCGCGGGCTACGCGGATGAGGCCGCACCCGGCGACGTGCTCGTCTACCAGTTCGCCACCGCCTCGGCCATCGCGTCCTGGCTGGCCGGACGATCCGAGACGCTGGTGGTCAACTACCACAACGTGACGCCGCCCGAGCACTACGCGCCGTGGGACAACGCCATGGCCCGGCACCAGCTCCGGGCCCAGACCGAGCTCCACCGGCTGGCACCCCGGGCCGCGCTCGGCCTCGCGGTCTCCGCGTTCAACGAGGCGGAGCTGCGCCGGGCCGGGTACGCCCGCACGGCGGTCGTCCCGCCGGCGGCCATCGTCGACACCGGCGGCGGTGCCGCCCCTCGACCCGATGGGACGCCGCCCCGCTCCGGGGCCCGGTGGGTCAGCGTGGGGCGACTCGCCCCCAACAAGGGCATCGAGTACGCGGTCATGGCCCTCCTCGTCGCCCGCGCGCATCACGACCCCGCCGCCACCCTCGAGGTCGTCGGCCGGCCCGTTCTGCCGTCCTACACCGGCGCCCTCCATCGCTTCGTCGACGACATGGGCCTGGGCGAGGCGGTGAGGTTCAGCGGGCCCCTGAGCGACGCCGACCTGGTGGCCGCCCTGGCCCGCGCCGACGTGCTCGTGATCACCTCCCAGCACGAGGGTTTCGGGGTACCGGTGATCGAGGCCATGACGATGGGGCTGCCCGTGGTGGCCCATCACGGTGGCGCGCTGCCAGAGGTGGTGGGTGACGGCGGCCTCCTCGTCGACGCCACCGATCCCTGGGCGCTGGCCGGCGCCGTCTCCCGGGTGCTCGGCGACGCGGCCCTCCGGGAGTCGCTGACGCGGGCGGCAGCCCGCCGGATCACCGACCTCGACCTGCCCTCGGCGGGCGAACGGGCCGTCGACCTCGTCGACGCACTCCGGCCCTGACCGGGCTGAGGCAGGGTCGGTCCGTCGTCCGGCCCTAGGAGGCGCCG
Source organism: uncultured Acidimicrobiaceae bacterium (assembly GCA_963824195.1). GTDB lineage: Bacteria > Actinomycetota > Acidimicrobiia > Acidimicrobiales > RAAP-2 > Bog-473. The sequence continues at coordinate 14,302 of CAWGOJ010000034.1, read as the reverse complement.
ACGGCCTGCTGCACGAGCGAGACGAACCGCTGCGTCGATGCGGCCAGGTCGAAGCCGGCTGCCCGCTCCCGCCCCGCCGCCGCCAGGATCTCGCGCAGCCTCTCGTCCCCGAGCACGCGGCCGACGGCCGCCGCGAACGGCACGGCGGACTTGTCGGGCAGCACCAGCCCGGCGCCCCCCACCGTCTCGGGTACGGCGGTGACGCCGTAGGCGACGATGGGGACGCCGTGGCCCATCGCCTCGGCGAGGGGGACGCAGAAGCCCTCGTGGTCCGAGGCGCAGACGAAGACATCGGCCGCCTGAAAGTACGCCTCGAGCTCGGCGCCGGTGACCGAGCCGGGCAGGAATGCGGCGTCACCCAGACCCAGTTCCGCAATGAAGGCGCGCAACGCCGGCTCGTATGTCTCACCCAACGGCGAGCCGACCATGTGGAGCCGGGCCGCCGGGTCGTCGACGCGGCGCAGGACGTCGAGCATCTTCACCAGATCGTGCGGTGCCTTGTGGGGCGAGATCTTCCCCACATAGAGCAGGTCGGCCCCGCCGTCTCGCTCCTTTCGGCGGGCCAGCGAGGCGGCCAGCTCGGGGTCGGCCTCGTCGCTCTTGGAGTGCATGTCGATGAGCAGCGGCACCACGGCGGTCCCGCGGTAGCCGAGCGCCTGCAGCTCCGACTCGTTGAACGCGGAGTCGGCGACGGCGAAGCGGCTCTGGGGGGCGAGGCGGGCCAGCTGCGTGCGCCCCAGCGCCACCTCGTAGGCCACCGCGGGCTCCCAGTCGCGCAGCAGCTCCGCCGGCGTGATGTTGTGGTAGTTGACGAGCTTGGGCTCTGAGCGCGCCGCGAGGATGTCGTACACCGGGCTCCCGATTGATGCCTGGTACAGGAGCCACCGGTCCCGCCCGGCACGTCCGAGCTCGATCACGGGCCGTCCCTCCTGCTCGACGTCGGGGGTGTGGCTGCCGTAGAAGACGTCCGAGTCGATCCCCGCAGCGCGCAACCCGTCGCGCAGGTTCAACGTGTGCACCCCTATGGCGTCACGACTGGCGAGCGACGGTATGACCTGGTCGACCCGCACGGCCGTGCAGTGTACCGGCGGCGCTGCGCGCCCCGATTGCCGCCCCCATGCACCAATTCGCCCTGGTCGCGCCGGTAGCATTTTCGGATCGTGTCGGATCGAGCCCATGTCGCGCGCCACATCGCTCTCCGGCGACGGGGCAGCTCGACGCTGCTGGCGGCGGTCCTCGTATCGCTGGCCTTCGTGGTGCCCGCCGCCCTGTTCGGCCCGGCATCCCCGGCGGCGGCCGACCTCAACGCGCCCGACCGGCCATCCGTGCCGGCGCTGATCCAGTCTTCCCAGGCGCACTCCCTACCCGTGGACTCGACCGACGTCCGGGTCGCCATGACCGAGAACGACGGACTGGACGTCATCGTGGCTTCGACGGGCGGAGTGTCGGCTCCGGGAGTGTCCGGCGCGCCGGCCGTTCGGTTCCACCAGACCGCTGGGACATGGGAAGTCGACACCGGTCCCGGGTGTGCCGGCCCGTGGACCGAGGTCTCGGCCGATCAGACCACCCCGACTGCATCACCAGCCGGCGGCGGACTCCTCTCGCTCTGCGTGGTGGGCTACAGCCCGACGGTCCACGGCACGCTGACGGCCCTGTACAACTCGGCTGGTCAAGCGAGGACGGTCAACACGCTGGCGCTCGAGCAGTACGTGGCTGACACGGTGCCCGGGGAATCGCCGTCGAGCTGGGGCAGCCTGGGTGGTTCGGGTCCCCAGGGCATGGACTGGGGCTTCCAGGAGCTCGAGGCCCAAGCGGTGGCCGTCCGCTCGTATGTACTGGCCGACCTGGGCGGCTACGGGGGCTACGCCGACACCTGCGACCTTGCCTGCCAGACGTACCGCGGCACCGAGTACGAGACGGCGACGAGCGTGGCCGCGGCCAACGACACCGCCGGCCAGGTCATGGTGATGCCCGACGGCCAGATCGCCACGACCGAGTACTCCGCGTCGACGGGCGGGTACACCTCGAGCTCCAATCAAGGGTCGCCCTTCAACGCCGTGCCCGACGACGGCGACGCGGTGTGCACGCCCGGCGCCTGCAACCCGAACCACCATTGGACGACCTCCGTCAGCTATGCGGCCATTCAGGCCGCGTGGCCCCAGATCGGGACGTTCACCGGTTTTGGTGGCGCGAGCTGCGGATCCCGGCCATCCCTACGACTTCGGCTATGGGCGGGTGGACACGATCACACTCGATGGAAGCGCGCAGACCATCACCATTCCCGGCACCGAGTTCTACGTCGACCTCGGTCTCAACTCGGATCTCTTCACCGTGACCTCGACCAGCGGCGGCACGGTCTCCCTCACCGGCCAGGGTTGGGGCCACGGTATCGGGATGGGTCAGTGGGGAGCTCTCGGGTACGCCATCGGTCAGGACAACGGCCAGGGGAACTGGACCTATGCGCAGATCGTGAATCACTACTATGCCCCCGCCCAGTTGGGCAGCCTTCCGGGCGCGAGCGCAAGCGTCGTCCAACTCGACGGCGGCGTGGGCGGCTACTGGATCAACGCCTCCGACGGGGGCGTGTTCAGCTTCGGCGACGCGCAGTTCCACGGCAGCACCGGCGGCATGGTCCTGAACAAGCCGGTGGTCGGGATGGCCGCCACGCACGACGCAGGCGGCTACTGGGAGGTGGCGTCCGACGGCGGCGTGTTCAGCTTCGGCGACGCGCAGTTCCACGGCAGCACCGGCAGCATCGTGCTGAACAAGCCGGTGGTGGGCATGGCGGTCACCCCCGACGGCGGCGGGTACTGGCTCGTCGCGTCCGACGGCGGGATCTTCGCCTACGGCGACGCTCAGTTCTTCGGGAGCACGGGCAGCCTGACGCTCAACAAGCCCGTGATCGGGATGGTGCCGACCCACGACGGGCTCGGGTACTGGCTCATCGCTTCGGACGGGGGGATCTTCGCCTACGGCGATGCCCAATTCCACGGCTCGCTCGGCTCGAGCCCGCCACCGACGCCGATCGTGGGCGTCGCGCCGTCGTCCGACGGCGCTGGCTACTGGATGCTCGAGGCCAACGGCACCGTCCACGGCTTCGGCGACGCGCCGACCGTGGGGATCGCCTCGGGCTCGCCCGGGCTCGGCAGCATGAAGGGCCCGATGACCGGGATGATCCCCGACTTCAGTGGGCAGGGGTTCGACGCCGTCGACGGCAGCGGGCAGGCCTTCGCCTACGGGGACGCGCCGTACTTCGGCGACGTCACCACCGCGGTCAGCGGCTACTCAGGCCACGTGGTCGGCATCGCCGCGACCCCGGGCTGACGCCGTGACCGCGGAGAGGCGGGGGAACCGGCGCAGACGGCCGAGCGGCCCGAGCCGGCCGGCGTCGACGCCGTGGTCGGCCGCGTTGAGCAGCCGGAGGTCCCCTCGGCTGTTGCCGTAGGCCCACAGGACCGGCTGCTCGCCGCCACCGTTCGACAGCAACCCCCGCGAGCGGAGGTAGACGACCAGGCGGGCGTACTTCTCCGCCCCCCGGCAATTCTTGCCCTCGTAGCCCCCGGTGAGGAGCCCGCCGCCGCCGACGGCGAGCCGGGTGGCGACGACGCCGTCGACGTCCAGTTCCGCCCCGGCGGGCATCACGTAGCACTCGGGCGAGGCGGAGACCACGACGATGTGATGCCCCTGCCCACGGTGCCATTCGAGCCGGCGTCGGGTGTCGTCGCGCAGGTGGCGCTGGAGATGCCGGTGGGCGAAGGCCGTTGCGCGGCGGTCGACCTCGTCGATCGGGAGTCCGCCGAGAAGGCGGGTGAACAACCGCTCCTTCACGTGGTCGGCTGCCTGCCCTCCCGTGATCGCCGCACGGACGAGCTCGGGGGAGAGCCTGACCACGGCACGCAGCACGGGCCAGGCACCGCGCAGGCTGACCAGGAACGGGAACACGCTTCCCGAGTCGGTGAGCGTGCCGTCGAAGTCGAAGGCGGCGACGGTCGGGCGTCCCGGCGAGGCCGGCCCGTCGCCGGCGTCGTGATCAGGCGAGCGCAGTGCCACCGCGGCCCGCACCCCCTGCAAAACGCGTCGCTCCCTCGAGCGTCTCACCGCTGCGCACGACCTCGCGGCCGCGCCGGGCCTCCCCGAGGGCCGCGTCCTCCTCGCTCAGGCCCCACTGCTCCAACGCGCTCATCCGGTCCGAGCGCAGGCACACCTGGGGCAGCGCGGCCAGCTGGTGCGCCAGCCCGACAGCGGCCGACAGCGCCTCGCCTGGCGGGACGACCCGGTTGGCCAGGCCCATGGTCAGCGCCTCGGGGGCGGCCACGGCACGGCCGGTGAGGATGAGGTCCATCGCACGGCCGTGGCCCACGATGCGCGGCAATCGCACGGTGCCGAGGTCGCACAGCGGGACCCCGAAGCGACGGCAGAAGACCCCGAAGATCGCGTCCTCGGCTGCCACCCGCAGATCGCACCAGAGCGCGAGCTCTATCCCGCCCGCGACGGCGTACCCCTCGACGGCGGCGATCACCGGCTTGGACAGGGTCAGGCGCGTGGGTCCCATCGGTCCCGGCCCGTGGTCGGGGATGGGTCGCCGGTCTCCCTCGGCGACCGCCTTGAGGTCGGCGCCGGCGCAGAAAGATCCCTGGGCGCCGGTGAGCACGGCCACCGAGCGGGCGTCGTCAGAGTCGAAGGCCAAGAAGGCCTCCCGGAGCTGGTCGGCGCAGAGGCTGTCGACGGCGTTGCGCCGCTCCGGCCGATTGATGGTGACGAGGGTCACCGGGCCGTCGTGCTCGACGAGGAGGGTGTCGGCCCGGTAGGGCGCGTAGGACCCCGGGGCATCCTCGGGAGCGCGGTGCTGGGGGCTCACGGGGGCATTCTCGCACGGCCCGACGACTCCCTTGCTCATGGGGTCTCGGACGACCCCCTGGTGGTTGAGCCTTTCTGAGCTCTGGGTCAGGAAGGCACAAACATGACCAATCGTGTCGACAATTGCGGGATCACCCGGTAAGGTCTCGTCCCTCAGATACGGAACCTCAAGACTTCAGGAGGAGCACATGGCAGTACGTCTCGGGGACACCGCTCCCGACTTCACGGCCGACACCACCGAGGGCACGATCAACTTCCACGAATGGCTGGGCGACAGCTGGGGGATCCTGTTCTCGCACCCGAAGGACTTCACCCCGGTCTGCACGACCGAGCTCGGAGCCTTCTCCAAGGCCAAGCCGGAGTTCGACAAGCGCAACGCCAAGCTGATCGGCCTCTCCGTCGACTCGGTCGAGTCGCACAAGGGCTGGGCGGGCGACATCGCGGAGACCCAGGGCTCGGCGCTGGCGTTTCCCCTGATCGGCGACGAGGACCGCAAGGTGGCGGACCTCTACGACATGATCCACCCGAACGCCGACAACACGCTGACGGTCCGGTCCGTCTTCATCATCGGCCCGGACAAGAAGGTCAAGCTCACGCTGACCTACCCGGCCTCCACCGGGCGCAACGTCGACGAGATCATCCGCGTGCTCGACTCGCTGCAGTTGACGGCCGACTACTCGGTCGCCACGCCGGTCAACTGGACGGACGGCGAGGACGTCATCATCGTCCCTGCGGTCAGCGACGAAGACGCCAAGAGCCGCTTCCCCAAGGGGTGGAAGGCGCTCAAGCCGTATCTTCGGGTGACGCCCCAGCCCAACCGCTGAGAACCGGGCGACGCCCGTCCATCGGGCGATCTCTTGAACGTGCCGGCCTGCGGGGCCGGCACGTTCGCGTCCGCCCGGGTTTGTCGGACCGACATGTCACAGCCCCTCGTCACAGTTGGGCCGGGCACCATCGGTGCGCCCGCGCGCTCAGGAGGAAAGGGACCATGAACGAGGCTGAGGTGTTCGTGCTGGCCGACAGGGCCCTGGCGGCCGTGGTGGCCCGCGTCAGGGCGGAGCAATGGGATATGACCATGCCCCCGAACTTCGCCATGCGGGGGACCGAGGGCCTGCCGACCCTGCGCACCGTCGTCAACTACCACGCGTACGACGATGCGTGGGTGCCCGACATGCTGGCCGGTCGCACCATGGCGCAAGCCGGGGTGAGCAAATTCGACGGCGACCTCCTCGGGGACAGCCCGGTCGAACGGTTCGGGGCCATCGTCGCCGATGCCTGCGCGGCCGCGTCCGCAGTGACCGACTTCGACGCAGTCGCGCACCTGTCCTTCGGCGACTACACCGTCCGGGAGTACTTCTGGCAGATCAACTCGTTCCGTGGTTTGCGGGCGCACGACATCGCCAGGGCGATCGGCGTCGAGCCGGACCTGTCGGCCGAGCTCGTGCAGGGCATCTGGGACGAGGTGAGCCCGCACGCCGAGGAGTGGCGCACGATCGGCGTCTTTCCGGCCGCGGTCCCGGTCCCCGAGGACGCCCCTCTGCTCGAGCGCCTGCTCGGCCTCACGGGCCGGGACCCCGTCGGCGCGTGAGGGTGTGCCGTTCAGGCGGACGGTGGCACGAGCTCGTTGCGCAGGTCGCGCTTGAGCACCTTCCCCTGCGGGTTGCGCGGCAGCGGTTCGGAGCGGAACCAGATGTGCGTCGGGACCATGAACCCGGCCAGGCGGGCCTTGACGTGCAGTCCCAGCTCGTCGGCGGTCACTTTGGCACCGGGGCGGAGCACGACCACGGCACCGACCTCCTCGCCGAGCGTGGGCTCGGGCACCCCGATGACCGCGCAGTCCGCCACGGCCGGGTGCTCGAAGAGCGCGGCCTCGACCTGCACCGAGTACACGTTCTCGCCGCCCCGGATGATCATGTCCTTGGCCCGGTCGACGATGTAGATGAAGTTGTCCTCGTCGAGCCGGGCGACGTCGCCGGTGTGGAGCCAGCCCTTGGAGAACGTCTTGGCGGTCTCCTCCGGCCTGTTCCAGTAGCCGCGCACGACATTGGGGCCCTTGATCCACAGCTCGCCCCGGACGTCAGGCCCGCGAGGGACCGTGTCGTCCGGCTCGTCGCCGGCGAAATCCTCGGGCAGCACGGCGACGTCGCAGACGGGCACCGGAGGCCCGACGCTCTCGGGCCGGTCGATGTAGTCACCACCGGAGTTCATGGACGTCACCGACGAGGTCTCCGTCAGCCCGTAGCCGTTGGAGGGCTGCCCGACGGGCCAGGCCTCGCGGATGCGCCGCACCAGGTCGGGCGGGGCGGGTGCGCCCCCGTAGGAGACACCCCGGATGGACGATGTGTCGAACTTCGAGAAGTTGGGGGAGTCGAGCACCTGCATGACCATGGCCGGGACGCCCCCGAAGGTGCCGATCCTTTCACGCTCAATCAGCTCGAGCGCGCGCTCGGGGTCGAAGTGGTGCATCATCACGATCTTCCCGCCGGCGGCGATGTTGGAGACCATGACTGAGTGGCACCCGGTGGCGTGGAACAACGGCACGGAGAGCAGGAAGGCCGGCTGCGTCTTGTCGCCGGTCGACTCCAGCGCCGGCGTGCCATAGCGCATGGTGCCGCGGGAGTTGATGAAGAAGAGGCTCATCAGGTTGGTGACCATGTTGCGATGCGTGCCCACCGCTCCCTTGGGACGCCCCGTGGTGCCCGACGTGTAGAAGATGGTGGCGTCGTCCTCCGGGTCGATGGTGATGTCGGGGGGCGAGGCGGCCTCGTCCACGGTGCCCAGCGCGAGGGCGAACGGCCACTCGGGCACTGGAGCGGAACCATCGGGCGGCTCGTAGACGGCGACGGGAGACGTGGGTTCGGCCCTGTGCTCGTTGGCGACGACGAGAGCCCCCAGCCCGGACAGGCCGCCGAGGAAGGGCCGGATGCGCTCGGCCCGCTCCGTGTCGACGAACGCGACCTTGGAGCCGGAGTCCTCGAGCCCGTAGCGCAGTTCTTCGCCGCTCCACCACGCGTTGAGAGGCACGACGATGGCGCCGGCCAGCGTGGCCGCCCAGAAGGCCATGATCCACTCGGGCAGGTTGCGCATGACGATGGCGACGCGGTCACCCTGGGCGACCCCGAAGGTCGACCGGAGTCGGTGCGAGAGCGTGCAGGCGATGCGGTAGTGCTCCGCGAAGGTGGTCCGCTCGTCCTCGTAGACGAGGAAGGTGGCGTCGCCGTGGGCCACTGAGAGGTCGATGACGCCACGGAGCGAGGAGGGCGCGTTCTTCCAGGTGCGGGTGGGCACGCCGCGGATGTCGAGCTCCTCCATCTCGAAGAGCTGCCCGGGCGCGGTCAGCGCGGCGTTGGCCTCCTCCAGCGACATCGACGGCGCGTCCTTGGCGGTGGCGCTCACGGGGTCTCCTCCCTGGTCGCTCCGCCTTCGTCGAAGATCGAGTGACGGTAGTACGACAGCTCCGCCACGCTCTCACGGATGTCCTGGAGGGCCCGGTGGCCGCCCTTCTTCACCGGGGCCGCCTTGTAGACCTCGGGGCGCCAGCGCCGGCAGAGCTCCTTGAGGGTCGACACGTCGACTGAGCGGTAGTGGAGGTAGTCCTCGATCCCGGGCAGCTGCGTGGCCAGGAAGCGCCGGTCCGTCCCGATCGAATTCCCGGCCAGGGGCACCGTGCGGGGCTCGTGGATGTGTCGTTTCAGGAACTCCAGCGTCTGCGCCCCGGCGTCGGCCAGGCTGAGGGTCGACTTCTCCATCTCCGCCAGCAGGCCCGAGCGGGTATGCATGGTGCGCACGTACTCGTCCATGCCGGCCACATCCTCCGGCGAGGCGTGCACGACCAGGTCGGGGCCTTCCTCCACGACGGTCAGCTCGTCGTCGGTGATCAGGCTGGCGATCTCGACGATGGTGTGGCGCGCCGGATCGAGCCCCGTCATCTCGAGATCTATCCACGCCAGCATGCGCGGGCATGCTACCGGTCCCCTCCGGGGCAGGCCGTCGGGTGTCCGTGCCTTGTAATGTCCGGCGATGCTGCGCGTCCCCCTCCACCAGCTCGACACCGGGTTGCCGGTGCCCGGCTATGCGCGTGAGGGGGACGCCGGGGCAGATCTGATCGCCCGCACCGACGCCGTGCTGGCCTGCCGTGGTGGGCGGGCCGTGGTCCCGACGGGCCTGGCCGTCGCCATCCCGGTGGGCTACGCCGGGCTGGTGCTCCCTCGCAGCGGGCTGGCCGTGCGCCACGGGGTCACCTGCCTCAACGCGCCGGGGCTCGTCGACTCGGGGTACCGGGGTGAGCTCCAGGTCGTGCTGGTGAACCACGACCCCGAGGATGACTACGCCGTGAGCCGGGGCGATCGCATCGCCCAGCTGGTCCTGGTCAGGGTCGAGGAGGCGGACTTCGACCTGGTACCCGAGGACGGCCTGGGCGGCTCGGAGCGGGGCCGCGGCGGCTTCGGGCACACCGGCACATGACGGCGCCTCAGGGAGAGGGTAAGAAGGTGGCGATGCAGTCGCTCGTCGGCATGGACGCCGCCTTCCTCTCCCTCGAGACACCCACGACGCCCATGCACGTGGGTGTCGCTCTCGTGCTCGACCCGCCCGAGGGCACGCGCTCCCTCTTCTCGCCGTCCACCCGCTACGCGCAGATCCGCCGGGTCATTCAGCAGCGGCTCCACCTGGTCCCCCCTTCCGGCAGCGGGCCCTCCGGGTGCCCTTCGGCCTGCATCATCCGGTCTGGGCCGACGATCCCGACTTCGAGCTCGACGACCACCTCAGCCGGGCCAGCCTGCCCTCGCCCGGCGGGAGGGCTGAGCTGGACGCGTTCGTGGCGGGCGTCATGAGCCGTCAGCTCGACCCCGACCGCCCTCTCTGGGAGATGCACGTGGTCGAGGGGCTCGAGGGGGATCGCACGGCGCTGATCGCCAAGGTGCATCACGCCATCCTCGACGGGGTGAGCGGTGCCTCGGTGCTGGCGGCTTTCATGGACCTCAACCCGAGATCGCGGGTCGTGGCGCTGCCGCCGGAGTGGAATCCGGCGCCGCTGCCCTCCCACGGGCAGATGCTGCGGCACGCGGCGACCTCGCTCGTGAAGCAACCGGGTGACACGCTGAGCACGTTGCAGGCCGGGGTGGAGGCGGTGGCCGATCTGGGGATGCACAACCGGGAGCTGGTGGGGCGGGGCGAGCAGCCGCCCCCCGGCTTCTTCGCCGCACCGCGGACGTCGTTCAACGGAGCGGTGTCCAACCGGAGGCGCTTTGCATCCCTCTCGGTGCCGCTCGACGACGTGAAGCTGGTCGGCCGGGTCTTCGAGGCCACCGTGAACGACGTCATCCTGGCGGTCGTCTCGGGCGGGTTGCGCCGGCTGCTCGAGGCACGCGGCGAGGAGCACGAGCAGTCGATGGTCGCCATGGTCCCGGTGTCGACGCGAGCCGAGGGGCAGGGCGAGGAGCTCGGGAACCAGGTCTCGGGCATGCTGGTCTCGCTGGCGAGCGACGTCGACGACCCGGTGCGCCGGCTCGATGCGATCGCGGAGTCGTCCCGCCTCGCCAAGGAGCAGGAACAGCTGCACCGGGGCCGCTTCCTGGGCGACCTGGCGCAGATCAGCCTGCCCGCGCTGACGACCCGGTTGGCACGCGCCGTGGCCGGGACGCGGCTCTTCGACAAGATGCGCCCGCCGTTCAACGTGACCGTCTCGAGCGTGCGCGTCCCGGACGTCTCACTCTTCTGCGCGGGGAGCCGGGTGGTCGACATGTACCCGGTCGGGCCGATGGCCCCTGGCATCGGGATCAACGTGACGGCGTTCTCGTATCTCGGCCGGGTGTACTTCGGGTTGCTGGCCTGCCGCAAGCTGCTGCCGGAGCTCCACGAGGTCGCGGTGCACATCGACGACGCGCTCGGCGAGCTCGTGGTGCGGGCGCTGGACGCCCAGGGGGCCACGGCCTGAAGCCGGTGCTGCTGCCCGCCGAGAGGCGGGCGGTGCGGGCCGCTTGGCGATCCGGCCCGCACCGCCCTACCTCATCGGGGGTGGGGCTGCTACGAGCCGGAGGTCGACCCCGAGCTCGAGCCGGACGACGGCGGGGTCCCCGAACCGGCGGGGGGCGTGCCGGTATGGGTGCCCGAGCCGCTGCCCATGTTGGGGCAGTTGTGGGTGGAGCCGGAGCCCGACCCCGTGCTGGAACCAGAACCCGAGGACGTGCTCGGCGAGCCTGAGCTCGCGCTGCTCGACCCGGAGTTCCCGGTGCTCGTGCTCGCCGACGGGGTGGTCGTCGAGGGGGTCCCGGAGTTGCCCGTCGTGGTGGAGGTCGTGGCCGCGTTGGCGACCAGCGCGCCGCCGGTGACGAGCCCGGTGGTCAGTGCGCCGATGGCCAGCACATTACGAAGGCGGATCTGCATGGGTGGGTTGCCCTTTCGTCTCGTGTGAAACGCCGACCCATTCGGGCCGGCACGGCACACGTTGCACCCCGGATCTGTGGGTGGGCGCAGAGTGACGTGGGCGTGTGTGAGGAGTTACCTGACGAACCGATGACGATTCACAGGACCCTTTCTCAGGTGCCTGCCAGCTCGCGGTAGTGGCGCCGCCAGATCAGCTTGTAGACGCGGGTCCAGCGGGGAATGGAGCGCAGGATCGGGATGAACGGCAGGAAGATCAATCCGACGGAGAGCACCATCATGATCGCCCACACCTCGAGGTCGCCGTTGGACGACGAGTTCATGGGCGCCACCTGGTACCACATGGTGTAGAGCCACAGCCAGGCCTGGCCGGGGTAGTTCCCGGTCTCGTTCATCATTCCCCACTGGCTCGCCCGACAGGTGCTGCGCCTGGGCCTGGTCGGCCAAGTAGGTACCGTCGGCGAGGAACAGCAGCGGCTTGGTGTAGTTCGTGTTGTAGAACTGCCCCTCGCTCAGGAGCGTGCCGTCGAGGCCGCCGGTCTGCGCCATGTCGGTGAGCGAGCCGACAATCACGCCCACGGGGCCGTAGCGCCCGGCGGGGACCTGGAGCCTGCCGTTGACGTCGGTTGCGTTGGCGACCGCCTTCTCGTAGGCGGTGGTCCACGCGGTTTGCTGGCCCGGTGACGCGCTCTGGTACAGGTTGAGCGCTGCCTGCGTCACGGGCTGGTTCGGCAGGGTCCGCAGCGGTCCGATGACGAAGTCCTGCGCCGTGTTGATGGGCTGGTGGACGCCGAACCATTGCTCGGGCTCGAAGAAGCCGATGTGTTGCGACGACGTCCGGCGTGGAGTTGTACGGCGGCCCGTAGGACGCTGTGGCGCTCGTCCCGTCCAGCTCGGTGATGGCCGTCTGGGCGAAGTCGACCGGGTTGACGACGGACCAGGTCTTCAGCGTGATGGCCGGCTCGTCGGGGGAGGAGAAGACGACGGCCAGGAGGACGATGAGCACGGCGACCGCGAGGAAGGCGACGAAGGCCTCCTTCAGGATGTCGTAGGGAACGTAGGCCCCCTTCCACGGCTGTGACGTCGCGGTCGGGATTGAAGCGGCGGCGCTTCTTGGTATCGGGGCTCATGCCAGCCCCTCGGCGGGCGCGGCCACGGTCGTCGCGGCTTCTGCATCACCGTCACCCTCTGCGAACGGAGGGACGATGCCGTGCCGCCGCACCATGAGGACATGGAGCCCGGCGATGATGACGACGCCGATCGGCAACAGGACGATGTGCCACATCAGCATCTGGCCGAAATTCAGCACGTTCCAGACGGCGCCGGCGCCGGTGGAGTTGATGCCGTCCTTGGCCTGGGTGGAGATCCACTGGGAGTCGAAGTTCTGCTGCGACAGGTAGCCCGTGAAGGCGGCTCCGACCGACACCAGGAAGGAGATGACACCGGTGGCCCACGTGAGCCGGCGGTTCCCGCGCCAGGCCGCCATGAAGAACTTGCCCCAGAGGTGGATCACCATGAAGAAGAAGAAGGCCTCGACGCTCCACAGGTGCAGCGAGTTCACGAAGTGACCGGTGGTCGACACGTGCCACCAGCTCGGCCCCATGATGGCGAGGATGCAGCCCGTGATGATCACCCAGGCCAGGCTCACGACGGTCAGCACGCCGAAGACGTAGATCCACGACGCCATGTAGGCAGGCTGGCGGTCGGGGAGGAGCTGGTCGGGTGGGAAGGCGGACTCTGCGGCGTGCCGCACCCGGGCGGTCCACTGGCGGGACTCCGCCCGGGCGGGCGCCTCTGTCGCAGTGCCGGTTCCGGTGTCGACGCTCATTGGCCACCTCGCTTCCGCTTCGGGAACGGCAGGAGGATGGCCAGCACGAAGACCACGACCATCAGGATGATGACGACGAAGTTGGCGACGGAGATCTGTATGAAGCCCCAGTGGATATAGCGACCGGATCCATTGAGGTTGATCAGCGCGCCCAGCAGTGCACCGAGGAACATGGGGGTCACCCTACACTCGCGCTTTCAAATTGATCAGGGACCTTTGTCACAACCTCTCAGGTTGTCCACAGGTCCGTCGGCGCAGGTCAGCGCTTCGTTGCCCGCCAGCAATAGGAACGCATCGGGACGTCGATGACGTCCATTCCGGCGCCCGGCTCGTGAGTGTCGAGGTAGCTCGCCATCGCATGGAGGTGCTGCCGGCGTGCTTCCTCGTCCATGACGATCACGGAGCTGTAGGTCGTGGCCAGAGCGACGATGTCACCCTTGGTCATGGGCCGGCTCCAGCGGAAGAGCGCAGTCTCGGGAGCAAGGAACGGGCTCTGGTCGCCAATGTCGACGTTCACGACGTGGCGCCGCCGGCGGCGCGCGTCCTCCTCTGTCCGGTCCTCCGGGGTGAAGACGATGCCGCCGGCCCAGAGCGAGCGCATCCAGTCGACCGAGCGGTCAGGCCCGCTCCAGACGAGGGAGAGCCGGCCGCCCGGGCGCAACACCCGAGCCACCTCGGGGACGGCGCGCTCCTCGTCGACCCAGTGCCACGCCGACGCGGCGATGACCATGTCGTAGGACGATGTCGCGGCAGGGAGCTCCTCGGCGTGGCCGGCCAAGACCTCCACCCCGGCGGCCTGCCGGGCGAGCACGCGCCGCATCCGGTCGTCCGGCTCGACGGCGGTGACGTGGGCGACCCGCTCGGCCAGCAGTCGGGTCAGGATCCCGGTGCCCGCCCCGATTTCGAGCACGTCGGAGGCACCCTCGGGGATCAGCCAGTCGAGTGCCTCGTCCGACGGCCCGGGCCGGAGCCGGTTGTACTCGTCGGCCACCGCACCGAAGGAGCGGCTCTGGACGGCGGTGCTCTCGTCCTGGCGCACGATGGGCAATCTACCGAGGCCGGGCCGAGGTGTGACACCCGGGCGCGGGGGTGAAGGGCGAGGTAGGAGGGGAGTGCCGCCTCCTCACCCGAGACGGTGGGTGAGATAGAATGCTGCTTCAACGCGGAAGTGGCGCAGCGGTAGCGCATCACCTTGCCAAGGTGAGGGTCGCGGGTTCGAATCCCGTCTTCCGCTCC
>CAWGOJ010000033.1:0-12443 GCA_963824195.1 uncultured Acidimicrobiaceae bacterium | reverse complement strand
AACTCCCAAGCGCGGCCGCCGGCTCGGCGGCTCGGCGGCGCATCAGAAGGCCATGTTGGGAAACCTGGTCGCCTCGCTCATCGCGGCCGAGTCCATCGTCACCACCGAGGCCAAGGCGAAGGCGCTGCGCCCGGTGGCCGAGAAGTGCGTCACCGCGGCGCGCAGGGGCGGCGTGGCGCAGCAGCGCAACGTCGTCGCGCTCATCCGGGACAAGGACATGACCCACAAGCTGTTCGAGGAGATCGGGCCGCGCTACGCGGAACGGCCCGGCGGCTACACCCGCATCCTGAAGCTGGGCCCGCGTCCGGGCGACAACGCGCCGATGGCGCGGATCGAGTTCGTCTAGGGGTGGAGCAACCCGCCGGCGCTGCCATGCAGCGCTGGAGGCTCCTGATCGCCTACGACGGTGCGGCCTTCCGGGGCTTTGCCGTGCAGCCCGAGGTCCCGTCCGTTGCCGGCGCGTTGTGCCAGGCGCTCGAGCGCACGGCACGGACGAGCGAGCCACCGCACATCACCTGCGCCGGCCGGACCGACGCGGGCGTCCACGCCCGCGGGCAGGTCGTCCACGTCGACCTGCCGGACATCCCCTACGACGGCCCCGGCCTGGCCCGGGCCCTCAACCGCCAACTTGCCCCCGAGGTGGTCGTGCGCCAGGCCGAGCGGGTCGGGCCCGACTTCGACGCCCGCCGCTCCGCCACCGGGCGCACCTACCGCTACCTGGTCTGGAACGCCCCCGCCCCTGACCCGCTCCTGGCGCCCGTGGCCTGGCACGTACGCGACCCCCTCGACCTGATCTCCATGCGCACCGCCTCCGACGTGCTGCTCGGCCCTCACGACTTCCGGTCCTTCTGCCGCCGCCCACCGGGGATGGACGTCTCCGAGCCGATCGTGCGCCGGGTGACCAGGGCCCGCTGGAGCGTGGACGAGGGGCCCGAGGCCACCGACGCCCGCGGTGGCGGGGAGGGCCGTCTCCTGCGCTTCGAGATCGGGGCCGGCTCCTTCTGCCACCAGATGGTCCGCTCCCTCGTCGGCAGCCTGGTCGAGGTCGGCCGGGGCAGGGAGAACGCGGCGGGCCTCATGGAGCGCCTGCGGGCCGCCACCCGCCACCGCATGGCCGACCCGGCGCCGGCCCACGGGCTGTGCCTGATCTCGGTGGCCTACGAGGGTCTCGAGGGGGGCGGGGAGGGGAGCCCGGCCGCCGGCACCGGTCCGGCCTGACGGGGCGGCGGCCGGCCCGGAAGGGCGCGGCTTGCTCCCCCTGCCCAGGGGCCCTATCCTGGTACGTCGGCTCGCGGGACCCCCGAGAGCCCTGAGCCCGCTCTCCGAGGCGTGCGCTCGTTCACCACGCGGAAGCGAAAGATCGGTCTTGTGCGCACATTTTCACCGAAGGTCACTGAGATCCAGCGAACCTGGTTCGTCGTCGACGCCGACGGCCTTGTGCTCGGTCGCCTGGCCTCGTCGGTGGCCGCCATCCTGCGCGGGAAGCACCGCCCCTACTTCGCCCCGCACGTCGACACCGGCGACCACGTGATCGTGGTCAACGCGGACAAGGTCGTCCTCACCTCGGGCAAGGCCGACGCCAAGATGGCCTACCGCCACAGCGGCTACCCCGGCGGCCTCCGGGCCACCAGCTACGCCGAATTGTTGCAGGAGCGCCCCGACGAGCTGATCCGGCGCTCCGTGCGCGGCATGCTGCCCAAGAACACCCTCGGCCGCCAGATGCTGGGCAAGCTCCAGGTGTACGCCGGACCGGACCATCCCCACGCCGCCCAGAAGCCCGAGCCGCTCGAACTGCCCCAGGCCCGCCGGGCCGGCTGAGCGCGCGCACCAGGAAGGACACCACCCACGCAATGCCCGCACCACTGAGCCAGACCACGGGACGCCGCAAGCAGGCGGTGGCACGCGTCCGCTTCCGCCCCGGCCAGGGCGCCATCAAGGTCAACAAGCTTCCGATCGAGAAGTACTTCACTTCGGCGACCCACCGCATGCTGGTGACCGAGCCGCTGCGCGTGACCAACACGGCGGAGTCCTACGACATTGAGGCGACGATCGACGGAGGCGGGATCTCGGGCCAGGCCGGTGCCATGCGCCTCGGCATCGCCCGCAGCCTCTGCGAGATGGACCCCGAATTCCGCGCCGCGCTCAAGCGTTCAGGCCTTCTCACGCGCGACGCGCGTGAGAAGGAGTCGAAGAAGTACGGCCTGAAGAAAGCCCGCAAGGCCCCGCAGTACTCCAAGCGGTAGCAAGCGGTACGCGAATGGCGCCGGCCCGATTCGGCACCGATGGCGTGCGTGGGGTCGCGAACGAGGAGCTGACCGCCGAGCTGGCGCTGGCTCTCGGGCGCGCCACCGCACGGGTCCTGCCCGCCCCGACCTTCGTCGTCGGCCGCGACACCCGGCGCTCCGGGCCGCTCCTCCAGGCCGCCTTCTCGGCGGGCCTGGCCACCGAGGGGGCCGACGTCGTCGACCTCGGTGTGCTGCCCACCCCCGGTGTGGCTGCCGTGGCCGAGCACCGCAAGGCGCCCGGCGCCGTCATCTCGGCCTCGCACAACCCCTTCGGCGACAACGGCATCAAGCTGTTCAGCCTCCTCGGGACAAAGCTGCCCACCGACGTCGAGGGCGAGATCGAGCGTGAACTCGACAGCGTCCTGGCCGACCCCGACCGCCCGCCGCGGCGGCCCACCGGGCACGGGGTGGGGCGGATCACGACGGACCCCGGCGCCCTCGAGGTCTACAGGGAGCACCTGCTGGCGGTGACCGAGGGCCGCCGCCTCGACGGCCTGCGCATCGTCGTCGACTGCGCCAACGGTGCCGCCAGCGAGATCGCGCCCTGGGTGCTGGCCGAGCTCGGCGCGTGGGTCACCGCGCTGCACGACTCGCCCGACGGGGACAACATCAACGAGAGGTGCGGCTCGACGGACCCGGCCCAGCTCTCGCTGGCGGTGGTGGAGCACCAGGCGGACCTCGGGCTGGCCTTCGACGGCGACGCCGACCGGGTCATCGCGGTCGACCACACCGGCAGCATCGTCGACGGCGATGTGCTCCTGGCACTCTTCGCACTGGACCTCGCCGAGCGGGGGCGGCTGGCCGGCAACACGGTCGCGGTCACCGTCATGACCAACCTCGGTTTCCGGCTGGCCATGGAGGGCCGCGGCATCGCCGTGCGCGAGACCGACGTGGGCGACCGCCACGTGCTCGCCGCCCTCGACGCCGACGGGCTGAGCCTTGGCGGCGAGCAGTCGGGCCACATCATCTTCCGCTCGCTGTCGACTACTGGCGACGGCATCCTCACAGGCATTGCGCTGGCCGACCTGGTGCTGCGGGCGGGCCGCTCGCTGGCCGACCTCTCCGGCGGGCTGGTCGAGAGGGTGCCCCAGCGCCTGGTCAACGTGCCCATCCCCCAGCCCGAGCGGCTGGCGGACTGCGCCGAGGTGTGGGAGGCCGTGGTGAAGGCCGAGGCCGAGCTCGGCCACGAGGGGCGGGTGCTGCTGCGCCCCAGTGGCACCGAGCCGCTGGTGCGCGTGATGGTCGAGGCGCGGGCCGAGGCCCAGGCCAACGCGGTGGCGGCCCAGCTCGCCGGCGTCGTGGAGGCCGCCCTGGGGCAAATCGAGCCGCAGGCGCCCAGGTAGCCTGGTTCACCATGTGCGGCATCATCGGCGTCACCGGCGAGGCCGACGCCGTGCCTCTGCTCCTCGGCGCACTCCACCAGCTCGAGTACCGGGGCTATGACTCGGCGGGGATCGCCATGGTGGTCGACGGCTCCATCTGGAGGGCGCGGGCCGCCGGCGGGACCGATTCGGTCTCCGCGCTGGCGGAGCTGACCTCGGACGCGCCCATCGGCCACGCCGCCGCCATCGGGCACACCCGGTGGGCGACCCATGGGAGCCCCACCGCCGAGAACGCCCACCCCCACACCGACTGCTCCGGGCGCATCGCCATCATCCACAACGGGATCATCGAGAACCACGCCCAGCTGCGGGCGGAGCTCGTGGCGGGCGGGCACACCCTCACGTCGGCCACCGACACCGAGGTCATGGCCCACCTCATTGAGCAGGGGATGGCCGCCGGCGCGTCGCTGGCAGAGGCCACCCGCTCCATGCTGCGCAGGCTGCGCGGCGCGTTCTCCATCGCGGCCATCTCCGCCGACGAGCCCGGCACCATCGTTGCCGCCCGCCGCCTCACGCCGCTCGTGCTCGGTCTTTCCGGCGACATGGCGCTCCTGGCGTCGGACATCCCCGCCCTCATCGGCCACACCCGCCAGGTCTTCGCGCTCGCCGACGACGAGCTGGCCGTCCTCACCCCCGGGTCGCTGACCGTGACGACGCTCGACGGCGCACCGGTCGCGCCCGAGCAGCTCACCATCACCTGGGACGTCGAGGCGGCGCAGAAGGGCGGCTACGAGGACTTCATGTCCAAGGAGATGCACGAGCAGCCCCAGGCCTTGGCCGACACACTGCTGGACCGGCGCGGGCCCGGCGGCGAGCTGATCCTGGACCAGATGCGCCTGGGAGCCGACGACCTGCGCGGCATCGACAAGGTCTTCATCGTCGCCTGCGGCTCCAGCTACCACGCCGCGCTGGTGGCCAAGTACGCCATTGAGCACTGGGTCAAGGTGCCGGTCGAGGTCGACATCGCGAGCGAGTTCCGCTACCGGGACCCGGTGCTGAACGAGCGCACGCTGTGCGTGGGCGTCTCCCAGTCCGGTGAGACGCTCGACACATCCGAGGCCATGCGCGAGGCGAAGCGACTCGGGGCCAAGGTGCTGGTGGTCTCCAACGTCGTCGACTCCTCCATGGCCCGGGCGGCCGACGGGGTGCTCTACACCCGGGCCGGGCCCGAGATCGGCGTGGCGTCGACGAAGTGCCACCTGGCTCAGATCGTGGCGCTCGAGGTGCTCGGCCTGTACCTGGCCCAGATCCTCGGGACCCAGCCGGCCTCCGAGATCAACGAGATCCTCAACGCCATGGAGGTGCTGCCGAGGCTGGTGATCGAGGCGCTGTCCAGGGCCGGCGAGGTCGACGACGTGGCGGCCAAGCTGACCGATGCCCGCGACTTCTTCTTCCTGGGGCGCCACGTCGGCTACCCCGTCGCGCTGGAGGGCGCGCTCAAGCTCAAGGAGCTGGCCTACCTGCGGGCCGAGGGCTACCCGGCCGGCGAGCTCAAGCACGGCCCGATCGCGCTCATCGAGCCGGGCACCGTGGTCGTCGGCATCGCCACGCGCAACCCGTTGTGGGAGAAGATGCTGTCCAACATCGCCGAGGTCCGCAGCCGCGGCGCCACGGTCGTGCTGGTGGCCGACGACGGCGACGAGGAGTCGGCGGCCGCGGCGGACCACGTGCTGTGGGTCCCCCCGACCTACCCGCTCCTTTCGCCGGTGGTCGGGGTGGTCCCGCTGCAGCAGCTGGCCTACCGGCTGGCGCGCCTGCACGAGCACGACCCGGACCGCCCGCGCAACCTGGCCAAGACGGTGACCGTCGAATGAGCCCGATCGTCGGCGTCGGGGTCGACGCGGTCGACGTGGCGCGGTTCCGCCGTGTGCTCGACCGCCGCCCGCGCTTCGCGGCGCGCTGCTTCACCTTGTCCGAGCAGTCCGACGCGACGAGCTCGGCCGACGTGGTCCAGAGCTTGGCGGCGCGCTTCGCCGCCAAGGAGGCGGTCATGAAGGCGCTGGGCACGGGCATCGGCGGCTTCGCGCTGACCGACGTCGAGGTGCGCCGGACCACCGGCGGGGGCGCCACCCGCAACGCGCCCTTCCTCGTGCTGCATGGCACCGCCGCCGAGCTGGCCGGTGCCCAGGGCGCGGGCCAATTCCACCTCTCGCTCACCCACACCGACGGCGTGGCCATCGCCTTCGTCGTCGCGGAGCAGGCGCAGCCCGTCTCGTGCGCGCCGTCCTGACCCGCGACGAGATGCGGGCCGCCGACGCGGCGGCCCTGGACACGGTCTCCCACGAGACCCTGGTGACCCGCGCCGGCACGGCGGTGGCCCATGCCGCGCTGCGCATGTTGGGGGGCGCCTACGGTCGGCGCGTCGTCGTGGTGGCTGGCAAGGGCAGCAACGGCGCTGACGGGAGGGTGGCCGCCTCGGTGCTGTCCAGGCGGGGGCGCGGGTGCGCGTCATCGAGGCCGCCGACGCCCCGGGCGGGCAGGAGCTGCCGCCCTGCGATCTCGTCGTCGACGGCGCCTACGGCACCGGGTTCCGGGGCTCCTACGACGCCCCGGCCGTGCCCGCGGGCGCCGGGGTGCTGGCCATCGACATCCCCTCCGGCGTCGACGCGGACAGCGGCGAGGCGCCCGGGGACGCCGTGCGGGCCGACCGTACGGTGACCTTCGCCGCGTTGAAACCCGGGCTGCTCCAGGACGACGGGCCGCGGCTGAGCGGCATCGTCGAGATGGCCGACATCGGGATCGGGTTCCTCACGCCCCGGGCGCTCCTCGTAGGGGACGCCGACGTCGCCGCTTTGCTGCCGGCGCGGCCCCGTCAGGTCAACAAGTGGACGAACGCCGTCGGCGTGGCCGCCGGCTCGGCGGGCATGGAGGGCTCGGCGATCCTGTGCACCCGGGGGGCCATGGCCGCCGGCGCTGGCATGATCCGGCTGGGCTCGCCCGGCGACCCCGCCGCCGCGTGGCCGACCGAGGCCGTGCGCATGCACCTGCCGACCGACGGGTGGGCCGGTGCCTTCCTGGAGGCCACCGCCAAGTGCAAGGCCGTGGTCGTCGGGCCCGGGCTCGGCACCGGGGACGCCGTCGCCGGTGAGATCCGGGCCGTGCTGGCGGCGGTGCCCGTGCCGCTGGTGATCGATGCCGACGCGCTCACGGCGCTCGGGGACGCGGCATCGGCGCGCACACTGCTCGACAAGCGGGGCGCCCCGAGCATCCTCACCCCCCACGACGGGGAGTACGCGCGCATCGCCGGCTCCCCGCCCGGGGGGGACCGCCTGGACGCGGCACGCCGGCTGGCCGCCTCGACCGGCGCCGTCGTGCTGCTGAAGGGCCCGCTCACCGCGGTGGCCGCCCCGGGCGGTGCGGTGTCGGTGCCCGACGTGCTCCTGGCCGCCGCCGGCGGCCCGGCGCTCGCCACCGCCGGTAGCGGCGACGTCCTGTCGGGGATCATCGCCGCCTTCTGTGCCCGCGGCCTCGGCGCGCTCGAAGCGGCGGCGCTCGCCGCGCACGCGCACGGGCGTGCGGCATCGCTCGGCCCGTCGCAGGGCCTCGTGTCCGGTGACCTCCCGGGCCTGCTCGCCGAACTGCTGTCCTCGCTCTCGGAGGCGGGCAGCGGGGACGGGGACGCCGGTGGCTGAGAGCGCGCCGATGCGGCTGGTGGTGCCGGACCCGGCGGACGAGGCCGCCGGGGTGACCATGGCCCAGGGGCGCTCGCGCCCGGCCTGGGCTGAGATCGACCTGTCCGCCGTGGCCCACAACGCCGCAGTGCTGGCGCGGCTGGTGGCTCCGGCCGAGCTGTGCGCGGTGGTCAAGGCCCACGGCTACGGGCACGGGGGGCCGGCAGTGGCCCGGGCCGCGCTGGCCGGGGGCGCACAGCGGCTCGCCGTGGCGCTCGTCGACGAAGGGGTCGAGCTCCGCCAGCACGGCGTCGATGCGCCGGTTCTGCTCCTGAGCGAGTGCGGCCTCGACGCGGTGGACACCGCGCTGGCCTACAGGCTCACGCCGACGCTCTACTCCGCGGAGGCCATCGCGGCCTTCGCCGCGGGAGCCCGGGCGGCGGGCCGGCGCGGCGCCGTCCACGTGAAGGTCGACACCGGCATGCACCGGGTCGGCGTCGCGCCCGAGGAGCTGCCCGAGATCGTCGCCGCCGTGGCGCGCGAGCCGGTGCTGGACCTCGAGGGCGTCTGGACGCACCTACCGGTGGCCGACGGGGAGCGCGCGGAGGACCAGGCCTACACCGAGGGCCAGCTCGATCTGTTCGACCGCCTCGTCGCCGGCCTGGCCGCCCAGGGCGTGACCGCCCCCGTCCTGCACGCCGCCAACACCGCGGGCGCCATCGCCTTCCCGCGCTCGCGCCACGACATGGTGCGCTGCGGCCTCGGCCTCTACGGGTACCTGCCGGGCGACACCGTGCGCGCCGCCTTCGACGCGCAGGCGGAGGGCGAGCAGCTGCGCCCGGCGATGTCGCTCAAGGCGCGCGTGGTCGCGGTGCGCACGCTCGAGGCGGGGGAGCGGCCCTCCTACGGCCGGCTGCGCCCCTTGCCGGCGCGCTCGCTGGTCGCCACCGTGCCCATCGGCTACGCCGACGGTGTGCCACGTGCCCTCTTCGGCGCCGGCTACGAGGTGCTCATCGGTGGGGTCCGGCGGCCGCTGGCCGGGATGGTGACGATGGACCAGATCGTCGTCGACTGCGGCGACGACTCGGTGCGGCCAGGGGACGAGGTCGTGCTGCTCGGCCACCAGGGCGACGAGACGGTCACGGCGGACGACTGGGCGTCCATGCTGGGGACGATCAGCTACGAGGTGGTGTGCGGTGTGGGCCCGCGCATGCCCCGCGTCCTGGTCAACCGCCCCGACGCGCCCGGTGCCTGACACCGACATCCTGGAGCGCCTGCGCCTCACCGCGTCGACGTGCACCCGCTGCCCGCTCGCCGAGGGGCGGACCCAGGTCGTCTTCGGCGTGGGCGACCCCCGGGCCGACCTGCTCTTCGTGGGTGAGGGCCCCGGACGCGAGGAGGACCTGGCGGGGGAGCCCTTCGTCGGCCGCTCGGGCAAGTTGCTCGACCGCCTCATGTGGGAAGAGATCGGTCTCACCCGGGCGGAGTGCTACATCGCCAACGTGGTCAAGTGCCGGCCGCCCAACAACCGCGACCCGGCGCCGAACGAGATCGAGGCGTGCCGGCCGTATCTCGCCGAGCAGATCTCCATCATCGACCCTTCCGTCATCGTGACGCTCGGCAACTTCTCCACCAAGCTCCTGCTCGAGACCACGCGGGGCATCCGCGAGCTGCGCGGCCAGGTCTTCGAACGCGGCCGGGCCCGCCTCATCCCGACGTACCATCCCGCGTACGTGCTACGGGCCGGCGGGGAGGCCATGGCCGAGATGCGGGCCGACCTCGTCCGGGCCAAGCGCCTCATGGCGGTGGGCCGGGCGTGAGCTGGCCCGTCGAGCGCACGACCGACTCGCCGTCCGCCACGAAGGAGCTGGCGGGACGGCTGGCCCGCCTCTGCCGCGCCGGCGACGTCGTGCTCCTGGTGGGTGACCTCGGCGCCGGCAAGACGGTCTTCGCGCAGGGCTTCGCCGCCGCACTGGGGGTGCCGGGCCCGGTGACCAGCCCGACGTTCGCGCTGGTGCGCCACTACCGCTGCGGCGCGGGCAGCCCGGTGGGGAACCTCATCCACGCCGACGTGTACCGCACGGGCTCGCTGGGCGAGATCGCTGACCTGGCCCTGGCCGAGCTGGTCGAGGAGGACGCGGTCGTCCTCGTCGAGTGGGGCGACATGGCCGTGCCGGCACTGGGGCAGAGCACGCTCGAGGTGACGCTCGCCGTCCCCGACCCCCTCGGGTCTCCCGAGCGCCGCACCATCTCAATGGTGGGGCGGGGTTGCTGGGCGGAGCGTGCGGGCGACGTGGCGGCCGTCCTCGAGCCCGTGTCGGGGCGGGGGGCGCCGTGAGCGGCCTGGTACCGGCCGCCCCGTTCGCCCTCGTGGCGATCGAGACCGCGACCGAGACGGTCGGCGTGGCCGTGCGGACGCCGTCGGGCGTCCAGGCCGAGTTTGCGCTGACGGGCCGCCGCCGCCACGTCGAGACGCTCACGCCCGCGCTCGAGCACTTGCTGGTGCAGGTGGGTCTGGCCCCGGCGGACCTGGGCGCCGTGGCGGTCGACGTCGGCCCCGGGCTGTTCACCGGCTTGCGGGTCGGCGTTGCGGCGGCCAAGGGGCTTGCCCAGTCGCTCGGCATCGGGGTCGTCGGCGCCACCAGCCTCGACATCCTCACGGCGGGTGCGTCAGGCGCGGGCCACCGGGGTCTCGTGCTGGCCTGCGTGGACGCCCGCCGGGCCGAGGTGTTCGCGGCGGTGTGCGAGCTGAGTGACACCGGGGCTGTCGTGGCGGAGCCGATCGCCTCCGCCCTGTTCGCGCCCGCCGACCTGGTGGTCGCGCTCGACGGCCTCGGCGGCGCGCCGGTGCTCGCAGTCGGCGACGGTGCCCTGCGCTACCGCGATGTCCTCGAGGCGGTGCCCGGTGTGCAGAGCGCGGCATCCACCTTGACGTTCCCTCCGCCCGCCGCCCTCCTGGGCCTCGCCCTGGAGCGCATCGAGGCGGGAGAATCGCCTCTCGAGCCTGGGACCGTCGTTCCTCTGTACATGCGTGAGGCCGACGCGACGAGCAACTTCGCTCGTGCGGAGCGGGCCTGAACCGGGGTGCCGTCGTGACGCTGCGGATCGAGAAGCTCAAGCGCCGGGACCTGCGGCAGCTGCTTCGCATCGAGAGCGAGGTGTTCCCCGAGCCGTGGTCACCCGAGGTCTTCCACTCCGAGCTGGCCCTGCGCAAGGGCCGGCTGTACCGGGCGGCATGGGACGGCGGCGAGATAGCGGGCTATATCGGGTTCATGATCGTCGACGAGGAGGCGCACATGACGACGATCGCGACGGCTCCCGCCTACCAGCGCACCGGGGTGGCCACGACGATGATCGTCGAGGGCATCCGCACACTGCGCGCCAGTGGGGTCAGACACATCTCCCTCGAGGTGGCGGCCAACAACGAGCCGGCCCAGGCGCTCTACCGGCGGTTCGGTTTCGCCCCCGTCGCCGTGCGCAAGAACTACTACCCGGTGACGGGGCAGGACGCATTTGTCATGTGGGCCTACGACGTCGATACCGAGCACTACGCGAAGCGGCTCGACGATCTGGCCGCGACCGGGGTGCCGATCGAGGAGGGTCGCTCGCTCTAGGGGGTGTGCGCTCTGGCGGTGCCGGGGGAGAATGGGGGCATGGCAACTCTCGACCTCGTTGACCGGCTGGCCGCGGCCGACCGCCACCTCGCAGTGTTCACCGTGGCCCGACCTGACGGGACCGTGCATGCATCGGTCGTGAGCGCCGGCATCATCGTCGACCCGGTCGACGGGTCCCCCGGCGTCGCCGCGGTGGTGGGCGGCGGCAGCCGCAAGCTCGGCCTGGTGCGGGCCGCGGGCCGAGCGACGCTCGTCTTCAAGGACGGCTGGGAATGGGCCGCCGTCTCGGGACCGGTGCGCCTGGTCGGGCCCGACGATGGCTCGGACCTCGGACTGGACGTGCCCGAGACCATCCGGTCGGTGTTCAAGGCCGCCGGCGGGAGCCACGAGGACTGGGCGGAGTTCGACCGCGTCATGGCGGAGGAACGCCGCTGCGCCGTCTTCGTGCGCGCCGACGCCATTTCCTCGAACGCCGGTCGCAGCGGCTGACGCGTCCGGCCAGGTCCGCCCACCCGTAGGGTGGGCCCCTCAGGACCGGCCGGTCGGCCGGCTGCCCGGCCACGACCAGAGGAGCCACACAGTTATGGAAACGATCGCTCTCGGAACTCAGGGCCTCGAAGTCTCGCGCCAGGGGCTCGGCTGCATGGGCATGTCGGACTTCTACGGGCCGGGCGACGACGACGAGTCGAGCGCAACCATCCACCGGGCGCTCGAACTCGGGGTGACCTTCTTCGACACCTCCGACATGTACGGTCCGCACACCAATGAGGTGCTGGTCGGCAAGGCGCTCGCGGGACGCCGCGACGAGGCCGTCATCGCCACCAAGTTCGGCATCGTGCGCGACCCCGACGACCCGTCGAAGCGCGCCATCAACGGCCGACCGGAGTACGTGCGTCAGGCCTGTGACGGGTCGCTCACCCGCCTCGGCGTCGACCACATCGACCTCTACTACCAACACCGCGTCGACCCCGACACGCCCATTGAGGAGACCGTGGGCGCCATGGCCGAGCTCGTGGCCCAGGGCAAGGTCCGGTTCCTCGGCTTGTCGGAGGCCGCCCCGGACACCGTTCGCCGCGCCGACGCGGTGCACCCGATCTCTGCACTGCAGACGGAGTACTCCGTCTGGTCGCGCGATCCCGAGCGGGAGATCCTGCCGACGCTGCGGGAGCTCGGCATCGGCTTCGTCCCCTACAGCCCGCTCGGGCGGGGCTTCCTGACCGGCACCATGCGCTCGCTCGACGATCTCGATGAGTCCGACTTCCGCCGCT
Source organism: uncultured Acidimicrobiaceae bacterium (assembly GCA_963824195.1). GTDB lineage: Bacteria > Actinomycetota > Acidimicrobiia > Acidimicrobiales > RAAP-2 > Bog-473. The sequence goes on along the minus strand of CAWGOJ010000033.1, from coordinate 283 downwards.
ACCAGCCCCGCTTCCAGGGCGACAACCTGGCGGACAACATTGCCATCGTCGAGGTGATCGACCAGCTCGCCTCCGCCAAGGGCTGTACGCCGGGGCAGGTCGCGCTCGCCTTTGTGCACGCGGCGGGCCGGGACGTCGCGCCGATCCCGGGCACCAAGCGGCGCGCGTACCTGGAAGAGAACGTGGCCGCCCTCGATGTCGAGCTGACCGAGGAGGACCTCGCGGTGCTCGACACCGTGGCCCCGGCCAAGGGCGACCGTTATTCCGACATGTCGCCGGTCAA
>CAWGOJ010000032.1:0-26969 GCA_963824195.1 uncultured Acidimicrobiaceae bacterium | reverse complement strand
GCAACGGCCCCGCCTCGTAGCATCCGGTCCATGGCAGATCTCATCCGAATGGGCGACGACGGCACCCTCCAAGTCCCCGACGAGCCCATCATCCCCTTCATCGAGGGCGACGGCACCGGCGTCGACATCTGGCCCGCCGCCAAGCTGGTCCTCGATGCGGCCGCCGCCAAGCACGGGCGAACCATCGCCTGGAAGGAGGTCCTGGCCGGCCAGAAGGCGTTCGACGAGACCGGGAGCTGGCTGCCCGACGAGACCGTCGACACCTTCCGCAGCCACCTGATCGGGATCAAGGGCCCCCTCACGACGCCGATCGGCGGTGGCATACGGTCGCTCAACGTGGCCCTGCGCCAGATCCTCGACCTCTACGTGTGCCTGCGCCCGGTGCGCTGGTTCGCCGGCGTCCCCTCGCCCGTGCTGCACCCCGAGCTGGTCGACATGGTGATCTTCCGGGAGAACACCGAGGACGTCTACGCCGGCTACGAGGTGAAGGAGGGCACGCCCGAGGCCCTCAAGCTGATCGCCTACCTGCGCGACGAGATGGGCTGGCCCATCCGGGACGGCTCGGGCATCGGGATCAAGCCGATCTCGGAAATGGGGTCCAAGCGCCTCATCCGCGGTGCCATCAACTACGCACTCGACCGCAAGCGCCGGTCGGTCACGCTCGTCCACAAGGGCAACATCATGAAGTTCACCGAGGGCGCCTTCCTCGACTGGGGCTACGAGCTCGTGCGCGAGGAGTTCTCCGACGTCGCTGTCGGCTGGGAGGACTGTGGCGGCGACCCCGGCGACAAGCTGCTGGTCAAGGACACCATTGCCGACATCACGCTGCAACAGGTGCTGACCCGGCCGTCGGACTTCGACGTCATTGCCACGACGAACCTCAACGGTGACTACCTCTCCGATGCCCTGGCCGCCCAGGTCGGTGGCATCGGAATCGCCCCGGGGGCGAACATCAACTACGTCACCGGCCACGGCATCTTCGAGGCGACGCACGGCACCGCGCCCAAGTACGCCGGCCAGGACAAGGTCAACCCCGGCTCGTTCCTGCTCTCGGGTGTGCTCATGTTCGAGCACATCGGCTGGAACGACGCCGCGTCCGACATCGTGCACACGCTCGAGGCGACGATCGTGGACAAGATCGTCACCTACGACTTCGCCCGGCTGATGGAGGGCGCCACCGAGGTGAAGTGCTCGGAGTTCGCCTCGGCCATCGTCGACCGCCTCTGACCACCAGCGACCGCCCGTCGCGACCCCTGCAACCACCACCTGTCGGAAAGGACCACCTGCTCCATGGCTAAGCCCCCCGTCCACGTGACCGTCACCGGCGCCGGCGGCCAAATCGGCTACTCCATCCTGTTCCGCATCGCGTCCGGCCAGCTCCTCGGAGAGGACCAGCCGATCGTGCTGCGACTGCTCGAGATCGAGCCCGCCATGCGCGTGCTCGAGGGCGTGGTCATGGAGATCGACGACTGCGCGTTCCCCCTGGTACACGACATCGTCGCCACCTCTGACCTGAAGACCGCCTTCGACGGCACGTCGTGGGCCCTCCTCGTCGGGTCGGTGCCGCGGAAGGCCGGCATGGAGCGCGGCGACCTCCTGAGCGTGAACGGCGGCATCTTCAAGCCGCAGGGCCGGGCCATCGCCGAGAACGCCGCCTCCGACGTGCGCGTCCTGGTCGTCGGCAACCCCTGCAACACGAACTGCCTCATCGCGCGCTCGAACGCGCCCGAGGTTCCCGACGACCGCTGGTTCGCCATGACCCGCCTGGACGAGAACCGGGCCAAGGCGCAGCTGTCCGCCAAGGCGGGCGTCGCCGTGGCCGACGTCACCAACGTGGCCATCTGGGGCAACCACTCGGCCACCCAGTTCCCCGATTTCGCCAACGCCCGCATCGGCGGGAAGCCGGCCGCCGACGTCATCACCGACGGCGACTGGCTGCGGGGCGATTTCATCACCACCGTGCAGAAGCGGGGGGCCGCCATCATCGACGCCCGGGGCTCGTCCTCGGCCGCCTCGGCCGCGGCGGCGGCCATCGACACCGTGGTGAGCCTGCGCACCGCCACGGCGGCCGGCGACTGCTTCTCGGTGGCGGTGGCCAGCACCGGTCAGTACGGAGCCCCCGAGGGCCTCCAGTTCGGCTTCCCCGTGGTGGCCGACGGGAAGGGCGGCTGGTCCGTGGCCGAGGGGTTCAGCCACGACGACTTCGCACAAGCGCGGATCAAGGTGACCACCGAGGAGCTGCAGGGCGAGCGCAACGACGTCAAGGAGCTGGGCCTGATCGGGTAACACCCCCGGTAGGATGCAGGCTTGATCTCCCTCGGTCCCCGCTCGTTCCGTCCCGTTCGCCCCGGCCCCGTCACCGGCTGTTTTCAGCCGTGAAACCATGCAGAAACACATGCCTGGCACCCTGAGACCCGTGGGAGACCTCTTCGACGGCTACGGCACGTCCGCCCGCGGACTCACCGAGGCCGCTTTCGACGAGATGGTCGGGCGGGACGGTTCGGCCCGGGCGCCCTACGCCGCGGTCGCCTCCTCCCTGGCCCAGATGGGACCCGAGGACGTCTCGTCCCGCGCCTCCCGGCTGGCCCGGGCCTTCATGGACCAGGGCGTCACCTTCGACCTCGACGGCGAGGAGCGACCGTTCCCCCTCGACGTGGTGCCGCGCATCTTCACCTCCGGGGAGTGGTCCCGGGTCGCGGACGGGGTCGCCCAGCGGGTGCGCGCCCTCGAGCTCTTCCTGGACGACGTCTACGGCGCGGCCCGCATCGTCAGCGACGGCCTCATCCCCCACGAGGTGGTCACCAGCTCCCCGGGGTTCGTGCGAGCGGCCTACGGGTACACGCCGCCCAATGGCGTCCGCATCCACGTCGCCGGGATCGACGTGATCCGTGACGAGGACGGCGAGTTCCGCGTGCTCGAGGACAACCTGCGCAGCCCGTCGGGCGTGAGCTACGTGCTGGCCAACCGGGCCGCCATGGCGCGGGTGCTCCCCGAGCTGTTCTGGGGCCAGCCGATCCAGATGGTCACCGACTACCCGGCCCACCTGATCAACGCGCTGCGCCGCTCCGCGCCGGCGTCGGTGCAGGAACCGACGGTCGTGGTGCTGACACCCGGCGTGCACAATTCGGCCTTCTACGAGCACGCGCTGCTCGCCCGCCTCATGGGCGTCCACCTGGTGGAGGGCCGTGACCTCGTGTGCCACGGCACCGACGTCTTCCTGCGCACGACGGAGGGCGAGGTGCCGGTGCACGTGATCTACCGGCGCATCGACGACGAGTACCTCGACCCGCTGCAGTTCCGGCCCGAGTCGCTCGTGGGCTGCCCGGGCATCGTCAACGCGGCGCGGGCGGGCCGGGTGACGATCGCCAACGGCGTGGGGAACGGCGTGGCCGACGACAAGCTCGTGTACACGTACGTGCCGGCCATGATCCGCTATTACCTGGGGGAGGACCCGATCCTCCACAACGTCGAGACGATGCACCTGGTGGACAACGCGGTCCGCAAGGACGCGCTGGCGCGCCGGGACGAGCTCGTGTTCAAGCGTGTCGACGGCTCCGGGGGCAAGGGCCTGGTCATCGGCCCGGCTGCCACCGGGGCGGAGCTCGACGAGCTGGCGCTCGAGGTGGAGGCCGACCCGCGCCACTGGATCGCCCAGCGGGTCGTCGCCCTCTCGACGTCGCCCACCTGGGTCGACCAGTCCATGGTCCGCCGCCACGTCGACCTCCGCCCCTTCGCGGTGAACGACGGCGAGGACATCTGGGTCCTGCCGGGAGGCCTCACGCGGGTGGCGCTGCAGGAGGGTGGCCTGGTGGTCAACTCCAGCCAGGGCGGGGGCTCCAAGGACACCTGGGTGGTCGGCGGCGGGCTCTCCATGCCGGTGCTCCCGCCGCGCCAGGCCTCGCCGCTCATGGCCGGCCCGCCGATGGACGTCGGGCCGCGGGCGGACAGCGAGAACGGCGTGCAGCAACAACAGCAGCAGCAGTCGGCGGCGCTGCCATGACGACACGCGCCCTGTTGAGCCGGGTCGCCGAGTCGATCTTCTGGGTGGGCCGCTACGTGGAGCGGGCAGAGGGGACGGCGCGCATCCTTGACGTGTCGGTGTACCAGGCGCTCGAGCAGAGCGACGTCGAGGGTTCCAACGCCGCCCGCCGCCTCCTGGCCGTCATGGGCCTGCCCGATTCGGGGACCGAGACGCTGTGGCAGGCGACGGAGCGCCTGGCCACCGATCCCGACAGCCGGTCCTCCATCGCCGGCGCACTGGCGGCGGCGCGCGAGAACACCCGCGCCGTGCGCCATGTCGTTCCGGTGGAGTTCTGGGAGCACATCAACGCCACCTGGGCCGAGCTGCCCGTGCAGTGGGAGGCCGGACGCCGGGCGAGCCCGGCCTTCTACCTCTCCTTCGTCAAGACCCAGTGCGCCGGCATGATGGGCCTGGCCGACACGATGATGAGCCGGGACCAGACCTGGCTGTTCTTCACCCTCGGCCGTTGCCTTGAGCGCACCGACGTGGTGGCCCGCCAACTGGCCACCGTGGCATTCGACGAAGTCTTCGACAGCGGCCTCGTCATGCTGCTGCGCTCGTGCGGTGGCTACGAGCCCTACCTCCGCCTTTCCCAGGGCGTCGTGGAGCCCGGCCGCGTCCTGGACTTCCTCCTGCGGGACCGCCTGTTCCCACGTTCGGCGTTCGCCTCGCTCACGCTCGCCGAGGAATGCCTCGACCAGATCAACGCCGGACGCGAGGGGACGTGGGACGATGCCCGCGGGCTGGTCGGCTTGGCCCGGGCAGAGCTCGAGTACTCGGCGCCGGCCACCCTCTCCCGCGGGCTCGAGACGCGGCTCGAGCGTCTGCAGGCGTCGATCTCCTCGGTGAGCGACGCCGTGACGCGGCGCTACTTCGCCCAGGACCTGCCGACCCAGTGGCGTCAGGGAGGTGGGGGCGGGTGAGCCGCGGCGACGGGTGGCGGCTCCGGGTCTCCCACGAGACCCGCTTCGACTACGACGGCCCGGCGCGGGCCTCGTACAACGAGCTGCGCCTGACTCCCCGCACCGAGTTCCGCCAGACCGCGCTCGAGACGAGGGTGGTCACACTGCCGCCGGCACCCCAGTACTCCTATATCGACTACTGGGGCACCCACGTGGTGGCGTTCAACGTCGATCGCGGGCACGAGCTGCTCTCCATCACGGGCAACTCCCTTGTCGACACCCAACGGGCCGACGAACCCGACGACTGCACGTGGGACGACGTGGCCGACGCGTCGCTGACGATGGCCGACCACACTTCGCACAATCTCTACACGACGCCCGGCGTGGAACTGTCCGAGATCGCCGAGAGCCTGCGGGCCCCGCGCCCGCTCGAGACGGCCCGCCGCATCATCGCCACCTCACACGACTCGCTCCGGTACATGCGCGGCGTCACCTCGGTGCACACCTCGGCCAACGAGGCGTACGCCGACGGGGCCGGCGTCTGCCAGGACTTCGCGCACCTGGCCCTGGCCCTGGCCAGGTCGGTCGGGCTGCCGGCGCGCTACGTCTCGGGCTACTTCCACCCCGAGGAGGATGCCACCATCGGGGAGGAGATCACCGGGGAGAGTCATGCCTGGGTGGAGCTGTGGACGGGCAGGTGGTGGGGCTACGATCCCACCAACGACTGCCCGGTGGGAGAGCGCCACGTCGCCGTCGGCCGCGGCCGTGACTATGCCGACGTACCACCTGTCAAGGGTGTCTACGCCGGCAACGCCGAGAACACCATGCGGGTGGTCGTGCGTATGACGAGGACGCACTGAGCGAGGCGGGGTGTTGCTGACCCGGATACGGATCTGGCTGCCCGATGCCCCCGGCGTCCTCGGCGCCGTGGCGGCCGAGATCGGGGCGGTGAAGGGCAACGTCGTCGGCCTTGAGGTGCTCGAGCGCGAGGCGGGGGTGGCCATCGACGAGTTGGTGGTGGAGCTGCCCGACGAGCCCGGAGCGGTCGATGCGGTATGCCGCGGCGTGCGCAACGTCCCGGGGGCCGGTGTCGAGGAGGTCACGGAGCTGTTCATGGAGGCTCCGGACCGCGAGGACACCGTCCTCGCCGCCGCGGCCGGCATCCTGCAGGCGGCCACGTCGACGGCGGCCATGAACGCGCTGACCGGGCATCTCATGACGCTCTTCGACCTCTCCTGGCTGGCCCTGGCCGACAACGCACTGGAGGGGTTCGCGGAGGTCCACGGGGACGTGCCCCCGGTGCAGTGGGTGGCCGCGTTCGCCGAGGGCTCGCGTAGCGGCGCGGACCCGGCGAACGACACGACGGGCTCCGGCGTGTTCGTCGAGCCCGTACCCGACACCGGGTTCACGGTCTGTGGGGGTCGACCCTCCCGGATCAGGCGCCGCGAGCGCCACGAGATCGCCATGCTCGTCATGGTGGCGGCGCGCTTCATCGACGCGCTGGGCGGTCGCGAGCACACCGGCTGAAGAACTGACGGCCCGTATCGGGACGCCTAGTGTCCCAGGGATGTTGCGTATCGGTTTCGTGGGTTCGGGGCTCATCGCCTGGGCGCACGGGCTCGGCCTCAAGGCGATGATCGACGGCGGCGTGATCGACGCGTCGATCGTGGCCGTCTACGACCAGCGTGAGCGGCGCGCCCAGAGCTTCGCGGCCAGTGTGGGTGCCGACGACGCGGCCGTCGTGGGGAGCCCGGGCGAGGTGGCCGAGCGCTGTGACGCCGTGTGGGTCTGCACGCCGACCGGGGCGCACCGCAGCGCGGTGGATGAGGCACTGGCCGCCGGCCGGGCCGTCTTCTGCGAGAAGCCGCTCGACCGGGACCTCGCCGGGGCGACCGCCCTCGTCGATGCGGTGGCCGCGTCCGGGGTGCCGGGCCAGTGTGGTCTCGTGCTGCGGAGTGCCCCTGTCTTCCGCGCGCTGCGCGAACTGGTGCAAGGGGGGACGCTGGGGACGCCGATGGCGGCCGTCTTCCGCGACGACCAGTACTTCCCCATTCAGGGCACCTACGCGTCGCGGTGGCGGGCCGACGTCGCCCAGGCCGGCGGGGGCTGCCTGATTGAGCACTCCATCCACGACGTCGACATCCTGCGCTTCTGCTTCGGTGAGATCGACATGGTGGCGGCCCGGACGGCGAACCATGCGGGTCACGAGGGGATTGAGGACCTGGCCACGGTCTCCCTGTCCTTCGTGTCGGGTTTCGAGGCGCATCTCACCAGCATCTGGCACGACATCTTGAGCCGGGGCTCGACGCGCCGGGTGGAGGTGTTCTGCCGTGAGGGCATGGTGTGGCTGGAGGACGAGTTCCGCGGTCCGCTGCACCTGCAGACGAGTGACGGCTCTGAGGTGCGGGCGTGCCCGTCGCCCGAGTGGGTGGACGCGCTGCCGTTGGCGGACGACGAGGTGGGCCTCGCCGTGCGGGCGTACGTGGAGGCGGACCGGACCTTCGTCGACGCCGTGACCGAAGGGTGGGCGCCCGAGCCGGGCCTCGACGTCGCGCTGTCGGCACACCGTCTGGTGGACGCGGCGTACCGCTCGGCCGCCGGCGGGGGAGTGCCGATGGCGCCGCGCTAGGCGGCGCGGTCGCCGACCGCCCGGTGTGGCTGATCCGCCGATCCCACCCAAGGATGAATTCGCCGGCTCCCGACCTCATCCTCAGGTCGGACGAGGGCACCAAAAAGAGGCATTCACCAGGGACGACGGGACGCCTCGGCTGTCCCCTTGCCCCGGGGCCGCGGCGTTACGATGGCGAGTGGCGGCGTCGTATCCCGCGCAGTCCGGCGATCTCCACGACCCGCACCGACCGGCACCGATTCAAGGAGACCAGACAAGCGTGCGCTCACTGTTCCGAGTGTTCAACCAGCAACCGCTTGCCGCGAAAGTGCCCGAGATCACCGCTCTCTTCTGGGTGATAAAGATCTCGACGACTGCGGCCGGCGAGGCGATCTCCGACATGTTCGTGTCCAACAAGGAGCTCGGCGTGGTCGTCGAGGTTTCCATGTTCTGCCTCGCGCTCTTCTTGCAATTCGCCTCGCGTCGCTACTCCGCCATCCCGTACTGGTTCCTCGCGCTGGCGATTGCGACGGCTGGGACGGGCGTCGCCGACACGATGCACCTCGTCTTCGGCATGCCCTATGCGGTCACGTCGTTGTTCTGGCTGCTGGTGCTGGCCGCGGTCTTCTACCTGTGGAACCGGAGCGAGCACACGCTGGACATCCACAGCATCACGACCAGCCGGCGCGAGAAGTACTACTGGACCGTGGTCTTCGCCACCTTTGCCTTGGGGACGGCGGTCGGCGATTTCTCCGCCACGACGCTCGGCATCGGCTACCTCGCCTCCGCCGCCCTCTTCTGCGGCGTGATCTTGATCCCGTGGGCCGGCTGGAAGTTTCTCAACTGGAACAGCATCTTCTCCTTCTGGTTCGCCTATGTCATCACCCGCCCCGTCGGGGCGTCCTTCGCCGACTACTTCAGCAAGGCCCACAGCCTGAGCGGCGCCGACTTCGGCGACTGGCAGACTGCGCTCGTCATGACGTCCATCGTCGCGGTCCTCGTGGCCTACACCGCCAAGGCCCGCTACGACATCCAGTCCCCGGAGGCAGAGATCGCCGGCGGCACCTGAGCCACCGGCCGGCCAGGAGCTCAGCCGTCGCCGGTGACCATGCCGAACTGCGCCATCAGGGCGCGCTCCTCGTCGGGGGTGGGCGGATCGTCGCGGTTCCACAACTCGTGGAGGCCCGCGAAGTAGCCATCGAGTGCCGGAGCGTGCAACACCAGCAGGCGCGCTTCCTCGTCGCCACCGTTGCCGAAGGTGTGGGAGACGCCACGGGGCACCAGCACGAAATCCTCGGGCCCGAGGAGGAGTTCGTCGCCGTCGATCACGACCGATACCGTCCCGGCGAGCACGAAGTACGCCTCGGAGCAGCCGGTATGGCGGTGCGTCGGTGGTCGGCGTCCTCCGGTCGGCAGCGTTCGCTCCATGAGGGAGAAGTCGCCGTCGTCCTGCTCGGCGACCGCCTTGAAGAGCATGACGCTACTTCGGGCCACGTACCGTGCCGCCCCTTCGCCGCGACCAAGGACCTTCGCCATCACGTTCTTCCCTTCTGCGGGCCCGTGCGCGCCACCTCTGGGAGGTGAGGCCCGGGCCACACGGCGACGACGCCCCGCCGCGGGACCGTAGTCCCTAGAGTGCAGCCTATGGACACCTCGTCGTTGTTGCTCGAGCTCTACGGTCGCATCCCACCACTGGCCGCCGACGCGGTCGACGGCCTCGATGCCGAGCAGCTGCGCCAGGCACCGGCGCCGGGTGCGAACACGATCGGGTGGCTGGTCTGGCACCTGATCCGTGTGCAGGATCACCACGTCGCCGAGCTCCTCGGCACAGAGCAGATCTGGGCCGCTGGCGACTGGGCCCGGCGTTTCGGGCTCGCGCCCGATCCGTCCAACACCGGCTACGGACACACCGAGGAAGAGATGCACGCCGTGCTGCCCGAAGGTCCCGACGCACTCCTGGGCTATCTCGCCGAGGTGGATATACGGACGAGGACCATGCTCGAGGGCCTCGCACCCGACGATCTCGACCATGTCGTCGACCGCCGCTGGAACCCGCCGGTCACCCTGGGGGTGCGCCTCGTGAGCGTCGCCGACGACTGCCTGCAGCATGTCGGGCAGGCCGCCTACGCCCGCGGAGCCCTCGGTTACTGAGCTGCCGGCCGCACGCGGGTCATCGCGCGGGCGGCTTGGGCCAGCGGACGAATTCTCCGTAGTGGTAGATCGTCTCGTAGCCGAGGCGCCGGTAGAGCGGCTCGCCCATCGGTGACGCCTGCAGCGTGCACGACGACGCACCGTGCTCGAAGGCCAGGTTGGTGGCCCTGATGGTGACGAGTGCACCCAGCCCGGCGGTGCGCGCGGTCGGGACGGTGCCCACCCACTGCAGACTGGCAACGCCGTCACTCTCATAGGTCATGGCCGTAGCGATGGGTTCGCCCTCACGTGAGGCCACCACGATGTGCGCGGTGGGATCCTCGACCAGCAGTGCAGTCTCGTCGAACAGATCGGAGAGCACCTCGGCCGGCATGCCGTAGGTCCCGTAGGCCTCGGCGTTGACGGCGATGAAGTCGCGCACACCGGCATCGTCGTCCACCATTCGCACGGCGATGGCGTCGATGGCCGCCGCCTCGGGGAGCGGGCTGTGCAGGATCATCTCGGGCACCGGGTTGCCGAAGGCCTCCATGCCCGCCGCCTCGCACGCCCGACGCAGGTCGTCGTCCTCTCCGGTGTCCCGCACCTTGATGGTGAACCCGCGGGACAGGCCGCCGAAGAACGCCTCGGCGCGGGTCACGAGCTCGGCGCCATCGAGCGCGTCGTCAGTGCGGTACGCGCCGTTGGCCACGACCGGGATCCAGGTCCCACTGGCGCACAGGACCGCACCGCCCTCCTCCTCGAGCGCTCCCCGGCTCCCCCAGCGAGTGACGGCCCGGTTGAACGCGACGAGGTTGCGGTGCCCGAGCGCGGCCTCGGCGGGGGATTGAGCCATGCGCCATCATGCCGTCCCAGGATGGTCAAGGTCGTATCATCCTCGGGGGGTCGATGCCGCCACGCCGCGGGCTCCCCGGGCTACGTGAAGATGATCTCGCCTCCGGCCGCCTTCTCGTAGAACTCACCCACCGTGATGATCTCCTGCACCTGGTCGATGAAGTCGACCTTGGTGAATCCGAAGAGGTCGACGGAGGCCTTGCAGGCGTAGAGCCCACAACCGGTGTCCGCGATCATCTCCATGAATTCGGGAATGCCGGGGATGTCGTTCTGCTCCATCTTCTTCTCCATCATGTGGGTGGCGATGGCCGACATGCCGGGAAGGACACCGATGAGGCTGGCCATGTGCATCCCCGGGTTGCCGACGGCAGCGACCTTGATGTGCTCCAGACGCTCCTTGTGGATGGCATCGAGCCCGAAGAACGTGAAGAACAAGTTGGCGTCCATGCCTTCGGCACGGGCGCCGTTGGCCATGATGAGGCCAGGGTAGACGCCCTCCAGCGACCCTTTGGAGATGATGATGGATACCTTCTCGATGCGCTCACCCATGATGGCGCTCCCTTCGTGCTCGTGCTCTCAGATGCAGCCCCGGGGCTTGGGGATGCCGGCGATCTTGGCGGCCAGCTTGGCCGGGCCCTTGGGGAAGAGCTGGTAGAGCTCCTTGATCGGCACGCCCGAGGTCTTGCCCAGCAGGCGCACCGTGGGCCCTGTGCCCTTGGCCTCGTACTCGGACCGCATGAACCGGATGACCTGCCAGTGACGGTCCGTCAGGGGGTCGATGCCCTCCCGTCGGGCCAGCTCGACGGCGATGTCGTCGTTCCACTGGGCGGGGTCGACGAGGAACCCCTCGTCGTTGAGCTCGATCTCCGTGCCCGCGATGGTGTCGGTCGTCATGATGTCGTGACCTCACTTTCCAAGGTTTCGCGCCGGTCCTTGCCCCCAACCGGCATGGCGCTGTGCACGCCCGGGATGTCGCGGCCGGGCAGAAGGCTGTGCCAGTAGAGCCACTGAAAGAGCAGCTTTCCCAGGTGGTTCAGGTGGGATTCCTTCATGAGCGGCAGGCCGACAGACCCGGGAAATCGTCCCGGCAACGGCTCGACGTCGTAGTTGAAGTCGATGAGCATGGCCTTGGAGAACCCCGTCTCTATGAAGCAGTTGGCGTGACCGTCGTAGGACGCGTCGAGCGGACGGCCGTCGAGGAAGCGGCGGACGTTCTCGACGAGCACCTCCCCCTCGAAGTGGGTGACCGATCCCGCCTTCGATGTCGGAACGGCGGCTGCGTCACCGAGAGCGAAGACGCGCGGTGATGCGCTGGACTGCAGCGTGTGCTCGTCGACCGCCACGAATCCGAGTGCGTCTCCCAGGCCGGGGGAACGAGCGACGTACGCGGCCCCGTTGTGCACGGGTATCACCACGGCCAGGTCGAAGGCCACCTCACGATCGTCGTACGAGACGATCCGCCCCCGCTGGCCCGAGTAGTCCACCTCACCCGTGTTGAACTCGGTCACGAGTTCGATGCCCCGCTCCTCGAGCATGCCGCCGAGTCGGTGGCTCGCCACCGGCTTCGTGAAGGCTCCGTCGAGCGGTGTCACATATGTCAGTTCGACCTTGTCGCGCACACCCTGCTGCTGGAGGAACCAGTCGGCCAGAAAGCAGAACTCCAGAGGCGCCACAGGGCACTTGATGGGCATCTCCACAACGTTGACGACGAGGGAGCCTCCCTCGAACCACTCGAGTGCCTTGGCGAGGGCGACCGCTCCCTCGGGGTCGTAGAAGGTGAACGCCTTCTGGTTCCAACCGGGCCCGGTGAGGCCCTCGGTCTCTTCGGGCGCCAGGACGGCACCGGAGGCAACGACGAGGACGTCGTAGTCGAGCACCTGCCCGCTCCCCAGATGCACCCGGCGCTCCGCGATGTCGACATGGTCGACCGGATCCTGCAGGTAGGCGATGTCGCGATGGAGCTGGCGCCCCCGAGGTCGCACGATCTCGTCGAGGTGGGCGAGGCCGAAGGGGACGAAGAGCAGCCCGGGCTGGTAGACGTGGCGGTCGTCCTGATCCACCACGGTCAGGGAGGCTTCGGACGGGGAGAAAACCCGGCGGAGTCTGTTGGCGGCGAGCGTGCCGCCGGTTCCCCCTCCGAGTATGACGATCCGATGCATGTGGGCTCTCCGATGCGCTCGAACCCATCGTGGCCACGCCGCCGCCGTCCCGGAAGGGCACAAAGTCCCGGCTCGGCGGAACTTGCGTCAGGCCGCGCTCAGTTGAGCACGAAGACCGGGTGGCGGCCGGCGACGGCGGCCCAGTCCTCGTCGGTGGAGTCGGGCGTGACACCGTCGAAGAACATCCCGACCTCGAACTTCCAGCGCTGCAGGTAGGCACGGAGAATGGGCACGCTGTCGGCCACCGGGACCTCCGTCGCCGTGCACGGCTGGCGACGGCGGCCGAGGATCAGCACCAGGTGGCCGCCGGCATGCCGGACGTTGCGGACCCACTGGGTCTCGCCCCGCGGGGCGACCAGGTACTCGGTCCCCTCGATCGTGAGCAGGTTCACCGGCGTGTGGTGCAGCTTGCCGGTGCTCCGGCCCCGGTGCTCGAGCACCCGGGAGCCCAAGACACTCACGCCCATACGGGTCAGGCCGTTGAGGAGCCGGTTGAAGACGTTGCGGGTGAACCAGTCGGGCCTCTTGTAGTGCGTGGCGGCGGGCTTTTCGGGGGCGGGGTTCGGTGTCATGGCGACCTCCTGCATGGACGTGTGCCTGAACATTGATCCTAAAAGAGAACGATGTTCATGTCAAGTACTTGTGTTCTCTCCCGGGACCAATCAGACTGGTCCCATGTCGGCGCCACGCACCGCCCGGGAGCGGGTCCGGGAGGAGATGAGCGCAGAGATCCTGGCCGTGGCCCGCCAGCACGTCGCCCGCGAGGGCGCGGCCGCTCTGTCCCTGCGCTCCATCGCCCGGGACCTCGAGATGGCCCCCTCGGCGCTCTACCGCTACTTCGACGGGCGTGATGCGTTGCTGAGTGCGCTGATCCTCGCCGCCTACGAGTCCCTGGCCGACGAGGCGGAGCGGGCGGCCGACGTCGCGCGGGGAGCGGCGATGGCGATGCAGCACGTTGGCTGGCCGTTCCCCGTGCCCTCCGCACCTGGGCCCTGGCGCACCCCCACGAGTGGGGTCTCATCTTCGGCACCCCGGTGCCCGGCTACCAGGCGCCCGAGGAGACGGTGCAGCCGTACACCCGCGTCGCGGCCGCCTTGGTGCGCCCGGTCGTCGAAGCCGAGGCGGCCGGGCGGTTGCGCACGGACGAGCACGCACGCCCGGTCTCTGACGAGCTGCGCCAGGCGGTGGCACCGGTCGCCGACGGGCTCTTCCCCGGCATGCCGGTGGGGAAGGTGGTGCTCGCCATCGGGGCCTGGACGACCATCGTCGGCGTCATCAGCCTCGAGGTCTTCGGGCACTGGCGCAACACGATCCTCGATCCGGGCCGGTTCTTCGAGGCCACCATCGGCAACGAGGCAGCTTCGATCGGCCTGCGCTGACCAGCCTCAGCGGAGGCGCTCGCGGAGTGCCTGTGCCCGCGCGGAGCTCGTCGAACCGGTCGTCTTCGGGAACCCACTCGGCCGTGGCCACGACCAGTTCGAAGACGAGGCCGGCCAGATCCGCCAGCTCCTGGCTGGGCTCCTGCAGCTTGATCTGTGAGAACGGGAACGCGACGTTCACCCGGCTCGAGGGTGCGACCACCTCGGGCCCCTTGCGCGACTTGGATCCCTGCGAACGCGATCCGTTCGTGTCGGACGGCGACGCACCCTTCTCGGTTGGCTTCGGCACCCCACCATCCTGACCGCCTGGCAGCCTGAAGGCCAGGATGCAGGTCACCGTGGAGGCTCGTCCAGCTGAGGTCGCCGGAATGGGCGAAGCCGGGTGGACCACGTAGACGGCGACAGCGCCCGGCCCGACGCGGCCGGTGCCGGACCGGCCGCCACATCAGACGAGAGTCAGCCCAAAACGGGCAGCTTCAGCTCGACCCCCGCGTTGGCCAGGAAGACGAGCTTGTGCTCGAGGGCGTTCTGCCAATCGACCATGTCCTTGTCGAACTGCGTGCGGTCGCCTTCTTCGCACGCGTGCTCGAGCTCGTCGAACGCCAGGTCTTCGGCGTCCAGCAGGGCCCGGTATCTCGAAAGGAAGTGGTCGTCGATCGGCTGATGCACGTCGTCCCTCCTACTGCGGCCCGACCTTTGCGAGCCGGCACCCAAACGATACTTCCGTCACGCGTTGTTCGCCCGGGAGTCGTACCATTGGTACTACCAATTCCGCCGGAGGCGGTGATAGGTGCGGGGCATCAGGTGGCGGAACACCATGGCAGCATCGATCAGGCCCGACACGCTGATCTCCGGCGATGGCCCCCCGGCCTGGGCAAGGATGAGGCGTGACACCGTCTCCACGCTGCGGGTCGTGACTCTGGGCGGCCGGCGCAGGCCGCGTGCGAGCGCACCCAGCCCCAGCTCGGTCGCCATGAAGGCCGGGTAGACCACGTGGACGCTGACCCCCTTGGGGCCCAGCCGGAACGAGGTCGATTCGCTGAAGGCCGATAGAGCCGCCTTCGACGATGAATAGGCGCCGGGCCCGGGAGAGGGCAGGCGGCCGCCGTCTGAGGAGATGTTGATGATGGTGCCGTGCCGGCGCTCGACCATGCCGGGCATCACGGCGAGGGCGGCGGCGACCGGGGCGAAGAAGTTCACGTCGAAGGTGTGGCGGAAGTCATGTTCACCGATGTCGACCAGGCGGACGCCGGGATCCTGGGCCGCATTGTTGACGAGCAGGTCGATCGGGCCCTGGGTGGCCGCCACCCCGTCGAGGGCCTGCCCCAGGGCGGCCGTGTCGGACACGTCGCAGGGGACGGTGGCCGACCCCGGCGTCAGCGCGCGCAGCTCCGCCGCCAACGCTTGGAGGCGCTCGGTGGTGCGGGCCAGGCCGACGACCGTGGCGCCGGCCCGGGCGAGGTCACGACAGAGCTGGGCGCCCAGCCCAGCCGATGCGCCGGTGACGACGGCGACCTGGCCGCGGTAGCGGTTCCCGAAGGCGGGAGGGCGCGACGAATGGGAGAAGCGGGAACGGGATCCGGCCACGCTTCGCCCCTCAGCTGGTCTCGGTGCCTGTGCCGGTGCCCCCGGTTGCATCGATCGGGTCCGTCAGTTCGGCCAGCTCGGTTCCGAGCCGAGCCGCCGCAGCAGCCAGCACATCCTGGCCGGCGACGAGCGCCGCCAGGTCGCCCCGCACCCGCACCCGTCCGTCGGCCAGCGCGTCGGCCGGGTCGAGCTCGCCACGCGCCATGGAGAGTGCGTCGGAGTAGCCGAGCACGATGGTCGCGGTGCCCCTGATCCGTCCCTCGGGGTCCAGCTCGAGGTGGGCCCGGCCGTCGGCGACGGTCAGGACCACGCGCACCTCCTCCGCACCGTCCGTCCCGTCCACGCCGCCGGCCCCGGGGACACCCGTGACCACCTGGGCCACGCTGAACGCGCCGTCGGCCGCCGCCAGCGAGCCCGCGCCGGCCGAAGCGATGGCGTCGGAGAGGTCGAGCGCTCCGAGTGCGGCGTCGAAGGACGCCACCCACTCGGGCGAGAGGTACCGGGCCATGGAGAGGCGAGGCTAGGCGAGACGAAGCGAAGACGAGGCTCGGGTGCGGGCGGCCGCCGCGGCGGGGCTGGTCGCGGGCGCCACAGGCTCAGCCGGAGGAGGCCTCTTTGGCCGACTTCTTCGAGCGCCCGGTGATCTTGCGTCCGAGCCAGGCCACCGGGTCGTAGCGCGCGTCGACGACACGCTCCTTCATCGGGATGATGCCGTTGTCGGTGATCTTGATGTGCTCGGGGCACACCTCCGTGCAGCATTTGGTGATGTTGCACATGCCCAGCCCTTTGTCGTGGGCCAGCTCCCGGCGGTCGTTGACATCGAGCGGGTGCATCTCGAGCTCGGCGAAGCGGATGAAGAAGCGAGGCCCGGCGTACTTGGGCTTGTTCTCCTCGTGGTCCCGGATGACGTGGCAGACGTCCTGGCACATGAAGCACTCGATGCACTTGCGGAACTCCTGGCCCCGCTCCACGTCGACCTGCATCATCCGGTAGCCGCCCTCGGGCTCGGGGCCCGGCTGGAAGGGCGGGATCGTCTTGGCCACCTCGTAGTTGAAGGAGACGTCGGTCACCAGGTCGCGGATGATCGGAAAGGTCTTCATCGGGGCCACCGTCACCGGCTCACCCTCGGGAAGGGTGTCCATGCGCGTCATGCACATGAGGCGGGGGAGCCCGTTGATCTCGGCCGAGCACGAGCCGCACTTGCCCGCCTTGCAGTTCCAGCGGCAGGCCAGGTCCGGCGCCGGATCGGCCTGAATCCGGTGGATCACGTCGAGCACCACCTCGCCCTCAATGGCGGGCATCACGTAATCGGTGAACTCGCCCCCGCCCTCGTCGCCCCGCCAGACCCGCATCGTCACCTCGTCGGCCATGGGCTCAGTGTCCTTCCTCGAACAGGGCGCGCAGCTCGGCCGGCATCTCCGGCAGCGGCTCGGGGCCGATGTCGATCGGGGCCAGCCACCCGTGCTCGCCGGTCTGGTGCTGCACGAAGTTGACCTTGCCCAGCTCGGGGTCGGGCCCCGGGTGGTCCTCGCGCGTGTGGCCGCCCCGGGACTCCTTGCGGTTGAGCGCACCCTGGGCCACGGCGACGGAGGTGGTGATCATCGACGGCAGGTCGGTGGCCAGGTTCCAGCCCGGGTTGTAGACCCGGCCGCCTTTCACCTGCACCTTGGCCGTCTGCTGCTTGAGGTCCTCGAGCTTCACCAACGCTTCCTCGAGCTCGGGGCCGGTGCGGATGATGCCCACCAGCGACTGCATGGTCTCCTGCAGCTCGTGCTGGACGTCGTAGGGGTTGCACCCGTCCTCGCGCCCGAAGGGTGCGAACGCGTCGTGGATCACGGAGGCGACCTCCGCCGCGTCGACGTTCGGCGAGCCGGTGCGGCCCTCCGCGTAGTCGGCCGCACCGAGGCCGGCCCGGCGGCCGAACACGATGAGGTCGGACAGCGAGTTGCCGCCCAGGCGGTTCGCACCGTGCATGCCGCCGGCCACCTCGCCGGCGGCGAAGAGCCCCGGGACGGTGGCGGCCTGGGTCTCTGCGTCGACGCGGATGCCGCCCATCATGTAGTGGCAGGTGGGGCCGACCTCCATCGGACCGGCCGTGATGTCGACGCCGGCCAGCTCCATGAACTGGTGGTACATCGACGGGAGGCGACGGCGGATGTACTCCGCCGGGCGCCGCGAGGCGATGTCGAGGAAGACGCCACCGTGCTCGGTGCCCCGGCCCGCCTTGACCTCGGAATTGATGGCCCGAGCGACCTCGTCACGCGGCAGGAGGTCGGGCGTGCGGCGGTTGTTGTTGTGATCCTCGTACCAGGCGTCGGCCTCTTCCTCGGTCTCCGCCGTCTCGGCCCGGAACATGTCGGCCACGTAGTTGAACATGAAACGGGTGCCCTCCGAGTTGCGCAGCACGCCGCCATCGCCGCGCACGCCCTCCGTGACGAGGATGCCGCGCACCGACAGCGGCCACACCATGCCGGTCGGGTGGAACTGCACGCACTCCATGTCGATCACGTCGGCGCCGGCCCAGATGGCCATGGCGTGGCCGTCGCCCACGGACTCCCACGAGTTGGACGTGTACTTCCAGGATTTGCCGATCGACCCCGTGGCGAGCACGAAGGCCTTGGCGGTGAAGAGCACCATCTCGCCCGTCGGGCGCATGTAGCCCACGGCGCCCGAGATACGACCCTCGGCGTCGGGGAGCAGGCGCAGGATCTTGCATTCCATGAACACGTCGGTGCCCATGGAGACGACCTTCTGCTGCAGGGTGCGGATGAGCTCCAGACCGGTGCGGTCGCCCACGTGGGCCAGGCGGGCGTAGCGGTGCCCTCCGAAGTCGCGCTGGGTGATGCGGCCGTCGGCGGTGCGATCGAAGAGAGCGCCCCAGCGCTCCAGCTCGTAGACCCGGTCAGGGGCCTCCAGGGCGTGGAGCTGGGCCATGCGCCAGTTGTTGAGCATCTTGCCGCCGCGCATGGTGTCGCGGAAGTGGACCTGCCAGTTGTCCTCCGACCAGACGTGGCCCATCGCGGCCGCCATACCGCCCTCGGCCATGACGGTGTGTGCCTTGCCGAGCAGGGACTTGCAGACGAGCGCCACCCGTAGGCCGCGCTCGGAGGCCTCGATGGCGGCACGCAGCCCGGCGCCACCGGCCCCGATGATGATGACGTCGTAGTCGTGCGTCTCGTAGTCGGCCATGCGAGTCCTCGCCGTCCTGTCCTAGAAGTGGAAGCCGGGGTCGTGGATCGTCCCGCTCGCCACGAGCCGCACATAGAGGTCGCAGAGGGCGACGCCGAAGAGGCTGATCCAGGCGAAGCGCATGTGGTGCGCGTTCAGCGGGGTGACGAACTTCCAGAGCTTGTGGCGAGTCGGATGCTTGGCGAAGGAGCGCACCTGGCCGCCGCAGAAGTGCCGGCAGGCGTGACACGACAGCGAGTAGAGCCACAGGAAGGCGGCGTTGGCGCACAGGACGACGGTGCCGATGCTGATGCCGATCCCGAAGCCGGGCTGGCGGAAGGCGATGATGGCGTCGTAGGTCAGGATGCAGTTGAAAAGCAGGAGGATCCAGAAGAAATAGCGGTGGATGTTCTGGAGGATCAGCGGGAACCGGGTCTCGCCGCTGTAGCTGCGGTGGGCGTCGGACACCGCGCAGGCGGGCGGCGACAGCCAGAAGGACCGGTAGTAGGCCTTGCGGTAGTAGTAGCAGGTGAGGCGGAAGCCGAGCGGGAAGATCAGGATCAGCAGCGCCGGCGAGTAGTTCCAGAAGGGGAGCGTGCCGAAGGCGTGGCTGCCCGGCACACAACTGTTGGCGATGCAGGGGGAGTAGAAGGGCGAGATCAGGTCGCGGTGCAGGTTCGCCCCGGCGTAGTAGTTCTTGCCGACGAAGGCGGCCCACGTCGAGTAGGCGACGAAGGAGATCAGCACGACGAAGGTGACCAGCGGCTCGACCCACCAGTTGTCCTTGCGCAGGGTCGGCTGGTCGGGCCCGCCCCGGGGTGCCCCGATAGAGACCGGGGTCGGGGATGGGTTCTCGACCGTCGTCGTCACTCGCGCCTCCTCGGTGCCCAGCTCAGCTGTCGAGCCGGCAAATCATTCCAGACCACTCCCGCGCAGGTGCAAGTCGCCGCGCTCCGGTACGTGACCCTACGGTGCACTTCAAGGCACGTCAAAGACATAAAGAGCATCAAAGTAAGAGCTATAAACTCTGAATATGCAGCTACACCAGCTGGCCTACGCCCTGGCCGTGGCGGAGGAGCAGAGCTTCACCCGGGCGGCCGCCCGGCTCCACCTGGCCCAGCCCTCGCTCTCCCGGCAGGTCCGCCTGCTCGAGCACGAGCTCGGCGTCGTCCTCTTCAACCGGGGTCCGGGCCAGGGGCGGGTCACCCTCACCCCCGACGGCAGCGCCCTGCTGCCCTTCCTGCAGCGCGTCATGGCCGACGTCGAGGCCACCGGGGCTGAGGCCCGGGCGCTGTCGGGCATGACCCGGGGCCGCCTCGCCGTGGGCGCCACCCCCAGCCTCATCACGAGCGTGCTGGCCCCGGCGCTCGTGGAGTTCCACGCCAGCCACCGCGGCATCGATCTGTCGGTGGTGGAGGCCGGCTCGCACCAGCTCGTGCCCCAGGTCGCCGCGGGCGAGGTCGACCTGGCTCTCCTCGTGCTGCCGGTGACCGACCCGTTGGTGGTCACGACCGCGCTCTTCGACGACCCACTCGTGCTCGCCACGGCGCCCGATCACCCCTTCTCCCGCCGCCGCCGGGTCCGGGTGCGTGACCTCGACCGCCTCGACCTGGTGATGTTCCGGGAGGGCTACGACCTCCGGGCCTTCACCCTGGCGGCCTGCATGGAAGCGGAGGTCGAGCCACGCCTCGTCAGCGAGGGCGGCGAGATGGCGGGCGTCCTCTCCTTCGTGGCCTCGGGCCTGGGCGCAGCCGTCGTGCCCGCCATCGCGCTGCCCCGCGACGGCTCGCTCGTGGGCATCCCGTTCTCCGGTACCACCATGCGCCGCACCGTCGCGCTGGCCCAGCGCGGTGACCGCACGCTTGCCCGCCCGGCGCGCGCCCTCGCCGACCAGCTCGTGGCTCGCCATGGCCACGACGGTCGGTGACGAGACAGGGCCGGCCGTCTGCAGGGACCGGTGATGTCTCGGGAAACTCTCATCAAGTTCGTTTATAGTTTCTAGAACGGCCCCACGGGCTCTCGTCGGAGTGGGCCCAGGACGACACCCCACTTGGGATCGACGACACCCGAGCTCGACCGCGGGACGGGCGCGCCGGGTCACAAGCCATGGGTTTAGGCTTCGTCCATGAACGGCCCTTCGCACTTCGACCCCTCCGCGACCCCGGCCCCGGGTGGGCTCAAGCCACCCGACGACCTTCCCCGTGCCCTGGTCGATCTCCGCGCCTCGGGCTGGGAGTCGGTGTCGGTGGCCGACGAGATGCGCCGCAACACCGCCAAGGCCATCGCCGCCGGCCGGTCGCTCGTCCCCGGCGTCCTCGGCTTCGAGGAGACGGTGGTGCCCCAGCTGGAGAACGCCATCCTGGCCGGCCACGACCTCATTCTCCTGGGCGAGCGCGGCCAGGCGAAGACCCGCGTCATCCGCTCCCTGGTCGGGCTGCTCGACGAGTGGGTGCCGATCGTGGCGGGCTCGGAGATCAACGACGACCCCTACAACCCCGTGTCGCGTTTCGCCCTCGACCTGGTCGACGAGCTCGGCGAGGCCACGCCGATCGAATGGGTGCACCGCTCGCAGCGCTACGGCGAGAAGCTGGCCACGCCCGACACCTCCATCGCCGACCTCATCGGCGAGGTGGACCCGATCAAGATCGCCGAGGGCCGCTACCTGAGCGACGAGCTGGCGCTGCACTACGGCCTGATCCCGCGGGTCAACCGCGGCATCTTCGCCATCAACGAGCTCCCGGACCTCTCGGAGCGGATCCAGGTCGGGCTGCTCAACATCCTCGAGGAGCGCGACGTCCAGATCCGGGGCCACCGCATCCGGCTGCCGCTCGACATCATGCTCGTGGCCACCGCCAACCCGGAGGACTACACCAACCGCGGCCGCATCATCACGCCGCTCAAGGACCGCTTCGGCGCGCAAATCCGGACGCACTACCCGTTCGAGACGAACACCGAAGTGAAGATCATGGAGGGCGAGGCCGACCTGCCCACTGCGGGCGTACCGGTCTCGGTGCCGCCGTTCATGAAGGAGGTGGTGGCCGAGGTCAGCCAGCTCGCCCGCCGCAGCACGCACCTGAACCAGCGCAGCGGCGTCTCGGTCCGCCTGTCCATCGCCAACTACGAGACGCTGGTGGCCTCGGCCGTGCGGCGCGCCCTGCGCACCGGCGAGCCGGTGGCGGTGCCGCGCATCAGCGACCTCTCGTCGCTCGTGCCGTCGACCCAGGGCAAGATCGAGGTCGAGGCCATGGAGGAGGGGCACGAGGAAGAGGTGGTGGCCCAGCTGGTGGCCGCGGCCACGCTCGCGGTCTTCCGTCGCCGGGTCACCGTCGACGACCCGCAGTCGATCGTGGCCGCCTTCCACGACCAGGTCGTGGTGCACGTCGGCGACGACCTCCCCTCGTCGGCGTACCTGTCGGTGCTCGCCGACATCCCCGAGCTCGAGCCCGCGACGCGCAAGCTGGCCGGCCCCGAGGCGGCAGAGTCCGAGTCGCCCGCCCTGTTGGCCAGTGCCATGGAGTTCCTCCTCGAGGGCCTGCACCTGACCAAGCGGCTGAACAAGGACGCGTCGGGAGCCCGGGCGCTCTACCGCGGGCGCAAGTGACAGCGCGGTGAGCGCCCGCTACGACTACTCGGAATGGGACGGCACCCAGCAGTTCGCCGACCTCGATCCCGACGACTTGCTGGCCGGCCTCACCGACGACCTCCTCGCCGGCGGTGACCTCGACGACGCGCTGCGCCGGATGCTGCGCAGCGGCTTCCACACCGCCGACGGCGATCAGGTGCCCGGGCTGCGCGACCTGCTCGACCAGCTCCGCCGCCGCAGGGCCGAGATGCTGGCCGAGGGCGACCCCGACGGCCGCATGGCGGAGCTCTCCCGCCAGCTCGACGAGATAGAGCAGGACGAGCGGGCCGCCATCGACGAGCTCGTCGACGAGGCGCACGGCTCGGGCGACCAGCGCCGCAGCGAGGTCACCGACGACGTCGCCACCGAGCGGCGCATGGCGCTCGACCTCCAGCCCGACGACCCCGCCGGCCGCATCAGCTCCCTGCAGCACTACGACTTCGTGTCCTCCGAGGCGCGGGAGCGCTTCGAGGAGCTCGTCGAGGAGCTCAGACGGGAGATGGCCGACACGTTCTTCGAGGGCGCGTCGGACGCGCTCTCCAACATGAGCCCCGAGCAGATGGCGCGCATGCGCGACGCGTACGACGCCCTCAACAAGATGCTCGAGCAGCGCGAGGCGGGCGAGGAGCTCGACCCGAGCTTCGAGGAGTTCATGTCCCAGTACGGCGACATGTTCCCGGGCGACCCCAAGACGCTCGACGAGCTCCTCGAGCAGCTGGCCGAGCGCATGGCGGCCGCGCAGGCGGTGTGGAACTCGCTCAGCCCCGAACAGCAGGCCCAGCTGAGCCGGCTGATGGAGTCTGTGCTCGAGGACATGGACCTGCGCTGGCAGGTGGAGCGCCTGGCCCAGAACCTCCAGCGCGCCGTGCCCGACGCCGGCTGGCAGCAGTCCTACGACTTCAACGGCGAGGGCCCGATGAGCCTGAGCCGGGCCACCGACCTGGCCTCCCAGCTCGGCCAGCTCGACCGCATGGAGGAGATGCTCCAGTCGGCCTCCACCCCGGCCGCGCTGGGCGAGATCGATCTGGACCAGGTGCGCCAGCACATGGGCGAGGACGCCGCCCGGGCACTGGACCGCCTGGCCAACCTCACCAAATCCCTGGCCGACGCCGGTCTGATCGAGCAGCAGGGCGGGCGTATCGAGCTGACCCCACGGGGCGTGCGCCGCCTGGGCCAGAAGGCGCTGGCCGACCTGTTCGGCCAGATCAACAAGGACCGCATCGGCGACCACGCGGCGCAGCGCACCGGCACGGGTCACGACCGCGAGGAGACGACGAAGGCGTACGAGTACGGCGACCCCATGAACCTGCACCTCTCCACGACCGTGCACAACGCGGTGCGTCGCGGCGGCTCGGGTGTGCCTGTCCGCCTCACGCCGGAGGACTTCGAGGTGGTCGAGGTCGAAGCGCTGTCGCGCTCGGCCACCGTGTTGGCGATCGACCTGTCCATGTCGATGCCGATGCGCGACAACTTCGTGCCGGCCAAACGCATGGCGATGGCGCTCCAGACGCTCATCTCGTCGAAGTTCCCCCGCGACTACCTCGGCATCGTGGGTTTCTCCGAGGTCGCCCGCGAGATACGCCCCGACGAGATCCCCACGGCCATGTGGGACTACGTCTACGGCACCAACCTGCAGCACGCGCTGGCGCTGTCCCGGCGCATGCTGGCCCACCAGCACGGAACGAAGCAGATCATCGTCGTGACCGACGGCGAGCCGACCGCCCACATCGACGACTACGGCGAGGTCCACTTCAACTACCCGCCCATCCCCGAGACCCTGCGCCGCACCATGGCCGAGGTGATCCGCTGCACGCGGGCGGGCATCGTGATCAACACCTTCGCCCTCGACCTGCAGCGCACCCACTACCCCTTCGTGGAGCAGATTGCCCGCGTCAACGGCGGCCGCACCTTCTACACGACCCCCGACGCCCTGGGCGGCTACGTGCTGGTCGACTTCCTCAAGCACCGCCGCGTGCTGCGTCCCACGGGATAGGACCACAGGGGATAGAGCCTCAGGGGATAGGGCCCCACGGGGTGGCCCCCCTGGTCTATCCGGACCCCTCCCGGCGGCCCGCACTGCTCCGCCGGCCCGCAGAAGTGCGTCCGGTCTGCTCTCCCGAAGTTTCCGTTGGTTCGGTGCTCTTGTTCGACAACAGTTGCCTACACATGCTCCCAACTGGGGTTTTCCCTGCAAAGTGGCGACCGGTCGGGCCCCGAAGCGCACATTTTGTGCCTGGGATTGCCGATTCCCCCTTGCGCTCAGGGGGATGGTGGGGAAAGATGACTACACCGTTGTAACTACACCAATGCCACCTGAGGCGAAGAAGGGGGGCGAACCAAGTGCCAGTTGACATAGTCACCACGCTCTACGGTCGCCAAGAACGAAGCTGGCAGTTGCAGGCGAATTGCATGGGCGTCGACCCTGACCTGTTCTTCCCCGAGCGGGGCGCGTCGACCCGGGAGGCCAAGGAGGTCTGCCGCGGCTGCGTCGTGCGGGAGGACTGCCTCGAGTACGCCCTGGCCAATGGCGAGAAGTTCGGCATCTGGGGCGGCATGAGCGAGCGCGAGCGGCGCCGCCTGCGCCGGGCCCGCGCCATGGCACGTCGGGACGTGGCGAGCGCGTCCTAGCTGTCTTCACCAGCGGGTCGCTGCGAGCTCTCCGCTGAGTCGGCCAGGCGGGACTCCACCGTCGACCCCTCCGACAGTCCGAGCTCGGCCCAGCGGGATGGTGGGACGGCTGCGAGCACGAGCTCGGGGATGAGGCCAACCAGCTCCGCCCCCTCCACCGCGCCGCCGGCCTCGGCGACCAACGCGGCGACGTCGTCGTAGAGACGGGCCGGGCCGTGGCGACCGGGGTCGACCAGGTTGCACGACACCTGGGCCCGGTGTCCCACCGCCAGGCCCAGGGCGCGCACGTGGGGCCCGCGCACCAGCGGGGCCACCCGTCGGGCCACCTCGGCCGAGGAGACCCATACGTTGTAGGCCACCAGCACGCGCCGGGCACCTACCGCCGTCGCGCCGGTCCGCTCTTCGGCCCGCGCCGGCCCGTAGTCGGGGGTCAGGCCGCCGCCGTCCGGGGCCCCGTCCGTCCCGAAGGCATGGCGGCGGATGTCGGGCAGGGTCCGGGCTCGACCGCCGGGAAGGGGCCCGTAGAGGAAGCTCGGCACGCCCAGTTCGGCGCCGAGCCAGCGGGCGAAGTCGTCGCGTAGCACCACCGCTCCGGACAGGTCCTCGGGGCAGGGGCCGCCGGGCTCGTAGGGGACGAAGGGCACGACGTCGAGCACGCCGAGGCGGGGATGGGCGCCCCGGTGCGCCCTGAGGTCGAGCCGGTCCACCGCCGTCGCAGCCAGGGACCGTGCGGCCGGGACGATGACGTCAACGGACCCGGCGAGGGTGAAGACGGAGCGGTTGTGGTCCGGGTCGCGGTGCAGGTCCAGCAGGGCCGGCCCGGTGGCGGCGCTCAACTCGCTCAGGACCCGCTCGTCGCGGCCCTCGCTGACGTTGACCACGCATGCGAAGATCACGGCGCCAGCGTGGCACGAGGAGGGACGCTGGCGGTATGAACATCCCCGCCTCGGGGATCCCCGGCCCCTACTCGGCCGGGTGTGACGTGCTACTTGGCGGCGACGGCGTGTGAGAGGCGACGGCGGCGCAGAATGCGGCGGCGCTCACGCTCTGACGCACCGCCCCAGACCCCGTGGTCGATGTGGTGCTCGAGCGCATACTCGAGGCAGGCCTCCGAGACGGGGCACTCGGCGCAGATCCTCTGCGCCACCAGCACGCCCATGCCGTCGTTTGGAAAGAAGATGTCGGGAGCAACTTCCTTGCACTTCCCCCGGGCCATCCAATCGGTATTCATCGCTTCGCTCCCTTTTCACGCACCATTCTATGGGAGGTGCCCTCCGGGAAATAGGGTCTTCGGTTAGGAAGTTCGTAAGAATGCCCGAGGCGATCTTGGCTCTACCAGGGAGAACGCTTCTTGGCCCCCCGGGGCTACGCTGGCGCCGATCGCCGATGCCAGGAGGTGCGATGTCCCCGGACACCGAGGTGGAAGTAGTCGAAGAAGGTGAGCCGGTCGAGCCCATCGGGCATGTGCGCGTCGTGTACCTAGGGCCGGTGGCGCCCCACTGGCAGGTGCAGTCGGACTACGGCCCGCCCGAGGTGATCGACCAGTTCCGCGAGCGCGTGCTGGCCCGCCTGGTGCTGCTCCCCCCTCACGACCCCCAGTTCCGTCGCAACAGTGAGCGGGTCGTGCGTGACGCCGAGCGGGAGCAACTCGCCCTCGAGTGGGTCCTCGACTACGGGGAGCCCGCCGAGGCCTGAGCCGGGCGGCCGTCCCGGGCGCCCCGTTGCGCGGGCGTTGTCCCGCACCCATCCTGCATCCCGCGAGCCACTCGGCCGACACCGCCGTGGTGAATGCTCTGCGCTGATGGCGGTTCATTGAGCTGCGGGCCCGGAGGCCTGTTGGAGGGGGAGGAACATCATGGGTGACATGACCAACATCCACGACGATGCACCCGTCGTCGTGGACATCCGAGGGC
>CAWGOJ010000031.1:0-22324 GCA_963824195.1 uncultured Acidimicrobiaceae bacterium | reverse complement strand
TGTTCGGTGATCACGCGCCGAGCAGCCGCGCCCGCAGCGCCGGATCCGTTGCGGCGTCGATCGCGTCCAGGCCAGCGCCATTGCGCCGTCACGCACGGCGGCGTCGGCCGACGGTGTGACGCAGGCGGCGGTGAACTCGCTGGT
Organism: uncultured Acidimicrobiaceae bacterium; assembly: GCA_963824195.1. Classification (GTDB taxonomy): domain Bacteria; phylum Actinomycetota; class Acidimicrobiia; order Acidimicrobiales; family RAAP-2; genus Bog-473. The sequence goes on along the minus strand of CAWGOJ010000031.1, from coordinate 22,180 downwards.
GGTTCACGGCCCCGTGCGTCTCTATCCCGATGAGCGGGTGGATGGTGGGCACGGCCAGCGAGACGTTGGCCATGTCCGTGGAGAACGTCGGCAGCGGCGTCCCGGCGTCGTCGGCGTCGAAGTGCCGGCCCAGCGCCTCGGCGTTGGCGCGGTAGGCGCGGAGCAGGGCGGGTCGGCCTCCATGTGCGAGTAGTCGGGCGCCAGTTCCTCGTACCGGACGGAGCACCCGGTGGCCAGCGCACCCGCCTGGAAGCATGCGTCCACCCGGGGCCGCAGGCGGCCAGACCTTCGGCGGTGCGAGAGCGGACCATGTAGCGGGCGGTGACCGCGGCCGGGATGATGTTGGCCGCGCCGAACTGTGGGTGACCACGCCGTGGACCTGGTCCCCGGGCGGCAGTTGCTGGCGCAGCAGGCCGATTGCCACCTGGGCCACCGTCAGGGCGTCCTGCGCGTTGACACCTTCCCAGGGTGCCGCGGACGCGTGTGCCTCCCGCCCGTGTAGCGGACGTCGAAGTGCGCCACCGCGAGGCAGGTCCCCGTGAGCCGCTCGGTCGGCCAGGGTGCACCATCATGGCGGCGTGGACGCCGGCGAAGGCGCCGCGTCGAGCATCAGGATCTTTCCGCCGCCCCCCTCCTCGGCCGGGGTGCCGAGCACCCGCACGGTGAGCCCGATGTCGTCCGCCACCGCGGCCAGCGCGAGACCCGCCCCGACGGCGGTGGCCGCGATGATGTTGTGCCCGCAGGCGTGACCCACATCCGGCAGCGCGTCGTACTCGGCGCAGACCGCCACCACGAGCTCGCCCCGGCCGGAGCGTGACTCGAGGGCGGTCGGCAGGTCGTAGACCCCCTCGTCCACCTGGAGGCCCCCGGCCCGCATCGTCTTGGCCACGGTCCGCGCCGACGTGGTCTCCCCGAAGCACAGCTCGGGTGTCGAGTGGACCGAGTGGCTGAGAGAGACGAGATGGTCCAGGTGCCCGTCGATGACCGCGGCGGCCGCATCTTTGACCGAAGCGGCAGCGGCCGGGGCGGTGCTCACTACTCGATGACCGCCACGACGTCGCCGGCGCCCACGGAATCGCCCGCGCTCACGCGCACCTCCTTGATCACGCCGTCCTTCTCGGCGGCGACCGCGTTCTCCATCTTCATGGCCTCGAGGAGGCAGACGGCCTGGCCCACCTCGACCACGTCGCCCACCGCGACGAGGACCTTGACGATGGTGCCCTGCATAGGGACGGTCACCTGTCCCGAGCCGGAGCCGTCACCGCAGAGGCCGCGGCCCGCTTCGGCCGTCCGGCGGCGCGTCCGGGCGCAGCCGCCGTGCCCAGGTCGGGCACCCAGAGCCGCACGGAGAAGCGCCGGCCGTCCACCTCGGCGGTCACGTCGCGCTGGACCGTCGGCACCCCGTCGTCATCGGGGGCCGGCGTGGCGGCGCCCGCCGGCTCCGCCACGAGGCCGCTCAGGTCGAGGGTCTCCTCGACCCACTTGGTCGAGTGGGTCGCCGCCGCGAAGTCGGGATGGCTCAGGATGGCCTCATGGGCGGGCAGGGTGGTGGCCACCCCGGTCACACGAGTCTCGCCGATCGCCCGCAGCATGCGCCGCCGCGCCGACTCGCGGTCGGGTGCCCAGACGATCAGCTTGGCGATCAGGTTGTCGTAGAACTGCGACACGGTGTCGCCCGCCTCGTAGCCCGCATCGAGCCGCACGCCCGGGCCCGCAGGCTGGTGGAAGGTGGAGATGGTGCCCGGCGAGGGCGAGAACCGCCCGCCGCTCGGGTCCTCCGCGTTGATCCGCACCTCAATGGCGTGCCCGTGCCGGCGGACGTCCTCCTGGGTGAACGCGAGCGCTTCCCCCGACGCGATGCGGATCTGCCACGCGACGAGGTCGAGCCCGCTGACGAGCTCGGTGACGGGGTGCTCGACCTGCAGCCGCGTGTTCATCTCGAGGAAGTAGAACTCGCCGTCCTGGTAGAGGAACTCGACCGTGCCGGCGTTGTAGTAGCCGCAGGCCTGCGAGACCTTGACCGCAGCGGTGCCCATGGCGTGGCGGACGTGCTCGGGGAAGTCCGGGGCCGGGCTCTCCTCCACGAGCTTCTGGTGGCGCCGCTGGGCCGAGCAGTCGCGCTCGCCGAGCCACAGCGTGTTGCCGTGCTGGTCGGCCAGCACCTGCATCTCGATGTGCCGCGGCCACGCGAGGTAGCGCTCCAGGTAGATCTCGGGCCGGCCGAAGTACGCCTGCGCCTCGCGGGCAGCCGACTCCATGGCCTCGGCGGCGTCCTCGGCCGCGGGGACGACCTTCATGCCGCGCCCGCCGCCGCCATAGGCGGCCTTGATGGCCACCGGCCAGCCGTGAAGGTCACCGAACGCCACCACCTCCTCGGGCGAGGTGAGCGCCTCGGAGCGGCCGGGGACGCCCGCCACGCCGGCCTTCTCGGCCGCCAGGCGGGAGCTGATTTTGTCGCCCATGACCTCGATCGCCTCGGGGGGCGGGCCGATGAACGTCACGCCGCGTTCGGTGATGGCCCGGGCGAAGTCGGTGTTCTCGGAGAAGAAGCCGTAGCCGGGGTGCACCGCGTCGGCGCCGCTCTGCTCTATTGCGTGCAGGATCGCCTCGGTGTTGAGGTAGCTCTCGGCCGCCGTCTCGCCGCCGAGGGCGTAGGCCTCGTCGGCCATGCGCACGTGCAGGGCGTCGCGGTCGAGGGTGGAATAGACGGCCACCGTCGCGATGCCGAGCTCGCGGCACGTCCGGATCACCCGGACGGCGATTTCGCCGCGGTTTGCGATGAGGACCTTCTGGAGCACGCTGGGCCTTTCCTCCGTGAGGCGGGCCTTCACAATTGCACGCGCCCTATGGTGTCTGCCATGTGGGGCGGGGAATGGCAGATCCGCTGGCTGGACGAGGTGGACTCGACCAATACCTATGTCCGTGACCAGGCACGCCAGGGCGCGGCCGAGGGTCTGGTGGCGGCGGCCGACCACCAGACCGCCGGCCGCGGGCGCCTGGACCGGCGGTGGGAGTCGCCGCCAGGGGCGAACCTGCTGGCCTCGGTCCTCCTCCGGCCCGAGTGTGACGCCACCGACGTGCACCTGTGCACGGGGGCGGTGGCGCTGGCAGCGGCCGACGCCTGCCGGGAGGTTGCCGGCGTCGAGCCCGTGCTCAAGTGGCCCAACGACCTGCTCGTCGGCGGGCTCAAGCTGGCCGGCGTCCTCGCCGAGGCGGAGTTCTCCGGGGGCACCCTGGTCGCCGTGGTGGTGGGTATCGGGATCAACGTGGCCTGGCCGGGGCCGGACGGCGCCGGCGGGACCTGCCTGGACGACGTCGGCGCGGCGGCGCAGCCGCTGGACCGCAAGGTCCTCCTCGAACGCTTGCTGGGGGCGCTCAGAGCGCGTCGGGGGCTGCTCGAGGACGCCTCCGGGCGGCGTGCCCTGGCCGACGAGGTGCGCCGGCGCTGCGCCACGCTGGGCCAGGTCGTGCGGATCACACTGCCCGGCGAGGAGATCACCGGGTTGGCTGCCGCCATCGACGACGGCGGCCAACTCGTGGTCGAGACGGCAGCGGGACCCCGCCGGGTGACGGCCGGCGATGTGGTGCACCTGCGCCCGGGCTGAGGCAGGGGAGGGGTACGGGCCTCGGGCTAACATTGGCCCCCTATGCGCCTTCTCGTGACGGGAGGTGCCGGTTTCATCGGGTCGAATTTCGCCCGTTACTGGGTCGAACACCACCCCAAGGACCATGTCGTCGTCTACGACGTGCTCACCTACGCCGGCAACCGCCCCAACCTGTCCGACATAGAGGACAGGATCGTCTTCGTCGAGGGGGACATCTGCGACCCGGCCGCCGCCGAGAAGGCGCTGCGGGGCGAGGGGATCGACACCATCGTCCACTTCGCCGCGGAGTCGCACAACTCCCTGGCCGTCCTGAACCCCGGCCTCTTCTTCCGCACCAACGTCATGGGGACCCAGACCATGCTCGAGGCGGCGCGCCAGGTGGGGGTGGCCCGGTTCCACCACGTCTCGACCTGCGAGGTCTACGGCGACCTGCCGCTCGACACGGACGAGATGTTCACGGAGGACTCGCCCTACCGGCCCCGCACCCCCTACAACGCCTCCAAGGCGGGGGCCGACCACGCGGTGCGCGCCTACGCGGAGACGTACGAGCTCCCCATCACGATCACCAACTGCGCCAACAACTACGGGCCCTACCAGTTCCCCGAGAAGCTGATCCCGCACTTCTGTGCGCTGGCACTCGACGACCAGCCACTCACTCTCTACGCCAGCACCGAGAACCGCCGGGAATGGCTGCACGTGATCGACCACTGCACCGCCATCGACGCCGTCCTCGCCCGAGGCGAGGTCGGCGAGACGTATCACGTGGGCAGCGGCGTCGAAGCCTCCATCATGGAGGTCGCGGACCGGATCCTCGCCGCGCTGGGCAAGCCGGAGTCGCTCAAGACGATCGTGCCAGACCGTCCCGGCCACGACCGCCGTTACATCCTGGACTCCTCCAAGCTGCGGCGCGAGCTGGGCTGGGAGCCCTCCGTCGAGTGGGAGCAGGGGTTGGCGGACACGGTGCACTGGTACGCCACGCATCGAGGCTGGTGGGAGCCACTGCGGGCCCGGGCCCCCGTCGCCGAAGGATCCTGGGGAGCCGGAGGCACCTGAGCGGTGCGGATCCTCATCACGGGAGCCGACGGGCAGCTGGGGCGTGACCTGCGCGACGCGCTGGCCGGGCGCGTGCCGGCCGGCGGAAGCCGGTGCGCGCTCCTCGGTCCGGAGGGGCCGCGCCCGGGCGTCGAGCACGAGGTGCTGGCCACCGACGTCGACACCATGCGCGTCGACGACCGGGACGCCATCCTCACCACCTTCAGTGCCTTCCGTCCCGAGCTCGTCCTCCACGGGGGGGCGCTCACCGCGGTCGACCTGTGCGAGACCGAGGTCGACGCCGCCTTCGCGGTGAACGCCGCCGGCACGCGCAATGTCGCGGAGGCGAGCGCCCTGGTGGGGGCGCACATGGTCTACGTGTCCACCGACTACGTCTTCGACGGCACGTCGAGCCGCCCGTACTGTGAGTGGGACCCCCCGAGCCCGGCCTCCGTGTACGGCGCCTCCAAGCTGGCGGGGGAGCGGGAGTGCCGCCCCGGGTCGACGATCGTGCGCACGAGCTGGCTGTGCGGTGCCCACGGGGCCAACATGGTGGTGACCGCGCTGCGCCTGGCCGAGGGCGACGGGGAGCTCCGGTTCGTCGACGACCAGCACGGCTCGCCGACGTTCAGCGCGGACCTGGCGCCCGCCGTCGTCACCCTGGGCCTCGACCGGCGACCGGGCATCTTCCACGTGACCAACGGAGGCGCCACGACCTGGTGGGGCTTCGTGCGGGCGATCCTGGCCGAGGCCGGGGCGGACCCCGAGCGGGTGCAGCCCATCAGCACGGCCGACCTCGACCCGCCCCGCCCCGCCCCACGCCCGGCCTACTCGGTGCTCGACAACATGGCCCTACGCCTGTGTGGGCTCCCCGCGCTGCCCGACTGGCAAGATGGCCTGGCCAGACTCGTCACCGCCCTCCGATCGCAGCAGAAAGCCGTCGCATGACCTCTCGCACCACGGCCCGCGACTCCCGCACGACCCCGCACGCCGTGGCGGTGATCGGCGCCGGCTACGTAGGCCTGCCCACCGCAGCCACGTTGGCGCACTTCGGGCACACCGTCGTCCTGGCCGAACGCGAGCGCACCAGGCTGGGCGCACTGCGCTCGGGACGCATGCCCATCGTCGAGGCCGGCCTCGACGAGCTCGTGGCGGGCGGCGTGGCGACGGGCAACCTCTCCTTCACCGAGTCGGCCGTCGAGGCCGTCGTCGGCGCGGAGTTCGTCTTCCTCTGCGTGCCGACGCCCCAGAGCGCCGACGGCTCGGCCGACCTGTCCTACGTCGAGGCGGCCGCCAAGGAGGTTGCGGCGCACCTGGAACCGGGCACCGTGGTGGTGAACAAGTCGACGGTGCCGGTGGGCTCGGCGACCATGGTCGAGGAGGTGATCGGCCGCCCCGACGTCAGCGTCGTCTCCAACCCCGAGTTCCTGCGCGAGGGCACCGCCGTGCTCGACAGCCTCAACCCCGACCGCATCGTCGTCGGCGCCGACGACCCCCAGGCGGCCGCCAAGGTGGGAGGGCTGTTCGCGGCGACGGGGGCACCACTCATCGTGACCGACGCCACGACCTCGGAGACGATCAAATACGCCTCCAACGCATTCCTGGCCACCAAGCTGAGCTTCGTGAACGCCCTGGCCGGCCTGTGCGAGGAGGTCGGGGCGGACGCCCGCGACGTCCTGCTCGGGCTCGGCTACGACAAGCGCATCGGCTTCGAGTTCCTGCGCCCCGGCCCGGGGTGGGGCGGCTCCTGCCTCCCCAAGGACACACGTGCCCTGCTCCATATCGCGCGTGAGGCGGGCTACGACTTCTCGCTGCTGGCGGGGGCCATCGCGTCCAACGACGAGCAGCTGACCCGGGTGGTCTCCAAGGTGGAGGCGGCCTGCGGCGGCTCGGTCGACGGGGCGACCGTGGCGGTCTGGGGCCTCACCTTCAAGGCGAACACCGACGACCGGCGCGACTCGCCCAGCCTGCAGATCTCCCACCGTCTCGCCGAGCTGGGCGCCACCGTGCAGGCGTTCGACCCGACCGTCGAGGCCGAGCCGGAGGCCGACGCCGCCGACGACCTGCGCGGCCTGCACCTGCGTGCCGACCCCTACGAGGCCGTGACTGGAGCGCGGGCACTCGTGGTGCTCACCGAGTGGGACGAGTTCCGCTGGCTCGACTTCTCCCGCGTCCTGTCCGTCATGGAGGATCCCTGTATCGTCGACGCCCGCAACCTCCTCGACCCCGCCGCGGTGCGGCGCATGGGCTTCCGCTACGCGGGGATCGGGCGTCAGTGAGCCGGGTCGTCGTCGCCGGCGGGGCCGGCTTCCTCGGGTCGCACCTCTGTGACCGACTGGTGGGGCGGGGTGACACCGTGGTCTGCATGGACAACCTCTCCACCGGCTCGAGGGAGAACGTGGCCCACCTGCTGGGCCACGAGCGCTTCAGCCTCATCGTGTCCGACGTCAGCGAGAAGGTGGAGCTCGAGGACGCGTCCGAGGTCGACGCCGTGTGCAACCTCGCCTCGCCGGCGTCACCGCCGGCGTACCTCGCCCGGCCCTTGGACACGCTGGCGGTCGGCAGTGAGGGCACCCGCCGGCTGCTCGAGCTGGCCCGGGCGCACGGCGCCCGGTTCCTCATGGCGAGCACCAGCGAGATCTACGGGGACCCCGAGGTGCACCCCCAGGTCGAGTCGTACCGGGGCAACGTCGACCCGACCGGGCCGCGCAGCGTCTATGACGAGGCCAAGCGGTTTGCCGAGAGCCTGACCATGGCCATGCGCCGCACGCACGGGGTGAACGTGGGCATCGCGCGGATCTTCAACACCTACGGCCCGCGGCTCTCGCCGGGTGACGGGCGTGTCGTGTCAAACTTCATCCTGCAGGCGCTGCGGGGTGAGCCCCTGACCGTGTACGGGGACGGCAGCCAGACGCGGAGCCTGTGCTTCGTCGACGACGAGATCACGGGCCTGGTGGCCCTGCTCGACTCGTCGCTCACCGGGCCGGTCAACATCGGGAACCCCGACGAGCGGTCGATGCTGGACCTGGCGCGCTTCGTCCTGGAGGTCACGGGGTCGACGTCGGGCGTCGTCTTCGAGCCGCTGCCCACCGACGACCCGACACGGCGCTGCCCGGACATCTCGCTGGCCCACCGCGAGCTGGGGTGGGAGCCGACGACCGGCCTGCGCGAGGGCATTGAACGCACGATCGACTACTTCGCACAGAAGGTGAAAGGCCAATGACCGGGACCGAACTGAACGACCTGCCCCCGCTACGGACCTACGAGACGCTGACGGTGATCTGCCCGGTGTACAACGAGCGCTCGACAGTGGCCGAGGTCATCCGGCGCATGCGGGCGGTCGAGCTGCCACTGGTGCTCCAGATCATCGTGGTCGACGACGGGAGCAGCGACGGCTCGGACAAGGTGCTGGGCGCCCTGGAGGACTCGACCGTGCGCGTCATCCGCCACAAGGTGAACCAGGGCAAGGGCGCCTCCATCCGCACCGGGTTGGCCGAGGCGCGCGGCGACCTCGTCCTCATTCAGGACGCCGACCTCGAGTACGACCCCAACGACTGGCCGCGCCTGCTCGACCCGATCCTGCGGGGGAAGGCCCGCGTCGTCTACGGCAGCCGCTTCACGGGCGAGCGCAAGAACATGATGCCGCTGCACTGGATGGGCAACCGCCTTCTCTCGCTCGTCACCAACGTGCTGTACAGCTCGACCCTCTCGGACATGGAGACCTGTTACAAGCTGTTCGACGCCCAGGTGCTCGAGGGCCTGACGGTCGTGTCGGACAAGTTCGACTTCGAGCCCGAGATCACCGCCAAGATGCTGCGGCGCGGTCATCGGATTTACGAAGTGCCGATCTCCTACGCGGGCCGCGAGCACGACGAGGGGAAGAAGATCACCTGGCGCGACGGCTTCAGCGCCCTGAAGGCCCTGGTCAAGTTCCGCTTCACCAGGGAGTTCTGAGGGCGCTGGTGCCCGGCACGATCGGCGCCGTCGTCGTCGACCACGACGCGGGGCCGCTGCTCGAGGGCTGCGTGGGCTCCCTCCTCGACGACGGTGCGGCACCGGTCGTGGTCGTGGAGAACGGCGCCCCGGGGAGCGCCGGCGCAGCCCTGGCGGAGCTCGTCGCCGCCCGGGGCGCGCCGCCGGTGCGCATCGTGCGTCCGGGCTGCAACGTCGGCTTCGGCGCCGGGGTCAACCGCGGCCTGGCCGCCCTGGCGGGTGAGTCGTCGCCACCGCAGTGGGTCCTTGTCTCCAACCCCGACCTCGTCGTGCACGCAGGCGCGTTGCGGGCGATGCGCGACGCCCTCGAGTCCCACCCGGCCTGGGCCGTGGTCGGGCCACGCATCTTCACGGAGGCGGGTGAGGTCTACCCCTCGGTGCGCAGCTTCCCCTCCTTCACCGACGCCGCCGGGCACGCCCTGCTGGCGCTGTTCAACCCCGAGAACCCCTTCACCCGGCGCTACAACCCCGGGACCCCCGAGGGCGGCGTCGTGACCGCGGCCGGGTGGGTGTCGGGCTCGTGCTTCCTGGCCCGGCGCAGCGCGCTCGAGGAGCTGGGGGGCTTCGACGAGGCGTACTTCATGTACGCGGAGGACATGGACCTGTGTTGGCGCGCCCACGACGCCGGGTGGGGCGTGGGCTTCACGGGCACGGCCGAGGTGACCCATGTCCAGGGCGTGAGCACCGCTCGCCACCCCTACCGCATGATGGTGGCGCACCACCGCTCGGCCCTCCGCTTCACGTTCCGGACCACGAAGGGCTGGCGGCGGGCCGCCCTGCCGCTGGCGGCGGTCGTGCTGGGGGCGCGCATGGCGATGGCCACCGTCCGGCTCGCCCTCTCCCGCTAGGCGGTGACCGGCCGCCGGGGCCTGCTGATCGCCGCCATCGTGGCCATCGCCACCGTGGCGCTGGCGCTGGCGTTGGCGGCCGCCGTCAGCGGCCCGCGCCACCCGTCGGTGCACGTGGAGCCGCAGGTGACGTTCACGCTGCCGCCGGCCTCGACCGGGTGCGGCGGGGCGACGGTGCTGCAGGGCGGTGCGACGCAGGTGCCGCTCACCGTGAGCACCGTGGCCGGCCAGGTGGCCGAGTCCCTCGACGTCTGCATCGACGGCCGGGGGCCGTTCCCCTTCGTCCTCGACTCCGGCGCCGGGCAGTCGACCATCGATGCCGGCGTGGCCCGGCGCCTGCACCTCTCGTCGGCCGGGCCGGCCAGCCAGTTCGCCGGCGTCGGCTGCACCGGCACGGCCCAGCCCGTGGCGGTCGGCTCGTGGTCGCTCGACGGGGTCACCCTGGCGCCCCAGCATCTGACCGCGGCCACGCTCCCGCAGATCGGCGGGAAGGGGGAGCCGGTGGGCCTCATCGGCTCCGATGTCCTCTCCCGCTTCGGCGCGGTGCGCATCGACTTCGCGTCCGGCGCGCTCGTCCTGCCCGGTCCAGAGGGGCCGCCGCTGAGCGGGACCACGTCGTACACGGGTCCGTCGGGCCCGCCGCCGACGGCGCTGACGCAGGGGGAGGGAACCACGGTGCCGCTGACGGTGACGCCCCTCGAGGGTGACGTCTCGCTCAGCGTCGCGGTCCGCTTCGACGGCGGCCCCAGGCGCAGCTTCGTGGTGGACACCGGGTCGTCACAGAGCGTCGTGGCCACCTCCGTCGCCCGGGCGTCGTCGCTGGCGGGCACGGACCTGGCGCAGCGCCAGTCGACGGTGTGCTCGGTCATCACCGTCCCGCTCGTGCACAGCGGTCCCTGGTCGGTGCCGGGGCAGCCGCTGCACCCCCAGCTCATCGGCGAGACCGACTTCGGTACCATCAGCCTGGCCGGCATACGGGGCCTGCTGGGCTCGGACCAGCTCGAGCGCTTCGGTTGGATCGTGCTCGACTACACGGGGGGCCGGCTTGTGGTCGGCTGAGCCGGGGTGTCCCGCCGGTTTCGGGTCCGGGTGGCCGGAGAGGTGGCCTCTTCCAGAACTATAAACAGTATTGATTGTAGTTCTGGGAGACGTTCTCGTGGCGGCCTGCCGCTCATGCCAGCGCGGCACCGAGGGAGTCGAGGAGCTCGCCTGTGCCCTTCTCGCGGACGGCCCGCGTGTCGCCCCCGTCGAGGAAGACGCCCTGCTCGGTGAGGGTTAGCGTGGTGCCGGCACCGTCGGGCGCGAACTCGACCGTCGCGACCGAGACCGAGATGAGGCTGTCCCCGGCCTCCATCGTGTAGCCGTAGACGAGTCGCTCGCCGGGGACGATGTCCTTGTAGGTGGCCTCGTAGGAGTACACGGGACCCCCGGGGGGGCCGCCCCGGTTGGTCTCGGTGCCGCCGACGCGGAAGTCGAGGGCATACTCGCTCGTGCCCGGGGCGCCGAACCATCGGGCCTTGGCCTCCTGGCTGGACCAGGCGGCGAAGACCTGTGCGGGCGGGGCGGGGTAGGTACGAGTGATGGTGAAGGTGCCGTGCTCGGCGGATCTCGGGGATGGGGTCATTGTCGCGGTCCTTTCGTTGGCCTCGGTGGCTGCTCCTGCTCGGGCGCCTGGTCCTGCGCCACGTCGTCGGCGAGGACCTCGCCCAGCCGATCGAGGCGGCGCTCCCAGGCTGCTCGCTGCCCGGCGAACCAGTCCTCGGCCAGCCCCAGGCCCACCGGCTCGAGCTGGCAGGTGCGGATCCGCCCCACCTTCTCGGAGCGGACCAGCCCGCTCGACTCGAGCACGGCGAGGTGCTGCACGACCGCCGAGAGGGTCATGTCCAGGGGCTGCGCCAGCTGGCTCACCGTGGCGGGGCCGAGGCTCAACCGCTCGACCATGTCGCGCCGGGTGGGATCGCCCAGGGCCCGGAAGACGTCGTCGACCGGTGGCCGTTGCTTAAGCATTGACTTAAGTATTGCGCCGGCAGCATGCCGGCGTCAAGGGGGAGGGGAGTGGCCGCTCAGGCCGGCGCCGGCTCGGGGCCCGACAGCCCGAGCATCTCGGTGACGCCGTGGTCGCGGCCCGCCGTGTAGCCGCCGTCGACGGGGAGCGCATGCCCGGTGACGAAGGACGAGTCGTCGGAGAGCAAGAACGCGGCGACCGAGGCGATCTCCTCGGGGCGCCCCATGCGATGGCCCAGCTTGTGCTCGCGGACGATGTCGGCCAGTGCCGCCTCCATGCCGGGGCCGAAGACCGACGCCGTCATCGGAGTCTCGATGAAGCCCGGGCAGATGGCGTTGACCCTGATGCCGCGTCCCGCGTAGTCGATCGCCATGTTCTTGGTGAGCAGGACGACCCCTCCCTTCGAGGCGCTGTAGGCGCTGCCGCCCGCCGTCCCCTCCAGCCCCTCGATGCTGGCCACCGTAACCACCGAGCCGCGCTGCCCGTCACCGCGCGCCGGCTGGTCGAGCATCTGGGCGATGACGTGCTTGGCCGTGAGGTAGGTGCCCGTCAGGTTCACCTCGATCACCCGCGCCCACTCCTCGGCCGGCAGCATGTGCACGGGGCCGCCGCCGGCCACGCCGGCCGCGTTGACCAGTCCGTGCACCGCGCCGTCGCCGAAGTCGACAGCGGAGCGCACCAGCGCAGCCACCGACGACTCGTCCGTCACGTCGACGTGGGTGAAGGCCCAGCGGCCCGACTCGTCCTTGCCCTCCGCGACGTCGTCGGGCGGCACGACGAGGTCGGCTCCCATCACGAGCGCACCCTCGTCGAGAAGCCGGGTGGCCGTGGCATGGCCGATGCCCGACGCCGCGCCGGTGACGATGTAGGTCCGGCCGCCTAATCCACGCATGGCACCTCCAGGTTCGGTTGCGCCCGGAGGACCCGGGCTGATAGGAGCAGTGCACTGTTCTAGCCCGGGTCGTCCCCGGGGCCACTGTCTTCCGGGGGGAGCTCACGCCATGAAGTTCGCACTGTTCTACGAGATCCCCGTCCCGCGCCCCTGGGAGGAGGACAGCGAGCTGGTCGCCTACCGCAACACCCTGGAGCAGGCGATCGCCGGCGACCGCTTCGGCTGGCACGCCTTCTGGACCGTCGAGCACCACTTCCTGCAGGAGTACTCCCACTGCTCGAACCCCGAGATCCTCTACGGCGCCATCGCGGCGCGCACCGAGCGGATCCGCCTCGGCTACGGCGTGCGCCTCATGCCCAAGCCCTACAACCACCCCGTGCGCACGGCGGAGTCGGTGGCCGTGCTCGACCTGCTCTCGGGCGGCCGGGTCGACCTCGGGACCGGCCGGTCGGCCACCCGGGCCGAGCTCGAGGGCTTCGGCGTCGACCCCGCCGAGAGCCGGCGGATGTGGCAGGAGGCCATCGGGCACGTCGTGGGCTGCTGGACCAACGAAGAGTACGAGTTCTCCGGCGAGTTCTGGCAGATGCCCCGGCGCCGCGTGCAGCCCAAGCCCTGGCAGAAGCCTCACCCGCCGCTGTGGGGCGCCACCACCAGCGACGAGGGCCACGCCCAGGTCGGCGACCTGGGCCTCGGCCTGTGCTCGTTCGCCGTCGGGCTTCCCCCCTCGGAGGTGAAACGCAAGATCGACATCTACCGGGCCGCCGTCGCCGGCTGCAGCGCCCCCATCGGTGCCTTCGTGCACAACCAGGCGGCGACCTTCACCATGGCCATGTGCGCCCCGGACCGCGACGCCGCCATCGCCGAGGCTCGCGAGTCCTTCGAGTGGTACCCCAAGACGGGCGCCCGCCAGATCGCCACGCTGACGGACTGGATGGCCGAGCGCAACGAGGAGCTCGGCTCCTACTCCTACGCGGCGGACATGAAGAAGACCGACGACGACGGCCTGCTCGACCTGCTCAACCTCGAGTACCTGATCGACTCCAACGCCTGCGTGCTGGGGACGCCCGACGAGTGCCTGGAGGCCTGCCGCCAGTACGAGGCGGCCGGGGTCGACCTGCTGCTCTGCCTGGTCAACCCCTACAAGGTCTCCCACGAGTCGGTCATGCAGACGATCGAACTCATGGGCACCGAGGTCATCCCCGCCTTCCCGGGCTGAGCCGCACCTACCGGCGGCCGCCGCCAAGACGACCGAGCTGCTCGTGGCGGTCAACACGTTGACCCTGCACCCGAGGGCGACGCTCGACGTCTCCTTCACAGTGCGAAACGGCGTATGCGGGGGTGGCGCCTGGACCCACGGCCACGGCGCTCGTCGCCGGGCCCTGTGGCTCGGTGGGCTTCGAGATCGAGAGCGCGTCGCACACCAACGTCTGGCCGGGACCCGAGGCCGTCAGGGGACCAGCGCGATCTTCCCCACGGCGCGCCGGCCCAGCAGGTCCTCGAGGGCACCCGCCACGTCCTCGAGCGGGTACTCGGCCGGGCGGACCGGGTCGAGCGTCCCCGCCGCCACCATGTCCAGCAGGTCGTCGAGCAGCGCGCGCTGCGCCGTCGCATGCGTCATGGCCCAGATCCCCCAGTCGATGCCGATGACCGAGCGGTTGCGCAGCAGGACCTGGTTCAGGGGGACGGCGGGGATGTCGCCCGAAGCGAAGCCGATGACCAGGTACCGGCCGCGGTCGCCGAGGGCGCGCAGCGAGGGCTCCGCCAACGGCCCGCCGACGGGATCGACGACCAGGTCGACGCCGGTGCCGCCCGCCCAGACCCGCGCCGCCTCCTTGAGCGGCTCGGCCTCCGGATCGACCACTGCCTCGGCCCCGGCAGCGAGCGCCGCGTCCCGCTTGTCCGCGCTCGATGCCACCCCGAGCACCCGGCACCCCAGCGCCCGTGCCACGCCGATGGCGGCCAGCCCGACGCCGCCGCCAGCGCCGAGGACGAGCACGGTCTCGCCGGGCGCCGCCCGGGCGCGGTCGCGCAGGGCGAACAGGCTCGTGCTGTAGCTCTGCGTGAAAGTGGCCGCCCGGGCGGCGTCCATGCCTTCGGGCAGCGCGATGGCCGAGGCGGCCGGCACCACGACGCGGCTCGCGAAGCCGCCCAGGCCCACCGAGGCCAGCACACGGTCGCCCATCGCCACCGCAGCGACGTCCGGCCCGATCGCCACGACGTGCCCGGCCACCTCGCTGCCCGGCACGAAGGGGAGCGAGGGCTTCATCTGGTACTGCCCGGCCACGAAGAGGCCGTCGACGAAGTTCACGCCGGCCGCCTCGACGGCGAGCGCGACCTCGCCCGGGCCGGGCTCGGGATCGGGCCGTTCCTCCACCCGCAAGACGGACGGCGGGCCGAGCTCGTGGCAGACGGCGGCGCGCACGGGTCGACACGCTACCGTCGCCGCGTGGAGCGCATCGGGTCCCCGCCGCCGGTCCGGCCCGTGCGGCCCGACCAGCTGGCGCTGCTGCCCGCCCTCGAGGCGGCCGCCGACACCATGTTCGAGTCGCTCGGTGTCGGGCCACTGCCCGGACCGGGCTCGGTGGAGGACTACGCCGCCGCCCTGGTCGTCCTGGTGGCGGGCGACCCGCCCGTCGGGCTGTGCCGCATCGACGGCATCGGGGGCGGCGCCCACCTGGAGCAGCTCTCGGTCCATCCCGACCACGCCCGGCGCGGCGTCGGCCGGGCCCTGCTCCGGGCCGGCTGCGCCTGGGCGGCCGCCCAGGGCCACCGTGAGCTCACGCTCGCCACCTACCGCGACGTCCCGTGGAACGGGCCGTTCTACGCGTCGGAGGGCTTCGTCGAGATCGGGCCGGTGGACGACTGGCTCGTCACCCACGGCCGGCGGCCCGAGGAGCCCGTGATGGGCCGTTTCGGCACGCGGGTCCTCATGAGCCGGCGCCTGTGAGCTCCCCGTAGCGGAAGCAGCTCACCAAGTGGTCGTTGACCAGCCCGGTCGCCTGCAGGTGGGCGTAGCAGACGGTGGGCCCGACAAAGCCGAAGCCGCGCCGGCGCAGGTCGGCACTGACCGCCTCCGAGGTCGCCGTGACCGCGGGGACCTGGCCCGCCCGCCGCCACCTCTTCACGATGGGTTGCCCGCCGACGAAGCCCCAGATGTAGGAGTCGAAGGAGCCGAACTCCTCCTGCACGTCCAGGAAGGCTCGGGCGTTGCGCACGGTCGCCTCGACCTTGGCCCGGTTGCGGATGATCCCCGGATCGGCGAGGAGCTTCTCCACCCGAGCGGGCGTGAAGCGCGCCACCTTGGTGGCGTCGAAGCCGGCGAAGGCCTTGCGGTAGCCGGCGCGCCGCTTGAGGATGGTGGACCAGCTCAGGCCCGCCTGCGCGCCCTCGAGCACCAGGAACTCGAAGTGGGTCGGGTCGTCGTGCACCGGCACACCCCATTCGGTGTCGTGGTAGGCGATCATCTCAGGGCTCTGCGCCCACTCGCAGCGCCGCCGCTCGTCGCTCATCGGCCCACGGTAGGGCGGGGCTGCGACGCGGCGGCGCGGTAGAGCACGTGGCGGCGGAGCGGGCTGCCCTCGGGCAGGGCGGGGTGGTCGAAGTCGGCGCCCGGGTCGCGCGCCATGCCGATCCGCTCCATGACCGCCTGCGAGCGGGTGTTCAGGGTCGTGGTGAACGCCACGATCTCGGCCAGCCCGGCCTCGTCGAAGCCGAAGCGCAGCGACGCGCCGGCGGCCTCGGTGGCGTACCCGTTCCCCCAGTGGTCGGGGTGCAGCCGCCAGCCCACCTCGACGGCCGGGGCACAGGGGAGGGCGGCGTTGACCCGGTGCAACCCGACCATGCCCGCGAACGGCGCGCCACCGGCCACCGCGACGGCCCACAGCCCCCAGCCCTCGCGCACCATCTCCGCCTCGATGCGGTCGACGAAGGCGTCGCTCTCGACCCGGGTCGGCGTCGACCCCAGCGACGCGACCACCAGCGGGTGTGCGTTCAGCTCGGCGAAGGGCTCCCGGTCCACGTCGGTGAACGGTCGTAGGACGAGCCGGGAGGTCTCGATCACCGGACCCGCCCCTGCCGCCGCCCTCGCCACATCTACGACCTCCCGGCGCCCTTGACGGCCGTCTCGGCCGCCCAGCGGTAGTCGGCCTTGCCCGAGGGCGAGCGTTGGATGTTCGCCACGAACACGACCTCCTTGGGCAGTTTGTAGCGGGCGATGTGCGCCGAGGCGTGGTCGATGATGGACGCCTGGTCGGACGATGCGCCCTCGGCCAGCTGCACCACGGCGACCACCTCGGAGCCCCAGCGCTCCGACGGGCGGCCGGTCACGACGACGTCGGCCACGGCGGGGTGCCCGGCGATGGCCCGCTCCACCTCCTCCACGAAGATCTTCTCCCCGCCTGAGTTCACCGTCACCGAGTCGCGGCCGAGCAGCTGGATCTCGCCGTTGGCGAGGTGCCGCGCCCGGTCGCCGGGGATGGAGTAGCGGACGCCGTCGATCACGGGGAAGGTGCGCGCCGTCTTGTCCGGGTCGCCGAGATACCCCAGCGGCACGCTCCCGGTCTGGGCCAGCCACCCGTTGCCCTCGTGCCCCGGCGCGAGCACGCGTGACAGTGACTCGTCCACCACGACGGTGCCCGGCCCGGGCAGGAACGTCCCGACCTCGACGTCGTCGACCGAGGTGACGTGCATCTGCGCCCCGGTCTCCGACGAGCCCGCCGAGTCGGAGATGACGAGATCGGGCAGGCGCTCGAGCGCCATGGCCCGCACGGCCGGGGTCAGCGGCGCGCCGCCGTTGCCCACGGCGAAGAACGAGGAGAGGTCGTAGCTCTTCTTGTCGAGCTGGAGCAGCAGCGGGCGCAGCACGGCGTCGCCGACGACGCTCATGGTGTTGGCCCCCTCCCGCTCGACCGTGGACCACACGTCGTCGGGGTCGATGCGCCGCGTGTCGTCGGGGAAGACGATCGTCGCCCCCTGGGCCATCAGCATGAAGGCCGCCCACTGCGCCGCGCCGTGCATCAGTGGCGGCAGCAGCATCAGCTTGAGCGGGAAGCTCTCGGCCAGCCGCTCGGTGATGCCCTCGTAGCTGGTGACGATCTCCCATGTGCCCACCTTCCGCCCGCCCATGGCGGCCATGAAGATGTCGTGCTGGCGCCACAGCACGCCCTTGGGCATGCCCGTGGTGCCCCCGGTGTAGAGGATGTACAGGTCGTCGGGGGAGGGTTCGACCGGCGCCCCGTCGGGCGAGGATGCGGCCAGTGCCTCCTCGTACCACTCCGCCCCGGGGAGGAGGGTGTGGCCCGATTCGTCGGCCACCTGGAGCAGCACGTCGGGGGGCGAGTCCAGCGTGGGCAGCACGTCGGCGAGGGTGGGGGCCAGCGAGGAGTGCAGGATCAGCGCCCGCGGCCGGGCATCGTTGAGCAGGTAGCGCAGCTCCTCGCCGACGTAGCGGTAGTTGACGTTGAACGGGGCGATCCGGGCCTGGTACGAGCCCAGCATCCCCTCCAGGTACTCGTTGCCGTTGTAGAGGGCCAGGGCGACATGGTCCTGCCCCGACTCGTGGCCCTGGAGCTCGGAGCGCTCGCGGTGCAGGCGCAGGCCCCGCCCGTGGAGGTAGGCGGCCAGCCGGCGCGAGCGCTCGGCCACGTCGCCGTAAGTGAGGCGCCGGTCCCTCCACACGATGCACTCCCGGTCGGCCAGGGACTCGACGAGCGTGTCGAAGGCCTTGGCCAGGTTGAATTGGACCGGAGACGGTGAAGGGGACTCGGGCACGGTCCCGCACTGTACCGGCGCGCCGCCGACCGGTTGGGGGCCCGGGCCGGCATCGGCAAAGATCAGTCCGTGGACGTCCGCAACCCAGCGACCGGAGAGGTGATCACGACGGTCGAGGGGATGACCGCGGAACAGGTCGACGCGGCCATTGAGCTGGCTGCCGCTGCATTCGGGCATTGGCGGGCCATGGCCCCGGGCGACCGGGCCCGCCTGCTCCGGCGCTTCGCCGCCGAGGTGGACGCCAACCGTGACGAACTTGCCGCGCTCGAGGTGGTCAACGCCGGTCACGTGATCACCAACGCGCGCTGGGAGGCCGGCAATGTGCGGGACGTGCTCGAGTACTACGCCGCCGCGCCCGAGCGCCAGAGCGGCCGGCAGATCCCGGTCCCGGGCGGCCTCGACGTCACGTTCCACGAGCCGCTGGGCGTCGTGGGCGTCATCGTGCCCTGGAACTTCCCCATGGCGATCGCCGGCTGGGGGTTCGCGCCTGCGCTGGCCGCCGGCAACACCGTCGTGGTCAAGCCGGCCGAGCTGACCCCGCTCAGCGCGCTGCGGATCGGCCAGCTGGCGCTCCAGGCCGGCCTGCCCGAAGGGGTCCTGCAGATCCTGCCCGGCAAGGGCAGCGTGGTCGGCGAGCGCTTCGTGGCCCACCCCGCTGTGCGCAAGGTGTGCTTCACGGGCTCCACGGAAGTGGGGCGCGCCGTCATGGCGGGCTGCGCCCAGCAGGTCAAGCGGGTCACCCTGGAACTGGGCGGCAAGAGCGCCAACATCGTCTTCGCCGATGCCGACCTCGAGCTGGCGGCCGCCCGGGCCCCCTATGGGGTGTTCGACAACGCCGGCCAGGACTGCTGTGCGCGCTCGCGCATCCTGGTCCAGCACTCCGTCTACGAGCGTTTCATGGCACTCCTCGAGCCGGCCGTCGCGGGCGTCGTCGTGGGCGACCCGACGCTCGAGGTGACGGAGATGGGCCCGCTGATCTCCGAGGCCCACCTGGCCACCGTGTCCTCCTTCGTGCCCGAGGACGCCCCGGTGGCGCTGCGCGGCTCGTGCCCCGATGGCCCGGGGAACTGGTTCGCCCCCACCGTGTTGGCGCCGGTCGACCCGAAGGACCGCGCCGCGACCGAGGAGATCTTCGGGCCGGTGGTGGCCGTCATCCCCTTCGAGGACGAGGCGGACGCCGTCTGCCTGGCCAACGACACCCCCTACGGGCTCTCGGGCTCGCTGTGGACACGCGATGTCGGGCGGGCGCTGCGCGTGGCGCGGGCGGTCGAGACGGGGACGCTGTCGGTGAACTCGCACTCGTCGGTGCGCTACTGGACGCCCTTCGGTGGGGTCAAGCAGTCCGGGATCGGCCGGGAGCTCGGCCCCGACGCCCTCGACGCGTTCTGCGACGTCAAGAACGTCTTCATCAGCTCGGATTAGCCCCGCCACCCATCGACTCAGCAAGGAGAGACATGAGCGAGACCGCCCCCTACGCCCGCCGCCTGGTCGACCGCGTCGCCGTCGTCACCGGCGGTGCGAGCGGAATCGGCCGCGCCATGTGCGAGCGCTTTGCCGCCGAGGGGGCCAAGGTGGCCGTCGTCGACCTCGACGAAGCCGCCGGGGGCGAGGTGGCGGCAGCGGTCGACGGGATCTTCGTCCGCACCGACGTCACGTCGCCCCCCGAGGTCGAGGCGCTCTACGCGGACGTGGCCGGGCGCCTCGGGGGGATCGACGTCTGCTGCAACAACGCGGGCATCAGCCCGCCCGACGACGACTCCATCCTCGACACCGGGATGGACGCCTGGGAGCGGGTGCAGCGGGTCAACCTGACATCCGTCTACCTCTGCTGCAAGCACGCTCTGCCGCACCTGCTGGAGCGCGGCAAGGGGTCGATCATCAACACGGCGTCGTTCGTCGCGGTCATGGGCGCGGCGACGAGCCAGGTCAGCTACACCGCCTCCAAAGGAGGCGTGTTGGCCATGTCGCGCGAGCTGGGCGTGCAGTTCGCCCGCCAGGGCGTGCGCGTCAACGCGCTGTGCCCCGGCCCGGTCAACACGCCGCTGCTGCGGGAGCTCTTTGCCAAGGATCCCGAGCGGGCCGCCCGGCGCCTCGTGCACATCCCAATGGGTCGCTTCGGGGAGGCCTCGGAGATCGCCGCCGCGGCAGCCTTCCTCGCCTCGGACGACTCGTCGTTCATCACGGCGTCGACGTTCCTCGTCGACGGCGGGATCTCGGGTGCCTACGTCACGCCGTTGTAAGGCGGACGTGAGTCGGTTCAGGACTCGCGGTGTGCGCCCTCCCTCCAGGTGCGACACTCGAGGGATGCGGCAGTCCCGCGTCGACAGGCATCTTCGTCCGGTGCTCGGCGGTCTCGTCGCTTGCCTCATTGTGCTGGTAGCGACGTTCCCCGTCGCTGCCTTCGCGAGCTCGACCGCGAAGACCCCGATCCTGCTCGCCGGCAACGGTCTCGGAGTCGTCCGCTTCGGCTCGTCGGTCAGCTCCGTGACGAGCGCGGTCTCGGCGAGGCTCGGGCCACCGACCGGACGCCCCGACGCCGGCTGCGTCGGCGGCTACACCGAGGTGGCGTGGCACGACCTGATCGCCCAGTTCCGGCACGGCCGCTTCACCGGGTACCGCTACTGGGTCAACAGCTCGGGATCGCCACCGCCTTCCGCCTCCACCGTCTCACCGAAGCTGCAGACGGCCAAGGGCATTTCGCTGGGCAGCACCTTCGCGCAGGTGAGGCGGCGTTACCGGCTCACCCAGACAGGCACTGACTTCTGGAAGGCTGCGAACAACATCGTCTTCGTCCTCGACAGCATGGCCTATCCCTCGCCACCGAGCTCGCCCGTCTACGAGATCAAGACCTACGGGGTGTGCCCGGCGGCGATTTGACCGGTCTCACCGCCCGGGCGGGTCAGCCCCCGAGGCTTTCCCGCAGTTCCTCCAGCTCGTGCCGGAGCTGGGCGACTTCGGATCTGAGGTCCGTCAGCTCCGATCGCAGGTCGTCCACCCGGTCACTCAGCGGAGGACGATCGTCTCCCACGTGCCCGGTGCCTCCATCCTCCGCGGGCGAGCGTGGCGAGACCCCGGGGTCGGCGTCGTCAGCCGAAACACGGCCCTCGGAGCTCACGAGGGGACTCGCCCACCTCTCCTCCTTCTGCCCCGGCCGGCGGCCGACGTTCTTAGCGAGAGGCTCGTCTCGTGAGGCCAGGAGGTCCAGCTCGCGCTCCACCTCGTCGAGCCTGTCGAACCGTGACATCCGCTCGGTCCGGGTGCGCAGCTCACCCACTGTCTGCGCCCCGCGCAACATGAGCACGGCCAGGATGGCGCATTGTCGGGAGTCCAGCCCGAGCGCCTCGTCGAGCACGTGTCGATAGCGGACGACGGAGCGGCCGTGCGAGGGCAGGACGAAGCGGACCAGTCGCATCCCCTTGAGCTCGTCGAGGGCCGACCGCACGATCTCCTCGTCGTAGCTGACGACCGGCTCCCTGTTCGATGTCTGGTTGCAGGCGGCCACGAGGGCGTTGACGGTGAGTGGGTACTGCTGAGGCGTGGTGAGGTTCTTCTCCACCAGCGAGCCCAGCACCCGCGCGCACGCCTGGCTCAGCTGCATGCACCGGAGCATACGGCCCGGGCCATCGGTGACCCGGGGCTCCGAAGGTCCTGCGGATAGCATGCGCGAGGGGAGCTGGCCGGCACATCTGCGTCGATACCACCGCGTCCGGTCCCCGGGCCGAGACGAAAGGAGCGACCCTTGTCGAGTCCCCAAGCGGGATCTGAGGCATCTGTCAGTGCGGACGCGACCCGACCCACGCCGGGATGGCTCTTACCGCTCATCGTGGCGGCCCTCGTGGTGGGGCTCGCCGGACTCGGAGTCGGCATCTACGCCGTGGCGAAGATGCCGGCGAAGACGTCGGGGCC
Organism: uncultured Acidimicrobiaceae bacterium; assembly: GCA_963824195.1. Taxonomy (GTDB): domain Bacteria; phylum Actinomycetota; class Acidimicrobiia; order Acidimicrobiales; family RAAP-2; genus Bog-473. Next base: position 130 of record CAWGOJ010000031.1, on the reverse strand, counting down.
CCGGGGACCGGTCGGCCCGGCCGGTGCAACGGGCACGCAGGGACCCCAAGGTGTCCCCGGCCCGAGCGGAGCGACCGGACCTCCCGGTCCGTCGGGGCCTGCCGGCACCATTGCGTCCGCGTCGGTCGTG
>CAWGOJ010000030.1:0-18120 GCA_963824195.1 uncultured Acidimicrobiaceae bacterium | reverse complement strand
GGCCTCATCGCCCACCACCTTGCGGGGCACCGCGGCTTAGCGACGCGTCACGGGCCGGCGTCGGGCCAGCCGACGCTGCGAGTTCAGCTTGGGGCGAGCGGGGTGAAGGGCAGTCGAGGTGCTTGATGCCGTTGATGAAGGGGAGAGGAGCCGGTCCGGCTCGCCCACGCTCTCGATGTCGGGCAGCCGCTCGAACAGGCGGCGGAACATCACGTCGATCTCCTGGCGGGCCAGGTGGGCGCCCAGGCAGAAGTGCGGCCCGCCGCCCCGAAGCCGATGTGGGGGTTGGGGTTGCGCCGCACGTCGAAGGTGAACGGGTCATCGAAGACGTCCTCGTCGCGGTTGGCCGAGTTGTAGAACATGATCACCTTGTCGCCCTCGTGGAGCTCGGCCTCTCCGAGCACCGTGTCCGCGGCCACGGTGCGGCGCATCCAGATCACCGGTGAGCCCCAGCGCACGATCTCGTCCACGCCGGTGACCGCGATCCCGGCCGGGTCGGCCTGCCAGAGGGCCCGCTGGTCGGGGTGCTGCGTCATCGCCAGCAGGCCGTGGCTGATGGCGTTGCGGGTGGTCTCGTTCCCGGCCACCACCAGCAAGATGAAGAACGAGGCCAGCTCGGTGTCCGTGAGCGCCTCGCCGTCGACGTTCGTGTTGACCAGGGCCGAGGTGACGTCCTCGGTCGGGTGCTCGCGGCGGTAGGCGGCGAGGTCGATCATCAGCAGGTTGAGCTGCTGCGCCGCCGTCATGAAGGCCACCATGGGGTCGGCCCCCTCGGGCACGTATTCGGGGTCGCCGTTGCTGAGGATGACATTCGAAGCGGTGAACACCGTGTCGTAGTCGGAAGCCGCGACGCCCATCATGTCGCAGATGATCTCGAGCGGCAGCCGGGCGGCGACCTCGGTGACGAAGTCGCAGCCGCCCAGCGGGGCGACCCGGTCGATGACGTCGTTGGCCACGAAGTCGATGCGGTCCTCGATCGACTTGATCATGCGCGGGTTGAACGCCGCCGACACGATGCGCCGCAGCCGGGCATGGCGCGGGTTGTCCATGTTGATCATCGATCCGAAGAAGTCGAGCATCTCCGCGGGCATGTCCATCATGGAGGTGGCGCCCTTGCCGGACTGGAAGATCTCAGGGTGCCGGCTCGCCTCGGAAATGTGGGCGTGCCGGGTCAGCGCGTAGTAGCCGGGGCCCTTGGGGATGACGTAGCTGAGCGCCTCGGGGATTTCGGGCTCCTTGAAGAAGGGCATCGGGCGCTCGCGACGCAACGTCTGGAACGCCCCTTCGCGTTCGTCCCAGGGCCGGGCCCAGAACTCCATGTCGGAGAGGTCGATCTCGTCGGGGGCGAGGACGGCGTGAGGTTCCACGGACGTTCACGATAGTCAGCCTCCGTACACTGCGACCATGTGCGACACGCTCTGTGCCCCGGGCCCCGCCGGCATGGTGTTCGCCAAGAACTCGGACCGCCCGCCCGGCGAGGTGCAGGTCGCCTGGCCCTTCGGCCGCCGCACCTCGGCCGGGTGCACGCTGCGCACGCAGTACCTCTCCATCGGCGACACCGGCGCGCATGCCACCTTCCTGTCGTGCCCCACCTGGCTCTGGGGAGCCGAGCACGGCGTCAACGAGCACGGCGTCGCCATCGGGAACGAGCGTGTCAGCACGGCTCATGACGCCGCGGGGGCGAAGCCGGCCCTGATCGGCATGGACCTCGTCCGCCTCGGCCTCGAGCGCGCCCGCAGTGCCGCCGAGGCTGTCGATGTGATCACCGGGCTCCTCGAGGCGTGCGGGCAGGGCGGCATCGCCGATGCGGCGCACCGGGAGGCGTACGACTCCTCGTTCCTCGTCGCCGACCCGAGCCACGCCTTCATCCTCGATACCGCGGGCTCCGACTACGCGGTCGCCCCGTTCCCCGCCGGCACCGCCATCTCCAACCGCATCAGCCTGGGCACTGACTGGACCACCGCCTCGGGTGCCCTGGCGCCGGGGGAGGACTTCGGGCGCTTCCGCGACGCCCGGGAGAACACCGCGTACGCCGACGTCCGCCTGGCGGCCAGCCGCCGCTTCCTCGAGTCGGCCTCTCCCGGCGGGCTCACACCGGCCGCCACGGCAGCCCACCTGCGCGACCACGGGAGCGGCCCCTGGGGCGCCCCGGGTGGCGACGGCCCGGTCCATCCGCCCCCGGCGGAGATCGGCGAGGACTTCAGCGGCGTGAGCGTCTGCATGCACGTGCGCGGCCTGAGCGTCACCGCGGCGTCCATGATCGCCGAGCTCCCGCTCGGCATCGAGGACGGCGCGCCGCTGCGCACCCACGTGGCGCCGGGGAGCCCGTGCGCCAGCATCTACGTCCCGGCCTTCCCGCGCACGGCCGCCGGCCCGCCACCGTTCATCCCGCTGGAGCTCTCGAGCGAGGACCTGTGGCACGCCGCCGACGCTGTCCGCCAGCGGGTCGAGGATGATCCCGGTGCGCTGACGGCCGTGCGCGAGGTGCTCCAGCCCGTCGAGGACGAGCTGTGGGCCGAGGCCGACGACGTGCTCGAGGACCCCTGGCGCTGGGCCGACACGGGCGCCACGTGGGGCAGCCGGGCCCTCGACGCGTTGCGCTCCTGCATCCCCTGATCGCGGTTGAGGCGGCGGTACGCTGCGCAAGCACGCAGTGCAACTCCTACTCGCCAAGGGGGACCTCATGACTTATGTACTGACCGAGGACGACATCGCCGTCGGTGACGCCGTCAGCGTGCAGCTCGAGAAGATGTGGGGCTGGTACCTCGCCGGCGGCATCATCTCGATCATCTTCGGCTTCTTCGTGATCAGTTACCGCCACGCCAGTGTGTACGCCATCATCTACCTGGCCAGCGGGTTCTTCATCGCGGTCGGCCTCTTCGAGATCATCGGGTCGGCCAGGGTGGCCCGACAGCGGTGGCTGCACCTCGTCTTCGGGTTGTTCTGGGTCGGCGCCGGCGTCGTCGGCTTCGTGTGGCCCCACATCACGATCTTCATCACGGCAGTGATCATCGGGTGGGCCTTCCTGGTGCTCGGCATCTTCGACATCATCGAGTCGGCCCGGCATCACCAGGTGCCCTACTGGTGGCTGTACCTCATCCGGGGCATCATCGCCGTGGCCATCGGCTTCCTGTGCATCCGTCATCCCGGCGCACCGTTGACGGCGTTGGTCGTCCTCATCGGGATCCTCGCCATCGTGTTCGGCGCGGTGGAGATCGTCGGTGCCTTCTCGGCTCGCCACGCCACCAAGAACTGGGACGCCTACAAGGCACAGCTGCGCTGAGACGGGTGGCGTAGGGAGGTGCGGCTCGTCAGCTTCTCGCTCGACGGCGGCCCGGCGCGGCCCGGCCTCGTGGTCGGTGACGAGGTGGTCGACCTGGGCGACCCGGTGACCGGGTTGCCGTCCACGATGAGGGAGCTGCTGGCGCTCGGCCCCGTCGCGCTGGAGCAGGCCCGCGCCGCGTCGGTCGGGCGCGCGGCGCGTCACGCGCTGGTCGAGGTGCGTCGTCACGCGCCGGTGCCCGACCCGCCCGCCATCCTCGCCATCGGCATGAACTACCGGGCCCACGTGGCCGAGATGGGCCGGGAGCCACCCGAGTGGCAGTACTGGTTCAACAAACAGCGCACGGCCATCGCCGGGCCCGGCGATGCCATCGTGCTCCCCGCGGTGTCGGACATGGTCGACTACGAGGGCGAGCTGGCCATGGTGATCGGCCGGCGGTGCCAGCACGTGCCGGCTGCCCGGGCGCATGAGGTGGTCGCGGGCTACACCGTCATCAACGACGTCAGCGCACGCGACTGGCAGTGGCGCACTCCCACCTTCACGGTGGGCAAGTCGTTCGACACGCACGCCCCCTGCGGCCCCGAGCTGGTGACGGCCGACGAGCTCGGAGAGCCGGGTGCACTGACCATCCGCACCTGGGTCAACGACGAGCTGCGCCAGGACTCGACCACGGCCGACCTGATCTTCGGCTGTGCGGCCATGATCGAGTATCTGACCACGGCGTTTCCACTCGAGCCGGGCACGGTCATCGCCACCGGGACGCCGGCCGGCGTCGGGGCCGGGATGGACCCACCCCGGTTCCTGTCCGACGGGGACACGGTGCGCATCGCGATCGAGGGGATCGGTGACCTGTCGAACCCCGTGGTGCAGGGGGGGCGACCCGAGCCGGTCGGGCTCGACTGATTCCCGGCGCGACGGGCGCCGGAACGCGGCCCCTCAGGCCTCTCCCTGCGTGGCGCGCAGGCGCCCGGCGAGGCTCGACATGACCTGAAGGGCGAACGTCGGCGTCTCGTGCACCAGGAAGAGGAACCGGCGCTTGTCGATGACGGCCAGCTTGGTGTCCTCGAGCGCCACCGCGGTCGCGCTCCGGGCCGACGAGTCGACCAGCGCCATCTCCCCGAAGGTGTCGTCGGGCCCGATGGCGACCGCACGTCCGTCGGGCAACCGGAGCTCGACCTTTCCCTCCACCACGCCGTACATCTCGTCCCCGCTGGAGCCCGCCTCGAAGATCACCGTCCCCGCCGCCACATCTCTCGTGTCGGTGGCAGCCTTGAACACCCCGAGAACCTTGCCGCTCATGGATCGTTCCCTTCGTCCTCCGGCCGTGACCGGCTCGCAATCCCACTGGCGCTCGGATCCTAACCCCCGTGCCCACGTGGGCGGCTGTGGTTTACCTGGTGGTCACGTGCGGCGTCGCGCACGGCAGAATGGGGGTATGCCTGACACCCCATCCGACCTGAGCGACGCCGAGAGGGCCGATCGCCTGGACAAGCTGCAGGTGATCATGGACCTCATGCGCCCGGCCGTGCAGGCTGACGGCGGTGATCTCGTTCTCGTCCGGGCCGACGTCGAGACCGGCGTGGTCGAGGTCCAGCTCCAGGGTGCGTGCAGCTCCTGCGCCATCAGCTCCGCCACGCTCTCGGATGGGGTCGAGCGGATTCTGCGCGACCGCCTTCCCTGGGTGACCGAGGTCATCGGAGGGCTCGACGACTCGCTCAGCTTGGACGAGAGTGCCTCGCTCGGCGCGGGCGGCTACGTCCCCAGTCTCTGAGCGCCGCTTTCGCGCCACCCTTGTTGCATCAGCTCCCGCCCGAAACTGCTGCTGGGGCGATTGATTAGTTAGCCCAACTAACTATAATGGAGGCATGCACGCGCAGCCCGTCCAGTTGACCGACGAAGAGGTAGCCGGCCGCCTGCGCATCGCGGTCAACCGGCTCCAGCGGCGTCTTCGCCAGGAGTCCCTGGGGGGACTCTCGCCCGCCCAGGCCTCGGCGCTCGGCTCGGTGCACCGGCACGGCAGCCCGACCCTGGGCGAGCTGGCTGCGATCGAGCAGGTGCAGCCCCCGACCATGACCAGGATGGTGGCCAGCCTCGCCGAGGCGGGCATGGTGACCCGCGTGGCCGATGCCAACGACCGGCGGAGTGCGCGGGTGCGGGCGACACCCTTGGGCGAGCGGGCACTCGAGCGGATGCGCACGCGGAAGAACGCCTTCCTGCTGCGCCGTCTGGGCGAGCTCGGCCCCGACGAGCAGCGCCATGCCGCTGAGCTGGTCATGCTCCTCGAGCACCTCCTGGAGGAGTCGTGAAGCGCCGCATGAGAGACGCCGGGCGGCGCACCTTCCGCGCCATCTCGGTCCGCAACTACCGGCTCTACTTCACCGGGCAGGTCATCTCCGTGTCCGGCACGTGGATGCAGACGGTCTCGCAGGCCTACCTGATCCTCTTCCCGCTCCATGGCACCGGGCTCGACGTGGCCATCGCCACCAGCCTGCAGTTCCTGCCCATGCTGCTGCTGGGGCCGTTCGGCGGCCTGATCGCCGACCGGCTCGACAAGCGAAAGGTGCTCTACGTCACCCAGGGGACTGCGGGAATCCTGGCCCTCATCCTGGGCCTGTTGGTGGTGACACATTCGGAGACCCTGTGGCAGATCTACGCGCTCTCGGCGGGCCTCGGGTTCGTGAACCTGTTCGACAACCCGGCGCGGCAGACCTTCGTCTCCGAGATGGTCGGGATGGAATTGCTGCCCAATGCGGTGAGCCTCAACAGCGTGTTGATGAACTCGGCCCGGGTGATCGGCCCGGCCATCGGCGGCGTGCTCATCATCACCGTCGGCGTGGCCACGTGCTTCTTCCTCAACGCGGCATCGTTCGCTGCCGTGATCGTGGCCCTCGCCATGATGCGCGCGACGGAGCTGTACCGGCGGCCGGGTGTGGTGAGGGCCAAGGGCCAGGTGCGTGAGGGACTGCGCTACGTCTGGTCCACGCCCGACCTGAAGATCCCGCTCATCTCCATGGCGATCGTCGGCGTTTTCGCCTTCAACTTCACGGTCACACTGCCGCTCCTGGCCAAGTTCACCTTCCACGGAGGGGCCGGCCTCTACAGCGTGTTCTTGGTGGCCATGGGCGCGGGGGCGGTCGTCGGGGGTCTCGTGACCGCCTTCCGCAGCCGCCCGTCCACCCGGCTGCTGGCCTTCATCGGCGTCTTCTTCGGTGGCGCCATCCTGGCGGTGGCGCTGTCGCCGACCCAGGTGTGGGCCCTGGCACTGCTCGTCCCGATGGGCGCCGCGAGCATCTCCTTCGTAGCCACGAACAACGCCACCCTGCAGCTACGGGCCGACCCGGCCATGCGGGGACGTGTGATGTCGCTCAACGCCATCGCCTTCCTCGGCAGCACGCCGATCGGTGCACTCTTCCTGGGCTACGTCAGCGACGCCACCAACCCGCGCCTGGCGCTGACCATCGGCGGCGTGGCGACGCTGGTGGCCAGCATCCCGCTGTTCGTGCTGGGTCTCCGCCAGCGCCGGAGCGGGACCGAGGGGCTGGTCATGGGATCCACGGCGGTGCCCGTGACGGCGCCGGCCGGCGGCGCGCCGACCAACGTGATGCCGCTCCCGGTCACCGACGCCGGCTACGAGCGCCGGGAACGGCGCAGCAGTTAGGCGTCAGGCCGGGTGGACGAGCTCCTGGGCGACCGGGGACATGACGGCCCCGAACTCGACGACCAGCGAGATCAGCAGGTCGTCGACCGAGATGATGCCGGCCAGCTCCTCCTCCTCGAGTACGGGGAGACGGCGGGCGCTGGCCGTCTTGAACACCTTGAACGCCTCGAAGACGTCGGCGGAGCCCTGAATCGTGACCGGGTCCGCCGTCATGACCGACCCCACGTCGGCGGTGGGCGGCTTGCCCTCGCCGATCCCGCGCACCGTGATGTCACGGTCCGTGACGATCCCCACCAGGCGGTCGCCGTCGACGACGAGGAGCGACCCGACACCGTGGCTCCCCATCAGCCCGCCGGCCTCCACCAGGGTGCAGGCCGGCGGGACGGTCACCGGAGCACTCCTCAGGCACTCTCTCACCAGCATGTCTGCTCACCCCGTTCGCGCTGCTCGGCCGGCCGGCTCGTTATCCGCATCATCCGCTCCACACCAGGCCAAGGGTAGGGGAATTGGTCCATCTCCGCCTGTGGGCCCATAGGTCGCGGCCCAGAGGAGGCGGATTGCGCCCGCCCGGGAAGATCCTACGAAGGCAGCGGCAGGACGCATCCACCAGGGTCCGTTCCCGGGTCGGGAGCGGATCAACAGCGAGCCGCCCAGCGCGTCGGTGCGCGGCGTCACGTTCCAGACACCCCGCCCGTAGCGCAGGCGGGCAGGATCGAAGCCGATGCCGTCGTCCGACGCGCATCATGATCGTCTGGCCCACCTCCACCTCGATGTCGGTGCGCGAGGCGTCCGCGTGACGGGCGATGTTGGCGCGGAAGAGGGCCAGGATGTGATGCCGCCACTCGCCGGTGATGTCGCCGAGATCGCCGGTGAAGCGGACGGTGGGGGAGAGGCCGAGCGCCGCCGCGGTCAACCGGCGTTCTCGAGGAGCCCGCGCTCGCGGGCCACCGCCAGGAGCTCGAGCTGATTGTGGACGCCGAGCTTGCGGTGCAGGTTCTTCACGTAGCCCCGAGCCGTGTTGACCGTGATCCCGAGGCGCGCCGCCGCCCTTCGCAGGTCGACGCCGCTCTCGAGCAGGGAGAGGATGTCGTGCTCGCGTTTGGTCAGGAGGTCGGGGCCCCGGCTCCTCCGGGGCACGTCGACGCCCCCGGTGGCCTCGCACAGCGAGACCAGGCTCCGGCGGTCGACCGCGAAGGCGTGGCCCCGGAGCGACGGGATGGTCTCGACGACCTCGCTGAGGCTGGCCGACTTGGGGAGCAGGCCGGAAGCGCCGGAATCGGCCACGTCACGGACGAGCGAGGGGCTCAGGGGCAGCCCCGTGAGCACGAGCACCTGCATCTGCGGGTGCCCACCTAGGAGACGCCTTGTGCCCGACACCCCGTCCGTGCCGTCGAGCTGGACGCCCACGACGGCAACATCCGGCTCGAACTCATCGGCGAGACTGGCGGCCTGATCGATGTCGAGCGCCGTCCCCACGCAGGTCAGCTGACCGGTCGCCTCGATGGCGAGCGCCAGCGCCTCCGCGAAGACCAGGTGGTCGTCCACGACCATCACCTTGAGCGGCCCGCCGGCCTTCACCGCAATCACACCCCCAGCGCCCATCAGCGCTTCCTGGCCCGTCTTCATGCACGATATGCGACCACAACGGTGTTGCCAATGAGTGATTCCCGACAACGTGCCGTCCGAAACTCCCGTGGAGATTGAGCGGATCGCCGTGTCCCGACCGGATCCGACAGGAGGGGCGGCGTCCGGCCCGTTCCAGACCGGGAGTTACGACATCGTCCTCCTGGCTGCGACCGCCGGGGGCCGGCGGCGGTCAGCGCGGAGCTGGATGCGTTTCCGGCGGACTTCCCGGTCCCCGTTCTCATCGTCGAGCACCTGGATCCCCGCCACGGAAGCCTCATGGCGGGGGTCCTGCGCGGAAGTTCGCCGGGATGCAGGGCGGACGGGCATGGGTGGAAGACGACCCGGGCCGGGGTGCCGCTCTCCGCGTGCTGTTCCGGCGAGCCCAGGCGCCCGACTCAGCCCGAAGCGGGCTACTGCGGCTTGGGCTCCTTGGGCAGGCCGAGCACCCGCTCACCGACAATGTTGCGCTGGATCTCCGCGGCGCCGCCCCAGATCGTCTCCGATCGCGAGAAGAAGAAGAGCGACTGGAGGTTGTTGACGGCGTAACCCGCCTTGGCCCTGCGTGCCCCGGGCAGCAGGGTGTCGGCGCCGTGGTCTCCCTGGAGGATCTGACCCTCCAGGCCCAGGATGTCCATGCCGAGCAGCAGCGTCTCCTGGTGCGCCTCGGACCAGAACATCTTGTTGCACGCCCCCAGCGCGGCGGTCGTGTGCGTGCCGTTGAGGACGTCGGTCAGCGTGCGGTAACCGTTGATCTCCATGATCTTGATGTTCGACCATGACCGCGCGAGCCGCTGACGCGTGAGGGGATCGCTGTCACGACCCTTGCGCCGCGCCGCCGAGAGGATCTCGTCGAACTCCTTCTGGAAGCGCCGGTGCCCGGTCGTCGACGAGGTGCCGCGTTCGAACCCGAGCGTCGTCATGGCGACCTTCCACCCGTTGTTCACCCCGCCGATGACGTTGTCCTTCGGGCAGCGCACGTTGGTGAAGAACACCTCGTTGAACTCGGCGGAGCCGTCGATCTGCTCAATCGGGCGCACCTCGATCCCGGGCTGCTTCATGGGGACCAGGAGGTAGGAGATACCCGCATGCTTTGGCGCGTCGGGGTCGGTCCGTGCCAGGAGGAAGATGTAGTCGGCGTAGTGGGCCTGGGTCGTCCACACCTTTTGCCCGTTGATCACCCACTCGTCGCCGTCGAGCTCGGCCCTGGTCTTGAGGCCCGCCAGGTCCGAGCCGGCGTCCGGCTCGCTGAACCCCTGGCACCACGAGATCTCCCCCTTGAGGATGCCGGGGATGAACTGCTTCTTCTGCTCTTCGGAGCCCCACTGCAGGATGGTGGGGCCGACCAGGGTGTCGCCGAAGAAGTCGGCCCGCAGCGGCGCACCCGCCCGCGCGAACTCCTCGTTCAGCACCACCTGCTGGAGCAGGCTCAACCCCTTGCCCCCATACTCGGTCGGCCAACTGGCGCAGATCCAGCCACCGGCGTACAGCGTGGCGGTCCACTCCTCGTTGAATGCCTTGCGCTCCTGCGGCGTCATGGAGAACCCCGGCTCGCCCCAGCCGTCGGGCAGGTTCTCCTTGAGCCATCCGGCGATCTCGACCCGGAATTCTTCAGCTTCTCGTGGGTACGCGAGGTCCATGGCTGCACGGTACCCGCCCCCGTCGACCCGCTGCGACCAGGCGGCACGGTCGGTTGCAGGCTGGCGCGGCCCGGTAGGATCCCCCGCTGGATCGTTGCCCGAATTCCCCGGCACGGGGACAACGGTGAAGGAGGTGTGGCCATGTCGAGGGGTGAACCCCCCAGTAGCACAGCCGGCGCATGCTCCCCTCCGCGCCTCGCCTGATTCGCACCACGAGCGTGCCGTGAGCCCCGAACGCGGGCATCGCACGGAGGCAAGCACCGGTCTCTGAAACCCGCTGGCGCCGAGTCGCGCCCGTCAGCCGTCCGACCCGACCCGACCGATCATCTCGAAGACGCCACAAGAGGTAGCTCCATGGCCACGCCACCGTCGACGAGCGCGCCGAGCCGCTCACGCATTCTCCCCGGGCGATCGCGTGATGCGGAGCGCCCCTCGCACCAGCGCCGTCGCCGCACTCGCCGCATCCTCGCTTCAGAGGGTGTCTTCGACTCAATCGTGTCGCTGGCCGGCGTGCTGGGGCGCCCCGTCCGCAACCAGACGGGACAGGAGATCGGCCGGCTCGACGACGTCGTGGCCCGCTGGGCGGACGGGCAGATGTACCCGCCGGTGAGCGGCCTCGTCATCCGCGTCGGGCGTCGCCTGGCCTTCGTGCCCGCGTCGGCCATCGACCGCATCGGCCATGCCGAGGTGCTCCTGCGCTCGTCCCGGCTCGACTTGCGCGACGTCGTCCGCCGTCCCGCCGAGGTGCTCCTCGCCAAGGACGTGCTCGACCACCAGCTCGTCGACGTCGAGGGCGTCCAGGTCATCCGTGCCGCGGACCTGTACCTGGCCGAGGTCCTCGGCCGCATCCGCCTCGTCGGCGCCGACGTGTCCAACGCCACCTTGCTGCGCCGACTCGGTCCGCGTCGGTGGCGGCCGCGGCCGACGCCCGATCGCGTCATCGACTGGGCGACCATTCAGCCCTTCTCCGAGTCGGGAGGCGAGGCGGAGGGGCCGGCCACCCACATGCGCCTCAAAACGACCAACGAGGGCCTGCACCGGCTGCGGCCCGGCGAGCTCGCCGACCTCCTTGAGGATCTGCGTCGCGACGAGCGTCGGGAGCTGCTGGCCGCGCTCAGTCCCGACGAGGCGGCCGACGCCCTCGAGGAGATGCAGGCCGAGGACCTGGAGCAGCTGCTCCGCGAGTCCGACCCGGTGGAGGCCGCCCGGCTGCTCGCCGCCATGGAACCCGACGAGGCGGTCGACGCGCTGCGCGACCTCCCGCTGGCGGTCCGGGCAGAGGTGCTCCGGCACATCCCGGCCAAGACGGCGCTGGCCCTTCGTGAGCTGCTGGGTTACGAGGAGGACGAGGCCGGCGGCATCATGACCACCGCCCTGGTCACGGCGAAGTCCGGTGACAAGGTGAAGAAGGTCGTCGAGCGGCTGTCCGAGGCGCGCTCCCACGACCTCGACCTCGATGCGGTGGCGGTCGTGGACAGCGACGGGCGTCTTCTCGGGGACGTCGGCCTGCTCGACATCCTGCTGGCGCTACGCACCTCAGCGGACACGCGGATGTCCGCCCTGCTCGACGACGAGGATGTCGTCACGGTGGAGCCCCATGCGTCGGCGAACACGGTGGCGCGGCAGTTGATCGAAGCCCGACGCCACTCCATGGTGGTGGTCGACGACGACGGCAGGCCGATCGGGCGGATCCTGGCCGACGACGTCCTCGACGCACTGGTGCCGACCAAGGGCCGCTTCCACTTCCCGCGCCTGCTGTCGTGAGGGTGCGGCCGCCGCGGCGGTGGCTCATCTACCTCGCCGCGGCTGGACCGGGGCTCATCGCTGCGGCGGCGGGCAACGACGCGGGTGGGATCGTCACCTACTCGTCGGCGGGAGCGCAGTTCGTCTACCGCACGCTCTTCCTCATGGTGCTGATCACGGTGGCCTACGTCGTGGTCCAAGAGATGGTGGCGCGCCTGGCGGTGCACACGGGCAAGGGCCTGGCCGCGCTCATCAGGGAGGAGTTCGACCTCCGCCTGACCGCGTTCGCCATCACTGCCTTCGCCATTGCCAACGTCGGCCTGATGGTCACCGAGTTCGGCGGCATCGCCACCTCCTTCGAGCTGTTCAATGTGTCGCGCTATATCTCCGTGCCGATCGCCGCGGTGGCGATATGGTCACTAGTGCTGTTCGGCTCCTACCGCTATGCCGAGCGCGTCTTCCTGCTGCTCACCGTCGTCTTCATCGCCTACCCGATCGCCGCCGTGCTCGCCCACCCGAACTGGCACCAGGTGGCGGCGAACACGCTGTGGCCCCATTTCGTCGCCTCCAAGTCGTTCCTCCTTCTCTCGGTCGCCCTCATCGGCACCACGATCACCCCCTACATCCAGTTGTACGAGGCCGGTGCCGTCGTCGACAAGGGCGTGAAGCCTGCGGAGTACCGCTTCCAGCGGGTCGACGCCATCACGGGCGCCGTGCTGGCCGCCTTCGTCGCCATGTCGATCATCGTGGCCACCGGCGCCACCATCGGCGGCACCGGCCCCCTCACCTCCGCCACGACCGCGGCCGAGGGGCTCAAGCCGGTAGCCGGCGCGTTCGCCACGACGCTGTTCGGGCTCGGGCTGCTCGGCGCTTCCGCCCTGGCCGCCGCGGTCGTCCCGCTGTCGACCTCGTACGCCGTGGCCGAGGCGATCGGCGTCGAGCGCTCCGTCTCCTCGAGCTTCCGCCAGGCGCCAGTCTTCCTCGGGATATTCACCTTCCAGATCCTCGTCGGGGCCGCCGTGGTGCTCGTGCCGGGGAACCTGATCACCCTGATCCTGAACACCCAGGTCCTCGAGGGGGTCATCACCCCCGTGACGCTGATCCTGATCCTGATCCTGGCCAACCGGCGCTCCTTGCTCGGCTCGGCCGCCAACGGGACCTTCGCCCGCTGGCTGGGGGGTCTGAGCATCGTCTCGGTGGCCATCGTGGCCTCGGCCTATGTGTTCCTGACCGTGCTCAGCTGGTTCGGCGTCGGCTGAACGGCCGTCTGGCCGACCACCCCGGAGGCGCCGTTTGCGCCGGACCAGGGGGTTCGGGGAGGCTAGGGGGCCATGGTGGAGCGCGTCGGGACATCCGTTGCCTAAAACGCCCCGCCAGAAGTGGATCGAGACGAAGGAGTCCTGGGAGCGCTCGCGCCACATCGAGGTACCCGCCCCGGTTCCCGCCGCCGCACCCCAGCCCGGGGGCCTGCGCGTCGCCTTCCTCATCTACCGGGGGAACCCGCGCTGCGGTGGCCAGGGGGTCTACACCCGCCACCTGACCAGGGAACTGGTCGCCCTGGGCCATTCGGTCGAGGTCTTCGCCGGCCCCCCCTGGCCCGAGCTCGACCCCGGCGTGGGCTTCACCCCCGTGCCCGGCCTCGACCTCTACCGCCACCCTGACCCGTTCCGGGTCCCGCACCGGCGGGAGTTCACGTCTCGCGAGGACCTCATCGAGTTCGGCATCATGTGCTCCGCGGGCTTCGGCGAGCCGCTGGCCTACTCCCTCCGGGCCCGCCAGCTCCTGGTGCAGCGCCGCGACGAGTTCGACGTCGTGCACGACAACCAGTGCCTCGGCACCGGCATGCTCGGCATGGTCGAGGACGGGTGGCCCCTGCTCACCACACTCCACCATCCGATCACGGTGGACCGCCAGCTGGCGCTGTCCCACACGACGAACCCCTGGCAGAGCTTCACGACTCGCCGCTGGTTCGGGTTCCTCGGCATGCAGGTGCGGGTCGCCCGGGCCCTCCCCGCCGTGGTGACCGTGTCGCAGAACTCCCGCCAGGACATCGCGGCGCAGATGGAGGTGGCCCCCGAGCGGATGACCGTCGTCCCTGTCGGGGTGGACCACACGGTGTTCAGGCCATTCGACGAGGTGACGCCCGTCCCGGGCCGGATCATGGTCACCTCGAGCAGCGACGTTCCCATGAAGGGCCTGGTGCCCCTCCTCGAGGCCGTCGCCAAGCTGCGCACCGAGCGCGACGTGGAGCTGACCGTCATCGGTCGACCCACCGAGGGCGGGCGGGTCGATCGGGCGATCGCGCGCCTCGGGCTGTCCGACGCAGTGCACTGTGTGAGTGGCATCAGCGACGACGCGCTCGCCCGCCTCTACGGCGAAGCCCAGGTCGCGGTGGTGCCCTCCCTCTACGAGGGCTTCTCGCTGCCGGCGATCGAGGCCATGTCCTGCGGCGTCGCAGTGGTGGCGACGACCGGGGGCGCCCTCCCCGAGGTCGTGGGCAGCGACGGGGAGACGGGATTGCTCGTCCCGCCCGACGACCCCGGCGCGCTCGCAGCGGCCATCGCCCGCCTGCTCGACGACCCGACGCTCCGGGCCCGGCTCGGGGCCGCCGGCCGCCGGCGCGTCGTGAGCCGCTTCACCTGGCAGGTGACGGCGGCCGGCACGACCGCCTGCTACCAGGCGCTCCTGGAGGGACGACCTCTGCCCGGAGCGCCGACAGCCACCGCGGTGGGCGCGGGGGACGTGGTATCGCGGGGAGCGGCCTGATGCTCACAGTCGACTACGACCGGCTGGGGGTCGGCCCGGGGGACCTGGTGCTCGACCTCGGCTGCGGGTTCGGGCGCCACGCGTTCGAGGCGGCCCGCCGTGGCGCTTCGGTTGTGGCCCTCGACGCGGGTCCGGACGAGGTCGCCCAGGTGCGTGCCACGTTGGGCGCCATGGTCGAGGCGGGCGAGCTCGCCGCCGGCCACCCCGCGACGGCCGTGCAGGGCGATGCGCTGGCCCTGCCCTTCGCAGACGGGACATTCGACCGGGTGATCGCCTCGGAGGTGCTCGAGCACATCCCCGACGACACTGCGGCCATGCGCGAGCTGGCCCGTGTCCTGCGCCCGGGTGGTGCGATGGCGGTGACCGTGCCGCGCTGCGTCCCCGAGGCCGTCAATTGGGCGCTCTCGGACGAGTATCACGACACCCCCGGCGGCCACGTCCGCATCTACCGGCGGTCGACGCTGGAGCGGCGGCTGGGCTCCGCCGGCCTCGTGCCGACCGGTTACCACCACGCGCACGGGCTCCACTCTCCCTACTGGTGGCTGCGCTGCCTCGTGGGGCCGTCCAACGACACGCATCCCGCCGTCGAGGCGTACCACAAGGTGCTCGTCTGGGACATCGTCAAAGCACCGTTCCTGACGCGCACGGCCGACCGCGTGCTCAGCCCGCTCATCGGGAAGAGCCTGGTGCTCTACCTGACCAAGCCTGACGCCGCGCTCTCGGGTCTGCCCGACGCCCGGCCCAACCTGCCCCGCGGCGTCCCCGGGCGGCGCGGGCCCACCACTCCGACCCAAGGGGCTGCGGCATGACGACCGAAGAGATCCGTTTCACGAAGGCCACCATCCCGGAGGTGCCCGGCATCCTCACCAGTGCGGATGTCCTGGCCACCGCCCACGCCATCGCGGAGGTGCAGCGCCACGACGGGATGATCCCGTGGTTCGTCGGTGGCCACTGCGACCCTTGGAACCACGTTGAGGCCGCCATGGCGCTCACCGTGTGCGGCCTCGTGGACGAGGCGGTCGAGGCCTACCGTTGGCTGGCGGGCCGCCAGCACGCCGACGGCAGTTGGTTCAACTACTACCAGGGCGATTCCGTCAAGGATCCGCGTCTCGACACCAACGTCTGTGCCTACCTGGCGGCCGGAGCCTGGCACCACCACCTCATCACCGGTGACGTGGAGTTCCTCGGCGAGCTGTGGCCGACGATTGAGAAGGGCATCGACTTCATTCTGCGCTGGCAACAGCCGGACGGCTCGGTGTTGTGGTCGCTCGACTCGTCCGGCCGGCCCGAGGGGTACGCGCTGCTGACCGGGTCGTCCTCCATCTACCATTCCATGCGCTGCGCGGTGGCCATCGCGGAGTGCCTGGCCAAGGACCGCCCGGACTGGGAGCTGGCGGCGGGGCGGCTCGGCCACGCCGTGGCGCACCACCCTGGCGCGTTCGCCCCCAAGGTGGAGTTCGCCATGGACTGGTACTACCCCATGCTGTCCGGCGCGTTAGAGGGCGAGGCAGGACGCCTCCGCCTCGCCGAGGGATGGTCGACCTTCGTCATGGAGGGCCTCGGGGTGCGCTGTGTCTCGACGGGCGACTGGGTCACCGCGGCAGAGACGGCGGAATGCGTGCTGACGCTCGACGCGCTCGGCATGCAGGGCCCCGCCCTCGACCTCTTCACCGCGGGGCAGAACCTGCGGCTGCCGGACGGGTCGTACTGGACCGGGATGGTCTACCCGGACCAGGAGACGTTCCCCAAGCACGAACGCACCACGTACACGTTCGCCGCCATGGTGCTGGCAGCCGACGCGCTGTCGGGGACCACGCCGGCAGCGGGGCTGTTCCGTGGTGAATGCCTGCCGGCTGCGCTCGATCTGGCCGAGCCGCACTGCGGTGACGCCATCGAGGGTTGCACCGTCGCCGATCTGCAGCGGCGCTTCTCCCGCGGCTGACGGACAGCCCTCGCCACACGCCGCCGTGCCCGCGGGGCGGCCGTCACAGGCCGTGCCGACGCGCTGTTCGTCGCGGTGGTCGCCACTCGGGGCCGTCGCGGTGGCCGCGGTGGGTCTGAGATCAAAGCCGGCCGGCGCGCCCGTTCCTGGTGTGGTCCCCGGGCTGGTGCCTGCCGAGACCGGGGAATGACTACAGGCGTCTCGACGCGCCCGCTCGAGACGCCGATCTGCCTAGGAAGATCGGCCGGGCTGGTCACTGATCCACCTGCAACGGAGCGAGGCCAGAGCAAACTGATGATGTGACCGGCCCGGCTGAAGACATTCGCCGTGCGATCCTCGACGATATCGAGGATCTCCTGGCTCTTGACCACAGGGTTACGGCCGGGGACATACAGCGGGTGTCAGATATACGTGACCACGTGGAGAACGGCCATTGTCACGTCCATTCCGAATCCGATCATCTTGACGGCTACGTGGTCGTACTCCCGCGCCATTTCCTCGGGCGTGACTTTGTGGACCTTCTCATCGTTGCGCCCTCCGCCCGACGATGCGGAATCGGGCGCAAGTTGCTGAGAGCAGTGCTCGACATGGAAGGGACCAGTCAGGTCTTCACCTCATCGAATCGATCGAATACCCCGATGCGTGAACTGCTCCGGGAGCAGGGCTGGCAGCTCAGTGGAGAATTGGACGGGCTCGATGCCGGTGACCCCGAGATGTTCTTCTTCGCCCGGCGCACAGAGCCGATGAACGGGGACGCTGGAATGGAGCAGGCCATCCATACGGTTCGGACGGAGCGATGAGACCTGGTTCGAGAGCCCGTCGGTGTCCGGAAAGTTGCGATTCAACGGTGCGAGTGGCCAATCCATCAGATCTACATGCGGCCCTTGACGGGACGAGCGGCACTGTGACCGAATTCTTGGACCAGCTTGTCGGTGAGGGCATCGTTGCTCATGCGTGGCACCACGAGATGATCGGAGCGCGCGCTTCGGACGATGTGCTGGTTGAAGAGAGCCAGCCGCTGCTTCACCGGGCGGCCACGCTTCGGGGTTGCATTTCCGGCTGTTCGTATGTGTACGCGGAAAGCGTCATTGTCACGAGTCGCCTACCAGCGGGGCTCTCTCACAGACTTGAGTCCACGAGCGACCCGATCGGTCGGATACTCCATGAGGTGGGGATCGTTGTCTCCCGTGAGGACCTGGTCCATCCATATGGACCTATGGTCTCTCGGCCCTGGAATGCGAATGCCACGGTGGCGATTACTTGCTTGCCCGGAGCTATCGCATCGACTCTGAACAGACCCCCCTGATGATCATCGCTGGGTGGTTCCTTTCGACACTGACGCCATTTCTTCCGTTGGCATAGGGGGGAGAATCCTGATGCCGGCATCTGGGGTCACCCTGGGACACTGGTCAGGAATGTCTAGTCGGGCCGGCCGGACCCGAAGCCGTCAGGACGTTCGGGGCAT